>CAVOGV010000032.1:0-80711 GCA_963695445.1 uncultured Gammaproteobacteria bacterium | reverse complement strand
GTCCTGGGCCAAGGCCTGGTTCATGCTGATCATCGATGCGGACAGCAGAACACCTGTCGCGGCGACCGTACGGATGTGATGTGCTTTCATTAGTTACTACCTCGTTGGGATTGGGAGCCCGGATTGCCGGCGCCTACGCCGCGATCCGTGTCATTACCGCATTGGGCGGATTGTCTTTGAGCTTTAGCATGGGTCGTGCCAAGACGGGCATGTACCGCAAAACCAACGTTTTCGAGCACGAAAGTCGCACAAACGCAACAGGTGCGCGCACCAATATAGGGCATTCACGCCCAGACTGACGGCGTGAACGTGCACCAAACCGGCGCGCTCTTTTGGTGCGCGACGCGAAGCCGCAACCTCTATAATGCGGTCACATGCAATTCATCCAGCAGAGGGAATGCCTCATGTTCGATCCGAAACAGCTCGACGACCTCGCACGACGCCTCTCCGCCAGCATGCCGAAAGGGGTGCAGGTGTTGCAGGAAGACCTAAACCGCGGCTTCAGAGCCACGCTCGAAGCCGGACTCGGCAAGCTCGACCTGGTCACACGCGAGGAGTTCGACGTCCAGGCGGCGGTACTGGCCCGCACCCGCGCTAAGCTGGACGCGCTCCAGGCGCGTGTCGCCGAACTGGAGGCGATCTCCGGACAAGGTGCAGCGGCCGAGGATGAGACCAGCGGGCTCGGCTGAAGCCTCAGGTTTTCTGCCGTGGGTCTCTGCGTTCTCTACAGCCGCGCCCGCGACGGTATTCGCGCCCCTGAGGTGACCGTGGAAGTGCATGCCGCCAGCGGTCTGCCGGCGCTGTCCATCGTCGGTCTGCCAGAGATGGCGGTCAGGGAGAGTAAGGATCGCGTGCGTGGTGCGGTGATCAACGGTCACTTCCAGTTTCCGGCCGGGCGCGTGACCATCAATCTGGCCCCCGCGGATCTGCCCAAAGAGGGCGGGCGCTTTGATCTGCCCATCGCCATCGGTATCCTCGGCGCGTCCAGACAGGTCCGCGGCGAGCAACTCGCGCGGCACGAGTTCGTCGGCGAGCTTGCACTAACCGGTGCACTGCGGCCGGTCTCGGCGGTGCTGCCGGCGGCGCTTGCGGCGCGCGAGGCCGGTCGCGCGCTGGTGCTGCCGCGGGCGAATGCCGAAGAGGCCGCCCTCGTGAGCGGGCTGGAGATCCTGCCGGCGGACCACCTGCTGCAGGTCTGCGACCACCTCAACGGGCAGTCGCCGCTCGCACCCTTCGACGCCCCGGACATGCGTCGTCGTCGGCCGGATTACGACGACCTCGCCGACGTGCGCGGACAGGAGCACGCCAAGCGTGCGCTGGAGATCGCCGCCGCGGGTGCGCACAGCCTGTTGTTCATCGGACCGCCCGGCACCGGCAAGTCCATGCTCGCCAACCGCCTGCCCGGCATCCTGCCCGAGCTGTCCGAGGACGAGGCCCTGCGAGGCCGCCGCGATCCGTTCGGTCAGCGGCCGCGAGCCCCTCGACCCCGCGCGCTGGCGCGAGCGGCCGTTCCGCGCCCCCCATCACACCGCCTCCGGCGTCGCGCTGGTGGGTGGCGGCAGTAACCCGCGCCCTGGCGAGATTTCGCTCGCCCACCTCGGCGTGTTGTTCCTCGACGAGTTGCCGGAGTTCGACCGGCGCGTGCTCGAGGTCTTGCGCGAACCCCTGGAGTCCGGCCACATCCACATCTCCCGCGCCGCCCGTCAGGCCGAATTCCCGGCCCGTTTCCAATTGGTCGCGGCCATGAACCCCTGCCCCTGCGGCTATCTCGGTGACGAAAACGGGCGCTGCCGCTGCACCGCCGAGCAGGTGACGCGCTACCGCTCACGCATCTCGGGTCCGCTGCTGGACCGCATCGACATGCAAGTCGAGGTTCCCCGGCTGCCGGCGGAGCGGCTGGCCGCGGCACCGACGACCGCCGCTGAGCCGAGTGCCGACGTGCGTGCGCGGGTCGAAAGCGCCCGCGCACGGCAGCAGGCACGCGCCGCCAAACCGAACGCCGCCCTCGGCCCGCGTGAGCTCGAACGCGACTGCAAGCTCGACGAGAGCGGCCGCGCATTGCTGACGCAGGTCCTACAACGCCTTGCCCTGTCGGCACGCGCCTATCACCGCATCCTGAAGGTGGCCCGCACCATCGCCGATCTCGCCGGCAGCGACGCGGTCTCGACCGCGCACCTGAGCGAAGCGGTGGGCTATCGACGGCTGGACCGTGGACTTCCGGGTGTCGCACACACGTCAAACCTCGGCCGGAGCGCCTGAGCATGCTGCAACTCACCGGATTGGAACTGCGCCGCGGCGGCAAGCTGCTGATCGAGGCGGCCGACCTGCGCGTTTATCCGCGCCACAAGGTCGGCTTGGTCGGCGCCAACGGCTGCGGCAAGTCGAGCCTGTTCGCGCTGCTGCGCGGCGAGCTGACGCCGGACGGCGGCACGGTCTCCATCCCCGCCGGCTGGCAGATCGCGCACGTGGCGCAACAGACGCCGGGCGGCGAGCGCCCGGCCATCGAATTCGTGATCGATGGGGACAAGGAACTGCGAGAGGTCCAATCGGCCTTGCAACGGGCCGAGCACGACGACGACGGCCTGCGCCAGGCGGAGCTGCACGGACGCCTGGAGTCCATCGGCGGCTATGAGGCCGAGAGCCGGGCGGCGCGGCTGCTACACGGCCTCGGTTTTGCCGTCGGCGACGAGCGCCGCGCCATCTCCAGCTATTCCGGCGGCTGGCGCATGCGTCTCGCCCTGGCCCAGGCGCTGATGTGCCGCTCGGACCTGCTGCTGCTCGACGAGCCCACCAACCATCTGGACCTGGACGCCGTCATCTGGCTCGAGGGCTGGTTGCGCGGCTATCCTGGCACGCTGCTGCTGATCTCCCACGACCGCGACTTCCTCGACGCCGTGGTCGAGCACATCTGCCACATCGAACGCGGTCGCCTGCGGCTCTACAGCGGCGGTTACTCCGCGTTCGAGCGCCAGCGCGCCGAGCAGCTCTCCCAGCAACAGGCCGCATTCGAGCGGCAGCAGCGCGAGATCGTCCACGTCAAGGGCTTCATCGACCGTTTCCGCGCCAAGGCAACCAAGGCACGCCAGGCCCAGAGCCGGCTCAAGGCCCTGGAGCGCATGGAGCTGATCGCACCGGCGCACGTGGATTCACCGTTCCACTTCAGCTTCGCCCCGCCGGACGCCCAGCCGCACCCGCTGCTGCGGCTGGAGCACATCAGCGCCGGCTACGACGGCAAGCCAATCCTGCGAGAGCTGTCTCTTAGCCTGACCCCCGGCGAACGCATCGCGCTGCTGGGTCCAAACGGCGCCGGTAAGTCGACGCTCATCAAGCTGCTGGCGGGCGAACTCGCCCCGCTGGCCGGCCAGCTGACACGCGCTCAGGGTCTTCGCATCGGTTATTTTGCCCAGCACCAGATGGATCATCTGCGCCCGGACGATTCGCCACTGGCGCACCTGATGCGGCTGGACCCCGAACGTCCGGAACAACAGCTGCGCGACTATCTCGGCGGCTTCGACTTCGGCGGCGACCGCGCGCTGGCGCCGATCGCGCCGTTCTCCGGCGGCGAGAAGGCGCGCCTGGCGCTGGCGCTGATCATCTACCAACGCCCCAATCTGCTGCTGCTGGACGAGCCCACCAACCATCTGGACCTGGAGATGCGCCACGCCCTGAGCGAGGCGCTGCAGGAATTCGACGGCGCCCTGGTGTTGGTCTCCCACGACCGCCACCTGCTGCGCATCACCTGCGATACCCTGCTGCTGGTGCACGCCGGTGGCATCGAGCCCTTCGACGGCAGTCTCGACGACTATCCGGCCTGGCTCGCCGGACGCAATCAGAGCCGCGGCCAAGGGCGCGATCAGGGTCGTGATCAGGACCGCGACGCGACGCGACCAGGCACCGACGGCCAGACTGATGCCGCCCCCATCGAAGTCTCCGCTGCCGCGCGCAAGGAGCAGCGCCGACGCGATGCCGAGCAGCGTACCCGGCAGCAGCCGCTGCGCAAGCGCCTGCACGGTCTGGAGAAACGCCTGGAGGAGCTGACAGCGCTGCAGGGATCACTGGAACAGAAGCTGGCCGATCCGGCCGTTTACGCCGACGACGCCAAGTCGCGACTGCTGCAACTGCTCGCGGACAAGCAACGGGTCGATGCCGAGCTCGGTGACGTCGAGGCGCAATGGCTCGACGCTGGCGAGGAACTCGAACGGCTGCAGTCGGAGACGACGCCATGAAGGCACCGCGGTCCCTGGCGCTGGTCGGCCGCATCCGCCACCCGCCGCGGTCACTACGCCGGGCGGGGACGGTGCTGGCGCTCGGCCTGGCGCTGTTGCTGATCTGGCCCTACGTCAATCTCTGGCGCCTAAACGAGACGGTGCTTGCGGAGCCGCCTGCTGCCCTGTCCGGCCTGGTCGACATCGACAGCGTTCGCGATCAGATCCTGCGGCGCCTGAACAAGGACACCCAAAGCAGCATCGGCCAGGTTTCAGACCCCTTCATCGAGTGGATCGAACAGGGCATCCGCGCCCCGGGCAACGAGAAACTGGAACGCAGCGTGACGCTGGAATGGCTGCACCAGTTGCTGGCGACCCGCGGCAGCGCGGAGCGCGGCTTCCTGCCCGCGGTCCGCTACGCCTTCTACGCCCCCCCGAACGGTTTTCTTGTGCGCATCGGAGCCGCCGACGACGCGCCCGTCTACCTGCGCATGCAGCTCGGTCTGCTCGGGTGGCGCTTCACGGCTGTCTATTACTAACGCCAATCCGCCGCCTCGATGCGTGCACCCTGCTAGGGAACAAGTCTCATGCCGCGCACCGGCCGCGTGCAACGATGCAACATCGCTTATCCAGCCCTTTCGAAAAAAATCTGTGCCGCGGAGTGCAAAGACGGATGCGTCCGCGTGTTGCGCGGGTTATCTTAGCAACCAGATTCACACTGTCTGTCGGCACGCCTCGTGCTATCCAACACTGCGGATGCCGGCATCGCGCCCTTATTCTTACCAATACGCCACCCCCAGGGTAACGTCATGTCCCCGTTCAAAGACCTGAGTCAGAGCTCCCCCAACGACAACCTGTTCACCTTGGCGCCCCTGTCGATGGACGCCGACGGCATCGCGCGGGACTTCCAGCACTACTACGCGAACACACTGGGCCGCGACCGCGACTGCCGCTCCGCCTACTACCCGTACAAGGCGCTGGCCATCACGCTGCGCGACCGCCTGATGGAACGCTGGAAGCGCAGCCGCCACGCCCACGACAAGGCCAGCTGCAAACGCACCTATTACCTGTCGCTCGAATTCCTGATGGGCCGTTCCCTGAGCAATGCGCTGCTGAACCTCGGCATCACGGACGAGGCGCGCAAGAGCCTCTACGACATGGGCCTGCTGTACGAGGAGATCGAAGCCGCCGAGATGGATGCCGGACTCGGCAACGGCGGTCTCGGTCGGCTCGCGGCCTGCTTCCTGGACAGCTGCGCCACCCTGCAACTGCCGGTGAAGGGCTACGGCCTGCGTTACGAGTACGGCATGTTCCGGCAGCTGATCGAGAACGGCCGCCAGGTCGAGGAACCGGATCACTGGCTGCGCGACGGCAATCCCTGGGAACTGGAGCGTCCGGAGTACACCCAGCGCATTCAATTCTTTGGCCGCACCGAGCAGTACAAAGATCAGCAGGGCCGATTGCAGCGGCGCTGGGTTGATACATACGACGTGCTCGCGGTGCCCTACGACATCCCGATCCCCGGCTATCACAACGACACCATCAACACCCTGCGGCTATGGTCCGCCGCCGCCACCGATGAGTTCGATCTGGGCGAGTTCAACGCCGGCAGTTATCCGGAATCGGTCGCCGCGAAGAACGACGCCGAGCACATCACCATGGTGCTCTACCCCAACGATGCCAGCGAGTCCGGCAAGGAGCTGCGGCTGCGCCAGCAGTTCTTCCTCGCCAGCGCCAGCATCAAGGACGTGATGCGCGAGTGGATCAGGCTGCACGGGCACGACTTCTCCGAATTTGCCGACAACAACTGCTTCCAGCTCAACGATACCCATCCGGCGGTCTCGGTCGCGGAGCTGATGCGCCAGCTCATGGACGATCATGGGATGGAATGGGACGAGGCCTGGGGCATCACCACTCGCACCATGGCCTACACCAACCATACCCTGCTGCCGGAGGCGCTGGAGCGTTGGCCGGTGCGCCTGTTCCAACAACTGCTGCCGCGGATTTTGGAGATCATCTACGAGATCAATGCCCGCTTCCTGTCCGAGGTCGCCGCGCGCTGGCCCGGCGACATGGACCGGCAACGGCGCATGTCGCTGATCGAGGAAGACGGCGACCCGCAGGTGCGCATGGCGTTCCTGGCGATTGTCGGCAGCTTCTCGGTCAACGGCGTCGCCGCGCTGCACTCGGAGTTGCTCAAGCAGGGCCTGTTTCGCGACTGGTTCGAACTCTGGCCCGAGAAGTTCAACAACAAGACCAATGGGGTTACACCGCGCCGTTGGCTCGCGATGTGCAACGAGGGCCTGCGCGACCTGCTCGACGAGACCATCGGCAGCGACTGGGTACGCGACCTGTCGCAGCTGGAACGTATCGCCCCCTACGCCGATGACCCAGCCTTCCGCAAGCGCTGGGATGCCATCAAACACGCCAACAAGGAACGCCTGGCCACACTCGTGTTCAACACCTGCCACGTGGAATTCCCGCCCGAGTTCATGTTCGACGTGCAGGTCAAACGCATCCACGAGTACAAGCGCCAGCTGTTGAACATCCTGCACGTGATCCACCTCTACAACCGCATCAAGCGCGGCGACACCGACATCGGCTCACCGCGCTGCGTGCTGATCGGCGGCAAGGCCGCACCGGGCTACGAGATAGCCAAGCTGATCATCAAGCTGATCAACAACGTCGCCAAGGTGGTCAATGCCGACGCCGACGTCAACAAACTGCTGCGGGTCGCGTTCATTCCGGACTACCGGGTGTCGGTGATGGAGGTACTCGCCCCCGGCACCGACCTGTCCGAGCAGATCTCCACCGCCGGCAAGGAGGCATCCGGCACCGGCAACATGAAGTTCATGATGAACGGTGCGGCCACCATCGGCACCCTCGATGGCGCCAATATCGAGATTCGCGAGCAGGTCGGCGAGGACAACTTCTTCCTGTTCGGCTATACCGCGGAAGAGGTCGAACGCACCCGGGGCAACTATGACCCCAATGCCATCATCAATAACGAGCCTGCCCTGTCGGAGGTCATGAGCCTGCTCGAGTCGGGGCATTTCAACCAGTTCGAGAATGGCATCTTCGATCCCATCATCAACGGCATCCGCAGCCCGCACGACCCCTGGCTCACCGCCGCGGACTTCGACAGCTACCGCCGTGCCCAACAACTGGCCGCCGAGACCTATCAGGACCGCGACCGCTGGCTGCGCATGAGCATCCTGAACACCGCTCACAGCGGCTACTTCTCGTCTGACCGTACCATCGCCGAGTACAACCGCGACATCTGGAAGCTGGATGCCGTCGAGCCGCTGCCCTACGGCACCCGGTAAACGACACGATGCAAGACACCCAAACCCCACCGACAGCGCTCGATGATGAGCTGCAGCCTGAGCGCATTATCCGCGAGCAGTTCCTGCGGGCGCGTCGACACCTGAGCCACATCCAGCCGGGCCTGTTGGACTTACTACGCCTGCCCCGGCGCACCATCACCGTCAACATTCCCGTCGAGATGGACGACGGCAGCGTACAGAGTTTTGTCGGCTATCGTGTGCTGCACAACCGTTTGCTTGGTCCCGGCAAGGGCGGCATCCGCTTCCATCCGCAGGTCTCGCTCAGCGAGGTTGGCGCACTTGCCGCGCTGATGACCTGGAAATGCGCGCTGATCCGCGTACCCTTCGGCGGCGCCAAGGGCGGCGTCACCTGCGATACGAAGCAACTCAGCGAGCGTGAGCAACGCCGGATCACGCGTCGATTCATCGCCGAACTTGGCGACAACATCGGCCCTTACACCGACATTCCGGCGCCGGACATGTACACCAGCGCCCAGACCATGGCCTGGATATACGACACCTACGACAACATGCACCCGGGCGAAAACAACCTGCCCGTGGTGACCGGAAAACCGCTGGAGATGGGGGGCTCCGAGGGTCGCGACGAGGCCACGGGGCGCGGCTGCGTGTTGGCCACCGAGCGCTTCATCACCCTCGGAGCGGTTCCCGCGCTGTCCGAGCTCAACGGCGCAAGGATTGCCATCCAAGGCTACGGTGAGGTCGGCCGAGTCGCCGCCAGGCTGCTCGCCGAGCGCGGCGCGCACATCATCGCGCTGAGCGACTCCCGCGGCGGTGTGCTGGCGGAGAACGGCGACAGCCTCGATCTCGACGCACTGGCCATGCACAAGTCCGAGGCCGGCACCGTGGTCGGCCTACCAGGCAGCCGCAGCATCACCAATGACGACCTGCTGGCACTGCCCTGCGACATCCTCATCCCGGCCGCGCTCGGCGGTCAGATCCACTCGGGCAACGCCGACAGGGTCCAGGCCAAGGTCATTGTCGAGGGCGCCAACCGGCCGATCACCCCGGAAGCGGACGACATCCTCGCCGCCAAGGGCATCCACGTCACTGCCCGACATCCTCGCCAATGCCGGCGGCGTCACCGTCAGCTACTACGAATGGGTGCAGAACATCGAGCACCACAGCTGGCCCCTGGATGAAATCAACGGCCGCTTGCGTGCCCGCATGAACAATGCCACCGACCGCGTCGTCGCCCGGTGGCGTGCCTTTCCCCGGGACTGCCCCGACGGCGAAAAGAGTTGTACAGACCTGCGCACCGCGGCGCTGGTGGAGACGTTGGAACGCCTGGCCCTGGTGACCGAGCAGCGCGGCATCTGGCCCTAAGCGTCATCGCTCCGATCGGCGACACGAGAATCAAGTGAACGTGGTTTGGCACCAGGCAGTAGGACCAGACTTCCACACCGTTTGATCGACAGGCCTGGGCTAACCAACCTCTGTAAAGCGCGTGGTCGTCTTCCTCCAAGAATATCCGTTGCCGTAGGCCAGCTGCTGGCGGCGCTGAAGGGCGAGTACAGCTTGGTTATCCATGGGTATCGCTCTTCATTGGACTGCTGGTCGCCTTGATCTCGCTCTGAACGGCATCGCCAATTCAATCCGCCGTAGCTCTCGATGCTGTCCCACAGCGATCAGATCCGGCGCCGACTGAGCAATGCGGCTGTTAGAACGTTGATGCTGATCGGCATCAGCATGGCCAGCGCGCCGAAGCGCAGATACAGAGAGCCACAAAGAATAGCCCCGGCAAGTCGGTCTCGCAGTTGAGAAACGACGGCCGACGTTGATTCTCGGTATCGAGCGCGATGGTGGATCAGCCCATTGGACATGCGTCCTAAGCCCCGACTTGCTCCTGGACCTCACCAACACCGACAGCCCAAGTGACCAGCATGCCTGCAAGACGCTTGGCAAGCGCCAAACAGCTTCGCGACGACGGCAGCATTGTCGAGATCGTCGTCTGGGAGCTGCCCGAGCCGATCCCCCCGTGTCGGCATTGCTACAAGTATCGGCTGTACTTCGGCACACCGGGCGCATGCCGAGTGCGTTACGACAATGAGCGCTGGAAGGGCGATCATCGGCATTTCGGCGCTGTCGAGTCCACCTACAACTTCACGACAGTCGATCAACTGCTGTCAGACTTTCAGCATGACGTCGCACAATGGGGTAAAGAATGAAGGCGATTATCGAGATTGGTCGCGGTGATGCGGTCTTCGCTGCCGCAACAGAGCAGCTCGCGGAAGCCCGTGCCGGCAAGACGGTGGATTTCCGACTTCAATTTGAATCCGCGCACACCCTGTTTGCAGAGGTCACGCCGGAACGTCTGGAGCTGCTCGACCTGTTGCGACGCACCGGCCCGCGCACTGCGACCGCACTCATCGATGCCCTGCCCGCCCCGCATTCCCGGCGAGACAGCGCTGCCGACCTTGCCCGGCTGGAGACCCTCGGTTTGATCGAGCGTGGCGATGACGATCTGCTGTCGGTACCCTTCACCGCCGTCGAGATCATCCTGCCGCTGGCGCAGGTCGCCTGAGAACGGGGCGGGCTGGCGTTTCAGCAACACCCAGTCGAGAAGAAAACGACGGTGCCGGTGACGACGCGGCTGACGGCACTGGCAACGAACCAATGCGCATCCGCCACACCGCGAAGCGCCGTCTGCCGCCGCTCCCCGCACGACTTCGACGCGCTCGGCGCAGCCTCTCCAGCAAACAGGCCGCTGGAGCGGCCGGTTATCCGCCAGGGCGCTGGTGGAGACGTTGGAACGCCTGGCCCTGGTGACCGAGCAGCGCGGCATCTGGCCCTAGGCGCTGGCATCGGCCCCTGGCGGACACTCCGCCTTTATCCTCGGAGAGGACATCCCCGCCTGTATCCTTGCTGCTTGCGGACCGGAATGACCGTGCTCGCATTCGTCGGTGGTTCCCATGCAGGGCCGGTTGGGCTGTTCGATACGGCGTACTGGTCTGCAACGAACCACGATCACCCTCATTGCGTCAATCCGCGACCCGGCGCAAATGGAGGGTCGGCGTCGTCACCTGTTCTATCGCCCGTTGCAACAAATTTGACCGCCGACGGTTTCTCGCAGAGATACCGGCGCAATGCCTGTGGCATCGATCTGTCACTGGAGCAGGAGATGCTCGGCGAGTAAGCCGCCGCCGCGCTACCTCAGCGGCACAGGAGTGGGAAGCACGGGCTTCCCGCTCCATCCTGAGGCCGAACCAAAATTTACGTAGGCTTTACGCGGCAGGTGCAGCCGCGAACGGGATAATGAAGGCCATGGTTCTGGTCGGACCACCGCCCGCGGGTGGCCGACACCGCCGAGGACTTCGCAAATCCCATGCATTGGCGCGCTATTCTTCGTCTGTTCGGGATCCTGCTGCTGATCTACAGCCTGAGCTTCCTGACCTCGATCGCCACGGCCCTAATCTACGCGGATGGACAGTGGCAGGTCTTCGCGCTGTCGCTTTTCGTGTGCGCTGCGTTCGGCGTGCTGCTCTGGCTTCCGAACCGCAACGAGCATAGCGCCTTGTCCGTGCGTGAGGGCTTTTTCATCGTCGCGTTGTTTTGGGTCTTGCTCGGCTTGGTCGGCGCGATGCCATTCCTATTTGGTTTGCAGCTAACCATTACCGATGCCGTCTTCGAATCCATCTCGGGGTTCACCACCACCGGCGCGACCGTCATCCTCGGCCTGGATCAACTGCCACCCTCGATACTCTATCATCGTCAGCAAATCCAGTGGCTCGGCGGGATGGGGGTGATCGTGCTCGCCGTCGCGGTCTTGCCGCTGATGGGGGTGGGCGGTATGCAGCTCTACCGGGCGGAATCATCCGGGGTCACAAAGCACGAGAAACCGACGCCGCGCATCGCCGAGACCGCGCGCGTGCTCTGGGCGCTCTATTTTGGCTTGACCGCCGTTTGCGGCTTGGCGTTCTGGGCCGCCGGCATGAGCGTCTTCGACGCCATCGGCCATGCATTCAGCACCGTCGCGACTGGCGGCTTCTCCACCCATGACGACAGCCTGGGCTACTTCGATAGCCCGCTCATTGAGCTGATCGCCATCGTCTTCATGCTCGCTGGGGGCGTGAATTTCGCCATCCATTTTCTTGCCTGGCGGAAGCTCGACCCGCGTATCTACGGCCATGACTCGGAGGTTCGAGTCTATGGATTGATCTTCCTCGGTGCCTCGCTGTTCATCGCGGCGAGTCTGTACTGGACCGGCGCCTATGAGAACACCTGGGAATCATTGCGCTACGCGGCCTTTCAGGTCGCCTCGATTCTGACCAGCACCGGTTTCGGTACGACCGTCTTCGCCGCCTGGCCGCTATACATCCCCTTGGTGCTGGTCATCCTATCCTTTACCGGCGGTTGCGGCGGTTCGACGGCGGGCGGCATCAAGGTGCTGCGCATCATGCTATTGGGCAAGATGGGCCTGCGGCAACTGTTCCAGCTCGCGCATCCGCAGGCGCTCACCGTGGTGAAGATTGGCGGCCGACCAGTGGAGGATAAAATCCTTTTCTCAGTCTGGGGCTTCTATGTGCTCTACATCGTGACCGCCCTGCTGCTCACGGTCGCGATGATGGCGGCGGGTCTCGATCTTGAATCCGCTTTCGGCGCCGTCGTCGCCACGATCAATCTCCTGGGGCCAGGGCTCGGCGAGGTCGCGTCGAACTTCACGACAGTCGATCCGGTCGTCAAATGGCTGGCCGTGTTCAGCATGCTGGCCGGACGCTTGGAGATCTTTACGCTGCTGATCCTCTTCCTCCCCGCGTACTGGCGAAATTGAATGGATCGCAAGCCCGACCCGGGACCGGTTTCCGACTATCTCCTCGCCGCATCGGTCATGGTCGCGGCCTTGACCCTCGCGCTCCTGGTCCACCCCTGGTTGCCGTTGGCGAACCTCTCGCTGGTGTTTCTGATCGGCGTCTTGTGGGTCTCGGTGCGCACCGGCCCGCTGCCGGCGCTCTTAACAGCGCTGCTGAGCGCGCTGGCCTACAATTTTTTTCTCACCGAGCCGCACTACAGTCTCCGCATACAGCACACCGATGAGCTGCTGACGGTCGGTTTCTTTCTGCTGGTCGGCCTGATCGGCGGTCAAGTGGCGGCGCGGCTGCGGCGACAGATGCTGGCCCTGCGCGCCGCCAATGATCGGGCGCAGGTGCTGCTCGACCTCGGTCGTCGGCTCGCCGGGCTTCCGGACCTGGTTGAGGTGCAGCGCGAGACCGTGCGGGTGCTCAGTCAGCACATGCGCCTCGCCGTCGTCCTGTTTGCGCCCGAAGAAGAGGGCCAGCCGCTGGTCCTGGCCGCCCGCTCAGAGCCAGAGCCGGAGCCAGAACCGAGCCTGGATGACAGGATTCGTCGCGCGGCCGCACTGGGCATATCGGCATCGCCGTCCCTGCGGGCGGCAAACGACCACCCAGGCCGAACTCGACTGGCGTCTGTTACCGCTGGGCTTGGAAGAGGAGTGCTTCGGTGTGATCGGCATCTCCTATCGCGGACAGCCGCCGCCGACAGCCACCGAACTGACGGCACTCGACGGCCTGATCGCCCATGCCACCCTGGCGATGGCGCGGACCCGTCTGACGGATCATCTGCAGCAGGCACGCCTGGGCGAGGAGACCGAACGCCTGCGCGCAGCCTTGCTCTCTTCGGTCTCCCATGATCTACGTACGCCGCTGGCCTCGATGATCGGCGCCGCAAGCAGCCTGCGCGCACTTGATCGGCAGCTCTCCGTCCAAGATCGCGACGAGTTGCTAGAGGCGGTGCTGAGCGAAGGCGAACGGCTCGACCGCTACATCCAGAATCTGCTCGACATGACCCGGCTCGGCCATGGCAGCCTCAAGCTGGAACGCGACTGGGTCGGCATCGACGACATTCTCGGCGCGGTCCTGCGGCGACTGCGCGATGCGCTTCGCAGTCACCGGGTGATCCGCGTGATTGAACCGGACCTGCCCTTGCTCTACGTCCATCCGGCGCTGATCGAGCAAGCCCTGGTCAATCTGGTGGAGAATGCCGCAAAATTCTCGCCCAGCGACAGCGAGATCCGGCTGACGGCAAGCCGCGCGGACGATGCGCTCAGGGTCAGCGTCTCCGACCAGGGAGCAGGCATTGCCGAAGCCGAGCGCACCCGCATCTTCGACATGTTCTACACCGGTCGCGACGGCGACCGCGGCAAGCACGGAAGCGGATTGGGGCTGGCCATCTGCAGCGGCATGATCGGCGCCCATGGCGGGTGCATCGAGGTAATGGATGGCCCCAACGGGCGGGGCACGACCTTTGTTGTTCATCTACCGCTGATCGAGGCGCCGGCGGAGCTGGAGTCAGGTGCATGGGAGTCAGGCACATGAATGATGCTGGCGCTGATGCGCAGATCCTGATCATCGACGACGAACCGCAGATCCGTCGTTTCCTGCGGATCAGCCTGAAGAGTCAGGGGTACGCGGTTGCGGAAGCAGCGAGTGCCGCCGAGGGTATCCGTGTTGCGATGGCCCAGACCCCCGACCTCATCGTACTCGACCTCGGCCTGCCGGACGCCGACGGCAAGACCCTACTTGCAGAGCTTCGGGCCAAGTCATCGGTGCCCGTCATCGTCCTTTCGGTCCGCGACAGTGAGACCGAGAAGGTGCTGACCTTGGACAGCGGCGCCAACGACTATGTCACCAAGCCCTTTGGCATCCAGGAGTTTCTAGCGCGCGTGCGGAACCTGCTGCGCGCGCAGCCCGAGCCGACGGCGACGGGCGAAACCGTTTTCACCGACGGCCACTTGACCGTCGATCTCGGTCGGCGGCTGGTCAGCCGGAACGGGGCTCCGGTCCATCTCACGCGTAAGGAGTTCGCCGTGCTGGGCAGCGCTGATCGGTCATTCCGGGCGCGTCGTGACGCAATCGCAGCTCTTGCGTCAAATCTGGGGGCCAACGCATGTCGAGGATACCCACTATCTGCGCATCGTCATCGGCAAGCTCAGGCAGAAGCTCGGTGATGACCCCAATGATCCGCGTTACCTGCGCACGGAGCCCGGCGTTGGTTATCGGTTCATCGGCGCGGACATTTGAGCGGTTTCCAGAATGGACCGCCATCGCAACGACGTTTTCGGTTTTGGGCCAGCCGAAATTCCAAGTCGAATGGGAACACAGGCTTCCGCGACGGCGTCATCCTGGCCCGTAACGAGACCACGGGCAGACCGCTGGCGCAGGTCAACGGCTACGAGTGGCGGAGCGAGCTTGGCGATGCCCGGCCCGGCCTCCTGATCAACGCGACGCCCATTGGCATGATCGGTGGCCCGCAAGCCACAACCTTGGCCTGCGACCCAGCGGTCATCGATCAGGCTGAGGTGGTGCTCGACGTGGTTGCCGTGCCGCCCGAAACGCCGCTCATCCAATATGCCAGGGCGGCGGGCAAGCCCGTCATCACCGGGGCCGAGGTGGTCACCTTGCAGGCGGTGGAACAGTTCGCCCTCTACACGGGCGTGCGACCGACCGCGGAGCAGGTCCGCCGCGCCTCCGAGCATGCCCGCAGCTGAGCGGCGCCCGCTGGCGGACGCCTAAGCGCACCTCAACCCGCCATCGCAGCCTTCATCTCCGCCGCGTACTGATCGGCATTGAGTCCGACGATCAGGTGCAGCACGTTGTCGGGCAGGCGCAGGATTCCCTGCACGCCCGCCGCCGTCAACGCGGTCTCATCCAGCTTGGTGCCGTCGCCGACCGCGACGCGCAGGCGCGTCTCGGCCGCGGACTCGGTCTGCTGGACGTTTTCCGCACCGCCCAGCGCCGCGAGGATGGCGCGGGCCTTCTCCGGTGCCAGCGGATCGCGGGCGCGGGGACGGAGCTCGTCGGCCTTGTAGCTGACCTTGGGTGCCGCGGCGCCTTCCGGCAGTTCCGCCTCGGGGCCGGCGTGGGCCAGGTACTCTTCCATGTCGGTCTTCAGGTTGTCGGACTTGGGTCCGAAGATGGCCTGCATGTTGTTGCCGACGATGACCACGCCGGCGGCGCCCATGGCCTTGAGCTTGTCCGGGTTGGCCTTGCCGATGTCCGCTCACCTCCACGCGCAGGCGCGTGATGCAGGCATCCAGCCCGGCGATGTTGCTCTTGCCACCGAAGGCCAGCACCAGCTCCTTGGCGTAGTCGTCGGCGATGATGTCCTTGAAGTTTTCGGCATCTGCGACCGCCTCCTCGCGGCCCGGTGTCTTCAGGTCGAGCTTCAGGATCAGCGTGCGGAAGACGACGTAGTAGACCAGCGCAAAGATCGGCCCCAGGATCAGGATGATCCAGGGTTTGATGTTGTTGACCCAGTACAGCGCATAGTCGATGAAGCCGTGGCTGAAGCTGTAGCCGAGCCGAGCGTCGAGCAGGTAGGTGACCAGATAGGCGATGCCGACCAGGACCGCATGGGCCGCGTACAGCAAGGGCGCGACGAACAGGAAGGCGAATTCCAGCGGCTCGGTGATGCCGGTCAGGAACGAGGTCAGCGCCGCGGAGCCCATGATGCCGGCCACGCGCGCCTTGTTCTCCGGCTTGGCCGTGTGATAGATGGCCAGCGCCGCCGCGGGCAGGCCGAACATCTTGAACACGAAGCCGCCGCCGAGGATGGCCGCCTCGTAGTCGCCGGCGAAGAAGCGGCTGAGCACACCGTGCACGGCCTCGCCGGTATCCGGGTCGATGTAGGTGCCGACCTCGAAGAAGAAGGGCACGTTCCAGATGTGATGCAGGCCGAAGGGCAGCAGCATGCGCTCGACGACGCCGTAGATGGTCACCGCCGCGGCTGGGTTGCCGTAGGCGGCCCAGTCGCCGAAGGTGCGGATGGCGCCGCCGATGGGCGGCCAGATCACCGCCAGGATCGCCGCCAGCCCGATGGCCGCGAACGAGACGACGATCGGCACGAAGCGCTTGCCGGCGAAGAAGCCGAGATAGGCCGGCAGCTGGATGCGGTAATAGCGGTTGAATAGCCCGGCGGCGATGAGGCCGATCAGGATGCCGCCGAAGACGCCGGTGTCGATGGATTCGATGCCGAAGATCTTCTTGATCTCGGCGCGACTCTTGGCGACCGGGAAGGGCACCGCGTTGCCGGTGCTGTCCTGATACATTGCCAGCGCGCCGCCGCCTTCCTCCACCTCTTGGATCGAGAACGGCACCACCACGGCAGCATCGCCGTCGCCGCAGCTGATGCTGCGACCTCGCCGCCGTCGGACGCAACTTCTTCGAGCCGGACCTTGCTCAGGGTGCGTCCCTGGGCATCGAGGCAGATGAAGCGTTCGCGGGCGGCGTCGTATTCGACATAGGCGCTGTTGCCGTCCTTGAGCCCCAAGGGTTCGGCCGGCGCCATCCAGTCGATGAACATCAGCCCGATGACGCCGAGCGCGGCGATCAGGACGAAATAGCCGACCGTCGCGGCCATGGCCGCGACGCCGTCGTTCTTGGTGAAGCCGAGCACGACGCCGATGGCGAAGATCAGCGGCAGGATGGTGAAGACCGCGCCGCCGGAGGCGGCCATGATCTCGCCGATCTTGATCAGCCAGGGGGCGAGATCGTCGGCGCCGGCGATGGAACTGCCGACGCCGAGCAGGATGCCCGCCACCGGCAGGACCGAGACCGGCAGCATCAGTGCCTTGCCGATCTTTTGCAGGTTGGCGAAGGCGCCGTCCCAGGTTGCTTTCAGATTCATCGTGGCATCTCCTTGATCAGTACTCGCTGGGATCAGTACTCGGTGGGCACAAGCGCGCGGACTTCCGCGGCGGTGTCGCAGGCCAGGGCCTTTTCGGCCAGGGCCTGGCACTCGGCGAGTGAGCGCGTGCGCACCTCGGCCTTGACCGCCGGGATGGCCGGGACGCTGACGGACAGCTCATCGACGCCGATGCCGACCAGGATCGCGACCGCCTGCGGGTCGCTGGCGATGCCGCCGCAGACGCCGACCCATTTGCCCTCGGCATGGGCGCCGTCGACGGTCTGCTTGATCAGCCGCAGCACGGCCGGGTTCATCGCGTCGGCCTTGGCGCCGAGCTTCGGGTGGCCGCGGTCCATGGCCAGGGTGTACTGGGTCAGGTCGTTGGTGCCGATGGAGAAGAAGTCGACCTCCTTTGCGAACTGCCGGGCCATCACCGCGGTCGACGGCACCTCCACCATGATGCCGAGTTCGACCGCGTTCTCCGCCTGATCGGCGTCGGGCACCTTGGCGCGCTCTTCCATCGACCAGGCCCTTCACCGAGCGGATCTCGTCGATGGTCGCGATCATCGGGAACATCATGCGCAGCTTATGGCCCTTGGCCGCGCGCAGGATGGCGCGCACCTGGGTGCGCAGCAGCTCCGGCTTCTCCAGCCCGATGCGCACGCCGCGGATGCCGAGGAAGGGGTTCTCCTCGCGCGGCATCGGCAGGTAGGGCAGCGGCTTGTCGCCGCCGACGTCGAGCGTGCGGATGATCATCGGCCGACCGTCCAGCGCCGTGGCGATGTCGGCGTAGATCTGCGTCTGCTCGTCTTCGGTGGGTGCGCTCTGGCGCTCCAGATACAGGAACTCGGAGCGCAGCAGGCCGACGCCCTCGCCGCCGAGGGTCACGGACTGCTTGGCGTCGTCGAGACCGCCGATGTTGGCGACCACCTCCACGCGATGGCCGTCGGTGGTGGTCGCCGGCTCATGCGCCGCGGCCAGGTCCGCCTGTTTCTTCTCGGCCAGTTTGTGCTTCAGCGTCAGGATGCGGTCGACCTCGGCCGGGTCCGGATCGATGCGCAGTCCGGCCCGTGCCGCCGTCCAGGATCACCTGGGTGCCGTTGGCCAGGTCCAGCGCGCGCGGCTCGATGCCGGCCACCGCCGGGATGTCCAGCGAGCGGGCCAGGATGGCGACATGGGAGGTGGCGCCGCCGCCGACGGTGGCGAAGCCGAGCACCCGTGTCGGGTCGAGCTTGGCGGTGTCGGACGGCGACATCTCCTCGGCGATGAGGATGCTGTCGGCCGGGATCTCGGGCTCTTCGGTGGGATGATTGGTCAGGATGCCGAGCACGCGGCGACCGACATCGCGCAGGTCCACGGCGCGCCCGGCCATGATCTCGTTCTTGAGCTTCGACAGCCGATCGGCGTGGGTGCTGTAGGCGCGTTGCCAGGCGAAGGCCGCGGACTTGCCCTTGGCGATGGCGCTCTCGGCGATCTCCATCAGGTCCGGGTCTTCGAGCAATTCCTGATGGGCGGCGAAGATGGCGGCCTTGGCCGGGTCCGCCTTGGCGCGCAGCTCCGTCTGCAGCGACTCCAGCTCGTTCTTGGCCCGCTCGACGGCGTCCTCCAGGCGACGGCGCTCGACACGGGGCTCGCCGTCCGCCGCTTCGGGAACATCGATCTCGTCGCGGCGCAACTGGAACACCCGGCCGACGCCGAGCCCCGGCGACGCGGCGACGCCGAGCAGCACGTTGGGATCATCCGAGCGCGGTCGCGGCGCCGGTGCATTGGCGCGGGTCCGCCTCGGTGGTCGCCGGCGCCGGAGCGGGCGCCGCGCCCTCGTCGCCGAGTCCGGCGGCGAGCTGCGGCGCGATGGCGGCGATGGCCGCGTCCGCATCCGGCCCGGTGGCGACGATCACCACCTTGTCGTTCTGCGCGATCTCCAGGCCCATGATGGAGACCACGCTCTTGGCGTTGGCCTCGATCGTCGCCGCGGGTCAGCAGGACTTGGACTTGAAGCGCTTGGCCAGGTTCGCGAGCACCGCCGCCGGGCGGGCGTGCAGGCCGGTGGCGTTCGGGATCAGGATCGCCTGAGAGCTGACGGTGCGGCCCGTGGCCTCGGCCGTCGGCGCCGGTATCAGCGATGGTCTGGATGGTCAGGAAGTCGTCGCTGCCGGCCCGGACCGAGCCGCTGGCGGGCGCTAGCGACGACACCCGCTCCATATTGGTCACCAGGATCTGGGTCAGCAGGCTCTTGGCATGGGTCGCCAGATAATCCGCGTCGAATTCGATCAGCGGATCGCCGGTCGTGACCTGATCGCCCTCCGCGACCTTGGCGACGAAGCCTTCGCCCTTCAGATTCACGGTGTCGAGGCCGATGTGCATCATCACCTCGATGCCGTCGTCCGTGGTCAGCGTGACCGCATGATGGGCCCGGTGCAGTTGGGTTACGCGACCGTCGCAGGGTGCCGTCAGCACCTGACTGATCGGATCGATGGACAGCGCCGTCGCCGACCATCTTCTGCGCGAAGACCGGGTCTGGAACCTGTTCCAGCGGCACGACGACGCCGTCGAGCGGCGCCTTCAGGATGAGTGAAGCCAACGCGATGTCCTCCTGTTCCGATGGTAATCGGGATGATTGTCCGCGCCGTTGGGTCGGCGCTTGTGTGTTGGTGCGGTGCGCTTAGTCCGCGGCGAAGTGTAGCCGAGACGCAGCGGCCGCGATGTCACTGGATTCGCTGCACCGCATGTCCGGCCTGAAACGGCGCTCACCGAAGCGGGAGGCCGCGACGGTCGACGCCCAGCCGTATTGAAGACGATCAGTCTCCTCCGCAATCCAACCGCTGAAGTCCGCACCCGCCGCACTGTTGATACTGCGATCGGCGATCCGGGGCCAAGCATAGCGCAGCGTATCGGCGGCGGCGACCGGAACGACAGGACTCGGCGTTTGCGCGCATGATGGCGGGCCGTGGCGAGCAGGCAGTCCGCTGTGGTTTGATACCGCGAAACAGAGCTTCCAGGTCGTCAAGCATGACAGGTCATTCATCCAGCCGGATCAGGCCATTGGATGAGCCTCGCGAGCAAATCCGGCTTGACTCCCAACCCGCCATCCCGTCCAACGACACCAGGAGACCATCATGAAGCTGAAAGGCAAAACCGCGGTTATTACCGGCGCGAGCCGGGGCCTTGGCCGCCAACTGGCGCTGGTGTTCGCCGGGCGCGGCGCCCGGCTCCTGCTGCTGGCGCGAAACTCCGAGCAGCTCGCGGAGGTGGCGGAGCAGGCGCGCGGGCAGGGCGTGACCTGCGAGGCCATCGTCTGCGACCTGGCCGACAGCAGCGCCATCGCCGCCGCCGCAGAGCGCATCCACGACCGCGGAGGTGTCGACGTTCTGGTCAACAATGCCGGTATCGGCTCCTACAAGCCCTTCCTGGAGCACAGCCTTACCGAGCACGACGCCATCATCGACGCGAATCTGCGCGGCGTCGTGCACCTGACCCAGCACCTGCTGCCCGGGATGCTGGAGCGCGGCAGCGGGCACATCGTCAACATCGCATCCGACCTGGCCACGCGCTCGATCCCGAACATGGTCGTCTACTCGGCCACCAAGTTTGCGTTGCGCGGCTTCTCGCTGGGCCTCGCAACGGAGGTCAAGGCCCGCGGCGTCAAGGTCTCGCTGATCAACCCCGGGGTCATCGACACCTGCTTCAACGGTGCCGTCGAGGGCAGTCAAGACGCCTTCGGCGCGCTGCAACCGGATCAGTTGGCGGCGTTGATCGTCAGCGTCATCGAGCAGCCCGGCGCGCAGATGATCGACGAGTTGACGGTACATCCGCAGGGGCAGGAGTATTAGCTCCGGCATTCGTCATGTTCCGTGAGGCGCATCGTGCTGTTGGAACAGTTCGCCTACCCCGGCGGACTCAGGCTTGCTGCGGCTGACTGTGCCCGCGACCCGCCATCAGGCCACCCGGTGTTCGTCGTCGGGATCGAAGAACACCGCTTTCGACATGTCGAAGGCCAGATCCATGGTGCTTCCGGGGCTGCCGGCCGCTCCCGGATGGACGCGGCAGACGACCTTTGTCTGGTTGAGCCGGATGAAGACCAGGGTATCCGGGCCCGTGGGCTCGATCATCGCGATCTTGCAGGAGGCAATGTGGCTATTGTCCGGATTCTGCTCGGCGCCGGGCTGCGTGATCTGCTCGGGCCGGATGCCGAGGGTCAGCGTCTTGCCCAGCCAGGGTTGCAACGCCTGTGCTCGGTCCTGAACCGGCAGCACGAAGCTGCCGTCCTCGCCTTCCAGCTTTAACCCGATGCCCGCGTCGGATTGCGTCACCTCGCAGGGGATGAAGTTCATCGACGGCGAGCCCATGAAACCGGCGACGAACAGATTGGCCGGATTGTCGTAGATCTCCTGCGGGCTGCCGAACTGCTGCACCTCGCCGTCCTTCATCACCGCGATGCTTGTCGCCCAGCGTCATGGCCTCGATCTGGTCGTGGGTGACGTAGACGATGGTGGTGCCGGTTCGCTGGTGCAGCTGCTTTGATCTCGGTGCGCATCTCGACCCGTAACTTGGCGTCGAGGTTGGAGAGCGGCTCGTCGAACAGGAACAGCGCCGGATCGCGCGCGAGCGCCCGGCCCATCGCGACCCGCTGGCGCTGGCCACCGGAGAGCTGCGACGGCTTGCGGTCCAGCAGGTGTTCGATCTGCAGCATCTTCGGCGACGCGCCCGACGATCGCCTCGCGCTCGTCCTTGGGCACCTTGCGGATCTCCAGGCCGAAGGAGATGTTCTTGCGGACGGTCATGTTCGGGTACAGCGCGTAGGACTGGAACACCATCGCGATGTCCCGGTCCTTCGGGCTCAGATGGGTCATGTCGCGGTCGTCGATGTGGATTTCTGCCGGCTGGTCACCGTCTCCAGCCCGGCGATCATGTCAGCAGCGTCGACTTGCCGCAGCCCGAGGGGCCGACCAGGATCAGGAACTCGTCCGGGCTCGATCTCGATGTCGATGCCCTTGAGAACGATCGTGGACTGCGCACGTCACGCGAAAGGCTCCCTTGCTGCTCCGACATCGTATCGTTAGACCGTTGCGTTCGAATGACATGCATGGGTGACTCGCCTGCGCTTAACCCTTGACCGCCCCGGCCGTGAGACCGCGCACGAAGTACTTGCCCGCCACCACGTAGACGAACAGCGTGGGCAGCGCGGCGATGATCGCGGCGGCCATATCCACGTTGTATTCCTTGACGCCGGTGGTGGTGTTGACCAGGTTGTTCAGCGCCACCGTGATCGGCTGACTGTCGCCGGACGAGATACACCACGCCGAACAGGAAGTCGTTCCAGATCTGGGTGAACTGCCAGATCACGGAGACCACGATGATCGGCGTCGACAGCGGCAGGATGATGCGCGAGAAGATGGTCCAGAACCCGGCGCCGTCGATCTTCGCCGCCTTGACCAGTTCCTCCGGAATGGTCACGTAGAAGTTGCGGAAGAACAGCGTGGTGAAGGCCAGGCCATAGACGACGTGCACCAGAATCAGCCCCGGCAGTCGAGTCCGCCAGACCCAATGATCCCAGCGTGCGGCCATCGGCAGCAGCACGACCTGAAACGGGATGATGGAGCCGATCATGAGCAGGCCGAAGAACAGGTTGGCTGCCGCGGAAGCGCCACTGCGTCAGCACATAGCCGTTCAAGGCGCCGATCAAGGTCGAGATCAGCACCGCGGGCACGGCCAGCAGCACCGAGTTCCAGAAATACCCGTTCAGGCCGTCGCAGCTGACCCCGGTACAGGCGGTCCCCCAGGCCTTGGCCCAGGCGTCGAAGTTGAGCTCCGACGGCAGTGACAGCAGGTCGCCGGTGCGGATCTCGTCCAGCGCCTTCAGCGAGGTCGTGATCATCACGAACAGCGGCAGCAGGAAATAGAAGGCAGCCAGCAGCAACAGAGCGTAGATGATCAGACCGGCCGAGGCGATTGCACCGGGGCCGGTGACGGTCGATGGAATCAGCCATGACGAGTGCCTCGCAGTTCCGAATACAGGTAGGGGACGATGATCGCCACGACCGCCATCAGCATCATCATCGACGCCGCCGGCGCCGAGACCGATCGAGTCGCGGGTGAAGGCGAAGGTGTACATGAAGGTGGCCGGCAGATCGGTGGCGAAGCCGGGGCCGCCGCCGGTCAGCGCGATGACCAGGTCGAAGCTCTTGATGGCGATGTGGGTCAGGATGATGAAGGCACTGAAGAACACCGGCCGCAGGCTCGGGATGATGATCCGCCGATAGATGGTCGGCAGGCTCGCGCCATCGACCTGGGCGGCCTTGATGATCGAGTCGTCGATGCCGCGCAGCCCGGCCAGAAACAGCGCCATGACGAAGCCCGAGGCCTGCCAGACCCCGGCGATCACCACCGTATAGATCGCCATGTCGGGGTTCACCAGCCAGTCGAAGCTGAAGCTGGTCCAGCCCAGCTCGTGGACCATGCGTTCGAAGGCCCAGCTCCGGGTTCAGTATCCACTTCCAGGCGGTGCCGGTGACGATGAAGGACAGCGCCATCGGATAGAGGTAGATGGTGCGAATCGCGCCCTCGGCGCGCACGCGCTGGTCCAGCAGGATCGCCAGCAGCAGGCCCAGGGCCATGCAGATGACGATGAACAGCACGCCGAAGATCATCAGGTTCTCGGCTGCCACCCACCAGCGGTCATTGGCGAACAGCTTTTCATACTGGAGCAGGCCGGCCCACTCGTACTTGGGCAACATGCGCGATGGCGCTCAGAGACAGCCACCGCGTTCCAAGCGATGAACCCATAGATGAAGACCAGTGCGGCCACGAAGGTGGGTGCCACGACCAGCTTGGGCAGCCATGCCTCCAAGGTGCGAGCGCCAGCGCGCGGGTCTGAACGGCTCATGATGTCCCCCTCTCCCCGCAGGAGAGTTGCGATTAGCGGATAGGAGGCAGCCCGGCATCCACCGCGCCGTCCAAGGCGCGGCCGATGCCCCCGGGACTTCACCCTTCAAACTTCAGACTTCACCCTTCAATAACGGGCGGCCTGAACCGCGCTGACCATATTCGCGGCAGCTTCCTTGGCGGTCATGCCATCGGCGTTGTAGAACTGCGTGACCGCGTCGAAGATGGCACCCTGCACGGAGGAGAAGGTGCTCATGCCGTGGGCCATGCTTGGAACCAGGCGTGTTGTCTTCCGCGCTCTTGATGAAGTCCTGGTTGGAGTTCTTGGCGCAGTCGTCGAACTTGTCCATAGCGACGTCGAGTCGGGCCGGAATGGAACCCTTGTTGAGATTGAAGATCTCCTGGAATTCCGGGCTCATGATGGTCACGGCCAGATTCTCTTGCCCCTTTCCGGCATCATCGCCGGAGAGGCTGAACATCACGAAGCTGTCGATGTTGAAGGTGAAGTCGTTCGTCGGTGCCTGGGGCCGGCACGCATAGGTAGTCCTTGCCCGGCACCTGGCCGGCGGCGGTGAACTCACCCTTGGCCCAGTCCCCCATGAACTGCATGCCGGCCTTGCCGTTGATGACCATCGCGGTGGCCAGATTCCAGTCGCGGCCCGAGGCGTCCTCGTCGGTGTATTGCTTGATCCGCTTGAAGATCTCCAGCGCCTCGATCATGGTGTCGCTGTTCAGCGCGTCGGCGTCCAGGTCGACAAAGGCGCTGCGGTAAAAGTCCACCCCGCCGACGCCTAGCACCACGTCTTCGAACATGGTGGAGTCCTGCCAGGGCTGACCACCATGGGCCACGGGGGTGAAACCGGCCGCCTTGATCTTGTCGGCCGCAACGAAGAACTCGTCCCAGGTGGTGGGAATCTCCGCGCCGGATTTCTCGAAGACCTGCGGGTTGACCCATAGCCAGTTCACCCGGTGCACGTTGACCGGCACCGCCACGTAGTGACCGTCGTACTTCATTACCTCCGAGACGACGCCGGGCAGCAACTCGTCCCACCCCTCGGCCTCGGCGACCGGGTCGAGGTTGGCCAGTACGCCCTCGTCGCCCCACTCCTGGATCGACGGGCCCTTGATCTGGGCGGCGGTCGGCGGATTGCCGGACACGACGCGAGACTTCAGCACCGTCATCGCGCTCTCGCCGCCACCCCCGGCGACGGCGAAGTCCTTCCAGGTATCGCCCTTGGCCTCGAGCATCTTCTTCAACTCGGCCACGGACTTGGCTTCGCCCCCGGACGTCCACCAATGCAGAACCTCAACTTCCGCGGCCAGCGCCGGGCCGATCAGACCCGCGCTCAAGGCAGCGCTCAGGACAGCACTCAGGCCTAGTGTCTTCATCATCATCGGGATCATCCTCCTCCGGACTGGTCGTGCATAGGAGACAGAGCGGTCGCCCTGTCCGGTCGCTCGACGGACCCGAAGGTCCGCCGAGCGGAAAGGCACAGAACACCAGCGCGAGGGGCGACCGGCCGGCGGCTATGTCGCGCGGATCACGCGTGCCGGCTTAGATCGTTGGGTCCAGAAACCGAACCCGGGTCGGGAAACGCCTCTCCTCGGTGGCTCAGCCCGTCGCGGTCTTGGCCGTGCGGGCATTTTGATATCATTTGCAAGAACCTTAGCCCGCTGCGAACGAATGCGCAAATGATTCGTCGATCGCGCATTGATAAGGACCGGCTGATCGAGGTGCAATAATGGTTGTCGGCGAGGTGTCCAATCGGTGCATAATCAGCGTCACGAGCAAAGCGTTGGTGGTCAACGGTCAACCGGCGCAATCTCCATTGTCTCGTGCTTCAGCAATCTTACCATCCGTTTCGATACGACCGGAGGACCTGCAGATGATTAACAAGGCAACCCTATTGTGTGCTGGCGCGACGCTCTGCTTGCTGCTCAGTGGCGCGGCGCTGGCCGAAGACGATTCCGAGATGGCTGCCAAGAAAGCCGCGGAAGAGGCGGAATCGGCCGCCACGCTGGAGGCGGCGAGCTTTGCGGAGTCGGAATCATCGACGCAAGAGGCCGAGACCGAAGCCGAAATCGAGAAGGACGACAAGAAGGGAGAATGACCGGCCGGGCGGCCGGCGTGTGTTCGCGCAGGCCGCGGAGACCGAAGCCAGACCGAACTCAGACCGGATTCACCTGGCGGCCATAGAGCGCGCTGAGTGCCGCCAGGCGTTCGGTGTCGGCGCCGACGAGTTGATCCTCGGTGCAGCGCCACAACCAGTTGCCCTCGGCGCTGCCGGGTAGATTCATCCGGGCCGTCTTGCCGAGGCCGAGCAGGTCTTGCAGCGGAAATAGGGCCAGGTCCGCCACCGACGCCAGCGCGGTGGCGATGAAGTCCCATTGGATCTCGCGTCCGTCGCTGCGCAGATAGCGCAGGGTCTTTTCGCGCAGGGCCGGCTTGAGGCTCTCCCACCAGCCGAGCAGCGTGTCGTTGTCGTGGGTGCCGGTGTAGACCGCCAGCCGCTTGCGGTGGTTGTGGGGCAGGAACGAAGACTCGGCAAAGCCCTCGCTGTCGTCCTCGAAACCGAATTGCAAGATGGCCATGCCGGGCAGCTTGAGGCTGTCGCGCAGCGCGATGACGTCGTCGGTGATCAGACCGAGGTCTTCGGCGATCAGCGGCAACTCGTCGCCAAGGGCCGCACGCAGGGCGCGGAACAGATCCATGCCCGGACCGGGCATCCAACGGCCGTTGATCGCGGTCGCCTCACTGGCCGGTACCTGCCAGTAGCCGCTGAAGCCGCGGAAGTGATCGATGCGCACGATGTCCACCAACTCCAGGGCCTGGCGCAGGCGCTGCACCCAGAAGCCGTAGCCGTCCTCGGCCAAGACGTCCCAACGGTACAGCGGATTGCCCCAGCGTTGTCCGGTCGCGCTGAAATAGTCCGGCGGCACACCGGCAATGACGGTCGGATGGCCGCTCTCATCCAACTGGAACCACTCACGGTGGGTCCAGACCTCGGCCGAATCGTGAGCCACGAAGATCGGGATATCGCCGATCAGATGCACGCCTTTTGCGTTGGCATGGGTGCGCAGCGCCTGCCATTGGCGAAAGAACAGGAATTGGCCAAAGCGCTCCAGGTCGATGACGCGTTGGTTGGCAGCCGTCCAGTCGGCCAGCGCGTCGGGTTCGCGCAGCGCCAGCGGCTTGGGCCAGTCCGTCCAAGAGCGACCCTGCTGGGTGCCCTTGATGGCGGCATACAGGGCATAGTCATCGAGCCAGGCGCGGTGCAGCGAGCAGAACGACGCATACTCGGCAAGCTTGGCGGCTTGCGCACGGGCACCGAAGCCGTCGAAGGCGCGCAACAACAGATCGCGCTTGAAGCTATGCACGGCGCCGAAGTCGACTTGGTCTTCTGGAAACGGGGCATGCGCTAGATCAGCGTCGTCGATCCAACCGTCTTCGAGTAGGCATTCCGGGCTGATCAGCAGCGGATTGCCGGCGAAGGCCGAGGTGCATTGGTACGGACTGTCGCGATAGCCGGTCGGACCGAGGGGCAGCATCTGCCAGAGTCCCTGTCCCGCTGCCGCGAGAAAGTCGACAAAACGCAGGGCCGTCGGCCCCAGGTCGCCGATGCCGAAGGCGCCCGGCAGTGACGTGGGATGCAGCAGAATGCCGCTGGTGCGATGCATGGTCGGGCTCCAAAATGCGCCTAGGGGCGCGAAGCCCGAAGTCTACCTTGATTGCTTGCGGGGGCTAAGCATTTGCAGACGAGTGAAGTTTTCTCGTTGTCGTTGTCGTTGTCGCAATCGAAGCGCCCCTCAGCGGACCGGACGTCAGGGCGCCTCAACGCCCTCATGCGCACATTGCATTGCCACTCGAGACGCACGACAACGACGACGATCAGTATGCCGCCCTAACCAGGGTCGCCCGTGACTGGTCGGTCTGAGGCGGAGCCTCGCTAGTAGGTGACTGGGTAGAAAGATGGATCACGCGCACCCTGGGGCCTGTGCCGATCGAATGGTTCCCAGGATACGCGCAACCCATGCTCGTGCTATTTCCGCTCCACCGCTTGCGTGAAGGTACTGCGAGCGGTGGTGGAACCCGCGCGCTCGGCCTCCTGCACCAGGCGCCAGGCGCGGTCCATCTCGCCGCTGCGCACCGCATCGCGGATCAGCTTGTCGTACATAGCTTGGGTCTCGTTCAGCATCGGCATGTCCGCCACGGGCTTGCTGCCGCGCGTGTCCGGTGCCGGCGTTGGCGCCGGTTTTGGCGCCGATCTTGGCGTCGGTGCCGGCTTGGCCTTCGGGACTGCGGCGGAAGGCGCGACATAACGCTCGGCCTCGCGGCGCTCTTCGACGTATTGGGTCTCGGACCGGCTGCTGGTCTCAAGCTCGCCGAATGCGAGCCGGAACACGCCCGTTGCGGCATGCTGCGCCACCGGGTCGGGCAGCCCCGGATCGGCCAGGCCGCGCGAGCGAGCATAAAGCCTGGCCTCGCTGATCATCTGCGTGGAGCCGCGAAGGTCGGCGTCGGTGGTAAAGACGATGAAGTAGCGCTCGTTGGCCAGTTCGCCGCCGCGGCGGCGGTCGAAGTGGAAGCGACCCCTCAGGCGCTGAGGCTCCATGAACCCCGCGGGTGTATAGACGAAGTTGCTGGAGTCGATGGACCGACTGACGCGAAAGTCCTCATCGAGGATCAGCACCGTCGGCACGAAGACGGTGGCGCCAGCGACGGCACTAAGGGTGACCGTGGCGCGCTCGAGGCTGTCCGGTAGGCGGAAGGCCCGAACCAGGCTCTTGCCGGTGGTGAAATCGAACGCCTGAGAGCTGCTGTTGACCGGGAAAAACCGTGCCTTCTCAACGTCCAACGATTCGAAGCGCAGTTCCGCAAGCGAGTCGCAGCAGATCGGCGCGGCATTCAGTATGGCACGACTCTCCGCGGCACTCGGGCTCACGTCGGTATAGATCGGCGAGCTGGACTCCATCGGGTCCAGCCAGCCGTTCTTGCCGGAGCCGGCGCAGCCCGCGACAGTGAGGGCGACCGCGATCAGAAACGGCAGAACGGGACTTTGAAATCGAAGCATTGGCGGACTCCCGGTTTCAACAAACTGTAGGGTTGAACTCAACAGCCGGCATTGCCGGCTGTTGGTTAGTTACAAGCCGCTAGCCGCGGTGTTCCGAAACGCGGCGCGGCGGCCAATTTACCACCAAGCCTCAGCCTGGGCACCGAAGGTGACGGCCGAGGTGTCGTCCGCCGGCACGATACCGGGGGTCTGCGGGAAGTTGCCGCT
Source organism: uncultured Gammaproteobacteria bacterium (assembly GCA_963695445.1). Lineage (GTDB taxonomy): Bacteria > Pseudomonadota > Gammaproteobacteria > Chromatiales > Chromatiaceae > Thiohalocapsa. Next base: position 51,359 of record CAVOGV010000032.1, on the reverse strand, counting down.
GTTCCAGGTTGCATAGGTCACGAACAGCCGAATCACCGGGCGCGCCCAGATGCTCGGGCCGGCCTGCCATTGCTGCGCAAGAGTGATCTTGGTCAAGTCGCAGTGGTTGTTGAGGGTGGCGCAGGAGCGCAGATCGTCCGCGCTAACGCCGACCGGCAGATCGGCGATATCTTCTGCGGTCAGTCCGTAGCCCGCGTAGCCGTCGGAGAAGGAGACGTTGTCATATCCCACCTCCAGGGCGGTGTTCATGGTATCGCTCCAGCGATAGATGGGCCGGATACCGATCGAGAACCAATCTTTGGTGCCGCCGCTGCCGGTGGCCGGCGCCCCGTCCGGCAGGTTTGCGGAGTTACGCTTCTTGGATTCGTACCAAGTCGCGTACATCATTTCGACCCGGTCGGTCAATTCAACAGTACCGTGGTCGATGACGCGCCACATGTAGTCGAGCGAGGGCAGGATGGTCGGGTTGCCGTCGATATCCAGTCCATAGAAGTCCGCCCCGCCGTTGCTGCTGGAGTGCGTGTTGTTGTTGCCGGTGGCGGCCATGCTGCCGGTGGCATATTGGGCAATGAACTTGTTGAAGCCGCCGAACCAGTTGGCCTGGGTATGCTCGCCGGTAAAGAGCCAGCCGTTGTCGTACTGGAATTTCGACCCGCCGATCAGCTCGCCCGTTTCCAGAATCCTGAACGTAGCGTTGTCCTGGTCGTCGGTCAGATCGGCGGTGCCATACTCGATCCCGATCTCCAGGTTGCCGTCCTTGTTGGTGTTCAGGTTGGCGTAACGTGCGCTAATGACGTTGTTGATCACGTTCGGCCGGATGATTTCATCGTTGTAGAAATCGGTGCCTTGACCGTTAACCCACGGACCGTCCGTGTTGCGCACCCATGCCAGCGAGAGATCGCCGGGCCCCACCGTCCAATACTCGAGGCCGACGCCCGGTCCGGAGAGGTCCCAGTAATAGAAGTCCGACATGTGGATATCATGGCGCTGGTAGAACTTTTTGCCGGCCCAGAGGTTGGATCGCTCCTGGCCCGGAATCACGCCGCGGAACTGGGCGTTTGCCTCGCGTACCGAGACCACCGAAGCCCGATAGGGATGCGCGGTTAGCGCTCGGTTGCCGGAGATTGCATCGCTATTGCTGCCGGAGCCGTCGCCTGGGTCCTCCTCCCAGTCGTTCTGCTGGGCGGACTTATAGGCGATACGCGTGTCGATGTAGAAATTCTGATCATTCTGCTGCCATAGCTCCTTGCCAAGCACGATCTCGATGTAGGTCTCGCACTCGTTGCCGAGCCGGTACTTGCTGTCGGCACCGTTGCTCTGGAAGCAAGCCTGGTCGCCACCGCTGCCGGTGGCGCCGATACCGGACCGGAAGTAGCCGTGGAAGTCAGGATAAGGATTGGTCTCGGCGAAGACCGTCCCATTGCCGAGACCAGTGATCAGACCGGTCGCGATTGCGGCGGCAACCGCCGCCGAGGTGTTACGCAGTTTCATCTTATCCCCTCGCTTTAGGTGGACTTTGGTTGTTGCGGCCAATGCGCAGCCACGTGAACTCGCGCCATTGCTATTCACTCGGGTCTGACTCCCTTGTAGTTCGCGCGCCTCCGACACAGCAAGACGTTGGTCGGACTGACCCGGGTGACCGCATTCGAAGTCTGCAACCCCGGCCGGTTGTTGCGCTTTCACTGGTGTCGCGCAAAGCCAACAGGTGCTGACAAATTTAATCTAGTACGTTATAAACAACTTGTCGAGGTCTGTTTTAGAGAATTTTTTATCAGCATCTAAAGATGGACAGTCAAGTTCGAACTGGGCGCATGCACCCCAAGTGTTGCAAATACGCAACCGATGCGTGTCGTCCCAAGGCAGCGGCCATGACGAACCGATGTGGCTGGTCTATACTCCGGCCGATCCGAGACGGACCTAGTGGACCCTCGGAGACGGCACGCATCGCATGACAAGACGCCCGAAGCCGCGACAACAGCGACAGGGCGCGGATACCGGCACCACAGCAGCTGGGACGATCGAAACAAGACAATCCTGAAGGAGGAATTCGCCTGTGAAGAAAATCGTTGCATTCGCGTTCGCCGCCGCGGCCATCGCCGGTGCCGGCAATGCCGTCGCGTTCGAGGAGGGCAAGCTCACGCTCTGGATCAACGGCGACAAGGGCTATAACGGCCTCGCCGAGGTCGGAAAGAAGTTCACCGAGGACACCGGTATCGAGGTGGAGGTCTCGCATCCGGACAATGTCGAGCAACGCTTTCAGCAGGTGGCATCCAATGCGCAGGGGCCGGACATCATGTTCTGGGCCCATGATCGCCTGGGCGAATGGGTGAAGGGCGGTCTGCTGGCGCCGGTCAATCCGAGTGCCGCGGTCAAGGCCAAGATCGACGACTTCGCCTGGGATGCGGTGACGGTCGACGGCAAGATCTACGGGTATCCCGTCTCGGTCGAGGCCATCTCGCTGATCTACAACAAGGCGCTGCTGCCGGATGGGCCGCCCGCGAGCTTCGAGGAGATCGCCGCGCTGGGCGACAAACTGCCGGACGGCGTCGATCCGATCCTGTGGGCCTATGAGACGCCTTACTTCACCTATCCGTTGTTGTCCGCCAACGGCGGTTATGCGTTCAAGAAGAACGCCGACGGCAGCTACGACGTGACCGACACCGGCGTCAACAACGCGGGCTCGAAGATGGGCGTCCAATATCTCGCGGACCTGATCGAGAGCGGCGTCATGCCCAAGGGTGTCGACTACGGCGTCGCCGAGGCCAAGTTCAACAAGGGCGAGGCGGCCGCGACCATCAACGGCCCCTGGGCCTGGGACAACCTGAGCAAGACCGATATCGACTACGGCGTCGCGCCGCTGCCGACCCTGAACGGCAAGCCCGGCCGGGCGTTCGTCGGCGTGCTCGCCGGCGCCATCAACAACGCCAGCCCGAACAAGGACCTGGCGGTGCTGTTCCTGGAGGAATACCTGCTGACGCCGGAGGGGCTGGCGATGGTCAACGCCGACAAGCCCCTGGGCGCCGTGCCGCTGAAGGCCTACCAAGAGGAACTCGCGAAGGATGAGCGCATCAAGGTGACCTTCGACAACGCACAGACCGGCGAGCCGATGCCCTCGATACCGGAGATGATCAAGTACTGGACCAATCTCGAGAGCGCGCTGAAGAACGTCGCGTCCGGCCGCCAGAGCGTGGACGAGGCGCTCGACAGCGCCGCCCAACGCACGGTGCAGTAGCCGCGGACGCCGGCGCCGCAAGCCGCGGCGCCGATCCCGATCGCGAGCAACCCCAAGCAGCCCGACGGCTTGCTGCCGTCGGCGCCAGGGTCGCCCGCGTCGTTCATCGCACTGATCCGCAGACCGAAGGAGGGCGTTGATGGCTACTGCCGACACCACCGCGGGGGCATCGCAGCCTCAGATTCAGAACCAGATTTCAAGCCATTGGCTCAAATGGGGCCTGGTCGGGTTGATCGGCTTGGTCAACCTCTATGTCGTCGTGATGATGTATGCCCAGGGCGAGACCGTGTTCGCGCTGGTCACGCTGGTGCTGGTCGGCACCGGCCTTTACGTTTTTTCCAACGAAAAGACCTATGTCCATCGCTACGTCTTTCCCGGCGTGGCGACGATGTTCATTTTCATCCTGTTTCCGCTCGCCTATACGGTCTGGATCGCCTTCACCAACTACAGCGCGACCAATATTCTGACCTTCGATCGGGCCAAAGCCTATCACCTGTCCCAAAGCTACCGGCTAGAGGGGCAGAACTATAGGTTTGGTCTCTATGACGCGGGTACCAATCAGTACCGGCTGCTGCTGACTGCCGTAGATGGCGAGCAGTTCAGCAGCGACGCCATCGCCCTAATACTGCCAGCCGCGGCGACCGACGCGGATGCCGCAAAAGCACCCATTGAGGTGGATCTGACGCCGGCGGATGCGGCGCCCGCGGAGCAGCCAGTGCCAGTAAAGGACGTGGTCAAGCTGCGCAACGTGCTGCAGAACGTCGTCGCCCATTTGCCCGATGGCACCGATCTGCGCATGAGCGGCATCCGCGATTTCTCGGCCCTGCGCCCGCTCTACCAGGTGCTGCCCGCGGCGCAGGGCGGTGACGGCGAGACGCTGCTCAATCAGCGCACCGGCGAGCGGATTGCGCCCGACTTCGAGACCGGCTTTTTCCGACCGGTCAACGCGGCCGGCGAATTCACGGGCAAGGGCATCGCCCCTGGGTTCAGCGTCTTCGTCGGCTGGAAGAATTTCTTGCGCGTGCTCACCGACCCCGGCGTGCAGGAGCCGTTCGTCCAGATCTTCACCTGGACCATGATCTTCTCGCTGCTGTCGGTGCTGTTCACGCTGGCCATCGGCACCGTGCTCGCCGCGCTGGTGCAATGGGAGGAACTGCGTGGACGCGGCGTCTACCGACTGCTGCTGATCCTGCCCTATGCCGTGCCGGCGTTCATCTCGATCCTGATCTTTCGCGGTCTGTTCAACGAGAATTTCGGCGAGATCAACATGCTGCTCGGCCTGTTCGGGATGAAGCCGGCCTGGTTCAACGACCCGTTCACGGCCAAGGTGATGATCATGATCGTCAATACCTGGCTCGGCTATCCGTACATGATGATCCTGTGCATGGGCCTGCTGAAGGCGATCCCGCAGGACCTCTACGAGGCCTCGGCGATGGACGGCGCCGGCTTCGTGCGCAACTTCTTCAGCATCACCGTGCCCTTGCTGATGAAGCCGCTGACGCCGCTGTTGATCGCCTCGTTCGCGTTCAACTTCAATAACTTCGTCCTGATTCAACTGCTCACCAACGGCCGCCCGGACATCATCGGCGCGCAGACGCCGGCGGGTACCACAGACCTGCTCGTAACCTACACCTATCGCATCGCCTTCGAGGGCTCGGGGCAGGACTACGGCCTGGCCTCGGCCATCGCGACGCTGATCTTCCTGGTGGTGGGCGCGCTGGCGCTGCTCAACATCAAACTGATGCGCGTCGATAAGCCGGCATAGCGAGGGGGATTCAATCATGGCCATGGTGCAACCGGAATCCATCAAGTACCGCAAATGGGCGGCACACGGGTTCCTGATCTTTTTTCTGATCCTGATCATCTTCCCGCTGCTGATGATCATCGCCATCTCGTTTCGCACCGGCAACTACGCCGTCGGCGAGGTGATCCCGAGCAATCCGACCCTGGACCATTGGCGGCTGGCGCTCGGCATGTCGATCGAAGACGCGAACGGGCGCATCATCCCGCCGCCGTTTCCGGTGCTGTTGTGGCTGTGGAATTCGGTGAAGGTGGCCTTCATCAGCGCGGTGCTGATCGTGTGCCTATCGACCACCGCGGCCTATGCCTTTGCGCGACTGCGCTTCGGCGGCCGCGCGCTGCTGTTGCGGGCGATGCTGTTGTTCCAGATGTTCCCGGCGGTGCTGGCGCTGGTCGCTTACTACGCGCTGTTCAGCCGCATCAGCGATTACTTTCCGGCCATTGGGCTCAACACCCATCCGGGGCTGATCTTTGCGTACCTGGGCGGCATCGCGCTGCACGTCTGGACCATCAAGGGCTACTTCGAGACCATCGACAAGTCCCTGGAAGAATCGGCCATGCTCGACGGCGCCTCGCCCTGGCAGGCGTTCCGGCTGATCCTGCTGCCGCTGTCGGTGCCGATCCTGGCGGTGGTCTTCATCCTCGCCTTCATCACCGCCATCACCGAGTATCCGGTCGCGTCCATCCTGCTGCAGGACGAGTCCCAACTGACCCTGGCCGTCGGCTCCCAGTACTACCTGAACCCGCAGGAATACAAGTGGGGCGACTTTGCCGCCGCCGCGGTGCTATCCGGCCTGCCAATCACCGTCGTGTTCCTGCTGGCACAACGCTGGCTGGTCGGCGGGCTTACCGCCGGCGGTGTCAAGGGATGAGTGCAGTGCTGAGACTAGCGACGATAGACCTCGGGCTGACGAGAGCAGGGCGTTGCCTTAAGTGGGCCAAGCGCCGTGGGCCGAGGGCCGCTATGCAGGGCGATTTCGCAATGTTGGCCCTAGGCCCTTGGCGCTCGGCCCTGCCCGCAAAAACAGACCCAAACACCGAAAAACTCAACACTCAAAAAGCGGCACATCCGCGATGCCGTGCTTCCAGAGGAGGGCCGCTATGACCGCCGACGTCCGCACCGAGCATCTGGTCAAGAACTACAATCCCGGCGTCGCGCGGGATGTGCTGCGCGACATCAACCTGGACATCAAGGAGGGTGAGTTCACCGTCTTCGTCGGTCCGTCCGGCTGCGGCAAGTCGACGCTGCTGCGGGCCATCGCCGGGCTCGACGACATCACCTCCGGCGATCTGTTCATCGGCGGCAAGCGCATGAACGACGTGCCGCGCGGTGGATCGCGGCGTCGGCATGGTGTTCCAGTCCTACGCGCTGTACCCGCACATGAGCGTGCGCGAGAACCTGGCTTTCGGTCTGAAGATCAAGAAGTTCGACAAGAAGACCATCAAGGAGCGCGTCGCCCAGGCGTCGGACATGCTCGGTCTCGACCCCTTTCTGGAGCGCAAGCCCAAGGCCCTGTCCGGCGGCCAGCGGCAGCGCGTCGCCATCGGCCGCGCGCTGGTGCAGCATCCGACCGTGTTTCTGCTCGACGAGCCGCTGTCGAACCTGGACGCGGCGCTGCGCGTCAAGACCCGCATCGAGCTGGCCAAGATGCACCGCAGCCGCGGCTCCACCACCATCTACGTCACCCACGATCAGGTCGAGGCCATGACCCTGGCGGACAAGATCGTCGTGCTGAGCCCGCTGGCCGAGGGCGCCGACACCAACCTGGAGCAGTACGGGCCGCCGTTGGAGCTCTATCACAGCCCTGCCAATCGCTTCGTCGCCGGCTTCATCGGCTCGCCGAAGATGAACTTCATCACCGGCATGCTGGAGAAGCCGGACCCGAAACAGAGCCGCGTCAAGCTCGACACAGGGGTCTCCATCACCGTCGATGTCGATACCGCTACCGCCAAGGCCGGCGATAAGATGGAGATCGGCATCCGCCCCGAGCACACGGTGCTGCTCGACCACCCCAAGGCTGACAACAAGATCACAGGGACGGTTCAGGTGGCGGAGCATCTCGGCGCCGAGACCTATGTCTACCTCGACGTTGGCGGCAAGGACTTCACCGTCAAGGTCCGCCCCGAGACCGAGGCGAAGATGGGTAGTCAGTTCGACTTCGGTGTCCCCGCCGACGCCTGCCACCTGTTTGGGACCGACGGCCGCGCGTTTCCGCGGACCGGGCGCTACACGCCGAGCTGATCCGGCGGCCCTTTGCCTCAACGCCGTTCGGAAGGAACCCCGTCTAGCCGATTGGGGCACCAAATGCTTGCAGGGCCAAGCGACCGAGGGCCGATCATGCGGAACCGCGCTGACGCGTCAGTGCTTGGCCCACTTGAAGCAAGGCACAAACTGCGCAGCACGGCCCCATGCTCTCGTCGGACTGATGGCATCGCCCCGCTAGGGCCGCCATCACCGCTCCAGGCCGCTATGACAGCGGCAGCGCCGTGCGCTCCACGACCTGCCGCAGCACGAAGCTGGAGTGGACACCGCTGACCCCTTCGATGCGCGTCAGCCTATTCAACAGCAGGTCCTGATAGGCGTCCATGTCGCGCACCACGACCTTGAGTTGATAGTCGGCATCGCGGCCGGTGATCAGCGAGCATTCCAGCACCTCCGGCATGGCCGCGACCTGGGCGTCGAAATTGGCGAAGCGCTCCGGTGTGTGGCGATCCATGGAAATGCTCAGGAAGGCGATCAGGTTCAGCCCCAGCTTCTTCGCGTCCAGCATCGCCCGATAACCGGCGATCAGCCCGCTCTCCTCCAGTGCCCGCACCCGCCGCAAACAGGGCGACGGCGACAGGCCGATGCGATCGGCGAGCTCCTGATTACTGATCCGGCCCTCCTGCTGGAGGATATCGAGGATGCGCTTGTCGTAGGAGTCGAGCATGAGGAGGTGGCCAGTAGCGGGTGACGAGCCCCAAGGGGCAATTCGAAATATTATTGCTCCGAAATAATATTAATCAAATAATTATTGCTTGCTTACCTAAAAAGACGGGCAACTTCGCAATCATCCGCGAGCTCATCTGGTGCATTCTATCTCCCGTCGATCACGAGCCGACAACAGGGAACGGCCCAAAAGGCCCATCCCGATCCCAGTGGTCCCAGGGGTTGGTGAGCGCAACCCGCGCACCAGCCCCGGGCCGCCCCCAGACGTCCGAACCTCAACACTCGCAACTCGATACTCGCCGCCATGTCCTTCGATCACAGCAAATACCGCCGTGCGCCGACAGTCAACTTGCCGGACCGTCAATGGCCCGACCGCATTATCGAGCAGGCCCCGCGCTGGGCCAGCGTCGACCTACGCGATGGCAACCAGGCGCTGCGCTCGCCGATGAGCGTGGAGCAGAAGCGCCGGCTCTGGTCGCTGCTGCTGGAGATCGGCATCAAGGAGATCGAGGTCGGCTTTCCGTCCGCGAGCCAGCCGGATTATGACTTCGTGCGCTGGCTGATCGAGGAGCGGCAGATCCCCGAGGACGTCACCGTGCAGGTGCTGGTGCAGGCGCGCGAGGATCTGATCCAACGCACCTTCGCAGCGCTCGACGGTGCGCCGCGGGCGATCGTGCACGTCTACAACTCGACCTCGCCGGTGCAGCGTGAATGGGTGTTCGGCGCCGATCGTGCGGGCATCAAGGCCATCGCGGTACGCGGTGCCGAACTGCTCGCCGCGGAGGCGGCCAAGTACCCGGGCACCCACTGGACCTTCCAGTACTCGCCGGAGAGTTTCTCGCAGACCGAGCCGGACTACGCGTTGGAGGTCTGCAACGCGGTGCTCGATGTCTGGCAGCCGACGCCGGCGCACCCCTGCATCCTGAACCTGCCGGCGACCGTGGAGTCCGCCAGCCCGAACCTGTTCGCCGACCAGGTGGAATGGTTCTGCCGCGGGTTGTCGCGCAACCGGCATGGCCGCGATGCGGTCATCGTCTCGTTGCACACGCACAACGACCGCGGCGGTGCCGCAGCCGCCGCGGAGCTTGGCCTGCTGGCCGGCGCCGACCGCGTCGAGGGCACGCTGCTCGGCAACGGCGAGCGCACCGGCAACATGGACCTGATCACCATGGCCATGAACCTCTACAGCCAGGGCGTCGACCCGCGCTTGGACCTGAGCAACCCGGATCGGATCATCGAGGTGGTCGAGTCCTGCACCGGCATGGCCTGTCACCCGCGTCACCCCTGGGTCGGCGAACTCGTCTATACGGCCTTCTCCGGCAGCCACCAGGACGCCATCAACAAGTCCCTGAAGCAGCAGCGCTCCGATGCGCACCGGGCCAGCCCCTGGCAGGTCGCCTATCTGCCCATCGACCCGGCCGATCTGGGCCGTAGCTACGAGGCGGTGATCCGCGTCAACAGCCAGTCCGGCAAGGGCGGTGTCGCCTTCGTGCTGGAGCGTGAGTACGGTCTCTGCCTGCCGCGTTGGTTGCAGCAGGCGTTGGCGCCCATCGTGCAGCGAGTCAGCGAGGAGCGCGGCGGCATCATCGACGCCGCGACCATCCGCGAACTGTTCCAGCAGCACTTCATCCGCGACCGGGCGCCGGCGCAACTGCTCGGCTATCGGCTCAGCCGCAACGGACACGATCAGATCCAGGTGCGGGTGCGCGTCGACGGCATGGAGCAACGCCTCGACGGCACCGGCGAAGGCGCCATCGCCGCCTTCGGCGACGCCTGGACCCGCTTCAGCGGACAGCCCGTGCACGTGCTCGACTACCAGGAGCATGCCATCGGCACCGGCACCGACGCCGAAGCCGCCGCCTACGTCCAGCTGGACATCGACGGCCGGCGCATCGCCGGGGCTGCCATCGACCGCGACACCGTCGGCGCCTCGCTCAAGGCCGTGCTCTCGGCCCTGAACGGCGCTGCCGCCGAAATCTAGCGGGGCGATGCGTTAGACCGACAAGAGCGCGACGCGGCTTTTCTCAAACCCGTGCGCTGCTGAAGTGGGCCAAGCGCTAAGCTCCAAGCGCCCAGGGCCGAGGGCCGCTGTTCATCATGGTTGCGAAATTGCGCAGTCTTGGCCCCAGGCCCTTGGCGCTCAGCCCTTCGGAAGGCAAACGCGTTGTTGCAATGAAACTCGAAGCGCCTGCAAAGATTCCACGCCCTCAAGCAATCTAAGGGCCAAACCTGGCACCCAAACACCCCCGGTTCAGGTTAGGCTAGCAGGCCTTGTCCATCCACCGGAGATTGCCCATGAAGCCCGTCCCGTTGCGCCTGAAAAAAGATCAGGAACGCCGCCTGCTGGCGGGACACTGCTGGGTCTACAGCAACGAGGTGGACATTGCCGCGACACCGCTTAAGGGCTTGGAGCCGGGTCAGCCGGTTGAGCTGTTTGCTCAGCACGGGCGCTGGCTCGGGCACGGCTATGTAAATCCGCACTCATTGATCTGCGCGCGGCTGGTGAGCCGCCAGCGCAACCGCCCCCTCAGTGCGTCGCTGCTGGTGCAGCGTATCCGCGCGGCGCTGGCCCTGCGCGAGCGGCTGTACGCGCAACCCTTTTACCGGTTGGTCTATGGTGAAGGCGATGCGCTGCCGGGCCTGGTGGTGGACCGCTATGGCGACCTGCTGGCGGTGCAGATCACGACCGCGGGCATGGAACGCGAACGCGCCGATGTCATCGCCGCATTGGAGCAGGTACTGCGGCCCACCCGCATCGTGCTGCGCAACGACACCGCGGTGCGCGAACAGGAGGGCCTGGCGCAGGGCGTCGAGTGGGTGCTGGGCGATGACCCCGGCGAGATCGAGTTGACCGAAGGCGGCCTGCGCTTCGGCGTGCTGCCGGCCAGCGGCCAAAAGACCGGCTGGTTCTTCGATCAGGCCGACAACCGACTCGCGCTGGCGCGTTTCGGCCCCGCGCGCCGCGCGCTCGACGTCTGCTGCTACCTGGGCGCCTGGGGCCTGCAGGCAGCCGCCGCTGGCGCCGAGTCGGTGACCTTCGTCGACAGTTCCGCCACGGCGCTGGAGAAGGTGGCGGAGAACGCCGCGCGCAACGATTTGAACGACCGCATCGTGGTCCGCCAAGGTGACGCCTTCGAGGTGCTGCGCGCGCTGCGCGAGGAGAACGCTCGCTTCGACCTGGTCGTGCTCGATCCACCCGCCTTCATCAAGCGACGCAAGGATGAACGCGAGGGCACTCGCGCCTACGAACGGCTGAACCGCCTGGGGCTGGAACTGCTGGAACCAGGCGGCCTGCTGGTCACGTCCTCCTGCTCCTTCCACATGGGCCGCGATGCCTTTCTGCATGCGGTACAGGGGGCCTCTCGCCGCGCCGATACGACGCTCCAACTGCTGCTGGCCGGGGCACAGGGCCCAGATCACCCGGTGCACCCGGCCATCGCCGAGACCTCCTACCTGAAGACCTTCTTCCTGCGCGCGATCCCGGAGACCTGAGGACCGCAGCGGGTGCGTGGCACGCCGCCCTACCCCGTTCGCTTCGATCCTCGGGCACGAGTATAAAAAAGGCCCGCACGTGTCACCACGACTAGTTGAGGGACTGATAGTAGTCCATCAGAATCTGCGCCACCTCGGGCCGGGAGAACTCCGGCGGCGGTGCAACGCCGTTGCCGAGCATCTCGCGCACCTTGGTACCGGACAGCAGCACGAAGTCGTCCTTGGTGTGGTCCGGCGCCTCGCGCATCATCACCACCTTGTTCAGCTTCTTCGAGTACGCCGTGTGGTCGGCCTTGAAGATCTCGATCTCCAGCGCGCCTGCCGGCACCTCGTCGAAGATGGTCTGGGCGTCGAAGGCGCCGTAATAGTCACCAACGCCGGCATGATCGCGACCGACGATGAAGTGGGTGGCGCCCATGTTCTGACGGAAGTAGGCGTGCAGCACCGCCTCGCGCGGGCCGGCATAGAGCATGTCGAAGCCGTAGCCGGTCACCATCGCGCTGTTCGGCGGGAAGTACAGCTCCACCATCTTGCGAATGGCCGCGTCGCGCACCGGGGCCGGGATGTCGCCGGGCTTGAGCTTGCCGAGCAGCATGTGGATGACGAGGCCATCGCACTCCAGGCGGTCCATGGCCATGTGGCAGAGTTCTTCATGGGCCAGATGCATGGGGTTGCGGGTCTGGAAGGCGACCACGCGCTTCCAGCCGCGCTCGGCGATCTCGTTGCGGATCTCCACCGCGGTGCGGAAGGTATCCGGGAAATCGTCTTGGAAATAGGAGAAGTGCAACACCTGGATCGGCCCGGACAGCGCCGTGCGGCCCTGCGTGTTGAACGCCGCAACACCGGGGTGCTCCATATCCAGCGTGCCGTAGACACGCTCGGTCATCAGCGCCATCTGCGCATCGGACACCTGCTCGACGGACTCGACGTCCATCACCGCAAGAACCGGGTTGCCCTCCATGTTCGGATCGCGCAGCGCGATGCGCTTGGCGTCGCCGATCGCGCTGGTGTCTTCGACCAGGCACAACACGGGCACGGGGAAGAACATGCCGCCGGTGGTCTGCATGGTCTCGGCCACGCTGACGGCATCGGCGACGGTCATGAAGCCGGACAGCGGTGTGAAGTAACCGCCCCCCATCATCACGGCGTTACCGGCGGCCTGCGAGCTGATGGTGATGGACGGCAGGCCCTCGGCCTCGCGCATCAGCGCATGATGCTGGTCCGGGTCGTAGACGAACAGGGGCTTGAGCTCATCGGAGCCTACGGGTCTGATCATGACGTGCCTCTTCAGTGGGCTTGCCGCCTTGGACGTGCAAAGGGCGACCGCGAGCGGGCGCGCCCGTTGCCCCGCAAAGCAGCGAACCGCGTGGACGAAATCTGGATTCGACGGCCTCTAGGGCCGCACGCTGTCGCGACCGGGTCTAGAAGCCCTGACGTCGCGAACGGTCACCGACGATACCATATGCAGAGAATTGGATTTCCAAGGTTCTCCTTATGGCCGGGGCAAGTCGTTTTGATCCACTGGGCCAAGGCGCCGCGACAGCCCTGCCGGTGAGGAGCCGTCCTTGCGACGGAACGCGTCGTCGGACGCTCTTGATGAACTTGCATTTGGGGCGGGATTCTGCGAAAAGTCGGGCCCTTGCTTGCAGCCGGTGGTCTGTGCTTGTTCTCTGGCAGAGCGCACCGATGCCACCCGCCCAATGCGAACGATGCCAGCAGCGCTCGCCAGCCGACTCAGCCGTGCGCAGCATAGCGAGTGCATGGCGCGCACCAACTCATTAGGGTCAGACAAATGCCGTACTTCGTCTACAAGATCACGCCAACCCTGCAACTCACCTACATCGACACCAAGGAACGCTACCAGGATGCGCGAACCATCGTGCGCGACCTGAGAGCGAACCGCGCAGAGGGTGACGATGCCGACTATCGCATGATCTTCGCCGCGCAGCAGGGAGAAGCAGAGAAGATCCTGTCGACCCCCCGCGACGAGCGCGTCATTGGCGAGGACTGAGGCGCTACCGAGAAGCAAGCGCTGCATCGCCCACTCGACGATGCGGTAATGATCGTCGCCCGGCTCAGGACTGACGCGGAACACCGCCCTCCGCGGACAGGTGCCGCAGCACCTTGCGAACGTAGTCCTGGGTCTCGCGATAGGGCGGTATCTGGTAGCCGTATTTCTTCACCGCGCCCTCGCCGGCGTTGTAACCGGCCAGCGCAAGCCTGAGGTCGTGATCGAACAGGTCGAGCAGGAAACGCAGATAAGCCGCGCCGCCCTGGATGTTCTGCGCCGGGTCCCAGATGTCGCCGACCTTGAACCGCGCTGCCGTCTGCGGCATCAGCTGCATCAAACCGCAGGCGCCGGCATGGGAGCGCGCATTGGCCTTGTAGGCCGACTCGGTGCGGATCACCGCATGCAACAACTCCGGGGTCAGACCGTGCCGACGCGCTGCATCGTCGATCAGGTGCCGATAGCGGGCGCGTCGAACCGACATGGAGCCGCTCACGGGCTCAGATGGTCGCAGGGCGTAGAGGTCGGTGCGCGCGTTCATGCTCGCCTCCAGGCGCGCGTCGATGCGCGCTTGGATGGCGGCCTGCTCCCGCTGCACCTTCTCAGACTGCTGCTTGTTCTCCGACACCAGCCGTTTGGAGGTGCGTTTCCACTCCAGGCTCAGGTGCGTGCCCGGCAGCGGCTCGTCGGAGAAGTAGATGTTGCCATCCTTGTCGACATATTTGTACACGTCGGCAACGGCGGCACCGACGGGCAACCCGAGCACGATCGCGGACAGGGCAACCGCAACCGAGTGCGCCCACCGGCCGCACGCTCGCACTCGACATCGGGCGCCAGGCCTGGGCCGCGCGAACTGATGTCTTGCCATCGGCAGCGCATCGGCGCCGCATGCTTGCGTGGGAGTTGCCTTTTCACAACAAACACTGCGATGCGCGGCCCAATCCCCCGCCGCCAGCAGCCTGTCAATGAATTCAATCAATCGTTTTATTTGAATCATGTCGCCAAAACGCCCCCGCGACTGCGTCAATTCTGCCGAAAGCCGGCTCAGGCACCCCATCTCGCCATTCATGCTTCTCATTACAAAACTCTTTCGTGCTTGACAAGTTGGGTACTTTTCCTCAACTATTTTAGAGGGCGAGCGGCCGACGTCAATCATTTATCGAGCCGCGTTGCCTTCCATTGCGCCGTCGCTATACTGGCACGGCCGAGGGAAACTACCAAATCTAGGGGGAATTTCGATGAACCGGCGTTATTTTCTCGGCGCGAGTCTCGCGCTGGCGTCCTCACCCGTACTGGCCAAGGCCCCGAAGAGCCGCAGCGCTCCCAGGACCCTGTCGCTGCACCATCTGCACACCGACGAGCGCCTGACCCTGACCTACCGTGTCGGCGACCACTATCAGCGCAGCGCCCTCGGCAGGCTGAATCACTTCCTGCGTGATTTTCGCACCGGCGACAGCATCGCCATCGACCCACGCATTTACGACCTGCTGTTCGACGTCAAGTCGCGCCTCGGCCACGACGACGGCGTGTTCGAGATTCTGAGCGGCTATCGCTCTCCAAAGACCAACGCGATGCTGCGGCGCACCTCGTCCGGTGTCGCCAAACAGAGCCTGCACATGACCGGCAAGGCCATCGACGTGCGCCTGTCGCAGATGCCGACCCGCAGCATCCGCGACGCGGCCGTTCAGCTCGGTCGCGGCGGCGTCGGCTACTACACCAAGTCGGATTTCGTGCACCTCGATACCGGCCGCGTTCGCCGCTGGGGCGCCTGAACAACGGCACGCGACCTCGCGGTCACGACGCGACACCCATCGTCCGCAAACTCGCTCCCACCTTGTGGGAGCGAGCTTTTCCTCAATTGCCGTTGCCGCCGGCCGCCCGCGTCCAGCCGCGGGTCGCTGTTCCGCGGACATGGGATACAACGGCGGCAATGCCGGCTGCTCCACCGCCGGGCGGCCCTGTGCGGCTTCCAGCAACGGCGTGATTGCGGCCAGCGCGGGCTTGCCATCCCAGCCCGACGCCTGCTTGCCGTAGAGGTTCTGTTCGATCGCAAGCGCGGCGCGCACGGCCGCCGGGTTGGCATCGAGCCACTCCATCAGTTCCAGCGGCCCGGACGGGGCACGGCGCGGCCAGCGACTCCGGCCCCAATCGAGCAGCGCGGCGCGGGCGGCGCGCGCATCTGCCGCAACGCAGGCACGCTTGAACCGCAGCACCTGCTCATTGGTGCCACGCGCTCCGGTCTCACCCGCAGCGCCCGGGTCCCGCGGGTCAGTCGCCGGTCGGTGCCGGCCCCGTTCACGCAGCCACAGTAGCAACGTGGTCAACCAGGCCATCGCGAACAGGACCGCAAGCCACTGCTCGCCCCACAGGTCGGCGGCCGCGTTGCGGACAAACTCGGCACGCGCGTGCTGATCGCCATCCGCGGCGGCCGGCGACGCTGCCCCGTCCACCTGCAGCCGACGTGCCGGCAGACTCGCCTCGCGCGGCTCGTCCATGCCGATGCTCCACCAGGGCAGACGCACCGCCGGCAGTTCCAATTCGCCCGCCAGGGTCGGCACGTAGGAGCGGCGGATGTGCGCGGTCACAACCAGGTCGTCGCCGCTGACCTGTTCCGAGATCTCCGCCGTCTGCGGGTAGGTGCGGAAGCCCTGCGGCGACGCGACGGGCAGCTCGGGAACGGAGGCACCGATCAGCCCCGATGCCTCGATGGTGATGCTGCGCGTGATGCTCTCGCCGACCCGCACGCGCGCATCGCTCGGCTCCCAACGCTCGCTGATGGACACGGATTCCGCCGCCAGCCAGGGGAGTTCCGCCGCGTCCGGAATCGCCCGCACGTCCAGCAACAGCGTCGGGCCGGTGCGCGTGACCGTCTCGAGCCGCTCCAGCACGGCATCCAGACCGGCCTGCGCCCGTTCCTCGCCGGCATCGCGGTCGCGGGGACCGCCGCCGAGAGCCGCGGTGCGACGATACGCAGCGGCCCCGGCCGCTGCGGCACCACGGCGTAAAGGCGTTCCAGCACCCGATAGCGCACGCCGTCGCGCTCGAGATCGAAACGCCGATCGTCACCGATGCGCCGAATGATGGCCTGTTCCGCCGTCGGCTCCGACAGCGTGGCCTGGCGCAGCGGAACCCGCGCCAGAATGCGCACGCGATAGCGGACCCGCGATTGCAGATAGGGCGCCGCGGGGTCTGCCTCCACCTCCATCGCCAAACCAGACTCCGCCAGCTCCGTCTCCGCGGATGTGCGCGGCGACGGGGTCGGCGCCGCGCTGACGCCAATGCAAGCCGCCTGCAGCAGCCATGCTGCCGCCAACAGCAACAGCCAGCGACAGCCCTCGGCTGCTCCGCGACGCGGCAGCCGCCATGGACGGCACCGCGGACTCAGCGCAGCTGTCCATGACGCCTCAGGTATTGCAGCATCAAACGCTCCCGCAACAGACCCTCGGGGGCATCGGGGACCTGGCGCAGCCAATAGTCGATCGGGTCCTGACCGGTCGCCGCGCTGTCGCTGTCGGTTTCTGCGGGCTTGCTGTCGGCGAGTCTGAACCCGGCGCTGGGCATCGCCGGCTCCAGCGCCGCATCACGCGCACCGGGCGTCGAATCCGCCGGCGCATCCGCGACCCCGCCGCCGAGATCGACATCCGATTCGTTGGCAAACGATCCGGAGGATTGCGCCGCCCCATCATCGGCGGTCGCGCCGGGCTGCTCGGGCGGGGCACCACCCGCCAGACCGTCTAACAGCCCGTCCGCCAACGGGTCCGACAACCCGTCGCGAGGACGTCGCTCCGCATCGTTGCCGAGTGCCGCTGGCCGACGCGATCTTCCGCGCCGGCGGGTGCGGCCGCGGTGGACGCTGGATCGCCGTCGATCTCCGGCGAGGTCGCCGCGCCCGGCTGACCGCGGGCATTCGCATCGGTGGAGGAGTCGCCAGCGCGCGGCCCCGGCGCGTCGGACACCGCCGCCGGCGGCGGGTCGGAGAGTCTTAGCAACAGGTCGCGATTGTGGCGGGCATCGGCATGCTCGGGGTCGATCAGCAACGCCGCGTCGTATTCGGCGACGGCGTCGTCATAGCGCTTGAGCCGAGCCAGCGTGTTGCCACGGTTGTAATGGGATTCCGCGTCCGTCTGCCCCGCCAATGCGTCGAGCGCCTGCTGATACTGGCCGGCCTGGTAGAAGGCTGCCGCGCGCCAACGCGGATCAGTGAAGCGCTCGCCGGCCTGGGGAAAGCCTGGGAACAGGATCGCGCTGCAACGCACGAAACGCCTGCTGCTCCGGCCTTAGCCACAGATCCTGCCAGGACAAGGCCTGCGCCGGCGCCGGTGGCATGACCAGCAGCGCAATCGGCAACAGGCCCAGCCAACCCCGCCGAAAGGCAACCGCCGCAATGGGTAGAACGAGCAACAACAGCCAGTAGCCCTGATCCCGCCATTGCCCGGCGGTGGCGATGCGATCGCCCGACGGACTGATCTTGCGCTCGCCGGCAACGCCAGCAGACGCTGGGTGTCGGCGTCGTCGAAGCCTGCCTCGACCAGAAGCCCTCCGCCCGCGCTTGCCAGCCGCCCCAGAGCCGACGCCGCCACCCCGCCCCTGGACTGGCTCCTCTGCGACGGCAAGAACGGACAATCGGTGTCCGGCGGCGCGCAATCTGCGGGCAGCGGCGAGCGCCAAGTCGGGTCGCTCGAGCGCGGCAGCGATCAGGATCACATCGCCCTGCGCGGCGCCGCTTCGCTGCAGCAGCGCCCCAGCCATATCGAGCGCCAAGTCCGTGCGGCCGACCCCGGCAACGGGCAGCAGATCCGGCGCCAGGACGGCACCTGTTCCAGAATGGTGCCCGCATCGCTGGTGAGCGGTGCGATCAAGAACGGCTCATCCGCATAGCCGATCAGCGCGACCTCGCCTTCGTCGACGGCTCGGAGCAGATCCATGACCTCGAAACGGGCCCGCTCCAGGCGCGTCGTCCCCTGCTCGACCTGATTCATGTGCGCGGTCAGATCGAGCAGCAGCACCCTTGCCTGCTCGATCCGGTAGACCGGGCGCGACTCCGATTCCCACGCTGGCCCGGCGAGCGCAACGACCAGCAGCAGCCAGCCGATCGCGAGCAGCATCAGTGGTAGCCGGTGTCCGGCGTCACGCTCATTGGTCAGTACCGCATCCTGCAGATGCGGGTCGATCAGGTCCTCCCAGCGTCGCCGCCGGCTAGCCTGCCGCGCAAGCAGCACCCAGAGCGGCAACAACGGCAGCAAGGCCAGCAACCAGAGCGGCCGCAGCAGATGCAGGTCAGACATGCGTCACCGCCCGCGCGTCGGTGCCCACGTCAGTCGCGGAGCCAGCGTCCTGCCGGCGCCGTAGCGCCGAGACGACCGCCATGAACACACTCAGCAGCAGCGCCAGGGCGGCGGGTAGCGGATACAGCTCCGCTGCCGGACGATAGGTGCGGTGATCGCGTATGGTCGGCTCCAGACGGTCGAGCGCCGCATAGACGTCGGCCAGCTCGCGGGCATCGGTGGCATGGAAATAGCGCCCGCCGGTGCTGTCGGCGATGGCACGCAGCATGCTTTCGTCGAGATCGTCGGCGACACGGTCGAGCTGATAACCGCCGGCGCCCTGGTCGCCAACCTGCCCACCAAGACCGATGCTATAGATGCGAATGGCCGATTCGGCGGCCAGCGCCGCGGCCTGCAGCGGATGCAGCGCGCCGGCACTGTTGGCACCGTCCGTCAGCAACACGAGGACGCGATTGTCGAGGGGTTGCTGGCGCAGACGCTTGACAGCGAGCCCAATGGCGTCACCGATGGCCGTATCCCGACCTGCCAGACCGACCACCGCCTCGCCCAGCATCTGCGCCACGGCATCGCGGTCGTAGGTGAGCGGCGTCTGCACATAGGGCCTGGTGCCGAACAGGATCAGACCGATGCGGTCCTGATCCCGCGAGGCGATGAACCGGCTTGCCGCGGCCTTGACCACGGCCAGACGCGTGGCGCGCCGACCCGCGAGACGGTAGTCTTCTTGATCCATGCTGCCGGAGATGTCCACCGCCAGCATCAGGTCGCGACCGGTCACCGCCAACGCGACCGGGTCGTCGAGCCATTGCGGACGCGCCACCGCCAACACCAGCAGCAGCCAGACCAACAGACCCGCGCCACGCCAGTAGAAAGACGGACGCTCCGGCTCCACGGCGAGACCGGACAGGGCCGCGGACGACGGCAGCCGCAGCGCGCGACCACTGATGGGACGCGCCGGCGGCAGCAGCCAGCGCAGCAGCAGCGGCAACGGCAGCACCAGCAGCGCCCAGGGCCAGGCCAGCGTGGTCATGTTTCCGCCTCCGAGACGGCGTCCGAAATTGGGTCCGATGCGGCAACCGCATGACGCTCGATCAGTCGCTCGACCAGATCCGCGACGGCGCCAACGTCGGCCGCGTCGCCTACGCTGCCGTTCGCCTGATAGGGCGCATCGGCGAGTCGCCGACCAGCACCATCGACGAAGGCCGGCTCGGCACTCTTGTCCGCCAGGTACTGGAGCCAGTCTTCGCCGCACAGACCCGCCACCGGCTCGCCTGGAAAGCGCGCCAGGACGAACCGCCGCGTCAACTGCGATAGACCGCGCAAAAAGGCCGTTTCATCCGCATCCGCACGCCAGCGTGCGCGCAGCCGGGCGAGTTCCAGCGAAGCCAGCCGCGACGCATGTGCGCGGCCGCGGCGTCGCCGGCGCCACCAGAGCAATGCCACGGCGGCGGCGATCGTCAGCGCCGCGAGCAACCACCAGCCCGGCGCCGGCGGCCACCAGGTGATCGCCTCGGGCAGATGGTAGTCGCGCAGACCGGCCAGCGGATCAGGCTTCATCGGCGTGTGCTCGTCGCACGGTGCCGCTGGGTAGCGCGCTGGCCCAGGCCGCGTGCGAGCTCGGTACCCACGGGGCGATCCGTGCGCAAACTCAGCAGATGGGCAGCATAGCGCCGCGCCAATGCCTCCAGCAGCGCACGCCGACGCTGAAAGCCACTCTCGTAGGCGGCACGCCGGCCGGCGCTGCGGGTATCCAGCAACAGCCGGCCGGCGAGACCATCGAGCACGGCATAGCGCCCCGGCGGTGGCGCCTGCTCCTCGAGCGGGTCATGCACCGAAACCAGGGCCACCTCGCTGTGTTCGCACAGACGGGCCAGCCATCCGACAGCATCCGGCGATAGGCCGTCGAAGTCGCTAATGACAAACACCAGGCTGCCCGGACGCACCAACTCCAGCAGGCGGTTGGCGGCGCCGACAACGGAGGCAAAGCCCGCATGACGCTGACGCGTTGGGGCCGGCGTCAACGCCCGCAGCAGCGGTAACAGTCCCGCGCTGGCGGGCGGCCGGCGGATGCTCACTGCGCTGCTGCTCGTCGAAGACCAGCCCGCCAACGCGATCGCCATGCTCGACGCCGGCCCAGCCGAGCAACGCTGCCGCCTGCGCCGCAATCACCGACTTGAACGCAACGCGGGTGCCGAACCGCATGCTGGGTCCTTGATCCACCAGCAGCCACAGCGGTCGCTCACGCTCGTCACGGAACACCTTGACATGCGCCCGATCGGCACGCGCCGTGACCCGCCAATCCATATGGCGCGGATCATCGCCGGGCACGTAGACACGGGACTCGTCGTATTCAGCACCGGGGCCGCGAAACGGCGACAGGTGACCGCCGGCGCGGGTGGAGAAGACACGTCCGCCCGCACCAAGACCGAGCCGACGGGCCTCGCCGCGGGCGGCTACCAGGGATCGTCAGCGAAACCGCTCGTCCCCGTGTAGCACTGTCCATGGACCCGGCGGTATCGGCTGACATAGGCTCAAGCGAATCGCGTGGGGGCAGGAAATGCCTGCAAATGCGTCAAGCTTGATGGCAACAACGGGCTTGTCGTCCGGAGGGCCAAGCGCCGAGGACCAAGGGCCGAAGAAGCGAGCCCGCGCATGCCTATCGTCCAAACCATCAGGGAACCATTGGGCCGGCATCGGGGGACGGTTGGACCGCCTCAGGGGCTATTAGACCGTCAGGGGACTGGCACCCGGCTCAGCAATGCCTCGATAAAGCCGTCGACGGAGCGACCCTCGGCCTCGGCCTCATAGTCCAGCAGCAGCCGGTGGCGCAGACAGTCCGGGGCAACGCTCTGCACGTCTTCGGGAGTCACGAAGTCACGCTCTCCGAGCCAGGCACGGGCACGGGCACAGCGGTCCAGCGCCAGCGTGGCACGCGGACTGGCGCCGAAGCGCAACCAGCCCTCCAGCGACGCGCTGTAGTTGCCTGGTTCACGGGTCGCCAGCACCAGGTGCACGATGTAGTCCTCCAGCTCCGGCGCCATGTACAGCTGCAGCACGCGCCGCCGGGCCTCGAACACCTGTGACTGGGACACGCGTCGCGTCGGCGCGGCGGCCCCTGTACCGAGGGACTCACCGCGGTTCAGCGCCAAGATCGCCTTTTCGGTCTCGAACTCCGGATAGCCGACGCGCACATGCATCAGAAAACGATCAAGCTGCGCCTCCGGCAGCGGGTAGGTCCCCTCCTGCTCGATCGGATTCTGCGTCGCCATGACCAGGAACAGTTGCGGCAACGCGAAGGTGGCACGCCCCACCGTCACCTGCCGCTCACCCATGGCCTCTAGCAGCGCGGACTGCACCTTGGCCGGCGCTCGATTGACCTCGTCGGCCAGCACCAGGTTGTGAAAAATGGGGCCGCGATCAAACCGGAAGCTGCCGTCGTCGGGACGGTAGATCTCGGTGCCGGTCAGGTCCGCCGGCAACAGGTCGGGCGTGAACTGGACGCGGTGAAAGTCGGCCTCCAGCCCCGCGGCCAGGGCCTTGACGGCACTGGTCTTTGCAACGCCGGGGGCACCTTCCACCAACAGATGGCCATCGCCGAGCAACGCGATCAGCAGCCGATCGACCAGCGCTTGCTGCCCCAAAATCTGCCGACCGATACGGCGCCGGAGCGCCTGAAACTCGGCCTGAATCAGGTCTTCGGCGGCATCACTGCGCAGGGCGGAGCCTTCGATATCGTGCATGGCGATTGGCTTTTCTTGTTGCCGTCAGGCTTGCGCCTCGCGGCTGGCGATAAAGGCCAAGGCCTTGTCGATGCGTCGCAGGGTCGCATCCTTGCCCACCAGCTGCAGCGTCACGTCGATGCCAGGCGAGGCGGCGCGGCCGACCACGGCGACCCGCAGCGGCTGCGCGACCTTGCCCATGTTTAGCTCCAGCTCCGCCGCGACCTGCTCCACCACGTGGTGCAACATCTCCGGCTGCCAGTCTTCCAGCGCCAGCATCTCGAAGGCGGCACGCGCCCGGGTCAGGGGCTCGCGGGCCACGGAGCGCAAATGCTTCTTGGCCGCGGCGGGCTCGTAGGCGTCGAAATCGCGATAACAGAAGGCGCTGATGTCGGCCAGCTCGACCAGGGTCTTGGCACGTGCGCCTTGGGCGGCGACCACGTCCACCAGGTCGGGGCCGTCGGCGGGGTCGATGCCGATGTGGCCCATGTGCGGACTGAGCAGACGCGCGATGTGCTTCGGGTCGCCATGTTGGATGTAGTGCTGATTGAGCCAGTCGAGCTTGTCGGTGTTGAAGGCGGCAGCAGCCTTATTGACGGCGCTGATGTCGAACAGCGCGATCATCTCCTCGATCGAAAACACCTCCTGATCGCCGTGGGACCAGCCCAACCGCACCAGGTAGTTGAGCAGCGCCTCCGGCAGATAGCCCTGATCCCGATAGGAGACGACGCTGACGGCGCCGTGGCGCTTCGACAGGCGCGCGCCGTCATCGCCGAGGATCATGGGCACATGCGCGTAGCGCGGGGGCTCCTTGCCCATGGCCTTGAGGATATTCATCTGACGCGGGGTGTTGTTGACGTGGTCGTCGCCGCGAATGACATGGGTGATCCCCATATCGGAGTCGTCCACCACCACGGTGAGATTGTAGGTGGGCGAGCCGTCGCTGCGGCGGATGATCAGGTCGTCGAGTTCGGCATTGGCAAACACGACCCGACCGCGGATCAGATCGTCGACCACCACGACGCCATCGGCGGGATTCTTGAAGCGGATGACGTGGGGTTGTTCCGGGTCGATCTCACGACCGCGGCAATGACCGTCATAGCGCGGCTTGACCTTGGCCGCCATCTGCGTGTCGCGGACTCGCTCCAGGCGTTCTTTGGGACAATCGCAGCGATAGGCGAGCCCCTTCTCCAGCAGCTCGTCGATCACGGCGTGGTAGCGGTCGAAGCGCTCGGTCTGGAAGAACGGTCCCTCGTCATAGTCGAGCCCGAGCCAGGTCATTCCCTCCATGATCGCGTTGACCGACTCGGCGGTGGAGCGCTCCAGATCCGTGTCCTCGATGCGCAGCACGAACTGCCCGCCGTGCTTGCGGGCAAACAGATAACAAAACAGGGCCGTGCGGGCGCCGCCGACATGCAGGTAGCCGGTCGGCGAGGGGGCGAAGCGGGTGCGGACGGTCATCGGCGAGGCTTCCTCGGTCGTACGTGGAGAGGTGATCGCCGATTCTAGCAGAGCCGGCCGGGCTTGCCTCGGGCGCGCATGATCGATACATGCAGTGCAGCACGGGCAAGATCCGCCGAACCACCCACGCTTGTCGCCAAGCCCGTCGTCACCAAAAAGTCACCACGAGAGGATCAGGATCACGATGAAGACCACACGCAGCATCGCCCTCGGCATCGCCGGCCTGGGTCTAGCCCTGTTAATCGCGGGCCCGTTGTTGCCCGGCGGCGAGCGAGTGAGCCGCATCGACCTGCCAAGCGCGGGCCACGTCACCGACCTTGCACCAGGCGGCAACGGCTCGGTGCTGGCGGGCACGCAGGACGGTGAGATCTGGCGTCTAATCGAAGGCCAATGGGGCCGCGTGGCGATGGACCTCGGCGGGCAGCCGGTCACGGCCTTGACCGCGGAGCCGGTCGGTAAGCCGACACAGGGTCCGATCGGCACGGCCGCCGGACTGGTCAATCCACCCCCAGGGATGCCGCCACTGACGATGCGGATCAGCGACGAGATCGCCACCGACGACGGCCTGGTGGTGGCCACCGGCGAGGGCCTCTGGATTCAAGGCGCGGGCAACTGGCAGCAGGCGCTGCCAGATGTCAACGTCTACCGCCTCGAACGGCAGGCGAGCGATGGCGCGACCTATGTGCACGCGGGCACCGTCGGCGACGGCGTCTACAGCGCCCGCGACGATGCCCTGCTGGACTGGCTGCCAAACCGAGACGGACTGCCGGACGACGCCTACGTCTTCACCTTTGCGGTGACCGAGGCCGGCCGCCTGCTAGCCGGGACCGATCGCGGCCTCTACTGGCAGGACGCACCATTCCAGCCCTGGCGATCCTTGAAGACAGGTCTCGAGAAGAGCCGCGCGCTGTCGTTGCTGCTTGTCGCGGATACGCAGGCAACGGATGGCGCGGCCGGCGCTGACCGACTTTGGATCGGCAGCGACAAGGGGCTCTACCGCGCGGACCTCGCCGAAGACGCGGACGGCATCGAGGCGCTGGCCTACGCTAGCCTGATCGAAGCGCCGCCGGATCATGTCCGTTTCGGCATCAGCTGGATCTTGCCCTATGACGACGGCATCCTGTTCAGCGCCGGCTCGGTCTATCGTTACGGACCGGCCGGCTTTCCCGGCTGGTACTGGATCTCGATCGCTGGCGTCCTGCTGATCCTGCTCGGGGGCTGGATGTTCCCTGGCCGCGAGCCGGACGGAACCCCCAGGGAGGCGTCCGCTTGAAACTCATCGTGATCGTGCTCGGCGGCCTCGCGCTGCTCGCCATCGTCGGCCTGCTGGTGTTCGTCTACGTGATCCAAAACGTCGAGCAGCCGGCCTATCGCGTGGTGGAGCAGCAGGAGCCGTTCGAGCTCCGTGACTATCCAACCCTGGTGGTCGCCGAGGTTCGGCGCGAGGGCAGCCGGCAGCAGGGGCTGAGCGCCGGGTTCGGCCCCCTCGCCCGCTACATCTTCGCCAAGGAGCGCGCCAGCGACGACGACGGCGAACGCATTGCGATGACGGCACCAGTCGTGCAGCAGGCCCTCGCGCCGGATGCGCGCATCGCGATGACCGCACCGGTGACCCAGACGCGCACGGACGACGAGACCTGGGCGATCCGATTCATCATGCCGTCGCAATACCGGCTCGCCGACCTCCCCGCCCCCGCGGGCAAGGATCTGCAGTTGACTGAGATCCCCGCCCGGCGCGTCGCTGCGGTTCGCTTCAGCGGCAGAACCACCGACGCCCTGATCGCCGAACAGGAACAGGCGTTGCGGCAATGGATGGACACGCGTGGACTGAAACCTGCCGGCGCCCCAGTGTATGCCTACTACAACGACCCGTTCACGCCCGGCTTCCTGCGCCGAAACGAGGTCATGATCGACATCGCGAGCGAATGACCGGCAAGCCGCGGGCGCCCCAGACCCGCGGCGCAACCCATCGCAGGCCGACTGAGTACGGACGCAACTGCCGCGTCGGCCGCTGTCAGTGCATCAATACGCCAAGCACGTCTACGGCCGACCTTACTTCACTCAAGAATGCCTCAGGACACTCAATGATCATCCTGCTCGACAATGGCTCGAAACGGCCCGAGGCCACAAGGAATCTCCGGCGTCTCGCCGCGGCCCTGACCCGCCGCAAGGGAGAGGACGTGCACGCCGTTTCAATGCTGCATTCATCCAGCATCCCGGCCGCATTGCTCGATGGCAGACCGGCGGAGACGATTGAGCCGTTTCTGCGGCGGCAGATCGACGAAGGCGAGCGGAAGTTCGTGATCGTGCCCCTCTTCTTCGGCCCCAGCCGTGCCATCGACGTATTCCTGCCAGAGGTTGTCTCGCGCCTCGAAGCAGAGGTAGGGGCGCTGGAAATTGACGTCGCGCCGGTGCTGTGCCCATTACCGAGCGGTGAACCGCGTCTCGTCGACATCCTGGAGGCAAACGTGCGCGACGTCATGCAAGCACAGCAGATGACGCCGGCCCGTATCCTGCTCGTAGACCACGGCTCCCCAGTCGCAGCGGTGACTGCCGTCAGGACGTGGCTGGCGGCCATGCTCAGATTGCGGTTCAGCGGTATTGCAACAGTCGCGGAAGCAGTGATGGAACGCCGCGAGGACCGTCAATACGATTTCAACGGAGAACTCCTCGAGCACGCCCTCGCGACTGCCGCGCAGACAAGCGGAGCAAACGATTCTAGCAATGCAGTTCATTTCACCGGGCCGACACGCCGGGCCTGGGGGCGACATCGACGATATCGCCCGCGAGGCCATGGATCGGTACCCAGGCTTTCGGGCAGTGGCTTCGCCGCTGATCGGCGAACATCCGTTGTTTGAGGAAATTCTAAGCGACCGCATCGAAGCAGCGAGATCGAGAGTTGTGATCAAGCAGCAGCAGATACGACGCCAGTTGGCTCGCCGACCGAGGCAAAACAGGTTCCCAGGCCGATCAGTGCAGCATGAGAGCCGGCGAGCGCAGTTGCCTCAGTCCTGAACCGCCTGCAGGTAGTTGGACTTGAATGCCTCCCGGTCGGGCTTAGCCGAGGGATCGTAGCCTTGCGCCGCCATCTTCTCCTTCATCCAACGCGGAAGAACGCCGCGGATGTAAACATTGTTCGGATTCTCAGGATCGACGTAGCGGGTATAGCTCCTGTTGGATCCAGACTTTTTGGCACGCCGCGGCGCGACGACGTCGCGGGACAACTAGGGCCATGATTTCATCGACGTCGTAGCCTCGCTGCTCGATCATTTCCCTGATTTCCTGCGCCAATTCGGACTTGGCCTCGTGCCAACGCTGATACAAAGCCTTTTCCAGATCAACCCTGCTCTGCTCGACCTGATGGAGTTGGCTCTGCAACTCTTCGACACTAAGATTCTGATATTCCACGAATGCCTCCAGGCAACAATCGAAGTAAGGTTAGCGGCTTAGCCGCCAACAAAAGATACGAAGCAAGTCACGAGCAGAGTGACGCGATCGCCAAGCGATACCGCCGGCAGGGACCACAGATCGCAGGCAACGGATGCGAACATCAGGTCGGGTCCGCGATCAGGAGTATGACGACACCAATGCCAACGCCCATCATGAGTTGCTTGGGCGCTAATCTAATCCGAATAATTAAAATGTCAAGGACTCTGGACCTATTCTTCAGAATTATAGAGTCCGTAAACGGCCCACACAGACGATGGCTGGGCAACTTTGACATCGATCACTTAATCGCCCTCTCTGCACAGCCAAACGTCCGGCAACGTCGGGTCGTACTGACTCATCCTGACCGTCACCAAGATCGGCGCGCAGCAGATCTGACAATCCTCAATATAGTCCTGGTCTCCGGCGCTGCAATCGATCGTCATCTCCAAGCCTTTCGCCGCACCAAGGGCAGTCACGGTCCAAATAATAGCGATCGGGTGATATCAAGAGATGAAGCTCCCATGTTGTTGCAATAGAAACCGAACACTCGCCGACGGGCGCACGACTCTTCGCGGTGATGCCGGGACTAGGCGATTTCTGTCAACTACCATACCGCCTGACTTGTCTTTTCGCCCGCCTTCGGTGTCGCTCCTTGAAGGCGAACCAAAATCCTGCGCCATTCGGTATGTTTGTTTCCGGCAATCGCTTACGCGCCGGTCGTTGCGGAAGGCACTACTGCATGCCGCCGGCTTCGGTTTCTTCACCTACATCACCGACGAATTGACGAACATGGCCACACTACCGAACTGGCCACTCAGCATGGTTGTGATCGACACCCTGTGGGGCGTCGCGCTCTGCAGCGCGGTCGCGGCGGCAGCCTACGGCATCGGCATAAGGTCAACCACGATCGCCGCCTCGACCCAGCCGATAAGCAGATGATGCAACGATGATTTTTGCAACATCGGGCCGCGTAAGGGAAGCCCTGAAATCAGCAGAAGTCGCGAATACGCTACATGGAAACTACCAATTGTGAAACCGGGCTGCTGAGCTATGCTGAAGCTGTGGATCGGTTCCGTCATGTTGCGTTTTCGCACTTGCGCAAACCAAAGACAAGAATCGGCTAATACTCTGATTATCAATCAGAAACTTGGGACATAACAGACAAATCTACAGCGATCCGGTGCGGCCGAAGCTGTTGATTTCGAGGCTAACGAAATGACACCGAATCAAAGAAAAGCCGTCTGGGAACTCTGCCGTCAAGGTCTGCATGAAGTGGCGGATCAGGCCGAGAAGTCTTGGTCATATGGAGACACGTTCGAGCCGGATCAGACTCTTCCGCTCGCTCGTGAAATTGCGCAACTCATCAAAATGTGCAATTGGGAGTTGCGCCCGATCGCCGCATAGGAGCCGATCGCACAGCGGCCGTCGATCGCGCAGCCTCCGCCAATCGCACAGCCGCCGAAACTGCTCGGCGGCTGGTGCCTATGCAGTTACGACGGGCGCCAACCAACGTGGCATCATGCACAGCGGCTACCTGACTATCGAAACGAATCCCGCGTATCCAGGCACCATCCGCCTGCGCGGGACGGACGTCCTACCCGCGGATCGCCCGACCAGCCTCAAATATGCGTCCCGGTTCACTGACCTAGACGCCGCACTGATGCACTTCCATAGTGCCCTTCGCCGCCATTTGGTGGATCTCGAACCCCGCATCTATCGCACCTCCGAACCCACCGCCATCGCCGTAGCGGAGGCGATCGAACTCCCGCATCGGCGTGTATTCATCGACCCGGATCTCGCAAACGATCGCGACCTGAATACGGAAATCGCCCGGCTGCATCGTTCACATCGTCGCTGGGATCGTCTTTTCGACCTAATCGGGATATTGGCACTGCTGCTGTTGCTGGCAACCGCGTTCCTATAAGCGCTCAGGCCTATAAGCCATCAGGAAATCCAACCAGGGAGGCGACTCCTTCAGCGCTTCAGGTTGGCCAAAGACCGCGGATCGCCGCGATGCCCTGCCCACCGTGGGCGAAGCATCGCTGCTGCTGCGCAGGTCCGAGCCCGCCCAGGGCATAGACGGGCAGGTGAGCCCTCGCCACCAGATCGGCAAAGCCTGACCACCCCAGCGTTGGGGCGCCGGGATGGCTCAGCGTTGCCTCGACCGGCGACAATACGGCGTAGTCAAGCGCCAGCTCCTCGGCGAGGCGCAACTCTTCGGAACTATGGCAGGAAGCCCCCACCAAGCGGGTGGCCGGGCATGGCCGCTCCCGCAAACGCCGCAGCAGCGCAGACCCTAGATGCAGCCCGTCGCAGGCTAGATCCCTAACCACGTCCGGGTCGCGGTTCAACACCAGCCGCGCTCCGGCCGCGCGACACACGGGTTGCAGGCGACGCGCGAGACGGCGATAGTCGTCGTCGGAGAGGCCGTGGGCACGTAACTGAACGAGCCTGATGCCCGCGTCCAGGGCGCGCCCGAGGCGCGCGACAAAGCCCTCTGTATCCGCTGGATCATCGCCCGTAATCAGGTACAGACTCGGCAGCCGCAGGGCATTGATGATGGGTCGATCGGCAGCGGGAAACCGCGCCGGGTCCATCCGGTCCGGCGCGACCCAGGCCAGCGGTTGCCCTTCGCGACCGATCGGGACACCGCTGTAGGCATCGACGCGATAGACATCCAGCAGCACGCGTCGATCGCCATAATCGTGTTCGACGCGGATCAACGGGCGCCAGCCGCGGATGACGGATGCCGAGTTCCTCGTGAAGCTCACGCGCTAGACCGTCGGATGGCTGCTCCCCAGGCTCCAGCTTGCCGCCGGGAAACTCCCACAACCCGCCCTGATGCGCAGCATCCGGACGCTTAGCAATCAAGATGCGGCCGCTCTGGTCCGCGATCGCACCCGCGGCGACATGGATCAGGGCGCTAGGCGCCGCCGTTGCATCCGCCATGCTCGGTGCGACCTCAGCTCCGGTATTCGGCGTTGATGCGGACGTAGTCGTAGGACAAATCGCAGGTGAGCACGCGTGCCTGCGCCTCACCCCGACCCATCGCCACGCGGATCGCGAAGCTGTCTTGCTCCATGACGCGGCGACCGGCGGACTCCTCGTAGGAGGGATCGCGGCCACCGCCCGAGACGATCAGGCAGTCGTCGAGGGAGATGCTCACCCGGTCGATGTCGAGTTCCGCCACGCCGGCACGACCGACGGCTGCAAGGATGCGACCCCAGTTCGGATCAGCCGCAAACAGCGCCGTCTTCACCAACGGCGAGTGCGCGATGGTGTCGGCGACGGCTCGCGCCTCGGCGGCGCTGTCCGCCCCGCTGACCTCGACACTGACCAGCTTGGTGGCGCCCTCGCCGTCGCGCACGATGGCGGTCGCCAGATCGGCACAGACGCCGTCGACGGCCGCGGACAGCGCCGCGAACGACGGATCATCCATGGCTGTAATCGGGGCGTTGCCGAGCGTCGCCGGCCGCGCTCAAGACGCAGGCGTCGTTGGTGGACGTGTCGCCGTCGATGCTGATGCAGTTGAACGATTGGTCGACCGCGGCACGCAGACAGTCCTGCAACACCTCGGCGCCAACGGCGGCGTCGGTGGCAAGGAAGGCCAACATCGTCGCCATATCGGGCCGGATCATCCCCGCACCCTTGGCGATGCCAATGAGCGTGGCCTCGCGGCCGTCGACCACGAAGCGCCGCATCGCGACCTTGGGCACCGTGTCGGTGGTCATGATGGCGCGTGACGCGGCGTCCCAGCCGTCCTCGCGCAGCGCGGACAAGGCGATGGGCAGGTGACTGACGAGACGCTCCATCGGCAGGTACTCGCCGATCACCCCGGTCGAGAACGGCAACACCTGCTCCGGTGCACAGCCGGCCAGCCGCGCCAGCGCCTCGCAGCTAGCGCGGGCGTCGGCGAGGCCGCGGGCGCCGGTGCCGGCATTGGCATTGCCGGCATTGATCAGCAAGTAGCGGGGAGCGGCGCAGGCAAGGTGCTCGCGCGCCACCGTCACCGGTGCCGCGCAGAATGCGTTGCGGGTGAAGGTCGCCGCCGTCGTGGCGCCTTCCGGCAAGGCCAGCACGAGCAGGTCGTCGCGATCCCGGTAGCGGATGCCGGCGGCAACGCTCGCGAGCCGCACGCCAGGAATCGCCGGAACGTCCATTGTCTGATCGGAACCTGTCGGAGTCGTCATCGCCGATCAGGCGACCTTGCCGTGGCACTGCTTGTATTTCTTGCCTGAGCCGCACGGGCAGGGTTCGTTGCGCCCGACCTTGCGCCCCTCGCGGACGAACGGCTGGTGGTCCGCGCCCGCCGATGCCCCCGCCGACTGCTGCGCGGCCCCGGACTGGAGGCCCGGCGTCCGCGGCCTCGGGGATCGGCTCGAGACCGGTGAATTCCTCATGCTTGAATTCGAACTCGCGCTCGCGCGGAGCCATGGCCGGCATCTCCTCGGGCGCCTGCACCTGCATGCGCGACAGGGTCTTGATCACTTCCTGCTTGATGTTCTCGAGCATGGCCGAGAACATCTCGAAGGCCTCGCGCTTGTACTCCTGCTTCGGGTTCTTTTGCGCATAACCCCGCAGGTGGATGCCTTGACGCAGGTAGTCCATCTGCGCCAGGTGATCCTTCCACTGGGTATCGAGCGTCTGCAACATGACGGCCTTCTCGATCTGGCGCATGGTGCTTCCGCCGACCAGCTTTTCCTTGTCGGCGTAGTTGGCGGCGAGCTCGTCGGCGATACGCTTGCGCAGCGTCTCCTCGTGCAGGTCGGCGTCGCTGTCCAACCACTGCTGCAGCGGCCAGTCGCCGCCGAAGGCATCCACCAGCGCGGCGCTGAGGCCCGGCACATCCCACTGCTCCTCCAGGCTCTGTGGCGGGATGTACTGCGCGATCAGGGCATTGAGCACGTCCGCGCGCATCGCGACGACGGTCTCGGAGATATCGTCGCCATCCATCAGCTCGCGGCGCTGCTGATAGATGACCTTGCGCTGATCGTTGGCGACGTCGTCGTATTCGAGCAACTGCTTGCGGATGTCGAAGTTGCGCCCCTCGACCTTACGCTGGGCATTCTCGATGGCCTTGGTCACCCAGGGGTGCTCAATCGCCTCGCCCTCCTGCATGCCCAGCTTCTGCATCATCGCGCTGACCCGATCCGACGCGAAGATGCGCATCAGATTGTCTTTCAGCGATAGATAGAACCGACTCGAACCGGCGTCGCCCTGCCGCCCGGAGCGGCCCCGCAGCTGATTGTCGATACGCCGTGACTCGTGGCGCTCGGTACCGATCACATGCAGGCCGCCGGCCGCGATGACGCGCGCGTGGCGCTCCTTCCAATCGGTCTTGATCCGGTCGCGCTCTGCCTCGTCGGCGGCATTCTCGAGCTCTGCATCCAGGTTGCCGCCGAGCACGATGTCGGTACCACGACCGGCCATGTTGGTGGCGATGGTGACCGCACCCGGCTCGCCGGCGCGGGCGACGATGCCGGCCTCGCGCTCGTGCTGCTTGGCATTCAGCACCTCATGGGGAATCTTCTCCGCCGTCAGCAGCTTCGACACCAGTTCGGAGGTCTCGATGGAGGCGGTGCCCACCAGCGCCGGCTGGCCCTGCTTCACGCACTCCCGCACGTCCTCGATGATGGCCCGGTACTTTTCTTCCTGGGTCAGATACACCAGATCGCCGCGGTCGTCGCGCACCATGGGCTGATTGGTCGGTATGACCACGACCTCCAGGCCATAGATCTGCTGAAACTCGAACGCCTCGGTGTCGGCCGTACCGGTCATGCCGGCGAGCTTCGGATACAGCCGGAACAGATTCTGGAACGTGATCGACGCCATGGTCTGATTTTCAGGCTGGATGGCGACGCCTTCCTTCGCCTCCACCGCCTGATGCAGACCCTCGGACCAACGCCGACCGGGCATGGTACGACCGGTGAATTCATCGACGATGATGATTTGCCCGTCGCGCAGGATGTAATCGACGTTCTTCTGGAACAGCGCATGGGCACGCAGCGCGGCATACACATGATGCATCAACACGATGTTGGCAGCGTCGTACAGACTCTCGCCTTCGCCGAGCAGGCCCATCTCGGTGAGCATGTCTTCGACCTTCTGATGACCATCCTCGCTGAGGTAGACCTGCTTCCCCTTCTCGTCCACGGAGAAGTCGCCGGGGCCGAAGTCCGGCTGGCCTTCCTCGTTCTTGATCGGTTCCTGTTGGGTCAGGTGCGGGATGATCTGGTCGATCTGCTTGTAAAGATCGGTATTGCCCTCGGAGGCACCCGAGATGATCAACGGTGTCCGCGCCTCGTCGATCAAGATCGAGTCCACCTCGTCGACGATCGCGTAGAACGGATCGCGCTGCACACGCTGCTCTGGCGTGAAGGCCATGTTGTCGCGCAGGTAATCGAAACCGAACTCGTTGTTGGTGCCGTAGGTGATGTCGGCATGATAGGACTCACGCCGCGTCGACGGACGCAGGTGCCGGTAGCCCTTGTCGTCGGTCGGCTCGTAGTCCGGATCGTAGAGATAGGACGCCGCGTCCGGCCCCATGCCACTGGAGGAGTTGATGACACCGACAGTCAGACCGAGGAAGTGATAGATCTGCCCCATCCAGGCCGCGTCGCGGCGGGCGAGGTAGTCGTTCACGGTCACGACGTGCACGCCCTTGCCGGGCAGCGCGTTCAAATACGCCGCAAGCGTCGCGACCAAGGTCTTGCCTTCACCGGTGCGCATCTCGGCGATCTTGCCCGAGTTCAGCACCATGCCGCCCACCAGCTGCACGTCGAAATGACGCATGCCGAGCACACGCTTCCCGGCCTCACGCACCACGGCAAAGGTTTCGGGCAGCAAGTCATCGAGGCTCACACCCTGCTGCAGACGCTCCCGAAAGACGACCGTCCGGGCACGCAGGTCCGCATCGGAGAGCGCCGATACCTCCGGCTCCAGGGCATTGATGGACTCAGCGGTCTTCAGCAACCGCTTGACGAGACGCTCGTTGCGGCTGCCGAAAACCTTCTTGAAAAGATTGAAAGCCATTTATTCGTGCCCTTGCGGGCTCCTCTGGCGCTTTGAAAAATTCCCTTATGATAACGGAAAAGCCCGACCCGGCGCAGTCTGCGTCGGGTCGGGCTTGCGGGGAGAGGCGCTCGATCAGAGTCGGGCGACGCGGGATCGTTTACTCAGATCCAGGTATCGCATCGGGTCGACCGCTTCGCCGTTACGGCGTACTTCGAAATGCACGTGCGGGCCGGTAGACCGCCCAGTGGAACCCAGCTTTGCGATGACCTGTCCCTTGCGGACCAGATCACCCTCCTTGGCCAGATTGCGCTGATTGTGTGCGTAGCGTGTCTCGAGGCCGTTCGCGTGGCGGACTTCGACAATGTTGCCATAGCCGCTCTTGCGACCGGAGAAGATCACCAATCCATCGGCCATGGCAACAATGTCGGACCCCTGCTTGCCCGCGATGTCGATCCCCATGTGCATACTGCGACGGCCACTGATGGGATGTCGACGATAGCCGAACTTGGACGTTACAACCCCACCCGAGACCAGTGGCCAACCCTCTGGCACCGAGTGGCTCTTCAGGTCGCGCTCCATGATCAGCGTTTCCAGCAGAACCAGCTTGCGCTTGCGGTCGTCCAGTTCCGCTAGAACCTTGGCAAGATCTTGGGCCACCTCGTCGACGCGGTTCGGACGCAGGCTGACCTCTTCAGGACCGCCAGCGGGCGCGGGATTGATGAAGTCGAACTCGTCGCCGTCGAGACCGGCCATCTCGACCAAACGTTGGCCGAGCGCATTGACCCGCAGCACTTCCGCCTGCATCTCACCAACACGCACCGCAATGGCGTTGATGTGGGCGTCGACCTCGTCGCGCTGCGCGACGAGTTGTCGCAGTTCACCGTCGACGGACAAGGACCGAGATCGACTGATGTCGCGGCCACCGTGTCGGTCGGCGACAAGCCGGTATTTACCGAGCCAGAATCCCACGCCACCAGCGGCGATCGCGGTCATCATGATTACCAGCAGAATCACAGAGCTGTAACCCTGCTGCGCCCCCAAGCGGGCCGAGACAGTATTCGGATGTCGCATCTTAACTCCGATGTTCGTTAATGTTCGTGCCGGGGCCACGCCGATGCGACCCCACCCCCAAATCAAGTCATTATTGGCAACGAGCCGAGAACAACCGAGCCACCCATGCCCGACAAAGCCCGCCATGTCCGTCGATATCTACGCGGCACCGATGCCGTCGCCGCACTGCTCAATGAACTCCAGCGGCGAGACGAACTCCTGCAACGGGTACGAGACGCCATTCCCGAGGCGCTCCGCGCGCACTGCAAACAGGCATCACTCCGCGATGGCCTTCTAAGCCTGTCGGTGGATTCCCCCGCCTGGGTCAGCCGGCTGAAGTTTCTCGCGCCTCAGCTCATCGACGATCTGCGCAAAATCGACCTTGCTGATCAACGATTGCCGCGTGCGGGCCCTGCCAGAGGCAACCCTGGCCAGAGCCGAGGGCAGGGAGGCCGCAACCTTCTCGCCGCCCGCGGCGGCCGACAACCTGCTCCAGGCCGCAGACGCGATTGCGGACCCGGAACTGGCAACTAGCCTGCGCCGGTTGGCAGACAGCCTGTCGAAGGGGCCGCTGCCGAGTGACACGAGCACCTAGTCGACCTCTGTCACCCGCCTTAACCGGCCAGAACAGGCCGTGCGTAACTGATCGGCGCTTCGCGGGAATCTTCAAACGTGACCTCTTCCCACGCCGCCTCGTCCGCCATCAGCCTGCGCAACAGCCGATTGTTCAGCGCGTGACCGGACTTGTGACCGCGGAAGGCGCCGATCAGCGAATGACCCAGCAGATATAAATCGCCGATGGCGTCCAGGATCTTGTGCCGGACGAACTCGTCCTCGTAACGCAGACCGTCGTCGTTCAGCACACGAAAATCGTCGACAACCACCGCGTTGTCGAGGCTGCCACCCAAGGCGAGGTTTTGCTGCCGCAGCGCCTCGATGTCGCGCAGAAACCCGAAGGTGCGCGCCCGGCTGACCTCCTTGACGAAGGATGTGGACGAGAAGTCCACCGTTGCCTCCTGGAGACGCGACGTAAAGGCCGGGTGATCGAAATCGATGGAAAAGCCAACCTTGAAGCCGTCGAAGGGTTCGAAGCGTGCGAACTTGTCTCCTTCCTCCACCATCACCGGCTGTTTGATCCGAATAAAGCGCTTGGCCCGACTCTGCTCTTCGATACCGGCGGACTGGATCAGAAACACGAACGGCCCCGCGCTGCCATCCATGATCGGAACTTCCGCGGCACTGACGTCGACGTAGGCATTGTCGATGCCGAGACCGGCAAAGGCCGACAGCAGGTGCTCGACCGTGGAGATCTTCACATCGCCGTTGACCAGCGTCGTCGACAGACGCGTATCGCCGACGTTCGATGGGCAGGCCTCGATGTCGACAGGCGGATCGAGGTCGACCCGACGGAACACGATACCGGTATCGGGGGCTGCGGGCCGCAGGGTCAGGTAGACCTTGTTGCCCGTATGCAGACCGACGCCAGTGGCACGGATGACGTTCTTCAGCGTTCTTTGGCGGATCATCGCAGCTCCTCCCTACGCGTCGGAACCAGAGCTCAGCGCTCGACGTTGGTCCGCGTGCGGTTCGGTACCCAGTAAATAAACGCGCCCACCCACGGTGGGCTGGGCGCGTCCGGATTTTGATGGCCCCCATGTTAGGGTTTTCCCGGATTATTATCAAGCACCAAATCTTTTCTCGAGCAAACGCATTGTTTTTACTCGATTCAAGCAGCTAGGGATTGCCCTAGCTAACCGCATGCAGCCGTCGATCGGCCTGCATACCCGCGGACGTTCAGTCCGCCTGCCGACGCAAAAAGGCCGGAATGTCCAGATAATCCAGATCGCCGCCGGACTGCTCGACTGCCGCACCACCGACCGCCGCACGCTTGTGGCGGATGTACGCGGGCTGGTCCATATCACGGTAGTCCGGCGCAACGGCGTCATCTTCCCGGGGATTGATCAGGCGCATCTTCGGCTCGTCACCGCGAGACGCAAGCCGCTGCGCACGCCGCTCACCGAGACCGGTCGCCACCACCGTCACGCGCAGTTCGTCTTCCAGTTCCGGATCGATGACGGTACCGACCACCACGGTGGCCTCCTCATCGGCGAAGTCACGCACGGTGTTGCCGACCTCGTCGAACTCGCCGATGGTCAGACTCAGCCCGGCGGTGATGTTGACCAAAATGCCCTTGGCACCGGCAAGATCGATATCTTCCAGCAACGGGCTGTTGATGGCGGCCTCGGCGGCCTCGCGGGCACGGTTCTCGCCGGTGGCGGCGCCGGTACCCATCATCGAAACGCCCATCTCGGACATCACGGTCTTGACGTCGGCGAAGTCGACGTTGATCAGTCCCGGACGCGTGATCAGTTCGGCGATGCCCTGGGTGGCGTTGAGCAGCACGTCGTTGGCGGAGCTGAAGGCATTCAGCAGGCTCATGTCCTTGCCCAGGACTTGCAGCAACTTCTCGTTGGGGATCGTGATCAACGAGTCGACGAACTTGGCCAGCTCCTGGATGCCCTCCTGCGCAACCTTGCTGCGCTTTGCCCCCTCGAACGGGAACGGCTTGGTCACCACGGCGACTGTCAGAATGCCGAGCTGGCGTGCCACTTCGGCCACCACCGGTGCGGCACCGGTACCGGTGCCGCCGCCCATACCGACGGTGATGAAGATCATATCGGAACCGTCCAGGGCCTCCTTGATGCGATCGCGGTCCTCTTCCGCTGCCTTGCGGCCGATTTCCGGATCAGCGCCAGCGCCGAGCCCCTTGGTGATGCCAGCGCCGAGTTGCAGGATGGTCTTGACGGTGGCGTTCTCGAGCGCCTGCGCGTCGGTGTTGGCGCAGATGAAATCGACGCCCTCGATGTTTGCCGCGGCCATGTGGTTGACCGCGTTACCGCCGCCGCCGCCGACGCCGATGACCTTGATGACGGCGGTCTGAGTCTGGGTATCCATCAGTTCGAACATGAGTTGTCTCCTCTCGACTTGCTGTTGGCTGTTGCTTGACTGCGCTGCTTTCCCCTCGGGCCGCGGGGAACGATCGCCCGAATTCGTACTGCTTTGATTGGCGCTCCAAGCGCCGTTTGGGGGATCGAGATCCCCGCATCCTCTTTGCCCACCGAGATCGGCGGATCGCATTGGCACCATCGCGCCGTGGTTCTCCGAGTGGCCCTCGATCAAAAGTTGCCGCTGAACCACTTGCGCACGCGCCCGAAGAGGCCGGCGCCCTCCGCATAGTCGGAGCCATCGCGGAAGCGATGCTGCTGTGCGTAGATGAGTAGACCGACGCCGGTGGCATAGGCCGGGTCGGCGATGGTCTCTTCGAGGCCGGTCACGTACTGGGGTAGACCGAGACGAACCGGCATATGGAAGATCTGTTCGGCCAGCTCGAGTACGCCCTCCATCTTCGCGCTGCCGCCGGTCAACACCAGGCCGCCGGCCACGTGCTCCTCGAAGCCGGTCCGACGCAGCTCGTCGTGCAGCAGACCCAGCAGCTCGCTATAGCGTGCCTCGACCACCTGGGCCAGGTTCTGCCGCGACAGCTGCCGCGCCGGGCGCTCGCCAATACTCGGCACCTCGATGTCCTCGCTCAGGCCCATGGACGACAACGCACAGGCGTGGCGGACCTTGATGTCCTGGGCGTGCTGACGCGGCGTGCGAAAGAAGGTGGCGATGTCATTGGTGATCTGATCGCCGGCGATCGGGATGACCCTGGTATGGCGAATGGCCCCATCGGTGAACACGGCAAGGTCGGTGGTGCCGGCGCCGATGTCGGCCACGCAGACGCCGAGTTCCTTCTCGTCCTCACGCAGCACCGCGAAGCTGGAACTGAGCTGGCCGAGCACCAGATCGTCCACTTCCAGACCGCAGCGACGAATGCATTTGACGATGTTCTCGGCGGCGCTGACCGCGCCGGTCACCATGTGCACACGCGCCTCCAGGCGCACGCCGCTCATGCCGATCGGCTCACGGATGCCCTCTTGTTCGTCGATGATGAAGTCCTGGGGCAGGATGTGCAGGATCTTCTGGTCCGCCGGGATCGCCACCGCCCGCGCCGCCTCGATGACTCGGTCGACATCCGCCTGGCCCACCTCATGCTCCTTGATCGCGGTGATGCCGTGGGAGTTCAGGCTGCGGATGTGACTGCCGGCGATGCCGGCGTGCACCGAGTGGATCTCGCAGCCGGCCATCAACTCGGCCTCCTCGACCGCGCGCTGAATGGACTGCACCGTGGACTCGATATCGACGACCACGCCCTTCTTCAGGCCATGGGACGGATGCGTACCGATACCGACGATCTCGATGGTGTCATCCGCCTTGACCTCGCCGACCAGCGCGGCGACCTTCGATGTGCCGACATCGAGACCGACCACCAGGTTCTTTTCACTTCGTCTGGCCATTCATTCAGCTCCGTTCCCGAGGTTTGATTGCGGCCACGCGGTCAGATCCGGCCCGGGCGTTCGCCCTCGGTAGCCAGCGGACCGCGAACCCATTGCTGTAACGCAGATCGATGCGGATCGGGATGCCGATCGCCTCCACCTGCGGATAGGCCGCGAGCAGACGCTCGAAGCGTGTCTCGATGTCGGCGGTGCCGAGGTAGAGTTCGGTACCGCCGAGCAGCATCAGGCTCCAGTCGCCGCGGGCATCGCGCGTGACGCCGTCGATGATCAGCCCGAGCTCCGCCAGGCGCGGATGCCAGCGCTGAAAGCGCTCGACCACCTCGGGGGCCATGTCGTCGGCACCGTCGAGCCGCGGCAGTCCCGCCGGCAACCGGCCATCGCGGGGCCGGAAGACGATGCCGTCGGCGGTGACGAGCCCGTTCTCGCCCCAACGCGCGATGGCCTCGTGCTCGCGCACCGTGACTACAATCCGGTCCGGCCAGATACGCCGGACACTGGCGGTGTGAATCCACGGCAGGGCCTCCACCTCGGCCTTCAACTGGGCCAGATCCTGGGTCAGGATGCCGCCGCGGATGTGCTCGTCGATGGTCTGTTGCAGCGACTGCTTCGACAGCCCACGCATCTCGCCGTCGATGGTCACGACCCGGATCGGCAGCAGCCGCGGCTCCCACTGCAAGGCGATGAATCCGGCGCAAACCAGGGCACCGAGGATCACGACCGCCGTCAGCAGCCGTGCGATCAGCGCCCCGCGGCTGGCCGGCGGCTTGACCATGATCGGCTCGGGATGTTCGCCCGAGTCCGCCGCCATCGATGCAGCCGTCATGCTCACCGTTGCACCCCGCCGACCCTCGACCCCGGAGGCCTGGCCCGCCAGCGGCAGACTGGTCTCCAGGATTTGCCCACACAGCGCATCGAAGTCGATGCCATCGACCCTGGCTGCCATCGGCACCAGACTGTGGTCAGTCATGCCCGGCACGGTATTGACCTCCAGCAGCTTCGGCGCCCCGTCGGCGTCGAGCATGAAGTCCACTCGGCCCCAGCCGCTGGCACCGACGGCATCGAAGGCGCGCAGACACAGGGACTGGAACTCCGCCTCCAGCGCCGCGTCAAGACCACACGGACAGAGGTAACGGGTTGTATTGGAGTTGTATTTGGCCTCGAAGTCGTAGAAGACGTTGGGCGTCTCGAGGCGAATCAGCGGCAAGCGCACGGCCGTTCAGGATCGCGCAGGTGAACTCGGCGCCGGGAATCCAGCGTTCGGCCAGCACCGCGGTGTCGTACTCGGCGGCGGCGCGCCACGCCTGTTCCAACTCGGCGACGTCCTCGGCGCGGGCCATGCCGATGCTCGACCCCTCGTGGGCAGGCTTGATCATCAACGGAAACCCGAGCGCCGCGGCCCTGGGCAGGTCATCGGCGCTGTAGAGCAGCGCAAACTCGGCGGTCGGGATGCCGGCGCCGGCCCAGATCAGCTTGGTGCGGTACTTGTCCATGCCGATCGCCGAGCCGAGCACGCCGGAGCCGGTGTAGGGCATGCCGATGGTCTCCAGCGCACCCTGGATCTGGCCGTCTTCACCACCGCGCCCGTGCAGGATGATGAAGGCGCGATCGAACCCGCCGGCGCGCAAGACCTCCAACACGTCGGGGCCAGGATCGATGGCATGCACGTCGACGCCCAGCCGTTGCAGTGCCGCCAGCACCGCGGCGCCGCTCTTCAGCGATATCTCACGCTCGGCGGCGCGTCCGCCCAACAATAGGGCCACTTTGCCGAATTCAGCGGGATCTCGGTTCATCAGCTCAGTTCTCCTACCCGACGCACCTCGGGTATCAATCGAATGCCGCTCGCGCGCTCCACCTCGGCCTGCACCCGGTCGATGAGCGCGGCGATGTCGCGCGCGCTGGCGGTACCCGTGTTGATGATGAAATTGGCGTGCTTGGGCGACACCTCCGCGCCGCCGATGCGCAGGCCCTTGAGTCCGGCCGCCTCGATCAGCCGCGCGGCGTGATCGCCGGGCGGATTGCGAAACACCGAGCCACAGCTCGGCAGTCCCGTTGGCTGGGTCGCGGCGCGGCGGTCCAGCAGCTCGCGAATGCGCGTCTGAGCCGCCTCGGTATCCCCTTGCGCCAGCACCATCTCGGCCTCCAAAAACCATTCGCCCGGCGGCATCAGCACCTGCCGGTATCCGATCTCGAAGTCCGTCGGCGGACGCTCGCGCAGCCTGCCGCGCCGATCCAAGGTGCGCACCAGCGCCACGTGCTCCCAGGTCTCGCCACCCCAGGCGCCGGCATTCATGGCCAGCGCGCCACCGATGGTGCCGGGGATTCCGGCCAGAAACTCGACTCCGACCAGTCCCTGCCGGGCAGCGAAGCGCGCCGCCTTGGCACAGGAGACGCCGGCCTCGGTCCGCAGCCGCGTCGCGTCCAGCATCGTCATCGCGATGAGCCGGCCGGTGGTCTGGATCACGGTGCCGGCAAAACCGGCGTCGCTAATCAGCAGATTGCTGCCGAGCCCGAGCCAAAGCAGCGGTTCGTCCGCATCCAGCGCGCCCAGAAACGCGATCAGGTCCTCGCGGTCGGCGGGGCGGTACAGACGCGCCGCGGGTCCGCCCACGCGCCAGCTGGTGTGGCGAGCAAGCGGCTCGTCGCGGCGCAGTTCGCCACGAAGCATCGGGGCACCCGTCAGCGGGATTGCGGCAAGCTCGCTCATGCGCTCGAAGGCTCCTCACCCTCGGCCAGACGCCGCGGCAGACGTGCGGCCAGTCCGCCGATGTCGCCGGCGCCGGACACCAGCACCAGGTCGCCATCCAGCAGCACCTTGTCCAGTAACGCCGG
This sequence comes from uncultured Gammaproteobacteria bacterium, assembly GCA_963695445.1. Classification (GTDB taxonomy): domain Bacteria; phylum Pseudomonadota; class Gammaproteobacteria; order Chromatiales; family Chromatiaceae; genus Thiohalocapsa. The sequence continues at coordinate 8,714 of CAVOGV010000032.1, read as the reverse complement.
CACCTCGGCGAGGTCTTGGGCGAACAGCGGCTCCACCTGTCCGCGCTGGCGGATGGCGCGGGCCAGGCTGCGGCCATCGGCACCCGGTATCGGCTGCTCCCCGGCCGGGTAGACGTCGCACAGCACCAGCACGTCCGGCTCGGACAGCACGTGCACGAAATCGTCGAACTGCTCCTGGGTCCGGGAGTAACGATGGGGCTGGAACACCAACACCAGGCGCCGCTCCGGCCAACTGCCGCGGGCGGCGTCCATGGTGGCCTGCACCTCGCGCGGATGGTGGCCGTAGTCGTCGATCAGGGTCAGGCCGCGGCCATCGGCGCTGGTGCAGTCGCTGACGACGAAGCGCCGACCGATGCCCTGGAATTTCGCCAACGCGCGCTGGATCGCATCCTCGTCGACACCGAGCTCCAACGCGATGCCGATGGCGGCCAAGGCGTTGAGCATGTTGTGGCGGCCGGGCAGGTTGAGCTCGATGGACAACGGCTTGGCGCCGTCGTAGTGCACGTCGAAGTACATCTTCGTGCCCTGCTGGCGGATGTTATCGGCGCGGATGTCGGCATCGGCGCGGGTACCGTAGGTGCGCACCGGGCGCGCCAGGGTCGACACCAGCGACGGCCACCTCGGCGTCGTCGATGCACAGCATCGCAAGCCCGTAGAACGGCAGGTGATGCAGGAATTCGACGAAGGTGTTGCGCAGCCGATTGAAGTCGTTGCCGTAGGTGTGCATGTGGTCGGCGTCGATGTTGGTCACCACGGCCATCATCGGCTGCAGGAACAGAAACGACGCATCGCTCTCGTCCGCCTCGGCGATCAGATACTTGCTGCTGCCAAGGCGCGCGTTGGCACCGGCGCTATTGAGCAGGCCGCCGATGACGAAGGTCGGGTCCAGATCGCCCTCGGCCAGCACGCTCGCGATCAGGCTGGTGGTGGTGGTCTTGCCGTGGGTGCCCGCCACCGCGACGCCATAGTGGAAGCGCATCAGCTCGGCCAGCATCTCGGCACGACGCACCACCGGGACGCGCTGGGCACGTGCGGCGATGATCTCCGGATTGGTCGGATCGATGGCGGTGGACACCACCACCGCGTCCACGTCCTCGATCTGCTCCGCGCGATGGCCGATGAAGACCTGCACCCCGAGCCCGCGCAACCGATCCGTCACCACGCTCTCGCGCCGGTCCGAGCCCTGGACTTCGTAACCCAGATTCGCCATCAGCTCGGCGATACCACTCATGCCGGCGCCACCGATACCGATGAAATGCAGGCGTCGGATACGGCCCATGTAGCTGGCGCTGTGGGTGCGATGGGCGTTCATCGAAAAGTTCCGAGTTCCGAGTGGCTAGGGGCTAGGAAGGCGGGGGCCAGATGCCACCCATGGGGCGAGCGATTGGCCACGACAGGCCGCCTCGATACTCGCTACTCGATACTCGGTACTCATCGCGCCGCCTCCATACAGGCATCCGCGATGCGTTCCGCCGCGTCGACCTTCGCCCGCGCCCGCGCCGCCTCGGCCATGGCCAGGCGTTTGGCCGGGTCGGCGAGCAACTCGGCGAGGACGGTGGCGAGGCCATCCGCGGTCAGGTCGCGCTGAATGATCAGGCGCGCGGCACCGGCATCGCTCAGATACCGGGCGTTGCCGACCTGATGGTCGTCGACGGCGTAGGGAAACGGCACGAACACGGCCGGTACGCCGACGGCGGCCACTTCAGAGACGGTCAGTGCGCCGGAGCGACATACCACTAGGTCGGCCCAGCCATAGGCCTCGGCCATGTCGGTGATGAATGGCGTCACCTCCGCGACAACACCGGCATCCGCATAGGCCCGCTCGGCGACGGCCAGCGTGCGCTCGCCGGCCTGATGACGGACTTGCGGGCGTTGCTCCGCCGGCAGCAGCGCCAGCGCCTGGGGCACGGTCTCGTTGAGCGCCTGGGCACCGAGCGAGCCGCCGACCACCAGCAGCCGCGCCGGCCCGCTGCGGTCGGCGAAGCGCGTCGACGGCGGCGCCAGCGCGGCGATCTCGGCGCGGACCGGATTGCCGGTGGCCACGGCTCGTCGGGCCGCGGGGAAGCTGCCGGGGAAGGCCTCGAACACGTGCTCGGCGATACGCGACAACCATTGATTGGTCATGCCCGGCACGCTGTTCTGTTCCTGAATCAGCAACGGGCGGCGCTGCATGCGTGCCATCAAGCCGCCGGGGCCAGAGACGAAGCCGCCCATACCGATGACGACCCGCGGGTCGCGCCGCCGCAGGATCGCGCCGGCCTCGCGCAGGGCGCGGAAGAGCTTCCACGGCGCTGCCAGCAATTGCCCGACACCCTTGCCGCGGATGCCCTGGATGCCGATCCATTCGATCTCGAAGCCATGCGCCGGCACCAGCCGTGCCTCCATCCCGGCACGGGTACCGATCCAGAAGACATCGGCACCGCGCGCGCGCAGCACCTCCGCCACTGCCAGTGCCGGGAACACGTGTCCGCCGGTGCCGCCGGCCATGACCGCTATGCTCGGCGCCATCACACCCTCCGTTCCCGGTGTAGTCCGCCCTCGGGGATCGGCTCGACCGCCTTGCGACGCAGCTCGAAATCGATCCGCAGCAGCACAGCCGAGGCCATGACGGCGACGATCAGCGCGTTGCTGCCATAGCTCATGAACGGCAGCGGCAGGCCCTTGGTCGGCAACAGGCCGGTGTTGACACCGACGTTAACGAAGGCCTGAAGGCCCAACATCAGACCGAAGCCATGGGCCGCGTAACAGGAAAACCCTTCGCCCTGTGCGCGGGCGCGGTTGCCGATACTGAATGCACGCCAGGTCAGAAACGCAAAGGCACAGATCACCAGCAACACGCCCAACAGGCCGAACTCTTCGCCGACCACGGCGAGCAGGAAGTCGGTATGTGCCTCCGGCAAGTAGAACTGCTTCTGAATGCCATTGCCAAGGCCAACGCCGAACCACTCACCACGGCCGAATGCAATCAGCGCCTGGCTCAGCTGATAACCGGTGTTGAAGGGGTCATCGAACGGTTTGAGAAACGAGGTGACGCGCTGGAGTCGATAGGGTTCGACGATAATCAGCCCGGCCAAGGCGACCGCCACGCCCACGAACAGCACCCCGAAGCTCAGTATCCTGACCCCGCCGAGAAACAGCAGCCCCATCACCGTCGCCAGAATGACCGCGGTGGTGCCGAAGTCCGGCTGGACCATGATCAGCGCACAGGCGACGCCGATCGGGACCATGGGTCGCAGGAAACCAACGAAGCTGGTCTGAACCTCGAACTGGCGGCGGATCAGGTAGTCGCAGACGTACAGCACCGCGAAAAACTTCATCAGCTCGGAGGGTTGCAGGTTCAGCACACCCAGCGGAATCCAGCGTGTCGCACCGTTGACGGTACGACCGACGCCCGGCAGCAGCAGCACGACCAACAGGGCGATGCCGAACAGCAGCAACCATGGGGCGTAACGCTCCCAGGTCTTGATCGGCACAGCAAAGCACAGGGCGCCGCTGAGCAGCGCCAGCGTCACCGCAAACCCATGGCGCAGCACGAAAAAGAACGGGTCGCCGTAGTTTCGATCCGCGATCGGCATCGACGCCGAGGTCACCATCACGAAGCCGAGCCCGAGCAGAAACAACACGCCGAGCAGCACGCCGTAGTCGATCACCGCGACACGCTGCTCGACCCGGCGCCGCCGGCGTAGGCCCGGCGCCGACTGCACCGTTGTTGCAACAGCTGAACTCATGGCACCCACCTCTGCACCGCCTCGGCGAAGACGCGCCCGCGATGCTGATAATCGTCGAACATGTCGAAGCTCGCGCAGGCCGGCGACAGCACCACGCAATCGCCCGCTTGCGCGGCCTTGCCCGCGAGGCGCACCGCCTCGTCCATGTCCTGCGCACGCAGCAGCTCGACATGGCCCCCAAGGACTTCGGCGAGCAATGGCGCATCCCGGCCGATCAGCACGACCGCCCGCGCGGTACGCTCGACCGCCGCGACCAGGGGCGTGAAGTCCGCGTCTTTGCAGTCGCCGCCGGCGATCAGCACCGCCTTGCCGCGGCTCGGCTCCGGCACCAACCCCAGCAGCGCAGCGACGGTCGCACCGGGGTTGGTGCCCTTGGAATCGTTGATCCAGCGCACGCCGCCACGGTCGGCCACCAGCTCACTGCGGTGCGCGAGCCCGCGGAAGGACTGCAGCGCCTCGCACATCGGCGCCGTCTCCAGGCCGCACAGCTCGCCCAGCGCCAGCGCGGCGAGCGCATTGGCCAGGTTGTGCCTACCCGGCAGCAATAGGCTGGAGACCGGCAGCAGCGGGGAGGGATCGGGCATCGGGCCCCGCACGATCCAGGGCGCACCGGCGTGCTCGGCGACGCCGTAGTCACCGGCTTCGACCGGCGTGCCCAGCGTGAAACCGCACCGATGCGGGACAGCGTCGGCGAGTCGGGCGGCAGCGGAATCGTCTCGATTGACGACCGCCGCCTCGGCATGAGCGAAGATGCGCTGCTTTGGCCGCGGCATAGCTGGCGAAGTCCGGATAGCGGTCCATGTGATCCGGCGACAGGTTCAGCACCGTCGCCGCCCGCAGTCGCAGCGAATGCGTCGTCTCGAGCTGGAAGCTGGAGAGTTCGACGACGTAGAGATCGACGTCGTCAGCGAGGATGTCGAGCACCGGTTCGCCAAGATTGCCGCCGAGGCCGACGCGCTTGCCAGCCTGGCGCGCCATCAGCCCGAGCAGCGTCGTGACCGTGCTCTTGCCATTGGAGCCGGTGATGCCGACCACTGGCGCCCGCACCGCGTGGGCGAACAGCTCCACGTCGCCGTACACCGGCACGCCGACGGCCAACGCGCGCTGGATCGCCGGCTCGGCCAGCGACACGCCGGGGCTGAGCACGATCTGCTCCGCGGCGCCGAAAGCGGCATCGGCGAAACCGCCGAGCATCAGCGCCACGTCCGGCAACTCCGCGCGCAATTGGTCCAACCCCGGCGGTGTCTCGCGGCTGTCGGTCACCGCCACGGTGCAACCCTGCGCATGCAGATAGCGGGCGCAAGACAGGCCGGTCTTGCCGAGGCCGACGACCAGGACCTTGGTGCCGGCGCTCGGGGCCGGGCGTGCCGATACTCACGCTGTCGCACTCCCGCTGCAGGGCCGAGCGCCCAGGGCCGAGGGCCGAGGGTCGGACTCACGGCGACACCGGCGCGGCGCAACCGCTGCGTGCCCTTGGCCCTTGGCGCACCGTCCTATCGACGACCATGGTCTGGCTCGCGGCGTTCATCTGATTTTCAGGCTCGCCAGTCCGATCAACACCAAGATCACCGTGACGATCCAGAAGCGCACGATCACGCGCGGCTCCGGCCAGCCCTTGAGTTCGAAGTGGTGATGCATCGGCGCCATGCGGAACACCCGCTTGCCGGTCAGCTTGAACGAGGCCACCTGCAGCATCACCGACAGGGTCTCCAGCACGAACACCCCGCCCATGATGAACAGCACCAGTTCCTGCCTGACGATCACGGCAATGGCGCCCGAGCGCTGCGCCCAACGCCAGCGCGCCGACATCGCCCATGAACACCTGGGCCGGGATAGGTGTTGAACCACGAGAACCCCAGACCCGCACCGACCATGGCGGCGCAGAACACGATCAGACCTCACCGGCGTCCGGCACATAGGGAATCAACAGGTATTCGGCAAATTTGACGTTGCCCGACAGGTAGACCAATAATTCCCAGCGCGCCGCCGACCATCACGGTGGGCAGAATCGCCAAGACCATCGAGACCATCGGTGAGATTCACCGCGTTGCTGGTGCCGACAATCACGAAATAAGCTGAACACCACGAAAGCCAATGCCCGACGGGATGCTGATGTCTTTTAAACATCGGCACGATCAAGGTGGTCTCGCTCCGCGCTTGGCGCAGTGGCGAACAAAGATACACGCCGCGCCAGACCAACTACCGACTGCCAGAAATACTTCCAGCGACCTGGCAGGCCCTTCGAGTTTTTCTCATTACCTTGCGGTAGTCATCAACCCAGCCGATGCAACCGAACAACAAAGGTGACAATCAGCACCATCCACACATAGCGATTGGTCAGGTCTGCCCACAGCAAGGTGCTGATGGTGATTGCCGCTAAAATCAGCGTGCCGCCCATGGTGGGGGTGCCCGACTTAGACAAGTGCGATTGCGGGCCGTCGGTGCGCACCGTCTGACCGATCTTGTAACTGCTGAGCCAACGGATCAGCGGCCGGCCGATGATCAGCGAGATGGCCAGCGCGGTGATAACGCCAAGGATGGTGCGCAGGGTCAGATAGCGGAAGACGTAGAAGCCGCTGTTGTAGTCGCCAAGCCAGTCTGTGAGCCAAAGCAGCATGTCAGTGTCTCTCTCCCGATGTCTGTTCGCAGAGCGCGTCCACGACCCGGTCCATGCCGGATGCCCGCGAACCCTTGATCAGCAGCACATCGGCGGCGGTTGCCTCGGCCGCGATGGACGCGATCAGCGCGGCTTGATCGGTGTGCGTGCTTGCGCCGGCACCGAAGCCCTGCGCCGCTGACGCAGCCAGCGGGCCGACCGTGAACAGTCGATCGACTCCGGCGGCCTTTGCCGCTGCACCCATGTCGCGATGCAACTGTTGGCTGTCCGCACCCAACTCACCGAAGTCGCCCAGCACCAGCAGGCTGCGCCCGGCGGCAGCACCGGCGGTCAGGCTCACCAGCACGTCGACGGCCGCGGCGAGGGAATCCGGGTTGGCGTTGTAGCTGTCGTCGATGATGCGCAGCCCACCGCGACCCTCGCGCGGCTGCAACCGGCGCTTGACCGGCCGCAGACCGCCAAGTCCGTCCTGGATCGCCTGGCTTGGGATGTCCAATGCCGCGGCCATGGCGATGGCCGCCAGCGCATTGCGCACGTTGTGGCGTCCGGCCAGCGCCAGGACGATCGCCACCGGCTGACCGTTGAGATCCGCCGTGAAGCGGGTACGAAATCCATCGTCGCCCCAAGTGGTGGTGACGGCGGCCTCATCGGCGTGGATATTGGCAGTAGGTCCGCTGCCAAAGGTCAGCGACCGGCGACCGGCGGACAGCTCGCGCCACAACGGCGTCCAGGGCACATCCGCCATGAAGATGAAGGTACCGTCGGGACGGAGACCACGGGCGATCTCCGCCCTTGGCATGGGCGACACCTTCAACGCTGCCAAAGCCCTCCAGATGGGCGCGGCCGGCGTTGGTGATCAGCGCCGCCTCGGGTCGAGCGATGTCGGTCAGATAGCCGATCTCGCCTGGATGGTTGGCACCCATCTCGAGAATCAGGAAGTGTTCGTGACGGGCCGACAGCAGCGTCAGCGGCATGCCGATATCGTTGTTCAGGTTGCCCTGGGTCGCGCGAGTCTCGCCGACCTGAGACAAAATGGCCGCAACCATCTCCTTGACCGTGGTCTTGCCGTTACTGCCGGTGATGGCAACCACGCGCGCCGCGATGCGATCGCGCCAGGCCGCCGCAAGCCGCCCAGACCGATGCGCGTGTCGTCGATCACCCACTGCGGTAGGTCGCAGTCGACTGGGTGCTCGACCATGGCCGCCACCGCACCGTTCGCCGCGGCCCTGGCAACATACGCGTGGCCATCGAAACGCTCCCCCCGAAGCGCAACGAACAACTGACCACGGCAGTCACCGCGGCTGTCCGTGATGACGCCGTCATAGGCGGCATCGGCCCCGGTCAGCCGTCCCCCGACCTGCGCAGCCGAGCCGGCGAGGTTCCACATCGTCGGCACCGTCATCCGCGTCGGCCTTCCCATTCGAACGGCGCCGACGCAAACCCCGCCAACAGCCCGGAGAGGCTCCAGCTGCGTGGCCCGCTGCGCTGCATGGCCATCATCGCCGCGCGCCCCCGTCAGAGCCAGCAGCGGCGAGCCTCAACGAACCCCGCGGGTCATCCGGCGGCACGTTGTAGAGCCGCAACGCGGCCTGCATGACCTTGGCGAAGGTCGGCGCAGCGAAGAGCCCGCCGTCATCCTTCTTGCCGCCGGGCTCGTCGATCATCACCACCATGACGAAACGCGGATCGGTGATCGGCGCCATACCCGCGAAGACCGCCTGATACTTACCCTTGGCATAGCCACGCCCGGTGGCCTTTTTCGCGGTGCCGGTCTTGCCGCCGACGCGATAGCCCGGCACCGCGGCGCGGCGCGCAGTCCCCTTGTCGGAGACCACCGTCTCGATCATCAAGCGAACGGCCCGAGCGGTCTTTTCGGAGAACACCCGCTCGCCCTCCGGGATCGCATCGACCTTGCGCAGACTCACCGGACGGCGCACGCCACCGTTGGCCAGCACCGCATAGGCCTGAGCCAGCTGCAGCGTGGTCACGTTGAGGCCGTAGCCGAACGCCAACGTCGCATGCTCGAAGCGCGACCAGCCCTCGAAGTGCGGCAAAAAGCCAGTGCGCTCGCCCGGAAACTGCACGTTCGTCGTGTGGCCGAAACCGAGCTTGCCGTAAACCCGCCACAGCACCGACCGATCCATCCGCTGCGCGATCTTGACCACGCCGACATTGCTCGACTTCGTAATCACGCCGGTCGCGTCGAGCGTGCCGTAATTGTGAATGTCCTTGACGCGATTGCGGCCAACGGTCAGAAACCCGGGCGCGGTATTGACGGCGGTACGCGGATTGATGAGGCCGGCCTCCAAGGCACTGGCGACGACAAACGGCTTGACCGTAGAGCCCGGCTCGAAGACGTCAGTCAGAGC
>CAVOGV010000031.1:0-93862 GCA_963695445.1 uncultured Gammaproteobacteria bacterium | reverse complement strand
ATGCGCAAGACCTTGCTCAGCTACCTGCCCGCGGATCTCACCGGCAAGCGCCTGCTCGACGCCGGATGCGGCACTGGCATGTTGTCGCTGGAAGCAGCGCGGCGTGGCGCCAGCGTCTATGCCGTCGACCTCTCCCCGACGCTGATCGAGAACGCCCGCGAGCGCGTGCCCGACGACCTGTCGGGGCGCATCGAATATGCGGTTGGCGACATGCTGGCGCCGGAACAGGGCGAGTTCGATCATATCGTCGCGATGGACTCGTTGATTCACTACGAACTCGAAGATGCCCTGAACGTGATCGAGGGTTTTGCGTCTCGTGCACGGGCATCGGTGCTGTTCACGTTCGCGCCACGCACGCCGGCGCTGGCGCTGATGCATGCGGTCGGGCAGTTCTTCCCCCGGAGTGATCGCTCGCCGGCGATCGTTCCGGTCGCCGTCGGCAAGCTTTGCGACGCCATCGGCGCCGACCCTGGGCTGTCGGCGTGGCGCGTCGGGCGCACCCAGCGCATCTCCAGAGGCTTTTACACCTCTCAGGCAATGGAGTTGACGCAGTCGTGAGCCAGGCCATCGGCGACATTCGGCGTATTTGGTTCCACGACGTCCTGCCGCGGTTCCTGCCGTTCGCTGATGCGGCGACTCAGGAGTTGCCCCTGCTTCGGTTGCTCCGGCTGGCCCTTTTCCAGGCCTCCGTCGGCATGGCCATGGTGCTGCTGTACGGCACGCTGAACCGCGTCATGGTTGTGGAGATGGCGGTTCCGGTGTGGCTGGTCTCATTAATGGTGGCGTTGCCGGTGCTGTTTGCGCCGTTCCGCGCCCTCATCGGGCATCGCTCGGATACCCATCGTTCGGCGTTCGGTATGCGGCGGGTTCCCTACCTCTGGTTCGGCAGCCTGCTGCAATTCGGCGGTCTTGCGATCATGCCGTTCGCGCTGCTGCTGCTTTCCGAGGGTGGCAACGGGCCGGCCTGGGCGGGTCAGTTCGGCGCGGCGGTCGCTTTTCTGCTTGCTGGTGCCGGCCTTCATACGACACAGACAGCAGGCTTGGCCCTGGCCTCCGACATCGCGCCAAAGGCGAGCCGCCCGCGGGTGGTCGCGCTGCTCTTCGTGGTGCTGCAGCTCAGCATGCTGGCGAGCGCGCTGCTGTTTGGCCTGTTGCTGACCGACTTCAGTCAGATGCGCTTGATCCAAGTGATCCAGGGCGCGGCCGTGCTAACGATGGTTTTCAACGTCATCGCACTCTGGAAACAGGAACCCTGGGATCGCGTCCGCGCTCGGCAGATGAGAGCCGACCGCGAGGCGCGCAAGCCGCGTCCGCGCTTCATCGATTCCTGGCGTGGCTTCATCGCCGATACCCGTTCGAGCCGGCTGTTGGTAGCACTCGGTCTGGGGACCGCCGGTTTCACCATGCAAGAGATCCTGCTTGAGCCCTATGGCGCTCAGGTACTCGACCTGAGTGTGGCGCAGACGACTCGGCTGACCGCCGTGTGGGCCTTTGGCACGCTGACGGCATTCGCGCTGGCGGCGCGCCTGCTGACGCGTGGGGCCGATCCTTATCGCTTGTCCGCCAACGGCGCGCTGGTCGGGATCGTTGCCTTCACCGCGGTCGTCTTCGCCGCGCCGCTGGATTCCGCTTGGCTGTTCCGGGTCGGAGCACTGTTGATCGGCTTTGGTGGGGGGCTGCTTGCCGTTGGCACGCTGACTGCCGCCATGGGCATGGCCGAGGGTGGCCATAGCGGGCTGGCGCTGGGCGCATGGGGAGCGGTGCAGGCGACCGCGTACGGCGTTGCCGTTGCGATTGGCGGCGCGCTGCGCGACGTCGTCACCGCGTTCGCCGCGGAAGGAACCTTTGGACCCGTTCTGACGGGCCCAGCCGTCGGCTACACAGTGGTCTATAACCTGGAAATTGTACTTTTGTTCGCAACCCTGATCGCAATCGGGCCGTTGGTGCTGCGCACCGGCGCCCAAGGTGCGCGATCGTCAACGAAGTTCGGCGTCGCCGAACTTCCCTAAATCACAGAACCAACGGAGGTTCTCTCATGCCTATCGGCGCCATCACAAACTACATCGACGTTGCCCAACTCGTGCTCTACGTCTTTTGGTTCTTCTTCTTCGCGCTGGTCTTCTGGATCCGACGCGAAGACAAGCGCGAGGGTTACCCGGCTGAATCGTTGCGCGTTGGCGGCACGACGATGATGGAAGGTTTTCCGCCCATGCCTGCCCCGAAGACCTTCAAGATGCCGCACACCGGCGTTGAGGTGGTCAAGCCAGGTCCGGAGCCGGCTCAGTACAAGCTCAATGCCGAGCCGATCGCGCCGTTCCCCGGTGCTGCGCTGGCCCCAACCGGTAATCCGATGCTTGCAAACGTCGGTCCGGGCAGCTACGCGCTGCGTGCCGAAACGCCAGACCTGACACATGCCGGCGATCCCCGCATCGTGCCGATGCGGGTCGCCAAGCACTTCAGCGTCGTTGATAAAGACCCTGATCCACGTGGTATGCCCGTCATGGGCTGCGACGGCGAGCAGGGCGGGACCGTCCGCGAGATCTGGGTTGACCGCTCCGAGCCGCAGATCCGCTATCTGGAACTCGACACGAAGAACGGCAAGCGCGTGCTGTTGCCGATCACTATGTGCCTGGTTCGCGGCAAGAAGGGCCAAGTCGAGGTGTCCAGCATCACCGGTGCTCAGTTCAATGATGCGCCGACCCTGGCGAACTACGATCAGATCACGCTACGCGAGGAAGACAAGGTTGTCGCTTACTACGGTGCCGGCACGATGTATGCCACGCCCGATCGCGCGGAGCCGTTTCTGTGAGTGAGTTCGATTTCGAGCCGGTCCACGGCTTGCCGGAGAACCTCCCCGATGGGGAGGTACTCCGATGGCAGGGCGCGCCCCGCTGGGGCGCTCTTGCCGTGCGGGCATTGCACGTCCGCAAGGTTGCGCTCTATTTTGGCCTGTTGATCCTGTTCCGAGTCGTCTACGTGCTGAGCGCAGGCGAGCCGGTGTCGAACGCGCTGCTGTCCGCCTCCTGGCTGGCGGCGCTGGCGGCAATCGCGATGGGAATACTAGGCATTCTGGCGTGGCTTTACAGTCGTTCGACCGTCTACAGCATTACCGACCGGCGCATCGTGATCCGCTGCGGTGTCGCCATACCGATTGCCGTGAACATCCCGTTCAAGGTTATCGAGAGTGCGGGACTGCGCCGCTACAGCGATGGCATCGGCGATATCCCCCTAGTACTCGGTGGAGGCCAGAGTGTTAACTATCTGATCATGTGGCCGAATGTCCGGCCATGGCGCTTCTTCAATGCGCAACCGATGCTGCGCTGTATTCCAGATGTAGACAGGGCAGCGGAGATCCTGACCGGCGCGTTGCATGCGGCGGTTGGCTCGGAGGCTAAGGGCAGCGCTGAAGGCAAGCAACCGGATACGGCCGCTGCTGGGCAAGCCGGTGGTGGGCGCTCGCCGCAAATGAACGCCGATCTGTTGCCGAGCCAGTGAGGCAGAGGTACTTCACATGAGCGATCCGTTCGAGGGCCGCCCGTTTCCCCGCGAAGTGTTGATCGGGGCGGCCCTGCTGATCGGCTTCGTCATCGCCGCCGCGGCACTGGTCCGTTTCACTGGATTCGGTAGCACCGAGATGCCGTTGGCGCCGATGGTCGAAAGCCGGCAGTTGGTGTTCGTCGACAACGGTGATGGCACCACCACCGTCAGGGTGCCCGGTGAAGACGGCCAGGTCGCCACACTCGAGTCCGGCGTAGACGGCTTCGTGCTTGGAGTCATGCGCGGCATGGTTCGCGAGCGCAATAGCTACCATGCCGATGTCGATGCGCCCTATGTGCTTTCACTGCGTGAAGACGGGCGTTTGCTGTTCGAAGATCCGCTGACTGGAAGGCGTATCGATCTCCGCGCCTTCGGCCCGACCAACGCCGGTTCTTTCGCGCAGTTGCTGCGCGCTGAGATCCGGCCGGATTCCTGATCCTCAACAAAGACAGCCGGCTTACGTCGGACTATAACGAGGCGAAGCCGCACGCGACGGTCCCACGGCAAACGTGTTGGCCGCCGCCGCGGCAAGTTCTGCCCCGGATCACTATGATCCAGGCACTGGTTGGTTCCCAAGTGCCGAATAATGCATCTCCCGAGGAGTGAACGAACATGACCGATGGCCTACCACCGCAACAAGTGAAACCGAATGACCCGGAGCGCCTGACCGGCGAGAACACGATTCTGACGCCGCGCTTCTACGAGACCGACTGCGCCGCCATGGATAAGCTGGACGTGACCGCGGTGCGTGCCGAGTGGGATGAACTGATGGCGGAATTCGAACGCGACGAGAACAACGCGCATTTCCGTCAGGACGAGGCGTTTCAGTCCGAGGTCAAGCAACTGCCGCCAGCGTTGGAGGCGGATTTCCTCGAATTCATGGTGAGTTCCGTGACCGCCGAGTTCTCCGGCTGCGTGCTCTACAACGAGATCAAGAAGCGCGCAACCAATCCGGAGGTGCAGAAGGTCATGGGCTACATGGCCCGCGACGAAGCGCGTCACGCGGGTTTCATCAACAAGTCGCTCAAGGATCTTGGCGTCGGCGTGGACCTCGGCTTCCTGAAGAAGGAAAAGAAATACACTTACTTTCGACCCAAGTTCATCTTCTACGCAACCTACCTGTCGGAGAAGATCGGCTACGCGCGCTACATCACCATCTTCCGCCATCTGGAACGACATCCGGAGTATCGGTTTCATCCCATTTTTCGCTGGTTCGAGGAATGGTGTAACGACGAGTTCCGGCATGGCGAGGTGTTTGCGTTGATCATGCGTGCGGACCCGAAACTGCTGAGCGGCATGAACAAGCTCTGGATTCGGTTCTTCGTGCTGTCGGTCTACGCGACGATGTACGTGCGCGATCATTCGCGTCCGGCGCTGTACGAAGGCCTGGGAATCGATCCGGACGACTTCGATTTCCGCGTGTTTGAGATCTGCTCCGAGATTACGCGGCAGGTGTTTCCGCTCACCCTCGATATCGATCACCCTGCCTTTCACAAGGGGTTGATGCGGCTCAACGAAATAGCCAAGGCAAACGATGCGGCTCGTGCTCAGGGCGGCCTGGTCGGTGGGCTCAAGCGGATGGGGTTGGCGGTGGCCGGCGCCGCGACCTTCGCACGGCTGTATTTCATCCCGGCCAAAGGCAATGCGATCCCAGGCCGTGTGCGGCTTGCGCCGGCCTGGTAGACCGTCGACCCCATGCTGAGTTACGGGGTCGCTGTCGGCTACGCGCTGTTTTTGTGGTGGTTCAGTACCGGCGTGATCCTGTATCTGGACAAGCGTCCAGCCCACACCTACCGATGGAGCCTGCTCGGCGCCACGGTGCTGATGGCGCTGTCGCTGGTTGCATTGTACCTGGTGCGCGATTTCGGCAGCATGGCTGGGGCTTACGTTGGCTTTACCGCCGGCGTGCTGGTCTGGGGCTGGATGGAGATGAGTTACTTCATGGGGCTCGTGACCGGGCCGCGGAAGACGGCGTGCCCGCAGGGATGCAGAGGGTGGCGCCGATTCTGGCTTGCGATTCAGACCAGTCTTTACCATGAACTCACCATCGTCGCGGCTGGTGCGGCGATGGTTTGGATTACCTGGGACAGCGTCAATCAGGTCGGCACCTGGACCTTCGTGATCCTGTGGTGGATGCGCTGGAGTGCGAAGCTGAACCTGTTCTTTGGCGTTCCGAACCTCAACGAGGAATGGTTGCCCGAGCACATTCGCTTTCTTACCACGTATCTGGCGAAACGGCCGATGAACCTGCTGTTCCCGGTGTCCGTCAGCGTTGCCACCGTGGTCATGTGCCTGTTGGTCGAGGCAGCCCTGGACCTCCCCGCGGTCAGCTTCGCCAGCGTTGCGCTGATGTTGACCTCAACACTGCTCGCGCTCGCAATCCTGGAACATTGGCTGTTGGTGCTGCCGCTGGCCGATGCGGCCCTGTGGAACTGGGCGCTGGATGCCGACGATCGGGGCCCGCGCCCGCAGGCCGAGTCGGCCGCCGACGCCGTCGCCGCGAGCGAGGCCCGCCACGCTCGAGCAGCACCGCTTCGCGGCGCCTGACGCTATGGCATGATGGGGGTTCTCCCCATCGGCTTCGGGGGCGATTTCCTTAGTCCGTACCGATAGAAGTGCGCAGCTCTTTGCGGGGTCTGGCCGGGTTGTCAATTTATCGAGTCGCAGGGAAAGCACCTCATTGCACCTGAAATTTCAATTTTTTTGCGAACAGGGTCACGGATGCGGCGCAAGGTTGACATGCGTCAAGGCAGCTTGACACCTCGTTCGCTACCTTTCACCGACAACTTCCGCGATCCGCCAGAGGGCCTTCCATGCGCATCCTGATGATCCAACCGAACTACCATTGCGGCGGTGCCGAAATCGCCGGTAACTGGCCTGCCGGCTGGGTCGCCTACATCGGCGGTGCGCTGAAGCATGCGGGCTACGACAATGTCCGGTTCGTTGACGCCATGGTCGACGAGACAGACGACGATCAGTTGCGTGAGATCATCGCCGCCAACCAGCCGGACGTCGTTATGGCGACCGCCATTACGCCGATGATCTATAAGGCGCAGACCACGCTGCAGGTCGCTAAAGAGGCACGCCCGGACTGCGTCACTATCCTCGGTGGCATTCATCCCACCTTTATGTATTCCCAGGTTCTGCATGAGGCACCGTGGATCGACTACATTGTCCGCGGTGAGGGCGAGCGCATCATCGTCAACCTGATGCATGCGATCAACGAGGGCTCCCACAAGGCTGAGCGCCGTAACATCAAGGGTCTTGCATTCCTGGACGGCGATCAGGTGGTGGCGACCCCGGCGGAACCGGTCATCGAGGACCTCGACACCCTGACTCCGGACTGGTCCCTGCTCGATTGGGACAAGTACATCTACACGCCGCTCAACACCCGCGTTTCGGTGCCGAACTTTGCGCGTGGCTGCCCGTTCACCTGCCGCTTCTGCTCGCAGTGGAAGTTCTGGCGCAAGTACCGCCATCGTGACCCGATCAAGTTCGTCGATGAGATCGAGACCCTGGTGCGCGACCACAAGGTCGGCTTCATGATCCTCGCCGACGAAGAGCCGACCATCATCCAGTCCAAGTTCGTCGCCCTTTGCGAGGAACTCATCAAGCGCGATCTGCCGCTGCACTGGGGCATCAATACCCGCGTGACCGACATCATGCGTGACCGGGACCTGTTGCCGTTGTATCGCAAGGCGGGGCTGGTGCATGTGTCGCTGGGTACCGAGGCCGCCGCCCAGATGAACCTGGACATCTTCCGCAAACAGACGACCGTTGAGCAGAACAAGCTCGCGGTGAAGCTACTCAAGGACGCGGGCATCGTCGCTGAAGTGCAGTTCATCATGGGGATGGAGAACGAGACTCCAGAGACCATCGAGGAGACCTACAAGCTGGCTCAGGACTGGAATCCGGACATGGCCAACTGGAACATGTACACCCCCTGGCCATTCGCGGAGCTGTTCGAAGAGCTGGGCGACAAGGTGGAGGTGCGTGACTACTCCAAGTACAACTTTGTCTCCCCGATCATGAAGCCTGAGGGGATGAGCCGCGAAGCCGTGCTCAAGGGTGTAATGAAGAACTATGCCCGCTTCTATATGAGCCGCAGCTTCTTCCATTACCCTTGGATCAGGGACAAGTTCAAGCGCCGCTACATGCTTGGCTGCCTGAAGGCATTCGCCAAGACCACGCTGAGCAAGAAGTTCTACGACCTGGAGCGACTCAAGTACAAAGGCGGCCTGTCCGCCGAGTGGGATCTGGGCTTTGACGAGAGTAAGATCCTGTCGCGGGATGACATCGCGAAGTTGAAGGCGGAGCGCCCGGATCTGTCCGCGGATGTTGCCTTCACCGGCGTCCGCAAAGGGCGCGGGCCGGCGTCGGTATCCGCCTGCGGCGCTCCCAACGACCTGAAGGTGGAAGAGCAGAAAGCCATCGTCGCCGAGACCAACTGAGGTCATCCGATCATGTCCAACGCAGCTCCCGCGGAAATTTCTCGTGCCATGCTCAAGCGTTTCGCCGAGTTTGGCCCGCATTACGACCGTCCGGTCCCATCAGCGCTTTGGACCGACGATTTCGGCAGTGACGATTACGAGGCCGCGTTGGGCAGGGTTGCGCAGCGCCCGGACGAAACCCTTTCGTTGTATGTGAAGGTGCCGTTTTGCGCGGGGCGCTGTCTGTATTGCGGCTGCAACACCACCATCACCCACGAGAGCGAGCGTCTGGATCAGTATCTGGACCTGCTGGACCAGGAGATGGCGATGGTCTCGAGCCGGGTCGGTGGCGAGCGGGACGTGTTGCAGCTGCACCTCGCGGGGGGGACGCCGAACTATCTCAATGATGCCCAGCTAACGCGCCTGACCGAGAGCATCGAGCGTCATTTCCGCATTTTGCCGGATACGGACCAGTCCATCGAGTGCGATCCTCGACGGACGTCCGCCGGCCAACTTGAACTGTTGTACGCATTGGGTTTTCAGCGCGTGAGTTTCGGCGTGCAGGATCTCGATCCGGACGTCCAGCGGGCCATCGGTCGCATGCAATCCTTGGAGCTGATTCGCGACGTGTACTGGATGGCGCGCGAAATTGGTTTCGAGACGATCGGGTTTGATCTGATCTACGGCCTGCCGCAACAGACCGAGGAGGCCTTCCAGCGGACGCTGGACTCGGTAATCGAATTGGCCCCGGATCGCGTCTCGTGTTTTGGGTATTCCCGCAATACGAGCATGGGTTCACACCAGCATGCCATCGACGTGCATCAACTGCCGTCGAACCTGGCACGGCAGGTGTTGTTCCAAGAGGCAGTGCGGGCATTTACCAGCTCGGGATATTCCTGGATCGGTCTTGACACCTTCGCGCTGGATAGCGACGAGTTGTCGATCGCTCAGTCGGAGAGGCGACTACATCGCAACTGCATCGGTTATACCGCCAATGCCAGCGATCATCTCTTGGGCCTTGGTAGCGGCGCCGTCGGCGAGGTGGACGGTATTTGCACCCAGAACGAGTGCGCGCTCACTGAATGGGAAGGCATGGTTCAGGCAGGTCGGCTGCCGGTTGCCAGGGGGCATCGCGCAAGTCACGCAGACCGTCGCAGACGCGCTGCAATCTCCCACATGATCTGTAACCTGGAGTTGCCGGCGGCGCTTGCCGCGGGGTCCCTGGATGATGAATACGCCCGTCTGGCCGGGTATTCCGTGGATGGCCTGGTCGAAGTTGAGCCGCGCGGCTTACGCATCACGACTGCTGGGCGCTACTTCCTGCGCAGCCTCTGCAGCGAGCACGACCCCTCGTTCAACTGGGACGGTGCTAGCTGGGATTTCTCGCGAAGCAACTGAGTCGGACGATCAGCGATCCGGTTTGACACGCACCGTTAGCGGTAATGGGAGCAGTGAGTTTGCACGGACACGGTGAGGGCGCGGAAGCGCAAGCGCGCATTGGCCCAAATGCGATCATTCGCGTCGCCGAGGCCCTGATTGCCCGGCACGGTTCCTCGCAACAATGCTTCGAAGAGGCCGGGTTAGCTCACTATCTGGATGCGCTGCCGCAAGAGATGGTGGACGAACAAGAAGTGATCGCGTTGCAGCGCTCGTTACGGCACAGGCTTGGTATCGCCGAGGCCCGGGCCGTCTCGCGTGATGCTGGATTGCGAACTGGCGATTATCTTCTCGCCAACCGTATCCCTAAGGCAGCCCAGCTGCTGTTGCGGCTACTGCCCCCGGGTCCGGCGAGCGGAATTCTGCTCGGTGCCGTTGGCAAGCATGCCTGGACCTTTTCCGGTAGTGGTGATTTCAGCTTCGAGACTGGTCGGCCGGTGCGCGTCAGGATTGCCGGCTGTCCCATCTGTCGCGGTGCGCTGTCCGGCGTCCCGCTGTGCGACTTTTACACTGCCGCGTTCGAGCGGTTGTTTACGACATTGGTGAGCCGCCGCACCCGCGTCGACGAGGTGCAGTGTCAAGCGATGGGCGCCGACGCCTGCGTTTTCGAGATGCGATGGGGATGACTATGCAAATGGAGACAGAGGTCCGAAACGCCGATCACGCCGCCGTGATTCCCCATGCCGGTTTGGGTGCGGTTCGCGTTGAGGTCGATTCCCCGAACTGCATCGGCTGTGGCAGTTGCACGGCCTTCGCAATGCGGACCTTCATCATCAACGACGACCTGATTGCGGAGCTGACCGGCGAGCTGGACGACGTCGATTCGCTGATCTCCGCCGCCGACGCCTGCCCCGTTTATGCGATCACGCTGATCGACGTAGACGGCACCCTACTTTATCCCAAGGACTGAGTCCGCCCACGCGATCCTCGGCTCTCTGCCCGGGTTCGAGCGTTGCCGCTGACCATCGTTCGGGTCGGCGTGTGCGGTCAATGCAGGGTGGCGACCGACGCCGCTGACGGCATCGCACTATCGATATCGACCAGCGGGAGCGTGGCGTGGTGTATTACCATGCGCCAGCCGCGGTCGGTGCGTAGATAGGTGTTGGTGGCGAGTACGCGGGTCAAATCTGAGTCTTCGCCGGCCGGACCGATGCGCTCCTCCACCATGTGCACGCACAGACCATCTGACTGCAGGCGATCGATCAGTCGGAATCGTATGGTCGGTGCCTCCACCGCGGATAGGATCGAATGCCAGCTCTGCATGACAGCTGCATAACCCTGCAACAGGTCGCCCCCCGGATGGACGCAGCGGGCGTCGTCGGCGTGCAGCCAAACACTCGCCATCAGGGCTAGATCAGTCGCAGCGAACGCGGCATAAAAGGCGGTCTCTGCTGCATCTGGTGACTGAAAGGCGGAGTCTGTCATGGATCTCGTCCTGCGATTGGCATGCTCGGTGCTGGTCATCGCAAGAAGTCAGTGAAGCGGTGGCTTGGGTCGATGTCGAGGCCGAGGAACGCCTTCAGTGCGTAGCCGATCAGCACAATGATCACCGTGATGGGACACAGGATCACGCTGCCGAGCACGACCGCACCGAACGCCGAGGACAGCGCGCGGCGCAGGCAATTCTCTCTGCCCTTGGTGTCTGGGCGCCTGTCGCGCCCCGCGAGCAGCACAAAATAGAAACGCGCGAAAATCAACGGAATCGCGCCGGGCATATCGATGGCGTGTCGCACCGCCGAGAACTGATGCTTTGTCAGCGACGCGAGCACGTCGGGCTCGAGCTTGCTCAAAACGTATCGGGTGAAGTTGTCGAGGCTCGGGTCTTCAAGGACGCGCTTTTTTTATCGTCTGGATGGTCGCTCCGTAAGCTGCGTTCGCGATGCTGTCGCCGCGTCAGGACTCCGGTGCATTCGCGATGATATACAAGGCAGCGCCTGAACCGACTTATCTGTCGGAGCTTACGTTTTTCGAAAAGAACCGTGAAAGAGTGGTACCGGGGACGAGACTCGAACTCGTAAGGTGTTACCACCGGTGGATTTTGAGTCCACTGCGTCTACCAATTCCGCCACCCCGGCATCAAGTCAAAGATGATAGCGCGTTCGTCGGTTGCGTAAAAGCGTGTTGCGCATGTCGCGCACCGCGATGTGCGATGGGTCGATGATCGGATGTGGCCGCCGGTGTGCAGCGTTATCATGGCCGACTTCGTTAATCGACATTTTGAGAGGAGTCCAGCATGGTGCACAGTACCGTCAGTTCGTCTCTGGTGCTTCTGCTCAAGCACCCGTTCCACGTCCTCCCGGCGTGACGACGTTCGAACCCGATGCGCCGCTCCGACTTCCATTTCGACCTGTCGCCCGACTTGATCGCCCAGCGGCCGCTGCCGCAGCGTAGCGCAAGCCGCCTGCTGGCGTTGGACGGTCCCAGTGGCGCGCTGGCGGATCTCACTTTCCGGAGTCTGCCGTCGTTGCTGCGGCCCGGTGATCTGCTCGTGTTCAATGACACACGGGTAATCCCGGCACGCCTTTACGCCCGCAAGGCAACGGGTGGTCGCGCGGAGATCTTGATTGAACGGCTGGTTTCGCCCCGCCAGGCATCCGCGCAGGTGCGTGCAAGCAAGTCCCCCAAATCGGGCGGCTTGCTGTTGCTTGCGGGTGGCGAACGTATCGAAGTCACCGGCCGCGACGATGACCTGTTTACGCTCCATGCGCTTGACGACGACTTTGCCGAGTTGATGAGCCGTCACGGCCACATGCCGCTGCCGCCCTATATCGAGCGCGCCGACGACGCTGCCGATCAAGCGCGCTACCAGACCGTCTATGCCTGCCGAGACGGCGCCGTTGCAGCACCGACGGCAGGCTTGCATTTCGACGCGGAGATCCTTGAGGCGATCGCCGGTATGGGTGTCGAAACGCGCGCAGGTCACGCTGCACGTCGGTGCCGGGACCTTTCAGCCGGTGCGGGTCGATGATCTGGAGCAGCACCGGATGCACGCGGAGTGGCTGGAGGTTGGCGAGGGCGTCTGTGATCAGGTAGCACGGACCCGAGCCCGCGGCGGCCGCGTGGTCGCCGTGGGCACCACCTCGGTGCGCAGCCTGGAGACGGCCGCCGCGGACGGAACGCTCGCGCCCTTTGCCGGCGACAGTCGCTTGTTCATTCGACCGGGCTACGGCTTTCGGGTCGTCGACGCCATGATCACGAACTTCCATTTGCCGGAGTCGACGCTGCTGATGCTGGTCTCCGCGTTTGCGGGTCATGAGCAGATCATGGCTGCCTATGCGCATGCGGTGAACGCGCGCTACCGTTTCTTCTCCTACGGCGATGCGATGTTCTTGACCCGTCGGCAAGCCTAGAATGCTCAATGGCGCAAGATGCTTGCGCACCCGTCGCGTTGAGCGGCGACAACGCGCTTACCTTCCAAAGGGCCGACCTCCAAGGGCCTGGGGCCAAATTTGCACAATGGTGCTGTAGAGCGGCCCGAGGTCCTCGGCGCTTGGCCCTTTTTGAGCCAACGCAGGGGTTGCGCAACACAGCGTCGTGCGCTCAACGGTCTGAGGCATCGTGTCGCGAGCATAAGGAATGCGTTTGCCGCAGGCAAAAAAAAGCGCGGCGGGCGCCGCGCTTGAAGATTACCACCAAAGGAGGATGGAGGAGTGTACTGAAGAACTGCGAATCTTCAGTACATCACCAGTTTCTTATTTACCCTCCCGGTTGTCAAGGAGCGGTTACAGTCTTGACCCGTTAGCGGCGGCTTTCTGGGTCTCTTTATCGCTTTAATTTATTGTTTAATATAGTTTTAATTGGATTTTTTACAAATTGTTGCGTTTTTGTATCGGCGTATTGCGGTCGCAGGCATGGGGCTTTTGTGGCGCCTCTTTTGCCTTCGATTAGGCTTTTTCCGCCACCGTCCGAGGGTAGCTGACGCCGCAGCCGCCGTGACCGCAGTAGCCGCCGGGGTTCTTGGCGAGGTACTGCTGGTGGTACTCCTCAGCGTAGTAGAACGTCGGAGCAGGGATGATCTCCGTGGTGATCGCGCTGTCGCGGCCCGCATCCTTCAGGGCCTGCTGAAAGCCGCTCCGGCTCGCTGTTGCGGTGACGAGTTGTGCGTCATTGGCGCAATAGATGCCCGAGCGGTACTGCGTCCCGACGTCGTTGCCCTGGCGCATGCCCTGGGTCGGGTCGTGACCTTCCCAGAACGCCTGGAGTAGTGCCTCGTAATCGCATTGTTTCGGGTCGAAGACCACCAGCACCACCTCGTTGTGGCCGGTGAGCCCGGAGCAGACCTCGTCATAGGTCGGGTTCGGTGTCAGGCCGCCGGCATAGCCAACCGCGGTGGAGAAGACACCTGGCAGTTGCCAGAACGTGCGTTCCGCGCCCCAGAAACAGCCGAGACCGAACATGGCCGTTTCGAGTCCGTTCGGAAACGGTGGCTGGATCGGGTTGCCGTTTACATGATGTCGGTTGCTCACCGCCATGGCCGTGTCGCGGCCCGGCAGGGCCTCACCGGCGCTCGGCATTTGGGTCTTTTTTCGGAACATGAACATGTTGTCTGCCTTCGTGTGATCGTCGCGGATGTGTTTGGAGACGGTGTTTGGAAATGGTGCGGACGACGATGCTTCTTTCGCCGGCCGCTCCCGTCGGTGCAGAATTGGGCGCTCGACACGGTTAGCCAAGCCGCAATCTTGGGGCCGCGAGACGCTCCCTCGCGCCGTTGCTCCGGTCGCCGATTCAGTGATTCATCGACTTGCCCTCGGATTTTTCATGCATCAAGGTCAGCGCATCCGCCTCATCACCATTGATCTCGACGATACCCTGTGGCCCTGCGCACCGGTCATCCGTGATGCCGAGCAGGCGCTCTATGCTTGGCTTGCCGCGCGGGCGCCGCGGCTCACCGCCGTCCATGATGCCGATAGCCTGCGTTCGCATCGACTTGGGCTGATGCGGGAGCGCCCGGAGATTGCTCATGACGTGACGGAGGTGCGGCTGTTCGCGCTGCGGGCGCTGATGGATCAGTTCGGTTATCAGCAACAGCTGGCAGACGACGCCATGGTGCTGTTTCAGCAGTGTCGTAATCGGGTGACGCCTTACGCCGACGTGCGTGTGGCGCTGGCGCGGTTGCGCAAGCGCTATCGTCTGGTGTCCGTGACTAATGGCAATGCAGAGGTCCACAACACGCCGTTGAGCGACAGCTTTCATCTTTCGCTGACCGCCGCCGAGGCCGGCGCGGCCAAGCCCGACCCGGCGCTGTTCAAGCTGGCGATGGATTGGGCGGGCGCCGGCGCCGAAGAAACGCTACACATCGGCGATGACCCGCTGCGCGATGTCGAGGCTGCGCGCAAGCACGGCCTACGCGCGGTGTGGGTCAATCGCGACAGCCTTACCTGGCCCGAGGAGTTGGCACCGCCAGAGTTCGAGGTGCGGGACCTGCATGCGCTGGCCGACTGGCTCGATGACCAGCAGAATACGGGGGCCGCTGATGGAGTTTGAAGTGCTCGCCAGCGACGGCGCGGCCCGTCGTGGTCGGCTGACGTTTGAACGCGGCGTGGTCGATACCCCGGCCTTCATGCCGGTGGGCACCTACGGCACCGTCAAGGCCATGACGCCGGAGGAGGTCGAGGCGACCGGCGCCCAGATCGTCCTCGGCAACACCTTCCATCTGATGGCTGCGTCCGGGTACCCAGATCATCGCTGCCCACGGCGACCTGCACGACTTCATGCATTGGAACCGGCCGATCCTGACCGACTCCGGCGGCTTTCAGGTGTTCAGTCTCGGCGACTTGCGCAAGATTACCGAGCAGGGCGTTCATTTCCGCTCACCGGTGGACGGCAGCGCGCTGTTCATGGGGCCGGAGGAATCCATGGCGGTGCAGCGGGCGCTCGGCTCCGACATCGTCATGATCTTCGACGATTGCACGCCGTATCCGGCGACGGAGGAGCAGGCGCGCGCATCCATGGAGATGTCCCTGCGCTGGGCGGCGCGCTGCCGGGATGCCCATGGCGACAATCCGTCGGCCCTGTTCGGTATCGTCCAGGGCGGCATGTACCTGGAGCTCCGCGCGGCGTCGCTGGAGGGCTTGCTCGAGATCGGCTTCGACGGCTATGCCATCGGTGGCCTGTCCGTCGGCGAGCCGCCGCAGGAGCGCCTGCGAGGTGCTGGATTTTCTGGCACGGCGGCTGCCGCCGGATTATCCGCACTATCTGATGGGCGTCGGCACGCCGGAGGACATCGTCGCCGCCGTGCAGCGCGGCATCGACATGTTCGACTGCGTCATGCCCACGCGCAATGCCCGCAATGGCCACCTGTTCACCCATGCTGGCACCGTGCGCATCCGCAATGCCGTGCACAAGCACGACACCGGCCCGCTGGACCCGACCTGCGGCTGCTACACCTGCCGCCACTACAGCCGGGCCTATCTGCACCATCTGGATAAGTGCAACGAGATCCTCGGCGCCCGGCTCAACACCATTCACAATCTGACTTACTACCAGGACCTGATGCGCGGCCTGCGCGAGGCGATCGCGGTCAGGGGGCTCGACAACTTCGTCGCGGACTTCTACGCGCGCCGCGATATGTCATAATACGCGGCTGAATTTCAGCTAAACCTGATTTTCAATCAACTCATCCCCCGCCAGACGCGTTCGCCGCGTCCGGCTGGACCAACGAGGATTCGTTATGAGCTTTTTCATCTCCGACGCCATGGCCCAGGGCGGCGGTGCGGCCGCCGGCGACCAGTTGCTTGGTCTGCTGTTCCCGATCGGCCTGATCATCATTCTCTACTTCCTGATGATCCGCCCGCAGATCAAACGCCAAAAGGAGCACAAGGCCCTGGTCGAAGGGCTAACCAAGGGCGACGAGGTCGTAACCATGGGCGGCGTCGCCGGCCGCGTGGTGGACCTCGGCGAGAATTTCGCCCAGGTCGAGGTCGCCAACAACGTCGTCATCAAGATCCGCCGCCAGGCCGTCGAGGCGGTCCTGCCGAAGGGCTCGCTGAAGGAACTCTGAGCACCGCGACTCCGGTCGCCGCCGTGCACCCTCATCGGTGTGCGCGGTGGCGTTCGGGCCTCGTGTCTCCCCATAGTCCCGATCTCGCGCTTTCGCGCATCCAGGCACTGCCGTCGGCAACTGGACAGCATCGCCGGGACGTCGCCCCCGCATTGCAGGAACATCCGCGATGAACCAATATCCGCTGTGGAAAAATCTGCTGATCCTGGCCGTGATCCTAGTCGGGCTGCTGTTTGCGCTGCCCAATCTGTTTTCCCAGGACCCGTCCATCGAGGTGACCGGCACTCGCGATGTGGAGGTCACCGAGGCCAGCATCGGCGAGATCAAGGCGGCCATGGAAAACGCCGGCGTGCCGGTGAAGGGGGTGGAGACACGCGAAGGCAACAAGCTGTTGGTGCGCTTCACAACCCCGAGCGAGCAGTTGCGCGGCCAGGAGGTCATGAGCCAGACCCTGTCCGACCGCTACAACTACGCCCTGACCACGGCTCCGGACCTACCCGGTTGGCTGGAGGGCTTGGGTGCGCAGCCGATGTTCTTGGGACTCGACCTGCGCGGCGGTATCCACGTGCTGATCGACGTCGACATGGATGCCGCCGTGTCCCAGGCGCTGGAGCGCTACACCGGCGACATCCGCACGGAATTGCGGAACGAGAAGATCCGCTACCTGACCGTCACCCGCGATCAGGACCGCATCGCCGTTCGCTTCAACGATGCGGCCGTGCGCGACGAGGCCGAGAAGGTGATCCGCGGCGCGTTCCGTGACCTGACCGTGACCACCGGTGAGTCCGACGGCAACTTGTTCGTTTATGCGGCGCTGCCACCGGCTCAGCAGCAGCAGATCAAGACCTTCGCGCTGCAGCAGAACATCACCACCTTGCGCAACCGCGTCAATGCCCTCGGTGTCGCCGAGCCGATCATTCAGCGTCAGGGTGACCGGCGCATCGTGGTGCAGTTACCGGGCGCGCAGGACCCGGCGCGGTTGAAGGAACTGCTCGGCGCCACCGCGACGCTGGAATACCGGCTGGTGGACACCGAACACGACGTGCAGGATGCGGTCGAGGGCCGTGTGCCGGTCGGCTCGGCACTGTACCGAGAGCGTGATGGCCGTCCGGTGTTGCTCAAGCGCCGCGTCATCGTCACCGGTGATCAGATCACCGATGCCTCCGCCGGTTTCGATCAGCAGTCCGGCTCGCCGGCGGTGTTCGTCAACCTCGATGGCCAGGGCGCGCGACGCATGCGCAACATGACCACCGAGAACGTCGGCAAGCCGATGGCCGTGGTGTTCATCGAGAATCGCACCGTCACGCGCATGGTCGACGGCGCGCCAGTGAAGGAGCAGGTGCGCACCGAAGAGGTCATCAGCATCGCCAACATCCTCGAGCCCTTCGGCCGGCGCTTCCAGACCACCGGGCTCGACAGCTCCGACGAGGCCCACAATCTGGCCCTGTTGCTGCGCGCCGGCGCCCTGGCCGCGCCGATCGAGATCGTCGAGGAGCGCACCATCGGTCCAAGCCTTGGGCAAGACAACATCGATCAGGGTTTCCGCTCGGTGCTGATCGGCCTGTTGCTGGTGGTCATCTTCATGGCCATCTACTACCGCGTGTTCGGCCTGGTGGCGGACGTGGTGCTGGTGGTCAACCTCGTCATGATCGTCGCCATTCTGTCCATGTTGCAGGCCACGCTGACCATGCCCGGCATCGCCGGCATCGTGCTCACCGTGGGCATGGCGGTGGATGCCAACGTGCTGATCTTCGAGCGCATTCGTGAGGAGATACGCAACGGTAGCTCGCCCCAGGCGAGCATCCATGCCGGCTATGACAAGGCGCTGTCGACCATCGTCGACGCCAACATCACCACCTTGATCGCGGCCGTCGTGCTGTTCAGTTTCGGTACCGGTCCCATCAAGGGCTTCGCCGTGACCCTGTTCATCGGCATCGTCTCCTCGATGTTTACCGCCATCCTTGGCTCCCGCGCGCTGATCAATCTGATCTACGGCGGCCGCCGGGTCCAGAAGCTCGCCATCTGACGGAGCCGTTCGCATGTCCCATACGCAGATCCTCAAAGAGCTGAACATCGACTTTATGGGCAAGCGCCGCGTCGCGGCGATCGCCTCCTCGGTGATCCTGTTCGTTTGCTTGCTGTCCATCTTCGTCCGCGGCTTTGATTTTGGACTGGACTTCACCGGTGGTACCGTCATCGAGCTCGGTTACGAGAACCCGGTGGAGGTTGCCGACATCAACGCCGTTCTCACTGATAACGGCTTCAATGGCGCCACCGTGCAGTACTTCGGTTCGCGCCAGGACATCCTGATCCGGCTGGCCCCGCAGGCCCTCGAGCAAGGTGAGGTGGGCAGTGCGCAGGTCAGTGATACCCTCTATCGCAGCCTGAGCGCCGCCGCCACGGCCGCCGGTCTCGGTGCCGTGGAACTGCGCCGGGTCGAGTTCGTCGGTCCGCAGGTGGGTGAAGAACTGCGCGAGCAGGGCGGGCTCGCCGTTTTGTTCGCTCTCATCGGCATCCTGATCTATGTCGCGCTGCGCTTCGAATGGCGTTTCGCCGTCGGCGCCGTCGCCGCACTGATCCACGACGTGCTGTTCACGGTCGGCATGTTCTCCATCTTCCAGATCGAATTCGATCTGACCGTGCTCGCCGCCGTGCTCGCCGTTATCGGTTACTCGCTGAACGACACCATCGTCATCTTCGACCGCATCCGCGAGAACTTTCGCAAGATGCGCAAGGGCACCGTGTTGGAGATCACCAACCGCTCCATCAACCAGACCCTGTCGCGCACCATCATCACCTCCGGCACCACGCTGTTGGTGCTGTTCGCGCTGTACTTCCTCGGTGGCGAGATCATCAGCGGCTTCTCGCTGGCGCTGATCATCGGTATCGTCGTTGGCACCTATTCCACCATCTACATTGCCACCGCAATTGCCATCTGGCTCGGCATCAGCCGTGCGGATCTGATGCCGACGACGGTGTCGAAGGAAGGCGAGGTGGTCGACGACCGGCCATGACCCTGGGCCGCCCTCGAGCCGGGGCCGATTGGCGTGCGGTCCCGTTCTCGTCATGGATTCGGCGTGATCATGGCCCGATTTCGGGGGCGATCGCGTGAACGACGGCAGAGGGGCGGCTGACGCGCATGTGTAGCCTCGTCATCCTGCGCCGTCCGGGGCATGATTGGCCGCTGCTGTTGGCGGCCAACCGCGACGAGCTGCGTGGGCGGCAGTCGCGCCCACCGGCGAGGCATTGGCCCGACTGGCCCGAGGTGGTCGCCGGGCTTGACGTCGCGGGTGGCGGCAGTTGGCTTGGGTTAAACGACCATGGTCTGGTCGCCGCGGTCTTGAACCGTGAGGGCGAGCTCGGCCCGCAGGCGGGCAAGCGTAGCCGAGGAGAGCTGGTGCTGGAGGCGCTCGATCATGCCGAGGCCAGCGAGGCCGCCGGCGCACTGGCGGACCTGCATCCGGATGCCTACCGGCCGTTCAACCTGGTCATTGCCGATCCTCGCGACGCCTATTGGCTGCGCCACGGTGGTGATGGCGAGATTCGGGTCCATCCCATCCCTGCCGGCCTGCACATGCTGGCCGCAGGCGAGCTGGACGACTTGGGAGAAGCCCGGATCAGTCGCTTCCTACCCCAGTTTCGCGCCGTTGCTGAGCCTGACCCCGCCCGCGGCGACTGGGACGGCTGGTTGGCGCTGCTGCAGCGGCGCGACAGCGAGCCGCAGCAGTCGCCCGCGGCGGCGATGAATCTCCATGGTATTCGGCTCGACGGTCAGGACTTTGGCACTGTCGCATCCAGCCTGATTGCCGTACCCGCCTACCCGGGCTTCAACCAACGGCCCATCTTCCTGCACGCGGACGGAGCGCCAGACGATGCGAGCTTCGTGCCCATTGATCTCGATCAGGCGAAGACCGCCTAACGGTCACGCCCGTTTACCAGTATCTAGACGTTTCCCCAGCGGATGTGGGAGAGTTTCGCCACCGAGTCCCGTCGCGCTATAAAGTCCTCATTGCGCCGATGACAGTGTCTGCATGAACGCAGTAACCGCGTCAGGTCCCTGGCGGCTGCTCCGGCCGCTGTTGTTCCAGCTGGATGCCGAACGCGCGCATGCTTTGGCGATGGCACTCGCCCGCCGCTGGTCGGCGCTGGCCTCGGGTCGCGTCGGTGCGGGCGATATTGCCCGCGATGGGTCGTTGCGGCTCAGCGCGATGGGGCTGGATTTTCCGAATCCGATCGGTCTCGCCGCCGGTCTCGACAAAGACGCCGAGGCTGTCCCGGCCTGGCAGGCCATGGGCTTCGGCTTCGTCGAGGTCGGCACGGTCACGGCGCTGCCGCAACCGGGCAATCCTAAGCCACGCCTGTTCCGGTTGCCGTCGGACGCCGCGCTGATCAACCGCATGGGCTTCAACAATGCCGGCGCCGAGGCCATGACGGTGCGGCTCACGCGCCTGCGCGAGCGCGGCGTCTTGGGTATTCCGTTGGGCGTCAACATCGGCAAATCCAAGGTCACACCGGCAGACGCTGCGGCCGGCGACTATCGCCGCAGTTTCGAACTCCTAGGTGAGCTGGCGGACTACGTGGTCGTCAACATCTCTAGTCCTAACACGCCCGGGTTACGGGATCTACAGACCGTCGATCAGGTTTTGACCATCATCGACGCCATTCAGAGTCGCAACCAGCAACTCGGCATCCCGCGGCCGCTGTTGGTCAAGCTGGCGCCGGATCTGGCTGACGAGGATGCCATTGCCTGTGCCGGCGCCGCGCTCGACGCAGGCTGCGCCGGCCTGGTGTTGACCAACACGACGATCCGTTTCGATGGTCTCCGCGGCAGTACCGAGGGCATGAGTGGCGGCTTGTCCGGAGGCCCTGTGTTCGAACGTAGTACCGAGTTGCTTCGGCTGGTGCGCCAGGCGGTAGGTCCGGAGCCGGTGCTGATTGGTGTCGGCGGTATCATGGACCCGGAAGGCGCCCGGACGAAGTTCGCAGCCGGGGCGGACCTGGTTCAGGTCTACACCGGATTAATCTATGGCGGCCCGGATTTCGTCCGGCAACTGCTGCGCGGGCTGCGCGCGGAGGCCGGTTGATGGGTTCATCGGCTGCTTGCACCTGGGCCGCGCGCTAGTAATTTCGCCGCCGTCGGGGTCGGCGCGGACGCTCGAATTTGGCGCTATTATTCAGGGCGCCGAAATCAAGCAGCGACAACAATGATGAAGACCTTTACCACCGACTACGCGGCCCAACATCTGGACGAGCTGATCGATCTGGCGTTGCAGGGCCAAGTGATCTTGCTGAGTCTGAACGGCGATCCCGTCGCGCGATTGATCCCCATCGACGACGAAAGTGGCGCCGAGGTGCCGCCGGCGGAGGTCGAAGAGGCCTTTCATGGCGATTGATGCCGCCAACGATGCTACCAAATTCCGTGCCGGGTCCGCGGCGCGCGCTGAAGCCGAGCTACCCGCTTCGGGACAAGGTCGAGCGACTAGTGCACTGAGGCGGATATCGCGATATCGTTTTTGTCGTTGTCGTTGTCGTTGTCGTTGTAGGAAATTGCCGAGCCGATGACGATAACGACAACGACAACGAATGGCCTCAGGATATCTGCCCTGGTGAACTAGGGCCGATCGCTAATACTTGCACCGTCTCAGCGCGTCGAGGCGATATCGAATGGATCGTCGCGACGTACGGAAATGCCCTATCTTCGGCCACATGCTTGTGCTGTACCCTTAGCCAGCTTGGCCGCGCCCGAAGCGCCTAGCCCGCTTAACCAGAACAGTCTGATTGCCCACTGAATCCCGGGCAGCCCACCGGAGGACACCATGACCGCAACCGCAGCCCCGATGCAGTATCTTGATAAGGCCATGAACACGCTGCAGGACCTCGGTCTTGCACCCACCGAGACCAGCACCGCAAACGACCCGATGGTCGCGCTGTTAAATCAGATCGCGGGGCTCGACGAGGGTCGCGTCACCGCCATTGCCCGCACGCTGGCGCAGTCTTCCACCTTCAACGAGGTGGTGCGCGAGCAGGTCCAGGCGATGGACATCAGCAACCGTTACGAGCAGATCACCGAGGCATTCAACAGCATCCGCGACGATGCCAAAGCGATGGTCGAGCAGTTGGAAGACGGCAAGGTCGACACCTTCGAGCGGGTCGCCAACATCTGGATGAAGGCCACCCGCGGCGACATCGCCTCGCGTTTCGACAAGATCAAGGACACCTACCTGGACGTCACCGACAGCACCCAGGACCAGATCGTCCGCGAGCAGCGCATCCTGGATGCCTATCAAGACTTCCGCGGCGCCATGAAGCAGTCCGAGGTCTTGGCGCTGGAGGTACTGAAGAAGGCGGAGGGCCAGCTCGACGCGGCCCGCGCCGAGGTCGACAAGGCGATGCAGTCGGTGGAAGCCTTCAGTGGCGATGAGGCCGCCCAACGCGCCCGTCTGGAACTGGCCCGCGACGAGCGCGTCCGCGACCTGCAAAACGTCGAGAAGCGCTACCAGATCGCCAAGGACCTGTCCGACAACCTGACCGTCTCCTACAACACCTCCGAGGTGGTGATGGCGCGGTTGCTGCAGACCACCAACGCCAAAGAGCGTCTTTATCAGCAGGCGATCAGCTTCTTCACCACCAACGAAACCGTGCTCACGGCGCTGACGGCGTCGTTCACCGGCATGTTCGGCCTCGCCGAGACCACCGCCACCGTCAACGCCATGAAGGACGGCATCAGCGAATCGCTGGAGGTGCTCGCCGAGATCGGCGGCAAGGTGCAGGAGGCGGCCGTCAAGGCCGGCTACGGCCCCACCATCCGCGCCGATTCGGTCAAGAAACTGGTGGAATCGGTGGTCAGCTACCAGACGCATTCGCGCGAGATCATCGAGCAGATGCGCAAGGAGTCAACCCGCAACGCCGAAGAGATCCGCGACGCGGTCGAGGACGGCAAGCAGCGCATGGCGCGCTTGGCCGAGCAGGGCAAGGGCATCATCGCCGGCGAGGTCTAATCGAGCGTGAGCGACGTCATTCCAATCACCCCTAAGCCCGCTTCCGGGGCTGCCTCGGCTGCAATCGGCCCACCGGCCAAGCCGCCTTTGGACGACGTCATGCTTGCCATGGACGTGGTCGACACGCTGCGGCGCAAGAGTCGGCTGGTGGAACAAGAGCTGGACGTCGCCGGCCGCGAGCAGGATCTCAAGCAGCGCTTGCGCAAGATCTACGCGGCTCAGGGCATCGAGGTCACCGACGCCATCCTGGAGGAGGGCGTTCGGGCGCTCAAGGAAGATCGCTTCCTCTACAAGCCGCCGCCGGATTCGTTCGGCGTTAAAATGGCGCGGCTCTATGTCAAGCGCGGCGTCTGGGGAAAATGGGTGTTCGGCGCGCTGGCGGGGCTGGCCATTGGGCTGGTTGCCTGGCAGCTGTTGGTGGTGGCGCCGCGCGACGCACTACCGCAGGACCTCGCGGCGCTGCACACGGAAGTCGTCGCGTTGGCGGAGCAGGACAGCGCGGACCAACGTGCTGACGGCCTGTTGGCGACAGCGCGGCAAGCGCTGCGCGATGGCGACACCGAGCGTGCACAGACGCTGTTGCGCGAACTGGAGAAGATGCGCGATCAGCTCGAGGCCAGCTACCGGATTCGGGTGGTCAACCGCCCCGGCGAGCGCAGCGGTGTCTGGCGGGTGCCGGATGTTAACCAGGCTGCGCGCAACTACTACATCATCGTCGAGGCGATTGGCGCCGACGGCGGTAACCTGCGTGTGCCGATCCAGAACGAGGAGACCGGCAAGACAGAACTGGTGAGTCAGTGGGGCGTGCGCGTGGACAAGCGTGTGTTTGATCGCATCGCCGCGGACAAGCAGGACGACGGCATCATCCAGCAGGACATCTTTGGCAACAAGGCACTGGGCCGGCTGGAGCCGGAATACCAGGTGCCCACCACCGGCGCGGCGATCACGTCATGGTGAACGACCAACGTCAATGGCAACACGGGCGCCGAGACAGCGCGGGGAATTTGCAATGATCAGTGGACGACAGGCCCTGGCGCAGATCGTCGGCGCCGAGCGTGATCAGCAGAGCGAGCTGACCGGCCTCGATCAGAAGCTCGAGGAACTCGGGCGCGACCTCATGGGTCTTGAGCAGCGTCGTGCCGATGACTATCGCGCGCTGGCGCGCGTGCGTGTGGATCTGGTCGACGATGGCACCCTGTCGGACGCGCTCGACGCAGCGGAACGCCAGGTGGCCGTGGTGCTAGAGCAGCGCCGCGAGGCCGTCGAGACCCTGGAGCGCAAGCTCGATGACGCGCGCGCGGCCCGCGATCGACTGAACGACGAGCGCGAAGCCCAGGCGGACTTGCTGGAGCAGGCGAACGAGCGGCTTGACGATGCCGAAGCCGCAACCCAGGCAAGGCTGGAAGCGGACCCGGCTTACCAGGCCCAGCGCGAGCATGTCCGCGAGGCTGAGCGTATTGCACTGCATGCCGAGGAAAAGGCCAGCGACAGCGAACAGGAACTGGATGCCAAGGGCGCCGCCTACCGTGCCGACCCGCTGTTCATGTACCTGTGGAACCGTCACTACGGCCTGCCGAAATACGATGCCGGTGGCCTAACGCGCTGGCTCGACGGCAAGGTTGCCCGCCTGGTCGGCTATTCGGATGCGCGGATGAACTACACGCGCCTTCTGGAGATCCCGCAACGTCTGCGCGAGCACGCGAATCTGTCCAGGCAACAATCCGAGGACGCATTCGCCGCCCTGCGCGCGCTCGACGACGCCGCCCGCGCGGCCGATGGCGTCCTGACGCTAGACCAGGCTCGTGACACGGAGCAGGAACGCCTCGACGACATCGACGCGCGCATCGGTGAGGCCGAGACCGGCATCAACGACTTGCTCGAGCACCAGGCAAGATTCGCCTCCGGAGAGGACGACTACACCCGCCAGGCCGTGGACTACCTGAGCACCGAACTGGAGCGCGACGATCTTGCCGCTCTGCGGCGCGATGCGCTGGCGACGCCGTTTCCGGACGACGACCAGATCGTCAATCGGCTGTTGCAGGCCGAGCAGGAGCGTCGGCAGCTCAGCTTTACCATCGAGAATCTCAAGCAGACCCGGGCCAAGCAGCAGCAGAAACTCGAGGAGTTGTCTCGGCTGCAGCGCGACTTCAAGCGCCAACGCATGGACCGCAGTGATTCCGGCTTCGCTGACGGCGCCATGCTGGCCATGATGCTGACGAACTTCATCAACGGCATGCTCGACCGGGATGCCCTGATGGACGTGCTCGAACAGCAGCAACGCCAGCAGCCGCGACGCGCCAATCCAACGTTCGGCTCCGGCGGGTTCGGCCGTGGTACGCCCTGGGGCGGCAGCGTTGGCGGGCTGGGTGGCAGTCTCGGCAGAGGTCGTGGTGGGCTGGGTGGTGGCGGCCTGGGGGGCGGCGGCTTCGGAGGCAGCGGAGGTGGCGGCGGCTTCAAGACCGGCGGTGGCTTTTAGTCTGGCGGTTTTCGTGGCATGCTGCGCACCAATACCACGGTTGAAATAGCGTTTTCCCAATCTTCTGGTACCCAGCGCATGCGTTGCGGCACCATGGAGAGCACTTCCGCCTGGCCATTGGCCCGGCTCACTTACGTTGAGGAGACACTCCAATGCAGACCACGACCAGCATCAAGACCTTGGCCCTACTCGGTGCACTCAGCCTGTTCGGGGGCGCCGCCTTCGCTCAAACGGATGCCATGGAAGATGCCGTGACCAAGGCCGATGAGGCCGCGGAGGCCGAAATGAAGGCCGCTGAGGCAGTCGAGGAAAAGGCCGTCGACAAGGCTGAGGCGCTGGAAGAGCAGGGCAAAGAGATGACCGAGGAGGAAGTCGGCGGCGTCGATAAGTTATAGCCGTCGACGGGCCCGTTCCGGTCAGCACACTGCTGCCGGCGCGGGCTCGGTTCGTAAGATTTACCGTCGCCGGACCTAAGGCCCGCTTCCTGCGGCCCCGCAGTGTCGCATTGCCTGTTGCCAGAGACTGTCGAAACCGCGCAGTGAGAAAGCCGGTTCTAGCGCCCGGCCATTGATCTCGGCGACCAGCCGGTCACCTACCCGCATCGCTGCAATCAGACGGTTCATGCCAGCGTTCCCGTCGCTGCCGGGGAAGATCGGGCGCAGTGTCAGACGACGCTCATAGCTGGTTTCGATGATCGCCGACGGAACCGCGCGGATCATCATCGGCTCGGTGCCGGTCACGCGCAGCGTCGTTTTTAACCGTCCCAGATCGGCCCGCGACAGGGTCGTCACCGCGGTGGCAGTCAGCGCGATTTGGAGCCTGCCGTCGTCCCGCTGGCGCAGCGTGACCGAAAGGGCTGGGTTCTGTGTCTTGCCGGCGCGATCATAGCCGCCGGTGTTCAGTGTGCATTCCGAGTCGGGCGAACGCGGCAGGGTGGCAAACCAGGCGCCCTGTTCCACATAGATCGGTTGCGACCCGTTCGGTTCGCAATAGGCCGGTACTGACAGTGTGAGTGCCGTGAGCAGCAGGGCGAGCGACAAGCCTGGGCGTGGTTGGATCATCCTAGAAACGGCAGTTGGACGGCCCCCAGGGTGCGTCCCGCGTGGTGTCTGGCAAGGCACAACGAGGCGGAATAGTCATTCTATTCCAACGAGTTGTAACGCAGCCAGGCGCCGCGCGGGGCGTGCACTGGGGGTCGTAGCGGCCTTCACCCATGAGGTGAGCCGGTGAAAACCATGGTAGCGCCATAAAAACAAGGGTTTGTGCCTCGCACATAGCGGTCAACTGCCGTTTCTAGGATCATAAGTCGGATGGGGGCGGCACTCGAATCCGCTAAAGCTAACGCTGGCTTGTGGTCGTTGCAACCGGAGCGACTGTGATTACTTCGCTATTTTCCTTCGTGTTTCTTCGGTGCACATCGTGGTGATCCGTCCTTTCCAGGATCAAACGACAGGCAGTTCGCCGCGCGCCGTCTTCAGAAGCATCATCGGAGCCATCACTCGTGCGGACCACCGCCATCTTCTTTGCCTACCTGTTTGTTTGCCTTGCACTTGCGGCGCTGCTGACCTATCCCGTCATGCAGACCGGTTGGGTCGAGCACGAGCCGCAGCGGGTCATGGGGCGCATCGCGCAACTGTTCATCCTGCTGGGGTTGTGGCCCTTTCTGAAGCGCATGGGCTTCGACAATCGCGCCGCGCTTGGCTACGGCATCGCGCGTCGGGAATTCGTGCAAGCGATCGCCCGCGGTTGGCTGAGCGGTGTCCTGATCCTACTGCTGTTGGCGGCGGCGCTGCTGCTGCTGGGAGTAAGGGTGCCAGACCTGCCCGCCGACGGCCTGCTGGCGGAGATTCTGGAAAAGGGCGCCGCGGCGCTGATCGGTGGACTGCTGATCGGCCTGCTGGAGGAGACCTTCTTCCGTGGGGCGTTGTTTGGCGCCGTGCGTG
Organism: uncultured Gammaproteobacteria bacterium; assembly: GCA_963695445.1. Classification (GTDB taxonomy): domain Bacteria; phylum Pseudomonadota; class Gammaproteobacteria; order Chromatiales; family Chromatiaceae; genus Thiohalocapsa. Next base: position 66,041 of record CAVOGV010000031.1, on the reverse strand, counting down.
CCCGCAACGGACTGCGCTCGGCCGTGTTTTGGTCTGCCGCGCTCTATGCCCTGCTGCACTTCATGAAGCCGCACGGGTTGCCGGATGGCGTCGCCTTCGATTGGTCCGGTGTCGGGGTCATGTTCACGCACGTGTTCACCGACGTGCTGCAGTGGCGCCACCTGGATTCGATGCTGGCGCTGTTCCTGGTGGGCGTGTTTCTGGCCTTGGTGCGTGAGCGCACCGGGCACATCGGCTGGTGCATCGGCCTGCACGCGGGCTGGGTGTTCGTCATCCAGGTCTCGCGCCGTCTCACCGACGGCAACGAGGCCTCGACCCTGGCCTTCCTGGCCGGCGATTACGACGGCATCATCGGCTGGCTCGCGGCGGCCTGGATCGGCCTGCTGGCCTGGGCCTATTGGCGCTGGAGCGCACCCGGCGTCAGAACGTCAGGTTGACCGCGGCATAGAAGGAGCGACCGGGGCCTGGCACCGGCGTACCCCATTGGGGCTGGTTGGGCTCGGGCGGAATGGTCATGGTCGTACCCTGGCCCACATAGGCGCCGCCGAGGGGCAGGTCATAGAAGTCGGTCGAACAGGTTCTCGACCCCGACCTCGAGACTCCAGGTGTTTGTCTCGTAGCGACTGCGCAGATGCGCGAGCCCGTAGCCCGCGGTCCGCATCTCGTTGCGCACCTGGGAGACATCGTCCTTGGCGGCGACGAACTCGCCTTCCAGGGTATTGCGCCAGGGGCCGCGCGCCTGCGTCAGCGCGAGCGTGGCGTTCAGCGGCATGATGTTGTAGAGGTTGTCGTCGGTGTCCTGGTTCTCGCCCTTGGCGTAGCTCGCCACCAGGTCGGCGGTGAAATCGCCGAACGCGGTGCCGGTCGCCATGACGTAGCTGTGCCGAGAGGTCGAGCCCGTAGAGGCGCGCGGATTGGTTCACGTACTTGAGTACGGTGAAGTCGTCGACCACCGGCACGCGGCGGGGTGCGTTGGTCGCGGAATCCCATTGCACGGCATCGATGTAGTCCTGCACGTAGGTGAAGTACGGCGTGACCTGGATGCGCCACGTCGCGGCGTCGGCATCGTGCCAGTCCGCGGTGAGGCTGACGGTGCGCGCGATCTCCGGATCGAGGTCCGAGGTCGCCGACATAGCCGTTGCCGTCGCCGACGAAGTTGTTCATGAACGCGGCCATCTGCCAGGTCGACCAGGTGTAGCGCTCGTACAGATTGGGCGAGCGGGTCTTCTGGGCCAGCCCGATCTCGTAGCGCTGCATCGCGTCCGGCGTGAAACGGGCGATCCACGACAGATCCCAGTTGTGGTCGGTCTTGGCCCGGGACTGGGTATTGAACAGTGCCGCGTCCCGGGTCTGGTTGCCGAGACCGCCGGTCCCTTCGGTCGGCGCGGTCGCTCAGGTTGTAGCCATGCACCGGACCGGCGTCCATGTCCAGATACTCGAAGCGCACCCCCAGGATGTGGGCCCAGCGCTCCTTGTAGATCTCCCACTCGCCGAACACCGCGTAGCGGTCGCGTCGGCCGTCGTTGATGTTCAAGAAGGTATAGGGCCACATGCCGGCGCCGGAGGGGGACCAATAGTCATCCAGGCGATAGTTCTGGTAATCGCCGCCGACGCGGACCAGGTCGCCGTTGGTCAGCGGCATGTCCGCGCTGACGCTGAACCCCCCGTTCTTGCCGTCGGTGTCCATCGGCATGCCGGCGGCGCAACCGACCATCATGCCGCCGCTCATGCTGACACCCGCGATCGGCGAACAGGGCGTGCCGTTGAGTGCAACATCGCCGCCGGAACCCCGCGGCGGTTGTCCCGGTCCGTACCAGAATCGCTTGTCGTCGCCGAAGTCCATTTGGTGTTGGGTGTGCTCGTAATAGGCCCGCGCCGTCAGCGTGCCCCAGGTCAGGTCGCCGCTGTAACCGAGGTTGAACTGGTCGCTGCGGTTGTCGGTCATGTCCATCCGCTGGTTCGGATAGTTCTCGTAGGGGATGTGCTGGTAGCTGTAGCTCAAGTCCAGCAGATGGCCGGCGTCCTGCCAGGCGGCTGTGACGGATTGATTGGTGGTTTCGTAGGCGGTCGAGCCGACCTCGTCCAGCGGTAGGGTATGACCGAGCCGACCGGTGAAGCTGTAGTCCTTGAAATCGCTGCCGGCCCGATAGTTGTCGGACTGGGCGTAGGCGCCGGTGTAGTTCATGCTCAGGCGCTCGGTGGCATAGGTGCCGGACAGGTTGCCGCCCCAGCTATTGCCATTGCTGCGGTAGAAGGCGCCGGCTGACCCGGTCGTCAATTGCGTTCCGGGCTCGGCGAACGCCGGTGCCGCCGACTGCACCAGGATGCTGCCGCCGATGCTGTCGCCGCCGACGCTAACCGGCGTGACGCCGGCGTAGACCTGGATGCTTTCCACCGCCGTCGGGTCGATGTAGGAGAGCGGCGAATTCATGTGATTGGGACAACTGGCGACCAGATCCACGCCGTCGACCTTGGTGCGCAGGCGATCATCCGCCAGGCCGCGGATCGACGGTAGACTGGACACCCCGCCGGCGCCGTAGACGCTGACGCCGGGGATCGCCGTCAGCAGGCTCGCGGTATCGCTGGTGCGGGCGCGCTGCGGCGCGATCTGCGCCGGGGTCAGGGTCCGCGCACCGACTCGCAACGGGTCGGCCGACGGCGCCGTGACGACGACCTCTTGCAGCTCGGTGACCTCCTCCGCCGCCAGGCCCGCAGCAACAAAGAACCCAAGGGGTAGCAGCCCAAGCGCGGCAGTTACGGGTTTGCGGCGAGGCTGCAGCTGCTCGGACTCCGCCAGGTCGAGCAGTTCGCTACCCGGCGCCTCGGGCAGAGATCCGGTTCGCCGCGCCGCCGGACAGGAAATCGGGCACCGAGAATCCCCCACCAGCATGTTCTGTCGCTGTCGCATCACGATCGATACCCCCGTGTCTCTGGCCCAACTTGAGAAGGGCTCAGAGCTTATCAATGTCACAGCGGCTTATTGGGGAATCTGAGAAATCATTGACGCGGGGCAGGGTAATTTGTGTGTTTTCACACAAGTAGCGCTGTTCCTGTTCTACAGAGGCGTTGTGACCTCGCTAGCGGGCTTGATCACAGCCGATCGCGCGCCTACAGTCAGCCACCGTGTTACTTGGCAACGTTGGGTGAGACATGAGTACTGCTGATCGCGACCAAACGGCGAGAGGGCGCAAGGATTCGACTGCCGGGGAGCTCGATGCACCGAGCGCTGACATTGGGCACATGCATTTCCGACGTATGGACGAAATGACGCGTGCGGACTACGACGTCTTGCAAGAGGTCCACCAGACCAACCTCCAGCAGCTCCCAGGTCTGCTGCTCGGTCTGCTCGATAGCCTCGGCGGCGACGCGGCCTATCCGGTGGATCGGCGGACTCATTCGTTGCAGGCGGCCACCCGAGCATTGCGCGACGGGCGCGACGAGGAATATGTTGTCGTCGCGCTGCTGCATGACATCGGCGAAGCGCTCGGACCGTTGAATCACGGGGAAGTCATTGCGGCGATCCTGCGTCCCTTCATCAGCGAGGCGAACTACTGGACCCTCTTCCACCATCCTCTGTTTCAGACCTATTACTACGGTGCCAGGGTCGGGGTGGACCCAAACGGCCGCGACGCCTATCGGGAGCATCCTTGCTTCGCGCGCACGGCTGAATTCTGCGCGCTGTACGACGAGGTCTCTTTCGATCCTGACTATCCGAACGAGCCCATCGCAACCTTCATCCCGATGGTGCACCGAATCCTAGCGAAGCAGTGGGTACCACCCTCGCCGAGCACCTCTTAGGCGATTGCAGCGCATTCCCGCCACTGCGAGAGCCGTGGTGGAAAGGTTGGGTATCGACCCACAACGGACATTGGCTGTGCGCACAACGACGGCGGCAATACAACCCAGAGCGGACATTGCGAGAGTCACCTCATGCATCACGGAGACCCGGATCGTGCCCGCAGCCCTCTCGCCAAAAACGATGTTCCGGCGCCGGACTGGGACCTCCTTTGCCAGCCCGAGGCCAACGTCGGATGCGATCAGTGTAGCCTCTAGTGGAAGCCGTCGCCTGCGCGAGCGGGGCAGTCTCCCCGTCCCGCGCCTTAGCGCTGCGGCCCCAATCTTGTCCCAGCGCTCGCTAAAGCTCGCGTTTGCGCCGGCCGCGAGGGACGTAAGCCCTGTGGTTGGGCCTTGACCGATCTTCCAGCCCCCGCTAGCCTCAGGTTTCACGCGGCCCTGGACGCGCAGCGGCGCGTGAAATTCCCAGCCGTCATCCCTCATCACGTTTTGTGACGGCCCCACCAGGGTACCGACCCCGAATCGCTCGCGTTCACGGCGGCAAAGAACGGCATCGCCATTCTTTGTGGCCGCAATCGCGACCTGCCCTATCCCGAGGTAAATCGCATGCCTATCGCTGGACCGTCACTCACGGAACCCAATCGCGTCGACGATTTCCTGGGGATTGGGCTCAAGACCAAGCCGGATGATCTGGCCCTGGTATCCGCCGAGACGCAATTGAGTTGGCGACAGCTTGAGGAGAGCAGTACCCGGTTGGCGGCCCGGTATTTGGCGCTCGGTTTGAAACCGGGCGATCGTGTGGCGACGTTGATGCCCAACCGTCCGGCGCTTGTCATTCACTATCTTGCCTGTCTGAAAGCGAGCTTGGTGGCGACACCGTTGAATTATCGGTATATGCCTCCGGAGATTGATCACGCCCTGGAAGTGAGCGGAGCGTCTTTGCTGTTGCATCATGCCGAGCGTGACGCAGACGTTGCGGCGAGCAGATTGGGCAGCCAGCTTCCGCTTGGCGTGATTCGATACGAGGCCGAGGGCAGATCCGGGCTCGTTTTTGAACGGCTGTTGGCGCAAGGTCCGCCCGAGGTAGCGCTACCCGCACCGGATATCGATGCCCCTGCGTTTATCTATTTCACCTCCGGCAGCACGGGTAAGCCGAAAGGGGTGACTCATACACAGCGAACCTTCGGTTGGATGATGGCAGCGAATAGTCAGGCCATGGAACTCACGGCGGCGGACACGCTGCTTCCGGGGGCGTCATTTTCGCACATCGGAGGATCGCTCTTTGGGCTTTGCACGCTGGCGGCGGGTGCCCGACTGGTCATCCCGCGGTGCAGCGACGGCCCCGAGATGCTGCCGCTGCTGCGGGAGTTCCGCCCCACGGTCTTGTGGATGCTGCCTGCGGCGCTGATCGCCCTCATCCGTGACCATGACCTGGATGCGAAAGATTTTTCTTCGCTTCGGCTGTGTTTTTCCGGCGGAGACAAGGTCTCGCGGGAACTGGAGCGCGAGTTTACCGACTTGTCCGGCCTCCCGGTTGACGAGAGCTGGGGCATGACGGAGATCGGTCCGGCGACGCTTAATCCGCCGTCCGGCGAGAATCGACTCGGCTCGATTGGCAAGCCTTGCCCTGGCTATGCGATGTCGCTTCGCGATGATGCCGGGGCCGAGGTGCCGGTTGCAACGGAAGGACGGGTGTGGGTTCGCTCGCCGGGAAACACCATCGGGTACTGGCACAATCGAGAGGCGACGGAAGAGACGATCGTGGATGGTTGGCTGGATACCGGAGACGTGATGCGGGTGGATGGGGATGGGTACCTTTGGTTTTGTGGTCGCAAGAAGCAAATCATCGTCCACGATGGGTCGAACATTTGCCCGCAAGAGGTGGAGGAAGCCGTTGCAGAGCACCCGGCGGTCGATATGGTTGGCGTTGTTGGAATACATGATCTGGTGCATGGGGAGAATGTCTGTGCTTTCGTGACGTTCAAACTGGGCGCGAAGCGACCGACGAGTACCGAGTTGATTGGCTTTGCCCGCGAGCGGGTCGGCTACAAAGCGCCGGAGGTGATTGTCATGCTCGATGAGATGCCGCTGAACACAACTGGAAAGGTCGACCGGCTCGCACTCAAGCAGATGGCCGAAGACCGGTTGGCCGAAAGTGCGGGCGGTGGTCAGAGAGAAGGTCCATAAGCTGAGTTGAGGAACGAACCCTGCCCCAACGTGGCGATGCAGCCGAGACGGATGACAGGAATGCAAGCCCGAGTTCTTGCCTTCTGCGTCATCGTAATCACGGATTTCCCGCACATTATGTGCTGCAGCACATAATGTGCGGGAAATCCGACCGTCCGGGATGAGAGGGGGGCTTGCGGAAACGTGAGCGATGGTGAGGGCTAAACGGGCACGTACCGCGGAAACGCCGAAACAGCCAAGCCCGCACCTAAAGTTGCGCGCGCCGCATTTTTACCCGACTCCTTCAGGCTGGCGTTACTGCCCGGTCCGACCAAACCGACGGCGCACAATGGCAGGCGGCTCACCCGCCGGCATTTCAAAGGAAAACCATGCTCCAGCTCTCCGACATTGAACAAGCCGCCCAACGCCTGCAGGGCCATCTGCTGAACACACCCTGCGTGGCGTCGCAAACGCTCTCGCAGCTGACCGGGGCGGAAATTTACCTGAAGTTTGAAAATCTGCAATACACCGCCTCATTCAAGGAGCGCGGCGCCTGCAACAAGCTGGCGCAGCTCACCGAAGCCGAGCGCCAGCGCGGCGTGATTGCCATGAGCGCGGGCAACCATGCGCAGGGCGTGGCCTATCACGCGCAGCGCCTGGGCATTCGCGCCGTCATCGTGATGCCGCGCTCTACGCCGGGCGTCAAGATTGAGCGCACGCGCGGCTTTGGCGCCGAAGTGGTGCTGCACGGCGACACGCTGGACGAATCCCGCGCCCACGCGCTGGCGCTGGCCGAGCGCGGCGGGCTGGTGTTTGTGCACCCGTATGACGACGAGGCCATCGTGGCCGGTCAGGGCACGATCGGGCTGGAAATGCTGCAGGCCGTGCCCGAGCTGGAAACGCTGGTGATTGCCGTGGGCGGCGGCGGCCTGATCGCGGGCATTGCCACGGCAGCCAGGGCGCTCAAGCCGGACATCGAGATCATCGGCGTGCAGACTTCGCACTTTCCGGCGATGGTCAACGCCATCAAAGGCACGCACCACCCGCAAGGCACAACGACGATTGCCGACGGCATTGCGGTCGGCACGCCGGGCCGGATTCCCCAGGCCATCATTGCCGCCAAGGTCAATGACCTGCTGCTGGTCGAAGAAGGCGACATCGAGCAGGCGATGGTGATGCTGCTGGAAATTGAAAAGACGCTGGTCGAAGGCGCGGGCGCGGCCGGACTGGCGGCGCTGCTGAAGTACCCGGATCGCTTTGCCGGCAAGAAGGTCGGCCTGGTGATGTGCGGCGGCAATATCGACCCGCTGCTACTGGCGGCCATCATCGAGCGCGGCATGGTGCGCGCCGGGCTGCTGGCGCGCATCCAGGTCAGCGCGCGCGACATTCCCGGCTCGCTGGCCAAAATCACCGCGACGGTGGCCGAAGCGGGCGCCAACATCAACGAGGTGCATCACCAGCGCGCGTTCACCGTGCTGGCGGCGCAAAACGTGGAAGTTGAGCTGGTGCTGCAAACACGGGGGCGCGCGCATATCGAGCAGGTGCTGGATGCGCTGCGGGCGGCGGGCTTTGAGGCGCAAGAGCAGCATTGAAGGACGCCTGCTAGCGCCCGCTGGCGGACGGGTGCGCAGGTCGCGGTGGGATCGGTCTGAACAAGTCTGGCTTCCAGTTGTTGATCGTCCAGACATTGCCTGCTCTGTCGATCTGGGATGCGGTCTGGCGCATCATCGGCGAGAAGCTCGGCGGCTCGTCGGGTCAGTACAGCGGGTTGCCGTTCGCAAGCAGTACCTCGCTGCCGGCGGAGGGCATCGTGTAGCCGCTCGCTGGCGAGATCGGGTCGCCGGTCTTCGCCCCAGGGGGCAGGCGGACCGGTTGATCCCGCAGAGCTTCGAGATTCGGCCACTGCGGAAGTTGTTCGTCACGTCAAGCGGGCCGAAGTTCGACACCCACAGGTTGTCCTCCCCATCCACCGTCACGTCCCACGGAGCGTTGATGCCGCCACCCTTCAACTGCCCGATGATCGAGCCGTTTGGCCGGATGCCGTATACCGAGTCCTCCTTCAGGGAGGCAACCCAGGCGTTCCGTTGAGAGTCGACAGCGAGGCCCTTGAGCGATGACCCGATGAAGCGCAGCATCCTGCGCTTCAGCTGACCCCTAACGAATAAGGTTAGATCGCGGTTCGCTTCGCTCACGCGATCTAACCTTATTCGTTTGCATACGCCAAGTTCGAAATGATGTGGGCTAACCTATTCTCGGAGTAAGTCATTATGCCAGATGAGAAAGAATATGCTGTTTTGAAAGCGCTTGAAGGGGAGGCGTACTGGCAACCAAGCCCTAATGATGGCACGCGTGTTACGCTGAAAATAACTGACAAAAACTTCACCAAACCTGGATTTCATTCTGGCATGCATCACATGGCGCCAGGAAGTAAAATTCCTAAACATCATCATGAAGATGCAGTTGAATTTATTTTTATCCATCAAGGTCACCCTGACGTCCTGATCAATGGCGAATCTCATCAGCTTGAAGCTGGTGATAGTCTTTGTATTGGTATCAATGTTGATCATGAGCTGGAAAATAATACAGATAAGATTGTTATCTTGGTTTGGGCGATTAGTCCCCCTGGTGGTTTGAGTAATTATTTTCGCCACATAGGCAAGCCATTGGCAGGTCCTGATGAGTCCGCACCAAAGCCGTTTTCAGCGGAGCGTACTGACAATGCCAAAGTCAGTAGAGACTAATTGGCTTCGAGAAAAACTGAACGAGCGCCCCGTTCACTACTAACAGGTTGATTGAGTGGTACCTGAATCGACACTCGCGAGCAACCCTTTCGCTGCGAATAGAGTATTCCATCAAATGCCCACAAGCAGCCTTGTTCGTCATTGCTTAGCTTCGAATCGACGGCGCGCTTTTCGTGATCACCAAAGCTCCAAGCGATGGGAAAGTACAAGACTTCACTACCTGAATTCAGGCGCCCACGAGCTGGCACGAAAAGCGTCTGAGTTCCAAATCCAACAACAGGTCAGGCGAATAGAAAACCCATGTTGCTAAAAGAAGATCGAATCTACGACGAAGATACGCTGCGCCTGATCGACGAGATGGTCGCCGCGGAGCAGCGCCACCTCGCGGCACTCAAGCAAGAGCGCGAAGCGTGCGACTGCAAGGAAGGCATGTTCCCCAATCCGACGAAAGCGATGGGACGCCGATCGTTTCTCACGGGAGGCGCCGTGCTTGCCGGGGCAACCTTGGCGCCGCGATTGAGCTCGGCAGCCGCTCCGGCTGGCGCCTTTGAGTTTCCAGTACCGCCCGATCCAACCAAGGTACAGGGCCGCCCTGTCGGCGACGACGGCGGCTACGGTTCGCGTTCTCAGTTCGAAACCGAAGCGCGCTGGCGCTATCCCACCGCCACCAGGCTATCCTCGTGGAGCATGTCGCCACTGGCGAGCCAGATGGGAAACATCACCCCCTCGGGTCTGCATTTCGAGCGTCACCATGGCGGTATTCCAACGATCGATCCGCGCCGGCATGCGCTGTATGTCCATGGCATGGTGGGCAAGCCGCTGAAACTGACCATGGACGATCTGAAACGCTTTCCGTCCGTGACACGTAAGCACTTCATCGAATGTTCGGGCAATGGACTCACCGAATGGGCAAAGCCCACACTCAAGACCGTTCAGGGCACGCATGGCCTGGTCAGCACCTCGGAATGGACGGGCGTGCCGTTATCGACGATCTTGCGCGAAGTCGGCGTCGACGATGGTGCGGCGTGGATTCTCGCGGAGGGGTCCGACGCAGCCGTCATGACGCGCAGCATCCCACTCGACAAATGTTGGGACGACGCGCTGCTTGCTTACGGTCAGAACGGCGAAGCCATCCGCCCCGAACAAGGCTATCCCCTGCGCTTGGTGGCGCCGGGTTTCGAGGGTAATACGCACATCAAATGGCTGCGGCGCCTCGAGATCAGCGATATCCCATTCCAGACCCGCGAAGAGACATCCAAATACACGGACCTGCTGGGAGACGGAAAGGCCCGACAGTTTTCTTTCACGATGGAAGCGAAGTCGGTCATTACCTACCCGTCGGGTGAGATGAAACTACCCGGCCCCGGTTTTTACGAGATCACTGGGCTCGCCTGGTCCGGTCGCGGTCGCATCCAACGCGTGGAAATCACGACCGATGGCGGGCAAACCTGGCACAACGCCTCGTTGCAAGGTCCCATTCAGCCGATCTGTACCACGCGTTTCCGCTACGGTTGGATCTGGGATGGCAACCCGGTCATCTTGCAAAGCCGCTGTCAGGACGAGACCGGCTATGTGCAACCGACCATCAAGCAACTGGTCGACGTGCGCGGCATGTCGGGGACGTTTGGCTCGATCTATCACCTGAACGGAATCCAAAGTTGGGCGGTTGCCGCCAACGGCGAGGTGAGCAATGTTCACCACTACTGATAAACGGCGGCCGGCAACCAAGGTCATGATCACAACTGCCGCGCTGATCGTCGGTCTCTCTCTGGGCGGCGCTTTTGCGGAGGATGTGGGTGGGCCCTATGGCTTCGGTGCCGCTCCGAGCGCGGCCGAACTCGAGGCCGTGACAATCGCCATATTGCCGGACGGCCGCCACCTGCCAGCGGGTGAAGGGACCGCGCAAACCGGCAAGGCGGTCTACGAGACGAAGTGCCTTGCCTGCCACGGGGCCGATCTGAAAGGCGTGAAAGAAACCGGAGGCGCCGCTCTCGTCGGCGGTCGTGGCACGCTTGCCAGCGGCGCCGCGGTGAAGACCGTTGAGAGTTACTGGCCACACGCCACGACCGTGTTTGACTACGTACGCCGCGCCATGCCATTCGACGCCCCCGGGTCGCTGAGCAACGACGAGGTTTACGCCTTGGTCGCCTATGTACTTGCGCAAGGTGGCATCATCGAAGAAACAGACGTCATGAATGCCGACTCGCTGGCAAAAGTGAAGATGCCAAACCGCGACGGCTTCATTCCGGACCATCGCCCGGATGTCAGAAACTACAACTGAAGCGCATGACAATTTGTCGACGGTCGGCTGATCAATTTTGGCCGCCCGTGCTGGTTCAGACTACGGAGCGTAGCGAGGAAGATGCGACCTTGGATTCGCGAGGTGTTCAGATATCACAATCGCCACCGGCACGCTGCAGCGGCTGAGCTCCCGACTCCTAACTGATGACGCAACCGATTCGGAGAAATCGGCAGGACTCCCTTCGCAAACGCAGCTTCAAATGCGATCACAGCTTTCGTGGAGCGGGCTGCTGTCCATCGCGGCTTCCGACAGCCGGGTGGGTGGGGTCTGGCGGTCAAAGCAATCCGGCAGAAGAACGCCTTGCGCGCCACCTGTCGCAAAGCGTGAACGGGCTGGTTGAGGCTCGGATCTGCGAGACCTTACTGGACAGAGTCTGCGAGGCGACACCTCCATGTGTCGGGATGGCGGATTCGGCCGCCGCTTTCGCACTACATCGATTTCTTCAATTCCTGCAGCGCCTTGGCGCAGCCAACGGACATCTCCTCCTTGTGTTTCATCAGACATTCCTTGAGCTTCCCGCCGCCCGGCTCGATTCCGGGGCACAGGCGTTCGACGTCGGCTTTGCAGTACGTCGTAAGCGCCGTCTTTTCTTTCTCGAGCTGTTCCAGCATCGATTGGGCGAGCGCGCCGGCGCTGACCACTCCGAGCAGGAGGACAAGTAAGGCTCTAACAAACATGGGATTGACTCCTCTGGACAAGGGATTGGGTTGGTGAGGGCAGAGCCGCGTTCCGGCTCCGCCCATTGACGGGGTGCCGAATCGACTGCTCGAGGTGAGGGACCGCGCTGATCGTAGCCGCGTCGGGGATGTCCGACAAGGCCTTGGGGGTATTGGGTCGGCGGGGCTGGGGCCGGCGAACGGGGCGCTGAGGCGGGAGAGGGCCGACGGGCGGAAAGCCGCTCTGCGCAAGTGCCCGGCACGAATGGCCGATTCGTGCTTTCATTCTCCGGGCTGGCGTGAATCGCGAAGTCCGTTACCGCGCCCCGAAAGCCTCTGCAAGAACACGTAGAACGCCGGCACGAACAGCACCGCCAGACAGGTGGAGGCCAGCATGCCGCTCAGGACCGTGATGCCGATGGACTTGCGCGCATTGGCCCCGGCGCCGCTGGCCAGGACCACCCTTTGCCTTACCGGCAGCAGCGGGAAGACGTTGATCGACGAGATGCGCGGCGGTCTCCGCCATGCACCCGGGGTTTAACGACAGGGCGGCACCGACCACGCGCTGCAGTGCCACTCCGGTCGAGGCGACCAGCGTCTGGGTCGCGCGGTATTGAGGATGCTGATCGACGTACTCTTGCCCTAATTGAGGCTCCCGCTGCCCGAGGCGCCAATGCCTTCGATTGACTTCAGCGCTGCGCTGTGATGCCAACGTCGATGGTCTATCGCGCTTGTTCTCCACACAGCGTTTGGTTGATATCGCACTGCGGCTTGATCCCAGCGGCCCTTTGCTCGGCATTCAGGTCAAATATCTTGCTGTTCGTTTCGTCGTTGATGTCCGTCGCGCTGGCGCACCCGCACAGTTGACTTGCGCAACAGCTGCAGCCCGCCAGTTTCTCCACCGTTGCGATCAGTTCAAGCCTGGGGAGTTTACCGATGCCTTTGCACGCCTCTGCCATGAGACCGAGTCGCACGTTCGACTCGGCGGCGAGACCATCGAAGGGGAGCTCCTGACCGATCCCCAACGTCGTGCAGAGCGTGGAGTCACAGGCGTAGCCCGGCTGAATGCTTTCGTCACTTCCGTCATCAGTGCTCTGGTAAGCATTACATACCGCTTGGCAGACTGTGCTCTCGGGATCGAAGCCGGTGACTGCGTCGCTCCATAATGGACATCCGGATTCAGGCGGCGCGTCTGGGATGCAGTTCTCTGTCGGTGCCGGCGGATCGATTGGGTCGTTTTTCAAGGGGTTGTGAGCCGCAGACCACAGGTTTCCATGCCCTAAGTTGCAGTCTTGGGGTCCGTCCGCCGACGGGCCTTGTCCGATCTCGAACGGGCCCTGGTAGATCGGACAGCTGCAATCCACCAAGGCGTTGCCGTGCGCATCGACCTCACCAGTATCGTAGCAAGGCGCGGTCATGCAGCCGGCGTAGACAGATCCAGGTGCATCGCAGGGCGTGGAGCCGGAATAGTAATCGAGCTTCTTGACGGGAGAGAAGACGGAGACGATGCTTCGCACCGGCGATCAACTGGTTTGTATTGATCGAACGGCAGACGGGGGCCTCGATACTCGTACTCGGCGCGCAACCCGCTCCATCCTCGCCGCAAACCGCGTACTGTCTGCTGATAAATGTCTAGATTCAAAATCGCATTGATGTCCACGAAATACGGTACCTGCGGCGGCACCACGGCGGTGTCCAGCTTGAAGCACTTGCAATCCGCGGACTTTCCGTTCGGGGACAATGTGCATGGCAGGGCAGGGTTGTCTGAGGACAGGCCCGAAGGATCATCGGGCCCCGAGTAATAGCAGAGCGCGTAAGCGAAGTCCTGTCCCTGCGGCGGGTTGCAGAGCAGGAAATTGGCAGGTTCGGTCCAAATGTTGGCAAAGGCCGGCCATCCGGTCCCGTCTAAGCGAACAGTTTCTTGGTCATTAATTTGAAACGTGTCGTGGAGTTTCACCCCGCGCAGGATAAATTGCTCGTACTGCTTCGCATAATTCGCGTTGTTTGCCGGCTTTGCGGCATGGAGGTCAGGCAGACAGGGTGCACAATGCGAGGCAAGCCGAAAGCATTGCGCCCAGATAAACAGTAGCATTCATTATTATTCACTCCCGCCTTCGTAAAAAAGCGGCTTTGTAAGAAAGTGCACCCCAGCCCCGGTGATCGTGCACGCAACGCTAGCAGCAAGCATGCGTGCCCAAGATCACTCTGCCGACGAGCCACGCCAGTGGTCTTGTACTGATTGTACTGATGGTTTAATGCTCAGTGGCCGCAAGGGTCGTGTGCCCAAGCACGAGGGGCCGACAAAGCGCTACCAACCTGAGCGGACCGAGCATAGGCTAATCGGGGGTGGTCGGCAAGCCCGCCGGAGGTCGCGCCCGTGGAGTAAGCCTTGGTGCATGCCGGCGTGTTGATGAGCAACCATATGGTTCAGATCAAGATCGCGACTCGGAGGCAAGCATGCCTCGTGTGGTCGCTGAAAAGTATAAAAACTAAGTGTCGTCTACGCGGCCGGTTCGACGCGATCAGTCTTCCTTCGAAGACGAAGCTAGCCCTGCGTCGGGGGCGTTCGCGCGTGCCGTCTGAACGACTGTTCGCGGTCTTTCCGCGTTGACCGCGGCCGAACTGCCGGCTAATCCGTGGAGCGTATTGTCGCCTGAGGTGTTTGGACTTCCTAGCCACCGGTTTCAGATGTCTTTGAGCTGGGCCAAACAGCCTCCGCCATTGTTAAGAATAAGAGTAGAACCATGAATACGCGATCAACCATCCTGCGGTCCGGCAGAATAATCGCAATCATATTTGCGTTGTTGACCTGCTCCGCGGTAAGCGCGGCGAAGCCATTCCCTCCGTTTGGTGCGGGTCTGGCGCCGGCGGGGTACGACGATAAGTGCACCGCGCAGGATTTGGAACGGCCGCAGGAGGGGCCGGCAGCGTTCAGGATCATTCCCGACCAAAAATATGCGCTGTGCTTTCCTGGGCGGTGCTGGTACTTCAACGGGGTGCTTTACTGCGCCTGCGAGAGGCTCCCGGAGAATGCCCCTCCCTACAATGTAGGCAACAAGGACGACTGGGACGACAGCATCTCACTGACGCTGACTATCCGCAACAACGTGCTCTACGACGACAGTTTCGTCGAATTCCTCGACGACGAAGACCTTCCCAACGTCTGCAACGTGATGGAGAACGGTAATAAAGAGGGAATCAGAGCCAGCACCTTTTCCCTGTCGCCCTCCAAACCCATCTTCGGCGGCTCGGACGGCGCCGTGTACTATTGCCCTGGTGACGGCCCCGGGTCCTACGCCCAGTGCGACGGCGGCTTATGCTTCGAGGGCGTCTCTGAAATGACCGGCGCGCGGAAGCTCTTCAAGAAGCAGATCATGTGTTCATGCCCCATCGTCGAGCCCCCCAAGGTCGACCAAGATCCTCCCGAGAAAAGAGATGACTACAATGCCTACGGGCCGTTTCATCCGGACATAAAGAACCCCACAAAACGGTGCAGCGCGGAGGACTGCAAGGCCGTCTGCGGCGCGGGGGCCGCGCCTGTCGAGGGGCCCTTAGATCACGTCCTCAATGGCACCGGCCCAGACATCCCAATTGGCGCACCGGCGGAGGCGGGGATCTACCTGAGCTGCACTCTGAACGAATTCCAGAATAAGCCGCCGATTGAGTCTGTCCAGAATTGTTATTGCGAATACGAAGGGGACAATGAGTGGTCTGCAAGGTCCGAAACGCAGGACTATCCCTGCTACCCATTCCTTGATGGCCTGTGACAGCGTCTCGACCTAATCGAGCACTCCAATCTAACGGCTTTGCCTGATGCTCAGATACCCGTGGCCGGCGTTCACCGTCGGCTCGGGGTCGCTAGCCGTCTACGGCGCGCGAAGATCTGAAGTCCGCGTCGGCCGTCTATTGGTCGTTGCGAACGATCGGGGTTTTGGCCCTGCCCCTAGCATTCCCGCGGGCTGGTCCAGTGAGTTGTTTACAAATTCTCAGGCCTCCGTGCGAACTACATGATGTCGTCCGGCGATCAGTCGCACGGGATGCTCCTCCCATGCCGATCCAGTGGATTAGGAAGTCGCCCCAATCCGAGTCGCCGAGGACGAACCGGAAGAAGACTGGCTCGGCCGCGGCTCCGGTCATCTGAATTCTCATGCGTGAATCCCCAGGCAATTGCGCTCCGCGGATTGAGGGCTGGGTGAGTCGCAGAACGGGCGGCGGGCCTCCCGCCCGAATCACGCTGAGGAAGCGCCTCGATCTACGGGGGCTTTGTTCGGGCAGGCTTACCGCGCCCCGAAAGCCTCTGCAGGAACACGTAGAACGCCGGCACGAACAGCACCGCCAGACAGGTGGAGGCCAGCATGCCGCTCAGGACCGTGATGCCGATGGACTTGCGCGCATTGGCCCCGGCGCCGCTGGCGAGCACCAGGGGCAGCACGCCCAGGATGAAGGCGAAGGACGTCATCAGGATGGGCCGAAACCGCACCCGTGCGGCCTCGACCGCCGCCTGCACCGCGTCGGCCCCTTCAGCGTAGCGTTGTCGGGCGACCTCGACGATCAGGATGGCATTCTTCGCCGACAGGGCGATCAACAGCACCAGCCCGATCTGCACATAGAGATTGTTCGCGACCCCGACGGCCAGCAACAGGCTCACTGTGCCCAGCAACGCCAGGGGGACGGCGAAGATGACGGCCGCTGGGATCAGCCAGCTCTCGTACTGAGCCGCCAGCACCAGGTACACCAGCAAGCACCGACAGGGCGAAGATGAAATACTGGGTATAGCCCAGCAACTGCTCCTGATAAGACATGCCGGTCCAGGCATAGTCCATCCCCGGCGCCAGTTGATCCCGGGCGATCTGCTCCATGGCGTCCATCGCCTGGCCGGTGCTGAAGTCGCCATTCGGTCGCCCCACCACCGTGGCGGAGGGGTAGAGGTTGTACAGCGAGATCAGATCCGGGCCGATGCCGGGGGACATCGCTACCAGGGAGCCGATGGGCACCATGTCCCCGCTGTTGCTGCGCGCGTAGAACTGCATCAGGTCGTCCGGCGTCATCCGGAAGCGCTGATCCGCCTGGGCAAAGACGAAGAAATTGTGCCCGAAGCGGGTGAACTGATTGACATAGGTCGACCCCAGGTAGCTCTGCAGGGTGTCGAACGCTGCCCCCACCGGCACCGCGAAGGTCTCGGCCTTGCTCCGGTCCAACACCACGTCCACGCTGGGCGCGTCGGCCTTGAAGGGACTGAACGCAAAGTCGATGCCCTCGTTGCGTGCCCCAAGCTCGCCGATCTTTCCGGCGACCGTCGCCAGTTTTTCGTAGTCGAAGGCGTTGTCGGTGAGATTGACCTGCATCTGAAAGCCGCTGGCCAGCCCGACACCCTGGATGGGCGGCGGCGGCAGCACCAGTGATTTCGCTGCCTCGACGGCGACCACCGTGTTGGACAGGTTTTCGTAGAGATCCAGCAGCCCCTCTCCCTTGCCGCGTTCGTCCCAGGGCTTGAGGATGACGTAGACGACGCCGGCGCTGGACTGGGGGGCGTTGTTCGCCAGCAGGGACATCCCGGCGATGGTCACTGTCTGCAGTACGCCGGGGACCTTGGACGACGCGTTCCGCGACCTGGGACAGGGCCTCCTCCGTGCGCTCGAGTGAGGCGCCGCTCGGAAGCTGCACCGAGATCACCATGTAGCCCTGATCCTCGGTCGGGATGAACCCGGTGGGCACCCGCGTGAGTCCCCAGACTGCCGCGAGCACCAGCAGCAAGGCCACCAGCACCGCGGCCCCCGCGTGCCGCACCAGCACGCCGACCACGCGCACATAGCCGTTCTCCAGGCGCTGGTAGAGCCAGTTGAAGCCCCGGAACAGGATGAACTGACTGGTTCCAGGCTGCACCGGCCTGAGCCATTGCGCACACTGGGTGGGCTTGAGCGTGAGCGCGTTGACCGCGCTGATCAGGGCGGTCGCGGCGATCACCAGTGCGAACTGTCGATACATCTGGCCGGTCACGCCGGGCATGAAGGCCGCCGGGATGAACACGGCCATGAGCACGAGGGTGATGCCCAGGATCGGCGCGGTGAGCTCGGTCATCGCCGCGATCGCGGCCTCCTTGGGTGTCTTGCCGCGCTCGATCTGTTGCGTCGAGCCCTCCACCACGACGATGGCGTCGTCGACCACGATGCCGATGGCCAGCACGATGGCGAACAGGGTGAGCGTGTTGATAGTGAAGCCCATCAACGCCATCGCGGCGAAGGCGCCGACGATGGTCACGGGCACCGTCGTCACCGGCACCAGGATGGCACGGAAGCTCTGCAGGAACAGCACGATGACCAGCAACACCAGCAGTCCGGCCTCGAACAGCGTGACGTAGACCTCGCGAATCGACTGGGAGACGAACTTGGTCGTATCGAGCGGAATGCCGATACTCGAGGCCCTCCGGGAAGGACTTCGCCAGCCGTTGCATGGTGGCGTCGACCGCCGCAGCCGTGTCCAGGGCGTTGGCATCGGGGAGCAGGAAGATGGCGAGGCCGCCGGCCGGCCGGCCATCCAGATTGAACGCCTGACTGTAGCTTCGCGCGCCCAACTCCACGCTGGCGACGTCGCGGACCCGCGTGATGCGACCGCCGCTGCCAGACTCGGCCTTGACGATGATCGCTTCGAATTGCTCGGCCTGGTCCAGCGGCCCGGCGACATTCACGTTCATCTGAAAGTCTTGGCCGCTCGGTGCCGGCGGCATGCCAAGCTGACCGGCCCCGACATTGACGTTCGCGCCCTGGATCGCCTGGACCACATCCGACGGCACCAGCGAGCGCTCCTGCATCTTCTCCGGGTCCAGCCAGATGCGCATGCTGTACTCGCCGATACCGAACACCACCACGCCGCCGACGCCGGGCAGGCGCGCCAGCTCGTCACGGATCGAGATGGTCGCGTAGTTGCTCAGGAACAGGGCGTCGTACTGGTCCTTGTCCGACTGCAGGGTCACGATCTGCAGGATCGAGGTGGACTTCTTGTTGGTCACGACACCCTGCTGCTGCACCGCGGAGGGAAGCTGTGCCATGGCCGCGGCGACCCGGTTCTGGACCAGCACCTGGGCGGTGTCCGGGTCCGTGCCGATGTCGAAGGTGACGATCAGGTTGTAGCTGCCGTCGCTGCTGCTGGTCGACGCCATGTAGAGCATGCCCTCGACGCCGTTCACCTGCTGCTCGATCGGCAGGGCGACGGTCTCAACGAGAGTCTTGGCGCTCGCCCCGGGGAACTTGGTGCTGACCTGCACGGTGACGGGGGTGATGGGCGGGTACTGGGCGACCGGCAGCTGGAAGATGGCCACCGCCCCCAGCAACAGCAGGATGACCGCGATGACGTTGGCCAGCACCGGGCGCTCGATGAAGAAGCGCGCCATCATCGCCAAGCCCTCTCCACCTGCCTGCGCCGGATCATTTGGCTTCCTCGGAGACCTTCGCCTTCATCCCTGGTTGCGCGTAGGCCAGCCCCTTGACGATGACGCGGTCGGCCGGGCTCAGGCCGGTCACGACGCGCAGTTCGCCCTGCTGCGTGCCGGTCTGAACGCGCTTCTGTCGGACCACGTCCTGCGCGTCCACCACCAGCACGAACGCGCCGGCCTGGTCCCGCTCCACGGCGCGGTTGGGCACCGCCAACTGCTGGATCGGCTGACCCAGACCGATCCTGATCCGCGCAAACTGGCCCGGGACGAAGAGCCCGTCGGGGTTGTCGAACACGGCGCGCAATTGAATGGTGCCGGACGACTGGTCGATGCCGGTGTCGATGAAATCGAGCTTGCCCGCATAGCGATAGTCGGCATCGTTGCCCAGTGCCAACTGCACGGACGCGGTCTCGGATTCTGAACCTTCCGGTGCTTCGAGAGCGAGCAGCTGGCGCCGAACACCGGTCGAATCGGGCGCGTTGATGCTGAAGTAGAAATAGATCGGATCGACCTGCTGCAGCACGGCCATCTGCGTGACGCCCGTATTCGGGCCGACCAGGTTGCCGGCGTCGACGAGGCGCCGCCCGATCGAACCGGAGAACGGCGCGCTGATCTCGGTATAGCCCAGGTTGATCCGCGCGAGCGCGGTATTGGCGGCCGCCTCGTCACGTTTAGCGCGCCAGCTCTCAACCCGCGCCTGTGAGGTCGCATCCTGCGAGATCAGCCGCAGCTGTCGCGCGTATTCGCTCTCGGCCTGGTTGAGCTGTGCCTGATACAGTTTCAGCTGTTCCTCATAAGTATCGCGCTGAATGGAAAACAGCCGCTCGCCCTTCTTGACAATGCTGCCGTCTTGAAAGTGCACCGCTTCGAGCATGCCGTCCACCCGCGCGACGATGTTGGCCGTGGCCGATGACGCGAAGGTGCCGGTCGAATCCAGGTAATCGGTGACCGTGGTCCGCACGGGCCGGGTCACGGTGACCTCATTCGGGCTCGCCACTTGTTGTGCGTTTGCGTCCAGCGCAAGGCCCAGGATCGCGGCCAGCAAAGCGACCGCCGCGGCGGGGCGGGATGAGGTCCTGTGCATTGAGGGCACCACTAGGGCTGGGTCTCCTCGGACGATCGATCTCTTGTTCTCGGTGGCGGCGCCTTGGCACCGTCCGTGGTGAGCATGTCACCCCAATCGGTTCTTTCACGCATCGCTGTCGCCACCGATGTGGAGACCAGGCTTTGACCCTCGCGAATCTGCCAACCGCCGCCGAGCGCGCGATAGATCGAGATCAGACCCAACAAGCATCTGTCCGCGGCTTTGGGCGAGCGCGTCCTCGACCTGAAGCTGTGAATCATAGGCCTGGAGCAGCGTGGTGAAACCCGTTTGGCCTTCTTTGTACTGTACCAGTGCCAACTCCGTGGTGCGGCGGGCCGATGTGGCGGCCTGCTCAAGGGCAGCGGCAATGCGCTTGCCA
Source organism: uncultured Gammaproteobacteria bacterium (assembly GCA_963695445.1). Classification (GTDB taxonomy): domain Bacteria; phylum Pseudomonadota; class Gammaproteobacteria; order Chromatiales; family Chromatiaceae; genus Thiohalocapsa. The sequence continues at coordinate 45,489 of CAVOGV010000031.1, read as the reverse complement.
TAGACGAAGGCAGCGAGGGCGTTCTCCACGTCTTCCTGAGCCGCGAGTACGGTGTTCTGGTAGTTCAGCACCGCTTCCTGGAAGGCGGCGTCCTGCACCCGGACCTGGTTGGTCAGCCGACCGTAGTTGAAGATCGGGAAGACGAACGCGCCGCCCGCCTGCAGGACATGTCCGTCCCAGGTGAACAGGTCAGAGCGAGACGAGCTGCCCAGGTCGGTCGAACCAAAACCAAAGAAACCCGACAGGGAAAACGACGGATAGAGGGCCGACTCGGCAACCCCGATCAGCGCCGACTGGGCGGCCGCCGCCTGTAGGGCTTCGCGTACGTCGGGGCGCTGCCGCAGCAGGTCCTGCGGGATACCGACGTCCACGTCGGCGGGCACCTCGGGAACGTCCGAGGAGTCTCGCACAAGGCCGTCGGCAGCCCCGGGCGGCTCGCCCAGCAGCAGGCTCGAGGGTGTTGGCGGTTTGCCGCCACTGCTGCTGCAGGCTGGGGATCTGGGCAGTGGTCTCGTCCAGGCGGGTCTGTGCCTGAGAGACGTCCAGCGCGCTGGTCTCCCCGAACTCGAAGCGCACCTGCGCGACACGCAGGCCCTCGGCCTGCGCGGCGGCGTTCGATGCGTAGACGGCCTCCTGGGCCTTTAGGGTACGGAGGGCGACGAAGGCGTTCGCAACACTGGCGAACAGCGTAACCAGGGCATCGTCATAGGCGGCCAGGTTACCGAGCAGAGCGTTCTGATTCGCTTGGATGTTCCGTCGGTACTTTCCCCAGAAGTCCAGCTCCCAGGTCGCGCCGACCCCGATCTGGCGCGTCACGAGATCAGATTCGGAAGCGAGCAGCCCGGGAACCTTGGACTGGTACGCAACAGACCCGCTCAATGCCTGCTGCTGGGGGAGTTGAGCGCCAATCGCGATATTCAGCTGTGCCTGTGCCTGCAGCACCCGGACCCCAGCCACCTGCAGATTCGGGTTGTTGCGGTACGCCGACTCCACGAGGGTGGTCAGCGTTGGGCTGTCCAAAGACCGCCACCAGTCCCGGTCTGCAGCGCTCTTTTCGGCCCGGACGCCACCTCCTTGCTCGCGCCAGCTCGGGTTGACCGCAGCGTCTGGCTTGACGAAGTCGGGGCCGACCGTGCAGGCGGCCAATGGGAGCACCAACACCAGCAGCGGTTGGAGCTCGCGCAATCTTCTCATGCAGAGTTAACTTCCGGCGCCGATATGAAGCGCCACAGCCCGCTGCAAGCGCGCTCGCCTCCGGCGATATGGCGCTGGATTCCGGGGAGCGTCACTTTCGAGATGAGCGCGTCGAGAAAAATCATGCACAGGCCAAGGCCCGCCGCGACCAGGGTGAAGTGCTGCGTTTGGTTCATGCGTGGCGTGCGGTCCTGCTTTTTGACGGTGGCGTGCGAGCTGCTGGGGCAGTCGCCGCTGCCTAACTTCGACGCAATCTGCGACGCAGATGATTCAGTGCCCCGCCCGGAGTTTGCCCCGCCTGTCTTTGAAATTCAATGCGCCGCCTTCCCGCACGCGCGTGCTGCGACCTAATCAGAAACACGTTCCAGCCATCCGGTTTCGCGACTCCGGGCGCGGGCCGATCGCTGCGGCGGCCACGAGCTTTCGCCGGCCCAGAGGACCCAGGCACAGCGCCGATCGAAGGGGCAAATAATGGCGCCGAGGTAGCGCTCGGCGTACCTGTCGAGGCCGAAGGCATGGCAGGCGCCGCTAGCCCAGCTTTGACGTAGCCTTGTTGATATCGGCTAGCCTGAATCAGCCTTATCGACAGCGCCATGTTAGCGCCATGTTAAAGATGGCCTAGTTCACAGCAATCGCCACGCCATTGAGCCGGCTATAGACATCGGCTCCCGCGGCGGGTAAAGGTCAAAGGGGGCTGATTTTCACCTTCGGACACTGCTTGCATGCCTTGCCCTCCTTGTACTTCTTGCAGCACTTGTCTTTTTGCTTCTTTTTCTTACCCATGGTGTTGACCTTGTTGAGCTGGGATCAGGCAGGTGCGACCGTTGGGCCGGTCGCTCCGGCTTGGGCCATGGCCGCGGCCATGGCGCTGAGTTCCTGGTCGAGCATCAACAGGCCCTCGGGCTTGTCGCCGAAGAGGCGCAGTCGGCCCAAGACCTCGCCGACCGTCGCCTCCTCCTCGGTCTGCTCGGTGACAAACCACTGCAGGAAGATGTTGGTGGCGTGGTCCTTCTCGGCCAGGGCGTGGTCCACCAAGCCGTGGATCGCCGCGGTGACCTCTCGCTCGTGCGTCAAGGTGGCCTCCAGCATCTGCCGGACTGTGAGATCGTCCGCGGGAGGCGCAGCCACGGGCTGCAACTCGATCGTCGCATCCTGGTCCTTGAGGTAGCGATACATCTTCATGGCGTGGGCCTGCTCCTCGTAGTGCTTGGCCATGAACCAGTTACTGACACCCTTCAGGCTGCCGGATTCAGCCTGGGACGAGAGCGCGAGATAAAAGTACGCGGAGTACAGCTCCATGTTCACCTGGCCGTTCATCCGCGCTGCCATGTCGTTCGAGATCATTGGTCTACTCCGGGGTTGCGGGCGCCGGGGGATGGGCGCTCGGTGTTGAAACTACCTCGCCATAACATGACGGAGTATCTACGGCATTCAAGCTGCTGCCGCGATCGGGCAAAGCCTGTTCGCCATTCTCTCGGCGCACCGGACGGCCTTGCAGGCGGGCTGGACGCGCATCGCCGTGCGTGCCGCCGGGAGCTGGATCGCCGCCGCCGGACTGAAGTCCGCCTCCCCAGGGGGGCCGACTGAAGTCGGCGTACCCAGGCCGGGTTCGCCGACTTCAGTCGGCACCTGGGGCCCTGGACTTCAGTCCAGGGCGTCGACGCCGGCGCAGGGGTATCGTTCGATGCCTGCCTCGGCCATGGCGACGGCCCGGAAGATGGCGCGGCCCTTGTTCATGGTCTCCTGCCATTCCAGCGCGGGCACCGAGTCGGCGACGATGCCGGCGCCGGCTTGGATGTGCAGCGTGCCGTCTTTGATCACGGCGGTGCGGATGGCGATGGCGGTGTCCATGTTGCCGTTGAAGCCGAGGTAGCCGACGGCGCCGGAGTAGATGCCGCGTTTGACCGGCTCCAGCTCGTCGATGATCTCCATGGCGCGGATCTTGGGTGCGCCGGAGACGGTGCCGGCGGGGAAGGTGGCGCGCAGCACGTCGATTGCGCTCATGCCGTCCCTGAGTTCGCCGATGACGTTGCTGACGATGTGCATGACGTGGGAGTAGCGCTCGACGATCATGCGGTCGGTGAGCTGCACGCTGCCGATCTTGGCGACGCGACCGCAATCATTGCGACCGAGATCGATCAGCATCAGATGCTCGGCGAGTTCCTTGGGGTCGGCCAGCAGTTCCTGCTCCAAAGCCAGGTCCTCGTCGTCGGTGTAGCCGCGGCGGCGGGTGCCGGCGATGGGACGCACCGTGACGACGCCGTCTTCGAGCCGGGTGAGGATCTCCGGCGACGAGCCGACGATCTGGAACTCGCCGAGGTCGAGGAAATACATGTACGGCGACGGATTGAGCCCGCGCAGGGCGCGATACAGGTCCAGCGGTCGTGCCTGAAACGGGATCGACAGGCGCTGCGACAGCACCACCTGCATGCAGTCGCCTTCGAGGATGTAGTCCTTGATGCGGTCGACGGCCTGTTTGAAGCCGTCCTCGGTGAAGCCGGAGACGAAGTCGGTCTCTTGCACGGCGCGACCGCCGGCCGAGAGATCACGTGGCGCGCCCCGCTGCATCTTTGCCACCAGGGCATCGACGCGCGCCTGGCCGGTGGCGGGGGTGTCGCCGGCGGCGGGATCGAGGTGCACGATGATGTAGATGCGCCCGCGCAGGTTGTCGAACACGACGACCTCCTCCGACACCATCAGCAGGATGTCCGGCGTGTCCATCCGGTCGGGATTCGGGCAGGGCATCAGCCGTGGCTCGATATAGCGCACGGTGTCGTAGCCGAAGTAACCGACCAGGCCGCCAGCGAAGCGTGGCATGCCCGGATGGTCGGCGACGCTGAAGCGTTGCTGGAAGGTCTCGATCCAGGCCAGCGGGTCCGCGGTCTCCGCCTGCTCGATCACGACGCCGTCGCGCTCGACCTGAATCCGGTTGCCGTAGACCTTGAGCACGCTGCGGCAGGGCAGGCCGATGATCGAGTAGCGGCCCCATTTCTCGCCGCCTTGGACGGACTCGAACAAGTAGCTGTAAGGGCCGCTCGCGAGTTTGAGGTAGCAGCTCAGCGGCGTGTCGAGGTCGGCGAGCACCTCGCAGACGTAGGGGATGCGGTTGTGGCCCTGCTTGGTGAGGGCAGCGAATTGTTCTGGGGTCATGGGACGCGCTCCAGATGAATACCGCGTTCTACGCGGGACGAATGCAAGATGGGGTTGGGTCCGGGGACAGCGTCAGCTGCGCCATCGGCGTCCCGAATGCATCGGTCTTGAGGAGCGGTCGTCGCGGATCATGGGCTTGGCGTCAGTCCGCGCTGGGCGCGAGCAGGCCGCGCAGTTCGGTCATCGAATCGATCACGGCGTCGGGTTCCGCGTTGCGGATGTCTTGGCCATGATTGTAGCCGTAGCTCATGCAAATGATGCTGAAGCCGGCGGCACGGGCCGCCTTTACGTCGCTGACCGAGTCGCCGATCATCAGCGCCCGACTCGGCTCGGCGCCGAAGAACGCGCGCCGCATGCAGCAGCGGCAGCGGGCTCGGCTTCTTCTCCGGCAGCGTGTCGCCGCTGATGACGATCTCGAAGGCGCCACGGAGGCCCTTGTCGGCGAGCAACGGCTCGGTGAAGCGGGCCGCCTTGTTAGTGACGCAGCCCAGTCGGTAGCCCTGGGCGCGCAGCCAGTCCAGACCCTCTCGGACACCGTCATAGGGGTGCGAGCGCTGGGCGGTGTTGTCGGCGTAAAGGCGCAAAAAGATCGGGTAGGCGCGCTCGAATTCGGCATCGGTGGGTTCGCCGTCCAGCGTGCCCGTCAGCGCCCGCTGCACCAGGCGCTCAACGCCGTTACCGACCCAGTCGCGCACCGCCGCTTCACCGCGGGGTGGTAGGTCGAGCTCCTGCATCATGGCGTCGACGCAAAAGGCCAGGTCCGGCACGCTGTCGATCAGCGTGCCGTCGAGGTCGATCAGGATCATCTCGGGGCGAATGGGAAACTGCATGTCCGCCAGCGTCCTGTGGGTCAAGGATTGCCGTCCGTCCAGGCCTTAGCGCTGCACGCTGGCCAGCGCCTGGCGCATCTGCGCGACGATGCTGTCGTAGCGGTGCGGGTCGCTGTCGGAGCCCTTGCCGAAGATGCCGGAGCCGGAGACGAACGTGTCGGCTCCGGCGGCCTTGATCGCGGCGATGTTGTCTGCTTTGACGCCGCCGTCGATCTCGAGCCGGATGTCGCGGCCGGTGGTGTCGATCAACTCGCGCACCTGGGCCAGCTTCTCCAGCGCCGACGGGAGGAAGCTCTGGCCGCCGAAGCCGGGGTTCACCGACATCAGCAGGATCATGTCGATCTTGTCCAGCACGTATTCGAGGCAATTCAGCGGCGTCGCCGGGTTGAACACCAGGCCGGCCTTGCAGCCCTCGCCCTTGATCAGCTGCAGCGTGCGGTCGATGTGCTCGCTGGCCTCGGGGTGGAAGGTGATGTAGCGTGGCGCCGGCGGCGGCGAAGTCGGGGATGATACGGTCCACCGGCTTGACCATCAGGTGCACGTCGATGGGTGCGGTGACGCCGTGCTTGCGCAGGGCCTCGCAGATCAGCGGGCCGATGGTCAGGTTCGGCACGTAGTGATTGTCCATGACATCGAAGTGAACGATGTCGGCGCCGGAGGCGAGCACGTTGTCCACTTCCTCGCCCAGCTTGGCAAAGTCGGCGGACAAGATGGACGGGGCGATCAGGTCTTCTGTTGCCATCGAAAACACTCCGGTCGTGGAGGCCCGCACCGGCAATGCCCGGTGCCGCGGCAGTGAAAAACGGCCTGTCATCATACCGCAAGCGGGTCGCATCTTCACTGTCCGCGACCGGTCCGCGGCCAGTTCGCGCTCAGTCTGCGACCGAGCTGGCGCCGGTCCCGCTGACCGCTGGCGCGCCGCATTTGGCCTGCAGATCGGGTTAGGCCCGATCGTTGGCGGTGGTGCCTCTGTCGTCACAAGTGTTCGAGATAGGCGGTGCCGCCAAGTTGGCGCATCTGGCTTCTGATCCAGCGGGCGCGCTGTTCGACGCGGGCCGATGGGGCGTCGATCCGGAAGATCTCGGGATTCGGCAGAACTGCCGCCAGCAGCGCGGCCTGGTCGGGCTCCAGCGCGATGGCGGGGCGGTTGAAATAGCGCCAGCTGGCGGCGCCGACGCCGAAGGTGTCGGGGCTGAACTGGGCAATGTTCAGATACACCTCCAGGATGCGCTGTTTCGACCAGAGGCGCCTCGATCCAGCAGCGTGAACCAGCCCTCCAGTCCCTTGCGCAGCCAGTCCTTGCCTGGCCAAAGAAACAGATTCTTCGCGGTCTGCTGGGTAATGGTGCTGGCGCCGCGCAGACGCCCGCCGGCCTGGTAGCGCCGCCAGGCCTTGCGCATTTCCACCAGATCGAAGCCGCTATGGCGCGGGAAGCGCTGATCTTCCGCGGCGATCGCGGCTAGCGCGACACTGCCGGGTATCAGCTGCCAGTCGACCCATTCGTGATAGACGTAAGGCGGCGGTTCGATCACTGAGCTGGCCGGCGACCCACTGTCGCAGCATGAACGCGGACGTGGGCGGATCGAGCCAGCGCAGCAACCCGACCGTGACGATCGACAGCAGCATGAACGCGCCGATGCCGATGCCGAGCCATGTCAGCAAGCGGCGCAGGCGGCGTTGCGCTCGTCCTGGTGCCCGTTTCGCCTGGGAGTTGGCCCTCGGCGCCAAACGGCGCCTTCGCGGGGTCGGGTTCGATGTCAGTCACGGAACTCAGTCACGGAATAGGGCGGCGTTGATGTCGCGCAGCACCAGATTGCGGAGTATCTTTCACAATCCGTCTCCAGGGTCGGCGTCGCGAAATGCCTGGTGCATGGCCTCGAACACGGCGATGGCGCCCGCGATCACCCGGTCACCGACGCGGGCGGCATCGCCGTCCGGGTGCCGCGCGCACCAGAGGTTGATGCCGTTGCCGAACTGTCGCCATTCGCTGCCGGGATTGGCGCCGCGGAATTCGAGGAACGCGAATGGCATCTCGCAATCCGGTCCCCATTGCTGCCGCAGTCGACGGGCGATGACGCGCCCACCGAGCGTTGCGCCCTCGAGCACGTAGAGCCCGCCGAGCGCGGCGGGCTCATCCTGCACCGCCGCCCGCATTCGGTCTCGGCAAACCGGGTGCCGGAAGCGCCGCCGATGCGCCCGGCGACGCGTTCAGGCGCATGGCCAGCGCCGCGCGGTCCTGCTGCAGCGCCGGCAACTTGGGCCGCACGCCGAGCACGCTCAGCAGGGCAGGCGATACGTTGGCATAGAGCACGGGCTCCACCGCGAGATAAACCCCGTGCAGCGCCCCGAGATAGCGGCCATAGGCGGCGGCGTCGGCAGTCGGCGCCAGCAGCGCCCGCATCAGTGGCAGGTCTTCGGTGGCGGCGTGGATGCGCGCGGTGCGCTGCGCGCAAGCGCGGCATGATATCGGCGCTAGGGGCTGGTGTCGGCATCGGGTCTCGGGTTCGATTTGGGCGTCGCAACAACCATATCATCAAGTGCTCACTATCCGACCTGGCCGCGTGGTCGACACCGGATTACGGAACGTTAAGCTTTCGGTACGTTCATGTTAATGGTTCGAGCGTTAACATGCGCGTCAACGACCTTTCCCTACGAGCCCGCCGTCGGCGCGCGCGGAACGGACTGCTCGAGCTCCAGCAGCTTGGGCGCAACGGCAGCAATCTCAGGAGCACCAATCTCAGGAGCACAAGTGCATGCAAGACATCACCGCAGAATCCATCACGCCGCCCGGTGCCAGCAGCGCGAGCGCCGCTCAGGTTGCCTTCGCCCGTCTGCGCGCCGACCTGCGCGGGCGCATCGTCGGTCAGGAGCCCCTGATCGAACGCCTGCTGATCGCGCTGCTGGCGGAGGGTCACCTGCTGGTGGAGGGCGCGCCTGGCCTGGCCAAGACCACCGCCGTGAAGGAGCTTGCCGCCCGCATCGAGGGCAACTTCCAGCGCGTGCAGTTTACACCGGACCTGCTGCCGGGCGATCTCACCGGGACCGACGTCTATCGGCCCGAGACCGGTGAATTTCAGTTTCAGGCCGGTCCGCTGTTCCACAACTCTGGTGCTCGGCGGACGAGGTCAATCGCGCCCCGGCCAAGGTGCAGTCGGCCCTGCTCGAGGCCATGGGGGAGCGCCAAATCACCGTTGGCGGGCGCACCTATCCGTTGCCGGACCCGTTCCTGGTCATGGCCACGCAGAACCCGATCGAGCAGGAGGGCACCTATCCGCTGCCCGAGGCGCAGCTGGACCGCTTTTTGATGCACGTGCGCGTGGACTACCCGGACCCGGCCTCGGAACGCAGCATCCTCGATATCGCCCGCGCCGAGGCACGCGGCCGACTGCGCCGCGGCAGCGACGCCCCGATGCTGATCAGTCGCGACCAGATCTTGGCCGCCCGCGACGAGGTCATGGACCTGCACATGGCGGACAATCTGGAGGAATACCTGGTGCAGCTGGTGCTCGCCACCCGCGACCCCGCGCCCTACGACGAGGGGCTGGCGCGGTTGGTCGACTACGGCGGCAGCCCGCGCGCGACCATCGCGCTCGATCGCTGCGCCCGCGCCCGCGCCTGGTTGCGCGGCGGCGACTATGTGATCCCGGATGACATCCACGCCGTTGCCTACGACGTCCTGCGCCACCGCGTGCTGCTGAGCTATGCCGCCGAGGCGGAGGGCATGGATCCGGACGGCTTCGTCGCGCGAGCTGATTCGCCGGGTGCCGATGGTTTGAGGACGAGTGGCTAGACCCAAGCCGCCTAGCGGCGGCGGGCCGACTAGAAGTCGGCGGTCCGTTGAGCCCAGTGGAGCGCCGACCTCCGGTCGGCAAGGGCGCGGTAGCGCCCTTGAGGACGTGCCGCAGATCACCGGTGCCGCGGTAACCCCAAACCGTCAAGCCGACAGCGGGTCTAGCAACTGGTCCTGGCAGTGCGTAACCGGCAACTCGAATCTAGCACCTAGCAACTCGATACTTCGAGCCCGATACTTCGAAAAAGATGCCAACTTTCAGCCAAGCAGATCCCGACATCCGTGTCGACGCCGACGACCTGATCGCCCTGCGCGGTCGGGCCGAGCGGCTGAAGCCGGCCCGACCGCTGCCGGCGCGCTCGACGCTGGCGGGCGCGCACGGTTCGCGCTTTCGTGGTCGCGGTATGGACTATCGCGAGTCGCGCCACTACCAGGCCGGCGACGACATCCGCAACATGGATTGGCGCATCACCGCGCGCGCCGGGCATCCGCACGTCAAGGTGTTCGACGAGGAGCGCGAGCGGCCAGTGGTGGTGATCGTGGACTTTGGGCCGAGCATGTTCTTCGCCAGCAACGGCGCGTTCAAGTCCGTCGTCGCGGCGCGGCTCGCGGCGCTGATCGGCTGGTCGGCGATCGGTCATGGCGATCGCGTCGGCGCGCTGCTCTTCAACGGCGGGCATCAGGAGCTGCAACCCGCTGGTGGTCGCCGCGGACAGATGCGCCTGATCCGCGCCCTGGTGCAGGCCGGTGACCCCGAGCGCGGCCTCGCGCCGCGGCGCGAGGCAGGGGAGGTCGATGTCCCCGGGAACCTCTCCGCTGCGCTGGCGCGCCTCGGCCGGGTTGCCCGCCCCGGTAGCCTGGTGTTCCTGCTGTCCGACTTCTACTCGATGGACGCGGATAGTCTGAGTCATCTGGCCCGGCTGGCTCGCCACAACGACCTGACCGCCTTTCAGATCGTCGACCCGCTCGAGGTGGAGCCGCCGCCGCCGGGCCGCTACGGCATTACCGACGGGCTGCGCAACGGCTTCATCGATACCGGCAGCCGCGCTGAGCGGGAGCGCTATGCGGCGCATTTCGTGCAGCATCATGCCGCCGTGCGAGTGGCGACCGAGGGCAGCGGCATCCCGTTATTGCGTTGTACAACCGTGGACGACCCGGCCGACCGGCTTGCCGCCGCGATGGCCATGCGCGGTCGCGGCGCCCCGAGAAGCGCTCGGCCGCACACGGTCGGCCCGCGCGCAACGCCTCGCCGGAGGTCGCATGAACGGAAACCAGGCAGCGATCGAACAGCTCGACCTGCGCGATATCCACGAGCCGGCGGCGCCCAATGCCTGGCCGCCGGCATCCGGCTGGTGGCTGTTGGCGACGCTGATATCGGCGGCGCTGGTGCTGCTCGGCCACCGCGCCTGGCGCCATTGGCGACGCGTGCGACGGCGCGACCGCATCCTGCGGGAACTGGACGGTCTGCGGGCGCAGCCCTGCGGTCCGCGCCTGATCGGCGGCGTTTCCGCGTTGCTCAAGCGGGTGGCGCTGAGCCGCTTCCCGCGCCTGGACGTGGCCGCGCTGACCGGTTCCGACTGGCTCGCATTTCTCGATCGCACCGGCGGCGACGGTGGCTTCCAGCAAGGTGTCGGGAAGGTGCTCGCCGACGGCGCCTATGCGCCGGCGCCGGAATGCGATGCCGACGCGCTGCTGACCCTGGCCCGCAGCTGGCTCAGGAGGAATACATGACCCTGCAATTGGCCCATCTGTGGGCATTGGCGGCACTGCCGTTGCCACTGTTGGTCTGGTTCTGGCTGCCGCGTGCCAAGCAATCCAACACCGGCGCCCTGCGCGTGCCCTTTTACGCGGCGCTGGCGCAGGGCCAGACCGCGTTCGCTCGCGCGCGCCGCTGGCCGCTGCTGCTGGCCGCGCTCGCCTGGCTGCTGCTGGTGCTGGCCGCGGCGCGCCCGCAGTGGCTCGGCGAGCCGGTGCCGCTGCCGATGGCGGGCCGGGACCTGATGCTGGCGGTGGACATCTCGCTGTCCATGACCGAGGAAGACATGGTCATCGGTGGCCGCGTCGTCGATCGCCTGACCGCGGTCAAGGCCGTGGCCGGGGACTTCATCGAACGCCGTCAGGGTGACCGGATCGGCCTGATTCTGTTCGGGCAGCAGGCCTATCTGCAAACGCCGCTGACCTTCGATCGGCTCACCGCGCGCACCCTGCTGTTCGAATCGGCCGTGGGTCTGGCCGGTCGGGAGACCGCCATCGGCGACGCCATCGGCCTGGCGGTGAAACGGTTGCGCGACTCGCCGTCCGAGGAACGGGTGCTGGTGCTGCTGACCGATGGCACCAACACCGCCGGCAGCATCGCACCGCTGAAGGCCGCGGAGTTGGCGGCGGAGGCCGGGGTGCGCATCTATACCATTGGCGTCGGTGCCGATCCGCGCAGCGCCATCGGGCGCGGAGTCCGTCGCAATCCGCTCGACGAGCGCACCTTGCAGACCATTGCCCAGAGTACCGGAGGGCGCTATTTCCGGACCCGCGATGTCGCCGAGCTGCAGGCCATCTACGGCATGCTCGACGAGCTCGAGCCGGTGCAATCGGACCAGCAGGTGTTCCGCCCCGTGGATGAGCTGTTCGGCTGGCCCCTATCCGCGGCGCTGCTGCTCAGTGCCGTCGTCGTCGGCGCGCGCAGCGGCCTGCTTGGGCGCGCGGCGTGATGCGCGCCTCGTTAGGACACTGAACGCGGAGACCGATCATGTGGCAAGACTTCCATTTTCTGAGCCCGTTGTGGTTTCTGGCCCTGCTGCCGCTGGGACTGCTGTTGTGGTCGGCGGCGCGAGCCGGGTCCGCAACCAATGCATGGCGCAGGGTCATCGATGCGCGCCTGTTGGCGGTGCTGACGACGGACGGCGACGCCGGTGCGCGGCGCTGGTGGCCGCTGGCGCTGCTCGGCGCCGGCTGGATGATCGCCGTGGTTGCGCTGGCCAACCCGACCTTCGAGCGTGAGCCGGTGCCGGCCTTTCGCAGCGACGCGGCGCGGGTGGTGGTGCTGGATCTGTCGCGTTCGATGCTCGCCGACGACCTGACCCCGACGCGGCTGGAGCGCGCCCGCTACAAGCTGATCGACATCCTGGCCCGCAGCGCGGATGGTCAGGTGGGCCTGGTCGTCTTCGCTGGCGATGCCTTTCCGGTCTCGCCATTGACCGATGATGCCGACACCCTGCTCGGCATGCTCGACGCACTGGCACCGGACATCATGCCGGTGCAGGGCAGCCGGCCTGACCTCGCCATCGACGCCGCCCTGGCCTTGTTGCAGCAGGCAGGCGCCCGGAGTGGAGAGGTCGTGCTTGTTGACCGACGATGCTGGCGACCAACGCGCACAGCGTGCGGCCGAGGACCTGCGTGCCGCCGGCCATCGACTCGCCGTCATTGGTGTCGGCACCGCCGATGGGGCTGCCGTGCCCGGCGTGCGTAACTCCCAAGGTCCGGTTATCGCGGCGTTGGATGCGCCCGCATTGCAGGCGCTGGCGCGCGCCGGTGGTGGCGCCTACTCCGGGCTGACCACCGGTGACGCCGATCTGAACCGAGTGTTGCGCGATCCGTCGCTCACGACCCGCGCGCTGGCGCCGGATGATCCGATGCTGGCCGATTCCTGGAAGGAACTCGGCCCCTGGATCGTGCTGGCGCTGCTGCCGCTCGGGGCCCTGGCCTTCCGCCGGGGCTGGGTGCTCGGCATCGCGTTGCTCGTTGCGAACCTGACCCTGTCCGCGCCGCAACCGGCCATGGCGTTCGGCTGGGACGATCTCTGGCAACGCCGCGATCAGCAAGCGGCCAATGCCCTGGCGGACGCCGACTACGAACGCGCGCGGGAGCTGGCCCAGGACCCGTTGCGCAGCGGCACCGCCAGCTATCGGCTTGGCGACTATGACGCCGCCGTCGACGCCTTCGCCGCCGGAGACGGCTCGGAGCACCACTACAATCGCGGCAACGCGCTGGCCGCCGCCGGTCGTCTGGAAGACGCCATTGCCGCCTACGAGGAGGCCCTGGCGCGCGCGCCGGATATGGCCGACGCCTTGCACAACAAGCAGCAGATCGAGCAATTGCTAGAGCAACAACAGCAGCAAGAGCAGCAGCAGTCCGACAGTGGCGAGCAGAGTGGTGAGCAAGGGGACCAGTCGGATCAAGAGCAGCAATCCGGTTCCGACCAATCCCCAGACCAAGAGACCGGGGACCAAGAGCCGGCGAACAAGAGTCCGGTGAGCAGGGGACTGATGACCAAGAGCCCAGCGAACAGGCTGCTGGTGACGACGGGTCTGGTGAAGATCAGAACGGGCAACAGCAAGACCCGTCCCAGGGGCAAAGCGGCGACGAGTCCGGCCAGCAGGAACAGCAAGCCGGCGAGGGCGACGACCAGCAGCAGGCCGACGCCGACGGCGCTCAGTCCGAGGCTAGCCAGCAAGGCGCTGACGCAGAGAACACTGACGATGATACCGCGGGCGCGGACGGCTCGGCGCAGGACCAGGCCGAGCGCGACCGTGCCGAGCAGGCCGCCGACGATTATCGCGCCGAGGCCGCTGCCCAAGCCAGCGACGCCGCCGAACAACCGCCACGAGGAGGGAGCAGCAGCCGCGGCGGCCGCTGGCGACGAGGAGCTGACGCCAGAGGAGCTGGAATCTCGCCAGGCCGCCGATCAGTGGCTACGCCGTGTCCCCGACGACCCGGCCGGACTACTGCGGCGCAAGTTTCTGTACCAGTACCGCGCTCGGGCGGAGCAGGGTGGCGAGGTCGAGGCGGGCAATCCATGGTGAAAGAGAGTTGCTAGGGGTTAGGGGCGAGTTTCTAGGAAGATTTTCCGCCGAACCTGACATCTCGGTACTCGCCACTCGTAACTTCGTCCACATCGACTCATGAACATACAGCCTGATAAACGACGGTTTTGGTTGCTTGCGTTGGCGTTGGCGCCAGCGCTCTGGAGCTGGCACCGCGCTCGCGGAACTGCGTGCCTTCTTCGACCGGCCCACGGTGTATGAAGGCGACAGCGTCATGCTGACCATCGAGGCCGAGGGCCGCAACCTGCCGGGTGAACCGGACCTGACTGCGCTCGCCGACGACTTCGACGTACTCGGCACCAGTCAGGGCAGTGAGATCCGCATCGTCAACGGCCAACGCAGCGACAAGCGCAGCTGGCGCATCACGCTGGCGCCGAAATCCATCGGCACCGTCGAGATACCGCCGATCGACGTCGGTGACGAGCGGACCGCGCCTTTGACGCTGACCGTCTCCGCAGGTGCCGCAGGGCGCCCAGGGCGGACCCGGTGACGATGTCTATGTTGAGGTGGAGCTCGGCATCGACGGCGACCATGTGATGGTGCAGCAGCAGATACCCGTCGTCGTGCGGCTCTACAGCGGCCTGTTGATCCGCGGCGGCGAGCTGTCCGATCCGCGCGCCGACGGTGCCGTGCTCGAGCGCCTCGGCAACGACCGGCAATACGAGACCACCCGCAACGGCCGTGAGTACCAGGTGATCGAACGCCGCTTCAGCCTGAGTCCGGAGCGCAGCGGCGAACTGCGCATCGCGCCGGTGGTGTTCGAGGGTGAGGTGCTCGCGAACCGGGGCGGGAGCACACGCGGGGCCACCGGCAACGACAGGCTCGACCGTCTGTTCGCGAACCCGATGGTCGAGAGCATGTTCCGCGACAGCCCGTTCACGATGTTCGAGCGTGGCGAGCCGGTGCGGGCCCAGGCCAAGGCCATCACCCTGCAGGTCGACCCACGGCCGACGGGCTTCGGCGGCGCACACTGGCTGCCCGCCGAGGCGGTCGCCATCGACGATTCCTGGGCGACCGAGCCGCCGCGACTGCGCGCGGGCGAGCCGGTCACGCGCACGCTGACGATCACCGCCAAGGGGCTCGCCGGCACCCAGATCCCCGAGATCGAGATCCCGGTTCCCGCCGGCCTGCGCGCCTATCCGGAAAAGACCGAGACCGAGAGTCGCACCGACGGCGCGACGCTGTTCGGCGTCAGCGCCCAGCGCGTGACGCTGATCCCCACCGCCGGCGGCCGGCTTGCGATGCCGGAGATTCGCGTGACCTGGTGGGATACCGTTGCGCAGACCGAGCGCGTGGCGACGGTGCCGGCCATGACCCTCGACGTCGAAGGTGCCCCTGCCTCAACTCCGGCTCCAGCATCTGCATCCGGCACGGTGGATCGGTCGCGCCGGATGCAAGCGCGACCGAGGCTGATGGCGCCGATGCAACGACGCCCGATCAGCCAATCGTCGGTGAGCAGGACAAGACCCACTGGCCCATCTGGGCCGGCATCGGCGCGGTTGGTGTACTGCTCGGCCTTGGGTTGGCGCTGTTCTGGTATCGCCGGCGCCAGCGTCCAACCGCTGAACTGCCATTGGCAGCGGAGCCGCAACCGCGTCTGGGCAAGCTGCGAGAGGCGTTGCATCAGGCCTGTGCGCAGAACGATTCGCATGCCGCCGCGCGGGCCTTGCTCGCCTGGGCGCAGGCGTTTTGGCCGCGGCAACCGCCGGCCAACCTGGCGGCCGTCGCCGCCCGGATCGACGGCAGGTGCGGGGGCGTCGGAGCAGATCCAAGCACTCGAGCGTCGCCTGTATGCGCCCGATGCCGGGCTGTCGGCCGGGGACGCGGCCGCGCAGTGGGATGGCAACGCCCTGTGGCTTGCGCTCAAGGACGGGCTCGGCAAGGCCAACGAGCAGCGCCGGTCCGGCGTGGATGACCTCGCGCCGCTTTACCCGCATCGCCCTGATCATCGCGACGCTGGCGGGCCAGACTCGCGCCCGCATCCCGCCCTTTGACGCCATCGAACCCATCGTGTTCGCGACCGTGCTCCCGGGCCCACTGTGTCAGGCTAGTCGTGTGTGCCGCAGCAGTGCGGCTTTGGTCGGCAAGGAGTTGACCGGGTGGCCCGCTCGACCCGGTCCGCTTGCCGTCGGAATGCCGAGCGCTCGCCGCTTTCCGTTTTTCTTGGGGATGTAGACCCTTGTGGCTGGGCAGTTGTCGACGACAGGCTAGCGCAGTGGGCCCCTGGGAATCGACAAAGCTGATCCTGCGAGCCGGATGCGGCTGCTGTGCTGGAACTTCCTATCTGATGATCCGGTAGGCGATGAAGATGACGAGCAGCGGCAACAGTAGGAAGATGGGCATGACGATCAGCATGGTGACGACGTCGCCTGGCAGATTGAGCATTGTGTGGAGTCCTCTGGTCGGTGGGAGAGCGAACAGGTAGCGTTGTTGTCGGCGGACGGCTTTTCTGTCGTACATGATAACTGCTTGAGCCGATCGCGCTGCAACCCGCGGTGACGCGTGGGTTGGCCTGTTGGGCCGGTGAAAGATCCGCTGGCGAGTGCTATAGCCACCATGGCCGCCTGGTACTAACTTTAAAGGTGAGAACAGAGCGATCTCAACTTGAGAGAGCAACTGGGGAGGTTAGCCATGTATTTGCAGCATCGTCAGACCGGCAAAATGATTGAGGTCTTGAGTATCAATGACCTCTACAACCCCATGCACGAGGCACTGATCGGCCGTTATCACTACGGGGAGGAGGTGCAGGAGCCTGAACGCTTCGCCAAGAACGACCTGGTGTTCTGTTCCGGCGAGGATTTGCCCCGCTGCTGGACCGATGTCCACTATCGCGACGCGGAGGCGCATCGGCCTCAAGGCTGATGTGTCGGGTCCGGAGCGCCTGGAGTCCAAGACGGTGGGGCTTGGCGTTTAACCGGTCCTGAGGGTGAAGTGCGCGAATGGCTGGTCGGTCCAATCGGCCGGGCGCAGGATCTGGGCGTGGGTTAGGGTCGGGATCCATTGCATGCTGGGTTTGGCATTGCTGCAGCGCGTAATCGGTGACGCCGGCCGCCGCTAGGTGCTGCATCAAGCGGCTCAGATAGTCGTGATCATCGAGCCCCGGCATCGGCGTGGTGCGGACTTCTAACGCGATCTTGGCGTTGAGCAGCAGGCGCAGGCTTTGCCAGGCCTTGTCGCCGGAGCCGGGTACGCCGGTGATCAGCGGGTAGTCTTCGGGCAGGGCCTTGATGTCGAGCCCGATCCAATCGATCAGCGGCAGCAAGGGCGGCAGTCGTTCCGGGTAGGGGCCGCCGGTGTGCAGTCCGACCTTGTAGCCCATGGCGCGGCACTCGGCCATGGCGGCGGGCAGCGCCGCTTGCGCGGTGGGTTCGCCGCCGGTGAAGACCACCGCGTCGAGCAGGCCGCGACGACGTGTCCAGAAAGGCCTTTACCTCGTCCCAGGGGATCGGCAGCTCCGCATCGGCGCTCAGCAGATGGCCGTTGTGACAATGCCGACAGCGCCAGGGGCAGCCCTGGCAGTAGATCACCGCGGCGAGTTCGCCGGGGTAGTCGATGCTGGTGAGCGGGGTCAGGCCACCGACTCGCAGGGACTGTGACGTCGTCATGGTCTGATCCATGCGCGCAGCCCACTTTCGACTGCCGCGGCCGCGGACGTGCTTCTTTCGTCGCGGCGCCGTGGCAGCAACATCACAGGCTCGTGGCGATCCTATCAGGCGGCTTCGCGGCGGGTTTCGCAACGCTTGTTTGGATGGTTCGGCAGTGCTGGCGGGCCGCTCGGAGAAATAGGCTCGGTCCGCATGCTCGGCGCGCTTGCCGGCGTTGAAGGCGGATACCGGCCGGTGATAACCCATGACGCGGGTCCAGACCTCGCAGCGGGTGCGTTCCTCATCTTGCAGTTCGATCGGTTCGTTGGTCATCGTTCGTGCTCCTGTCATTTCAGTGTAGTCTCGGTTGTCGTTGTCGTTGTCGTTGTCGTTGTCGTAATCGAGCAACTACTATTACGACAACGACTACAAGCGGAGTCGTCGACCACGCTTTGGTTTCGGCTCTGCCGGGTTAGGCCCTGGGTGCCGCTTCCTCGGCACCTTCGAGTCCCGGCGTTGGCTCCTCGGCGCCGAGCTGTAAGCGCTTTTTCGCGATCAGCTCCTGATCGCATTTGGGACAAAACTCATGCTCGCCGGCGAGATAGCCATGGGTCGGGCAGATGGAGAAGATCGGCGTGACCGTGACGTAGGGCAGGCGGAAGTTCTCCAGCGCGCGGCGCACCAGGCGCTTGCAGGCGTCGCGCGGAGCTGAGCTGCTCGCTCATGTACAGGTGCAGCACGGTGCCGCCGGTGTACTTCGATTGCAGGGTGTCCTGCATCTCCAGCGCCTGGAACGGGTCGTCGGTGTAGCCGACCGGTAGCTGCGAGGAGTTGGTGTAGTAGGGCGCATCCTCGGTGCCGGCCTGTAGGATGTCGGGGAAGCGCTTTTTGTCCTCGCGGGCGAAGCGGTAGGTGGTGCCCTCCGCCGGCGTCGCCTCCAGGTTGTACATGTGCCCGGTTTCTTCCTGGAACTGCACCATGCGATCGCGCACGTGATCGAGCACCCGAGCCGCGAAGTCGTGCCCCCAGTCGCTGGTGATGTCCTCGGCGTCGTCGGTGAAGTTGCGGATCATCTCGTTGATGCCGTTGACGCCGATGGTGCTGAAGTGGTTTCGCAGCGTGCCGAGATAGCGCTTGGTGTAGGGGAAGAGCCCGGCGTCCATGTGCCGCTGTATCACCTTGCGCTTCAGCTCCAGGCTCTTTTTGGCGAGTTCCATCAGCGCATCGAGCCGTCGCAGCAGTCCGGCCTCGTCACCCCGATGGGTGTAGCCGAGGCGTGCGCAATTGATGGTGACCACGCCGAGCGAACCGGTCTGCTCGGCCGAGCCGAACAGGCCGTTGCCGCGCTTGAGCAATTCCGTGACGTCCAAGCGCAGCCGGCAGCACATGCTGCGCACCATGTTGGGCTCCATGTCCGACGAGACGAAATTGGAAAAATACGGGAGGCCATACTTTGCGGTCATGCCGAACAGCCGCTCGGCGTTGGCGTCGTCCCACGGAAAGTCGTCGGTGATGTTGTAGGTGGGGATCGGGAAGGTGAAGATGCGGCCCTTGGCATCGCCCTCGGTCATCACCTCGATGTAGGCGCGGTTGATCAGGTCCATCTCGGCCTGTAGCTCGCCGTAGGTGAAGGCTTGCTCCTTGCCGCCGATCACCGGCACCTGCTCGCGCAGGTCTTCCGGGCAGACCCAGTCGAAGGTGAGGTTCGTGAACGGGGTGTTGCCGGTGATGAAGGTCTTGCCACGGCGTCGTGCGACGAAGGTGCCGTTGCGGGTGGTCGGGCACCAGACCTTGCCCCGATAGGGTTTGCGTTCGATCAGCTGGATGTAGGTTTCGCGGTTGCGAACGATGTTCAGCACATGCACGCCGGAGTCCTTGCGGGTATAGACGGTGCTGCCATAGCCGGCCAAGGCGCAGAGTTCCTGCAGCGCGTCCAGATTTTCCTGGTCGTTGGTGTAGATGCGGGTGCGGCCGTTCGGCTCGATGCTGCCGTCGCCCTTAATATAGGTATCGAGAAACAGCCGGATCTGCCGCGCCGACAGGGTACGGATCAGCGGCGGCACGCATTTGCGCTGCAAGTGGGTCAGCACCAACTCGCTGCCCTCGCTGTTCAGCCGATAACGGCACACCGGGTGATTGGCGTATGTGCCGGTTTGGCGGCGCTCGTGCCAGGTCAGGCCCATCTCGGTCAACAGCCATGCGATCTCGGCCGAATTCTCGCGGTTGCCCGTCGATTGCCAGATGCTGACGCGGCGGCGACCGGCGTCTAAATCAAGATTGCCTTCGGAGACTACCCAGGCCAGCAACATGACCAGGTTGTCGTCCACCTCGACAGTCGATGTCGTCTCC
The DNA here is from genome assembly GCA_963695445.1 of uncultured Gammaproteobacteria bacterium. Lineage (GTDB taxonomy): Bacteria > Pseudomonadota > Gammaproteobacteria > Chromatiales > Chromatiaceae > Thiohalocapsa. Next base: position 25,775 of record CAVOGV010000031.1, on the reverse strand, counting down.
CAGGCATTCGGCACGATGACCGGCGACTTTAGCTTGGCGACGTCTTCGATCTCTTCGAGGACCCAGCGATCATCGGAGTTGAAGACCTTGCGGACGACCTTGTGTTTCGGCGTGACCCATTGCTCCTGGGTGCGGTTGCGCAGCACGTACATGTCGCCGTCGAAGTCGTAGGCCGTGATCGCAAGCGGCTCCAGGTATTCCAGACGATTGTTGCGCCAGTCGAAGGTGGCGATGCGCTCGCCTTCGGCGATCTCGTCGTAACGCTTCCAGCCGTGCTCGGTCAGGCATTCGGTCTCCGCGTCGACGCACTGACAGCCCCAGCGCGAGGGCACGTTGAGGTTGTAGATCAGCTCCTGGATGTACTGCTTGACGCGCGGATAGTCGAGCCCGTCGAGACGCACATAGGGCGCCATGTAGGTGTCGAAGCTGGAGAATGCCTGGGCGCCGGCCCACTCGTTTTGCAGCGTGCCGAGAAAATTCACGATCTGGCCGATGGCGCTGGACATGTGCTTGGGCGGGCCGGCCTCGACCTTGCCGGGGACGCCGTTCAGGCCCTCGGTGAGCAGGGTGCGCAGCGACCAGCCAGCGCAGTAGCCCGCGAGCATGTCGAGATCGTGGATGTGCATGTCGCCTTCGCGGTGCGCCTCGCCGATCTCCGGTGAGTAGACATGGCTCAGCCAATAGTTGGCGATCATCTTGCCGGAGGTGTTCAGGATCAGCCCACCCAGCGAATAGCCCTGGTTGGCGTTGGCCGACGACGCGCCAGTCGGAGCGGTCCAGATACTCGTTGATGGAGCTGGCGACATCCACCAGCGTGTGCCGGTCGGTGCGCAGCTTGGCGCGCTGTTCGCGGTAGACGATGTAGGAGCGCGCGGTCTCGAAGTGGTTGGCGCTGATCAGCGTCTGTTCCACCACGTCTTGGATGCCCTCGATGTCTGGAACGCGGTCTTGGCCGGCGTCGGTATCTGGGACACCGGACTATCCGCCGAAGCGCCGTAGCGGTGCGCCAGCACCTTGACCACCTGCGCCGTCAGCAGCGAGGCCTCCAGTTCGCCGAACTCGCCGGTGGCGCGTCCGGCCTTGAGGATAGCCGCCTCGATCTTGGCCGCGTCGAACGGCACCTGTTGCCCATCGCGCTTGAGGACGCGGCGGGGCAGGGTCGCAAGGTTCGGCACGGCATTTTCCATGGGATGGACCTCATTCGCGGGAAGGCACAAGATATTGTGCTCTGCATTATAGGAGAGGCTATATCTGGTGTAGTTGATGGATCGCAGATGGTTGATGCAGGTCAATTAGGCAGGTTGAAAACAAGGTAAATCAGTCTCTCGCGTTTGCTCCGGTTCGCAGACGAGCCGGCGTTTCTGACCAACGACGTGGTGGCGGTGGCGATGACCCCGGTGATCCTGGCCATCGCGCTGCGCCGCGGCATGAACCCGGTGCCGTTCCTGTTGGCCATCGCGCTGGCCGCGAATGCCGGCTCGGTCGCGACCATCATCGGCAGCCCGCAGAACATGCTGATCGCGCAGCGCCTGGATCTCACTTTTGCCGGCTATCTGGGCTATGCAGCGGTGCCCGCGCTGCTGTCGCTGGCGGTGGTCTGGGGCGTACTGGCGCTGATCTACCGCGGACGCTGGGACCTGGATCAGCAGGCGCAAGCGTCGTCGGCCCCGTTGCCTGAGCCGAGTCTGGAGCGATGGGAGACCGCTAAGGGCCTCCTGGTGCTTGCCTTCATTTTGTACGCCTTTGTCTTCACGGGCTGGGACCGCGGCATGGTCGCGACGGTCGCCGGCGTGCTGATGTTGTTCAACGCCCGCTTCGTCTCGCGCACCATGCTCGAGCGCGTCGACTGGGACCTGCTGATCCTGTTCGTCGGGTTGTTCATCGTCAACGGCGCCTTCGCCGACGCCGGCCTATCCGACCAGTTGGTGGCGGCGTTGCAGCAGTGGGGCGTGAACCTGCACCATGGCGACGTGCTGTTCGCGGTCACCGCGGTGCTCAGCGATATCGCCTCGAACGTGCCTACGGTCATGCTGTTGCTGCCCTTCGCCGGACATGATCCGCTGGCCGGCCCGTTGATGGCGCTGGCGAGCGGGCTGGCCAGCAACCTGATCATCATCGGCAGCCTCGCCAACATCATCGTCGTCGACGCCGCCGCCGCGCGCGGCCTGCGGATCTCATTTTGGGATTTTGCCAAGGTCGGCCTGCCGGTGTCGCTGATCACGCTCGCCATCGCCTACCTGTGGGTGCGGGTGGTCGTGGCCCTGTGACGCCGAGCGCCGAGCCGATCCGAGCCGATCCGAGCCGGCCTAGATCAGCGCGTTCAAGCCACGAGGCTGTGCAAGGATTCCGCGAACCACCAAGAGAATAGCGAACCACGAAGAACACGAAGAGCGCGAAGGTGCAAAAGACTCTGAAAAGAATGTATTTTCTTCTTCTTGTCCTTCGTGTCCTTAATGTCGTTCATGTCCTTCGTATTGAAAAACATCTTTCGCACGCTTTTGCGAATACTGGCACAGTCTCCGCGCGCGGTAACCACGCGCGGTAACCACGCGCGGCAACCACTGGAACCGGCCGAAGACCCATCGGCCCCGTCGGTGCAGTGACGGGCTGGCCAAACAAGCGCGCGGCGTGCGTATCTCAACCTCACCAACAAACAGAGGAACAAGATGACAGACAAGATCGGCTTTATCGGCCTCGGCATCATGGGCCGGCCCATGGCCCTGAACCTTATCAAGGCCGGTTTCGACCTGGCCGTCGCATGCTCGCAGAGCGGAATCCATGGAACCGCTGGCGGCGGCTGGCGCCGAGACCTGCGCGAGTCCGGCCGAGGTAGCGCGCCGGGCGTCGATCATCTTCACCATGGTGGCGGACACGCCGGATGTGGAGCAGGTGATTCTCGGAGACGGCAAGACGGTAGCGCCATCATCGACGGCGTACAGCCCGGCGCCGTGGTGGTGGACATGAGCACCATCTCCGCCTCGGCGACACGGTCCATGAACGAGCGTCTGCTCGCGGCTGGCGCCGAGCTGCTGGACGCGCCGGTCTCCGGCGGCGATGTCGGTGCCATCGCCGGCACGCTGTCGATCATGGTGGGCGGCTCGCGGCCCGCCTTCGAGCGCGTGCGGCCCTTGTTCGAGGTCATGGGCAAGAACATCGTGCACGTCGGCGACAGCGGCGCCGGGCAGGTTTGCAAGGCCTGCAATCAGGTGGTCATCAGCCAGACCATCGCCGGGGTCGGCGAGGCGATGCTACTGGCCAAGGCCTCCGGTGTCGACGGCGCCAAGGTGCGCGAGGCCCTACTCGGCGGCTTTGCCAACAGCCGCGTCCTGGAGCTACACGGCCAGCGCATGCTCGACGATCGCTATGACCCCGGCTTCAAGTGCGCGCTGTTTCAGAAGGACATGCGTCTGGTGATGGAGGCGGCCCATGAACTTGGCCTCGCGCTGCCTGGCGCGGCGCAGGCGGCGCAATTGATCAATGCGCTAGTGGGGCAAGGGGACGGCGAACTCGATTCCGCGGCGATCTATCGGGCACAACGACGGTTGAATGGCGACTAGCCCCAACGGCGAGAGCGCGGGGGTCGGGGCGACGGCTAGGTCTTGCGCTTAGGCGATTGCCGGAAAATCTCGTACCAGATGACGCCGGATTGAGGTTCGCCTTCAAGGAGCACCGGCAGGAGCATAGCCGGGCTACATGACTGCCGGAGCGACAACGAAGGCGGGCGTCAAGACAAGTCAGCTGGTATGAGATTTGACAGAAATCGCCTTAGCCTGTGCCGATCTTGAATGCGCCGTCGATGCCGTCGATCAGCATTTGCACCCCGATCACGGCGAGGATCAGGCCCATGAGACGGGTGATGACATTGAGCCCGCTCTTGCCCAGGAAGCGCGTGAGCCCCTCGCCGAAGACAAAGAACAGGAAGGTGATCAGACACAGTATCGCAAAGGCAGAGATGGTCAGCAGCATCTCTGGCAGGCCGCCGGTGGAGGCGAAGTTCATGGCCGTAGCGATGGTGCCAGGACCGGCCAAGATGGGGATGGCCAGCGGCGTGATGGCGATGCTGAGGGCGGCGTCGCGGCTGGCGCGCTGGTCCTCGTCGCTGGGGTGATGCACGCTGGAGCTGCTGCCGTGCAGCATTTGATAGCCGATCAGTGCCACCAGCACGCCGCCGGTGATGCGAAACGCCGGGAGCGTGATGCCGAACAGCTTGAAGATCACCGAGCCCAGCAGGCAGAACACGGTGATGATGACAAACGTCGTCAGCACCGCCTGGAATGCAATCTTGCGTCGCAGCGCCGCGTCGTCGCTGCTGGTCAGGCCCAGGAATACGGGCGTGTTGGCGATCGGATTCATGATGGCGAAAAAACCCATGAATACCGACAGCCCATGGCCGATCATGGCCTTGTCGAAGACGAAGCCTTCCATTTGATTAAGACCTTTTCCTATTCCGTGTCGCCTTCGATGACCTTGCGCAATTCCGTCTCCTCGTCCTTGGTCAGCGACGTCTGCAGCACCTTGCCCTTGCCGTGGAAAGGCTTCAGCGCTTCCAGGACCTTGTCGGCGGTGGCCTTGCGAACAAGGATGAAGATGGCCGAGCAGCCGGGCTTGAAGCTGTTTGCCAGCTCCTTCATGAACTCGTCGTTGACGCCGATGTCCGTGAGTTTGCCGGACAGCGCGCCGGCGCTGGCGCCGACCGCGGCACCCAGCAGCGGATTCAAGAACAGCATGCCGATCAGCATGCCCCAGAAGCCGCCGCCGACGGCGCCCATGGCGGTCAGGCTCACGGCCTGGTGCAGCTTGACCTTGCCGGCGTCGTCCTTGGTGACGACGACCACGTCCTCCATGTCGATCAGATATTCCTTTTGCAGCTTTGCAAGCTCGGCTCGCATTTCAAACGCGAGTTGTTCCTGCGGGAAAGAGATAACGACCAGATCACTCATGACGATTGCTCCAATTCAGTAGAACACAGAGTCGGCGACGCCATTGGTCACGGACACCCGCGCCACGCCTTTCTCGCCGAGTGGACAAATGTAGTTGACGATGATGATCGTTTCCACGCCGGGCCGCCCGCGGCGCGCGCCATGGAGGCCGACGCAAGTCCGCCGGAGTCGTGCAGCAGACAACCGCATGTCGGCGAGTTGCCGCGTCGTCATGCCCGGCTCCGGCGTGCAGTAATGATGCTGTTGCCGCGGGCTCGAGCCGCAGGCGGCGGCCAACGCCGGGATCATACAGAGCGCGGCAAGCCGCGCGATACCCGCGCCGTGGTACCGCCATGGCCTCGGCTAGGCGCTCTGTTCGGCATTCGCGAGGGCGTCGCGCAGGGCCTGGAAGATCAACTTGGATGCTGCCTGCTCATCGATCTCCGGTACCTCCCAGCTCATGATGCGGCAGTACTTCTTGACCAGATGCTGCACGTCGTGCTCTAGCTCCTGGCGGTAACGTTCGATCTCGACCTGTTCCAGTTTTGCCATGGCTCGATTCTCCTCGGAGTTGTTTGGCTGGGTGTGGTGCGGACCGGCGCCGCGTCCGTCGCTGTGTCGGCTGGTCTTGCCTTCCGCTCGCGCGGATCAAACTAATCCTGTCAGCAGGCGATGGCAACCCTTTGCATGCCCTTTGCTGCTCTGCAACGCGCACCTGTCGCGCGCGGCGAGGCGGTCGGCGCATGACAAAACGTTAATGTCGCTGCAACGCCAGCGTAACCCTGCCGTCGCGATCATACTGAGTCCGAATAAGTGACGTGCTTAACCCTACCGACACCGCCCGACAGCGGTGCGGTCATCAACGCCAGAGGAACGAACCCATGACGCAATCAGCGCATGACACCAACAACCTTCAACCGGGCCGTCCGCGGGCCAGTCCGCGCGCTCGCGGTGCAGCAGCCGGAGTCTCAGGGTTTCCGGCGTGCGGCGCTCGCCGGCGCCGTGGCGGTGACCCTGGCGCTTAGCGCGACGCTGGCGACGATCGGCAACGCCGATGCCGCCAAGGTCGAGTCCAACGCGGTCCCGCAGCAGCCACTGGAGCAACCCGCCGGTCCGCCCGGTTTCGCCGACGTTGTCGAGCGCGTAACCCCGGCGGTGGTCAACGTGACCGTGGCGCAAAAGCCGTTGCAGCGCATGTCCATGCCGGGCCAGGGCCTTCCCGAGGGCTCGCCAATGCACGAGTTCTTCAAGCAATTCGGCGGCATGCCGGACATGCAGCCCCGCGAGCGTGAGGGCGAGGGCTCCGGCTTCTTCATCACCGCCGACGGTTACATCGTCACCAACAACCATGTCGTGGAAGGGGCCGACCGCATCGAGGTGACCCTGACCGACGGCTCGACGGCCGAGGCACGCGTCATCGGCCGCGATCCGAAGACCGATCTCGCCCTGATCAAGGTCGACACCGACCAGCCGCAGGCCTATGTGGAACTCTCCGACAGCGGCTCGGCTCGCGTCGGCGACTGGGTGCTGGCGGTGGGTAATCCGTTCGGTCTCGGCGGGTCCGTCAACGCCGGCATCATCTCGGCGCGTGGCCGCGACATCCAGTCCGGCCCCTACGACGACTATTTGCAGATCGACGCCCCCATCAACCGGGGCAATTCCGGCGGCCCGCTGTTCGATGCCCGCGGTCGCGTGATCGGCGTCAACACCGCCATCTTTTCGCCGAGCGGCGGCAACATCGGCATCGGCTTCGCGATCCCGGCCGAGACCGTGGCCGACGTCGTCGATCAGCTGCGCACCAACGGCCGTGTCGAGCGCGGCTGGCTTGGCGTTCAGATCCAGCCCGTCACCGACGCGGTGGCCGGCAGCCTGGGGCTGGACAGCGCCTCCGGCGTGTTGGTGGCCGATGTATTGGCGGACAGCCCCGCCGAGGCCGCCGGTGTGCGCAGTGGCGACGTGATCCTGCGCGCCGCTGGCCGTGAGATGGAAGAATATCGCGACCTGACCAAGCTCATCGCCGGCATCGACGCCGGTACCAAGATCGAGCTCGAGGTGATCCGCGGCGGCAAGGTGCGCGTCATCGACGTCACCATCGGCCGCATGCCCGGCGAGGATTTGGCCCAGCGCGAACCCGCCGCAACGGCGGACGACGAGCCCCGCATCGGGCTGATGCTGGCGCCGCTGACGCCGGCACTGCGCGCCGAGCGCGGTTTGGAAGCAGACGCCGTTGGCGTGCTGGTGGCGCAGGTCGAGGCCGGCAGCCCCGCCGCGCGCGCCGGCATCGAGGCCGGCAGCCTGATCTCGATGGTCGGGCAGAACGCCGTGTCCTCCCCGGACGAGGTGGCCAATGCCGTGCGCGATGCCGCCAAGCAGGAACGCCCATCCGTGCTGTTGCGGGTGGAAAAAGACGGCGAGCAGCGCTTCGTTGCGGTGCCGTTTGCGTGAAGATAGGACCTAGGGCCCAGTACCTAGGGCCGAGTACCTAGTGCCTCCGCGCAGCTTGATGGCGCGTATCTGGCCCTAGGTTGGCGCTCGGCCCTTCGGAGAACAATTCTCGGTAGTCGCTGTAATATTCGCCGCATCTGCAAACCTTTTGCCCCAAAACCAATCTCGGTGACGACTCTGTGCAAGAAATCACTACTGACTGGGGTGAGCGAGGATGTAGCCCAGCATGCCCGAAGCTAGCAACGCGAACCTCGATCCTAGAACCTTCGCCCCAATGCGAGTCCTGATCATCGAAGACGACGCCCAGCTCGCGGCGTATTTGACCAAGGCCTTCGCCGAGATTGGTGCCGTGGTCGAACACGCCGCGGATGGGCGTGACGGGTTGCTGCGGGCGGCCGGTAACGATTACGACGTGCTGGTGGTCGATCGCATGCTGCCATCGCTGGATGGGCTTGGCATCGTGCGGACACTGCGGGCCTCCGGTGACAAGACGCCGGTGCTGATTCTGAGCGCGCTGGGCGACGTGGACGACCGCGTGGATGGTCTGCGTGCCGGTGGCGACGACTACTTGGTCAAGCCGTTTGCCTTCTCCGAACTGCACGCGCGGGTCGAGGCATTGCTGCGCCGGGCGGTGCCCGGCGATCAGCCCGAGACACGGCTCTCGCTCGGCGACCTGGAGATGGATCTGCTGACGCGCGAAGTCAGCCGCGCCGGCCAGGCCATCGCGCTGCAACCGCGGGAGTTTCGGCTGCTGGAGTATCTGATGCGCCACGCCGGACAGGTGGTCACCCGCACCATGCTGCTGGAACATGTCTGGGACTACAATTTCGATCCCCAGACCAACGTCATCGATGTGCACGTCAGTCGGCTGCGGGGCAAGATCGACAAGGAGTTCGAGCAACCGCTGCTGCATACCGTGCGCGGCGCCGGCTACGTGCTGCGGGCGCCCTCGAACCCTTGAGGGCGCGCATCGTCCTTTCCAGCTTCACCTTCCGTCTGGCGGTGCTGTATGTGCTGCTGCTCGGCGTGTCGGTGGCCATCCTGCTCGGCTTCATCTACTGGTCGACCGCCGGTTTCATGGCGCGTCAGACGGACGCCACCATCGGCGCCGAGGTCCAAGGGCTTGCCGAGCAATACCGCCGCCGCGGACTGACCGGGCTGTCCGTCATCATCGCCGAGCGGGCCGCTCGTGATCCCGCCGGGGCCGGCGTCTACCTGCTTGCGGACGAGGATTACCAACCCCTGGTGGGTAACGTCGAGGCCTGGCCCGCCGCCGAGCCGGACGACGACGGCTGGGTGGATTTTCGACTGCGCCAGCCGGTCGACAGCGAGCACGGCAGCGCGCCGCAGGCGCACGCTGCCCGTGCCAAGGTCTTCCGGCTGCGAGGAGGCTTGCGGCTGCTCGTCGGCCGCGACATCCGTGAGCTTGCCGCCACGCGCGACCTGATCCAAGACGCCCTGGCCTGGGGACTCGCCATCACCGCCGCGCTGGCGCTGCTCGGCGGCTGGCTGATGAGTGCGGGCGTGGTGCGTCGCATCGAGACCGTCAACGAGGTCGGCCGCGAGATCATGGACGGCGACCTGTCCCGGCGCGTTCCGAGCGATGGCAGCGGCGACGAGTTCGATCAGCTGGCGGTGAATCTCAACCGCATGCTCGCGCGCATCGAGGCGCTGATGGCCAGCGTGCGTCAGGTCAGCGACAACATCGCCCATGACCTGCGCACGCCGCTGAGCCGGCTGCACACCAAGCTCAGCCAACTGCGCGACACCGACCTGTCGCCGGAATCCGCCGCCGGTGTCGATGCCGCCATCCTCGACGCCGAGGAACTGCTGAGTGCCTTCAACGCGCTGTTGCGCATCGCCCGGGTCGAGTCGGGTAGCCGCCGCGCCGCCTTTGCGCACCTCGACCTGGTGCCGCTGCTGCACGACGTGGCCGAACTCTACGAGCCGTTGGCGGCGGACAAGGCGCAGCGTTTGCATGTGCTTCCCGCCAGATCGGCCGGCAGCGCCGACGCCGACGCCGACGCGGGGCTGCGCGTGCACGGCGACCGCGACCTGCTTGTTCCAGGCCCTCGCCAATCTGCTCGACAATGCCATCAAGTACACCCCCGACGGCGGCGAGATCGCGCTGCGTGCCCGGTCGGTCGACGACTCCGTCGAGATCACCGTGACCGACTCCGGCCCCGGAATTCCCGCCCCGCTGCGCGACAAGGTGTTGCAGCGCTTCTATCGCATTGACGCGAGTCGCTCCGACGCCTGGGCACGGGCTCGGCCTGAGCCTGGTGCAGGCCGTCGCGCAACTCCACGCCGCCGAGCTGCGGCTGGAGGATGCCGCGCCGGGCTTGCGCGTCGTGCTCAGGGTCGAACGGGCCGCCTAGCCGGGTTGGTTGTTCGGGCCTACGAGCTCGCGACCCGATTCGTGCGGCGATACGCGTATCATGCCGCGAAGTCCCAGTGAAGCTGCCACGGCATGTCGACGCCGTTTCCCCGCGGCCAAACGATCGTGCATTGCCGCCCTCCGACCAGCGCGACGGACGCGGACGCTGATACCTATTCCCTACCAATCCCATCGCCCCCTGGAGGCACTCAGATGTTGCGCACACCTGCCCCACCGCTCGTCCTGCTGAGCGCGGCCCTTCTGCTTGCGGGCTGCGCGAGCAAGCCGCGGCAATTGATGCCTACGCCGTTGCTGTATCAGCAACCGGGCGGCGAAACGCTCTTTGAGCAGCCGCGCGAGGCGCTGGGCAGCACGGACGTGGATCTGCTGTTCATCACCGACCGTGGCGTCGAGACCGACCCGGAAAGCACACAGCCGTTCGGCGAGGCGCGGGCGAACCGGATCGCTTTCGGCAGCGCCCGCGTGCGTATCGGACCGGGTATGTCCTGGGACGATCTACGGCGGGAGAGCGCGCTCGGCGAACGCACGCGGGACATGGATCTGTCCCTGGGAAAGGTGTCGCAGATAGGCAGTTTCCCGACGGAACCCTACGGCATCCGCTTGACGCCGGAAAACGACGTGTATCGCGACGACGCCGACATGCGCCTGCATCAACTGGCCAAGAGTCAGTTGGTCGATGAGGTCAAGCAACGTATCGCCGCGTCGCCACGCAAGGAGGTCGTGCTGTACGTCCATGGCTTTAACGAGACCTTCGAGACGGCGGCCTTCACCAGTGCCGAGTTGTGTCACTTTCTCGGCCGAGAATCGGTGTGCGCCTTCTTTACCTGGCCGGCCTCCGCCAGCGGAAATTTTCTGACCTCTTACACCGCGACCACGGAGTCGGCGGACTACGCGGTGGGGCATCTGAAAAAGACCATCCGACTGCTCGCCACCACGCCTGGGGTCGAGCGGGTGCAATTGCTCGCCCACAGTCGCGGCACGGCGCTGCTACTGGATGCGCTGCGGGAATTGATCCTGGAGTCCATCGGCGCCGGTCAGGAACCGGCCGTGGCGCTGAAGATCGACAACGTCGTGCTGTTCTCGCCTGACATCGATGTGGACGTCGCCGGGCAGACCATCACCGCCTATGTCTCGGACCCGGACTTGATCTCGGTCTGGCCGAGCGGCCGGATGCCGCGCTCCCTGCGCGGGCGCATGACGATCTACTCCTCGCCTCAGGACCGGGCGCTGTTGGTGTCGCGTATCCTCTTCCGCAGCCGGACACGTATCGGAAACATGCGTGCCGATGACATCAGCCCAAAGAGCCAGGAATACGTAGCCCGCTTGGGCAGGATCGACATCGTGATCTACGAAGGGGAGCGCACCGACGCCTTTGGTCACTCCTACTTCACCACCAATCCGCAAGTCAGTTCCGATGTCATCGAACTCCTGCGCTATGGCACGAGACTCGGTGAGCCCGGACGGGAACTCGTCAAGAAGGGTCCAGTCGTGTGGGAATTTCCGGCCGTGGAGTGAGGCGGTGTTGGAGAAACGCCGTAACGGTGGCGTCTTGAGTAATACGGGCCGACCGGAGGTCGGCGCACCGGCGTCGATGGGACCGCCGACCTCCGGTCGGCTCGCCGCGTCGCCCGACGGCCGGGGTTGATGCGACTCCGGTGGTCCGCGGCGCGTCCTCAAGGGCGCTAGCGCGCCCTGGCCGACTGGAAGTCGGCGCACCGGCGTCGATAGGACCGCCGACCTCCGGTCGGCTCGCCGCGTCGCCCGACGGCCGGGGTTGACGCGACTCCGGTGGTCCGCAGCGCGTTCTCAAGGGCGCTAGCGCGCCCCAGCCGACTGGAAGTCGGCGCACCGGCGTCGACGGGACCGCCGACCTCCGGTCGGCTCGCCGCGTCGCCCGACGGCCGGGGTTGATGCGACTCCGGTGGTCCGCAGCGCGTTCTCAAGGGCGCTAGCGCGCCCTAGCCGACTGGAAGTCGGCGCTCCCAGTGCCCTCGCCAAGCCGCTATGGAGCGGTTTGCACGAAGGTCATCACGAACGTGACGGGTACGGCGTTGCTGATGCTGTCCAGCCCCGCGATCTCGCGCAGCTTTTCGACGCCGTCGCTCATGCCGAACTTGGCGGCGTCGATGACCAGCGGCTTGGTGCTGGCGACCATGACGGTTCCGTCCGCGACCTTCGCCGCCTGCATGTTCAACACCATCGGCTGCGTGGCACCGTGCATGGACAGGGTGCCTTCGGCGGTGATTTCGGCGATGTCGCCGGGTTTCATGTCGGCGATGAGGGCGGGGTCGACCTTGGCCGTCAGCGTCGCATCCTTGTAGTCGGTGGTGTCGAACAGAAACTCCCGCATACGCTCGTTGCGGATCGGGATCAGGGTCTCGACGCTGTCGAGCATCATCGACACGGACACCTGGCCGTCGTCAGCGATGGTTCCCGTCATCTCGGTGAAACTGTGCACCTCGGCCACGTCCTTCGCCTTGATCGACATGAAGGCAAGGTGCGACCGTGCCGGGTCCATGGACCAGCCGGCAAGGGCCGATCCGGCAAACAACGACGCACCAAGCGCAACGGGCACCACGAACGAATTAAGATTGAAACGCATTGTTATCTCCTCGGCAGCAGCAATAAGAAAAACCTGGACGTGTTACCGGAGGCCCAGCCACCAGTGACGGAAGCTGGGCAAGCTAGAACGACGAATGTCATTGCCCCCTGTCCCCGTTACGCGACGACTCTCATGCTCCGAAAACGGAGATGGGGCACGCGGTCGCTCAGCGCAACCGAGGCATCTTGCCATTGGCCATCCTCAGGCGCCGAAGCCAGGTGCTGGCAGGGTGCTAGCGGTCAGGTCGATTCGGCCACGGATGCGCCGCTCGACGCCGAGCCGGATGTCCCGCAGGGTCAGCCGCTTGGCTGGCTGACGGCTCGCAACCCGCGCTGCTTCGGCGGCATCGAGCCGTTCCTTGATCACCCGGGTGAGCATCTCAGCCAGCTCGGGTCGGGCATCGACGATGGCTCTGACACAGTCCAGATCGACGCGGATCAGCGTCACGTCGGTGTTGGCGACGAATTCGAGAAAGCCCGGCTCGTGGCTTAGCATCGCGGTCATGCCGAAATGCTTGCCCGGCACCAGCGTGTCGACGACCTTGCGCGCGCCATTGGGCAGGCGAATGGTGGCATCCACGAGACCGCCGGCGACCACGTACACGGCATCGCTAACGGCACCCTCGGCCAGCAGCACATGGCCACCGTTGAAGTAGCGGTATTCGCTACGCGCGGCAATCTGAGTCAGCTCGGCCTCCGTCAGCGTGTCGGCAAAGTCTAGGCTCTTCAGCGTCAGCGCGATGGTGGGCAGTTCAGCATTGGCGACCCGTGCACGTCGTGTCCGCAGTTCCTGGATCTGCGGCGCGACCTCGATACCGGCCTCCTGCAAGCTGCGGTGAATCTCGCGGAACAGCTCCTCGCGACCGCGGAACACGGTCGGGTAGTTCTTCAGGTGGACCCAGACCATGTAGCTGTAGGGCACGCTGGAGGCATCGGCGAGGCGCACGATCGGGTTCGGCACCTTCAGCACGCTCTCGCAACGCATGGCCGCGTCCAGCAACAGGGCGGTTGCGAAGCGCGGGTCCACCTCCGCCGGGATCTTGACGAAATACCAGGGGCCGAACAGGTGCGTCTCGGCGTGCAGGTTCTTGATGGACTCCCCCGCCATGCGCGAATTCGGGACGACGTGGGTCGCGTTGTCCCAACCGCGTAGATGCGTGGCACGCCAGTTCAGGTCCACCACCTGCCCGATGGTGCCGTCTTTGAGTTCGATCCAATCGCCGATCAGAAACGGCCGCTCCAGCCCCAGGGCAATGCCGGAGAACAGATCGCCGAGGGTCCGCTGCAACGCCAGACCCAGCACCGCGGCGGCGACACCGGTTGAGACCCAGACCCCCGCGAACGAATAGCCCTGCTGCCACAAAAACGCCGTCAACCCCAAAAACAACAGCGCCGCGTAGATCAGGCCGATGATGAGCTTCGGAACGCGTTGGCCTAACTGCTCCTCCGCGTTGAGCGATAGCGAGACATCGATCAGCCGCGCCAGCGCCCAGCCCGCGGCCAGGCAAGCCAGCAGCAGCGTCAGCTGACTCAGGGCCCAGTCGAACTCCGCGACACCGAACTCGGCGTTGGCAACCCGCACCAGACCACCGCCGACGATGCAGAACAGCGGCAGGATTAACACGTCGAGCGCGGCTGTGAAGCGCGGGAAATGGTAGGCCAGCGGCCGTTCGCCGACCACGCGGGCCCCGATGCGCCATGACAGGAAAACCACTAGGGCGCCGAGCAAGAGATGCCAATAGTTGCTTGTCCACGTATCGATGGATTGCTGCATGGTGTCATTGCGACGTGTGTTTAGAGCCTAACGGAACCGCCGGTTGTGAGTACCGAAAGCATGCCGCCCGGCAGCGTCTGGCGGCATCTTGCCACGACGAAGCGTGACGGAGCGAACTGGCAACCAACCTGGCGACTCAGTTGCAAGCCCGCAACAAACAGGCGTATTTTAGAGACGCGCGTTGCTATTTCGCAACGTGCAGCCAGACTGAACACGACAGCAACCCCAAACAGGTGCCTATGTCTTCCATCGCGCTAAGCGCCAAAAACCCGCTACTTGCAACGCATCAAACCCACCAACCCGCGCCCATCAAGGCGCTGTCCATGGCCATACTGGCCACGCTCGCCCTGGCCGGGGCACCCCAAGCCTGGGCCGCCACCGACTCCGCCAGCCTGGAGCGACGCATCGCCGCGCTACAGGCCGAATTGGAGCAGGCCAAACGCGACCTCGCCGCGGCCAAGACCGAGGCTTCCGAGGCCAACCAGAAGGCCGCGAAGGTCGAGGCCGAATTGGTCGAGGCCGGTTCGCCGCAGGCCGATAAGATCACCGTCGGACCTTTCACCATCGGCGGTGCCATCCGAGCAAACTATATTCTCGGCGACTACCCCAACGGCGGCGACGGCCCATCGCGGGGCGGCAACGGCGGCAATTTCGAACTCGATACGTTCCGCATCAATGTCGACCTGAAGTACGAACAGTTGGTCGGCAAGTTCGAGTACCGCTGGTACAACGGCTACAATTTCCTTCACACCGGCTGGCTCGGCTGGGACTTCGACAACGGCAGTCAGGTACAGGTTGGCGTCAACCGCGTGCCCTTCGGGCCTGGTCCCTATGGCGTGTCGCAGAGCTGGTTCTTCGACCAGCACTACTACGTCGGCCTGTCGGACGACATGGATCTGGGCATCAAGTACATCACCAGCGTCGGCAACTGGGACCTGGACTTCGCCTACTACAATCGCAGCGAGTGGAACGGCAACGGCACCAGCCAGGACAGCGCCCGCTATAGCTACGACGCCGTCGTCTGGGACTCCGCGCTGGAGCCCAACGGTGACGTGGTGGCCGCGCTACCCAACGGTTTCGAAGAGCGCAATCAGTTCAACGTGCGCGCCATCTACGGCTTCGACGACATCGCGATACCCACCAAGCTCGGCGTGTCCCTCGAATGGGGTCAGCTCAAGGGGCGCCGTGCCGACGACGGCGATCATTGGGCCGCATCGCTGCACATGACCAACAGCTGGAACAACTGGCTGCTGGCCAGCCAGATCACTCGCTACAAGTGGAACATCGACAGCGACAACCTGCTCGGAACGGACGAACTGCTGCCGATGGGTGCGTACGACTTCGCCTGGCCGGTCGCCACCGACGCATGGATCCCCGCCGTGTCGTTAAGCTATCTGTACGAGACCAACCAGATCCCCTGGCTGGATTCGGTGCGCCCGTACGTCGAGTACAGCAACATCATCAAGGCCGACAAGGACTTCAACGACAGCCAGTTGGCCATCGTCGGTGCAGCCTGGGCGCGCCAGGGCTGGTATATCTACACCGACTTGGCGTTCTCGGACGGCAACTACTTCGTCGGCAGCAAAGGCGACAACTACTCCAACATCTATGACGGCGTTGGTGACTTTGGCGTCGATGGCAACAACGAGTGGAATTACCGCTTTAACATCAACTTCGGCTACTACTTCTAGCGAGGCTTCGCCTTAGACCGACGAGTCGTGATCGCCGCTTTGGCAAGCTGGGCTGCGATCATCGTTGTCGTTGTCGTTGTCGACTATCCGACGACGATTACGACAACGACAACGACAACGGCTTAAAGCAAACTTGACGCATCACTGTGAATGGGCCAAGCGCCCAGGGCCGAGGGTCTCCGCGCGGAGCGATCGCGCAATCTTGGCCTTTGGCGCAGAGCGCTCGGCCCTTCGGAGGTTACGCTGCCGTCTGGCTCGCCCGGTATGTTGCTCCGAGGTAGCCTTCCGTCTCGGCTTACGGTTTGACATGTCGCAGACTGGTCCGTAGCCTAAATGGGACAACCGGGGCCCGCACCCCGTCGGCACGACGGCCGCAAGGCCTTACAATTTCGGAAAGTTTTCGCTTTCCACCCGGTGCTTCGGACACCCAGTGTCTCGGAGACTGGTCAAATCGCCCTCGGTCAGCACCGACAGGCGGTCTCAATGCAGCGTACCGGCCCCGCCGTCTGCGTTGCTGCTCGACAGACGACAGCATCGAAACGCCCTGTCTCGAAACGCGCTGGCCCTTAGCCGCGGGCCATCGACTCAGGATCGCCAACAGGGCCATTGCGCCCTTGCATCACGCGTTTCTCGCTGTTGTCGCCAACTGGAGCGCATCCGAGTCGTTAACGGATGCGAGCAAGCGACATGCAAGACAAAGTCGTTGTTGAGCACCTCTACAAGGTGTTCGGCGAACATCCGGAGGAAGCCCTACGCCTGCTCCGCGAAGGCGTCGACAAGAGCGAGATCTTCGATCGCACCGGCCAGACCGTTGGCGTCTGCGACGCCAGCTTCTCCATCCGGCAGGGCGAGATCTTCGTCATCATGGGCCTGTCCGGCTCCGGCAAGTCCACCATGGTGCGGCTGCTGAACCGACTGATCGAACCCAGCGCCGGCAAGGTCATCGTCGATGGCCGCGATATCGCCGCGATCAGCGACGACGAGCTGCTGGAGCTGCGCCGTCGCGACATGAGCATGGTGTTCCAGTCCTTCGCGCTGATGCCGCACCTCACCGTCGGCCAAAATGCCGCCTTCGGCCTCGAGTTGGCCGGCGTCGACCAGGACGAGCGCGAACGACGGGCGTTGGCGGCCCTCGAACAGGTCGGGCTCCACGCCTGGGCCGACAGCTACCCCGACGAACTCTCCGGCGGCATGCAGCAGCGCGTCGGTCTGGCACGGGCGCTGGCCAATGACCCGTCGGTGATGCTGATGGACGAGGCCTTCTCCGCCCTCGACCCGCTGATCCGCAGCGAGATGCAGGAAGAACTGCTCAAGCTGCAAGAAAACAGCAGCCGTACCATCGTCTTTATCTCCCACGACCTCGACGAGGCCATGCGCATCGGCGACCGCATCGCCATCATGGAGGGCGGACGCGTCGTGCAGGTGGGCACCCCGGACGACATCCTGCGCAACCCCGCCGACGACTACGTACGCTCGTTCTTCCGCGGCGTCGACGTGGCGGCGGTGTACAAGGCCGGCGATATCGCACGCAAGACCCAGGTGACGGTCATCGAGCGTCACGACGACGGTCTGCGCGCAGGCCTCTCGCGCCTGCATGAGCACGACCGCGAGTTCGGCTACGTGGTCGACAAGGGGCAGCACTTTCACGGTGTCGTGTCGGTGGACTCCCTGCAGCAGGAACTGCGGAAGCCGGAGCCGCGCCTAAGCCATGCCTTCCTCGCCGACGTGCCGGCCCTCCCCGCGGACACTGCCGTCAGCGACTTGCTCGGCACCGTTGCCGGCAGCCCTTGTGGCGTGCCGGTGATCGACGAGCAGAACCAGTACCTGGGCGTCATCACCAAGGCGTGCCTGCTCGAAACCCTGGACCGGGATTCCTGAGATGGCCAACGACAGCAGCAATCCCTGGGCGACCTCCGGCGCCGACGCACAGGCCCCGGCAGCCACAGAAAATAGTAATCCCTGGGCCAGCGGAGACGGCGCATCGCCAGGTCCGGTCGGCGCGCAGGAAACACCGCCGGAGCCGGCGGGTGCATCCAATCCATGGGGTACCTCCGGCGGCGCCGAGGAGACGCCGGGCGACTGGCTCGCGGGCAGCGGTGCCGGCGATGTGACGGATACGCCGCTCGATCTGCTGCATCCGTTCCAGGAGGCGGTGATCCCGCTCGGCGACTGGGTCGACACCGGCCTGGACTGGCTGGTGGCCAACTTCCGGCCGGTGTTTCAGGCGGTACGCTGGCCCATCGACGGCACTCTCAGCGGCATCGAATCGACGCTGCTGGCAGTGCCGGACGTGCTAATGGTCGCCATCATCGGCCTGCTCGCCTGGCAGGCGGGCGGTCGCCGGCTCGGCATCGGCGCGGTGCTGTCACTGGTCGCCATCGGCCTCATCGGCGCCTGGGCCGAGGCCATGGTCACCCTCTCGCTGGTGCTGACCTCGGTGTTCTTCTGCCTCGTCATCGGCCTGCCCACGGGCATCTGGCTGGCCCGCAGCGAACGCGCCGCGGCCGTGGTCCGACCGGTACTCGATGCCATGCAGACCACCCCCGCCTTCGTCTACCTGGTCCCCGTGGTCATGCTCTTCGGTATCGGCAACGTGCCCGGGGTGGTGGTGACCATCATCTTCGCGCTGCCGCCGCTGATCCGGCTCACCAGCCTCGGCATTCGCCAGGTGCCGGCGGACCTGGTGGAGGCGGCGCGCTCCTTCGGCGCCTCCAAGAGGCAGTTGCTGTTCAAGGTGCAGCTGCCATTGGCCATGCCCACCATCATGGCCGGCGTCAACCAGACCCTGATGCTGGCGCTGTCGATGGTGGTCATCGCGTCCATGATCGCCGTCGGCGGGCTCGGGCAGATGGTCCTGCGCGGCATCGGCCGGCTGGACATGGGGCTGGCCACCATCGGCGGCGTCGGCATCGTGCTGCTCGCCATCATCCTCGACCGCATGACCCAGGCCTTCGGCCAGTCCGACCGCGACCGCTCCACGCGCCACTGGTATCAGGCAGGGCCCGCCGGCTTGGTGTTGAGCCTGCTCGGGCGCCGGGCGGGCTAGCTTTCGCCACTTCTAGCGAGGCTGCGCCTCAGACCGACGAGTCATGGTCGGCGATGGTTGGGCCAGCACACTGATCGTTGTCGTTGTCGTTGTCGTTGTCGTGCTTCGAGCTGGGGGAAGTTTCGATTACGACAACGACAACGACAACGAGAAACTTGACTTATCTGCAAGCATTCTGCGCATTCAAGCAATCTAGTCCGGCCTCGGCAGATGTTCAGGCCCAAGATGTTCACGCCCAACCGCCACGCAACCCACACACCCAATCGAGACCGACGTATGAACCGACTATTCGACCTAACAACCGGCCTGCGCGCCGCCCTGTTTTCCGCCATCACCCTGGGCACGGCAACCGCCTTCGCCACCGAGCAGCCCGGCGCGGGTGTCGAGGTGCAACCGCTCAAGAGCTCCATCGCCGAGGAGACCTTCCAGACCCTGCTGGTAATGAAGGCGCTAGAAGAACTGGGCTATGAGGTCGACGACATCAAGGAAATCGAATACGCCGCCGGTCACGTCGCGGTCGCCAACGGCGACGCCACCTTCATGGCCGACCATTGGAACCCACTACATGTGGATTTCTACGAGAAGGCTGGCGGTGACGAAAAGCTCTATCGCGAGGGTGTTTACTCCTCCGGTGCCCTGCAAGGCTATCTGATCGATAAGGCGACCGCGGATAAGTACGGCATCACCAACATCGAGCAGTTCAAGGACCCGCAGATCGCCAAGCTGTTCGACACCAACGGCGACGGCAAGGCCGATCTCGCCGGCTGCACCCCCGGTTGGGGCTGCGAGAAGGTCATCGAGCATCACCTCGACGCCTATGGCCTGCGCGATAGCATCACCCACAACCAAGGCAGCTACTCGGCGGTCATGGCGGACACCATCGCCCGCTATCAGCAGGGCGAACCCATCTTCTACTACACCTGGACGCCGTACTGGATCAGCGGCGTGCTGGTCCCGGGTAAGGACGTGACCTGGCTTCAGGTGCCGTTCAGCTCCCTGCCCGGCGAACGCAAGGATGTCGACACCTCGCTGCCGGACGGCTCCAACTACGGCTTCCAGGCGAACACCCAGCACATCATCGCCAACCGCGAATGGGCCGAGGCCAACCCCGCCGCCGCCAAGCTGTTTGCGATCATGGAGGTCAGCAACAACGACATCAGCACCCAGAACCTGCGCATGCGCGACGGCGAAGACAGCGCCAAAGACATCGAAAAGCACGCCGACGCCTGGATCGCGGCCAACCGCGACAAGTTCGACAGCTGGCTAGAGCAGGCACGCGCCGCGGCACAATAGCAGCGTGCAACCACCCAGCCGCTCCGCCAAAAAGGCAGCACCGCCGATCGCGATTGCAAATCGCTCCCACGGATAGGCGATCCTTGTGGGAGCGGCTTGCAGCCGCGATCTGCCCTTTCAGACAGCGCCGGCGCATCGCGATTGCGCCAAACACTGCGTCAAATCCCGCTACAGGGTTTCGACGTCGAACGCGACCAAGCTGCGCCGTTCGCGGCTGAACTCGACGCCGATCAGATGGATGGGCTGTCCCTCGGCGCGGTACTTGTCCGCATAGCCCCGCTGCTTGATCTGCGCCAGCGCGCCGAACTGGCGCATGGAGTCGATGGTGAGATAGCCGGTCTGAAACAACAACGCCTCGGTGGCGATGTGGTCCACGTCGAAGGTCGACAGCAGCGCCTCGCTGGCGACCAGCTGGCCGAGTTGCGGAATGGAGACCTGGCGCTCCAGCAACAGATCCACCAGAAAGGTCAGCGTAGCGGTCTCGAACCACCAGGCCCGGAATAGCTGCTTGTCGAACAGGAGCAGCACGTCGAAGGGGTTGTAGACGGCCTCGCCGGTCCAGTTGTAACCGTTGTACCAGTCGCGGATCTGTTGCCGATCGAGCCCGTCCAACTCCGGGGCGAAGACAGACTCCAAGTCCGCCTCGGTATAGCCGCAGATGGCCGAGTACGTCGGGTCGACGGTAATGTCGTTGAGATTGTTCAGCCCAGAGAACAGGCTCAGCCTTGCTGAACTTGCTCACGCCGGTGAGAAAGGCGAAGCGGATATGGGCGTCTGCGTCCTTTATCACCGAGTAAAGGTTGCGCAGACCGTCGCGGATCTCGCGGGCCGTGTCCGGGCGGCTCAGATTGTCGAGGATGGGTTTGTCATATTCGTCGATCAGTACCACGGTGCGCTCGCCGGCGGTGTTGCTGGCCTGTTCGATGAGTTCGGCAAAACAGCTTGCGATGTCGTCCGGATCAGCGCAAGAGACCCTAAGGTTGTGACGGTTCCTGCCCAATTGGGCGCGGATGCTGCGATCGAGTTCTGCCCGGCTCTGCACGACGCCGCCACCGAAGCTGAGGCGGATCACCGGAAAGCGCCGTCCCCAGTCCCACTGTCCGTGCGCATGAAGCCCGCGGAACAGCGGCTCGTTGCCGGCGAACAGTTCAGCCAGGGTATCCAGGAACAACGACTTACCGAAGCGCCGCGGACGCGACAGGAAGTAATGGGTGCCTTCGTCGATCAGGCGCAGCGCCTAGAGACTAAAGCTGTATTTGCCTTAGTACACAACTCCAGGCGGCTGTTCAGAGCCGCTTCCGCGCCGAACTCGGCGCGAGAGTCGCGCCTCTGTCTTGCTGCCGGCCGCTTGCCGCAGGTACCATCAATCGTTTTCCCCGATGGGGAGTTCGGCAAGATCCCCGTCGTCATGCCATGTAGTCCAAGGTGCCTTGCGGCCTGACGTGAGGTCACAGGGCTCGATGCCGCCGTCCGCTCAGGCGCGCACCCCGCGCCTCGTGCTTTTCAACGACACAGACAAGGAGCCGACCATGCCGATCAAACGCAGTTTCGTCCACTGTATCCTCGCCGGCGCGCTGCTGATCGCCGCTGTCGCCGAGGGCCAGGAGCCGGTGTCAGCCGACGCATCCGGACACCTGGAACGCGCCGCGGAGTTCGAACGCGACGGTGAGCTCAACGCCGCCATCATCGAGCTCAAGAATGCCATCGCAGCCAACCCGGATGATGGTGAGGCCCGCTATCGGCTCGGACGATTGTATGTTGAGCTCAATCAGCCGCGGCTTGCACAAGTCGAGTTAGAGCGAGCGAGCGACCTGGGCATCGCTGATTTCGGCCTACACGCTGCTGCGGGCGAGGGCGCGGCTGCAGCTCCGTGAATACTCCCCGATCTTCACTGAATTGAAGCCCGAGCAGGCCCCGAGTGCCGAGGCCAAGGCGGCGGTCTATGTTCTCTATGGCTTGGCGCGGCTGGAGCAGCTCGATAACGATGCCGCCGTCGTGTATTTCCAAGACGCGATCGAGCGTGCGCCCGGTTATGCGCAGGCCTATATCGGCCTTGCCAGAGCCCGTCTGGCCCAGGGCGACATAGTCGCGGCAGAACAGGCGCTTGCGCTCGCCGAGCAACAGGCCTCGGCGGACGACGAGGCCGATCTGCTGACCTGGCGCGGTCACGCTCGCGCTGCAGAAAGGCGACGCCGAGGCCGCTGAGCAGGCCTTTCAGGCGGCGGCCGAGCGCAAGCCCTATCAGGTCGAACGGCTGCGGATGGTCGCGCTGGCGCAGCT
Organism: uncultured Gammaproteobacteria bacterium; assembly: GCA_963695445.1. GTDB lineage: Bacteria > Pseudomonadota > Gammaproteobacteria > Chromatiales > Chromatiaceae > Thiohalocapsa. The sequence goes on along the minus strand of CAVOGV010000031.1, from coordinate 3,328 downwards.
CAACGGCGGCAAGGTCGAGCAGGCAAAGGCCACGTTGGAGCGCCTGCTGCGGGCATCGCCCGAGGACCCGTCCGGCAATTACCTCGCGAGCTTCGCAGCCCTGCTGGACGGCGACTATCAGACCGCCGCCGACCTGACCACGAAGCTGTTGCAGGGGACGGCAAACGAGCCCGGTGTCTACTTCGTCGCCGGTGCTGCCGCGTTACTATCTAGGCAATCGCGAGCAGGCGCGTGACCTGCTCGAGCGTTACCTGGCCCGGCAGCCCGATCATCCCCGTGCGCTGCGGCTGCACGGCGCGTTACTGATGAGCCAAGGCGAGTACCAAGAGGCCTATCGGCTGCTCGATGCCGCGGTCGGCGCGAGCAGCAATAACGCCAGCCTGTTGGCGCTGGCAGGCAGCGCGGCGATGCTGTCAGGGGCAGGCAAAGCCGGCACGGAGTACCTGCGGCGCGCGGCCGAGTTGCGGCCCGACGATGCCGAATTGGCCAGGCTCGCGGCCGCGGCCGAGCTCGACAGCGGCGACCGCGACACCGGTCTGGCCGCCCTCGAACAGATCGCACAGACGTCGGCGGAGCAACCCGCCATCGAACTCGCAGTCCTGCGCGAGCGGCTGCGCCGCGGCGACTTCGAGCAGACGGCCGCCGCCGCACAACGCTTCCAGCAGCGCTATCCTGATCGTCCCGATGGCTGGGCGCTGGGCGGCATCGCGTTGGTGCGTTCTGGGCAACTGGATGCAGCGCGCACGGCGTTCGAGAAAGCCCTCGCAATTTCGCCGGGCTATGCAGATGCGGTCATCGGTCTGGCAGAGGTCGCGTTGTCCGCTGGTGATGCCGATGCCGCACGCGCCTCCATGGCCCAGGCGCTAGAACAGCAGCCCGGCGACGTCTCATTGTTGATTACTTTGGCGAATTTGGAGCACGTGTTCTGGAGCCGGTCGGCTGCGTCGAGCCGCATGCGCGAAGCACTCGAGGCCGACCCGGAAAATACAAGGCTGGGGGTTGCGCTCGCCGACCTCTACACCCGCGACGGCGATCCGCTCTCGGCGATCGAATTGCTCGCTGAAGCTCCGGAGAGCACAGGATACCGCCTGCTGAAAGCCAGTGGCCGGGCGCAACTTCGTGCCGGTCGCACGTCGGCTGCGCTCGCAAGCTTCGAGCGGCTGGCAGACTTTTATCCGGACTCAATCGAAGCTCACCTCCTGCTGGCGGCCGCGAGCGAGCGAGCGGCAGACACGAGTCGCGCGCAAGCGTCATATGCGAGCGCCCTGCGGCTCGAGTCCGACAATTCCTGGGCCCGCATCGGACTCACCCGGGCGGAGCTGCTCGGCATCGCCTTCCCGCCCGAACCCAGAAGACTCCAGCAGCCGATCGCCGAGGTCGCGCAGCTGATGCGGGATTATCCTGACAACCCGCTGCTGTGGCAGCTGCGTGCGTTGGTCGCTATTGCGCTCGGGCGCTGGCAAGAGGCGGTCGCGCTGGCACAGCAGTTTCACCAGGTTGCCGGCAACGACGTAAGTGCGCTGCTGTTGGCCGATGCGCAGCGCCTGAACGGGGACGCGGTTGCGGAGCGTTCCACGCTGGAGACCTACTTGCGCCAGTACCCGCGCGATGTGCGTGTCCGCCGCAGCCTCGCCGATCGTCTGCTGCGCACCGAGGACTACCTGGACGCGGCGATCCAGCTTGCTGAGATCGCAGCCTTGGAGCCCGACTCGGATGAGATCGCCGAGAAGCTCTCGAAAGCCCGGAACATGGCCCACGGTGGGGATTGACCGAACCCGCTCGGCGCTCCGAGGAGAAGCTTTGGACATCGGTAGCTCGCGCATGGGCTGCACGCGAGGCTGTGCCGCAAAGCAGGTGTTTCTCACGCGGGTCCGGTGAACTCTCCGGTCCAGCATTCTGCGCAAGACCGCTGCGCCAGGCATTCGTCCTGGCCGTGGTTTGCCTGTCGGTCGGCGGGTTGTCGTTGTCAGGTGCGGCTGATTTGCCGACGCCAGACTTGGCCTACGAGGTAGAAGCGACCTATCCGCATGATCCCGCGGCTTTTACCCAAGCTGTAGCCTGCGCCGAGGGCCATCTCTACGAGAGCGCGGGTGGATATGGTGAATCGTCAGTTCGACGGGGCGAGATCACAAGTGGTCGGGTGACTGCTTCGGGGTCGCTGCCGCTCTGGTACTTCGGGGAGGGTTTGGCGGTCTTCGGTGATCGCCTCGATCCAGTTGACCTGGAAGGCTCAGCGTGGCTCCTTCTTCGATCGCGACAGCCTCGCGGGCGTGCAGGAGTTTGGCTATTCCGGCGGACGGTTGGGGCCTGACGCCCCATGGCGAGCACCTGTACACGAGTAGTGGAAATGCCGAGCTCATAGCTCGAGAGCCGGATGGATTTCGCGAACTGGCGCGGATCGAGGTGACCGACGGTGGTATGCGTCGGTGACCGGCCTCAACGAGTTCGAGTGTATGGATCGACACAACTGGGCAAACGTCTAGCCCGGTACGCGCATCGAGGTCATGTATCCATGGACAACAGTCGTCGCCGCATGGCGGGCCTAATCGCGCTCGCAGTGATGTCGCCTCAGGATGCCGGGGTGCTAAACGGTATCGCCCCGGCGCCCGGTAACGATCAGCGCCACGTCACCGGACAGCAGTGGCCAAAGCCATAACAGATCCGTGTCTCGCGGTCCGAACCGGCCGGCAAATGAGACGCCACGGCGATCGCCGAGCGCTGCAAAGTCGGGCGGAAGGTATGCGCCTGGATCGTCGCGAGCGTTGCCGCCACCCTCCGTAACAGCCAGGTGTAAAATTTCTTGACACCTGATTCTGGCGCCCAGCTGCAGCGGCGTCGCGCCTGAGCGCGACTCGATAACGCTTCACGTGCAGCCATCGAGAGCCGATGACGAGATCGCAAGCGATTCTTTTATTTGACGAAAATGGGCTCGACCGCGATCGTGTTAAGACCCTCGTAATAGCCGCATGGGTCGAGACGCTCGCTGCGCTCAGTGGATGCGAAGTTAGCTCCTGAACTGTAAAGGCCGTCGACAATCGAGTAAACGTCAGGATTTTTTACAATCCGCACGGGAGGCTCGGCGCGCAGATTTCGTTTATCCTTGTTTTCATTTACTTTTTTGTTAGTGGCATGGGTCTTGCTGTCAACCCCGTTGAGAGGTCGGGGGTCGGACATGCTGCGCTAGGCGGGGACGGCCGCAAACTGCACGGTTCGTCGGACCTACGCAAACGGCTGCGGACTCTCCTCGCCTCGCAGTCGACTTCAACTGCGACACATGTGCGAAACATTTTAGCAATACGTAACTGAGTCAAGTGTACGCCACACACAC
>CAVOGV010000030.1:0-50794 GCA_963695445.1 uncultured Gammaproteobacteria bacterium | reverse complement strand
TACACCCTGCGAGGGCGCCCGGAGGGAAAATCGGGTTATTCTTGTCGTTTTGCGCCGATGCGACCGATTGGGGGTTAGGGCGTCCCACCCCGAGCGCGACAACACCAACCGAGACACGCACAAGCGGACTGTCCCGCAATGCCCTTCGCTAAACTCAGACCCTTCGACTTCGGGCCCGCGCATCGGCGCGGCATGTTGCTTGGCGCGCTCGCATTCGCCATCGCCGCGTCCTTGGGGCTTGCGGCAAGCTGGTTCTCTGTCGCTGCAAGTCCCGCTATACGTCGCGGCTGGCTCCCGCTCGGCGGACTTCGGTCATCTATTGCTCGGTGTCTCGACGCTGGCCTGGACCATGGCGGCGACTGTGGCCTGGATCATCATCAGGGGTCAGCGGCAACAGATCGCGCTGCTGGCGGAGAGCCGAGAGCGCAACCGCGCTATCGTCGACAACATGGTCGACGGCGCGATCCACATCAGACGCGCGACGGCCGACTCGTGGCGCTGAATAGCGCCGCCGAACGGATCTTTCACTGGTACAGCGCCGAACTGCGCGACAAACCGCTGACCACCTTGCTGGCGACTTGCAGTCACGGACAAATGGAAGGCGTCCTGCACGATCAAATCACGGAATCGCCGAATCAGGACCCGTCCAGCCGGACCCACGAGGTGATCGGCAGGCGCCGGGACGGCACCGAATTTCCGCTGTACCTCGCCATCAGCGAGGTAAAAACGGGCGGCTATCCGGTGTTGACGGCGATCGCCCGCGACCTGACCGACACCCATCGCCAGATGGCCGAGCTGGCCGAGGCGCGGGATCAGGCGATGGCCGCGGATCGCGCCAAGAGTCAGTTTCTGGCGGTGATGAGCCACGAGATCAGAACGCCGATGAACGGCATTCTCGGCATGCTCGAACTGCTCCGCGACAGCTCCCTGAGTCAGCAGCAACAGGACTTTCTCGATACCGCGGAAAAATCCAGCACCATGCTGCTCAGCATCATCAACGACATCCTGGACCTGTCGAAGATCGAGGCGGGCAAGCTGGACCTGCAGGAAATCGAGTTCGACCTACGCGCCAGCGTCGAGGAAGTGACCGCGTTAGTCGCATCGAACGCCCGCGACAAGCTGATCGAAGTCGCGAGTTTCGTCGAGCGTGATGTACCCAACCAGGTACGCGGCAACCCCTACCGGATACGCCAGGTGCTGCTGAACCTGATGGGCAATGCGGTCAAGTTTACTCAAGCCGGCGAGGTGGTGGCCCATGTCAGCGTTAAACAGGACGGGGAACACGGGCTGGTCGTTCGCGTCCAGGTCCGCGACACCGGCATCGGCATCGAGCCGGAGGTGGCAGAGAAGCTGTTCCAGCCCTTTACCCAGGCGGATGCATCCACCACCCGCCGCTTCGGTGGAACGGGTCTTGGCCTGGTCATTTCCAAGCGGCTGGTCAATCTGATGGGCGGCGAGATCGGCGTCGACAGCACGGCCAATGAGGGCTCCACCTTCTGGTTTACGGTGCGCCTGGCCAGATCGGAAAGCCCGCCCCAGCGCACCGAACGCGACCTGCGCACCGCCAGGGTGTTGATCGTCGACGACAACGCCACTAACCGATTGATCCTGGAAAGTTATTTGCGCAACTGGGGCGCGGAGACGGAGAGCGTCGACAGCGGCCGCGCGGCGATCTTTGCACTGCAGCGGGCGATCGGCGACGGTCAACCCTTCGGGCTGGCCATCCTCGATATGCAGATGCCAGAGATGGACGGCATCGAGCTGGCGCAACGCATCAAGGGCGACAGCAGCCTGCAAGAGACCCGATTGCTGATGTTGAGCTCACTGGGCTATCCCGGCGAAGATGCACGCCGCGCCGGCATTGGCGTGAGCCTATTGAAACCGGTTCGCCAGAGTCTGCTGCACGATGCCGCGCTGAAGGTACTGGGCATGCCGCGGCCAGCAGCCGCCATTCCCGCCCCACGCAGGAATCCTCCCCAGCGGCGCTTCCGCGCCAAGGTTCTCGTCGCGGAGGACAATGCGGTCAACCAGAAGGTTGTGTCCATGATGCTGGGCCGATTCGGCATCCACACGGATATCGGCATCAACGGAAAACTCGCCGCTGAGATGGTGACCAACGCGCACGACTACGACCTGGTCTTCATGGACGTGCAGATGCCCGTCATGGGGGGGCACGAGGCCACCCGCCGCATCCGTGCGCACGAAGCCACGACGGGCGGCACACCGATCCCGATCATCGCCATGACGGCCTCGGCTACCGCGAGGGACCGGGAGGCCTGTCTCGACGCCGGCATGGACGATTTCGTCTCCAAACCGTTGCAGAAGAAGCAGTTGGAGGCCGTCCTGCTGCGGTGGCTTCCGCAGCGAGCGGAGCTTGCGCCCGAGACCTCCGCTAACGCGTTTCTTTAAACACGCGGTGGCGGCAACCCTTGGCCCCCAACCCCAACCCCAACGCCAACCCCAGACACCGCTCGTTCGCGATCGTCCGGCCCCTTGTTCAGGTAGTCGTCCATGGAAACAACTGAAATCGTCCTGCTCGCCTTCGTCCAGGGCCTGACCGAATTTCTGCCTATCTCAAGTTCAGGGCACCTGATCCTGACCCCTCTGCTGTTCGGCTATGAACTGCAGGACCTGTCCTTCGACGTCGCGGTGCACGTCGGCACGCTGGGGGCGGTAATCGCCTATTTCCGCCGAGACCTGCTGAACATGTCCACGGCAATGCTGACCTCCGTCGGCAGCCGCAGCATGGCATCCCGCGATGCCCGCCTCGGCTGGATGATTGTCATCGCCACGCTGCCGCTGCTGCTGCTCGGGCTGCCGCTCAAGGCTGTGCTCGAAGTGCTGCGTCAGGACGACCGTCTCATTGCGCTGGTGATTGCATCGACGACCATCGGTTTCGGCCTGCTCCTCTGGTACGCAGACATCCGCGGGCGGCGCAAGCTCGACGAATATGCGGTGAACTGGGTTGCGGCGCTGATCATCGGCTGCTTCCAGGCCATCGCCATCATCCCCGGCACATCGCGCTCCGGCATCACCATGACCGCCGCGCTGTTCCTTGGACTGACCCGGAACGCTGCATCGCGATTTTCGTTCCTGTTATCCATCCCGACCATCGTGTTGGCGGGCATGATCGCGACCAAGGACCTACTGGAAACCCCCGCAACAGTGGACTGGCACGCGCTCTGGCTCGGCGCATTGCTGTCGTTTATCGTCGCTTACCTGTCCATCCACTTCTTCCTGCGCTTCATCGAGCGCATCAGCATGCTGCCCTTCGTGCTCTACCGGTTGCTGCTCGGGGGGGTAATTTTTGCGTTGGTGTTGATGTGAGGGGGAAGTGGCTAGCGACTAGTGCGCCGCGGAAGTTCCGAGACCGTTGGCGTGACCCTCGGCGCCGTGGGAGCGGCTTGCAGCCGCGATGCGGTCTTGCAGGCAGCACCGGCGCATCGCGATTGCAAATCGCTCCCACGGAGAGGCCGGTCTCCGTGGGAGCGGCTTGCAGCCACGATGCAGTCTTGCAGACACCACCAGCGCATCGCGATTGCAAATCGCTCTCACAAGCGTAGCTGGTCTCGCTAGTGACCAGTGACCAGTGACCAGTGACCAGTGACCAGTACCAGTGACTGGAACCTAGAACCTTGCGTTGAGACCCTTCGTTACTCAGGCCTTCGGAATCTCGATCACCGCATGCTGCGGCGCCGTTTCCTTGTACAAGCGCTTTTGCTCCGGCGTCGCCTCGGTCTGGTAACTGGTCTTCCATTCGCCGTAGGGCATGCCATAGATCGCCTCACGGGCCTGCTCATCGCTCATCGCGACGCCGCGCTCGCGGGCGGCGGCGAGATACCACTTCGACAGGCAGTTGCGACAGAAACCCGCCAGGTTCATCAGGTCGATGTTCTGAACATCGGTACGCGCTTGCAGGTGCGCGACTAGGCCACGGAAGGCCGCCGCCTCAAGCTCGGTCTTGGTTGTGTTGTCCATCCGTTTCTCCTCTGGTGGGTCGTTTTCGATCGGTGTTTGCGGGCAGATCGCAGCCCGGCCTCACTCCTCGCAGATACGATTTCGGGGCTGGTCGTCGCGCAGTGGACGCAGCGTCAGGCGCAGGTCGACGCCGATCTGGCGCACGTCATCGATCCTCAGCGCAATGCGCTGGTCCATCCGTTCGAGGCCGGGCAGGTGGAACAGGCCCCGCGCGCCATCGCCCATCAGATGGGGGGCCTGATAGATCAGCAGTTCATCCACCAGGCCCGCCTGCAGCGCAGCACCGGCTAGGGTTGGGCCAGCCTCGATCAACACCTCGTTCATCTCGCGTTCGGCCAGATAGCAGAGCAAGATGTGCAGATCCACGCGACCACCGGGGTCGACCGGAAACACCTGCACCTCGGCGCCGGCCGCGTTGGCGCGAGCAATCGCCCGCGGGCTGTCCTCGCAGGTCGCGACCAGGGTCGCGCCCGGCAGTTGCAGCATGCGTGCATCGCAGGGCATGCGCAGCCGGCTGTCCACCACGACCCGAAGCGGCTGGCGCGATGGCTCATCTGGCCACAGGGCCGGAAATTCATCGGCACCGAGGCGCACGTTCATGGACGGATTATCGGCCAACACGGTGCCGATGCCGGTGACTACCGCCGAGGAGCGGGCCCGCAGCCGGTGCACATCGCGGCGGGCGTCGGCGGACGTAATCCAACGACTCTCGCCGCTGGCCATCGCCGTGCGCCCGTCCAGGCTCGCGGCGAGCTTGCAGCGCACATAGGGCAGTCCACCGCGCATGCGCTTCTCGAAACCAGGATTCAGCGCCCGGGCCGCCTGCTCCAGTACACCCGTGCGCACCGCGATGCCGGCCGCGCGCAGTCGACCGAGCCCACGGCCGCTGACGATGGGATTGGGATCTTCCATGCCGACCACGACACGCGCCACACCGGCCTCCAGCAGCGCATCGGTGCAGGGCGGCGTGCGGCCGTGATGACAGCAGGGTTCGAGGGTGACATAGGCGGTGGCACCACGCGCGGCGTCGCCGGCAACGTCGATGGCATTGCGTTCCGCGTGCGGCTCGCCGGCTCGGCGATGGAAGCCCTCGCCCACCACGACGCCGCCGCGCACCAGCACGCAGCCAACTCGGGGATTCGGGTCAGTGGTGTAGATGCCGCGGCGCGCGAGCTGGATGGCCCGCGCCATATGGCGCAGATCGTCTTCCGGCGTCACGGCTTGGGTTCCAGCCCCGCCAACAGATCGAGCTGTGCGCGTTTTTCCTCCGGTGACGGATGCCGCTCCAGGCGATCGATCTCCTCGCGGAAGGCGGCAACGTCCTCGAACTTTCGATACACCGACGCAAATCGCACATAGGCCACCTGATCCAGTCCGCGCAGCTCATCCATGACCAATTCGCCGATGCGCCTGGACGTAACCTCGCTGTCCCCGGTGCCGAGCAGCGCGCGATTGATACGGGAGACGGCCGCTTCGATCTGTTCGGTGCTGATTGGGCGTTTTTCCGCCGCGCGCATGATGCCGGAGCGCAGCTTACGGCCATCGAACGGCACCCGGCTGCCGTCGTGCTTGACCACGCGCGGCAGATTGAGCTCGGCACCTTCGTAAGTGGTGAAGCGCTCATTGCAAACGACGCAGCGCCGGCGCCGGCGCACCTGATCACCGTCGCCGGACAGGCGCGAGTCGACCACCTTGGTGTCCTGGGCGCCGCAGAACGGACAACGCATGTCGACCTCGTGCCTTGGGCGTGCAGCTAACCGCGTACGCCGACCATCAGCCCTGCCAAGAGCCGTAGACGGGGAAACGTGCGCACATGGCCAGCACCTTGGCCTTCACGGCCTCGATCGCGGCAGCATCGCCGCGGGCATCGATTACGTCGCACATCCAGCCGGCCAGCTCGCGCACCTCGTCGAGACCAAAACCGCGCGTGGTGATCGCCGGCGTGCCGACACGGATGCCGCTGGTGACGAACGGTGACTGCGGATCATTCGGCACAGCGTTCTTATTGACGGTGATGTTGGCGGCGCCGAGCCAGGCGTCGACGTCCTTTCCGGTCAGGCCCTGGTCGATGAAGCTGACCAGAAACAGATGGTTATCGGTGCCACCGGAGACCAGATCGTAGCCGCGGGACAGGAACACCTCGGCCATCGCCTGGGCATTCAGCACTACGGCGCGCTGGTAGTCCTTGAAGCTCGGCTCCAGCGCCTCCTTGAAGGCCACCGCCTTGGCCGCGATAACGTGCATCAGCGGCCCGCCCTGGGTACCGGGGAAGACCAGCGAGTTGAACTTCTTCTCCAGATCCGGGTTCGACTTGGCCAGGATCAGGCCGCCGCGCGGCCCCCGCAGGGTCTTGTGCGTGGTGGTGGTGGTCACGTCCGCAATCTGCACCGGACTCGGGTAAACGCCGGCGGCCACCAATCCGGCCACATGCGCCATGTCAACCAGCAGGTAGGCACCGACCTCGTCGGCGATATCCCGGAAGCGCTGCCAATCGACCACCCGCGAGTAGGCCGAGAAGCCGGCAATGATCATACGCGGCTTGTGGTCGCGAGCCAGGGACGCGACCTGCGCGTAATCGATCTCACCGGTAGCCGGGTCCAGGCCGTACTGGACCGCATGGTAGAGCTTGCCGGAAAAATTGGGCTTGGCGCCGTGGGTCAGATGACCGCCATGGGCCAGGCTCATACCCAGCACCGTATCGCCAGGCTGACACAGGGCCATGAACACCGCCGCGTTGGCCTGCGAGCCCGAGTGAGGCTGCACGTTGGCATAGTCGGCGCCAAACAGCTCCTTGACACGCTCGATGGCAAGCCGCTCCGCGATGTCCACGTACTCGCAGCCACCGTAGTAACGCTTGGCGGGATAGCCCTCGGCGTACTTATTGGTCAACACAGAGCCCTGCGCCTCCATGACTCGGGGGCTCGCGTAATTCTCCGACGCGATCAACTCGACGTGCTCCTCCTGCCTCCGCTCCTCGTCGCGAATGGCCTGAGCGAGCTCGTCGTCGTAACCGGCGATCTGCATGTTGGTATCGAACATCGAACCCCCCGTTTCTGGAAAAGCCTTCAATGATAGCGCGTTCAGCAGCACCGCGTCATAACGAGAACGGTGTCGCGGGCAGCGATCGGCGGTGATTCGGACAACCGTCGGCAATCAAGGTTGCGGCCCGTTTCCAGACCATCTGCACTGATAGCAGAACAACTTAGGCTCTGGCCTTCGGAGATTGCCAGTGGACCCGAGCCGGAATCGCCGACGTTGGAAGGCCGGGCGACGTTTGCAAGTCGCTACTAACGAGCAGCGTGGGGGGGTTGTGCCGATGGCACCGAGACAAAAAACACACGGAGGATGGATCGGCGTTGATTCGAAGCTTTCGCCCGATAGTTCGAAAAAATCGACGTGACAGGTCGATGCGGCCAACCAGGCCGAGGGCAAAACCGAAGTCTCTTGTAGGATCGAGAACGCGTCAGCGGATAAAAATTGGTGGATAAATTTACAGGTATGCCCCAAAACCTACCCAGTCTTTAGCAACTCTTTCAGTTACTTAATCATTTTGATTGGCGGAGAGGGTGGGATTTGAACCCACGGACGGTTTAACCCGTCGCCGGTTTTCAAGACCGGTGCATTCAACCGCTCTGCCACCTCTCCGGAGTGGTCGCTTGGTCGCCGCGGGCATTGAAGCTGAGCCCTAGAGACTAAACATTGCATCGTTAGAGTACCGCATTCAGAACCGGCGGACGAGTCCCGAAAGTGCTGTTCTGGCCCGGCACCGACCGGAAGGCCCTTGCACCGAAAGCTCGCTCCGGTATGCTTGCGACAGACCGCGCCCACTTCTGGGGGCGGAACGCCCCAACTCTGACCGATCCTGGCCAAAACGAGGAGATCCTGTCTGCCATGGCAAATCCGTATTCGGTTACCCAGAGCGCCCAGAGCGTTCTTTCCACCAACAAGGTTCTGAAGAATACCTTCCTGCTGCTCTCCGCGACGCTGGGCTTCAGCGCCGTGACGGCGACACTATCGTTGGCGTTGCAGATGCCGTCCTGGGTATACCTGGTGTCGGTTATCGGGGCGATGGTGCTCGGCATCTTCGTGTTGCCGAAGGCGGCGCAGTCAGCGAAAGGCGTCGGCGTTATCTTCCTGATCACGGGTATGCTGGGCTTCGGCCTCGGCTCGATCCTGTCGATGTATCTCGCCCTGCCAAACGGGGGCCAAATTATCGCCACGGCATTCGCCGGCACCGCGCTAATCTTCCTAGGTCTGTCCGGCTACGCCCTGACCGCGAAGACCGACTTCAGCTTCATGGGCGGATTCCTGTTCGCCGGCATGATGGTGGTGGTGGTCGCGATGATCGCGAACATCTTTCTCAGCATGCCCGCCCTGTCGCTGGCCATCTCCGGCGCGATCATCCTGCTCATGAGCGGCTTCATCCTGTTCGATGTGAGCCGCATCAAGAGTGGTGCCGAGACCAACTATATAATGGCCACCTATGGCATCTATCTGAGCATCTTCAACATCTTCATTAGTTTGTTGCAGATCCTCGGCATCATGGGCGACGACTAATCGAGCACGCCCTTCGCTTTAGCCCGTGCGGCACTCGCCGGACAGGCTAAGCGGCCAGCCCCGACGCCGACCTTGCGACAGCAACGAAGGCGGGTCGGGGCTTTTTTATGTCGACCTTGCCATTCAGCGAACCTAAGAGGGTTTGTCCACTGTGGACCTATTTTTAAAGATTGCTGCAGCGGCAGTCATGATCATGCTGCTGTTCTACTTGTGGCCGGCATTTAAGGCCTGGCAGGAGAACGGCCCGAAGGCGGAAAAGGGCGACTGGCAAGCCGCGTTGTTGCCGCTTGCCGCAGTGGTTGGCGTGGTGATTTTGCTGGTGATGATGGTGCGGTAAGCACCAGCCTCTGCGTCAGCCAGAGCGCCGGACTGACTGGTTCTTCGCGCAACGGCAATCCCGCTCAACGCGGCTGAAAGAAGCTCTCGCCCTGATAGCTGAGCACGGCACCATCGGCGACGATACGCTCTAACTTAAGCCCCTCCCGACTTTTGTCGTTTTCCCGCAGCTTGCGTCCGTTGATATAGACGAAACGGCGCGCCGGCTCGGCGTCGTAGATGTGCACGCTCATGCGGAAGTCCGGTAGCTTGCCACGCAGCGCGACCGACGGCGGCGGCGGTAGCGCGATGTCTGTGTCCGCCGCGGGCATGGCGCGAGGCGGGGGCGGCAGGACCGGTTGGGGAGCGGGTCGCGCCGCTGGCGGGCCCGATCCGACCTGCTTCTTGAAGGCCTCGATATCGGCGATGAGATCCGCCGGCACCGGGACATGTTCCGGCACCTGTTGCCGGGGATAGTTGGTCTCGGCGGGAGCCGGGGGCGACGGAAGCGGGCCGGTCGTGTCCACCGATGGAGAGCTGCCCGGACCAAGCACGGCGCGTCGCAGCTCGTCGGCGCCACGCGGCAACGGCTGCCCTGGTTTCGGCGGTGCCGGCACCACCAGCACCTCCGGCTGCACACTGACGGTCTCGGGCGCCGCAAGCGCCGGCGGCTGGGTGGGCCGCTGGGTGGGTCTCTGAGGCAACGCCTGGGTCGGCGCCGCGGCCGCGATCAGCTGCGGGGCCGGGGTGTTCGGCGCGATGGCATCCTGCCGTTGCTGAGGTCGGCTGCGAGACTCGGCCGGAGATTGGAGCGCAGACGGGGCCGACGCCTGAACCGGAGGCTTAACACTGCCCGGCGCCCCGTCACCCGCACCCGCTTGCCGCACCACCGCGTCGAGCCCGACGTCGGCCGAAGGCGCCGGCACCAGTACCGGTGGCAAGTCTGGGCCGCTTCGCTCTGCCGGGAGCAGGGCGACGGTCCCGGACTCGCTATCCTCCGGCGCGGCACGCAAGACCGCAAACAGAGCGAGCGCGACCGCCGCAACCGCCAGCAGCAAGGCGGCATACACCCAGCGATGGGTCGGCGCATGCGCCGGGCCATCGTCGAACGTAACCGCTTGCAGCCTGGGCACATCGCCAAGCTCGCGTTCCTGCTGCGACTTTTTCAGGGCCTCTAGGATATAGGACATGGACGACGGCGGCGCTGGAAGTGCATCTAATTCGAGGATTCAGGACGGCTGCCGGACAGTCGTGATCCGGCAGACATCGCCGACGGAACTCGGGAGGCAGTACCTCAGACCGACGAGAGCAACCCGCTTCGCTGCCAAACCTGGACGTTGCTGCAAGTGGGCCAAGCGCCGAGGGCCGAGGGCCGCCGTTTCAGCGCGGTTGAGCACCATTGGCGCTTGGCCCTTGGCCCTTGGCCCTTGGCCCCGCAAGCGCGTTGTCGCCGCGAAAATTGACGCATCTGCAAACATTTCGCGCCCTCAAGCCATCTACCGGGCCTGCGTCAGCCGCGGAACGTCGGCTGACGACAATACGTTGTTCAACAAGATCAGGGTGTTGGGGCCGGCCACGCCGTCGACGGACAAGCCCTGTTCGGACTGGAACCGTTTGACCGCTTCCGTCAGCTCGGCATCGTAACGTGCCGGCTTCGCGTCGATGCCAGCACCCGGCAATGCAGCGATTCGCTCACGCAGCCAGGCCACCGCATCCGCGCCGGAGCCGCGCCCGATTACCTTGCCGTTGAACGGCGGTGGCCGCCACAGGATCAGGTAGTCCCCGGACCATCGCTCATCGAGCAAGGCAATCGGCACCCTGACGGCCTGCCCGTCGTGATCCAGGGTCGCGTGCTCTTCATCGATCTCGCTGACGACCACATTACCGCTGCGTCCGTCCGCAAGCGTCAGCTGCAGCGCCGCCGGCCGGTCGAACAGCCGCAGGTCGCTCCAGCGTCCCTGGCTTCGCACGCAATCAAGGCCGAAGGCGGCCACCGCCGGACAGTCGAGCCCGCTGACCACGGCATCGGTCGTGACGCCCCACAGCCGCAGTAACTGGTCGACAGTCCCATTATCTGGCAACAGCAAGTCCGATAGCCCGTCGGCGTCGATCTCCTGCACGATCGGCATGCTCCGAGCCAGCGAAATACGCGGCAGGGGCTGCTCCGACTGCGATTCTGGCGAGGATGGCAATTCCGGCAGCTCGGACTCAAGCAACGCCGCGTCCGCGCTCGCCTCCTCCGGATCCGATGCCATATCCAGCTCAGTGTCTGTCTCCGCCTGCATCACCGGCTCGACCAGCTTTTCCGACAGCGCTTCATCCGCTGGCGACAACTGAACCGCCGGTTCTCCTTGATCGGGCGCGGAATCTGCTGCCTCCGCCACCAACGCCAGCTCAGGCTCAGCTGCGTCCGGCTCTGCCGCACGGCTGGGACCGCGATTTGGACCTAGATCCGCCTCCAGTTCTGCATCGTGCGTCAGAACGGCAACCTCCCCTCCCGGCGTCAGCTGCTCTGCCCAGGCCATCACCGTCTTCGGTACGCGCTCGACGACGTTGCTCTCGCCCAGCCACACCCCGCCGGCTACGGCAAGCAACAACGCCAACCCAAGCGCCACCGTGCGACCCCGTTGCGGCAAAGCCCCGTCGTCACTGCCGTGCACCTCGCGGGCCGCCCGGGTGACGATGTCTGGTGTTACCTGCATCCGACGCGATACCGCGGCCCCGAGCAGGGCACGGTCGCAGAGCAGATTGATCAGACGCGGAACGCCGCCGGAATAACGGTGCACCCGGCGCAGGGCGGCGGCGGTGAACAGGGGTCGATCGACCCCGGCCACCGCGATGCGGTGATCAACATAGGCCGCCGTCTCGCGCACACTCAGGGGCTTTAGGTGAAAGCGCGCCGTGATGCGTTGATTGAGCTGCCGCAGGTCTGGCGACGCGAGCACGTCGCGCAGCTCGGGCTGGCCGATCAGGAAGATCTGCAGGAGTTTTTGCTTGGTGGTCTCCAGATTGGTCAGCAGCCGAATCTGCTCCATGACCTTCGGCCGGAGATTTTGCGCCTCGTCGATGATCAGCACCGGCCGACGGCCACGGGCATGGGCGTCGAGCAGAAAGAGGTTCAGACGGTCCACCAGCGCCTTCGCGGATTGCTCTGCGGCCGGCACATCGAGGCCGAACTCGTCGCAGATGGCGTGCAGGAGTTCCACCCCGGTCAACGCTGGATTCAGGACAAGCGCAACATCCACGCCCTGGGGCAACTGTTCCAGAAAGGCGCGACAGACCGTGGTCTTGCCGGTGCCGACCTCGCCGGTCAGGAGCACGAAGCCGCCGCTGTCGCCGGCACCATAGAGGAGATGCGCCAAGGCCTCACGGTGCTGTCCGCTCAGGAACAGATACTGCGGGTCTGGCGTGATGGAGAAGCTGGCCTCTTTCAGGCCGAAGTACTTGGGATACACTTTTCGACTGTAACGGCCCGTATCGGCCAGTGTGATTGCGACGCCCGTAAAGACCTGGCGAATCATAAAGAAAAGCGCAGCAGAGCGCATCATCCTTGAGGGCTGCGAGGGCGCGATTCAGCAATCGGGGGCTTCCGGCGCCTTCCAAGTTTGGCGGAGAATAGGCAACCAACTCGCCGAAATGATCAGGAACGCCGCCGATGAACGATCATAACGAGGAAGCGACGCACCTGCGCTGGACCCGCGGCAGCCCCGAAGAACGACATGACGAGAACCGGCCTACGGTCAAGGCCATCGCATGCATGATCAAAGAGGGCAAGAGGGACGCGGTACGCAAGTTGCTGCGCCGTTGGCATCCGCGCGATATCGTCGAACTGCTGATGCAGTTGCCCCTGAAACGGGCTCGCAAGCTATTCCTGAGCCTGCCGCCTGGCCCCAAGTGCGGCGACATCATGCTGCAAACCGCTATCAGGCGAGGCGCTTGCCGACGTGATCAGATCGGCAACAACAAACGCTCAGCGCAGCCGCGGACGCAGGCTCACCTCTCCCGCATGGAAGGGTTGCAGTCGGCCGTCCACCTCTAGCAGCAGGGCGCCGGTGGCGTCGATGCCCGCATGCACGCCGGCGACGCGCCGATCACCGGCCACCAATTCCACCGTTTCGCCGAGATAGGCGTCGAGCCGCTCCCAATCGGTTCGAAACGCCGCCAGTCCTTCGACGCCGTATCGCTCCAGAGCGGCGCAGAGCTCCGCAATGAGGCCGGTCACGACCGCGTTGCGGCGATACCCGTCGGCCCCGAGCACCGTGCTCAAGTCGGTCCAGGGTTGGTCGATGGCGGTGGCCCGTATCGGATCGAGACGCAGATTGAGGCCCACCCCCACCACCACGTGACTCGGGCCCTGGGCCTCCCCGGCCACTTCCAGCAGCAGGCCAGCAAGCTTGCGTCGTCGCCAATGCAGGTCATTCGGCCATTTCAGACCGATCCCGGACGCCCCGACGGCGGTGAGCGCGCGCGCCACGGCGACACCGGCAGCCAGGCTCAGGCCGCCGAGCTGAGCCGGTGCCAAAGGATAACGCCAGAGCAGTGACAGGTAGACATTGGCGCCGAACGGTGACAGCCAGACACGACCCAGACGACCGCGCCCGGCGGTCTGCTGCTCCGCCAGACAGACGCTACCGCCGGGCGCCCCATCGCGCGCGCGCTGCATCAGCCAACTGTTGGTGGAGTCGACCACGGCCAGCACGTCGATGCCGCTAATCCGCGCTCGCGCGGGCGCCGGCAAGTCGACGTGAATCGCGTCGGCGTCGAGCAGCTCCAGGGGAGTGCGTAATCGGTAGCCATGCCCGCGGACCGAGTCCAGATTCAGATCCAGCACGTCCGCGGCCTTGCGCACGGCCTTCCAGACCGCCGCGCGACTGATGCCGAGCCGAGCGGCGATCGCCTCTCCAGAATGCAGTTCGCCATCGGCGAGCAGACGGACGATCTCAAGATTCCGGTCCATGCGAACTACGGGTCTCCGTGGGTGCTCGGGGTTGATTCTAGTTCCGGCAGTTGAACCACGAAGAATTTCTGTCAGTCGCCTTCGGCCGCGCCACCGAGCCAGCGCTTGCGCCATTTCAGGGCCTCCGCCGCGGCCTCAGCGCTCAGACACAGCTCGCAGGTATCCGCCGGCGCGGGTTCGGGTACCGCGGTGAAGGTCATCAGCTCGTCGCGCCGAAAGGCGTGGATGGTCAGCGCTTGGCCGATGCGGGCGCGACGCAGCGCGTCGTCGGCAGTCGCTCCGGTGACACGCAGGCCATCGACGGCCACCAATACATCGCCGGGGGCAATCCCAGCACGCCTGGCCGGCCGGCCGTCGATCACCGCCGCCACCTGGGCCTCGGCAGCGCCGGGTTGCAGGCGCAGGCCGATGTCGGCATCGGCCGCAACCGGCTCGAAGGCATCGCTGACATTGCCGACGTCCTTTTGGCCGCGGCACGGGCGCAGCCGCATGGCGACGCCGAAACCCGCGAGCAGACCGACCAGGTCCAGATCCTCGGTGGAGTCCAGCGCATGGTCGAAGAACCCGCTCAGGTCTAGCCCGCTCACCTCCGCGGCAATGGCCTCAACACCGCGCTCCGGCACCCCATCGCCGGTGCGACCGTAGCGCTGCCAGAGCACACGCATGACATCATCCAGTGAGCAGCGCCCGTCGGTGTCCCGACGCAAGGTCAGGTCCAGCGCCAGGGCCGCGAGCGCGCCTTTGCCGTAGTAGCTGACGATGGCGTTCGGCGCGTTGGCGTCCTGCTTGTAGAACTTGGTCCAGGCGTCGAAGCTCGACTCCGCCAAGGTTTGACGCAGCCGTCCCGGATTGCGCATCACGCGGGTGACGGTCTCGGCCAGCAGTTCCAGATAGCCCCGCGCGTCGATCAGGCCGCTACGCACCAGCGCCAGGTCGTCGTAGTAGGACGTAATGCCTTCGAAGGCCCACAGCAGACGGGTATGCACCTCTCGCTCCAGGCCACCGTCCATGAACACCGCGGGGCGAATGCGCTTGACGTTCCAGAGATGGAAGTATTCGTGACTGCAGAGGCCGAGAAAGCGCCGATAACCCTCGCTTAGCTTGCCGTCCCGGCCTGCCGTCGCCGTGTCTCCGGACAGCCGCGGCAGATCGCCGCGGCTGCAGAGAAGGCTGCTGGAAAAGCGATGTTCGAGTCCGCCGTAGCCGTCGCCGACGACCATGGTCAAGAACAGATAGCGATCAACCGGCAACTCACCGAACAAGGCGGCCTGCTGCTCGCAGATGAGCGGCAAATCCTCGGCCAAGCGTGTCAGGTCGGCGTCGTGCCGGCCGCTGATGGCCATCCAGTGCGGCACGCCGCGGACCTGGAATTCGACCAGATCGAAACGGCCCATCTCCACCGGATGGTCGATCAGATCGTCGTAATCATCGGCCAGATAGCCACCAAAGCCCCAGGGCTCGGCATCGTCTCGGCGCATGCTGGTGGCGACGCGCCAGTCGGCATAGGCTTCACCCTCCGGCGGCAGCAGCTGCACCCGGCAGGGCTGATCGGCGGCGCCGTGCACACGCAGAAACAGGCTGGGGCCGTTGAAGTAGCCATGGGTGCGATCCAGGTGCGCGGAACGGACCGTCAGCTCCCAGGCATGCACCTCGTAGTGAATGCTCAACGGACCCCGGACGCCATCCACCCGCCAGGTCTGCTTGTCGAGCTTGACTACGGCTAGCGGGCCGGAGGCACCCGTCGCTGTCAGGCAGCCGACGTTGCGGGCAAAGTCGCGGATCATGTAGCTACCCGGAATCCAGGCCGGCATCGACAGAGTCAAGGCGCCGCCCGCGGCATCCGCGACCGCGGCCGGGATCAGCAACTCCAGGTCGAACTGATGGGACTCCGGGCGCGTCGGTCGGACGTAGTAGGTAATGAAGCTGGCCTTGGTCATACTCAATTGCTTGAATGCGAGAAATGTTTGCCGATGCGTTGAGTTCGACGACAATCCCGGCCTTGCCCTTCGAAGGGCGGAGCGCCCAGGGCCTAGGGCCGAGGTTGCGCCATGATGCTAACAGCGGCGCCTGGCGCTGGGCCTTCGGCCTTTGGCGTTTGGCCCACCGAGAGCAATGAGCGGAATGCGCCAGGCCGCATCGTGCCCGTGCCGGTCTGAGCCATCGCCTCGCTCGGCACATTCGGAATAGATGGGGCAAGTTATCAGAAACAGAGCGCCGAATCGTGCGGCAATGGAAGAGCACGCGAAGGCGGTCCAGCGCGTCGAGCCACGTTGAATCGTCCCCCTTTTTCCGGCACCTGGGGCCGGCGCTGGCATCAAACGCATGGATTTGCGTCTACAATCGGGTCTTGAAGACACTGTCAGCCTTCCCCTCACGCGCCCCGCGGTAATCCGCAAGGCGCTTCGACAAGATTCCAGAGCATGCCAGAGCAGCCAACAGCCGATCAGGACCATGCATCGTCGCCGCAGGCTCATCCGGACGCCATGCCGGGCTCGGGAACGGTCGAGGGCGCGTGCCCGATCATCGACCCGATGTCCCGGCCGACGCCGGCCTCGACCAGGCTGTCGCCGCCGAAACGCCGGGGGCACCGCGCCCTGTTGGCGCTCAGTCTGGTCGCGGCGCTGGCGATCGCCGGAGCACTGGGCATCGATCTGATGATCTCGGTCAGTGCCGGCAAGGCTGTGGTCGACGACATCACCCAGGTCGAGCCGACCCCGGTCGCGCTGGTATTGGGCACGGCCCGCACGCACCAGGGCCGACCAAACCAATTCTATCGCGCCCGCATCGAGGCCGCCGCCGAGCTGTTCCACAGCGGTCGCGTGCGCGGCATCCTGGTCAGCGGAGACAACGCGACGCGGTACTACAACGAACCCGTTGCGATGCAGAAAGATCTTATTGCGCTGGGTGTGCCGCCGGAGTTCATCACGCTGGACTACGCCGGCTTCCGCACCCTGGATTCGGTAGTCCGCGCCAAACAGGTCTTCGGCGTCGATCGCATCGTCGTCGTCAGCCAGCGTTTCCATGCCGAGCGCGCGATCTTCCTCGCCCGCCACTTCGGCATTGAGGCCAACGGCCTGGCCGCGGCGGACCCCGAGAGTCAGGGCATGATGAAGGTGCGCGCGCGGGAGGTGCTCGCGCGCGTCGTCGCGGTGCTGGACATCGTCATCGGCCGCGAGCCGAAGTTCCTGGGCGCAGCGGAGACGGTCCGCCTGCGCGACGATGCGCAACAAAGCAACTCCGCCTGAAACCCGCCGCCCGGGGCCGCCTCAGGTGAACAGCGTCAGCACACCGGTGTAACCGTACAGCCGATCCTGCGAGATCTCGCCGTTGGCGTAGAAGCCCACCAGCGGGAAGTCACCGAGTTCGTCGCGGATCTGCTTTAACTCCTCCGAATCGTCGCCAAACAAATTGACACCCCGGCCCAGGCAGGAGACGTAAACGCCGCCGCGAGGCGGTCCCGACAGGCGCGCCTTCAGTCGCCCGAGCATCCGCGACATGTCTTCGCGGGCCGTGTTGGCATCGCGACGGCAGAACATCAGTTCCTGGCCCTGCTCCACCAGGTCGCCGATAGCCAGCAGCTTTTGTTCCATATCGACACCGATCAGGTTGCGCACCAGATAATCGCCGGTGTCGGAAGCGACGATGGGCAGACCGGCGAAGATGTAGCCGCCAATACGCGACAGGTCCCGCGCCAGGATCTCGCCGATGTCCTCCTTGAAGACGTCCAGCGCCGGGCGACCGTCGAGACTAACCAGGACATTGCGCCGGGCCTCGGTGATGCTTCGGTGCGGACCGATGGGCGAACAACCCTGACTCAGGCTCGTCTGCACGCCGACCGCCTCAGTGAACATCACACCGGACAGACCGCCCTCGGTCACGCCGTCGGCCACCACTCGTGCGTTGTCGTTGGCGCTGGCCAGACCGCCGACCAGAAATCCCGTCGACGTGCGCGCCGCGAGTTGCTTGACCAGACTCTCGGTGAGGGGGTTGACTGGGTCGGCATGCACCAGCCCAAGGTACGGCTGGGCGCTGCCGAGCCAGGCGCGCTGGGCTTGATCGAAGCCGTCCAGATCTTTGACCATGGTCGGAAACACACGAAACGCATGCTCCGGCAAGTCGGCCAGCATCACCGCGATGGCGGGCCGCTCGTAGTATTCGACCCCGGTGGCGCAGATGCCGATACCGACGGCGCCGACCCAATGTTCGACACCCGTGGCCTCACGCAGGCTGTCGAGCACATCGTCGAGATACGGGTTCACGACGTCCGTCACATAGACGAACCCGAGCGTGCCGTGCCCGAGCCCGAGCCGATCGGTGACCGAAGACAAGGCATCGCGCCAATCGTCTGCGGCGGCATGTGCATAGCGAAACGGTGCCATAAGCGATCCTGATAGTGACGAGGTTCGAAAGACGAGTATCGAGCAGCGAGGGGCGAGGCGCGAGGGCGAGTACCGGAGAGAAGGAGGAGTAACGACGCAAGAGGCAACGCGGCAGACGGGCGGCCTTACCAGGTTGCGCTCCTTGAGCAAACGCTACCCGCAGCAGCGCCCTCGAAACTCCCCCTTGCCCCTAGCACCTCTCTTTCATACCTCCGCCAGATCCCCCTTCTCCTGCAACCAGGCGCGTCGGTCGGAGGCGCGCTTCTTCGCCAACAGCATATCCATCAAGGTGCTGCTGGCATCGCCAGGTTCAACGGTGAGTTGTACCAGACGGCGGGTGTCCGGGTGAATGGTGGTCTCGCGCAGTTGTGCCGGGTTCATCTCGCCGAGTCCCTTGAAGCGCTGCACACTGACCTTGCCCTTCAGCTTCTCGGCGGCGATGCGGTCGAGGACGCCCTGGCGTTCGGCGTCGTCGAGGGCATAGAAGACCTGCTTACCGACATCGATGCGGTACAGGGGCGGCATCGCCACGTGGACGTGGCCCTCCGCCACAAGTTTCGGGAAATGCTTAAGGAACAATGCGCATAGCAGGGTCGCGATGTGGGCGCCGTCGGAGTCGGCATCGGCCAGGATGCAGACCTTGCCGAAGCGCAGCCGCGAGAGGTCCTCGCTGCCGGGATCGACGCCGATGGCCACGGCGATGTCGTGCACCTCCTGGGAACCTAACACCTCCGCCGGGTCCACCTCCCAGGTGTTCAGGATCTTACCGCGCAGAGGCATGATGGCCTGAAACTCCCGATCGCGTGCCTGCTTGGCGGAGCCGCCGGCGGAGTCGCCCTCCACCAAAAACAGCTCACTACGCTCCGGGTCGGTGCTGGTGCAGTCGGCCAGCTTGCCGGGCAACGCCGGCCCCTGGGTGATCTTCTTGCGCGTGACCTTGCGCCCGGCCCGCAACCGCGCCTGAGCGGCGCCGATGGCGAGATCGGCGATGCGCTCGGCGTCGCCGACGTGCTGATTCAGCCACAGGCTGAACGCATCTTTGGCGACACCGGAGACGAACGCCGCGCACTCCCGCGACGACAGCCGCTCCTTGGTCTGGCCCGAGAACTGCGGATCGAGCAGTTTCACCGACAGTATCCAGCTAGCCCGCGCCCAGACGTCCTCCGGCGCCAGCTTGACGCCGCGCGGCAGCAGGTTGCGGAATTCGCAGAACTCTCGCACCGCCTCGGTCAGCCCGGTGCGCAACCCGTTGACATGGGTACCGCCCTGCACGGTCGGGATCAGGTTCACATAGCTCTCGGTGACCGGGTCGCCGCCCTCCGGTAGCCAGGCCACGGCCCAGCTCGCGGCCTCGGTGACCGCCTCCATATTACCGACGAACGGCGCGTCGGGCAGCGTCTCCAAGCCTTCCAGGGCCTGGCTCAGGTAATCCTTGAGCCCATCCTCGTAGCACCAGACCTGCTCGTCGCCGCTGGCCTCGTCGCGAAAGCGCACCGTCAGCCCAGGGCACAGCACGGCCTTGGCGCGCAACAGGTGCACAAGCTGGCGCACAGAGAACTTGGGGCTGTCGAAATAGCCCGGATCGGGCCAGAAATGCAGCCGAGTGCCGGTATTGTTGCGACCGACGCTCCCGACCTCTTTCAGGTCCGACACCTTGTCGCCGCCGGCGAAGGCCATGTTGTATTCCTTGCCGTTGCGCTTGACCCAGACCTCCAGGCGCCGGGACAGCGCATTGACCACCGACACGCCGACGCCGTGCAAACCGCCGGAAAAGCGGTAGCTGTCGGACGAGAACTTGCCGCCCGCGTGCAGCTTGGTCAGGATCACCTCGACACCGGGCAGCCCCTGCTCAGGGTGCATGTCCACCGGCATGCCGCGACCGTCGTCGGCCACCTCGCAGGAGCCGTCCGCGAACAGTGTCACGTCGATCTGCTTCGCATGGCCCGCCAGGGCCTCATCGACGCTGTTGTCGATGACCTCCTGCGCCAGGTGGTTCGGTCGGGTGGTGTCCGTGTACATGCCCGGGCGTTTGCGCACCGGGTCGAGCCCGCTCAAGACCTCGATGGCCGCGGCGTCGTAGTTGCCTTTCATCGGCGCTGTGAATACTCCTGATTTGACCGAAGGATTGCGGCAGCGCGGCGTGGGCGCCGCGCAAATTGACCGCAAAATCCGCGTACCGTACCCTAGCTTTAAACACGGGTTCAATCAGCATATGTCAGACAGCAACAACAGCGAACACATCGCCGATCCCAAGGACTTCGAACGCTCCATGCAAGAGCTGGAAGCGCTGGTGGACCAATTGGAACAGGGCGACCTGACGCTGGAGCAATCCCTCGCCGCGTTCGAGCGCGGCATCAACCTGACGCGCACCTGCCAGCATGCGCTGGACACCGCCGAGCAGCGGGTGCGCATCCTCACCGAGCGGTCCGAGACCACCGAACCGGAGCAGTACCCGAACGATGTCATCACCAGTGACGCCAATCACAGCCAAACCGGCGCAGCAAGCCGCGGCAGCGATGAATGAACCGGTCCTGCGGGCGTTCCTGAGCGATTGCCAGCAGCGCACCGAGACCAGCCTTGAGCGCCTGCTGCCGGCCGCCGAGACACCGCCGATACGCCTCCATGAGGCCATGCGCTATGCGGTGCTCGGCGGCGGCAAACGGGTGCGGCCGACCCTGGCCTATGCCGCGGGACGGGCGGTCGGCGTTGCGCCCGCGATGGTAGACACCGCGGCGGCATCATTGGAAATGATCCACGCCTACTCGCTGATCCACGACGACCTCCCGTCCATGGACGACGACGATCTGCGCCGCGGCCGCCCGAGCTGCCACAAGGCCTTCGACGAGGCCACCGCCATCCTCGCCGGCGATGCCCTACTGACGTTGGCGTTCCAGGTGCTGGCGACGGACGCGGAGTTCGCGGGAGACGCCGCCATGCGCGTCGCGATGATCGGCAACCTCGGCCGCGGCTCGGGCTCGTTGGGCATGGCCGGCGGTCAGGCACTCGATCTAGAGTCCGAGGGCAAAGACTTGGACTTGGTGATGCTGGAGAACATCCACATCCACAAGACCGGCGCGCTGATTCGCGCCGCGGTCAACATGGGTGCCCTGGCGGCTCCCGGCCTGAGCACGGAACGGGCCGAGGCGCTGGACCACTACGCCAAGTGCATCGGGCTGGCGTTTCAGATTCAGGATGACCTGCTCGATGTCGAGGGCGAGACCGCCGTCATCGGCAAACAGAGCGGCGCCGACGCGGCCCACCAGAAGGCCACCTACCCGTCACTGATGGGCATCGGGCCCGCACATGAGGCCGCCGCGGACCTCGTCGACGATGCTCTGGCCAGCCTACAACCCTTCGACGACGGCGCTGACCCGCTGCGCTGGATCGCCCGCTACATCGTCAGCCGCGATCGCTGAAGTTAGACCCTCCCGGTTTGCCTTGGTCTGCCAATCACCCGATAATCTTCGCTAACAGTTGGTGAAACCCGCTATCACTTGCCATTCGCAGGGGATTCCGCCGTTTGTTCGCATCAACGATCCCTCATATAGCGGGGTGAGACGCCTGCTACCGACACCCCGAGGAACTGACCAATGGACCGAACGGCTTCCACCGCCGCCGCCAATACAACCGTCGCCATCGCCGATGTGCAGTCGAGCGCGGACAGCCGGCGCATCGCCATCGACAAGGTCGGCATCAAGAATATTCGCCACCCCGTGCGCATCAAGGACCGCAGCGGCCATGAGCAGCACACCGTGGCAGTCTTCAACATGTACGTTTATCTTCCCCACAACTTCAAGGGCACGCACATGTCGCGTTTTGTCGCCATACTCAACGGCCACGAGCACGAAATCGGCGTCGGTACCTTCAAGGAAATGCTGGTGGAGATGGCGGATCGGCTGGAGTCCGAGGCCGGCCACATCGAGATGCGGTTTCCGTTCTTTGTCAATAAGAAGGCCCCGGTCACCGGGGTCGCCAGCCTGCTCGACTACGACGTGACCCTGATCGGTGAGATTCGCGACGGTAAACCGCGGATGTCCATCAAGACCGTGGTACCGGTCACCAGCCTATGCCCGTGCTCGAAGGAGATCTCCGCCTACGGCGCCCACAATCAGCGCGCCCACGTCACCGTCGAGGCCCGCACGCGCGGTTTCCTGTGGATCGAGGAACTGATCGAGATGGTCGAAGCGGAGGCATCCTGCGAGTTGTACGGCCTGCTCAAGCGCCCGGACGAGAAATACGTCACCGAGCGCGCCTACGACAACCCCAAGTTCGTCGAAGACACCGTCCGCGACGTCGCCCGTCGTCTCAACGACGACGAGCGCATCGGCGCCTACGTAGTGGAGGCCGAGAACTTCGAGTCCATCCACAACCACTCCGCCTATGCACTGATCGAGTGCGACAAGGACGCAGAGGCCCAGATCGCCGATAGCACGCTGTAGAGGGTGGCGCCCGAATCCAGTCATGCATCTCGGCCGCAGTCAAACCGAGGCCATGGCCAACATGGAGCCCTGAAACCATCAATTGCAACTGTCGGTGGACTTCATGAATTGCGTGCCGCATGATCCACACCGACCTCTGCCAACGCCGAAAAGACGTCCTGATCGGTACAATGGGACAGTTCAAGAATCAGCTACGAAATGCGCGAAGAACGCGAATGTAAGCAGGATCCAACCTGCCTATCGAAAAATTTCGCGTCTCTCGCGTGTCTTGTAGTGAACAGAAGATGTACCG
Organism: uncultured Gammaproteobacteria bacterium; assembly: GCA_963695445.1. GTDB lineage: Bacteria > Pseudomonadota > Gammaproteobacteria > Chromatiales > Chromatiaceae > Thiohalocapsa. Next base: position 27,877 of record CAVOGV010000030.1, on the reverse strand, counting down.
ATTGTTGATTAAATCGTTTCTGAAGAAGAGATCTCACCCATCCCAGTGGTAGCGATTTGCAATCGCGACGGCAAAACCATCGGTTCTCCGCGCGGCCCCATCGCGGCTGCAAGCCGCTCCCACAAGCACGTGGGAGCGATTTGCAATCGCGACGGCAACGTCGACGCATCTAGACGTTGCCCAACCGCGGCTGCAAGCCGCTCTCACAAAGGCGATGCACAGGCATTAGGCTGGACCTAATGCCGCAGGTCGCTACTTGATGAACAGCATCTCCTGGTAGGTCGGTAGCGGCCAGAGGTCATCGGCCACCTCTGCCTCCAGCGCATCCGCATGCACGCGAGTCTGATCCATCAGGCTCCGAATGGTGGTTGCGCAGAAGTTCAAGTGCTCTTCTTCCGATGCGAAATCCTCTTTTTCCACCGCGACATCGAGTTCCTTTACGCAGGTCATCATCGCATTGATCTCGGTGGAGATCCTGGTGGCCGTCTCCTTGCCGAGATCAATGCCCATCGCGGACAGGCTGGCCGAGCTCGCCGCCAGATCGGTCAAATACCGGGTCGCCGCCGGATAGATCATGGTCTTGGCCATACTGATGACCAGCTTCGCCTCCACCATGATGGCCAAGCACGTACTGCTCGGCATAGACGCCGAAACGGCTCTTCAGCTCGACCGGCGTTAAGACGCCCGTGTCCTCGAACAGCTTGATGATGTCGCTGTCCTTGAAGACGGGCAGTGCGTCGGCGGTGGTGGGGATATTCCTCAGGCCGCGCTCTTCCACCGCCATGCGATGCCACTCGGAGGAATAGCCGTCACCGCCGAAGACGACGTTACCGTGTTCGTCCATGACCTCCTTCAACACCTTGAGGATGGCCACGTTCAGCGCGGCACCGCCGCTGATCTCGGCCTCCAGCTTGTCCGCGATCCAGTTCAGCGAGTCGGCCAGCATGGTGTTCATCGCGATCAGCGGACCGGCGACGGACTGATTGGAGCCGACCGCGCGGAACTCGAAGCGGTTGCCGGTAAACGCGAACGGCGAGGTGCGGTTTCTGTCGCCCGCGTCCTTGTTGAAGGTGGGGATGGTCGGCAAGCCGACATTCATGATGCCGCCGTCCTTCGAGCCCGTCAGCGCGCCCTTGCTGATCTGCTCGAAGACGTCCTCGAGCTGGCTGCCCAGATAGACCGACATGATGGCCGGGGGCGCCTCGTTGGCGCCGAGACGATGGTCATTGCCGGCGGATGCGATAACGGCCCGCAGCAGCGGACCGAACTTGTGCGCGCCACGAATCACGGCGCCGCAGAACAGCAAGAACTGGATGTTCTCGTGGGGTGTCTTGCCCGGGTCCAGCAGGTTGCCCTGGGTGGCGTTGCCGATGGACCAGTTGACGTGCTTGCCGGAGCCGTTGATGCCGGCGAATGGCTTCTCGTGCAGCAGACAGGTAAGCCCATGCCGCTTCGCGGTCGCCTTGAGGATGGTCATCAGCAACTGCTGGTGATCCGCGGCCACATTGGCGGTTTCGAAATAGGGTGCGATCTCGAACTGCCCCGGCGCCACCTCGTTGTGGCGCGTCTTCGCCGGAATGCTGAGCTTGTAGAGTTGCTCCTCGACGTCCTGCATGAACACCTGAACACGTTCCGGAATGGCGCCGAAGTAGTGGTCGTCGAATTCCTGGCCCTTGGCCGGCGGCTTGCCGAACAGGGTTCTACCCGCCAGCAGCAGATCGGGCCGCTGGACGGCGAAGTTGGTGTCGACCAGGAAGTATTCCTGCTCCGCGCCGCAGCTGGAGTTGACCGGTGCGATCTCGGTCTCGCCCAGCAGCGACAGCACGCGCCGGGCCGCCTTGTCCATGGCCGCGTTGGAGCGCAACAGCGGGGTCTTCTTGTCCAGCGCCTCACCGGTCCAGGAGATGAACACCGTCGGCAGACACAGGGTCTTGCCGTTGTCGGTGTTCATGATGTAAGCGGGGCTGGTGACGTCCCAGGCGGTATAGCCACGTGCCTCGAAGGTGCCACGGATGCCGCCGTTCGGGAACGATGATCCGTCGGGCTCGCCCTTCACCAACAGGCTGCCGGTGAACTCGGTAATGGCCGCGCCATCGCTGTCGGGCATGATGAAGCCATCGTGCTTTTCAGCGGACAGGCCCGTCAACGGGTAGAACACATGAGAGAAGTAGAGTGCGCCCTTCTTGATCGCCCAGTCCTTCATCGCCGCGGCCACCGCGTCGGCCACCGTCGGGTCAAGTTCAGACCCGGTCTTGATCGTCTGCTTCAGCGATTTGAACACCGCCTTAGGAAGGCCAGCCTGCATCTTGGCGAGATTGAAGACATCAGTCGCCCAGAGGTTCTCCAACGGCTCCGGTGCTTTCGGAGGCATCGGCTCCCGGTTGGTGATCTCGTAGGTTGCCTGAAGGCGGGACTCATTTCCGGACATGCGTAATTCCTCAGAGGAGTGGTGGCGCGCGAGCTTGCGCTGCAATCGCATCGGTATAAGCAACATACGCGCCACATTACGAGACGCTGCACCCGCGCCTGCGTCGATCGATGACTTCGGACGCCATTTCACAGCAACACAGTCAAGCATGTAGCGCACGCTCTGGATGCGTGCGCATCGACCCCTCTCTGCATCAACACGCGCCACCAGGGGGCACGTCTATGCATTCACAGCCAACCACGCACCGTTATGATGCCGCACGCCCCTGTTTGGCCCATCGGAAGCACGAGGTGTTGAGTTTGAATGCAGCAGCCGACAGTCGGTACCAAGGAGCATCGTCGGTCCAACGAATCCCGAGACTGCGCCCCCAACCGGCGACCGACGCATCTTCGAGCAACAACGACACGGCGAACGGTCTCGTCGTCCGTGGCCGAAACATCCGCACCGTGAATACTTCACTTTTTTGATGAGGCTTTCTTCCGTCGCCGCACGGTCCGCGAGACTTAACCTACTCCCCAAGGCGAAACGCCTTACAACGCAAGACCACAAAGTCAGTTCACGACAGATCCACGGGAGACCTTCATCATGTCCAAGACCATGCCCATCGCCGCGCTGCTTCTCGCCGCCATCAGCCTGGCTGCCACCGCCGCCCTGGTGAATGACCAGACCGAGTCATCCAAACCGGATGCTAACCTGACGTCTGCTCCCGCTGGCACCGACGACTGGAACCGGCGCGGCACCCGCAACGCCAGCGCCGCCATGCAACACACAGGTCCAGGGGCAGCGATCGATCTGCCGCGCCGCGGCGAACGCAGTCCTTACCAGACCGTCGCGGACAACGCCATACAGACCTCGAACGACTGGTCGCGCCGCGGATCACGGTGAACTGAGCCGCTCCTCCCGCTGACATCCTGGCGAGGCGGCACCTCAGACCAAAGAGAGCACGGGGCCGAATTGATCGAGCTGCAGGTTGCTTTAGGGGGCCGAGGCCGCTGCATGGGGCAATTGCCCCATCGTAGTCCTCGGCCCTCGGCGCTCGGCCCTCCGATAGCAAGCCCGCCGCCGCCGCCAAACCTGACGCATCCGCGAAGAAAACGCGCCCGAAGCGAGGGAGAGAACCAGGGTGCGTAACCTACCAATGGCCGGGAGGACCATTCGCAACTCGTGCATGTTGGCATCATCCCGAAACCCCGATACTTTACGTTCGTCGGGCTCCCCGTCGAGTTCACTATCCCCCGCCCGGCCGCCCAGAGCTTCACGGCTTTTTCGTTTGATATCTGGCACCTGCTAGCGTAGGCTCCGCATGCGCGCAAGCTCGTCAATGCCAATCGTCGCGGCACCGAGCACGGCTTGCGCGACGCTCGGAGCCCAGCGGCCAGTTCCCTCGGTCCGCATGGAGCGTCACACCACAAGAACGACGGGCCGAGCCGCTCGACCGCCCGGTCGGGCAACCGCCACGGCTGGCCCACACCCACGAGACTAGGAGGAAAAGATGAACAAAAAGAACGTTCTGCTCGCCGGACTTCTCGGCACGCTGAGCCTCGGCGCCGAGAGCGCGACCTTTATGGATGCAAGCTGGGCATCGCAGCTCTGCCAGGCTTGGAACAAGAACCCAAACCTCACCGGCAAACTGGGCGGCGACGCCTGGGCGGCCAACAATGCCGGTCGCGGCTACAAGACCATCCAGCTGTATCGGGACGAATGTGGACTGGGCAGCAAAGTCGAGCTGCAAATCTCAGACAAGGACGGCAAGGCCATCTGCACCCGCGGCGGCGCCGTCGAAGAACAAGAACCCGGACTACAAGGTCGATTACCTGATGCACGCCAGCGACAAGAACTGGGCCTGCATGGGCGAAGGCTCCTTCGGCTGCGGCGCCATGGGCGCGATGACCACCGGCAAGCTCAAATTCAGCGGCCCCAAGGGTGAGGCCATGGGCGTGATGGGGCCATTCGACGAATTCCTGGTACTGACGGGTCAGATCGGCGGCGACAAGGACGCCTGCCCATAGCCAGAAGCTCATCCCGGGTCAGGGACGGCCACGGTTAGCCCCACCGGTTAACCGCCAGGGATCATCGCGGAAAGCGCAAGGCCGCTTTTGCGGCGGGCCCTTGGACACGCCACCCAGGCCTGGCGGTCGATCACCAACAGGCGATCAGGATCACGAATCATCCGCCTGCCGCAGACCGAATCGCAAACCGGCGATTGCAACGAATACCTCGCGCAAAAAGAACAGCAGCGCGACGATAAATGCGAGCATCGCGGTCACGAACAGCAGCGCGACCACCATCGACGCATCGAAGGTCACGAACGACATGCCTGCCTTAGTCTGGAGGCAAACACGGCCAATGTCGGGCCGCTCAAGACAAAAGCCGCCCTTGGGCGGCTTTGTCGCGTAAACAAACGAGGCACCTTACTTGACGGTGACCTCGCCGCTGATCACGTTGCGGAAGGTGGCGACCACGCCGTCACCGATCGCGAGTTCCTTCATCAGGTCGGCATCCTCGAACCGGGAAGGTCCGGGTCGTCTCGGCGCCCTTGACGGTCACGGTGCCAGCGGCTTTGTCGATGCCGACGATCTTGCCGTAAAGGGTTAGCGTATCGGTGATAGTGCCGGCGGGCTTGTCGCCGCTGCCAGCACGCTCGACCTGGGTATCACCCTCGGCACCCATGGCGCCCGCATCGCGGCCCTTCTGCAGTTCGATCAGCGCGGTGGTGGTCTCGGTGATGCTGACCATGTCGCCGATCTTGATCCGGTCGAGCCGCTTGACCTCTGGCGGCACGTGCAGGACTTCGTAGCTGCCGTCGGCGGTCTTCAGCGTCATCATGCGGGTATCGGTGTTGACCACCATAACCTCGCCGGCGATGGTGCTCTGCATCGCCTCCGCTACCACTGGTTCAGTGGTGAGGTCGACCTGGGCGAAGGCGGGGCCCGCTAAGACCGCGCTCAGCGCGGCAGCGGAAATGACGAATTTCATTGACATCTATCTGACTCCTCAGGGTTACGAACGAAGCACATCGGCCGCGGCAGGCTATACCGCCTGTCGGCGTCGGCGCAAGCACCCGTAGAATGCTTGAGGGCGCCAACTGTTTGCACATGACTCAAGCTTAAGAACACTGGTATGATCGCGCGTCGGGTGCGTGACGACAGACCGAAGATCACCGAAATTGATGCATCCCCTTGATGCGTCGTCATCGGTATTTTGCGCCGCATAGACGCAAGCACAGGACCGTCCACCGCATGGCTGAATCTCTGGAATTGTCACTATTGGTCGGCGCGGGACTGGTCCTGCTGAGTGTGCTGGTCAGCCCGCTGGCGACCCGTCTCGGGGCACCGATCCTCTTGGTCTTTCTCGGCATCGGCATGCTGGTCGGGCAGGATGGCCCCGGCGGTTTCGAGTTCAACGACTTCGAGCTGGCCTACGAGGTCGGTAGCGTCGCGCTGGCGGTCATCCTGTTTGCCGGCGGCCTGGGTACCAGCCTGAAGGCGATTCGCGTCTGCTGGGGTCCGGCGCTGGCGCTCGCGACGGTCGGTGTCGTGCTCACCGCGGCGGTGGTCGGCGCCTCGGTCTGGCTGTACGGCATCCCGCTGCTGGTGGCGCTGCTGCTCGGTTCGGTCATCGGCTCGACCGACGCGGCGGCGACCTTCCTGCTGCTGCAAGGTCGGGGCATCGAGCTGCGCGGACGGGTCATGGAGACCATCGTCGTCGAGTCCGGCCTCAACGACCCGATGGCGATCTTTCTCACCATCGTCTTCGTCGCCTTTGTCGATGCCGGCGGCGGCGAGCTGTCCTGGGGCCTGGCGCAGACCTTCGGGCTGCAGATCGGCCTGGGCGCGGCCGCCGGCATCCTCGGCGGGCTCGCCTTGGCCTGGCTGATCAACCGCCTCGATCTGGCAAGCGGACTCTCCGCGGTCATGGCCCTGGCCGGGGCCATTTCGCTGTTCGCGGGCACCCAGTTGATCGGCGGCAGCGGCTATCTGGCGGTGTTTCTGTGCGGCGTCGGGCTGATGCACCAAATGCACGGGGCGCGCCGCGACGAGTTGGACATGACCCATGCCAGCCTGGCCTGGCTGAGCCAGATACTGATGTTCTTGATGCTCGGCCTGCTGGTGACGCCGCACGAGCTGGTGAGCGAAGCGACCAGCGCCGCCGCGGTCGCGTTCGTGCTGATCTTCATCGCCCGGCCCGTTGGCGGTCGCGATCACGCTGGCCCCTTTCAACTATACGTTGCGCGAGCGCGTCTTCATCGGCTGGGTGGGGCTACGCGGGGCCGTGCCGATCTTTCTCGCGATCATCCCGGTGGTCAGCCCCGGGCCGGTCGATGTGAATTTCTTCAACATCGTGTTCATGGTCGTGATCGCCTCGCTGGTGCTGCAAGGCTGGAGCATTCCGTGGCTGGCGCGGAGGCTGGATCTGGAGGCACGTGCCGCCGATGGGGACTGAGTCCGACAACGATGTTTGCCCGCTGCTGGGCGGCGGCGGGCAGACGGACAGCCGCTGAGCAACTACCCCGCGCATCGTCATGCCGCTGCGCGGTGCATGTATCCGGTGCTCCGCGTGCGCGGGGCGGACGGAGCCTGGCGTTTGTGGAACGTCGGCCGCCGAAACGGGCTTGCGTTGCATGCTGTGGCACGCAACATCGCTTCGCTCGTTGCTTGGGCCGACAAGATGTCGGCGCTCCTGGGGCTCGTCGCGGCTTAGCCGTGCTCCGTGTCCGTGCGCGACGCTCTCGGCGCAGGGTGCGGCGGCGGTGAGGGTGCCGCCCAGGTAACTCTCGAGCGATGCGCGCACCGTGCCGGTTGCGCCGGTGGCGGTGTTGATGCCGGCTTGCCGGAAGAACTCGATGGCGCGTCCGCCCATGCCGCCGCTCAGCATCACGTCGGCGCCTTGCTCCTTGATGAAGGCGGGGATCCGGCCTGGCTCATGGGCCTCGGCGAACGGATTGGCGATGTCTTGCGTCGCTGGTGACCGCGCCCTCGTCGATGTCGACCAAGATGAAATAGGGGGCATGACCGAAGTGTTGGGCGACCGACTGGTGCGACTGTCGAGTCCTATGTGGCTGGTTCCTCGCCGCGGTCGATGGGCGATTCTCAGGTGGTGGCTTCCTCCCGAGTAGTCTCGGGTTCATTGGGTGCTGGCCGTGCGTCGGTCTGGGTGCCTGCCGACTGGGTCGCCGCACGCGCGCGGAGCGCAGCAGGAGCGCGCCAGTTGGTGGGTCGTCGAGTTTCGTCCCTGACGCGCTTCGCTGTGACATGCCGCGAACGGTGCCGGCCCCGTTGCTTGGGTCCCACCTGCCGCGCCTGATCGTGACCGTGCAAGACGAACTGCGATCGCTGCAGCACCGGTATGTCGATCGTCCCTTCGTGCCTGCGAAGCGCGTCTGATATACTATCCGAGGTCAGTCGACTAGCGGCAGACACGAGCGCTTTATCCCTTGATGCCGGACGAGGCCACGCCGCGCACGAACCATTTCTGGAACATCAGAAAGACCGCCAGCACCGGCAGGACCATCATGGTCCCGAAGGCCAGGATGTCGCCCCATTGCAGCGGCGGCAGGGTGTAGAAGCCCGCGATGGCGACCGGCAGCGGGCGCACCTCGGGGCCGATGGTCACCATCAGCGGCCACAGATAGGCGCCCCACCAGGTGAGAAAGCTCAGGATCGCCACGCTGGCGAAGGCCGGCTTCGCGTTGGGGACGATGATGGAGAAGAAGATCCGCAGGCTCGAGGCCCCATCGAGTCGGGCGGCCTCTTCCAACTCCTTCGGCAGGCCGATGAAAAAGGTATAGAACAGATAGATGGAGAAGGCGTTGGCGATGAACGGCAGGATCTGCGCCGTATAGGTGTCGCGGAGCCCGAGGATGGAGACGCCATAGAAGAGCGGCACCGCGATCGCCTCGAAGGGCAGGATCATCAGCGCCAGCACCAGATTGAACAGCAGATCGCGCCCGCGCCACTGCAAGCGGGCGAAGGCGTAGGCCGCCAGCGCATTCACGAGCAGCCCGGCGACGACGATGATGCCGGTGATCAGGACCGAGTTGAACAGAAAGCGCAGGAAGTCCGTGCGCTCGAACACGTCTGCATAGTTGTTCAGCGAGCCCCCCGCGGGCACGAACGCCGCCAGGGTTCCGGCCTCCAGCAAGACCCGTTCGTTGGGCTTCAGGCTGCCGATCAGCATCATCGCGACCGGGGCAACAAACACCAGCGCGAGTGCGACCAGGCCCAGGTAGGCCAGCACTCGCCCGAGGTTGAGCCGCCCTCATGCCACCTCCCGTTCCTGGCGCGCGAGGCGGCGCTGCACCCAGGTCACCGCCAGCACCAATCAAGAAAAAGACCACCGTCATGGCGCTCGCCCGCGCCACCTGCTGGCGGGTGAAGACGGCCTGCACCGCCTCGTACATCACCGTGGTCGTGGCCCCGTTCGGCCCGCCCCGCGTCATGATCTGCACCTGGTCGAACAGTCGGAAGGAGAGGATGGTCGTGATCATGACGACGAAGATCAGCGGGTTGCGCAACTGCGGCAGCGTCACGTAACGGAACCGATTCCAGCTTCCCGCGCCGTCCAGGGCCGCGGCCTCGTAGAGATCCCGCGGGATCTGTTGCAGACCGGCCAGCAAGATCACCATCTGGAAGCCCGCGCCCTGCCAGACCGAGAGCAGCATCAGCGCCGGCATGGCGAGCAGTGGATCGCGCAGGAAGTCGCGCGGCTCCCAGGCGCCGAGCGTGATCAGATCAAGGAAGCCGTTCATCATGCCGTTGGGGCCAGGCGCGTAGATCAGGACCCAGACCACCGCCACCAGCGACATCGGAAAGACCACCGGCATGAAGAACAGGGTACGGAAGAGCACCGTGCCCCGCAGCCCTTGGTTCAAGAGCAGCGCAAGGCCCAGTGCCAGCAGGGTCTGTAGCGGCACGACCATCGCCGCGAACAGCAAGTTGTTGGCCAAGGCGCGGAGAAAATCCGGGTCCGCGAAGATGCGCTGGAACTGCTTCAGCCCGACGAACTCCAGCGGCAACGGCGAGCCCAGACGCAGGTTGGTGAAGGCCATGCCCAACGCGACCAAAAAGGGCAGCAGGATGAACAGGCCCAGACCCAGCATGGCCGGCCCCGCCAGCAGCCACCCGGCCGCGGTCTGGTCGTTGAGACGACGCCGCGTTCTCGGTTTGCTCATCGCAATGCCTCCTCGCGGGCGCGTCCGATCAGCGGATAACCCTGATTGTCCTCGATCTCGGTGTCGATCACGCTCGCCGCGCGATGCAGCGCCGGCTGCACCTCAGCACCGCTGCGGACGCGATCGAAGGCCTTCTGGAACTCCGCCGTGATCACCGGATAGGCCGGTGTCGGCGGACGCGGTACCGCGTACCCGCCTTCCAGTTGCTGCACGAACAGGTCCAGCGGCCCACCCGGACGATACAACGGCGAGCGAGCGATCGCCTCGCGTGTCGCGGGCACCGCGCCGTTGGCCTCGGTCATCGCAAGCACCTGGTCCGGTTCCAGCAGAAAGGCGAGGAAAGCGGCCGCGGCCTGCGGGTGTCGGCTATCGGCGGTCACCGCCCAACACCAGGAGCCCTGGCCCGTCTTCGGTCCCTGCCCCAGGTCGGGCAGGGGCAAGAGCAGGAGATCATCACCCAAGCGCTCGCTGTACTGGGGATAGTTCCAATGGCCGCCCAGCGCCAAGGCGACCCGGCGGGTGGCGAAGGCCGCATCGTCGATGTTGGGATCGACTCGACCGCCGATGATCCAGGATTGGATGCGCCGCATCGCGCCGACGGCGCTTTGGCCATCGAGCACGCCCTCGGCGCGGGCGTAGTCCGTGCGATCGATCAGGTCGCCGCCGGCGGACTGGATCAGCGGCGAGAGGCCGTAGGTATACCACTCGCCCGCGTAGTTGAGCTTGAGGTCGAGCACCTGGCCGTCCGCGTCCAGGGCGGCAAGGCGCTCCAGGATGTCGTCGAACTCGGCCGCGTCCCAGGGCGATGTCCAGATCGGGGATGCGGATACCGGCCTGCTCCAGCCGGACCCGATCGGCGTACAGGCCCAGCCCGGAATCGAAGGTACCCACCGACCACAGCCGGTCGTGGTAGGTCCCTTGTTCAATGATGGAGGGCAGCAAGTCGGCCTGCACGCCCTCGGGCAACAGCGCATCGAGCGGCTGCAGGCGGCCCTGCCAGACGTACGAGTAGAGAAACGGGCCGTCAAACTCCAGCAGATCCGGCAGATCGCCGGCGACCGCCGCGGCCTGCACCTGCGCGTTGTAGCTGCCCTCGGGAATCAGCGTCAGCCGAACCTGAATGTCCGACTGGCGCGCGTTGAAGCGCGCCACCTGATCGCGCAACACCCTGCGCTCGCTCTCCTGGCCCGCGTGCGCCCAGACTTCGACGATGTCTCCCGCCGCGCCCGAGCGCTCGCCGTCGCAGGCCGCAAGGGCGAGCGGAAGTGCGACAAACAACAGAAATCGTCGGAAGGTCATTCTGGTGAGCATCGAGAGTCATCCAGCCAGTGTGGACCATGGAACCCCAGCCGGTTCGCATCACCATGAAGAGCAGCCACCGGAGGTGTAAAGGTGCGCCTGCACGACCTTTCATAGCTGCTGCGGCGACACGCGAGAGAGGAAATCCACATCGTGATCCGGATGCTCGCTCTTCGCGAGGACGATGGGTGCGGTGACGCAGGAACCGCACCGCGGCCGCCCGCTCAGCCCTCGGCAAGCTGCGGTTCGTGGCTCACCGCACCCTACCTGAAAGTCCGACTGGTTCGCATGCACACGCAACATCGCTTCGCTCGTTGCGGAGCCGGCTGGGAAGCCGGCGCTCCCAAGGCCGCCTGGTTGGTGAGCACGCTTTTGAGAATACTTGGACGGTCTCTCCCCGTTCGCAGCAGCTCGTCGCGGCCGCGTGCACTGGCATAGCGTGACGCCCATTCGTCCTGGCTGGGCGAAGGCCGCGGGTCTGATTAGAACGAGTCCCCAGGCACCCGCACCCAGCCTTCCATCAGCACCCGGGCGCTGCGGCTCATGACGACCTTTTCGATACGCCATTCGCCGTTGTGCTCCGACGCCGCGGCGCCGACCTTCAGCGTGCCGGAGGGGTGGCCGAAGGTGACGCTGTCGCGTGCTCCACCGCCGGCCGCGCGGTTCACCAGCGTGCCGGGGATGGCCGCGGCGCTGGCGATGGCAACGGCCGCGGTGCCCATCATGGCGTGGTGCAGCTTGCCCATGGACAGGGCGCGGACGTTTAGGTCGATGTCTGTCGCGCTAATCGCCTTGCCGCTGGAGGCGGTGTAGTCCTTGGGCGCGGCGCAGATGGCCACCTTCGGGGTGTGCTGGCGGGCGGCGGCCTCGGCGATGTCTTTGATCAATCCCATGCGCACGGCGCCATAGGCACGGATGGTCTCGAAGCGAGCCAATGCCTCCGGGTCGCCGTTGATGGCGTCCTGCAGTTCGGTGCCGTCGTAGCCCAGGTCTTCGGCCTTGAGGAAGATGGTCGGGATGCCGGCGTTGATCATGGTGACCTCGAAGCGCCCTACCCCGGGCACCTCCAACTCGTCGGTCAGATTGCCGGTCGGGAACACCGCCTCGCCCGCGTCGATGGGGCTGACGAATTCCACCGGCACCTCGGCGGCGGGAAAGGTCACGCCGTCGAGTTCGAAATCGCCGGTCTCCTGGACCTCGCCGTTGGTGATCGGCACATGGTTGACGATGGTCTTGCCGATGTTCTTCTGCCAGACGCGCACGGCGCAGACGCCGTTCTCGGGGATGCGCTCGGGGTCGACCAGGCCATTGCTGACGGCGAAGGCGCCGACGGCGGCGCTCAAGTTGCCGCAGTTGCCGGACCAGTCGACGAAGGCCGTGTCGATGGACGACCTGGCCGAACAGGTAGTCCACGTCATGATCCGGCTTGTCGCTCTTGGCGAGGATCACGGTCTTGGAGGTGCTGGAGGTGGCGCCGCCCATGCCGTCGGTGTGCTTACCGTAGGGGTCGGGGCTGCCGATCACGCGCAGCAGGAGCTTGTCGCGGGCCTCGCCGGGGACTTGGGCGGCCTCGGGCAGATCGGTGAGCTTGAAGAAGACACCTTTGCTGGTGCCGCCGCGCATGTAGGTGGCGGGGATTTTGATTTGGGGGGCGTGGGGCATGTTGTGATCTCTTAGTCCAAATGCAGGCGTCAGAATTGGTCGACGGAGAAGCCCATGGACCGGGCCGCATCCGCCATCACCGCATCGGCTGTTGCAAGGGTTTCTAAGCCTAAGTGCCGAGCGACGGAGAGGTGCAGCGCATCCAGGGTTCGCAGCGGGTGCTCAGGGTAGCGGCCGATGAGATTCACCGCATCGTCGAAGCGCGCATCGTCCACCGGATGCAGGAGCAAGGCGCCGCTCGCGATATCGTCGAGGAACGCCGAGAAGAGGATCGCTTCGAGCGCGGCGTCAAAATCGCCCATGCGCCGTCGGCGGGCGAACAAGCTGCGCATCTCCGCGCGGGTCAGGCTGCTGATGGCGGCCGAGTCGAGCCCCTGCAGATAGGCGACGAATGCATCGGAGCCCCGCTCGTTCACATACCATTTGGCCAGCGCGCTGGTGTCCAGGTAGGCCGTGCCTAAACCGGTCTGAACGCTACCGGTCTCAGCGCTACCGGTCTCAACGCTCATTGCGCTCCGCTCGGATCAGGGCCTCCGAGGGCTCAGGCAAACGCGGCATCCGGGCGCGAAGATCGGCGTGATCCGGTCGCGCACGTCGGCCGGGCATCGGCAGGACACGCGCGATGGGCTTACCATGCCGGCTAATGACGAGTTCGCCGGCCTCGGCCACGAGTTCGTCGAGGCGTCCGATGGATGCCCGCATCTCGCGCACGTTGATCTCTTGCATCGCGTTACCGCCCATTTGTGTCACAAGTTTTCTCATTGCAGCACATTACTGGAGGCCAGGCAATCGAGGCCAGCCAATCGATGACGCTGGCCTCGCCGCTCCGGACGGACTCCAATCTGGCCTTCGTCTACGGAAGAACGATGCTCAGGCCCACTCAGCCCTCCGCCAGATGCGGTTCGTGCCTCACAGCATCCTGTTGGGCAACGGCAAGGATGGCGACGCGCAGATGGCCGAGTCTTGGGCCTTTGCATTCGCACGCAACATCGCTTCGCTCGTTGCGCGGGCCGGCTGGGAAGCCGGCGCTCCCAGTGTCCGCGCCCTCGTAACTCATCGCTCCCTGCGATCCTACGGGCTCGCGTCAGGCGGCGGAGGCCAGGAAGTCCTGCGCGAAGCGTTGCAGCACGCCGCCGGCGGCGTAGACATGGACCTCTTCCGCGGTGTCCAGGCGGCAGGTGACGGGGATCTCGACCTGCTCGCCGTTGGCGCGATGCATCACGACGGTCAACGCAGCGCGCGGGGCCGGGTCGCCGATGACGTCGAAGGTCTCTGTGCCGTCAATGGCATAGGTATGGCGGGTCTCGCCGTCTTTGAACTGCAACGGCAGCACGCCCATGCCGACCAGGTTGGTGCGGTGGATGCGCTCGAAGCCTTCGGCGACGATGGCCTCGACGCCGGCCAGGGACACGCCCTTTGCGGCCCAGTCGCGGGACGAGCCCTGGCCGTAGTCGGCGCCGGCGATGATGCACAGGGGCTGGCCGCGGTTCATGTAGGTCTCGATGGCCTCCCACATGCGCATCTGCTCGCCTTCCGGCTCGACGCGGGCCAGGGAGCCCTGGATCACCTCGCCCTGCTCGTCGCGGCACATCTCGTTGAACAGCTTGGGGTTCGCGAAGGTGGCGCGCTGGGCGGTGAGGTGGTCGCCGCGGTGGGTGGCGTAGGAGTTAAAGTCCTCCTCCGGCAGGCCCATCTTGGTCAGGTATTCACCGGCGGCGCTGGTGGCGAGGATGGCATTCGACGGGGACAGATGGTCGGTGGTGATGTTGTCACCGAGCACCGCGAGCGGACGCATGCCCTTGAGGGCACGCTCACCGGCCATGGTGCCTTCCCAATAAGGCGGACGGCGGATGTAGGTGGTCTGTGGGCGCCAGTCGTAGAGCGGGCTCGCGGCCTTCTCCCGGACGCCCAGATCGAACATGGGCTTGTAGATCTGCTGGAACTGCTCCGGCTTGACGCTGGCCTCGACGATGGCGTCGATCTCCTCGTCCGAGGGCCAGATGTCCTTCAGGCGGATCGGGCTTGCCGTCGGCGTCTTGTCCCAGGGCGTCCTGCTCGATGTCGAAGCGGATGGTGCCGGCGATGGCGTAGGCCACCACCAGCGGCGGCGAGGCCAGGAAGGCCTGCTTGGCGTAGGGGTGGATGCGGCCGTCGAAGTTGCGATTGCCGGACAGCACCGCGGTGGCATAGAGATCGCGGTCGATGATCTCCTGCTGGATCTTTGGGTCCAGCGCGCCGCTCATGCCGTTGCAGGTGGTGCAGGCGTAGCCGACGATGCCGAAGCCGAGCTTTTCCAGTTCGGGCAGCAGACCGGCCTCTTCCAGGTACAGCCGGGCGACCCTGGAGCCGGGGGCGAAGGAGGACTTCACCCAGGGCTTGCGGGTCAGGCCCAGCTCGATTGGCCTTGCGCGCCACCAGACCGGCGGCGACCACGTTGCGCGGGTTGGAGGTGTTGGTGCAGGAGGTGATGGCGGCGATGATGACGGCGCCATCGGGCATCTTGCCTTCGGCTTCTTCCGCTTTGGCCGCGTCCAGGTTGCCGGCGATACCGCGCTCGGCCAGCGCACTGGTCGGCAGGCGGCGGTGCGGGTTGGACGGGCCGGCCATGTTGCGGCCGACGCTGGACAGGTCGAACTCCAGCACGCGCTCGTACTGGGCATCCGCCAGATCGTCGGCCCACAGGCCGGTGGTCTTGGCGTAGTTCTCGACCAGCGCGACCTGCTCGGCGTCGCGGCCGGTGAGCTTCAGATAGGCGATGGTCTGCTCGTCGATGTAGAACAGGCCGGCGGAGGCGCCGAACTCCGGGGTCATGTTGGAGATGGTGGCGCGGTCGCCGATGGTCAGGCTGCGGGCGCCGTCGCCGAAGAACTCCAGATAGGCCGAGACCACCTTCTGGTTGCGCAGGAACTCGGTCAGGGCCAGCACGATGTCCGTGGCCGTGATGCCGGGCTGGCGCTTGCCGGTCAATTTAACGCCGATGATCTCGGGCAGACGCATCATGGTGGGGCGGCCGAGCATGACGGTCTCGGCCTCCAGGCCGCCGACGCCGATGGCGATGACGCCGAGGGAGTCGATGTGCGGGGTGTGGGAGTCGGTGCCGACGCAGGTGTCCGGAAAGGCCACGCCGTCGCGGCTTTGGACCACCGGCGACATCTTCTCCAGATTGATCTGGTGCATGATGCCGTTGCCGGCCGGGATCACGTCCACGTTGTCGAAGGCGGTCTTGCACCATTCGATGAAGTGGAAGCGGTCTTCGTTGCGGCGATCCTCGATGGCGCGGTTCTTGTCGAAGGCGTCCGGATCGAAGCCTGGGGCCTCGACGGCCAGCGAGTGGTCCACGATGAGTTGGGTGGGCACCACCGGGTTGACCTTGGCCGGGTCGCCGCCCTGATCGGCGATGGCATCGCGCAGGCCGGCCAGGTCCACCAGGGCGGTCTGGCCCAGGATGTCGTGGCAGACCACGCGCGCCGGGTACCAGGGGAAGTCCAGATCGCGCTTGGTCTCGATGATCTGCTTCAGCGACTCGGTCAGGGCATCGGGATTGCAGCGACGCACCAGTTGCTCGGCCAGCACGCGCGCGGTGTAGGGCAGCTTGGCGTAGGCGCCGGGCTTGATGGCCTCGACGGCCGCGCGGGTGTCGAAGTAGTCCAGGTCGGTGCCCGGCAGGGATTTACGGTGTTCGGTGTTCATCATCGTTCCGGTGGGATCAAATGACCAGGCTGCAACATCGTTTAAGCACGACGGGCCGCTGGAACGGCCGCGCTGGGTTCCCACGCTGGAGCGTGGGAACCAGAGCGAGAGATCGATGGTCAGGCGCGCTCAGCCAGTGCGGCATCGCTTCGCTTATCCGCCCTACAGATCACGCCTCATTGATCCTCGGCACTTGCCCGTCTCTGGAGCGTGGGAGCCAGAGCCGAGAATCGAGCTCTCGCTCAGCGCTCGTCCGCCGGCACCCATGGCCGATTATCGGGGCCGACGTAGTTGGCGCCGGGGCGGATGATCTTCTTGTCGCGGCGCTGCTCAATGACGTGGGCAACCCAGCCGGTGGTGCGCGAGATCACGAACAGGGGCGTAAACAGCTCGGTCGGCACACCCATGTGGTGATAAGACACGGCCGAGTACCAGTCCAGGTTCGGGAACATGCGCTTTTCGCGCCACATGACTTCCTCGATGCGCTCCGCAACGCTGAACATGCGCATGTCGTCATTGGCCTCGGACAGGCTCTTGGCAACGGCCTTGATGATCTGGTTGCGCGGGTCGCCGGTGGTGTAGACCGGATGCCCGAAGCCCATGACGATCTCCTTGCGGCCCATGCGCTCGAGGATGTCGGCCTCGGCCGCATCGGCATCGAAGTAGCGCTGCTGGATGTCGCAGGCTGCCTCGTTGGCGCCGCCGTGCTTGGGACCGCTGAGCGCGCCGATCGCGCCGGTCAGGGCGCTGTAGAGATCGGCGTTGGTGCCAGCGATGACGCGAGCCGCGAAACGTCGATGCGTTGTACTCGTGCTCGGCGTACAGATTCAGCGAGGTATGCATGGCCCGCACCCACTCGTCCGACGGCTCCTTGCCGTGCAGCAGATGCAGGAAGTGGCCACCGATGCTCTCGTCGTCGGTCTCCACCTCGATGCGCCGGCCGTTGTAGGCGTAGTGATACCAGTACAACAGCATCGAGCCGAAGCTCGCGAGCAAACGATCGGCGATGTCGCGTGCCGCGGCCACATGCATGCTTTCCTTTTCCGGCTCCAGCATGCCGAGCACGGAGCAACCGGTGCGCATCACGTCCATCGGATGTGCCGAGGTCGGCAACTGTTCCAACGCCCGCTTGAGCGCCGCAGGAATGCCGCGCAGGGTCTTGAGCTTACGCTTGTAGCCGGCGTATTCGCCGGGACGTGGCAGCCACTCGTGGATCAGCAGGTGCGCGACCTCCTCGAACTCGGCCTTGCCCGCGAAATCCAGGATGTCGTAACCACGATAATGCAGGTCATTGCCGTGTAGGCCGACGGTGCAGATGGCGGTATTGCCGGCAACGGTACCGGATAGCGCAACGGACTTTTTGCCCTTTGGCTGATGAGTCTCTGGCATGGTTCTCTCCTCACTGAGTTGCGGCGCGCGGCCGGCGCCATGGAGTCGATGCGCTCGAAGGCCATTTATGGGAACGTTGTCGCGCACTCGCCCCGAAGGTGCGGTGTTAGACGGAATCGCCGTTGCCTTCGGCGACGAACAGCTGGTCGAGCTTTTGCTCGAAGCCGTGATAGTTGAGATAGTCGTAAAGCTCCATGCGCGTCTGCATGGTGTCGATGACGTTGGCCTGGGTGCCCTCGCTGCGCAAGACCTGATAAACGTTCAGCGCGGCCTTGTTCATGGCGCGGAAGGCGGACAGCGGGTACAGCACCAGCGAGACGCCGACGCGCGCCGAATTCCTCGGTCGTGAACAGCGGCGTGGCGCCAAACTCGGTGATATTGGCCAGCACCGGCACGTCGACGGCCTTGATGAACTGCTCGTACTGGGCCAGCTCGGTCATCGCCTCGGGAAAGATCATGTCGGCGCCGGCCTCGGCACAGGCCACGGCACGTTCGATGGCGGCATCCATACCCTCCACGGCCAGCGCGTCGGTGCGGGCCATGATCACGAAGTCGTCGGTGCGGGCGTCGACGGCGGCCTTGATGCGGTCGACCATCTCAGCCTTGCTCACCACCGCCTTGTTCGGCCGATGTCCGCAGCGCTTGGCGGCCACCTGGTCCTCGATATGGCAACCGGCGGCGCCGGCACGCGTCAACTCACGCACGGTGCGGGCGATGTTGAAGGCGCCGCCCCAGCCGGTATCGGCGTCCACCAGCACCGGCAGCTCGGTGGCATAGGTGATGCGGCGCACGTCCACCAGCACGTCCTCCAAGGCTGCTGATGCCCAGATCCGGCACGCCCAGCGAGCCGGCCGCGACGCCGCCGCCGGAGACGTAGAGCGCGCGATAGCCGGTGCGCTCCGCCATCATCGCGTGATAGGCGCTGATGGCGCCCACCACCTGCAACGGGCGCTCTTCCTGCACGGCGAGACGCAGCTTGGCGCCTTGGGTAAGTCTGTCGGTCATCATGTGCCCTCGAGTTTTTGATTAAAAGTGTCGCAGGTGAACCGCGGGCCGGTGCACGAATGGCTGGCTTCGGCAACCCAAATCCGTTGACTATTTGCGTCGATTCGCGTTCATGAGCGGGGCCTGATCCAACCTGGGTTCCCGCCCGGCCGTTCGAGCCTTAGCGGGACCTTCATCGTCGGCCCTCTCCGCCGCCAGCCGGAGCTCCACGCTCTTCCGCGACGCACGCACGTGCCGACGCATGAGCCACTCGGCCAGTTCGCCGTCGCGCTCGGCGATGGCATCGACGACCATCGCGTGCTCTTTCAGGGCATCGCGGGCGCGATCGCTCTTCATGCCGAACTGGCAGCGATACATGCGCGCCAAGTGGTAGAGATCGTCGCAGAGGATGCGCACCAGGCGCTGGTTGCCGCTGCCGCGGACGATGCGGTAGTGGAAGTCCAGGTCGCCTTCCTCCTGGAAATAGGCCTGCCAAAACTCCCGCGCCACATCGCGCCGGTGGTGCTCGATGAGATCCTTGAGTTCCTCGATGGCCGCGTCGGACATGCGCTCGGCGGCGAGCCGGGCAGCCATGCCCTCCAGTGCCTCGCGCACCTGATACAGCTCCAGCAGGCTTTCGGTCGAGAGCGTGACCACGCGAGCCCCCACATTCGCCCGGCGCTCGAGCAGATTACTGGATTCGAGCCTGCGCATGGCCTCGCGCAGCGGGCCTCGGCTGACGGCGAATCGTTCCGCCAGCACCGGCTCGCTGAGCTTGCTGCCCGCCGGGATGTCGCCCTCGACGATGGCACGGCGGAGTTGGTCGAAGACGCGGTCCGCGACCGTGGAAATGCCGGGCGTCGCCTCACCGACGGGCGTCGACGCCATCTCCGACACACCCATACTTGTCGACAGAATTGGTTGCATGGCGCTGATTCTATGTAATCAAGCACTCAAGTCAACCACTATTGTCGACAATTTTAAGCATTGAGCTGGGTGATGCTTCAGCGAAACCAGCGCTGGACCGGTCTGCTCGAAGCGGCTGCTATGATGCACGCTCACCCACGGGCCTCACCCGGCAGAGGCCTGACTAGCCGTGGACAACCAACCACTCACGAGGCAATCGTCCGATGACCGCCGCCACCCGTTCGCCCCTGCTCGACGCCGACACCCTGATGGCGCGTATCGACGACCCGAATCTCCGCCTGTTCGACTGCCGATTCTCGCTGGCGCAGCCGGAACTCGGACGCTGCAACTATGCCAGCGGACATCTACCCCGTGCCGTCTATGCCCATCTGGACGATCACCTGTCAGGGTCGATCACGCCGACCTCCGGCCGCCATCCCCTGCCGGACGCCGACACGGCTGGCCGACTGGCTCGGCCGTTGCGGCGTGGACAACGCGACCGACGTGGTGGTCTACGACGACATGGGCGGCGCCTTCGCGGTACGGCTGTGGTGGCTGCTGCGCTGGCTGGGGCACGAGCAGGCTGCCGTGCTCGACGGCGGCCTGCAGGCAT
This sequence comes from uncultured Gammaproteobacteria bacterium, assembly GCA_963695445.1. Lineage (GTDB taxonomy): Bacteria > Pseudomonadota > Gammaproteobacteria > Chromatiales > Chromatiaceae > Thiohalocapsa. The sequence continues at coordinate 7,735 of CAVOGV010000030.1, read as the reverse complement.
GGGTCGCGGCCGGCGGGACATTGTCGACAGATGAGCCCGCAACCGAGGCCCGGCTGTTCGTGCCGAAACCAGACGACGGGCTCTGGCTTGACACAGAGGAACTACTGGCGGAGCTCCAGGGCGATACGATCCAAGTGATCGACGCCCGCGCACCCGAACGCTTTCGCGGCGAGGTCGAGCCCATCGATCCGGTCGCCGGCCATATTCCCGGCGCCATCAATCTCCCCCTGTCGGGGAATCTCGACGACTTCGGCCGCTTCTTGGGTGCCGCCGCGCTGCGCAAACGCTTTGCCGACGCCATCGGTGCACGCTCGCCGGAGCGGATCGCCCACAGCTGTGGTTCCGGCGTCAACGCCTGTCACAATCTGCTTGCGATGGAACTCGCCGGGCTGCCGGGCTCGCGGCTGTACGCAGGCTCCTGGAGCGAGTGGATCCGCGACCCGGCGAGGCCGGTCGCGGTGGGGGCATGATGCGTCTTGCTGATCGGGATCGCCGGGCGACCCGATCTGACTACGACGCCATGTCATGCCCCGATCAGCTGGCGCTTGTGCCCTCGTCGACCACCGGAATGATGGTGATCTCGACGCGACGGTTCAGGGTGCGACCGTACTCCGTCGCGTTGGACATGGCCGGCCTGTCCTCGCCGTAACCGATGCTGCTCAGGCGCTGCGGTGCCACCGAATCGGACAGCAGGTAGGACTCGACCGAGCCAGCGCGGCGGCGGGACAGGTCCAGGTTGTGCTCGGCGGTGCCGGTGTCGTCGGTGTAGCCGGCGATAACGAGCTGGGTCTTGCCGTACTTGTTCACGACGCCGGAGATCTTGTCCATGGTGCTGTAGAAACCGGGCTTGATGCTGTCGGAGTCGACATCGAAGGTGGTCGCGCTGGTCATGCCGACCACCAGGCTGTCATCGGCATTCTTGGTCACGCTGATGTCGCCGCGGGCGATCTCGTCCGCCAGCACGCGCTCGAAGTCCTTGCGCTGCTGCTCCATGTAATTGCCCACCGCGCCGCCGATGATGGCCCCGCCGATCGCCCCGATCAGCGCCCCTTTGCCGGCGTTCGCGCTGGCGGAGCCGATCAACGCGCCCGCCGCGGCACCGGCCGCGGCACCGATGCCGAGACCCTTTTCCGTCTCGCCGGCAGGTCGGGGATTGCCATACTCGTCCGTGGTCGCGCATCCGGCCAAGGCGAGCGAGATGGTGACGGCTGCGGCCAGAGGCCTGATAACTGCTGTATGCATAGGGTTTCCTCGTCGGAGAATTTGGACTTCTAGCGCTTGCGTGAGTGCAGTTGCGATCAGCAAGCACCGGTCGCGCATGCTACCACCCCCGACCGGCCAGACTGCGACCGGCCTGCGGCAGCCTTGTGAAAGACGGCGGCTTCCTCAATCTTTCCCCTCTCAGCCGCCGCATGGGCAAATCCTGGACAAGCATGAACAAGTCACGCAATCCGACCGAGCGCCGATGGTGTCCGAAGCGCCATGGGCTGGCGACCCGTTCTGATCAATTTCGCGATCTTTCAGCTCTGCTGGTTCGCCTGCGTGCTCTCCGGTGCGGCGGCGCTGCCGGCCATCGGTATCGGCGTCGTGGCGGTTGCCGTGGTCTACCACCTGAGCCGAGCGCGGCGGCCCGCTCCCTGAGGCGGCCCTGCTTGTCAGCGCCGGACTGATCGGCGCCGCCTGGGACGGACAACTGGCCGGTTACGGCTGGCTGATCTACCCGTCCGGCGAGTTCGCGCATTGGATCGCACCCAGCTGGATCATCGCCATGTGGGTGTCCTTCGCGACGACGCTGAATGTCTCGATGCGCTGGCTACGGGGTCGGCCCGAGCTCGCGGTCCTGTTCGGCGCCATCGGCGGACCGCTCGCGTTCTACGCCGGCCAACGGCTCGGCGGCGTTCAGTTCAGCGACACACTGGTGGCGCTGGCGGCCCTGTCCGCCGGCTGGGCGCTGATCACCCCGATGCTGGTGGCTCTGGCCACGCGCCTCGACGGCTATGCCGAGCGGGCACCGGCCCGGTCGTCGGCCCAGTCATCGGATAGCAAGCTGGCGGAGGCGGCCTCCCGTGTTTGACCTCAACATCTACGGGGCGGGGCTGGCAGTCGGGCTCGGCATCGGCATCGCGCTCTGGCTGGTCAGCATCGCCAAGCGCAACGTCAGCATCGTCGACCCGGTCTGGTCGCTGTTCTTCCTGGCCATGACGCTGACCTATCTGCTGCTGGCGCCGGCGCTGGTGGAGCGCGCCTACCTGGTGCTGTTCGTGGTCACGGTGTGGGCGGTGCGGCTGTCGCTGTTCATCCTGCTACGCAACTGGGGCGAGCCCGAAGATCGCCGCTATCAGCAGATTCGCGCCGATAACGAGCCGCGCTTCTGGCTCAAGAGCCTTTACATCGTGTTCGGCCTGCAGGCGATCCTGGCCTGGATCATCTCGCTGCCGCTGCTGGCGAGCATCCTCGGCGGGGCGCCACTGAACTGGATCGACTTCCTTGCGGTGGCGCTGTGGCTGATCGGCTTTGGCTTCGAGGCCATCGGTGACCAGCAGCTGGCCAGCTTCAAGGCCGACCCCGCAAACAAGGGCAAGGTGCTGGACCAGGGTCTGTGGCGCTATACCCGACATCCGAACTACTTCGGCGAGACCTGCATCTGGTGGGCCTATTTCTTGTTCGCGGTCGCCGCCGGCGGCTGGTGGACGGTGCTGTCGCCGATCCTGATGACCTTCCTGCTGCTGCGCGTCTCCGGCGTCACGCTGCTGGAAAAAGACATCGGCGAGCGTCGTCCCGCCTACAGAGAGTATATCCAGCGCACCAATGCCTTTTTCCCTGGGCCGCCGAAATCGCCCAAGAACCCGGGTGCTGAATCCGCCATCAGGGCTAAGCCAATGAGCGACCACATCGAGATGGCCCGGATCGATCAAGTGGACCAACCCTTCATTCTGTTCATCATTTCCGCGAGGCATTTCATCATGAACAAGTTATTGACCACGACAGTCGCCAGCGCGGCCCTCGCGCTGCTTACCGCCTGGGCACCGGCTCGAGCCAACGACGTGCTCCGCTTCCAGGTTTACCTGGACGACAAACCCATCGGCGAGCACAGCTTTCGCATCGCCGACGGCGGCGACACGACCCGGGTGTCCAGCCGTGCGGCCTTCGACGTCGACTTCCTGTTCATCAACGCCTATCGCTACCGCCACAACAGCAACGAGGTCTTCCGCGACGGCTGCCTCGCCGAGATCGACGCCAGCACCGACGACAACGGCAAGCAGTTCACGGTCGCGGGCAGCGCGGTCGGCGACGCCTTTCGCATCGAGCGCAAAGACGGTACCGAACGGGCAACCGGCTGCGTCAAGACCTTCGCCTACTGGGACCCCAGCTTTCTCGAGCAACGGCGCCTGCTGAATCCGCAGACCGGTGACCTCGAAGCCGTGCAGGTACGCTCCAAGGGCAGCGACCGCATCGAGGTCGAAGACGGCCGTGAGGTGCCGGCCCAGCGCTACGCCCTGTCCACCGATGAATTGACCATCGACGTCTGGTACAACGACGACCTCGGCTGGGTCGGTCTGGAAAGCGACACCGGCAAGGGCCGGCGCATCATCTACAAACGCATGTGAGGCAAACCCGCGGCATGAGATCCCTGAAACGGCAGCCAGCCCTGCTGGCGCTAACCCTAACCCTATCCCTGTTAACCGGCTGTGTAGAAGGAGGAGGAGAACCCATGGAGACCGTTGCCAAGGTCGACCTCGACCGTTTCATGGGTGACTGGTACGTCGTCGCCAACATCCCGACCTTTGTCGAAAAAGGCGCCTACAACCCGGTGGAGTCCTACGCGCTGAACCCGGACGGCACCATCGCGACCACCTTCACCTTCAACAAGGACGCCCTGGACGGCCCGAAGAAGGAATACCACCCCAAGGGCTTCGTGCTGAACAAGGAGACCAACGCCCTGTGGGGCATGCAGTTCATCTGGCCCTTCAAGGGCGACTTCCGCATCATCTACCTCGACGACGACTACCAACTCACCGTCATCGGCCGCGCCAAGCGCGATTACGTCTGGATCATGTCCCGCAGTCCCGAGTTCAGCGACGCCGAATTCGAGCGCATGAAGGCCTTCATCGAATCCGTCGGCTATGACGGCTCCAAACTTCAGCGACCGCCGCACGGCAAGGGCTGAACCTGGTAGCACCGGCATCTTGCCGGCACCGTGGCCCGACGGCTTCCAGCCGTCGGGATCGGTCGATGCGGAGATTAGTAGGGCTGATTGGGATGGTCGACAACGGTGGGCGAGACATCGGGGGGAGATGCACTGGTGGCGAGACACCCCAGGCCCAGTCGGCTGTCGTTTCCCAGTTTCCTTCGTCACGCACTTCTAAGATACGCCCACCTCGCCACCGGCTGTGTTTGCCGCATTGCGTGACCTTCCGGCTTGTGGCGGGAGGGTCCGGAATCGGCCATTATGTTGAGCGCTACATAATGGCCGTTATGTAGAGGTCGTATTTATGTAGAGTTGACATCTGAGGGTGTCGACATCGTTCGCAGTCAAAAGGCTAATGCGGGCATAGCCTAGGATGAACTCAACATAATTTTCAGATCTTCTGGAGTGCCATCCCAGCACTTCAGGAGATCACGATGAGCCCAACGCGACGGTCACATCAGGACCCGGTCGACGAGCTTCGAACCAGTCCGCTTGCATTGCATGTTGATGCGTTCGAGCGGCATTTGCATGACTGGCATTACGCCTCCTCGACGTGCAACCTCTATCTCAGCTGTCTTGCCGACTTCGCTTGCTGGATGGACGACCAGCAGCTCACGGTAGAGCAACTGGACGAGGCCGTGACGGCCAGGTTTCTCAGCGAGCACCGCTTGCGGTGTCGTTCTCAGCAGCCGCCTTGGCCGTTGCAAGCCGCGCTGAAATTGCTGATTACGCTGCTGCGGGCCAAAGGCGTGATCGCCGAGCGCATGCCGCCGGCAACCCCCGTTGAGGAGGAATTGCGTCGCTTCGATGCGTACATGGACCATGTACGCGGTCTTGCCGCGAAGACCCGCAGCCACTACTGCTGCAAGGTCGCGCGCCTGCTGCGCGAGCAGTTTGGCGATCAGCCCGTCATCATTGCGGCGATCGTGCCCGAGGCGCTGCGCCGATTCGTTGCGTGCCAAAGCGAGCGTTACCGTTCGCCCGGTGATACCGCCTCAATGATCGCGGCGCTGCGCGGGTACTTCCGCTTCCGCAGCACCTGTGGCGATGAGGTCCATGCGCTGATCGGCGTGCTCGCGTATCCAATGAGGTGGGCGCTGTCATCCCTACCGCAGACCCTGAGCAGCACCGAGGTCGAGCGGCTGGAGGCGGTGCTCGGCGAAGCGACAGGCCGCTCGCCACACCGGGCGGATGCCATGCTGCGCTGTGCGCTGGATCTGGGCCTGCGTCGCGGGGAAATTGCCGCGCTGTCACTCGATGACATCGACTGGCGCGCCGGCACGCTGCGCTTGCGCCACACCAAGGGTCAGCGCGAAGACTGCTTGCCGCTACCGCAAGCGACTGGGCGTGCCATCGCCGATTACCTTCGGCGCGAACGTCCCCAGACCCCGAGTCGGGCGATCTTTGTCCGCCACGCGGCCCCCATCGGTCAGCCCATCGGTGCGGATACGGTCGGCAAGGCGATCCGCCAAGCCTACGCGCGCGCTGGCTTACCCTATACCCGGACGCATCTGCTGCGGCACACCCTGGCCAATCGTCTGCTCGCGGGCGGCAGTTCGCTGAAAGAAGTGGCGGATGTGCTGCGTCACCGCTCGCTGGAAACCACGCAAATCTATGCCAAACTCGACGGGCGCAACCTCTCGGCGATCGCCTTGCCGTGGCCGGGGAGGGACGCATGAACAGCACCGTGTCGCTGCAAACCCGCGTCGAGGACTATTTGGCCGAGCGTCGTCGGCTCGGCTACCGTCTGCGCACGAGCGCGGGCGCCCTCAGAAGCTTCGCCCGTTACGTCGACCAGCTTGCGCTGACGGGGCCGCTCACCATCGACGTGATGAGCGCCTGGGCGCGGCAGGCCAAGACCCACAACGACAATCCCGCGACCTGGGCACGACGGCTGCTACGCCTTGGCCCTTTCACCACCTGGCTGCAGCAATTCGAACCCGCCACCGAGGTACCCGACAGCACCGTCTTCGGGGGCATCGGCGGGCGACCCGCCCCGCATATCTTTACCGAACAGGAACTCATCGACCTGTTGGCCGCCGCGCGACGGCTTGAGCCGGATCTGCGCGGCGTCACGTATGAGGCGCTGTTCGGCTTGCTGTCCGGGACGGGTCTGCGGATCTCCGAAGCGCTGAACCTGAGCCAGGCGGACGTCGACCTGCACGCCGGCGTGCTGACGGTGCGTCAGACGAAGTTCGGCCAATCCCGTTATGTGCCCTTGCATCCTACTGTGCGCGATGGCTTGCGCGACTATCGCCAACGGCGCGATCTGCACATGACACCGTCAGAGCAGACACCCTTGTTCGTCACCACTCGTGGTCGGCTGCTCGGCTGCGCCATGTCCCTGCGCCAAGTCGATCGGGTTTTTCGGCAACTGCGTGAGCACTTGGGCTGGGTCAACCGCGGCTCCCACGCGGCGATCCGCGTCCATGATCTACGCCACACCTTTATCGTCCGTCGCCTGGTGCTCTGGCAAGCCCAGGGAATCGACATCGACCAAGCCATGTTGGCCTTGTCGACCTATGTCGGCCACATCCGTGTCAGCAATACCTACTGGTATCTGTCCGGCGTTCCCGAGTTGCTGGGACTGGCAGGCGAACGCTTCGAGCCGCTGCCACTCGGCGCGGAGGTCGACCATGTCTGAGGCCAACGTGTCGAATTCCCCGTCGTTTCCGGCGTTGGTGCAACAGTTCTTTACCCTGTACCTGGTCAACCAGCGTGCCATGAGCCCGCATACCGTCGCCGCTTACCGCGATGCCTTGGTGCTGTTTCTGGACTTCGCCAGCCAGCGCTTGGGCAAAGCGCCGACCGCGCTGTTGCTGACCGACATCGCGCCCGACCTGATCCTGGCTTTCCTCGATCATCTGGAACAGCAACGCCACAATACGGTGCAAACCCGCAATCTGCGGCTCGTGGCATTGCGCGCCTTCCTAAAATTCGCAGCACGCCGTGACCTGGCCTCTTTGCAGTGCATCGAGCAGGCCTTGGGCGTCCCCATGAAACGCTTCGAGCGACCGATGCTCGGGTTCCTGACGCGCGAGGAGATGTTGGCGGTGATCGGCGCGCCGGGTGAGACCTGGACCTCGCAGCGCGATCATCTCTTGCTGAGCATGCTCTACAACACCGGGGCACGCGTCTCGGAGATGATCGGCGTGCAGGTCGGCGATGTCGTGCTCGACGCCTCGCCCTGCGTCCATCTGCATGGCAAAGGCCGTAAACGACGCTCCGTTCCACTTTGGAAGGGCACCGTACAGGCAATTCGCGTCTGGCTGCGGCGCAATCCCTCACTGGCGAGCACGGCGCCCTTGCTGCCCAACCGCAACGGACAGGCGATGACTCGCTCCAATGTCAACAAACGCTTGGAGCTCGCGGTGGCACGTGCCGCCGAGCGCTACCCCAGCCTCAACACGCGCCACATCTCACCTCACTCGGTGCGCCACTCCACCGCCATGCATATGCTGCAGTCCGGTGTCGCCTTCAGCGTGATCGCACTCTGGCTGGGGCATGAGAGCATGACGACCACGCATCGCTACGTCGAGGCCGATC
>CAVOGV010000029.1:0-130681 GCA_963695445.1 uncultured Gammaproteobacteria bacterium | reverse complement strand
GCACAAAGGCCGATCTAAGCCCGCACGATCGCTGACGCCGTCGTCCTGCTTCATCGAGCCCCAGTCGGGTCAGCATCCACTGCTGAGCACGCTAGGGTGGCGGTCACTTTGCAACGACGACCGTGAAGACCGGGGCAGAGCCGCGAGAGGTCGGCCTGAGCTGACCACGGCGTAGCGCCGGTCGACTGCGAAGCCCAGCGGCTTGGGGGAGCTGTAGTTGGGGCCACCGAACAGGCGAAAATACCGGAAGCTCGGCGCGTTGGTCAAGTCGACAAAACTCACTGATACGCTGATTCGCCGACGCGGACTGCACTCCGCGGCAGGAGCGCGCAACGGGTCAGGACGTCGACCTCGGTGAATGACCGATGTTCCTCAGAGACAAAGCCGTGGCGATGCGCTGCCACGATCATCAAACGATTTCACCATGCGAAAATTCACCCCGCGCTCCAGGGACGTCGAGACCGGCCACCCGCGCCATTGCTGGAGTCGGACGCGACGTGACCACGATCCATAGATAAACCCCGATGCGAAAGATCGGAAACTTAGATTTTTCCGAAGTGACGGCGACGACTATGTTGCAACCCGTACCCCGGCTTTCGGGGATCAACCGAGGAGGAAGCCCATGTCCGTTACCGCCTTGACCGCAACCACCGCGTCCGCTTTGGCGGCGCCCGTTGATCCTTTGGATCGCCGGTGCCGTGCCGCGTGAGAACGCCGACCGTCATGCCTCCGGCATGGCAAGACTCGCCACCGTAGTGACCTGGAGCGCCTTCGCATTGGCCTTGGTTGCCTTTGCAAGCTACGCGTTCGGGTCCGGCTTCGGCTCCAGCCAGACAGTCAACCTGTTTGCGATCCCGATGCCATTCGGCATCGGCGACTTCGCCATCGGCGTCTACGTCAATGCCGTGACCGTCATCATGCTCGCGCTGGTGTCGCTGGTGGGTGCCATCGTCACCACCTATGCGCGCACCTACATGGCCGGCGACGGCGGTGAAGGTCACTTCCACAAATGGCTGATGCTGACGCTGGCGGCCATTCTGACCTTGATCGTCTCCAGCAACCTGCTGATGTTCGCGCTGGCCTGGATGGCCACCAGTCTGAACCTGCATCGGCTGCTGCTGTTCTATTCGGATCGCCGGGCAGCGCAGATGGCGGCGCACAAGAAGTTCGTGTTCAGCCGTATCGGCGATGCGAGCCTGTTCATCGCCGTGTTGCTGATCGGTGCCTCGGTGCACACCCTGGACTTCGAGACCCTGTTCGCGGCAATGGCGACGATGGACGGACCACTGCCGGCCGCGCTGCAGACCGCCGCCTGGCTGATCGCGCTTGCCGCCGTGCTGAAATGTGCGCAGTTCCCGTTCCACGGCTGGCTGATCCAGGTGATGGAGGCCCCGACACCCGTGTCCGCGCTGCTGCATGCGGGCATCGTCAACGCCGGTGCCTTCCTGATCATCCGTATGAGCCCGGTGATGTCCGCTTCCGGCGCCGCGCTCGACGCGCTCGCCGTGGTGGGTCTGGTGACCCTGGCGGTGGCCTCGTTGGTCATGCTGACGCAGACCAGCATCAAGGTGTCGCTGGCCTGGTCCACGTCGGCGCAGATGGGGTTCATGCTGCTCGAGGCTGGCCTGGGGCTCTACAGCCTGGCCTTGCTGCACCTGGTGGCACACTCGCTGTACAAGGCGCACGCCTTTCTCGCCTCCGGCAGCAGCGTGGACGGCTTCCGCGCCCCGGCGCTCCAGTTCAAGGGAGGGGCACCTGAGACGTGGCATTGGCTGGTCGCCTTCCAGGGCGCGATCCTGATGGCGTTGCTGGCGGGCTTCGCGTTCGGCGTGAACCCGGTTGAGCAGCCGGCGCTGATCGTCACCGGGGCCATCGTCGCCATCGCCACCGCGCAACTGCTGCTGCAGGCGCTGGTACTCGAAGACAATGCTCGGCTCCTGGTCCGCGCCACCGGCCTCGGCGCCTTCGTCTGCTTCGCCTACTTTGGCCTGCACGCGCTCTTCGAGCACGCGTTGATCGGGAGCGTGCGGCCAGTGCCCGCCAGCGAAGGCGCCTTCGGCCTCTGGCTCAGTCTCGCGATCGTCGCCGTCTTCGTCGGCCTGATCCTGGTGCAGCATCTCTTTACGAGGATCAGCGCTCCGCTGCGCCAGGCGATCCAGGTCCATCTCTACAACGGCCTCTATGTGGATGTGCTGGTGACCCGACTCATCGTGCGGCTCTGGCCCGTCCCGAAGTCCAGACCGGCAATCGCCAAACCTGCCCTTGCAGTCGCAAGCGCCTGACCATCGCCTCGCTCAACCGCCTAACCGGATTCCAAAATCGAGTGATAGGAGTGAATACCATGCACCCCAAAGACCTGCGCATCGATGATCAGACCCTGGAGCAACAACCACGGGACGCGACCGCCGAGGGCTACGCACCCTTGCAGCCGGCGGACGCCGACCCGGTCACGCCGGAGCTCGCCCGGCAGATCGACGCCGCCTGCAACCGCATTGCACCCGTCTGGCCGCTGGACCGCTTCGTTGCCGTGAACCCGTTTCACGGCCTGGTGAGTCAGCGTTTCGAGGAGGCCGCGGGGACGCTGCGGCGCATCGCCGACGCACGCATGTACATGCCGCGCGGCTGGTACCGCGAGCAGCTGGACGCCGGGCGCATCACGGACGAGGACCTCCGCGAGGCGGCTCGACTGTGCGGCAGCGAGTTGACACCGCCGCAGTTGCGCGCGGAGGCCGCCGCGGAGCACCAGACCCCGGCCGGCGGCGTGCCGTTGCTGACCGCGTTGGTGGACGAGATGGATGCCGACGACTGGTCGAGCTTCGTCGTGGAGCGCATCAGTCACCATTGCGCGTCCTACTTCGACATGGGCCAGGCCACCTGGAAGCGGCCCTGGGAGGGGATGTCGCTGTACGCGTCCTGGCGGCGCTTCGCCGCGCTCGACTACAGCCTGACCATGATGGGCCAGGATGCCATGCGCTCCCGCGTCAAGGCCCTGCCAGAGTCGCCGCGGGCCTGCATCGCCTCGGCGCTGGGCCGGCTCGGCATCCCGGAGACGGCGGCGCTGGACTACATGCACGCGGCGCTGCTGGACATCGGCGGCTGGGCGGCCTGGACGCGCCTGCTGCGCTGGGAGCAGGAGCTCGCCGGCGGCAGCGACGACACCATCGTCGAATTGCTGGCAATCCGGCTCGCCTGGGACGTCCTGCTGTACGAGCACAAGTCCACGCCGACACTGCGCCCGCGCTGGCGCGAGATCTGCGCACGCCTTGGCCGCGGCGAGGACGGCGCCGGTGTCGGCGGTAACCAGGAGGCGGCTGGCGACCCCGAGGTGGAGCATGTGCTGCTGACCGCGCTCGAGCAGGGTTACCAGCGCCGCCTCATCGACGACCTGCGCCGCGGCGGCGACGTCAAGGCCGTCGACAGCCGGCCGGCGGTGCAGGCGGCCTTCTGCATCGACGTCCGCTCGGAGATCATCCGCCGCGCCTTCGAGACCGTGTGCCCGAAGGCACAGACCATCGGCTTCGCGGGCTTCTTCGGCGTGCCCATCGAACATGTGCCGTTCGGTGCATCGACGCCCCGCTCGCACATGCCGGTCCTGTTGACGCCCAAGTACCGCGTCTGCTCGGCGATCCAGGACACCGATGCGGACGACGCGCAGGAGGCGCTGGCCACCCAACGCCGACGCACCGGCATCGCCAAGTCTTGGAAGGCGTTCAAGATGGGCGCATCGTCCTGCTTCTCCTTTGTCGAGGCAGCGGGGCTTCTGGTCTACGCACCGAAGATCATCGCCGACAGCTTCGGCTGGAGCCGACCGGTGGCGGCGCCGGACGACCTGCACCTGGACAAGTCGACTGAGCATCGCATCGGCCCGAGCCTGGACGCCCCGAGCCACGGCGCCTGTGGACATGGTCATGCACATGACCACGGACCGCAGTCGTTCGGCATTCCCGAGGCGGATCGTGTGCCGCTGGCGGAGGGCATCCTCAAGGCCATGTCCATGACCGGCAACTTCGCCCGCCTGGTGCTGCTGGTGGGCCACGGCAGCACCGTGGTCAACAACCCGCACGCGACCGGACTCGACTGCGGTGCCTGCGGCGGCATGACCGGCGAGGCCAGCGCGCGGGTCACCGCGGCCCTGCTGAACGATGCCGACGTCCGGCGCGGCCTGGCGGCGCGCGGCCTCGCCATCCCAGCGGATACCTGGTTCGTCGGCGCACTGCACGATACCTGTGTCGACGAGGTGCAAGCTGTTCGATACGCAACGGTTGCCCGCGGGCTACGCCGAAGAGCTGGCGGAACTGCGTAGTTGGCTGAAACAGGCGGGTGAGGTGACCCGACTGCAGCGGGCTGCACGGCTCGGGCTGGAGCAGCAGTCGCTGCACGCCGTCACGGCCAACGTCCACCGCCGCAGCCGCGACTGGGCGCAGGTGCGCCCGGAATGGGCGCTCGCCGGCTGCGCCGCCTTCATCGCCGCACCGCGCGCCCGCACACGCGGGCTGGACCTCGGCGGGCGCACCTTCCTGCATGACTACCAATGGGAGCAGGACGAGGGCTTCGGCGTGCTGGAGCTGATCATGACCGCACCGATGGTGGTGGCCGGCTGGATCAACCTGCAGTACTACGGTTCCACCACCGACAACCGGCGCTTCGGCAGCGGCAACAAGGTGCTGCATAACGTCGTCGGCGGCGCCATCGGCGTGCTGGAGGGCAACGCCGGTGACCTGCGCGTGGGCCTGCCGATGCAGTCGCTGCACGACGGCAAGCAGTGGATGCACGAGCCCATGCGACTGTCGGTCTTCTTGCAGGCGCCGCAGGCAGCCATGGACGACATCATCGCCCGCCATGAGCTGGTGCGGCAGATGCTCGACAACGGCTGGCTGCATCTGTTCCGCATGGACGATGCCGGGGAGGTTTACCGGCGCGTGCCGGACAAGGGCTGGCAGCCGACGGGTCGGGAAGCGCTCGCCGCGGCGGCCTGAGCGACGCCCGCGAAAAGAGCGTCGTGAGGGCTTGCGGCCTTCACGGTGTCAGGCCAGGATGGCCTGACTACGCACCCCGGGAGCCCACCATGACCGACGCAACTACCTTCTGGACGCCCACTGTTTTCGCTCATGTCACCGGCGGTCGCTGGCTCGCGCCGCCGACTGACGCCGCGGCCCCCATCGCCGGGCTGACCATCGACAGCCGGACCTTGCAGCCGGGCGAGGCCTTTCTCGCCATCGCCGGCGAACGCTTCGACGGGCATGCCTTTGTCGCACAGGCGCGGGCAGCGGGCGCCGTGATGGCGATCGTGGAGCAGGACATGCCGGTGCCGCCGGAGACGGACCATGTCAGGCTTGCGTTGCTGCGGGTCGAGTCGACCGTCGCCGCGCTGCACGCGCTCGCGTTTCAGTGGCGGACCCTGCTACGCGCTGCCGATTGTCGCATCGTCGGCATCTGCGGCAGCAATGGCAAGACCACGACCCGCCACCTGATCCATCAGGTTCTGAGCCATGCCGGACTCAACGGCAGCCAGAGCCCAAAGAGCTTCAACAATCATCTCGGGGTGCCGCTGACGCTGCTCGGGGCGCGCCCCGGGCATGATTTCCTGGTCGCCGAGATCGGCACCAACCATCCGGGCGAGATCGCGACCCTGGCGGCGATCGTGCGTCCGGACATCGCCGTGATCACGAGCATCGGCGAGGAGCACCTGGAGTTCTTTGGGGACCTTGCCGGCGTCGCCCGCGAGGAATCGGCTGTGCTGGCGCACATCGCGGACGGCGGCACGGCCATTTTCCCGGTCGAACACCGACTGCCGGTCCCGCTGACGATCCCCTCCGAACCCGCCTTTACGATTCAGCGCTTCGATCTGGACCCCGTGACCGCGGGGCTGCCGCTGCCGGGCGAACACAACCGGCTGAACGCGTCTGCCGCCAGCGCCGTTGCCCGCTGTTTCGGCATCGCCGAGGAGTGCATCCAATCCGCCTGGCCCGCGTCGAGTCACGCGCCGATGCGCGGCGAGGTCCTGTACAACGGCGACCCGAGCCGGCCCACGGTGATCAACGACGCCTACAACGCCAACCCCACGTCCATGCGTGCCGCGCTCAAGGTACTTGCCGACTGCCCTGCCCCGCGCGTCGCGGTGCTGGGCGATATGCTGGAGCTCGGTGCCGCCACTGCGTCGGCCCATCGCGACATCGCGGCGCTGGCCGTCGGCGTCGCCGAGCGGTGCGTGTTGATCGGTCCACACTTCAGCGAGGCGGCCGCCGGATTGGCAACCGATGCGAGTTCGGTCAGCACCCATGCGGCCTGGTCGGACGACGCTGGCTTCGGAGATCGCCGCCGGGCTCACGGCCGACACGACGCTGTTGATCAAGGGCTCACGCGGCATGGCGCTGGAGCGCCTGCTGCCGGCGCTGGAGGCGCATTTCGGGCAGAATTGACGACAACGCAGCGCCCCTCGATACTGCGGCGGCCTATCATCTGCCCGCGCATGCACCATGCCAACGCTCATCATCAAGACCAACGCCGACCTCGCCCGAATCGATCACGGCGAGCTGCTCAAGACCGTTTCCTCGGCCGTCGCCGAGATGCTCGCGAAGCCGGAACGCTACGTGATGGTCATCTTGGAACCGAACCCGCACATGTGCTTCGGCGGCGATGGGTCGCCGCTGGCGTACTTGGAGCTAAAGAGCCTGGGGTTGCCCGAGGGGCGGACGCAGGAATTCTCGGCGACACTGTGCGGCCTGATGCAGCAACACCTCGGGGTGCCGCCAGAACGCATCTATATCGAATTCGCGTCGCCGGACCGGCACCTGTTTGGCTTCAACGCCGGCACCTTTGGTTAAGTCGATATCAATCAGGAGCCACGCTTGCCCTGCCCGGCCTTGGCCGCCCGCGCCACGCGCAGGATCCGGGGCATCGCGATCAGCGTCAATAACAGGCCCAGGGCGCCGAAGCCGAGATAGACCAAGGGCCGCGAAAGCCAGGGGGCAAGGGACTCGGCGATGCCCGTGAAGCCGATCATGCTCACGACCATCAACAGCATGCCGACGAAGTCCAGCGAGAGGGCGATGAGCAAATCTCTGTTCATAGAGGTATTTCTTATTGATGCTGTCTTGATCTCGTCTGGTGATCGCAATCGGATGCGGACTCCGGGTTAGGAGGCGTCAACGCTTCCACCGACGCGGGACCCCGCGGGCGAGGTCGACTGGCGAGCCCGGCATGAAGCTGCAGGGTAACCGTGGCACGCGCTGCGAAACAAGCGCCAGCCCGACGCGAAACCGCTGCCCCGGCGTTTCCTCGGTTGTGGACATCCCCGCCGCTCGCTAGACTCTCGGGTTTTGCCAACCTGTCGACGCCATGCGTACCTCCCAGTTTCCGCTCCAGACCGTTAAAGAGACCCCCGCAGACGCCGAGATCGCCAGCCATCGATTGATGCTGCGCGCGGGCATGATCCGCAAGCTCGCCGCCGGGCTCTATACCTGGCTGCCGCTGGGCCTGCGGGTGCTGCGCAAGGTGGAGCGCATCGTGCGCGAGGAGATGGACCGCTCCGGCGCGCTGGAGGTCTCGATGCCGGCGGTGCAGCCCGCGGAGCTGTGGCAGGAGTCCGGGCGCTGGGAACAATATGGTCCGGAACTGCTGCGCATCCGCGACCGTCATCAGCGCGAGTTCTGCTTCGGTCCGACGCACGAGGAGATCATCACCGATCTGGCCCGCGGCGAGTTGAAGAGTTACAAGCAGCTACCGATCAATTTCTATCAGATCCAGACCAAATTCCGCGACGAGATCCGGCCGCGCTTTGGCGTCATGCGGGCGCGTGAATTCCTGATGAAGGACGCCTACTCGTTCCACGCGGACGACGCCTCGCTGGCGCAGACCTATCAGGTCATGTACGACACCTACAGCCGCATCTTCCGCCGCTGCGGGCTCGACTTCCGCGCCGTGCAGGCGGACACCGGCAGCATCGGCGGCAATGCCTCCCATGAGTTCCATGTCTTGGCGGACTCCGGCGAGGACGCCATCGCCTTCTCCACCGGCAGCGACTACGCGGCCAATGTCGAGTTGGCCGAAGCGGTCGCCCCGGCCGACGCGCCCGCGGCGCCAAGCGAGGAGGCGCGTCTGGTGGACACGCCGGACGCGAAGACCATCGCCGACCTGGTCGAGCAGTTCGGTCAGCCCATCGAGCGCACGGTCAAGACCCTGGTGGTCGCCGCCGCGGACCCCGAGACGGGCGAGGAACGTGGTCTGATCGCGCTGCTGGTGCGTGGCGACCACGAACTCAACGCCGTCAAGGCCGAGAAGCTGGCTCAGGTCGCGAGCCCGTTGCGCATGGCCACCGAGGACGAGATCCGCGCCGCGATCGGCGCCGGCCCCGGCTCGCTGGGACCGAAAGACCTAGCCATCCCGATGCTGGTGGACCGCACCGCCGCGGTTGCCGCCGATTTCAGCGCCGGCGCCAATCAGGACGGTAAGCACTGGTTCGGTCTGAACTGGGGCCGCGATCTGCCGGAACCCCAGGTTGCGGACCTGCGCAACGTCGTCGACGGCGACCCGAGCCCCGATGGCCACGGCCAGATCACCATCGCCCGCGGCATCGAGGTGGGCCATATCTTCCAGCTCGGACGCAAGTACAGCGACGCGCTCAAGGCCGTCGTCTTGGACGAGTCCGGCAAGGCCGTGACCATGGCCATGGGCTGCTACGGTATCGGCGTCTCCCGCGTGGTCGCCGCCGCCATCGAGCAGCATCACGACGAGCGGGGCATCTGCTGGCCCGAGGCGATCGCGCCCTTCCAGGTGGCCCTGCTGCCGATGAAGCTCGGCAAGTCCTTCCGCGTCCGCGAGGCCGTCGAGGACCTCTACGAACAACTGCATGCGGTCGGCATCGAGGTGCTGCTGGATGATCGCGATGCCCGCCCCGGCTTCATGTTCGCGGACATGGAGCTGATCGGCATCCCGCACCGCGTCGTGATTGGCGACAAGCACCTCGACGACGGCAAGGTCGAGTACAAGGGCCGGCGCGATGCCGAGATGCAACTGATCCCGATCGACCAGATCGTGCCCTTCCTGGAGCGCAAACTGGCGCCCTAAGTGACGATTCGACAACAAGCGGCACGTCTTGTTTGAACTACGAAACATGCGAAAAG
Source organism: uncultured Gammaproteobacteria bacterium (assembly GCA_963695445.1). Lineage (GTDB taxonomy): Bacteria > Pseudomonadota > Gammaproteobacteria > Chromatiales > Chromatiaceae > Thiohalocapsa. The sequence continues at coordinate 121,559 of CAVOGV010000029.1, read as the reverse complement.
CGCGAAAATTCTCGATATGGCGATGAGATTCTGCTTACTTTCGCGTATTTCGCGCTTTTCGTAGTTTGGTTCTGTCCGCGGTGATGTTCATGTTGTTCCTGAACTGTCCCTAACCGCCCTACGCTTCCCGCGATCCCGCGACAACGGGCGTTTCAGCGCTTCCCGCAACGCCCGATTCTCAGCAAGGAAACTCGACCAAGAAATGACCAAAGAAGCCTCCTTCGATCGCGAGCAGCTGCTCGCTTGCGGCCACGGCGAGATGTTCGGCCCCGGCAACGCGCAACTGCCGGTACCGAACATGCTGATGATGGACCGCATCGTGCGCATCGCCGATCACGGCGGCGGCAACGGCAAGGGCGAGATCATCGCCGAACTGGATATCCACCCGGACCTGTGGTTCTTCGGCTGCCACTTTCCGGGTGACCCGGTCATGCCCGGCTGCCTCGGCCTGGATGCGATGTGGCAGATCGTCGGCTTCTATCTGGCCTGGATCGGCAACCCTGGCCACGGCCGTGCGCTCGGCGTCGGCGAGGTCAAGTTCACCGGTCAGGTACTGCCGACGGCAAAGAAGGTCACCTACCGCATCGACATGAAGCGGGTCATCTCGCGCAAGCTGGTGCTCGGCATCGGCGACGGCATGATGGACGTCGACGGCCGCGAGATCTATACCGCCAAGGACCTGCGCGTCGGTCTATTCACATCCACCGAGGGGTTCTGATCGACACCCCGGCAGACGTTGCCGGGAAACCAAGCCGTGTCCTTGTGGTTCCATTGCCGGACCTAGGATGAGCCTTTGACCCAAGGATAAAGTGAAGCCATGCAAGACGTACGCATGAGCCGATGGCAACAGCTGGCGGCAGTGCTGGCCGTCGCTGCCATCATCGTCGGACTCTCAATGCTATTCCGAGCCGAGCGCGGCCTGGACATTGTCCACACCGAAGTTGACGGCATACCGGTCACGGTGTTTCAACCGCGCGACGCGCCACCGGCGCCGGCAGTGCTGATCGGCCACGGCTTTGCCGGCTCTCGGCAACTGATGCAACCGTTCGCGGTCACCCTGGCCCGCAACGGCTATGTCGCGGTCACCTTCGACTTCCCCGGTCACGGCCGCAACCGCACGCCGCTGGCCGGCACGCTGGGCGAGCCAGAGCGGGCCGAGGCGTTGCTCGACGCCTTCTCACGGGTCGCGCGCTATGCCCGATCGCTGCCGGCGAGCGACGGCCGCCTGGCGACGCTGGGTCACTCCATGGCCGGCGATATCCTGGTGCGCTACGCGGACATCGACCCCGATGTCGACGCCGCCGTTGCCGTGTCACCCTATTTGTCCCGTGAACTCGGCGCCGAGGGTCAACGCAACCTGCTGTTCGTCTATGGCGAATACGAGCCGGCGATGATCCTCGACCAGGGCCGAGAGGCGGTCGCCGCACTGGCCGGCAAGTCGCCGGAGGAGATCGAACTGGCCGTCACCTATGGCGCAACCCAAGCCGATCCGGACGGCCAGGCGACGGACGGACCGTCCGCGGGCAACGCCCGGCGCATGGTCATCGCCGACGGCGTCGAGCACATCGGCGTGCTCTACAGCGCCGTTTCACAACGTGCCGCGCTGGATTGGATCAACCGGGTCTACGGGCGCACAGACGACGGCAGCGGCATCATCGACGCCCGCGGCCCGTGGCTCGGGCTCTTCTTCATCGGCGTGGTACTGCTCGCCTGGCCGCTGAGCACGCTACTGCCGCGGGTCGCGCAACAACCGCGTGGGGCCGGACTCGGCTGGCGCCGACTGCTGCCACTGGCCATCGCCCCGGCGCTGCTGACGCCGCTGATCCTGTGGCCGATCCCAAGCGATTTTCTGCCCATCGTCATCGGCGACTACATCGCACTGCACTTTGGTCTTTACGGGCTGCTGACCTTGGCGGGTCTCTGGTTGCTGGGCGAGCGCCCGGCGAGCCTGTGGCAAGGCGTCAGCGGCGGCGCGCTGCTGCTAGCGATGCTTGCCGTCGGGGTTGTACGAAACGGCCGCAGTCACCCTGCCCACCGACCGCTTCGTCGCCGCCTACGTGCCCGGCAGCGATCGCATCGGCACCGTGCTGGTGCTATTCGCGGGCACACTGCTCTGGTTCACCGCCGACGAATGGCTGACCCGCGGCGGACGTGCCCGCGGCGCCTATGCGCTGACCAAACTGCTGTTCCTGGTGTCGCTGATGTTGGCGGTGGTGCTGAACCTGAACGAACTGTTCTTCCTGGTCATCATCATCCCCGCCATCCTGGCCCTGTTCATCATCTACGGCCTGTTCAGCGGCTGGATCTATCGCCGCACCAACCATCCGTTGGTGGCGGCGGTCACCAGTGCGCTAGCCTTCGCAAGCGCCATCGCGGTGAGTTTTCCAGTCGTTGGTTGATGCACCGCGCGGCGATGCCGAAGAACAACGAACCTGCGTCGACCAGTTGCAGATCGGCATGCAACGTCAGAGGCGGATCGGGGCACGAAAAACTGATTACCGTGCGGGCGCTAGCCGACGAAAGCGATTGGATTTCTTATCCGTATCCGTATCCGTTCATTCCGAACGGAGAGCCTCGATTGGAGTCAGACGCGCCGCCTTGAGGGCTGGCAGAACGCCGGCGCACAGGCCGGCGGCAGCCGCCGCGCCCAGGGACAACAGCAGGGCAAGAGGGCCGATTTCCACCGGCAGTCCGCCCCAGCGGGCGATGGAAAGAGACAGGAGCACACCCAGCGCTACGCCCGCGGCGCCGCCCAGCAAAGCCAGCAGAAGGGCCTCGGTAAGAAACTGCCAGAGGATGTCACGCCGCCGGGCGCCAACAGCTAGGCGCAATCCAATCTCGCGTGTCCGCTCGGCCACCGCCACCAACATGATGTTCATGACGCTGACAGCTCCAACCACCAGGGAAACGGAGGCGACCGCACCCAACCAGAACGTGAGCACGCCCGAGGCCTCCTCGCGCTGAGCCTGGACCTCGGCCAGGTTGCGCACGCTGAAGTCGTCCGGCTGGTCGGGTCGCAGGCCGTGGCGTTGCCGCAGCATTGCCGCAAGTTGGGCCTCCACCTCCCCAAGGCGCTCGACCCGGTCCACCTTGACCATGACGTAGCGCAGCCCGCCGAGCTCGCTGCGCCCTGTCCCCAGCACCCGCACCGTGGCCGTGCTCAGCGGGATCATGACCTTGTCGTCCTGATCGCTGCCGGCGCTGCTCTGGCCCTTGAGGGCTAGCACGCCGACGACCGAAAAAGGCGTGTCGCCGATGCGGATGATCTCCCCGACCGCATGCTCCCCGGCGAACAGGCGCTCCGCGACCGTCGAGCCGATGAGGGCCACCTTGGCGGAGCGGAGCTGGTCGAGCGCCGAAAGGGGCCGGCCGGCGGTGACCGCCCACTCGCGGGCCTCCAGATAGTCCGGCGTGATGCCTTGCACCGTGGTCTGCCAGTTGCGGTTGCCTCGCACCACCTGCAGCCGCTGGAAGACACTGGGGGCGACGGCGAGCAGCCCGGGGATCTCGCGGCGGATGGCGTCCGCATCGCCCGTGGTCAGGGTCTGGCGGGAGCCTGCCCCGAGCTGCACGGCCCCGGTACGGGCGCTGCCCGGCGAGACCAACAGCAGGTTGCCTCCCAGGCTCTGAATCTGCTCGATGACGCGCTGGCGCGCCCCTCCGCCCACCGAGAGCACCGTGATGACGGCCGCGACGCCGATGACGATGCCGAGCGCCGTGAGGGCGGCGCGCAAGGGATAGCTGGCCAGCCCGCGCAGGGCCTCGATCACTTGGACGCTAGGGTTGGCCACCGGCGACTGGGACCTCCGTTGATTGGCTGGATCCGAGATCGGGCGGCGGGGCGCTGGGCTCGTCGGAGGCGACCTTCCCGTCGAGGACCCGGATCAGGCGCCGGGCGCGCCCGGCCACCGCCGGGTCGTGGGTGACGATCAAGACGGTGATGCCGGCGGCGTTGAGGAACTCGAGCAGGGTCAGGATCTCGCGCCCGGTGGCACTGTCTAGGGCGCCGGTGGGCTCGTCGGCCAGGATCAGGGTCGGGTCGTTGACCAGCCCGCGGGCGATGGCGACCCGCTGCTGCTCGCCGCCAGACAGGGTCGACGCGCGGTGGTGCAGCCGGTCGCCGAGGCCGACACGCGCCAGTGCGGCCTCCGCCCTGTCGCGCCGCTCCCGGCTCGCCACCCCGGCATAGAGCAGCGGCAGCGCGGCGTTCTCCAGGGCCGTGGCCCGGGGCAGGAGGTTGAAGCTCTGGAAGACGAAGCCGATGTGGCGGTTGCGCACCCGGGCCAGGGCGTTGTCGCCGAGACCCGCGACCGACCGGCCCTGGAACCGGTACTCCCCTGCGGAGGGCCGATCGAGGCAGCCAAGCAGGTGCAGCAGGGTGGACTTGCCGGAGCCGGAGGGGCCCATGACGGCCACCAGCTCACCGGGCTCCACGGTCAGGGAAACGCCTTTCAGGGCGGGCACGGGGCGTCCGCCGACCCGATAGTCCTTGCGCAGCCCGCGGGCGAGGATGATGGGCTCCACGGCGTCGGGGACGGCGCCCTCAGGCGCCCTCGACGCCGACCAGGACACGGTCGCCGGCTCGCAGCTCCCCGTCCTCAACCGCCGTGGCCAGATCGTCGCTCGGCCCGAGCCTGACCTGCAGCGGCAGCGGCTCGTCCAGATCCAGGCGCCAAATCCAGGTCCAGCCCGGCGCGGACTCCCCGGGATCCGGCCAGTCGCCGGGGGGATTGAAGCGCAGCGCGGCATTCGGCAGTCGGACCACCCCCGCGTGGGTCTCTACCGTGATCCGAACCAGGGCGGTCATACCGGGCAGCAGGGCCAGGTCTGGGTTGGGGGCATCCACGAGGACGTTGTAGGTGACCACGTTCTGGACGATCTCGGGGGCCATGTGCACCTTGTGGACGCGACCGCTGAACTGCCGCTCGGGGTAGGCGTCGACCCGGAAGGACACCGGCTGGCCCACCCGCACCCGCCCGATATCAGCCTCGTCCACGCGCGTCTCGACGCGCATGATGCGCAGGTCGCCGGCCAGAGAGAAAAGGGTCGGGGCCTGCAGGCTGGCAGCCACCGTCTGGCCCGGCTCCACGTCGCGACGGATCACCAAGCCGTCGAGGGGCGAGCGGATGGCGGTGCGTTCCAGGTTGACTCGCGCCTCCTCGGCGGCCGCCTCGTGCTGGCGGATCTGGGCCTCGCTGTTACCGAGCTGGGCTTCGGCCATGGCCAGGTCCGACTCGGCAGCGCGGATCTCGGTGTCCTGCACCTCGAGCCAGGCATCGGCTGCCTCCCGCAGTGCGCGAGCGGCATCGAAGTCGGCCTGCGCGTCCTCAAGCTCGCTGGCGGAGACGGTGGAGCGGCTCACCAGCGTGCGCGCCCGCTCGAACCCGGCTTTCGCCTTGCGCTCGTGGGCGGCGGCACTCGCCGCCTCCGCGGCCAGCACTAGGCTCTTGGCCTTACGGCTGGCGAGCTGGGCCCTGGACCGCTCTACCGCGGCGCGCTGCACCAGTAGCTGGCTGCGCGCCACCTCGAGCTGGGCCTCCGCCTCCTGCAGGCGGGCACGGTAGGACTGCTCGTCCAGGCGTGCAAGCACCTGGCCGCGCTCGACGGCGTCGTTGAAGTCGGCGAGCACCTCGGCCACCTGGCCGGAAAGCTGGCTGCTCACGTTGGTCAGGGCTAAGGGCGTCAGGGTGCCGACAGCGTTGACCTCCACCAGGAGGTCGCCGGTGGCTACCTCGGCGGTACGAAGCTCGGGGGAGTTGCCGGAGCCGCAAGCGGCAAGTAACAGCGCAACGAGCGCCATAGAGAGGTGGTAAGGGGTCGAAGGGCGCTTATTTCGGTGGGGGATGGCCATTGGCTCAGAGGTTGGCGGCCTTATGGACGCGAGATGCGAGGTCTTTTCTCAAGTCACTATTCGGGATCCTCGGCTGGATAGAGTTGGCTCCCAGATCGGCCGTTGTCCCGGAATCGACCGCTCCGACACCGTAACATGCATGGCATCCCGAACCCATCGCGTTTTCTTGTGTTTGCGTTGCATTCGAGTCGACCCGCAAGACGAATTCTTGCCCCTCGGCCAACCTCCCGTTTTTCGCTTTCAGGTTTCGCGGTCTCGCCCCGAGCGGCGCGACTGAGAACCCGATTGTTATCCTTCGACTTCCAAGTACGAAGCGGCCCTGCCCCCTCGATGGCGAGAGCAGGACCGCCAAAGACCGCTTATCCGTTAGCTCCGAAAGGCCGCTCTTGGGCGCCGCAAGTCCACTCGCGGTCACTCCGGTAGCAGCGGCTCCCGGGCCGGGCCAAAACCGCCCATGTCTACATCCCAGCGGTTTTCTTCAATCACTTCTCCACTTCCGGAATCTGAGTTCCCCGGTCCTTCGGAAGATCTCGCCCCGTCTGCGGGGTCCATCACCGAACCGGACATGGAGCCGTTCTCGGAGTTTCCTTCCATCGGCACCATGCCCTGGTCAAGCTCGTCCATCATCGTATTGTGCTGGAGCAGTGCGTCCGTCGGCATGTGCTCTTCGATAAGTTCGGTCATCGGGCTTGGGTGATGCGCGGCCACCGGACCCGCAAGGGCAAGCCCCGTCGCGGCCATCGCGATGATCAGTGTCTTTTTCATGGCTGCTTCTCCTCTTCAGTATCGTCAAGCCAATCGGCGCGCCGCCGGCATCCAGCGTCAGGCCGATGGCCATCGGGGCAATTACGCTACTACCCGCTGAAAACCATGCTACAAAAAAGGTAAATTTGCATTGAAGACCGTCATTGCACCCGCCCAAAGTCTTGCGCTGCCTCGAAAGGCATCCATCGCTCTTCAGTTCCGCCGCGGCGTGACCGGCTTTCAGGTCCCAAGCTGACGGTTCTGTTGATGATTGCCGCGTCCAGGCAGCCGAAGTTAGCTTGAACGTCGATTCTTCGATCAAGGCCTGGATGTCGAGCCCCTCGTCGCTGGCGTAGCGCCAGCGGCGGGTGCGCACGCGCTGGTGCAGCATCGCGGCCAGCGCCTCGGCGAGGCGGTCGGCGAGGGCCTTGAGCATCAGAGCGGAGTAGTCGTCTTAGTCGACCTCGAAGCGGGCGACGTGTTCATCGATGCCGATGCCCGCGGTGCAGGCGAAACCGCCGACGTAGTCCGGGATGCCGGTGTGGGTCGGGGCGATGAAGTCCGCCAGGCAGTCTTTGCATTTGCCGTCGGGCTGTTTGCCCTGTTTGCATAGGCAATGGAATGTCAGCACCGGCTTGTTGTGTTCCTCGTCGGCGTAGACGGCGATGTCGTCGCCGGCGGCGTTGGCCGGGAACAGGCCGATGACGACCTTGGCACGCAGCCATCGCCGGTCGGTGATCTTCTCCAGGACGGCCTTGGCGTCGGCGAATAGCTTTCGCGCCTCCTCGCCCTTGACCGAGTCATCGAGGATTTGCGGGAAACGCCCGCGCAGCTCCCACGGGAGGAAGAAGAAGGTCTACTCGATGTGGGCGGCGATCTCGCCCAGCGGGATGTCGTCGAGCCGTTGCACTCGGGGGCTCCGCCGGCGCCGTCGGCTGGTAGTGCCCCCAATCGATCGGCACGCCTTTGCGTGGGCCTGGGCCAAGGTGGACCGGGTCGGGTGCTTCGTCGCTAGCGGCGCGGCGCTCGCGCATCTCTGCATAGTTCGCGCCGATTCCGGCGACGTATCTGTCCTTGAGCCCCTTCGACACCAAGCTGCCCGCGGCGACCGCACGCGACGCATCTTTGACGTGGATTACGGGGTGCTCGCCCTGCGGCTCGACTGAGCTTCATCCACCGCTTCGGCTCCCCCACAACCGCCATGTTCGCTACCATTGTGCAAAGACGATTTGGTTCGGGTCTGCTGGAACAGGATCTGGATCGGTGAAAACCGATGGCGGCATGGGCTTAGGTGGCGACGCCTGCGGCGAAACGATGCGATATTCCGGAAGAGAATGGACCGCGGGATCGACGACAGTCAACCCGAAATCGGCCGACACAAAAAAGGGGCGCCGAGCGCCCCTTTCTTGCCTGGTCGCAGGTTTGACGCCTGCGCCCTTCTCCGCTGTTGGACTAAGCGTCGAGGTTGTCGAACGCCTTTTGGAAGCGGTTCGCGTGCGAACGCTCGGCCTTGGCGAGTGTCTCGAACCAGTCGGCGATTTCGTCGAAGCCCTCGTCGCGGGCCGCCTTGGCCATGCCCGGGTACATATCGGTGTACTCGTGGGTCTCGCCCGCGATTGCGGACTTGAGGTTGTCGCCGGTGGGGCCGATTGGCAGGCCCGTGGCGGGATCGCCCACCTGCTCCAGATATTCCAGATGACCATGGGCATGGCCGGTCTCGCCCTCCGCGGTGGATCGGAACACGGCGGCAACGTCGTTGTAGCCCTCGACGTCGGCCTTGGACGCGAAGTACAGGTAACGGCGGTTGGCCTGGGACTCACCGGCGAAGGCGTCTTTCAAGTTGCCCTCGGTCTTGCTGCCTTTCAGATCCATGTTCAGGTCCTCTCAGTTGGGGTTAATTTCTAACGCTATCGTTACGGACGATACTCCCGCATAGGTGGGGCGGCAATTGTTTGTTCCAATAGTGACGATAGCCAGGTTTTATCGCGCCGACGGCCCCGGAGTCGTCCCCGTCTCCGGAATCACCGATGCCTCGGCGTCAAAGTAGGATAGGCAACGCAGCCGCGACGCTCTGATTGCATCAGCTACCGCATGCACGGCCTCGACCCGTGGAAACGACTTGCGCCAGGCCAGCGCGACACGCCGCGTCGGCGCAGGTCCGGCGAACGGGCGGCTACACACCAGGCGGCCGCCGAATCGGTCCTCCAGCGCGGCGCTGCAAGGGAGGATGGTGATACCGACATTGCTCGCGACCATGCAGCGGATGGTCTCGAGTGATCCTCCTTCGAGGTTGCGCTGCAGATCGCCGGCGCCGGCGCTGCCCTGCAGGCATTGCGGGCAGGCCTTGATCACCTGATCGCGAAAGCAGTGCCCAGCACCGAGCAGCAGCACGTTCTCCCCGGCGAGGGAGTCGGCGTCGATGGCCCCGCGGGCGGCCCACGGATGCGCCGCGGGCAGCAGCAGCACGAATTCCTCGTCGTACAGCGACAGCGTATTGATACCGGGTTCGTCGAACGGCAGCGAGATGATGATCAGGTCAAGGTCCGCGCGCTTGAGTCGTTCGACGAGCACCGAGGTAAAGTTTTCCTCGATGACGAGCGGCATCTCCGGGGCTCGCTGCATCAGCATCGGCACCAAGTGCGGTAGCAGATAGGGGCCGATCGTGTAGATGGCGCCAAGGCGCAACGCCCCGACCAGGGGATCGCGGCCACTGCGTGCGAGTTGCTGCACGCCCTGAGCCTCTTCCAACACACGCTGTGCCTGGGCGACGATGCGCTCGCCAATTGCGGTCACGGAAACCTCGCCGCTGCCGCGCTCGAACAGGCTCACGCCAAGTTCCTCTTCCAGCTTCTTGACGGCCACGCTGAGCGTCGGCTGACTGACAAAGCAGGCATCGGCAGCGCGGCCGAAGTGGCGCTCGCGCGCGACCGCGACCACATAGCGCAATTCATTCAACGTCATATCGAAGCCGACTCCTTCGCGGACGATCAGACGCGTCCGGGGTCAATGACTTGCCGTTCCCGGCAATAATTGTAAAAATCCGCGGCTCATGCGCTTGCGGCGCAAGACCTCCACCGCTGACCCGCCATGGCCAAGACCGGCACCCAACATCCGGACGGACCCGACACTGTCGGCGGCAGAGCACGGCCTCTCCGCGTCCTGCAACTGACCGATCTGCACCTGTACGCGGACCCAGACGGGCGCCTGCTCGGTCAGAGCACGCGTCTGGCGTTCGAGTCCGTGATCGCGCTCGCGCAGCGGCTGCGCTGGCCACCGGATGCCCTCGTGCTCACGGGTGATCTGATTCACGACGAGAGTTTGGAAGGCTATCGCTTTTTGCGCGAACGGCTGGAACAGCTCGGCGTGGACTACTTCTGCATACCTGGCAATCACGACCGGGTCGATCTCCTGGCCGGCTACCTGGATGCGGGTGCCATCGCCGGCTTCCGCGTCGAATCCTTGGGCGGCTGGGACCTCGTCCTGCTGGACTCGACCCTCCCCTTCGACGAGGGCGGCCACATCGAACCGACCATACTCGCCGACCTGGAGCGCCACGTCAGCGACCATCCCGAACGCCCGCAGCTCATCCTGCTGCACCATCACCCGGCACCCGTCGGCAGCCGCTGGATCGACACCATGCGGGTCGACAACGGTGCCGAACTACTCGCCGCGCCGGTCGACATCGCAATATTCGCGGTGTCGTCTGCGGCCACGTGCATCAGGCCTTCCACGCGCACCAGGACGATTTCATCTGGCTGTCGACACCGTCCACCTGCATCCAGTTCCTACCCGGAAGCGACGGCTTCGCCCTCGATCCACTCACACCCGGATACCGTTGGTTCGAGCTCCATTCGGACGGACAGATCGACACCGGCATCGAACGCACCGACGCCTACCCGGAGCCGCTGCACCCGAGCACCAGCGGTTACTAGAATCGCCTCGGCGGGAAAGGCCCAAGCGCCTTGAGCCTCGCGCCCTCACGGGAGCGCCGGCATCTTGCCGGCAATCGGGCCGGGCGGCTTCTAGCCGCCAGTATAGGATGCTCGTTTCGAGCTTCAAGCGGCAGACTTCACCGGTTAGCAGTCGCGTGTCATCCCATCATCGCCCCAAGCCATCGCCGAGCTCCACCGGCAGCAGTTCGCCGGTGTCGATGCCGTCGCGACCGTGAACCAGGCGCACCGCAAGCACCTCGACCCCGGCAGCGGCGGCTTCGCACAGGCGTTTCGCGTAGAGGGGGTCGACATCCCAGGCGGGCGCAAGACCGCGCCCTTCCGGCCGATTCAACGCAAACAGCATGACACCGCGAAGCCCCATGGCCACAGCCGCGATGAGCAGGTTCAGATGCTTGCGCCCGCGCTCGCTGCGGGCATCCGGGAAGCGCAGCAGCTCGCCGTCGAGCAAGGTCACGTTCTTCACCTCGACCAGCGCATCCGGCGCGCCCGGCAGCGCGGCATCGCTGAGTCCGAAGTCGAGCCTGCCCCGCTCCGAGGCGTTTTGACGCGGGGCCGGCGCATCGAACTGCACCTCCCGACGCAGGCTGCGATAACCACGCAACGGTGCCAGCCGCCCCTGGCCGATGGCTTCCGCCACCACCTGATTCGGCCGCGCCGTGTTGACGCCGATCCAGCCGCCGCCCATGTCCACGCGTTCCAGCGTCCAGGCCAGCTTGCGGCGTGGGTTGTCGCTGTAGCTCAGCTGCACCGGGGCGCCGGGTTGCCAACAGGTCGCCATGGTGCCGGTGTTCGGGCACATGGGCAGTGACCAGGCTGCCATCGGCTAGCTCGACATCGGCAAGGAAGCGCTGGTAGCGGCGCTGGATACGGCCGTCGGTCAGTTCCGGAAGCAGCAGCGCCCTACCCCCTCAAGTCTGGTGCTGAAGCCCTGCACGGTGCGGAAATCGGTGGGCTCGCAGGCGACCCCGGTCACGTCCGCCTGCGGCGGCCCCCGGCGCAACCATTCGCGCAGCTCGCCGACCGCATCGGCAGGCCCGCAGGCGAGCACCTCCACGCGTCCGTCCGACAGGTTTCGCGCATACCCCGTCACCCCCAGCCGCAGCGCCTCTTCCCGCGCCGAGGCGCGAAAGAACACCCCCTGAACGTTCCCGGCGACGTGGCAGCAGCATGCACACCTTGGCGACGCTTCGTTGTGACGATTCGTTCATCTCTGTTCGTTTGCTCCAACTACCGATCGAATGCGTGCTGGCGGCGCATGAGGCTGCCCGATTTTAGCGTTCCGCCTGAGCCGCGTCTGACGTCACGGCTGGGGCCGCAGCTGCAGCCGCTTCAGGCTTGCCCCGCTTGTACTTGGTGAAGGTGGTGTCCTTGTAGGCACCCTCGACGACGTAACGGCCAAGCAACAGGAACTCCTCACTGTCGCGGGTGGCGCCGGTGTAACGGGCGACGAGATTGCCATCGAGATCGAAAAACGCGAACACCGGCGTCGCCCGCACCCGGAACTGTTTTAGCGCGAAGTCCTTCTGCGCGGCAACGTTACCCTGAAAATCCGTCACCTCGACGTCACCCTCGACGTCCACGGGAAAGATCAGGAAGTGTTCCTTGAAATAGTCCTGGACCTCGGGCTGATTCAGAACCGTCGTCTTCATCCGATGGCAGAACGGGCACTCGTCCATCTCGAACATCAGCAGGACGCCGGTCTTACCGTCTTCCCGCGCCGTTGCCAGTTCCTCGCTGAAGTCGCCGAAGGTTTGATCGAAAAAATAAGCGCCCGGATCGCGGGGAGCGGCGGCCGCGACGACGATCTGCGCGGCGAACAGCAGCAGGGCCGCGAACAGCAGGGATACGGATCGGGTCTTGTTCATCGGGATTCCTTAGGTCTGGTCGATGGCGTTTAGCTGGTGGCCGATGGCTCATGGGCGCCGATTGTGCGCAGAACCGGCCGGTATTTCAACGCGAGCGCCTGTTCCGCTTGATCGCTATGCACCGTTGCCAGGCGAAGAAGCCGCCCGACGGAGGTCGGATCATCGCGCAAATCGCGCTAGAATCCGCGCCCGACATCGATGCGTTCCGGATGCGCCAGAGACCCTCACCAGGGAAGCTCGCCACAGAACGTCGCCAGAAAACCGCCAATGTCCAACCAACTCCTGTCCGACGTACTTCAGGGGCCTGTTCGGCCTCTCGGTCCTGCTCGGCTTCGCCTGGCTACTCAGCGAGGACCGCCGTCGCGTGTCGCCGCGGCTGTTGATCGGCGGACTCGGCCTGCAAATCCTGCTCGCGCTGCTGCTGCTGAAGTTACCGCCTGCGCAGGCGCTATTTGCGGCCGTCAACGAGGCAGTGCTGGCGGTGCAGCGCGCGACCGAGGCAGGCACCAGCTTCGTATTTGGGCATCTCGGTGGTGGTGAGACGCCGTTCGAGGCCATTTACCCCGAGAACAGCTTTGTGCTTGCCTTTCGCGCCTTGCCCCTGGTCCTGGTCATCGGCGCCTTGTCAGCGCTGCTGTTTCATTGGCGGGTGCTGCCGCTGTTGGTGAACGCGCTGGCCTGGCTGCTGCGCCGCACGCTCGGCATCAGCGGCGCACTTGGGCTCGGTACCGCGGCCAACGTGTTCATCGGGATGGTGGAGTCGCCGCTGCTGATCAAGCCGTATCTGCGCGACATGAGCCGCGGCGCACTGTTCGCGCTGATGACCACCGGCATGGCCACCATCGCCGGCACCGTGATGGTGCTGTATGCAACCCTCATCGGCGACGCGGTCCCCAACGCGATGGGCCACATCCTGACCGCATCGCTGATCAGCGCGCCCGCCGCGCTGGTGGTGGCCGGCCTGCTGATTCCGGCGCAAGCGCCCATGGCAGCGCACGGAGCTCCCCCGCATCGCACAGGATTCGGGCAGTGCCATGGATGCGGTCACCCGCGGCACGCTCGACGCCATCCCGCTGATGCTGAACATCATGGCCATGCTCGTCGTCATGGTCGCGCTGGTCAGTCTCGCCAACTCCGCTGCTGACGCTGTTACCCGAGTTGGACGGCAGCCCATTGACGCTGCAACGTCTGCTGGGCTGGCTGTTTGCGCCCGTGGTCTGGCTGATCGGCATCCCCTGGCAGGAGGCCGCGAGCGCCGGGCAGTTGATGGGCATCAAAACGGTGCTGAACGAACTGCTCGCCTACCTGCAACTCGCGGCATTGCCGGCGGATGCCCTCAGCGAACGCAGCCGCCTGATCATGACCTATGCCCTGTGCGGCTTCGCCAACTTCGGCAGCCTCGGCATCATGATCGGCGGGCTTGGCACCCTGGCACCGGAGCGCCGCGCGGAGGTGGTCGAACTGGGTATGCGCTCGATCCTCGCGGGCACGCTGGCGACGCTGATGACCGGGGCCGTCGTCGGTATGATGATCTGAATCATCCGCCAAACTTAGGTGTCTTCAAGGATTCGACGGCGCCTGCACGTGCTCCAGAATCAGTTGTGGCGCCCGCAGTCCGCGATAGTCGTTCACGTCCAGCCGGTAGGCCAGGTGCATGCGATCGCCGACCTCGGCGCGGCGCTCGGCCTGGTTGAAGCCGATCGCCTCCAGCGGCATGCCGTCGGCGGCGCGCACGCGCAGCTTCAGATGGCGTTCAGCGACGATACGCACGTCCGAGACCTCGAACAGTCCGTCGAACAACGGTTCGGTAAAGCCCTTGCCCCAGGGTCCGGCAAAGCGCAGCGCATCGGCGGTCCGCAAATTGAGCATGGGGCCGGGGAGCTCGCCGTCAGAGAGTAATTCGCGCACCGTTGGCGTGTCGCCGAGTTCGCGCCTAACCTCATCCTCGAAGGCGGCGCGGAAGGCGTCTAGCGCCTGCAGCGGCAGGCTCAGACCGGCAGCCATCGCATGACCGCCGAAGCGCTCGATGAGACCGGGGCAGCGCTTGTCGACGGCGTCGATGACGTCGCGAATATGCAGTCCATCGATGGAGCGTGCGGAGCCGCGCAGCAGGCCACCTGCGCCGCCACCGGCACCGCCAGTGCCGGCATCGGCAAAGGCAATCACGGGCCGATGCCAACGCTCGCGAATACGCGCCGCCACGATGCCGATCACGCCCTGATGCCAGTCGGCGCCATACAGACAAAGCCCCGCCGGCAACGCGTCGGCCCGCGCCGCCAGGCCGTCGACGATGGCCTCGGCGGTCTCACGCATGTTGAATTCGATCTCGCGGCGTTCGCCATTGAGGGCGTGTAATTGACGCGCCAGCGTCATCGCCCGCACCGGATCATCGGTGACCAGGCAATCGACGCCGATGCTCATGTCGTCGAGCCGGCCGGCGGCATTGAGCCGCGGGCCGGCCGAGAAGCCCAGGTCCCGCGCCGTGACCTGCTCGATGCGGCAGCCCGCGATCTCGAGCAGCGCCCGCAGCCCCGGCCGGCACTGACCGGCACGGATGCGGCGCAGGCCCTGCTCCACCAGGATGCGGTTGTTGCGATCGAGCGTGACGACGTCGGCGACGGTGCCCAGCGCAACCAGATCCAGCCATTGCGCCAGATTCGGCTCGGCGACCGCGCCGGGGCGGGTGCGGTCGAACCAGCCGCGCCGGCGCAGCTCCGAGCGCGTCGCCGCCAGCAGGTAGAACATGACGCCGACGCCGGCCAGGTGTTTGCTGCCGAACGACGCAGCCGCGCTGGTTGGGATTGACGATGGCCGCGGCCTCGGGCAACTCGGCCCCCGGCAGGTGGTGATCGGTGACCAACACTGGGATGCCCAGCTCCCGCGCACGCGCGACCCCGGCAACGCTGGCAATGCCGTTGTCCACGGTGATCAGCAGGTCCGGCTTGTGTGGCGCCGCGGCATCGACCACCGCCGGGCTCAGGCCGTAGCCATGCTTGAAGCGACTGGGGGTCAGGTGTTCGACACCCGCGGCGCCGAGGGCGCGCAGGCCGAGCATGGCCACCGCGCTGCCGGTGGCACCGTCGGCATCGAAATCACCGACCACGACGATGCGCCCGCCGCGACCGATGCAGTCGGCGAGCAATTCCGCCGCCGCGCCGATGCCGAGCAGATCGGTCGCCGGCAGCAGATCGGCGAGACCGGTCGGCGTCGGCTCGGCCTCGCCCCGGTGGAGGTAAAGGCGCCGCATCAAGGTGGTGAGATCAGACGGATTGCCGCTAGCTTCCGATGATGCGCCGGATGCGCACCGGGACGGCGTTCGCGGCGTTATCGCGGGATTTGGCTCGATTGGCTGACGGCATGCGGCAAGGGTAACACCGCCGAAGAGCAACCGGCCGGATCGGGCATGCGCCCCACACTCCGTGAGGGTTACTCCGCCAGTCTGTTCTATGCCTACTTCGCAAGGCCAAGCCAGAGTCGGCGCAACTCAAGGCCAGAATAAACATCCTGCGCCATTCGGCTTCCTTGTTTCCGGCAATCGCCTCACAAGTTCTGACGAAAGATTGTTAGAAGCAGCAATGGTCAGCACTTAACGGGCATGCGAACAAGGATCAAATACCTGCTCCCTGCCCTCATGCTGCTGGCGAGTTGCTCCGGTCTCATGCTGAAACCGGCGAACGACGACGCCGCATCGCTGCTGCCGCCCGGCGTGCGAATCGCATCCGGCGGCATCGACTCGTCCACCGGCTGCCGGCTGGACTACCGTGTCTACACGAGGGACGTCAGAGAGGGCGAAGACGTCGACGATCAGACCGACGATCTGGTCGTACTTGCCCATGGATTCCTGCGCAGCCAGGCGCGGATGCAGACCCTGGCCGCGTCCATCGCCGCTGCCGGAACCCCCGTGGCCACGCTCGACTTCTGCAATTCGAGCCCCTGGGACGGCCGCCATGCCCAGAACGGGCTGGACATGGTCGCGCTGGCCCGCCACCTGGGTGCGCGGCGCGTCGTCTACGCCGGTTTCTCGGCCGGCGGACTCGCCGCGGTCATCGCCGGTCGCGCCGACCCCAACAGCATCGGCGTCGTCACCCTCGACCTGGTCGAGACCCAGGGGCTGGGTGTGCGGGCCGCCAAGGGACTCGACAAACCGCTGCTGGCCCTCGCGGGCGAGCCCACCAACTGCAATGCGCTGGACAACGGACGCGCGGTAGTGGCCGCCACCGACTGGGCGCGCGTGCAGCGCATCGACGGCGCTGGCCACTGCGACTTCGAGGCGCCAACGGACCGACTGTGTGAACTGATCTGCACCGATCCGGATGCGGCCACCGATGCGGCTTCACGGGCCGACGTCGCGGCCTCTAGGGCGGCGGATGGAACCGGGGACAGGAGATCGCGCCCGAAAGCAGCGCTCGCGAACGCATCATCGCCAGCACCCAACTGGCGGTCGCATCCCTTTTCGAAGGCGATCTGCTCGCCTGGCCGCCCACGTCGCAAGGGCTTTGAGTGATGTGTGGGAGCGATTTGCAATCGCGACGGCAACGATAGCCACGTGCTGCGCGGCCTGATCGCGGCTGCAAGCCGCTCCCACAGGGAATGCTCGGCTGAGCGAGCGGCAATCGGCAACTGGCAATGCTTGTTTCGCAGCGTCGTTGCGGTTCGTGGTTCAATACCGGCTCGACAACCACAGCTCTCATCCGCCCGTCCTCGGAACTGCCCCTTTGAACGAGACCGCCACCGCCGCAGCGAACCTCACTCGCGACGCCTTGAGCAGGCGCGAATCGCGCCGTGCCTGGTGGCCGGCCAGCGTGATTGCGATCGCGCTGCTGCTCGCGCTGCCGGTGCTTGTTGTCGTCGGATTCGTCTTCGTGCCGGCGGGCGACGTGTGGCGGCACCTGGCGGAGACCGTGCTGGCGGACTATGTCAGCAACTCGCTGCTGCTGATGCTCGGCGTCGCCGGCGGAACGCTGATCGTGTGGGGTCGGCACCGCCTGGCTCACCAGCATGTGCCGTTTTCCCGGCCGCGCGCTGTTCGAATGGGCGCTGTTGCTGCCGATGGCGATGCCGGCCTACATCATTGCCTACACCTACACCGGCATGCTGGACTTCGCCGGACCGATCCAGACCACGCTGCGGGACTGGACCGGCTGGGGCTACGGCGACTACTGGTTCCCGGAGATCCGCTCTCTGCCCGGTGCCGCGGTGATGCTGTCGCTGGTGCTCTATCCCTATGTGTATCTGCTCACGCGCGCGGCCTTCCTGAGCCAGTCCCTGTGCGTGCTCGACGTCAGCCGCACGCTCGGTAACGGACCCTGGCGGACCTTTTACTCCGTGGCGCTGCCGCTGGCGCGCCCGGCCATCGTCGCCGGTCTGTCGCTGGCGCTGATGGAGACGCTGGCGGACTACGGCACGGTGCAGTATTTCGGCGTGTCGACCTTTACCACCGGCATCTTCCGTACCTGGTTCGGGCTCGGCAATCCCGCGGCGGCCGCGCAGCTCTCGGCGCTGCTGCTGACGTTCGTATTCGTCCTCATCCTGCTCGAGCGCTGGTCGCGTCGCCACGCGCGCTACCATCACACCAGTCAGCGTGAACAGTCCATCCGCGGGCTGCATCTGCGCGGATGGCGAGCGGCGCTGGCGTTCACCTTCTGCCTGCTGCCGCTGCTGTTCGGCTTTGTGCTGCCGGCCGGGCAACTCGGCTGGTGGAGCCTGACGGTGGCCGAGACGCGCTGGGACGGCGAGTTCGTGATCCTGGCGCTGAACAGTCTGGGTCTGGCCGCGGGCGCCGCGCTGCTGGCGCTCTTGCTGGCGCTGCTGCTGGGCTACGGTCGACGCCTGTATCCATCGCGGAGCGTGAAGTCCGCGGTGCGCTTGGCCGGCCTGGGCTATGCGGTGCCGGGCACGGTGATCGCCGTCGGCGTGCTGATTCCGTTTGCCTGGATCGACAACAGCATCGACGCCTGGATGCGCGCCAGCCTCGGCATCTCCACCGGGCTGCTGCTGAGCGGCACGCTGACGGCGCTGGTGTTCGCCTACATGGTGCGCTTTCTGGCGGTGTCGTTGCAGACGGTGGAGTCCGGGCTCGGCAAGATCCGTCCGTCCATGGACGAGGCCGGACGCTCCATGGGCTATCGGCCCGGCGAGGTGCTGTGGCGCATTCACATGCCGATGCTGCGCGGCAGCCTGCTGACGGCCCTGCTGCTGGTGTTCGTCGATGTCCTCAAGGAGCTGCCGGCGACGCTGATCCTGCGCCCGTTCAATTTCAACACGCTCGCCGTGCGCGCCTACGAGCTGGCCGCCGACGAGCGCCTGGCCGACTCCGGCCCGGCGGCGCTGACCATCGTCGCCGCCGGGCTGCTTCCGGTCATCCTGCTCAGCCGTTCCATCACCCGCTCCCGCCATGCCCAGTCAGCTTGAGGTCAATGAGGTCAGCGTCGCCTATGGCGACACCACCATCGTGCACGACGTGAGCTTTGTGCTCGCGACCGGCAGCATCGGCTGCCTGCTCGGCCCAAGCGGCTGCGGCAAGACCACGCTGCTGCGCGCCATCGCCGGCTTCGAGCCGGTCAGCCGCGGCGAGGTGCGCCTGCACGGTCGGCTCGTCTCAGAGCCGACCAACACGGTGCCGCCGGAGCGCCGGCAGATCGGCATGGTGTTTCAGGACTTTGCGTTGTTTCCGCACCTGTCGGTGGCCAACAACGTCGGCTTCGGCCTGCGCGGACAGTCTCGGGCGGCTCGCCGCAAACGGGTCGACGAACTGCTGGAACTGGTGGGCCTGCGCGACGCCGCACGGCAGTTCCCGCACGAACTCTCCGGCGGCATGCAGCAGCGCGTGGCGCTGGCCCGCGCCATGGCGCCGCGGCCCGAGATCCTGCTGCTGGACGAGCCGTTCTCGAGCATGGATGCCGAATTGCGCGAGCAGCTGGCGCGCGAGGTACGCGACGTGCTGAAGCGCGAGGGGGTGACCGCGATCCTGGTCACCCACGACCAGCTCGAGGCCTTTGCGATGGCCGATCTCATCGGCGTGCTGGGCCATGGCGAGGTGCACCAATGGGGCACCGGCTTCAGCCTGTACCACGAGCCGGCGGATCGCTTCGTCGCCGACTTCATCGGCCAGGGCGTGCTGCTGCCGGCAACGGTGCATGACGAGATCCGGGTCAAGACCGAGCTCGGGCGCATCGCCGGCGAGCATCCCCACGGCCTGGAGCCGGGCTCGGCGGCGGAGGTGCTGATTCGGCCCGACGACATGCTCTACGACGAATCGAGCCCGCGCAAGGCCGTCGTCGTCGAGCGCGCCTTCCGCGGCGCCGAGTTCCTGTACACGCTGCGACTGGCCAGCGGTACCGAGGTGCTGTGCCTGGTACCGAGCCACTACCGGCACGCCATCGGCGATGAGATCGGGGTGCGCCTGCAGGCCGATCACCTGGTGGTATTCCCGCGGGATCGCTCGCCGACCGAGCTGCCGTTCGACGGCTCATCGGCCCGGCGCGACGAGTCCGATCAGGTGGACGCCGCCGACGTGCCCCTCGCGGATGTCTACGAGGCCGATACGCGTCGATAAGGAACCCACCATGTCGGTGACAAGGCACCGTTCTCTTGTTGCGCTGAGGCAGCTGTGAAAGGCGGCGCCTCGCGAGGTAATCCCGTTGACACAAGCCGACATCACGACACCCCTGCTCAGCGGCGAGCGCTTCGAGGCCGTCTATCGCATCCGCGCCGCGGACGAGGCAGCGGCCGAGGCCCGCGCGCGCGGCATCTGCGTGGAACAGACGGTGGAGTTCCCGCCCGAGCTGATCTCCAATGCCAGTATCCGCGACGGCATCGTCGGTGAAATCGCTTCCCTCAAGCAGCTGGAATACGGCCGCTTCGAGGTCGTCATCCGCTATCCGGTCGAGGCCGCCGGCACCGAGCTGACGCAACTGATCAACGTGCTGTTCGGCAACGTCAGCATCCAGCCCGGCATCCAGCTTGCGGACTTTAGCCTGCCCGCCTCGATGCTTCGGCAATACCGCGGTCCGCGCTTCGGCATCGACGGCTTGCGCGAACTGACCGGGGCGCAGCACCGTCCGCTGTTATGCACCGCGCTGAAGCCCATGGGGCTGTCGGCGTCGGCGCTGGCGGAACTGGCCTATCAGCTGGCGCTGGGGGGAATCGACCTGATCAAGGACGACCACGGTCTCGCCGATCAGGCATTTTGCCCGTTCGACGAGCGCGTCGCGCGCTGCGCCGAGGCGGTCCGGCGCGCGAATCATGAAAGCGGACTGCAAGCGCGCTATCTTCCCAACGTAACCGCACCCTTCAACCAGATCATGCGTCGCGCTGAACACGCCCGAGACGCGGGCGCCGGCGGACTGCTGTTTTGTCCCGGCCTCGCTGGGTTCGATGCCATGCGCACCCTGGCCGACGACGACGCACTTGCGCTGCCGATCCTGAGCCACCCCGCGTTTCAGGGCAGCTTCGCGGTCGCAGCGGATTCGGGTTTGTCTCACCGCGTGCTGCATGGCCGGCTGAACCGCCTTGCGGGCGCCGATGCGGCGATCTTTCCCCACTTCGGGGGACGCTTCGCGTACTCGGAGGCAGAGTGTCGGGACATCGTCATCGGCTGCACGGCGCCGATGACGGACAGCGAGTGGCGAGCAACCGATGCAGCGGACAACCGGCCAGGTCAGGGGTCGGGCAGCATCCGGAGCGGCATCCGGGAAGACAACGCTGCCAGCTTGGCACCGATCCTCCCGGTGCCGGCTGGCGGCATGCGCCTCGAGCGCATCGACGAGCTAGTGCGGTTTTATGGTCGTGACTGCATGCTGCTGATCGGCGGCGATCTGCACGCACGGCCATCTGATCTGGTCGGACGCTGCCAGCAGTTCAGACACTTGGTCGAATCCGCCGCCGACGCATTGTAAACCCTGCCATCCAGAACCGAATTCGCCCGCCCCAGCCACTAGCGCCTTGAGCTGATCGACGCCACCGTGTACCGTCACCGCTTGAGGTCGGCTAGCGGCCGAATTCGAGCGATCCATCTGGACAGGAACCCTCAGCCCTTGGCCCTTCATCTGACGCATCCAAAAAGGTTCAGGGCCCTCAAGTCATCGAGCAATCGGCCCAACTGCCCCTTCGAGCGACCTTTGCCATGAACTCAATCATCGAGGTGCTTTGTCTCGGTTTCGATCCTTCCGGCCTCGGCGTCGGTACGCGACCGCAACTATCCGACCAGGAGTTGGAATTCTCCGTCGCGATGGACCGCCCCAGCGTGCGGCAAGCATTCGCGCGTCCCGAGCGCTGGGACCTGATTCTGTGCCGCAGCACTGCCTACTACGACCTCGGCATCGACCGCTGGCTGGCGGAGACAGCCGGCGCGCTGCTAGCACCGATGATCCTCGTGAGGCCGCCGGCCACTCAGCTATCGCCAGCCGAGGCGGCAAAGCGCGGCGCCGCGGATATCGTCAACCATGGAGACCGCGAGCACTTAGAGATGGTGATGGCGAGGGAGTTGGCCTCCCTGCGCCTGCGCAGGGAACTGCATCAACGCAATGACGGCGGTCCGCGCACGTCCGTGGTGCTGCCCCTGATCAGCGACTACGGGCGCTCAGCACTGCAGACCCATGCCGGGGATCACTCAGACACCGACGCGGAATCGACGCACGGGACCGAAACGAGCAACCTCGAGGGCCAAACAACATTCGGGGACCTGGTGCCCCCAGAGATGGACGATCAGCGGGTGAAGGACCTGATCGAGCAGGGCGGACTGACCCTGGAGTACCAACCAATCGTTGCATTGCACCAGGAAGACACCCGCGCGGGCATGTTCGAGGCCCTGCTCCGGCTGCGAGGCGAAGACGGCCGGCTGCTGCCGCCCGGACGGTTCTTCCCCGCCGCTGGCAGGCACCGGTGGCTGGGACGCATGGACCTCTGGGTGCTACGCCGGGCCCTGCCGATCCTCGCCCGCATGCAGGCATCGGCCGCGGAACAGACTCGGTTGTTCATCAACCTATCCGCCGAGACACTGGCCGTTCCGCAGGTGGTCGACGCGGTGCTGGAGACCATCGCCGCGTCAAAGATACGCCCTGGCAGCCTGACGTTAGAGGTGCAACGTAGCGCCCTGATGCAAGAAAGCGAGGCCCTATCCCGCCTGCGCACGACCATGCAGCAGGGCAAGCATGGCATCCTGATGGAGCAGTTCAACGCCGGCGATTGCGACTTGTTACGCGACAACCTGGGCTGGGTGACCCACGTCAAACTCGACAAGCCATTGATTCTGGGACTTGCCACCGGACACATCCACCGGGAAGCCGTGCAAAAGGTAAT
Organism: uncultured Gammaproteobacteria bacterium; assembly: GCA_963695445.1. Classification (GTDB taxonomy): domain Bacteria; phylum Pseudomonadota; class Gammaproteobacteria; order Chromatiales; family Chromatiaceae; genus Thiohalocapsa. The sequence goes on along the minus strand of CAVOGV010000029.1, from coordinate 98,847 downwards.
CCGCTGTGCCCGCAACAACGGCGTCAAGATCATCGCACTGGCAGTGGATAACGCCGAAATCCTGCCCGACCTGTACGCGCTGGGCGTCGACTACATCCAGGGACACTTCGTCAGCATGCCTTACGAGGAGTTGGTCTATCCGGACGTTTTCAACATCGAATTGGAGCCGAAGTGATCGGGGCGAAGGGCGAGTAACGAGGGCCGTTGTTCAAAGCGGTCGCGCCATGCCGGCCCTTGGCCCTCGACGCTCGGCCCTTCCTTACTACGCCCTGCAAACGTTCAGTGGCTCCAGGAATCTAGGCACGAGATGCTTGCAACGTCTCAGTTCGATGGCGGCAGCCGAAAGATCCCGAAGCGCTCCCACGGGTGCCCGGTCCAGCGCAGCCCGGCGAAGCGATCGTCGCAATGGGTCACGCCCGCGATGGCGGCGAGATCGCCTTCAAGCATCAGCAAGGGGACATAGGGCCTAAGCCAGGCTGGTACCCCGGCCTGCTGGTAGAGCTGCTTGAGGGCGTGACTGGGGCCATTCGCCACGCGGCAGCGCAGGCCGGAGCGGCCGAAGCAGACGGAAAGTCCGCCGACGCCGGCCGCGCCGATGGGCAGTTCCAGCATTCCCAGCCCCTGCGGCAGCAACAGCGGAGCGCGGCCATCCCAAGTCAGCGCCCGCCCATCCGTCGCACCAGTGCATCTCTCGGGTAGCCGCCGGCAGCGGCGCCAGTGCATACAGGTCGCCACGATGGCGCCGCACTTCGCAGCCCGGCCAGGCCACCAGGGGTGCCCGATCTGGGGCCGCGCCCAGCGCTTCCGCGATGATCCGCTCGAGCACCGACGCTCGGCGGCGGGCGAAAGCCTTCGCGCGCAAGCCAACGTCGGATGACCAGTCGACATCGCGCCTGGGACAATGCACGCAGCCCGTCCACCGACAAGGTCCCGGGCCGCTGCCCGCCGAGCCTCGCAAGCCATTCGTCCGCCGCCTCGTCCAGCAGCCCGGCGGCCTCGGCGCAATGGCCGGCGGAGCGCGCCAAGGTCAGGTCCAGCGACGGCCAGCGGCCGACGCAGCAGAGGAACGATCTGGTGTCGCAGCAGATTGCGATCGAGACCGACATCGGCATTGCTCGGATCATCGATCCATGCGATGCCCGCTTGCTCGGCATAGTCTAAGACTTCGGCCCGGCTGAAGCCGAGCAACGGACGCAGCAGCAGGCCAGCGCCCAGTTCGGACACCTCCGGCATCGCCGCGAGTCCATGCACGCCGCTACCGCGCAACAGCGCCAGCAGCAAGGTCTCGGCCTGATCGTCGCGGTGCTGGGCGGTCGCCAGCACGTCGCCCGGGGCGAGCAGTTCGGAAAACACCGCATAGCGAGCCGTCCGCGCCAGTGCCTCCAGACTTTCGCCCTTCCTTCTGCGAAGCCCGAGGCGACGTTCGGTCAGTGGCACGCCAAGGCGTCTGGCCTGCGTGCGGCAGTGCTCCGCCCAGCGCGCAGACTCTGGGTGCAGGCCATGGTCGACGTGGATCGCGCGCAGCTCGGGCGAGGGTGACGGACCGGGCGGGGGCGGGATCGGGGACTGGGCCGGCGGCTGGGGTCAGTGCGGCCGGCTGGCTGGCCAGCCGGCCGAAACAGACCGATGCCGCATGCAGCAGGACGCTTGAATCGAGGCCGCCGCTATAGGCGATCCAGAGTCGACCGCACCCAGGGTTGGGCCAAGGTGCGGCTCAAGGCTGCGTCGCAGCAGCCTGTGGCGAGAAGTCCGCGCGCCGTCTCCCCATCCTGCCAGCGCCTCACCGCCGTCCGCGGTCGCCCGCCCAGCGGCGGACTCAGGCCGCCGCTCGCGTCATTCCTTGCAGCGCACGAGGTCCCGAAGGCGCGCGCAACGGGCGGCGTCATTCTTTAAAGCGACCGAAGCCGCGGATGCGCTCATAGCGGGCGGCGAGCAATTGGTCGATGGACAGAGGCTCAAGCTGGCTAAAGCTCTCAAGCAGCGTGCGTTTGAGGGATTCGGCCATGGTATCGACATCGCGATGGGCGCCTCCGAGGGGTTCGGGCACCACCGCGTCCACAAGGCCCAGATCATGCAGCTTGTCCGACGTGATGGCCATGGCTTCGGCCGCAAGTTGGGCCTTATCGGCGCTCTTCCACAGAATCGACGCGCAGCCCTCGGGCGAGATCACTGAATAGGTGCTGAACTGAAGCATGATCAGCCGATCGCCGACGCCGATGGCGAGTGCACCGCCGGAACCGCCCTCACCCGTCACGGTCGCGATGATCGGCACGCGCAGACCCGCCATGACCTGGAGGTTACGCGCGATGGCCTCACTCTGCCCGCGCTCTTCGGCGCCGACACCGGGATAGGCGCCTGGGGTATCGATGAAGGTATAAATTGGTAGGGCAAAACGCTCGGCAAGTTCCATCAGGCGCAGTGCCTTGCGATAGCCCTCCGGTCGCGGCATACCAAAGTTGCGCTGGATCTTTTCCTTGGTGTCACGGCCTTTCTGATGGCCGATGACCACGACCGAACGACCGTCGAGTCGGGCCAGACCACCGACAATGGCGGAATCATCGGCAAAGGCACGATCGCCGTGCAGTTCTTGGAAGTCGTCGAAGATGCGACGCACGTAATCGAGGAAGTACGGTCGCTGTGGATGGCGCGAAAGCTGCGAGATCTGCCACGGCGTCAACGCCGAGAAGATCTGCTGGGTCAGCGCCCGACTCTTCGTCTCAAGATGCTCGATCTCTTCGGCGATGTTGAGCTCGTTGTCGTCACCGACGTGGCGAAGCTCCTCGATCTTGGCCTCGAGTTCGGCGACCGGTTGTTCGAAAGGAAGGAAGTTCAGGTCCATAGCGCCGCGATTCTAACCGAGCACAACCCGCAGGGACAGTGCGGTTTCGCGGTTTCCGGCGACGCGCACACGAAAAGGCGCAGAACGACGGGGCGCCATCGCCCAGTCTTGCTCAGCCAACGGGCCCCTGTGTCAGGTTAGCTGTCGCTCCTTTCACGTTGATCGGTGTCAGCATCGCTCACCACGCGAATTCTTGTCTGCACTCGGTTCTGGGCCGAGCGACTGACGTGATTGAACCGATGAAGACGGCTCCGACCTTGAGCGGTCGTCACCGGCGGCCCCGCCATCGTCCTCGAATGGCCGGATATAGGGCGTCGGTCCGACCCCCTCCCCGTCCCGGAACAACCAGATGGCGATGCCCACCATCACGACTAGGGCAAGCAGCAGGATCAGATTGGTCAAAAGCATGTTGCGTTCTCCCGACAGGGGCGATCGAGGAAGAAATGCGTCCATTCGGACGCGATGTGTCTTGGTTCGCGACCGACGAGCGTACCGACCGCATCCGGTGGTTTGCCAAAGCACGCGCCAAAAGAGGCCGCAGTGTAGCCCGATGCACATCGACAGATCGCAGCAATCCGCCTTCCAGATGATCCCGATCAGGCCCTCAACCATCGAGAGCGGGCCTACTCGATGACGTTGATGGCGTCGCCGACCTTGATCCGCGCATACACGAATTTTGCGTCCTCATAGCGCAAGCGCACGCAACCGTGCGAGGCGGGCTCATTCGGCACGTAGCCCTCATGCACCCAGTAAGGCCCCGAGAACTGCAACGCATAGGGCATGGGTGTCGCCAGGTCGAAGTAATTCGTATAGCTGCCAGAGCGCTTGTGCCTGTTCTTGGCCTGGACGCGGAAGTTCCCCTGGGGCGTCGGATGCTCCGCCGCGCCGGATGAAATCTTGCCGGACCAGAGGAGCTGATCGTCCTCGTAGTAATTGAAGGTCTGCGAGCCCAGCAATAGGTCGAGCTGGCGCTTTTCCGCTGCCGGCAGCGATTCCGGGTCCGGCGGCGGCGGGATCACCTTCTGCGATACCGGCGCCAGTTGCGCCTCGCGCCGCGCGGTCTCGGAGACATTGGCGCCGGCGCCGGGTCCCGACACGGCTGCCGATCCCGTCGGCGACGCAACCGAGGAGCTGCCGGCTCCGCAGAGTCCCGGCGACGGCACCGGACATCGGCGCCGCATAGGTGGACTGGGTTTGCGCGGCCACGTCTTCCGGCAATGGCGGGTAGGGCTGATGCGCACAGCCCCCCAACAGCGAGAACCAGCAGCGGAACCGATAGCAAAATAGGCAGCAGGGGCCCTAGCGGAGCATTGGTCGAGCGCGTATTGATGTTCATCACAAGTCGCCTTGTTTACGTTCTGAATTATGCACTTGGATGCCGTGACGGACTTCGCCGCCGAGGCGTCAGATTGTACGCTGTCGATGGCGGCATTGCCGGCGCGAATGCCGTGCGTCAGGTCGCTGGCGCCGAGAGAAACGGGGCACCGGGAGAAACCGCGCCAAGATCGTGGGTGTCAATTTGTTCTGATGTCAGCTTTTATTGACAATCGTCAATTTATCGCAGCGCGCTTGTCGGATAATAGCGCCCATGCAAATGCTCACCGAACAAGAACGGGTCCGCCGGCTCAGGCCTGCCAACAGTGGCAAGCGCATCCGGCGTGAAAAGCGGACGATCGAGGCCATGCTCGACGTCTATTGCCGCGACCACCACGACACCAGCACACTCTGTGGCGAATGCGCGAATCTGCTGCGTTACGCCAGGCAGCGGCTCGACAATTGCGTGTTCGGCGAGTCCAAAATGCCTTGCAACTGCTGCAGCGTGCATTGCTACAGTGCCAAGATGCGCGGTCACGTCGTCGAGGTCATGCGCTATGCGGGCCCGCGGATGATGCTCCGCTACCCGTTGCTGAGCGTACTGCACCTGATCGATAAGCTACGCGCTCGAGGCGGCGTAACCCGCCAAGCTGCGACGCTCAACCGATTGGCGGGCACACCGATCAGCGCCTTGTGCAGCCAAAGCACGAAGGCGACGTAAAGCGCCAGACCGCCACCGACCGCGATCCAGTCGTTCCACTTCGAAGGCGGTGCTCCCATCACCGTTGGCGCTACCCGATGCTTCAACGAGACGCGGTCGGCGACCGCCCATGCGAGGAAGCTGCCGAACAGCAGCACATCGGCCAGTGTTCCGTTCGCCAACAGGTGGGCAACCGCCCAGAATTTGACCGCGAGCAACATCGGATGCTTCGTCGCGCGTTGAATCCGCCCAGGTAGGTAGGTCGCGAGCAGCAGCACGAATACTGGCAGCATCAGCAGCAGCGAAACATGCCGCATCCAAGTCGGTGGAACGTAGAGCACGACTTGGTCTGGGTCCGCCCGAACAATGCCGTAACCGAGCACGATCAGCGCAAGCCCGATGGCAGCGATCAGCGCATACAAGAGCTTCCACGGCACCTCTCCGAGGCGCGCCATCGCGTCGTCACGCCAGCCAGCGGCGACGACAGAGACGGAGTGCACGCCGAGAAAAAGCACCAGCCCAGCAATCAATATCAGCACGGCATAAGCTCCGGTATTTCAACGATCAAGCCGACTATGGCGGCCCCGCCTCACCACCGGCAATTCCTGGATCGGCCACCTGCGCTGTCTCTGACTGCACGTCCTTGCGCGGCCAGGCGCTGAGGATGGCCTGAACCAGGGTCGCCAGCGGAATTGCGAAAAACACGCCCCAAAACCCCCAGATGCCGCCAAACACCAGGATCGCAACAATGATCGCGACCGGGTGCAGGTTCACGACTTCCGAGAACAGCAGGGGCACCAGCACATTGCCATCCAGAGCCTGGATGATCAGATAGGCGATCGTGAGCCAGATAAACTGCGTGCCCCAGCCCCACTGAAACCAGGCAATCAGAACCACCGGCAACGTCACCACCGACGCTCCGATATAAGGAATGATCACCGACAACCCGACCAACAGCGCCAACAGCATGGCATAGTTCAAACCAAAGGCGGAGAAGGTGATGAAACTGACCGCCCAGACGACCAGGATCTCCCAGAACTTGCCACGTACATAATTCGAGATCTGCCGGTCGACGTCGCGCCAGACGGTACCCGCGATGGCGCGGTGCTGCGGCAAGTAGCGGCGGAACCAGGCGATGATCAGTTCTTTGTCCTTCAGGAAGAAAAACACCAGCAGCGGCATCAGGATGAGATACACCAACACGGTGATGACACCCACCACAGACGACAACGAGACGGACAGGATCTGCTGTCCGTAACTGCCGATCTCGCGGCCGATGGCGCTGATGACTTCCTCGATCTGCCCGATCGTGACCAACTCCGGGTAGCGCTCGGGCAATTGCATCAGGCCTTGCTGCCCCTTTGTCAGCATTGTGGGCAGTTGCTGCACCAGGTCCGAGACCTGACGCAACACCATCGGCAAGACCCCCAGCAGCACGGAAGCGACGAACAACATGAACAACACAAACACCAAGATCACACTGACCAGTCGCGGCCAGCCGTGGCGCTCGAGCACACCGACGATACCCTCCAGCAGGTAGGCGAGAACAATGCTGGCAAGGACCGGCGTCAGCATATGCCCCATCGTCAGCACGATGGCCAACAGGGTCAGCAGGAAGACCGACAGGAAAACGATCTGCGGGTCCGAGAAATAGCGGCGGAACCACTGGGCCAGGAACTGCATCGGGTTGGCCTCGTCGGGTGACGGTTCGGGTGGGGTGCGATCGCCCTATCGATGCCGGGGCAATGTCAGAGACGCCACTGTCGCCTCAGGCGCTCCGGCTGCGGTGCGCGTCGAAGCGCTCGGCGAATAGCGTCTCAAGCTCATCGATCACCGCGGATGCCGCGCGTCCGTGCAGGACATGCGCCGCCATCAGCGAAGACGCCTCGTTGAGCATCTCGCCACTGTCGAGCATCGGGTAGGTTCGGCGCAAACGCCTGATTCCCGCCACAACGCTCTCCTGCGCCGGGCGCGGCTCGACCAGCGGCACCTGAGACACTACGCCGGGGACACCACCTCCGGCGCGTCGACGGCACCAGGATAGGAATTCGGGAGCCGATCGGATTCGCGCTGGCGTCCGCTGGAGCGTTCCGACAGAAACTCGGCGAAGCTCAGCAGCGTCTTCACGCTGCTGGGCATCGAGCGATCGGAACAGCTTGCCGAGCCGTCGCTCATCGGCGGAACCGGTTTGGGAGCGCATGGGCGGCAGCGAGCCTGGGGGAAACATGCTTGGGAACATCCTAGCGAGGCGGGGATCATCCCCGAAACACCAATGAGACCAAAAACATTACCAAACTTTCGCCAGCCGGGTGAAGATCGCGCTCGACCCCGCTCGCACTCAATCCGGCTGACTCTTGCAATAGGCACGCGCAAATTCGAGCAGTTCCTCCATCACGCGGAGCCGAAACTTTTGCTTCTGGTGCACGAACGAGAACGGACGAAACAGCGGCGGGTCAAGCGTCCGGGTCACCAGGGTCTTTAGCTTCAATTCCTTCTGCACCGTCGCCTTCGACACCACGGAGACACCCATACCGGCCTCAACGGCGCCCTTCACGGCCTCCGGACTGCCAAGCTCCATGGCCACCTTGAGCCCCGCCGCGCAAGCGGGCAACCCACCGAGGTAGTCGTTGATCACCTCGCGCGTCCCGGAGCCCTCCTCCCGGCAAATGAACGGATACTCCAGCAGATCACTGAAGGGGATCGCTCCGCCAGCAGCCAGCGGATGCCCCGGCGGCACGATTGCCACCAACTGATCCTGCTTGCAGGTCTCCACCACCAGGTTCTTGTTCGCCACCGGCGACTCGACGACACCGAGATCGATGGCATTACTCTCGACCATCGACACGATGCCCTCGCTGTTCGACACCTTGAGGTGGATCGAGACCTCCGGGTAGCGCGCGTTGAAGTCTCCAAGCAGGGTCGGGAGCATGTACTCGGCAATGGTGGTGCTGGCGCCGATGGTGAGCGCATCCACTGATCTCGCCGGTGATCTCGCGCACACCGTTCTCCATCTCCGAGTAAAGCTCAAAGATGCGATCGGCATACTCGAACACGCGGCTGCCGGCATCGGTCAGGCTGATGCGATTGTGGGTGCGGTCGAACAGCCGGGTGTTGAACTGCTCCTCCAACTGGCGGACCTGAAAGGTGACCGCTGGCTGCGTCATGTGCAGCGATTCCGCCGCCTTGGTGAAGCTCAACAGGCGCGCCACCGTGTGGAAGACCTGAAGTCGTCGGTCAGCCATGGGCTAGCCCTCGAACAGGAATCAATAAGCTCGGTTTATAGCACAAGCCAGTCTGCTTTGGGTGATACCTATAAAGAATTCAGGGAGTTCCCGCTCGTGATCCGGCATCGCCTTCGAGCCATGACCAAGCGCGCCCGCTGAACCCGAATCGGTCTTTTGGCAATTCGCAACAAAAGCTGGAAAAACACAACATTGTGGCGTATTGTTACCACCGTCTTGACTGGAGCCGCCGAAACACCGCGCTGCTTGTCGCCGATGCGCCCACAGCACCCAGGCAACCTCTCCTCCACCCAAGACCCGGTTAACGAAGATCGATTTGTTTGCTTCGAAGAACATGACACAAGAGGACAGGCGCATGCCCCTTCGCCCGCTCGCACCGACCGCCGTTGCAACGGCCGTCGCGATTGCATTGCTGAACGCCTCAACTGTCCGCGCTGAGGGTTTTGCAGTCCCGGAGATGTCGGTGGCCGGAGTCGGCACCGCCAACGCCCTGGTCGCAAACCCCGAAGAGCGCGGGGCCTTCATCTACAATCCCGCCGCGATGGCCTTCCATGCGCAGAGCTCGATCGCAGCGGGAGCATTGTTCATCAATCCAAACTTCTCGGTGAAAACCGAGAGCGGCAAGCACGACAGCACGGGCGCCGACTGGATCGGCGCACCGATGGGGCAACTGGCAATACGCATCAATCAACAATGGTCTGCCGGGCTCGGCGTCTCCGCCCCGTTCGGGCTGGAAACCAAGTGGGAGACCGGCACCTTCCCGCCGCTGACCAACACGGCGCCACTGCCGACGCCCCCGTTTGCGCCCGGAACGCAGCATCCCGCTCAGCCCGCAGCCCACCCGCAGCAAGCTCGAGATCGTTGACTTCACGCCCACGGCCACCTATCGCGTCAACGACAATCTGGCGCTGTCCGCGGGCGCGGACATCTATTGGGGCAAGTCAGCGCAGCTGGACTCCTCCATCACGAAGCTGAGCGGCGACGGTTCTGGCTGGGGTTTCAACGTCAGCGCGATGTACCGCAAGGACGCATTGAGCCTCGGCATCAACTTTCACTCAGCGGCGACGATCAAGATCGACGGCCAATTACACCGCACTCGACAACAACATGGTCGCATGCTACGGCGCATTGACAGCCAAGCCAGACCGCGAAACTTGACCTCAACCTGCCCTGGCGCCTAACCCTCGGCGCGCGCTACGAGGTCAATCCGAAGCTGGCGATCGAGGTGGACTGGGCCCGCACGGGCTGGAGCGAATTTCAGAAGATCAAGGTCACCGGCAACCTGAACGGCTCCACGCTGATCGACGACGAGAACAACTGGAAAGACGCCAATGCCTACCGCCTCGGCGTCACCTATCAGTTACTCGACCAGACCCAGTTACGCTTCGGCTACTCCTACGACGAGACCGGACAGGATGATGCGCACTTCAGTGCGCGAGTCCCAGACAACGACCGAAACCTGTTCAGCATCGGCGTCAGCCACGCGCTCGACGACGGCTGGCAACTGGAGGCAGGATACATGTATGTGATGTTTAAGGAGCGCAACTACAGCGGCGTCACCCCGTACGCCGGAAGCGGCGCGTGATATCAACGGCACCACCGCCATCGCAGGCAAGTACGAAGCCCACGCCCATCTGATCGGGCTTGAGGTCAGCAAGACCTTCGACGCCTTCTAAAACCGAATCGACGATTCCCCCAAACGCGCGGCGCCGTCGCGCAACCTTAAAGGCCGCCCGGATTGGGACGGCCTTTTTTTCTAGCTCCGAGTTCCTAGTACCTAGCTGCTAGGCCCTAGCTGCTAGATATACAGACAAATGTCGCTTTCGCCCGCGAACTCGAAGAATGCCGCCGCCCCGGCATATTCCACGCCGTCGATGAAGTCGGCATGGTCCATGTCGAACAGGTCGACCGTCATCTGGCAGGCGATCAGCTTGACCTCGGCCTCCTGGCACAGCTCGCGCAGCTCGTCGACACTGGCGACGCCCTTGGCCTTCATCTTCTGCTTCATCATGGCCGTCATCATGCTCTGCATGCCGGGCAGCGCCATGCCGAGCACCGGGAACCACTTGTCCATGCCCATGGGCATGGGCATGCCGGGATTTCCCAGCGGCGTGACCTGCAGCGCGAGCTTCTTCTTCAGCAGCTGAAGACCGTAGAAGGTAAAGAAGATCTGCGACTCATAGCCCAGCGCGGAAGCGGTGGACGCAAGGATGAAGGGGGGATAGGCCCAGTCCAACGAGCCCTTGGTGGCGATGATCGCCAGTTTCTTTTCGTCCATCGTGTTCCTCCTGTCGGACCCCGCAGCGACGGGGCCGGTTTCGTTGTGGGTGTTAGGCGATTTCTGTCAATCGCCTTAGGGGACGGAGGTCAGGACTTCTTGATCAAGAAATGGAACTTGCCGCCCTCTTCTTTGGATTCCATCAGCTCGTTGCCGGTCTGTTTGGCAAAGGCATCGAAGTCCTTGACCGAGCCAGGGTCGGTTGCGATCACGTGCAACACCTGCCCGGCTTCCAGACCGTTCAGGGTCTTCTTCGCCCGAAGAATCGGCAACGGGCAGTTCAGGCCGCTTGCGTCCAGTTCCGAATCAAAGTCTGCCATCTCGTATAACCTCCGGAAGTCTCTAGGTGAAAAGCCGTTGCTGCGTTAGTATTTCAGCAAAAGCAAAGGTTCTGATTTATAGGCCAAACCGCCGATAAACGCAAGGTTAAGACCGGCTCACGATAGGTCGAGCCGACCGATCTGGTAACCGTGCCTGGCCCAGGCGATGATGCCGCCACGCAGGTTCAAGGCGTTGTCGAAACCCTGTTGCGCAAGAAACTGGCAGGCGTGGTAAGACCGGGCGCCACTGCGGCAATACAACACGACGTCCTTGTCTTTCGGCAATTCCGCCGCGCGCAAGGGCAACAGATGCATCGGGATGTGCGAAGCGTTCGGGATCGCGCCCTGCGCGACCTCGGCGGGGGTCCGAATGTCCACCAGCAGCAAATCCTCGCCATTGCCGAGGCGGGACTGCAAAGTTTCGGAATCGATCTCGTTGACCACGTGAATGACTACCCCTTACCCAAGTATTTCAGTATATTAATGATTTATGTCACAGACGGCAAGGCGAACGATGGAACACCTTCCAATCTTTCTTGATATCAAACAACAACCCTGCCTGGTCGTGGGCGGCGGACCGATCGCGTTGCGCAAGCTCGAAAACCTGCGTCGCGCCGGCGCGCGCGTGCACCTGGTGGCGCCTGCCCTGACCGACGACCTGGCCGCACGACTCGACGACCCGGCGATCGTCTGGCACGAGCGCCGCTTCGAAGACGCCGATCTCGACGGCGTCCGCCTGGCGATCGCCGCCACCGACGACCGCGACGTGAACCAACGGATTGCCCAGCTGGCCAAGGCGGCGGGCATCCCGGTCAACGTCGCGGATCAGCCGGAGGACTGTACCTTCCTCATGCCGTCCATCATCGACCGCTCGCCCGTCGTCGTGGCCGTGTCGACGGGCAGCGCCTCGCCGGTGCTCGCGCGCATGATTCGGGCGCGGCTTGAATCCCTGGTGCCCGCGGGCTATGGCCGCCTCGCCGAGCTTTGCGCGCGGTATCGCGACCGCGTCAAGGAGCGCTTCGACATCCAGCGCGACCGGCGTCGCTTCTGGGACCGCGTACTGCAGGGCGGCGTCGCCGAACGCGTCTTCTCGGGCCATCTCGAGGAGGCCGACGCGGCCATGGAGCGGGAACTGGCCGCTGGCGCCGATCCGTCCACGATGGGCGAGGTCTACCTGGTGGGCGCCGGCCCCGGCGACCCCGATCTGCTCACCTTCCGCGCGCTGCGGCTGATGCAGCAAGCGGACGTGGTGGTCTACGACCGCTTGGTGGCCAAGCCGATCATCGACATGGTGCGCCGGGACGCCGACCACATCTATGTCGGAAAGCAACGCAACCAACACACCATGCGCCAGGAGGAGATCAACGCCCTGCTGGCTCGCCTCGCGAAGGAGGGACACCGGGTGTTGCGCCTGAAGGGCGGCGACCCGTTCATCTTCGGCCGCGGCGGCGAGGAGATCGACACGCTGGCGGCCGAAGGCGTGCCATTCCAAGTCGTGCCCGGCATCACCGCCGCCAGCGGCTGCGCCTGTTACGGCGGCATCCCGCTGACGCACCGGGACTATGCGCAATCCGTCAGCTTCGTCACCGGCCATCTCAAGGATGGCACCATGAACCTGAACTGGCCGCAGCTGGCGCAACCGAATCAGACCGTCGTGTTCTACATGGGTCTGGTGGGTCTGCCGATCATCATCGCCAACCTGATCGAACACGGCGTCCCGCCGGAACGGCCCATCGCACTGGTTCAGCAAGGCACCACGCATATGCAAAAGGTCTACGCCGGCACGCTGTCCAACATCCTGGAACAGGTGCAGGCGGACCCGCCGAAGCCGCCGACGCTGATCATCGTCGGCGAGGTGGTGAAGCTGCGGGAGAAGCTGTCGTGGTTCAACACCATCCCCGATCCCGAACAGGGTGCAACCACTCCGGTCTTGCCCGGCGACCGAGCGTCTGGCCTGCAATGACGCGGGTCGCGGCGGCGCCGCCGGCAGTCAAGATGCTGGGGTTCGTTCCTCACCCAACCAACGACTGCGTTGCTTGATTCGGAACTCGTCGTCAGGGTCGCTCAGTCTCCGCGACCATGGCGACGCAGCGCGCGTGGGCCAGATCGAACAGCCGCTCGAGTTCGGCGTGCGTTCCCCGCAACTGGTCGATGACGTCCACCGCCCAGCGGCAGTAAGCGAGTCGGCGCGTCGCATCCCAGTCATGGGGCGGCTGATCCGCCAAATCGCGCAGATTGGCGATCTTGTCCGCGAGCTTCACCAGACGCGCCTCATGGCTGGCCGACGACGCACGCAGGATCTGTTGCCGTTTGCGCTCTGCCTTCGGCAGCGCCTTGTCGTCGGTCACCGCCAGCACGGTCTGCAACACATCGAAACCGAAGGCCGCCTCCAACTCCTCGGCGCTGGTCTCGGTATCCTCGATGGTGTCGTGTAGCACCGCCGCACAGAGCACATGGGTTGAGTCGACCGCGGCCTCTTCGCTCAGGATCGACAGCACCGCGATCGGATGATTGATGTACGGCGATGCTTCGGCATCCTTGCGTCGCTGGCGGCGATGCTTGACTGCCGCGAAGCGCAACGCCCGCGACAGCATTGGCAGCGCGTCGGACGATGCAGCGGCATCGCTGCGCTGCCTGTCGTGCACTACGGGGTTTGGTTTTTCGATGCCATGCAAGTCTGAATCCTGCATTGTTGCCCTCGAGCCAGAGTGACGCACGTTGAACGGCGTGACTCAATCAATGCCTTACCCTACATCCGCATGACGCGATTTCCAATCACCGCAATCGTCATGGTGGTGCTTGTCATGCTGCTGTGCATCGAGCACCGTCGTCAGTGCCGACGACGACCGCGCATCGCTGCGCTTCGGCGTCAGCGCCGGCGGCGCACCAATGGCGTTCTTCGATCACGGCGTGCTGCGCGGGCTCGAAGTGGACCTGGCCCGCGCACTGGCCGATGCGATGAACGCGCAACTGCGCCTGCAGGAGATGCCGCAACCACGCCTGATCGACGCGCTGCGTGGCGGACGCATCGACCTGGTGCTCTCGACCCTGCCGGAGACTGATCTGCGCGCGCCTTGGCCTGGTCGCCAGCGCGACGCTGCTGAGCACCGGCCAGATGGCGTTGATCCGCGCAGAAGACGTCGCGACCTTTGGCCGCTTGCTCGACATCATCACCACACGGGCCCGCGTCGGTTACCAGCGCGGCTCCGCCGGCGCGCGGTTCGTCCAGGCAAACCTGCCAAACGCAGAACGCGTCCCGGTCGCCGACGCCACCTGGGGAATCGCCGCCTTGCGCGCGGGCGACATCGACCTTTTCATCCACGACGCAACCACCGTCTGGGCCATCGCCGCGGACCCCGACGAGACCGAATTGCTCGGCATCTTCCGCCCGCTGACGGAAGAACGCCTCGCCTGGGTCATGCGCGCCGAGGACGAGGTCTTGCAGCGCAACGTCAATAACATCATCAGTGCCTGGCACGAATCGGGCAGCCTCAACGGGGCTGATCAACCGCTGGATTCGCACGCAGGTGGAGATTGAACGCTAACGAGGGGATGTCGTGGTGCGATGAGAGCGAGCACCGCGCCCTTTGAGTTCAAATGGGCCGAGGACCAAGGACCATCGTCCGACAGAGTTACACAACTGCACCTCTTCACCCGAAAAAGGCCAGATCACACTTCGTCCTTCATCCTTCATCCTTCATCCTTCATCCTTCATCCTTCACGCTTGCGACCTTGACCCGCCGACAAACCTGGCCCTTGTGCACAGACTCGCGCCGTCAAGGAGTCGAGTGCTCCGCCTCATCGTCCGCGGTCGCCGCGGCCGGCCGAACCGTCGTCAACCCCAGCGATTCCCACGCCTGCATCCCACCCCGGTACCATTTGATCTTGTGTGCCGGATAGCCAAACCCGAGCAGCGCCTTGATGTTGGTGGGCGACTGCCCACACCAGGCGCCGTTGCAGAAGAACACCAAGGTCTTCACGCCGCCGAAGTCCCAGATGCCATCGGCACTGGCGGCACCGAACTCCAATTGCAGGATCTCGGCGATCTGCTGCGGCGATGCAAATTCGGGATCGAGCCGTTGATACGCGATATGCACAGAGCCGGGAATCGTGCCGCGCCGGACCCAGTCGTCGGTGCGAGAATCGATCACCAACACCGTCGAATCGCCCTCTTCCGAACGCTTCAGGTAATCGATCAACTCCAACTCGCCGATGGTCTCGACACCAGGTGCCACCTGCATCGGCTGCACGCAGTAAGGCGGACAGCGACGTGCCGTCTTGTCGTAGGGCGCGACGATATGGTGATCCGGGTCCTGGTGACGCATCAGCAAGACGGGCTTGCCGTCGTGGCTCAGCTCCAGATTCGACAGCGATTCGGTGATCCGAACCTCGAGCTGGTCGAGATCGAACAAGCCGTCGGCGGGATCAGCGGCCCATGCCGCCGCAAGCCCCGACAGAATCAGGACGAACGGGGCCAAGTACTCTCGCATTCGCTTCATCCGCACTCTCCATGACGAGCTAAATTAAGTCCGCATCGGACCTGCCAAGCGCCGCGCTGGGCAGGCATACTATGCCGCCGGACAACAAGCCAGACGCGGCACGGAAGACAATGGGCAAATCGACGCGAGTCTCCAACCCCCGATCGAAGCGCAGCCTGCGCGGCTGGCTGGTGAACATGTTGGTGATCCTGGTCATCTTCTTCGGCGTGCAATGGTTCAAGTCTCGCCCCCTAGCCAGCGGCGAGGCGCCGGCTCTGAGCGCAGCGACGACCATGGCGCAACCCTTCGACCTGACGAGCCTGCGCGGCCAGCCGACGCTGGTGCACTTCTGGGCCGTCTGGTGCCCGATCTGCAAGCTGGAAGAAGGCAACATCGAGGCATTGAGCAGCGACTACCAGGTCATCACCGTGGCCATGCAGTCAGGTAGCGACATGGAAATCAATACTTATCTTCAGGGGCAAGGTCTGTCCTTTGATGCGATTGCCGACCCCTATGGCGAAATCGCGACCCAGTGGGGCGTACGCGGCGTACCGGCCAGTTTCGTGCTCGACGGCGACGGCAATATCCGCTTCGCCAGCGTCGGCTACAGCACTGGCGTCGGCCTGCGCGGAAAGCTCTGGGCGGCCGCGCAGCTTGAGTGACATCCGCAGGCATTGCGTTGTCGCCCGCGCTGGATATAATCTGCCCATATTAGAAAACATCGATATAGGAGCAACGTACGATGCCAACGTATGATTATCGCTGCGACGCCAACGGCCAAGTCGTCGAGGTCAACCATCGCATGAGCGAGAAGATCGCCACCTGGGGCGAACTGTGCGAACGCGCCAACCTGACCAGAGGCGACACCGCGGCCGATACACCGGTCCAGCGCATGGCCAACGGGGGCAACCTGATCTCCAGCGCCAGCCTCGGCAGCGGCAACGCGCCCGCCTGCGGCACCGGCGGCTGCTGCCCAACCGGCGTCTGTGGTCTGAACTGAGGCAATTTCTGTAGGATTCGGCGCGGGCACGGACAGCTCAATCCAGCTGTCCGGAGCGCCCGCCGAGAACCACCGGAACGCGGGTCGATGCGCCGCCGCGTACCAGATCCAGCACGACCCGATCGCCGATTCGGTAATTCTCCAACACCTCGATCAGGTCGGCCATCTCGCCGACCGGCTCGCCATCGACGCGTTGAATGATGTCGCCGGGGATAATCTCGCCGGCATCGGTCACCCGGGTCTCCACCAGCCCTGCGACGGCGGCCGGTGAATCAGGCTCCACGCGCAGAATCACCACGCCCTCGACACCGAGTTCCACCAGGATCGGCCGGCTAACATCGTCGTCGCCATAGATGCCAATCCGGGGGCGCACATAGCGTCCGCTGGCGATGAGCTGAGGCACAACCCGATTGACGGTGTCCACCGGCACCGCAAAGCCGATGCCGCTGAAGCTGCCGGAGGGGCTGAAGATGGCGGTATTGACGCCGATCAGACGGCCCGCGCTGTCCAGCAACGGACCGCCGGAATTGCCGGGATTAATGGCCGCATCGGTCTGAATCAAGTGCCGGATCTCGCCATGCTCCTCCGAGAAGATGGTGCGGTCCAGCGCCGAGACGACGCCGGTCGTGAGACTATAGTCGAAGCCAAACGGATTGCCGATGGCAAACACCTTCTGCCCAACCCGCAGGTCGACGCTGCTGCCGATCGCGACGGGCGCGATGCGCGCCAAAGACACACCGATGCGCACCACCGCCAGGTCGTGCTCGGGGCTCGCGCCGACAAATTCCGCGTTGTAAGTTCGCCCGTCGGACAGCCTCACCCGCGCCGACCGCGCATCCTCGATGACGTGGTAATTGGTGACGATGTGGCCAGCAGCGTCCCAGACGAAACCGGAACCGGTCCCCCGGCGAACCTGGGTGAGATTGCGCGTCCAGGGGCTCAGCAGTTCAGCAGTCGTGCTGATAAAGACGACCGACGGGCTGGCCGACTCGAAGATCTCGATCGTTGCCCGCTCATCGCCAGCGATGTCGCCACGGGCAGTCACTGCCCTGGGTTCGGCGTCGTAGTTCACCAACGCCAGTTCCAGCCAAGGCTTGACGGTCAGCGACAGCAGAAACAGGATAGCGGCCCAAAACAGCAGCCGCGGCAATTTGAATCCGTGCATGGCTTCGTCGACAATCTCCCCGTCTTCGATGGGTACGCGGTCACTGCTAGGCAGCCCACAAGAACTCGTACCTGGCGTACAATTCCCATGGCACGACAAAGGGTATCGGCAGGCGCACGACAAAGACGCAATTGCAGTTTCGCAACGACCCTGTCGTTTGACCAATCATATACTGGCCGCGTTCGAAACAGGGGAATCGACGAGAAATCCGAGCGCGGTGCCCCCACTTTCCCCGCAAGTGCGGGGGTGCCGTGGCGACAGAAGCCGGGACTTCCGCTCCTCAGGGTATATGGTCCAGTAGCGACCAGACCGCACCCAATGACACGTCAACCTATCCATCGACCGGAAGACTTATCATGACCAAGAACATGGGCAAGCAAGATCGTAACCTGCGCCTGGCCGCCGCCGGCCTGCTAATCCTGGCCGGCATCTTCACCAATACTTGGTGGCTTACCCTGCTAGGCCTAGTGCCGCTGGCGACCTCCGCGATCGGCTTTTGCCCCGCCTACGTCCCCTTTAAGATCGACACCCGCAAGGATGGCGAAGCCTAGGTCGGCAACAAGCCTGGGGTAGACCCAGGTCTGGATCGACGTTCGAGCCCAGACTCCGGCCCGAACACGGGCCGAGGCCAAATCGAGAAGCATTCGGACGCCGCGGCCGGAACAAAGAAGAACCGGCCGCTCCCGCGAATTCAGCACAGACAACCCAATGACCAGCGTTTCCGCCCTGATCGAGGCCCGATCGCTGGAGAAGCGTTATCCAGGCGTGAAAGCAGTCGACGGCTTGAGCTTCGAGGTACTGCCCGGCCAATGCTTCGGCCTGCTCGGCCCCAACGGCGCCGGCAAGACCACGACGCTGGAGATACTCGAAGGCATCCAGACGCCGACCGCCGGGGAGGTCCTGTTCCGCGGTCGGCCGCTCGACCTCGCCTTTCGGCAGTCGATCGGCATCCAATTCCAGGCCACGTCGCTGCAAGATTTCCAGACCGTCGACGAATCGCTGCGCATGTTTGCGAGCCTGTACGCGCGAACCGCCGACCGTGACGAACTGATCCGCCTCTGCAACCTGGCGGAGATCCTCAAGCGCGACACGCGCAAACTCTCCGGCGGACAGCGCCAGCGCCTGCTGCTAGCCATCGCGTTGGTCAACGACCCCGATCTGGTCTTTCTCGACGAACCCACGACCGGCCTCGACCCTCAGGCCCGACGCAACTTCTGGTCGCTGATCAAGACCGTGCGCGCGCGCGGCAAGACCGTGCTCCTGACCACCCATTACATGGAAGAGGCGGAGCAGTTGTGCGACGAGATCGTCATCGTCGATCGAGGCCGTGTCATCGCCCGCGGCCAACCCCAGGCACTAGTGCACGAACATTTTCCGGCCGCGATTGTGCGCCTGCCCGCCGCCGCCTGGCCGGAGAATGAGTCCCTGCCCGACTATGCCGAGCGCCGCGACACCGTGATCGAACTCTATGCCGACGCCGTACCGCCGGTGTTGGAGTACCTAGAGCGCATCGGCGCCGGGCTCACCGCGCTACGCATCGACACGCCGAGCCTCGAGGACCTGTTCCTCAAGCTCACCGGCCACAGCCTGAGGGCCTGAATCATGTGGCAGCGCATCTTGGCCGTGCTGGCCGCCCGCAACCGCGAGTTCTATCGCGACAGCGCCGGGCTGACCTGGAACCTGCTGATGCCGGTGATGATGATCATCGCCTTCGCATTCATCTTCAGCGGCGAGCCCAAGGCGCTGTTCAAGGTCGGCGTCATTGCCCCGCCAGCCACCATCGACTCGGCGCCGGCAGCAACCAGTGGCTTTCTCGCCACGCCACATATTGACTTCATCCCGGTGGCGGACGACAGCGACGCCGTCGCCAGCGCCGTGACCAAGGTCCAGCGCCACCAGCTCGATCTGCTGCTCGACATACGCGACGGCCCCGCCTATTGGGTCAACCCCGATTCCGCCAACGGCGACCTGGTCGAGCGCCTGCTCCTCGGCGCCTATGCCCGGCAGGATCAGGCCGAGCCAGACGGCTCGCCGCAGCGCCGCGCCGCCGCCGGCGAAGCCCTGAGCTATGCCGACTGGGTGCTGCCCGGCGTGCTGGCCATGAACGTGATGTTCTCCAGTCTCTGGGGCGTCGGCTGGGTGGTGGTGCGCTACCGCAAGAACGGCGTCCTGCGGCGCCTCAAGGCGACGCCGCTCCGGCCCATCGAGTTCCTCAGCGCACAGGTGCTCTCGCGGCTCATCGTCGTCCTCACGACTAGCACCCTGGTCTATCTGGGTGCCTCGATGATCCTGGACTTTCCGATGCGCGGCTCTTACGCGGCGCTGCTGCTGGTCTATACCGCCGGCGCGCTGTGCATGATCAGCCTCGGCCTGACCGTCTCGGCCCGCCTGCGCACCGAGGAACTGGCCGACGGCCTGCTCAACCTCATGTCCTGGCCCATGCTACTGCTGTCCGGCGTCTGGTTCTCGATGGAGGGCACTAGCACCGCGGCCCAAGCCATGTCGACGCTGATGCCGCTGACCCATCTGGTCGACGCCGCCCGCGACATCATGATCGACGGCGCGGGCGTACTCGATATCCTGCCCCAGCTCGGGCTGCTGCTCGGGCTCGCGGCCCTACTGCTCGTCGTCGCGGCGCGTTTCTTTCGCTGGGAATAACACCGAACGGTGCTAAATCGGCACCCCGCGACCCGGGATCGCAGCACTCAGCGCAACCAGCTCCCAAGCCCCTGACTCCCGACCGGTTGATACCGACGCCCGATCCAGCTAAAAAGAGGGATCGAGTCCGACGTTCGCAGTGCGGCTATCCGGCCGAACTCCATTCGCACGCGTCGGCGTCCACGTTCATCAGGAGCCGACTCCAATGCGCGCCTTGCTGGTTTACCCCAAATTCCGCGACAGCTACTGGTCTTTCGAGAAGGCGTTGGAGCTGATCGGCAAGCGCGCGATGATGCCGCCGCTGGGCCTGATCACGGTCGCCGCCATCCTGCCGCAAGACTGGGAGTTCCGGCTGCGCGACCGCAACATCGAGACGGTCTCCGATGAAGACTGGGCCTGGGCCGATCTGGTGCTGCTGTCCGGCATGCTGGTGCAGAAGGACGACATGCATGCCGCCATCGCCGAGGCGCACCGACACGGCAAGCCGACGGTCTGCGGTGGCCCCTATGCCACCGCCCTGCCGCAGGAATTAGAGGAGGCCGGCGCCGACTTTCTGGTGCTGGACGAGGGCGAGATCACCATCCCGCTGTGGCTCGAAGACCTCGGCCGCGGCGCCAAGCGCGGCGTCTACACGGCGGGCGGCGAGAAACCGGACGTCACCCAGACACCGATCCCGCGCTTCGACCTGCTGGATCTGACCGCCTACAGCGAGATGGCCATCCAGTACTCCCGCGGCTGTCCGTTCCGCTGCGAGTTCTGCGACATCATCGTGCTCTACGGACGGCGCCCGCGGACCAAGACGCCCGAACAGGTCTTGGCCGAGCTGGAGCGGCTGTACGAGATTGGCTGGCGGCGCAGCGTG
Source organism: uncultured Gammaproteobacteria bacterium (assembly GCA_963695445.1). GTDB lineage: Bacteria > Pseudomonadota > Gammaproteobacteria > Chromatiales > Chromatiaceae > Thiohalocapsa. The sequence goes on along the minus strand of CAVOGV010000029.1, from coordinate 77,991 downwards.
TTCGTGGTCGACGACAACTTCATCGGCAACAAGGCCAACGCCAAGCAGATGCTGCGCGCGCTGCGCCCCTGGCAGGAACAGCGCGGCTTCCCGTTCAACTTCTCCACCGAGGCATCGATGGACCTGGCCCAAGACCAGGAACTGATGGACCTGATGGTGGACAGCAACTTCGGCGCCGTCTTCCTCGGCATCGAGACGCCGGACGAGGCCAGCCTGCTCGCCAGCAAGAAGAAGCAGAACACCAAATCGTCGCTGGACGACGCCGTCACCGCCATCGCCGGCACCGGGCTGCGCATCATGGCCGGCTTCATCATCGGCTTCGACGACGAGCGCCCCGGCGCCGGTCAGCGCATCGTCGATTTCGTCGAGCGCAACAACATCCCGCTGACCACCTTCAGCATGCTTCAGGCCCTACCCGGAACCGCCCTTTGGAACCGCCTCATCGCCGAGGGCCGGCTGCGCGAAGGCGAGGTGCACCTGAACCAGACCTCGCTGCTGAACTTCGTTCCCACTCGCCCGGTGGAGGAGATCGCCACCGAGTACGTCAACGGCTTCTACGCGCTGTTCGACCCGCGCCAGTACCTCGACCGCACCTTCCGGCATTATCAGGTGCTCGGCACCGCCGACGTGCACAACAACCCGGCACGGCGCAAACACAAGGCCAAGCGCCCCGGCGACCCAGCGGCCCTCGGTGCGCTACTTACCATCGTTTGGCGCCAGGGCATTGTGCGCAAGACCCGCTTTGCGTTCTGGCGCTATCTGTGGTGGATGTTCCGCCACAATCGCGGCGGCGTCGGCAGCTATCTGGGGCTGTGTGCCTACATCGAGCACTTTCTGCCCTACCGCGAGATGGTCAAGGAGCAGATCACCTCGCAGCTCGCCGTCTATCAGGAGCGCGAGCGCGTGCTGGCGACCGAAGCCGCCGAGGCGCAGGCACCGCGGCCCAAGCTCGCGGCAGGCGCGGCCTGAACCCTGCGCAGTTTCAATCGAGCAGCCCCTGAGGTGGACCCATGCACAGACCGCAATGGCTCCTAGTCCTATTGGTCAGCATCGCGCTGATCGGCACCGTCCATGCGTTCGCCGACGGCGCCGAAGACGGCCAACAGAGGCTTTGGCAGGCACTCGCCAACGGCGGGCACGTCGCCCTGATGCGCCACGCACAGGCCCCGGGCATCGGCGACCCGGCCGAGTTCGACCTCGACGACTGCAGCACCCAGCGCAACCTATCGGAGCAAGGCCGCGCCCAGGCAAAGGCCATCGGCGATCGATTCCGCGCCAACGGCATCTCCTCTGCCCAGGTGCAATCCAGCCAATGGTGCCGTTGCCTGGAGACCGCCCGCCTGCTCGATCTCGGCACCGTCCAGCCCAACCCGGCACTCAATTCCTTCTTCCGCGACGACGCCAAGGAATCGGAACGCACCGCCGCCACTCGTCAATTGATCCGCACCCAGGCGGGCACAGACAGCGACGGGCCTTTAGTGCTGGTCACGCATCAGGTCAACATCACCGCGCTGACCGGGGTCTTCCCGGCATCCGGCGAGATCGTGGTCGTCAAGCCCACCGCCGACGGCGTCGAAACGCTCGGACGCATTCGGTGACTTTATTGCTCGCACAAATGATTCAAAAGGTCCTCGACTCGCAACTGGAGATGCGCGAAGACATTCGCGAAATCAAGACGCGCCTTGGCCGGCTGGAAAGCGACGTTGCAAGTCTTCACGTTTTTCTCGCCGAACAATCGGTTCGTCTGGACCGCTTCGGAGATCGATTGGAGCGTGTCGAAAGGCGATTGGAGATTGCCGACGCCTGAAGAGGGGCATGTCGCGGACGGTGATGCGCTCAACACCGTGGTTGAGCTATTCGGATCGTCTGGACAGGTCAGCCACCACCGCGGCGCATGGCGAGATCGAAGCGCCGGATCAGTTCGGCCTGGGCCGCGGCATCGCCGTCGGTGAACCGGATACGCAGGGTCAGCGTCGGTAGTCGCAGCAATGCGATGACCCGGTCTGGTCCTGGTGTGACTTGCAGTTCCATTGCGGCGCAGGGCAGTGTCACGACGAACCGATTCGGCCCGCCCTGCACCGCGCCAGGAAAGGCCACCTCCAGGCCCCGCGCAATGTCCGCCGGCAGCGCGGACATCTCCCGTTCCAGATCAGCAATCGGTTGAATACCCGTCGACAAGGATCAGCCGCCAGCAATCGGCGGCCACACCGCCAATTGGTCGCCCGGCGCAAGTTGCCGGCTCATGCGTTCCTCCGGCGGGATGAAGACCCCGTTGATCAAGACTAGGTGCGTCAGGCGCTCGGGTAGCTGATGCCGCTCCAGAATCTGCTGCACCGTGTCCGTCTCGTCGATGTCGAGATCGATCTGGTTGGCGCGGGCCTGCTTCGGCAAATAGTCGCCCAAGCTGGCGTAGAGTTTGAAGGTGATTTGCATGGAAGCCTTGGCTGGTGGCGGATTCAACAGAGAGGTCTCAATGGACGACGACGGCGGTGGGCTGTTGACTGCGGGCGACATAGGCCTCCGCAAATCGTAGCGGCGTCCGTTTCAGGACCTGCTTCCATTTGCCTAGGGGCGTCTTGTTCTGGATCAGTCCGCGCAGGACACCGACATGCTGGGTTAGGCCGATGGACGTGGCGCCGATCAGTACGTCATCCTGGAACTGCAGGCTCAGGTAGCGATGATTCTCCTCGTCCACCAGTTCCACGCCATCGTTGGCGTCCGTCCCCCACCACTGGCCGAACGACGACGACACCAGGCCCAGCGTATCGAGCACGTTGATCGCGAGCACGCCGGGCAGGCGCACGTCCTTGCCAACCATATTCAGGGCCGCGACCCGGGCTTGGTCGACGGCATTGGGCTGAATTGCTGAGACCAAGTGGGCGCCTGTGAACAGATCCGGTGCCTCGGCCACGTCGCCGGCGGCAAAGATGCCCGGCACCGTTGTCTCCAGCCGGTCGTTGACCAAAACGCCCTTCGCGACATGCACCGGCGTCGCCTCAAGAAAGCTGACGTTGGGCGCAACGCCGGCCGAGACAATGACTAGGTCGGCCTTCAGCACATCGCCGGTGGTGAGATGAACCCGCAGCGGCGCGACGCCGTCAGCCGCGGCCGGAGCCTTCGGCCCCGCTGCTGCTGGTGCGCCGGACATGAAGCGATCGCGCATTGCGCGCATCGACGCGCCGATGCCGGAGCGCTTCTCGGCTGCCGCGGCATTGTCGGCACCACTGACCGCATCGATACGGTCGATGCCAGCGTTGGTGATGACATGGACGCCCTTGGCCTCCACCCACTGACGGATCATATTGCCGGCCTTGGGTGTCATCATGCGCGGCACCATGCGGTCGCCCATTTCGACCACGGTCAGGTCGACACCGCGGGCCGCTAGGGACTCCATGATGATGCAGCCGATGAAGCCGGCGCCGAGCTGTACCACACGGCTGCCCGGCTTGGCCTGTTCGGCGATGGCGCGCGCGTCCTCCAGGGTCCAGCAGGTGAGCGCCTGGGGAAGATCGATGCCGGGAATGGGCGGACGCACCGGATGCGACCCGGTCGCGACCAGCAGTCGGTCGTAGGACTCACGACTGCCGTCGTCGAACATGACGTCGCGCTGATCCGTATGCAGGGCGACGGCACGTCCGCGTCGCTCGGTGATCTGCAGCCGTTCGAAGTAGCCCGGTTCCTTGCGCAGGTAGGTACCCGCCTCATCGATGTTGCCTTCGAGCAGATACGGAATGGCCATGCGCGAATAGGGCGGCGCATCCTCGTTGCCAACCAGAACGATCTCGCACGAAGGATCCGCCCCGCGCAGGGTTTCAGCGGCCACGACCCCGGCCGGGCCGTTGCCAAGAATCACATGTTTCATTGGGACTTCCCCATACCCCGGCAGAGCCGGAGCCAAAAGCACGGTCGAAGAGCTTGCTCGTTGTCGTGGTCGTTATCGATGTCGCAATCGAAAATTCGACCGACTACGATCACGACAACGACACAGAAGCGTGAGGTAGCGTCTGGGACGAGTGCTTCGCTGCGAAAATGCCGAGACCAGCGGCGGTTGTGGGAGCGATTCGCAATCGCGACCGCCGCGACGGGGATGGTCGCGACTGCAAGTCGCGCCCACAGCGCCGAGGGCCACTCCAACGGTCTCGGAACTTCCGCAGCGGTGCACTAGAGTCCCAAACGCTCCAGGGTCGCCCCGTTGGGGACCCCCTCCCCGTCCCAGCCGCGCAGTTCGTAGTACTCCGGCAGCATCTTGTCGAGCCCGTTGACCAGCCCCTTGGCAGGACCGACCTTAGCCGGCTCGGTCGTGAGCCGCGGCGGCAGGTTGTCGTCAGCCTTGGTCAGGCCCGCGGCCAGGTTGAACTGCTTTTCCATGTTCCAGATGCGCTCACCAACGAGTTCCAGCCGCTCCAGCGACCAGTCGCCCTCGCAAGCGGCCTGGATTTGCGGCTGGATGTCCGCCAAGGTCCAGGCGAAGCTGGTGAAAATGCACAGCCCGGACGAGTCGAAGGCGGCGGTGGCGTCCTGGAACGCCTTGACTAACGCCGGCTTGCCATCGATGGTCAGGGGATCGGTCTTGACCGGGATACCAAGCACCTCAGAGGCAACCGTGTAGCCGCGCAGATGGCAGGCGCCGCGGTTGGAGGTCGCGTAGGCGAGGCCCATCCCCTGGATGCCGCGAGAGTCGTAGGCCGGGAATTCCTGCCCCTTGACGGTCATGGATAGCTCCGGCCGGCCATACTTGCTGCACAGGCGCTTGGAACCCTCACCGAGCTCCTTGCCGAAGCCCTCGCCATTGGCGGTCATCTCCGCCAGCTTGACCAGCGCCTCTGCCGAGCCGAACGGGGCATCCAGGCCGATTTGCTCCTTGCTGAGGACACCGATGTCGTAGAGTTCCATCGCCGCGCCCACGGTCGCACCGAACGAGATCGGGTCCATGCCCACCTCATTGCAGAGCAGGTTGGCATACTGCAATGCTTCCAGGTCATTGACGCCGTTGGCGGCGCCCAGCGCCCAGGCGGCCTCATATTCCAGTCCGCCGGAGGCGCCCCAGTACTCGGGCTTGTTGACGACCGAGAAATGGGTCTCGTCGATCTTGGCGATGCGTCCACAGGCGATGGTGCAACCGAAGCAGGCGGCATTGGTCACCAGCTGCGGCTTGCCGTCGCTGGCGCGGGGCTCCGCCATGGCCTCGGCGGAGATTTTGTTGGCATCCTCGAACTGCACATCACGGTGATTACGGGTGGGCAGTGCGCCCATCTCGTTGATCACGTTCATCAACACCTGGGTGCCGTAGGTGGGCAGGCCCTGCCCGGTGACCGCGTTCTCGGCGAGGATCTGCTTCTTCTCGCTAGTGACCTTGAGGAACTCCTTGAAGTCGCGGATGCCCGAGACGCCCTTGGTGCCGCGGATCGCGACCGCCTTCAGGTTCTTCGAACCCATCACCGTGCCGACACCGGAACGCCCCGCGGCGCGATGCAGATCATTGACCACGCAGGCGTACAGCACACCATTCTCGCCCGCCTGGCCAATAGAGGAAATGCGGATCTGCGGGTCCTGATGCGCGGTCTTGATGGTCTCCTCGGTCACCCAGGTGCTCTTGCCCCACAGATGAGATGCATCACGCAGCTCGGCCTTATCGTTTTCCAGGTACAGATAGACCGGCGTCCGGCGAGCGACCCTCGAAAATGATCATGTCCCAGCCCGCGAACTTCATCTCCGCGCCGAAGTAGCCGCCGGAGTTGGAGCAGGCAATGGCGCCGGTCAGCGGGCCCTTGGTGACCACCGTGTAGCGTCCCGCCGGTGGACGCCATGGTGCCGGTGAGTGGCCCGGTGGACATGATCAGCTTGTTGTCTGGAGACAGGGGATCGACCTTCGGATCGACCTCCTCCGTCAGATACTTGCTGGCGAGTCCGCGCGAGCCCAGGTAATCGTTCGCCCACTGCATGTTCAGTGGCTCGGGGGTGCAGGTGCCCTCGGTGAGGTTCACCCGCAAGATGTTTCTGGTCCAGGCCATGTTCTTATCCTCCGCTTAGATCGCCGCCGAGTTGGCACGTGCGGCCCAAGCGCGCATGCGCCCGAGTCCGCTCCAGTCCGCGTCCACATAGGTGATGGCATCCGTCGGGCATGCCGTGACGCAGGCGGGATCGCCATCGCAGAGGTCACATTTCTGCACTTTACCGGTATCGGCAACGTAATTGATGGTGCCGAAGGGACAGGCGATGGTGCAGACTTTGCAGCCGACGCAGGTGTCCTCGAACACCACCTTGGCGCCGGTCCGCGCATCCAGCTTGATCGCATCGACAGGACAGGCGTGCAGACACCAGGCCTCGCTGCATTGGGTGCAGGTATAGGGCACCTTCCTCCCCTCATGCTCAAAGTCGAACACCTTGATACGGGACTTGGATGGATTAAAGGCACCGGTGTGGGTGTAAGAGCAGGCCATCTCGCATTGGAGACAGCCGGTGCACTTCACCGGGTCGATGTAGAGGGACTTTTGCATGGATTCTCCTGGTGGTCGTCGTCCGTCGGTCGCGGACTGTTGCGGTGGCTGTTGGGCGTCCTGTTCCAGCTCGGCCCATGCCTGCCCACAACATAGCACGCGGAAGCTCGCGCACTCTAGCCTTGATTGACACGCCACGAACGGGGTATTGCCGCCCCGATCTGCGGATGAAACGTCAGGGTTGGGTCGGCGAGAAATCGATTCGATCGAACACCTTTTGTTCGTCGACGGGGTCCTCGATCGGAAACAGTTGCGCAGGCAAACCGGCCTCTGGCGATTGCCGGAAAATCTCGTACCAGATGACGCCGGATTGAGGTTCGCCTTCAAGGATCACCGGCAGGAGCATAGCCGGGCTATGTGACTGCCGGTGCGACAACGAAGGCGGGCGTCAAGACAAGTCAGCTGGTTGAGATTTGACAGAAATCGCCTCAGCAGCCGGCCTCGTCCAGGCCGTCGATGTTCTCGCTCCACCACGCATGGTAGGCATCATCAGGGGCGACGACACGGGACTTGGCATTCGCCACGTGTTTACCGTCGGCGTCGGTCAAGACGATGTCCATGTCGATGATGCCTCCCCGCAGGATGCGCGCGATGGTCAGCGTCACGTCGATCTCCTCACCGGGGCAAACCGGACGCCGGAACCGCTCGGGACAGAAGGTCAGGCCAAGGCAGCCGTCACCGGGAAAGCTGGTACCGAACAGGGCCGAGATGGTGGTCTGGATCAGGCCGCCCGGGACGATGATGTCCGGCGTCTCCGGGAAGCGCATGCGTGCTGCTTCGAGATCACGATGAATGGCGTTGTGGTCGCCGACTAAGGTGCAATACTGATCCACCTGTTCGCGGGTGAAGCTCAGGCGTGCTTCGAAGTGCATACCGACTTCAAGCGTCGACGCGGTCAGGCAGCGGGTCTTTTGCATCTCTACGGTGCTCTCCGTCAAATCAATCGGCCGGCCATGATAAGCGATTTGCGTCTCTGCGCCGCTGACAACGAAAAAGCAGTCAGCAATTGACCTATTGTGGGAGCGGCTTGCAGCCGCCGTCGACCGCGGGAAGATCTGCTGTCGTAGCCATCGCGATTACAAATCGCTCCCACGCCGGTGGAGCCACGATGGACTGGCGCCAAGTTTCAGGCTGCGGTGCGCAACGACAAGGCTTGTTGCGGATCGAACAGCTCGATCCAATGCACCACCGGCAGCTGTGAGCCGGCTTGCAGATGGGTCTGGCAGCCGACGTTTGCGGTGGCGATCAGGGCCGGGGCGCCCTGCTCCAGGGCGTCGAGCCGTTTCGCCCGCAGGCGCCCGGCCAGCTCCGATTGCAGGATGGAATAGGTGCCGGCGGAGCCGCAGCAGCTATGGCTGTCACGCACCGGCAGCAGCTCGAAGCCGACGCCGCGCAGCAGCCCTTCGACCCGTCCCATCAGGCGTTGGCCGTGCTGCAAGGTGCAGGGCGGATGGAAGGCGATGCGCGCGGGCACGCCGCGCTCGATCGGGCTCGGCAGCCGCGCCAGGTCCTCGGCGGTGATCAGCTCGCTGGTGTCGCGCGCCAGCGCCGACACCCGCTCGGCGCGTTCCGCATAGGCGGGATCATCGCGCAGATGCCAGCCATAGTCCTTGACCATGGCACCGCAGCCGCTCGCGGTGACCAGGATGGCCTCGGCCCCGGCCTCGATGGCGGGCCACCAGGCGTCGATATTGCGGCGCATGAACGCGCGCGCCTCATCCGCTGCCGAGAGATGCTGACTCACCGCGCCGCAGCAGCCACCGCCGGGCTGGATGACCTCGATGCCGAGGGCGTCGAGCACGCGGATGGTTGCCGTCACCACATTCGGCGTCAGCGTTGGTTCGACGCAGTTGTTCAACAGGATGACCCGACGCGGATGGCTCCCAACCTTCGCCTTCGGCATCGCCTGCAGTCTCGGCATCTTGTCCCGCAAGGTCGCCGGCAGTAGCGGTGCCACCAACCGACCGACCCGCAGCAATGGCCGGAAACGGCTCGGGTACGGCACCACCTGGCGCAGTGCCCAGCGCATCAGCCGTTCAACGACTGGTCTCGCGACCTGCTGCTCGACATGGATGCGGCCGATGTCGATGAGCTTGTGGTACTCGACACCGGACGGGCAGGTGGTCTCGCAGTTCAGGCAGGTCAGGCAGCGATCGAGGTGTGTCTGCACCTGACGCGTCGGCGCCTCGCCTTCGAGCAGATTCTTGATCTGATAGATCCGCCCGCGCGGACCGTCCAGTTCATCGCCAAGTTCCTGGTAGGTCGGGCAGGTGGCGGTACAGAAGCCGCAATGCACGCAGGTGCGCAGGATGCGGTCGGCCTCCCTGCCCTCGGTGCTATCGAGGACGGATTGGATGAGATTGGTCTGCATGGCACCGCTCAGAACTGGGGGTACAGGCGGCCTGGATTGAACAGGCCGTCGGGGTCGAACGACTGCTTCAGGTTGCGGTGCAGGCGCAGCACGACCGGATCGAGCGGCGTAAAGACACCGTCCGCCGGCGCATCCGCGCTGCCGGCGCGGAACAAGGTCGCATGTCCGCCGGCGGCCTTGGCCATCGCCCTAAACTGTTGCGCATCCTCGGCGACATCCTGCCCGCCACGGAGCCAACGCAGCCCGCCGCCCCACTCCACCAGCTGGCTTTCGTCGCCGATCTCCTGCGCCGCTGTCGCCGGGCGCACGGACAGTCGCCACAGCGGCGCATCGCCGGCGAAGAACGCGAGCCGCTGCTCACGCAAGTCGTTCCAGAAGGCATCGGCGTCCGCCAGCGGTAGGCCCTCGACCACCCGGTGCGTCTCGGCCAACCCCTCTTCGCTGCCGCAAATCCGCACGTAGAGCCGACCGTCCGCCCAGGCCGTGGCGGTGATCGGCAGCGAGCGCCTGGCCCAGCGCCGCATCAGCGCCAGTGCCCCGGCAAGCGACTGCTCCTGTACCAGCGTCATGCGCCCGACCGGGCTCGGCGTCACCTTCAGCGACACCTCCAGCAGCACGCCGAGCACGCCGAGCGAGCCCGCCATGAGTCGGGACAGGTCGTAGCCCGCCACGTTCTTCATGACCCGCCCGCCAAAGTCCAGCACCTGCCCCCGACCGTTCAGCAGCCGCACGCCGAGCACCGCGTCGCGCACGCTCGCGGCATAGGGCCGGCGCGGACCGGACAGCCCCGCCGCGACCATGCCACCAATGGTCGCCCCCGGACCATAGCGCGGCGGTTCGAACGGAAACTGCTGGCCGTTGGCGTCGAGCAGCGCCTCCACCTCCGCCAGCGGCGTGCCCGCACGGACCGTCATCGCCAGTTCGGTCGGCTCGTAGGCGACGACACCCTGGTGAACGGTGCAGTCCAGCGGCCGATCCGCGCGCGCCGGATTGCCGTAGAAACCCTTGCTGCCGCCACCGCAAATCGACAACGACGCGCGCGCCTCTCGGGCCGCGATCACCTGCTCGATCAACGACGCCTCGGCGTCACACTGTTTGCTCTCTGACAGGTCAACCATCGCAATGAACCGGATAGTTTAAAAAGGCGATTAGGCGTTTGGTGCTTTTCGCGTGTTTCGTAGCAAAAACTACCGCTTGTTCTTGCGGCGTTATTAGCTGACGATTCAAGAACAACCGTCACATCTTCTTAGAACTACGAAACACGCGAAAAACGCGAAAAGGTTAAATATGCAAACGAGCATCCGCTGTTTTTCGCGTCATTTCGTGTATTTCGTAGTTTCTTGATGTCCATGCAGTTGTTGAAGTTGTTTCTATGCCGTTCCTAATGGCCAAATTCATTCGCCCCCACGCGTCAAAAACGCGGCAGCTCCGGAAACTTGAGCTCGCCGTGATGGACATGCATGGCGCCGAACTCGGCACAGCGATGCAGCGTCGGCACCGCCTTGCCCGGATTCAGCAACCCGTGCGGATCGAAGGCGGCCTTGACCGCGTGCATCTGGTTTAGCTCGTCGCTGTTGAACTGCACGCACATCTGGTTCAGCTTCTCGACGCCGACACCGTGCTCGCCGGTGACGGTGCCGCCCACGTGAACGCACAGCTCCAGGATCTCGCCGCCCAGGTCCTCCGCCTTGTCCAGCTCGCCGGGGATGTTTGCGTCGTACAGGATCAAAGGGTGCAGATTGCCGTCGCCGGCATGAAACACGTTGGCGACGCGCAGACCGTACTGATCGGACAGCTCGCGGATGCGTTGCAGCACCGTCGCCAGTTCCCGCCGCGGGATGGTGCCGTCCATGCAGTAATAGTCCGGCGACAAGCGCCCGACGGCCGGAAACGCCGCCTTGCGGCCCTTCCAGAAGTTCAACCGCTCGGCGTCGTCGCGGGCCGTGCGCACCTCGGTGGCGCCCGCGGCCAGCAGCAGTTCGCGCACCCGCATGACCTCGTAGGAGACCTCGGCGTTAAAGCCGTCGAGTTCGCAGATCAGGATCGCCGCGGCATCGAGCGGATAGCCGGCATGCACGAAGTCTTCCGCGGCGCGGATGGCCGGCCCGTCCATCATCTCCAGGCCCGCCGGCGTGATGCCCGGAGGCGATGATCTCGGCCACCGCGGCACCGGCCTGCTCGACGCTGTCGAAGGCCGCGAGCAGGCCCTGGGCACGCTCCGCCTTGGGCAGCAGCTTGACCGTGATCTCGACGATGATCGCGAGCATGCCCTCGGAGCCGGTCATCAACGCCAGCAGGTCGAGGCCCGGCGAATCCAACGCATCGGCACCGACCTCGAACGGCTCGCCGTCGACGCCGATCAGCTTGAGCTTGAGGATGTTGTGCACCGTCAGCCCGTACTTCAGGCAGTGCACGCCACCCGAGTTCTCGGCCACGTTGCCGCCGATGGAACAGGCGATCTGCGACGACGGGTCCGGCGCGTAATACAAGCCCATCGGCGCCGCCGCCTCGGTGATGGCGAGGTTGCGCACGCCGGGTTGGACCCGCGCGGTGCAGTTGTCGCTGTCGACCTCCAAGATCTGGTTGAACTTGGCCAGCGACAGCAGCACCCCATCCGCCAGCGGCAACGCGCCGCCGGACAGCCCGGTGCCGGCCCCGCGTGCCACCACCGGCACCCGCGCCTTGTGACAGATCCGCAGCACGGCCTGCACCTGCTCGACGGATTCCGGCAACACCACCACCATCGGCCGCTGGCGAAAGGCGGTCAGGCCGTCGCATTCATAGGGCGCCAGCTCCGCCGGCGTCGCCAGCACGCTCGCCGCGGGCAGCACACGCCTGATCTCGTCGATCACGGCGGGCTGCGGATTCAGCGGACGTTCGTCCGGGATTCTGGGCATCAGTCTCTCCGCATGATAAAGAAGGCTTCGCCGGCCTTGATCATCGTTTCAGCCACCTGGATGTGGTGCCTGCGTAGGGTGGAACGCGAAGCTGTTCAACCATGCCGCTCGCAGGCGTCCTGGAGGCGGGTCGCCCTATCGGGCATCCGCCCTACCGGCCGGAATGATGATCAAGGCCGCTTCGCCGAGCGGACGGCCAGCCAGGGCAAACTCAGCCTTCGCTGGCCAAAATTCGATACGCCTTCGCCAACGCATCGTCGCCCCCGACATTGCCTGGAAAGATCACCACTGGCAAGTCCGGGTAACGCGGATGATCACTCGGACAACGCACCACCGAGCAGCCGGCGCGGATCTGACCGAGCACGCGTGCGGTGCGCAACGCGAGCCCCTTGCTCAGGGTGTCGTTGGAGGTAATGCCGCCCTTGCTGATCAAGAAGCCGATGTCCGGCGGCAGGTTCTGCACGATACGCACGAGAAGACTCGCGACGCGATCGCCGAAGGCCAGGCGTTCGTCCTTGGTCGCGAACTGCCGTTCGCCGCGGCTGGTGAAGAGCACGACCCCCTGCCCTGCCGCCGTGGCCGATTCCACGCGATCGCAGACAGCACGCAGCAGGCCGTCCTCGTCGGCGTCCATCCGATCGATCTCGATCTCCATTGGCAGTACCTCGGTGTCGTCGATCAGGTGCTTGAGCTGGCGGGTGGACTTGTCCACATGGGAACCCATCAACACCACGCCCGGTCGCCCGCCGCGCACGAAGGCCGCCATGTCCGCCGCCGCCACCGGCTGGGTTGGCAGCGCCGCCAGCGAGGTCAGCAGGCTCGCGGCGCTGCGGAACAAAAAACGCTTGCCATCGGCCGCCGCGGCCAGCACCTGGCGGCAAAAATGATCCAGGTCCGACTGCTGCTCGGCGTCGACCACACAGCAGACATTGCCGCTGAGCCCGCGCAGCCGCTCGGCGATGTCACCGCGCACATCGGCCAGGTCGAAGCGCTCGACCTGCTCGGCGTTGATGCGGCCGGCGGTCTTCTCCTCGACATAGTCCGGCAAAAACGCGGTGCTGAAGCCGAACACCGAATCCCGCGCAAACTCGGTCTCGTGTACGGGCACCGGTGCACCGTCGACGATCAAGTAGTGCACGCCGTCGCGCGTGATGCGCCCGCCCTCGAAGAAGGCCGGCACCAGGAAGTGCGCATCGAACGGCCCCAGCTCCTCGGCGATGACGTCGGTCTCGACCGGATAGTGCCCGCGCAGCGTGCTGTCGGAGCGGCTGACGATGACCGGCTGGATCGGCGTCCCCTGCTCCGCCAGCCCGTCCAGCGCCGCGCGCAGGTTGACGCAGATCTCGCGGGTAATCGTCGCTGCGTCCGCCGCGTTCATGCCGCGCGTGTTACTGAGCACGAAGAACAGCGGCGATTCGTCGCGCAGCGCCTCGATCAGCGTCTCCATGTCCCAGCGGGTCAGCAGCAGGCAGCCGTGCACCGTCTGCGAGCCGGTCGGGTCGTCGTCGATGACGATAATCTTGGTGTCGGTCATGGCTTGATTCCTGATCGCGCCGTTGAATAGCGCTTTTGGATAGCTGGGACGGTCCGCACAGCGGACCCTACGGCGACGGCGCTCCTCGTAGGGTCCGCTGTGCGGACCGTTCCGCGGTGGTCGCAACGATGGTCAGTGCCGCGAAGGGGCAAGGTTCGATAGCGATACCGATGATCACGACTCGTCGGTCTGAGGCGAGGCCTCGCTAGTGCACCGCGGCGGAAGTTCCGAGACCGTTGGAGTGACCCTCGGCGCTGTGGGAGCGACTTGTAGTCGCGACCATCCCCGTCGCGGCGGTCGCGATTGCAAATCGCTCCCACAACCGCCGCTGGTCTCGGCATTTTCGCAGCGAAGCACTAGACGATCGCCTGCGCGCGCTGCGCCAGCGCGTCCGCCGTGATCCCGTTGTAGGCCATGATCTCGGCCGGGCTCGCGGTGGTCTCGCCGCGCTGCCAGCCGAACAGATCGCGGGCGGCGGCCTTGGAGCGCAGCAGCACCGGCTCCAGCGCCACCGTGCCGCCACCGCTGACCGCGATCAGCGCGTCGCCGTCGAACAGCGCGCTGAACTGCGCATCGTCCATGAACCGATCGTCGGCCTCGGAGCTGTGCTGCCAAGCAACGTCCCCCGGCCGATACAGCCGACGGGGGTTGGCGACGGCGACGATACGCACGCGATGGCCGGCCGCCTCGAGCTGATCCTTGGCCTCGAAGACCGGCAAGAAGACCATGTCGCCGGTCACGGCGAACACGGTCAGCGGCCCGTCGCCGGACGCGGATTCGTACAGGCTCACCGCGCCCTCGTCGATCGCCTGCTGCGCCTGCTCCGGCGTGGTATAGACCGGCAGCGCGGACTTGCTGGCGACGATGCTGATGCACTTGTTCTGTTGCGCCACGGCCCAGCCGTAGGCGGCCTGCATCATGTTGGCGTCCGCCGGGTACAGCAGGTACACGTTGCCATTGCGCACCTGGCCACCGATGTAGTTCTCGATCTCCGGACGCTGATGGGTCCAGCCGTTGCGGCCCTGCTCCAGGGCGCCGGCGGTGAACATCGTCACCACCGCGGGCGTCTTGCGCCGCAGCTCCGCCATGGCCTGCCCGACGGTCTGCACGATGGGCCAGCCGTTGATCGCAAAGCTCTCGTAAGACAACCACAGCGAGCGCCCGCCGAACAGGGCCAGACCGGCGGCGAAGCCGGCGCAGGCGTCCTCGTTCAGCGGCTCGTAGACCTGACCGCTCGGCGACTGGTTGTAGAGCCCGTCCTCGGTCGGATGGCGAATCTTCAGCGCCTCGTTGATGGCCTTCATGTTCGACGCCTCGTTGCCGTCGGCGTTGGTCACGACGAACAACGGATCGCGCCGGCCCAGCTCCGCGACCATCTCGGCCATCGCGCTGGCGGGCACCGCCTTGTCGCCGACCGCGAACGCCTGCATCGGCAGCTGGCCGATGTCGGCCATGGCGCGCTCGAACTCCGTGACCACGGTCTCGCCCGCCGGACCACCGCCGGCCCGGCTCATGAGGGTACGCACCAGTGCCCAGGCCTCCGGCGCCAGCGCACGGCGCTCCAGGGCCGCGGCGATGTTCGGCTTGCTGGGATTGTCACCGGGATACAGGTTGTGCGACTTGGCACCGGTGGTGTGCACGCCGGCACCCTTGAGCTGCTTGATGATGACCGCCGTCAGCGTGCCGCCCAGGGCCGATTCCGCCGCCTGCTGCATGCCCTCGAGCACCGCACGGGTGAAGGCATCGCGGGCCGCGTCGCTGAACAGGGTGCTGTCGACGTAGGCGCCTTCCTGACCGGCATCGTCGTAGTCCTTGGCGTCGATCAGGATCACGTGCGCGAAATCGTGCGCCTGCCAGTAGGCGGTCATCTGCGCGTTGTCCATCAGCGACACCATCGAGTGATGCTCCTGGCTGAAGCCGTTCCAAACCAGCACCGGCAGGAAGTTGGTCACCTCCGGATAGCTGGTATGGAAGTGCTTCATCGCCGACATGATGTAGGGCTCGCCGAGACCGCCGTCACCGATGGTGCACGGGAACAGCTTGTCGCGATTCAGATAGGCGCCCGCCATGGCGAAGTGCTGCCCCTGTCCGAGCGGTCCGGCCGGTGCCAGCAGGCCGGGGATGGCGCCGGACAGATGTCCGAGCAGACCATCGCGCTCACGGAAGCGCTCCTGCAGGTGGGTCATGTTCTCGATGCCCATGGCCTCGAGCGACCCGTCCAGGAACATCGCGCTGTAGAAGCCGGGGGCATGGTGGCCCACCTCGGTGACGATGTTGGTGTGACCGAGCATGGTCAGCGCGGCATAGGCGTCCGCGGAGCTGGCGAAGCCGCCGGGGTGGCCGGACTCCTTCGAGGCGCACAGCTGCAGCGTGGTGTAGCGCAGCGCATCGGCGACCAGTCGCGTCTGATACACAGCGGCGGCGTCGATTTCGGTGATGGCGTGGGCACCCTCGGCGATGGCCGGATGAACCCCGTGTGGGTCATGGGCTTCAGCGAGGCGGCCCATGTGCAGCATGCCTTCGCAGAAGGCTGGTCGATCTGAGTTGTGGTTCTGCGGGCTTGAGCTTGCGGCTGCAGTCATGGTCGTCACTCCGTAGCGGGTTCGGTACATGATCCGGTCTCGCATGGGAACCGGCGTTGGGCGTAACCATAGCGCGCGCAGAATTTTTCGCAATAGTAGATAGATTCCACAATGTGGTAAACGAGAAGGCGGCCGAATCCACCCGGCGGCTCGGCTGGCCGCCGAAAGCGGGCTGAAATTCCAGGTTCAGGTGACCGCCGTCTTGTCCGCGGACCTGATAGCCTTGAAGGCTAAACGTCCAAGCTGGCTCCGAGGTATGAGCAATTCGGCACCACCCTCCCCTTGCCCCGAACCCGGGCGCATCGCGCGCCCGCGCAAGCACACCCATCAGCCCGGCTGGATCAATTGGCTACCCGGCCTCCAGACCCTGCGCCATTACCGACTTGCCTGGCTGCGTCACGACATCCAGGCGGGAATCGTCCTGACAACCATGCTGGTACCCGTTGGGATCGCCTATGCGGTGGCATCCGGCGTACCGGGCATCTATGGCCTCTACGCGACCATCGTTCCACTCCTGGCGTATGCACTGTTCGGCCCCAGCCGTATCCTCGTGCTGGGGCCGGATTCGTCACTGGTCGCCGTCATCCTGGCCGTCGTGCTGTCCCTGTCCGGCGGCGACCCCGCGCGCGCGATCGCCCTGGCCGGCATGATGGCGGTCGTATCGGGGATGCTGTGTATCCTCGCCGGTGTCGTACGGTTGGGGTTCATCACCGAGTTGCTCTCCAAGCCGATCCGCTACGGTTACATGAACGGTATCGCCGTCACGGTCTTGATCAGCCAGTTGCCCAAGCTGTTCGGCTTCTCGGCCGAGGGCGGCGGTCCGCTGACACGGCTTTGGGCATTCGCCGAGGCAATCCTGGCCGGCGCAACCAATTGGGTCGCGCTGATGGTCGGCGCCGGGACGCTGGCGGTGATCTTGCTGCTCAGGAATCGCGAGCGGGTGCCCGGAATACTGATCGCCGTCGTCGGCGCGACCGTCATCGTCGGGGCGTTGGACCTGGCCGCACGCGCCGACGTCGCGGTGCTCGGAACGCTGCCGCAGGGCCTGCCGACATTCGTCATCCCATGGATCAGCTATGACGATCTCGTCCCGGTCCTGCTCGGAGGTGCCGCCGTTGCCCTGGTGTCGTTCGCCGACACCAGCGTGCTCTCGCGTACCTATGCCGCCCGGACCGGCACCTATGTCGACCCCAATCAGGAGATGGTGGCGCTCGGGGCGGCCAACCTGACCGCCGGGCTTCTTCCAAGGCTTCCCGATCAGCAGCAGCTCGTCACGCACCCCAGTGGCCGAGGCCGCGGGGGCCAGAACCCAGCTGACCGGAGTGGTTGGCGCACTCGCCGTCGCCGTGCTCTTGGTCGCGGCACCGGACCTGCTCCACCATCTGCCAAGTAGCGCCTTGGCCGCCGTCGTGATCGCCTCGGCCATCGGCCTGATCGAAGTGACGGACCTGCGCCGCATCTATCGCATCCAGCGTTGGGAATTCTGGCTATCCATGGGCTGTTTCGCCGGCGTGGCCGTGCTGGGCGCGATTCCCGGCATCGGTCTGGCGATTGTGATTGCCATCATTGAATTCCTGTGGGACGGCTGGCGACCCCACTCCGCGGTCCTCGGACGTGCCGAGGGCGTCAGCGGCTATCACGACATCACGCGCTATCCGAACGCGCGCCGGATTCCCGGTCTCGTGCTTTTCCGCTGGGACGCACCCCTATTCTTCGCCAACGCCGAGCTGTTCCAAAAGCGCGCGTTGGACGCGGTGGCGTCATCGCCCACACCAGTGCGCTGGCTGGTCATTGCGGCCGAACCCGTCACCAGCGTCGACGTCACCGCTGCCGATATGCTGTCCGAACTGGACGAGAGCCTGCACGCCGCGGGCATCCAGCTCTGCTTCGCTGAGATGAAGGACCCGGTCAAAGACAAATTGAAGCGATTTGGGATTTTTGCCCGGCTGGGCGAAGAGACCTTCTTCCCGACCCTCGGCGCGGCCGTCAAGCGCTATCTCAACACCTACCCGGTGGAGTGGCGGGACTGGAAGCACGGGAACCCATGAAGCGTCCAGTCGTGTTTCGCTAAGTACCATCCTCGTGATTCACAGTAACCCGCGCCGGTCCCATCTCAGTTCGCGGTGACTGGCGACACGAAGCCCTCCGGCTTCAGTGCCAGCACGGCGATGTGCGAGCCCTGAAGCACATCCTCCGCGGTTGTGCCGATGAAGACCCCGGCGTCACGCGGGCGGCCGATCGTCCCGATGACAATCAGGTCGCTGTTCAGTGCATCTGCCCGTGCCAGCACCTGTTCCGCCGCATCACCCTTGGCCAGGTGGACCCGACCGTCGTCCATGGTCAGGCCGTAGTCAGCCACGAGCGCGCCGAGTGCCTCGGCATGCCGGCGCTCGATATGCCTCAACGCGTCGGCAAGCCCGCTGCCCGCTCCGACGACAGCGGCGCCCTGCCCCTCGCCGGCGCCCGTGAACTGCCATGCGTGGACGACGTTAAGTTCAGCGCCATCGCGCTCCGCCAACGCGGACGCCCGCTCCATGATCATCTGACTCATGGGTCTGGCATCGGTTGCGGCAGGGTCTACGGCGGCGAGAATTGAGCGGTAACCCGGAGCATGGTCGGCCCCCGCAGCGGCCTCGGGCCGCTCGGGCTCACGATCGATCCACACCGGGCACGGGCATTTCCGCAACAGGTGCATATCGGCACTGCCAAACAGACCAGCCCCCGTGCCGGCGCGCGGCCGAGCCGGCTTGATCAACAGGTCATAGCCTTCGCGGAGAACCGCGCGGATGACCTCGACGAAGGGGTTGCCGATCGGCGAGCGCACATGCGGAAGCAGGTCGCCGGCCCACTCCGACGCGAGATGGGTCAACGCGGCTTCCCGCTGCTCGCTCTGCTGGGCCTCGTCGGCGAGACCGTAGCGCTTGATCAGATCCGCGGCGATGTCAGATTCCGGGGTGACGTCCATCAGCGTCAGTCGGGCTCGATTCTGCCGGGCCAGATCGACCGCCCGTTTAAAGGTCGAGTTCGGGCCGAAATCGCCGTCGGCGAAATAGAGGATATTCTTCACGTCCCGCACAGTTGCCCTCGCTGCCGAACGCGCCCGCAAGGGTGCGGCACGGCTCTGTTGTTAGCATTGATGGTCGGGCAACAATTGCGGCACAAGTTCGCGCGATACCAGCGTGAATCCGACGTATCGAACGCTGAGACACTCTGGAAATTTCGATGTGTGCGCCGGTCTAAGGCGATTGCCGGAGAATCTCATCCCAGATGGCGCCGGATTGAGGTCCGCCTTCAAGGAGCGCCGGCAGGAGCATAGCCGGGCTATGTGACTGCCGGTGCGACACAGAAGGGGGCGTCAAGAACCCACTGGCCTTATTGGCGCTTGACCTCTGCGCTTGCCGCCTTGCCGCCGGGATGCTGCTCAGGGGCCGTCACGGCGTCGATCAAGCTGATGTGGGCGCTATTCCGCGGACAACTGGCCGTAATTCAGCAGCGCGTACTTGGCCGGCTGCCCCTTTTTCACGCTGCCGTCGTCGCTCATCAGCAGCAGACGGGGTTCGGCGTTGACGGTGACCGAATCGATGGCTTCCAAGTTGACGAGATTGATGGTCTTCGGCAATGCGACCGGCTCCGGCTGCGCGTCGCTTTGTCCGGACCAGGACCACAATTGCGAGTACATGTTGCCGTCATGACCGGAGATCTCGTTTGCAATCAGGAAGCTGCCCAGCACGGGATCATAGGTTAGCGAGCGAATTCCGCCGCCCTGAAGGTCAAGCAGGACGACTTCGGACAAGTTCGGCGTCTCTCCGCGATCGAAAATGCCATCCGGATTGTCCAGCTTCACGATCATTGATTTCCCTTCGACGACAGGCTCACGGAATCCGATCAGGAGGCGCTGATAACTTTGATCGAAGCCCAGTCCTTCGATATTGCTGTCGGAAAGGTTCACCGGCTGGTCGGTATACCGGCTCAGTGCCTGCTGTATGACCGCAGAGCCCTGCAGCTCCGCGATCAATCCGGTATAGACCTGCAGATCAACCACATCGTCGCCGACGACGCGGAACCGCAACAGCTGCTCCCGGCTACCGTCGCGCCGCCCCTTGCGGTTCTTGGAGTGGGAGGTGATGGCGTAGATGTAGCCATCGGCATCCATACTCACGCCCTCCAGGTCGTTCGGCCGAGTGGGAAAGGCACTCATCACTTGAGCGTCGAGCGCCGGATCGCTGGCGAGCGAGCCATCTGCGCGGAAGCGCAAGATGCTCAACGCCCGATCCGGTTCATCCTCGGCGACGAGGATGCGGCCATCCGGCAATTGCTGGACCGCAGACGGCTCATAGACGTCGTCGAATTGCCAAACGTCGACGTTTCTCAGGCGCCCCACGGGTTCGCTGTCAAACGCCAGCCGGATCGCGTCAAAGGACTCGACGGCGATAAAGGATAGCACCGATAGAATCAGGCCCCACCGGAAGATGCTGTAGGAGGTCTTGAGCAGTTTGAACTTTCGGTTTGCCATTTGACCCAGCCAATACAGCTGGTCGCTCATCTTGGCATAGACGTCTTCCTGATCGCTCAGCAGTGCGCGCATCCGTTCCCAGTAGGCTGCTTTGGAGAGCTTGACGCGCTCCTCATAGATGAGGATGTTGGACTCCCCATCGACGAAATCGCGCCGTCGCCGCACATAGGCATTGAAGTCCCTCAGCGACGCTTCCCTTTTCAAGACGGCTTTGAGCCAGGAAAAAATGCCGGGCGGCCTATCCGCCAAGTCTGGAGAGGCCGCCAACAGGGCGAAATAGATCGAAGCAGCCGAGGTAAACAGGAAGAATGTGGCAGGTACGAGAAACTCGGGTGAAGAGGTATAAATAAAGGCGCCTGAAATCACCAATGCCGAGGCAATAAACCCGTTCAGCGAGATCATGATGTTCGCCTTGGTGGCGGCGAGGGTGATCATCTCCAGTTCCGCGCGATAGGCGTTGCGGAACATCGTCTCGACGCCTCTTACCGAGCCCACCGGCCGCTGCTTCGACGCCCGTATCTTGGATTTGCCCTTACCCTTTTCGCGCTTCGTGTTCCCCTCCGCGGCATCCGCATCGCCCAGGGCCCTGCTGTCGGTCATGTCTGTACTCTTGCTGCCCATCTCTAGCGAACTCACTCGACCGGCTGATCGTCATGCGGGTGACGCCGCAACGCTCAGCGATTGCCTGCATGCTACGCCCACCGCAGCGGCAGGCCCGCGCGATCGCGCCGTCTCGCCTAGCATAACGTAAAGCATCGTCGTCGCAGGCATGCTCCGAGGAACCGCGCTACAGCGTTTTGCGCTCTCCCGCGGAGGTGGCTTTGGACCGATCAGCGCTAGTTGTCCTTGAGAGCCTGGCGGCGAATCTGCATTCTTCTCGGCCTTACCGAAGCCGTCGGCGTTAGCGGGTTGCGCTATCCGGTGCCGGTGGCCGCGAGCCAATGCATTTTCCTGTCCGGGCGGGAAGCCGGGCAGGAAGCAGGATCGGAAGCGGGGTTAGGTTTTGTCATTTTAAATCTGGCGGATCATAATGATCCAAAATAGCCAATATTTTCTTATACTCTCGTTCAAATGATCGAGGCTTCTCTATCCCGACGCTAAGATTTACCTTTACTGGTAAACCATAGCCAATCCTCAAGCTATTGGGTGAGTTGTATGTGACGATACCCATCTATTTGTACTGCCCAACGGTTAACTAGACAGCATGTCGATCGAGTGTGCTATACAGATTCTACCTGTCTCGGATAGGGTAGAATCTGTCTAACATCCGAATTTGGCGCCTCATCGTTTCAAATCACCCCACCTTCCATCCAGGATAGTGTACGCTAGCACATGAACCCGGAGCAGACAATCGTTGGCGGTGATCCGCGCGGCGCGGCTGGGCGCTCCAGGGCAAGTTTGTTGATAGTGCGCGTAAATGGGGCTTCAAGGAGACAACTGTGCGTTGGCCTGTGCCGCATACCGAGGGATATCTGAAGGCATTTCCGAGCAAGCGGCGCGGCCAATAAGCGCGCATGGGCCTGACTAGCTATCTGAAGCACGCGGGCGAGCTAGGCAGAAAGGGGGACGGGCGTTTTGGACAAGTCGTCGATGCTATACAGAATTGATTGGTCACTTCGCGGGCGCCAAACCCAATCCCAATTCCTGAGCGTCTGACGCCTGTCGACATCGAAACATGTATGCCGAAGCCCCAATCGACGCCCTCTTGTTGGACATGGATGGCGTGCTCTACCACGGCAACACGCCGTTGCCCGGTGCCGCGGACTTTCTGACCCGCATCGCGCACGTCCCGCACCTGTTCGTCACCAACAACCCGATTCGCACCCCGGAGCAGGTTGCCGAGCGGTTCGAGGCCATCGGCCTGCCCCGTCCGGCGCCCGAACAGATCTTGACGTCTGCCGCCGCCACGGCCGCATGGCTCGCAGCTGAGAGGCCGGGATTTCGGTTTTTTGCGGTCGGCGCCGACGGCTTGCATCGGGCACTGCGCGCCGCCGGTGGGCGCGAGGATCGCGAGCAAGCGGATTTCGTGGTCGTCGGGGAAGGGCCGGGGCTCGACTTCGACAGCCTGTCCACCGGCATCGACCTGATCGTCAAACGCGGCGCGCGGCTGGTCGTCACCAACCCCGACACGAGCGTCGACGACCATCACGACGGTCGGCACCGGGTGTTGCCTGGCGGTGGCGCGTTGGTCGCGCCGTTCGCGCTCGCCAGCGGAGTCGAGCCGATCGTCATCGGCAAGCCGGAGCCGGCACTGTTTCGGATGGCCGCTGGAACGGCTTGGGTTCGGGCTGCGGCTCGGGCTCGGGGCAGAGCGCTGCGTCATGATCGGCGACCGCCCCGACACAGACATCGCCGGCGCCGTCCGCTGCGGCATCCGCGCGGCGCTGGTGCGCACCGGTCGCTTCGCCCCCGGCGAGCCTTGGCCCAACCACCTACCCCGTCCACGCTGGGACCGCGACGACCTCGACACGCTTGCCGCGGACCTTGCGCCACTGCTGCCGAAGCGGTGCTGATGGGCTTATAGATCAATCGCTTGGAGCCTTGGAAGTGTCACTTCTCAAGAATCCCGAGCAACCTCGAAGGGTCGATCAAGGAGCCCAGCGACGAATCCGCCGATGCCTGCGATGTTGGTGGTTCCGCTGAGCTTGAACCACCCAACCTTCAAGGGGGCCGAGGGCCGCTGTGCAGCACCATTGTGCAATTTCGGCCCCAGGCCCTCGGCGCTAAGCCCTTTGGCGCCTAAGCGTGTTGTCGCCAAAAACTTGATTTATGTGTAAACATTTTGGCGCTCAAGCAATCAAGGCTTTTTCCGAGACTGCGCTCGGAGAAAGTGGTTCGCCAGCGGCGAACAGTCAGAAGGATAGGCTGGCGCCACTCCGGTACCGTTAGCGACAACATGTTGTCGTTTAGGACGCCTTTAGTGGCCAGTCGTTCCCGCCGTAGGCAGCTTCGATTCGCCGCAACGCCGCTGCTTCACCGCGGGTCCTAAAGGGCGCTAGCGCGCCCTAGCCGACCAGAGGTCGGCGCTCCATGGGAGCGCCGACTTCCAGTCGGCCCGCTGCCGGATTGACGGTTTTGGGGCGACGCGGCGCCGCTGATCCGCTGCACGCCCTCAAGGGCGCTAGCGCGCCCTGGCCGACCGGAGGTCGGCGCTCCATGGGAGCACCGACTTCTAGTCGGCCCGCTGCCGGATTGACGGTGTTGGGATGACTCGGCTGCGCTGATCCGCCGCTCGTTCTCATGGGCGCTCGGAAAAAGCGGTTTGCCAGCGGCGAACGGCCAGGGAGCTAGGCTGGCACAACTCCGGCACCGTTAGCGGCAACATGTTGTCGCTTAGCGCGCCCAGAGCGGCTAGTATCCCAGCGCGCAGCCGTCCTTGCGCGGATCGGACGCGCCGATCAGCACGCCGGCGTCGGCGTCGATCCAGATCGCCTGGGAGCCGCCGAGGGGGGACTGGCAGCGCTGCACGCGATGGCCCATCGCGGCGAGTTGGTCGGCCGTTTCG
Organism: uncultured Gammaproteobacteria bacterium; assembly: GCA_963695445.1. Taxonomy (GTDB): domain Bacteria; phylum Pseudomonadota; class Gammaproteobacteria; order Chromatiales; family Chromatiaceae; genus Thiohalocapsa. The sequence goes on along the minus strand of CAVOGV010000029.1, from coordinate 54,092 downwards.
CTGTGAATAGCCGGTTTCCAGCTCCAGGCCATCGGTCCAGGCGAAGCTGCGCGGTGCGTCGAGGGCGGACTGGAGGTCCATGCCGTAGTCGACCAGATTGGTCAGGATGCGAACATGACCGGTCGGCTGGTAGGGGCCGCCCATGACGCCGAAGGGCATCAGCAGGCGGCCGTTGCGTCGCAACATGGCGGGAATGATCGTGTGCAACGGGCGCTTGCCGCCTGCTGCCTCGTTGGGATGGCCTTCAACCAGCGAGAAGCCGGCGCCGCGGTTCTGGAAGATCAGCCCGAAACGCTCGGAGGCCAGCCCGCTGCCAAAGCCATGGAAGATCGAAAAGATCAGCGACACCGCGCAGCGTTCGCGGTCGACGACGGTCAGATACACGGTATCGCGGTGCACCGCTTCGGTCAGCGGCTGCGGGTCGGGCATGGCGCGATCGGGGTCGATGAGGCCCGCGAGGGCGGCTCGGCTGTCCGATCGCTGCAGCAGATGCGCCAGGATGTCCGGCGGGGTCGGGGACGTGCCGCGGGTCGGCGACGAAGCGATTGCGGGCATCGTAGGCGAGCTTGGCCGCCTCGGCCTCGATATGAGCGCGTTCCGCGCCGAACGGCGCCAACGCGGCAAGGTCGAAGTGCGCAAGGATCTTGGCCATGAGCAGCGCCGTGATCCCCTGCCCGTTCGGCGGCAACTCGACCAGTTCCAGACCACGATAGTCCGCCGAGATCGGCTGCACCAATTCGGCGCTGACGCCAGCCATGTCCGCCAGGCTATGGCAGCCGCCGAGGGCCTGCAGCGATTCGATCAGGTCCGCCGCGACCTCGCCCTGGTAGAAGCCGGCTGCACCGTCAGCGCTGATCCGGCGTAACACCTCGGCCTGACCCGGCGCACGAAACAGTTGTCCGGGCCGCGGGGCGGCGTCGTCGATCAGGTAGTGACGCCGTGCCGCGCCGCGCAGTTCGGGCGCAAAGGCGGCCCAGTCGAAGGCGACCCGCGGCGCCACCGGCACGCCCGCGTCGGCATAATGGATGGCCGGGGCCGCGACCTCGGCCCAACCGAGCAGGCCATGGTCCTGCAGCATGCGTTCGAAGGCGGCAACCGCCCCCGGCAGCGTCACGGCGCGGGCATCCTTGGTCGGCACGGTTGCCAGGCCATCGGCCCGCATCGCCGCCGCCGATAGAGCCGCCGGCGCCGGCCCCGAGCCGTTGATACCGATGATGCGCTCGTCTCCAGCCGGCTTGATCAGCGCAAAGGCATCGCCGAACAGGCCGGTCGCGCTCGGTTCGCACAGCGGCAGCATCAGTGCGGCAGCGACCGCCGCATCCACCGCATTCCCGCCCTGCTGCAACGTATCCAAGGCGACCTTGGTCGCAAGCGGGTGCGACGTGGCGGCCATGCCGTTCTGGGCATACACGGCAGAGCGGCCGGGCGTTTGAAAGTCGCGCATGGGTTGAAACTCGGTGGATATCCGGAGGCGATTTCTGTCAAACCTCACGCCAGCTAACTTGTCTTGACGCCCACCTTCTGTGTCGCGCCGGCAGTCACATAGCCCGGCTATGCTCCTGCCGGTGCTCCTTGAAGGCGAACCTCAATCCGACGTCATCTGGTAGGAGATTTTCCGGCAATCGCCTTAGTGCATCATGAAGACGGGAATCTCGGCGGCGTGGAGCAGATGCGCCGTCACGCCCCCCAAAACCAATTCGCGCAGCCGGCTGCGACTGTAACCACCGACCACGAGCAAGTTGACACCAATGTCGCCGGACGCCTTGAGCAAGGCGGCACCGACACTGGGCTCGCGGCCGACCATCTTGACGTCCGCCGCGACGCCATGCCAAGCGAGATAGTCCACGAGTTCGTCAGGCGGTAGGTCCATGTCGTCATGGCTTCGGCATGTAAAGATGGTGACGGACTCCGCGGTCTTCAGATAGGCCATGGCCGCGCCGACGGCGCGCGCCGCCTCGGCGCTGCCATTCCAGCCGATGCCGATGTGGCTGCCGATCACAGCGGCCGGCTTCGGCGGCACAATCATTACAGGCCGTCCCGTCGACTTGAGCGCGGCCTCCACGAAGGCCGGCGGTGGCGATACCGGGATCGGTCCAGGCAGCAAGATCAAATCCGACAACCGCCCACGCAAGGACAAGATGGTGTCCTCCTGGCCAGTGGATTCCTGCCAACTGGCGGAAACGCCCGTGGTCGCGGGGCGCCGCGGCACGATCGGGATGCCGATTTCTGCGCTGTACTTCTCGAGCAACTCCCGCGCCTGCGTGGACTGCGCCCCCGCGTTCTGCTGAGCAGCCTCAAGCACCGCCTCGCGCATGTGCTTGGTCAATCCAAGGCTCGCATACGGCAGCAGGTTTCGCGGGTTGCGCAAAACGTAGAGCACGCTGAGATGGGCCTGGAAGCGCTGCGCCAAGCCCAACGCGGTCTCAAGAACCGGACCGGGCTCGTCGGCCTCCGACAATGGCAACAGGATGACCTTGACCGGCATGGACGTTACTCCTAGATGACCCTGAGTCTGGGCGAAATAAAGCGATGCGGAAGCCCGACCGGGGAATCAGCATCCCTAAGTGACGATTCAACAACGAGCGGTAGATCTTCTTTTAACCACCAAACACGCGAAAAGCGAGAGAGTTCCAGAGATGCAGCTTAGATCCCACTTACTTTCGCGTATTTCGCGCATTTCGGAGTTTGTATCTGTCCGCGGTGATGTCCATGCTGCTTCTGAAATGTCCCGAAGCAGCATTCGATGCTGGCCGACAGGGCCGATCATCGGGTGTCATCCTCCGTAGCAACCGGCGACCCTGCCCCGCTGCTGTACGAGACTCAGCACCACGTCGAGGGTCGGCGTCGGAACCTCGACCAGGCGACCCATCTCCTGCACCGCGGTCACCAGGGCATCGATCTCCATGGGCCTGCCAAGCTCCAGGTCCTGCAACATCGAGGTGCGATGCGCACCAACCGCGGCCGCGCCATCGATGCGCTTTTCCACATCGACCTTGAAGCGCACGCCGAGCTTTTCGCCGATGGCCTGGGCCTCCAGCATCATCGCGCGGGCCACGGATCGGGTGCCGGGCTCGGTGGCCACCACGTCGAGCGTCGCCTGGGTCAGCGCGCTGATCGGGTTGAAGCACAGATTCCCCCACAGCTTGACCCAGATCTCGTCGCGGATGTTCCGCACCGGCGCCTTGAATCCCGCCTCGACCATGGCCTTACTGAGTTGCATGACCCGCTCGGTCTTCTCGCCGCTCGGCTCGCCGAGGGTGAAACGATCGCCACTGATATGCCGAATCACGCCTGGCTCCGCAACATCGCAGGCAGGATAGACCACGCAGCCGATGGCGCGCTCGGGGCCGATGCGATCCCACTGCGTGCCGCCGGGGTCGACGCTCTCGATGCGACGATCCTGCCACGGACCGTCTAATTGATAGAAGTACCACCAGGGCACGCCATTGACCGCGGACACCACCGCGGTCTCCGGGCCGAGCAACGGTTGCATGGCATCCACCACGCGCGGCACCGAGTGCGCCTTCAACGTCACGATCACATAGTCCTGCGGTCCGACCGCGGAAGGATCATCGGTGCAGTGCGGGTGCGCAATGCGTTCCTCACCGTCGATCAGCAGCTTCAGTCCGTTGGCCTGCATTGCCTCGAGATGCGGCCCACGCGCGATCAGCGTCACGTCCTCCCCCGCGAGCGCGAGCTGGACCCCCAGATAGCCGCCGATGGCGCCGGCACCGTAGATACAGATACGCATCAGCCTAGCCCCAGCTTCTCTGCCAAACCGATACGCTGCAGCTTGCCGGTGGGTCCCTTTGGAATCTCTTCCAGGAATAACACCTTGCGCGGCACCTTGAAGTCCGCGAGGCGGCCGGCGGCGAAGTCGCGGATGTCACGCTCGCTGGCTTCCTGACCCTCCCGCAGCACCACCGCGGCCGCCACCTCTTCGCCGAGCTTGGGGTGCGGCATCGCAAAGGTCACCACCTGTTGCACGGCGGGATGGTCCATGATGACGTCGTCCACCTCGCGCGGCGAGATCTTCTCACCGCCGCGATTGATGATCTCCTTCAGGCGGCCGGTGATGCTCGAGATAGCCCTCGTCGTCCAGCACGCCCTGATCGCCGGTGCGGAACCAGCCATTGGTGAAATTCTCGGCGTTGGCCTTGGGATTGTTCTCATAGCCCGGCGTCACGTTCTCGCCGCGGATCACGATCTCGCCGACCGACCCGCGCGGCAGCAACTGCGCCGTCGGCATCCATGATGCCGACCTCGGGACCGGCGGCGATGCCAACGGTACCGGGCTTGCGCGCGCGCGGCGGCAGCGGGTTCGACGTCATCTGGTGCGCGGCCTCGGTCATGGCATAGGCCTCGACCACCGGCGCGCCGAAGGTCTCCTCCAGCGCCTGCATCACCTGCGGCGGCAGCGACGAAGACGACGAGCGAATGAAGCGCAGCTTGGCCGCGTCGACGATCTCCTTGCTGCGGGCCGCGCGCGGCAGGATGGCCTGATGCATGGTCGGCACCGCCGTGTACCAGGTCGGCTTCGCCTCATCGAGCCAGGCAAAGAACTTCAGCGCATTGAAGCCCGGCGTACAGAACACGCTGGCACCGACGCGCAGCGACGACATGATCGCCGCCATCAGACCGTGAATATGGAACAGCGGCATCACGTTCATGCAGCGATCGTCGGCCGTCAGCGCCAGTGTCGTGCTGATGTTGCGCGCCGACGCGCACAGGTTGCGCTGGGTCAGCGGCACGATCTTGGGCCGCGACGTGGTGCCCGACGTGTGCAGGACCAGCGCGATGTCGTCCGGTTGCGCGAGCCCGCCGTTCGCCGCCGCGTCGCCGCTGGGCGCGCCTTCGAAGGTAAAGGTGCCGGCCGCCTCGCCAGCGACGATGCGCAGTATCGGGATGCCGAGCTTGTCCGCGGCGGCGACTGCCGGCGACTCGCTGCCCTGCTCGACGATCAGCGCCTTTGCGTTCAGGTCCGACAGATAGAACTCGAACTCGTCCAGCCGATAAGCCGGATTCAGCGGTGCCGTGGTGGCTCCGCAGGCAACGCTGACGAAGGCGGTTGCCATCTCGGCACCGTTGGGCAGGACGATCGCGACCCGATCGTTGCGCCCGATACCGCGTTGGTTCAACGCCGCGACCGTCTGCTCCGCCTGCGCCCGCAGACCAGCGAAGGTCAGGCTCGGCCGCTCAGGCGCCAGGATCGCCTCGGCGTCGTCGGCGCCGGCCGAGATGAGTTCGAATACAGTGGTGGCTTCGGCCATGGCCGCTTTCTCCCAGTTGGTCGTTCATTCTGTTGCTCAGCCTAACGAGGCCTGAGCAACCAGCGTGTCAGTGGTTGGATCGGGTTCTATAAGGGACGCGTCAGAAACAACGTGAACATGACCGCGGATAGAACCACACTACGAAATGCGCGAAAAGAAGCGGACTCTCACCTGTATCTCAAGAATTTTCGCGCTTTTCGCGTGTTTCGTAGTTCAAAGAAGATGTACCGCTTGTGGCTGAATCGTTACTAATGCGGCCCCGTCCGCTCTCATCATGCCCCGCGGCCGGCCTCAGCGCCGCGTGCGCCGCGGTTCATCAGGGCCTTGAACAGCGGCAGCAGGAACAAAATGGCCGCGATCGCCAGGATGGTGCCCGAGATTGGCCGTGAAACGAAAATACTGGGATCACCCTGCGACAGCAGCATCGACTGCCGCATCGATGTCTCCGCCAAGGGCCCGAGGACAATCGCAAGCACCGCCGGCGCCATGGGATAGTCCAATTTCCGCATCAGGTAGCCGACCACGCCGAAGATAAACATCAACCAGACATCGTGCATGTCTTGCGTCGGTGCGTAGCCACCGACCACGCAGAGGATGAAGATGATCGGCACCAGAATGGTGAACGGCATCTTCAACACCCAGACGAACATCGGAATAAAGGAGATGTTGACCAGCAGCGCGACCAGATTCGCGACATACAGGCTCGCGATCAGTCCCCAGACGAACTCCTGATTGTCGACGAACAGGCGCGGGCCGGGCTCGAGGCCCCAAATCACCATGCCGCCCAGCAGGATCGCTGTGGTCGGTGAACCCGGAATACCGAGCGTCAGCATCGGTAGCATCGACCCCGTGCTGGCGGCATTGTTCGCAGACTCCGGCGCGACAACGCCGTCGATATTGCCCTTGCCGTAGGTCTCCGGATTCTTGGACATCGTCTTGGCCATGCCATAAGCCATCAGCGAACCTGGCGTAGCGCCAGCGGCAGGCAAAATGCCGACGAAATAGCCGAGCAACGAGCTAAAGAACATTGTCTTCAGACTATGCACCAAGCTCTTCAACGTCTGCCAAATGCGCAGCAGCGACACCTTGGCCTGAGACACCTTGAACTCGCCGCGGCTCGATTCGATCGTCCACAGCATCTCGCCGATACCATAGATCCCGATCGCCAAGACCAGGAAGTTAATTCCGTGCATGAAGCCGGAAATGTCACCGAAAATCAGGCGCGGCTCACCGCTGACGATATCCAAGCCAACCGCACTCAGCACCAGGCCAAGCATAATCGAGAAAAAGGTCTTAGGAATGTCGTCCCCGCCGAGACCGACGAAGGTGGCGAACGCCAACAGCATCAGCGCGAACTCTTCGGGAGCGCCGAACGCCAACGCAACATCCGCCAGGGGCGGCGCAAAGCCCGTGAACAAGATGATCGACAGCGTACCGCCGGCGAACGATGCGACGGCCGCAGCAATCAGGGCCTGATCAGCACGGCCCTGTAAGGCCATCGGCCGACCGTCGAACGTGGTCGCCACGGCGGTGGATGCGCCCGGAATACCGAGCATGATCGACGAGATCGCACCGCCGTACATGGCGCCATAATAGATCGCGCCCATAAAGATGATCGCCGACGTCGGCGGCACCAGAAAAGTCATCGGCAAGAGGATCGCGACGCCATTCACCGACCCGAGGCCAGGCATGGCGCCGATGAACAGACCCAGCGCGCAGCCCAGCACGACCAACAGGATGTTGGTTGGCTGCAGGGCGATCAGGAAGCCGTCGCCGAGTAGGCTTAAAATCTCCATCGCGGTTACCCTTCTCGATGTTCAGTTGAGAACGTATTCAGTACAGGAGGTCGAAGATCGGGTAAAACAGCGGCTCCGTGTAACCCTTTGGCAGCGTGATTTTGAGTGCGACCTCAAAGAACAGGAACGTCACCACCGGTGTTGCCAGCGCGATCGTCAACGTCTTGAACCAGCTGTGCCCGCCCAAGACGCGAACATAAAAGATCAGGAACAGCGGAATCGCTCCATAGACTCCGATCCAATGGATCAACGCAATCATGACCGCGAGAGAGCCGGCGCCCTGGAGAAACAGCACCAGGGCGCGCGAGTCCATATACGATTCATCGGAGACCGACAGCGGCGAGGTGCGCCGCACCCAGCGCACGATGATCCAGATGCAGCAGAGCAGCATGCCGGCCGACAGCCAGAACGGGAATGCTCCGGCACCGGGTCCGCGTCGCGGCACCCATCCAATCGGCAATTCGGCGGACTTGAACATCAGGTAGACGGAGAAGACCGCCATTACCACCGCCATGATCAGCTCTGCTCTACGCATCTGGATTCATCCTCGGGCCGACAGGAAGATACGGAATCAGGAATCAGCTATCGCCGATGTCCTTGAGCAGCTTCTCGTGCAGCTTTCGCTGCTGGTCCCAGTAGGCTGCCAGCTCCCCGTCGGTCATGAAGTCGCCACGTAGGCTCTTAGACGCCATGTAGTCCTGCCATTCCGCTGTCTCGTAGAGCTTCGCGAATAGATCGCTATAGTAGGCAGCGGCCTCCTCACTCATACCCGGAGGGCCAACCACGCTACGCTGCATGAAGTAGCTGTAGTCCTGACCGAGCTCCTTGAAGGTCGGCGTGTCAGGAAACAGCTCCAGCCGCTCGGGCGTGAATGAGGCGATGGGCACCAACGTCCCAGCCTCATAGAAACCGAGCGCCTCGGACGGGTTGTTGACGCTGGAATTGATATGGTTGCCCGCCAGCTGCTTGGCGACGTCGCCGCCCCCCTTGAACGGTACGTAGCTCATATCCAGGCCGTAGGTCTGGTTCAGCCACCGGGTCAGCAGCTCGTCCTCCTGGGCACGGCCCGTGCCGCCCATGACCCAGTCCCTGCCCGCCGCCTTGGCGGCCGCGACATACTCGTCCAGAGTCGTGATGCCGGAGTCCTTGTTGACCCAAAGGACGAAGGTGTCCTCGGCCATGCGGCCGATGGGCGTGAAGGTGCTGATATCGATACCGAGGGCGGGTTGACGGATCGGCGTGGTGTAGAAGCTGTTGAGGGTGACCATGACTAGGTGGTCGTCACCGGCCTTGTTCTTCAGGTGAACCAGCGCCTCGGCTCCTGATCCTCCCGGCTTGTTCACTGGCACAAAGGGCTTCGACGCCAAGTCGTTCTTTTCGATAACGCTCTGCATCAGCCGAGCCATCTTGTCAGCGCCGCCGCCGGGTCCGGCCATGATGACGAACTCAACCGGTTTGCGTGGCTCCCAGTCGGCAGCCAGAGCGGTGGTGTGGACCGCTGCGCCTGCGCACAGGGCGGCGGTGAGGGCTGTGAGGCCCCCAATTTGACGGAGTTGCATATCTCCTCCTTTGGGTCGATGGAGGGGCCATCAGGCTGTTTTGCCCAATGCGCCCCGTGGTGGTGATCTCATTCTTCGTACGCTTCGGCCGCGGCATTATCGTCGCAGTTTTGTCTTCCGCATTGCCGAACCTTCGTGGTCCATCGCCGCCCTGCCGTGGTCGCGATGCACCAGCTTACCTGCTCGATGATGTCTCGTTGTCGAAGGACCTCCGCTGCGTCAGGTTGGACGGATCAGGATCTGTTCGCGCCAATGAATACCGCCGCCAGCGTCATGCGAAGCGATTCGACAGGGTGCCAATGCCGTCGATGGTCACCTCAACGGTCTGGCCGGATTTCATGGGCGCGACACCAAGCGGACGTACCGCATGCGATGACATCGCCCGGCTCCAAGGTCATGTTCCGTGACAGATGGCTGACCAATGCGGTCGGGCCGAAGAACATATCCGATACCGGATAGTTTTGTCGTTCGCGGCCGTTCAGCGTGGTCTTGACCGTGAGCGTCATGGGGTCGATCGCGGTCGCCGCGACCGGACCCAAGGCACCGAAGGTATCGAAGCCTTTGGCACGCGTCCATTGCGGGAAAGATTTCACGGCGTCGATGAGTTCCAACGCGGTGACGTCGTTGACGCAGGTATAGCCGAAAATGAACTCGCCGGCCTCGGCTTCGGCGACATCCTTACAACGGCGGCCGATGATCACCCCAAGTTCGCCTTCGAAAACGATTCGTCCGTCATACGAGGCTGGGCGAAGAATGCTCGCCTCATGGCCGATGACGCAGGTGGAAGGCTTGAGCAGATAAAAGGGCTCCGCCGGCTCGTCCCAGCCGTACTTCTCGGCGGCCGCGCGCAGGTTGTTCCACACGGCAATGAATTTTCCCGCACGGACCGGTGGCAGCAGCCGCACGTCAGAGATCTGGATCTCCTCACCCGTCGGCTCCGGGGTATTGAAGAGATCGCCCAGGTACACCTGAATCGACTCCCCGGAGAGTGCACCGAAGCCCTCGGAGCCTTCACGCTCGAACCGAACCCAATGGGTCATCGCTCGCATCCCCCTCGCACGTGGATTAACCGCTGCCGGCGCCGAGTACCGGTTGAATAGATCAATCAAAGCGGATGCCGCCTCAATGCTGGCGCCCATTCGACACATCTGGCCAGATCGGTCGACTGCGCTGGCGTGGAGATTACCAAGGTTGCGGCCGTTGTCCACCCGCCCGCCATCGCGGGGAGAACGTTGGCTTAAGCGCTCGAAACGCTGCGCGAAAGGCGACGCTAGCGACATGCCTCTCTGTTTTTTCTGAAAAATTTGGTTCCCCGCTTATCGCCTGGACGCGTCCTGAGAGGTATCTGGCTTGGCGCCTTTTCCGCATCGTGAAATCACTTTTCTTGTCTCGAAAACTCTGATACACCCTATCGATGCCCTTCGTTCCGCCGGCAGTCGCGCGCTACCGACGAACGCTCAGGCCCTTGGGCGGTTCTTGAGCGGGATAACTGATTGACGAAATGGTACAAAACGCGAAGACGGCAGACGCGTAGCAGTCAGGATCATCAGCAGGAAAGGTGGCGAAGTCACTACGGATGGCCGCTGGAGTGACGGCAACGCGTGATTCTGCATTGCGGAAACACTATGCTAGACATTTTGGATTGCAGGAAACTTTTGACCCCATCATGTCGACCGAAACCCCCGACCTCCCGACACCCCCGATGCCCCAAAGATTCAGGTCATCGACCGCGCCGCCGCACTGCTCGACGCCATCGCCCGCTATCCGGAGCCTGTCAGCCTCAAGGTGCTCGGCGCCGAAACGGGCCTGCACCCATCCACTGCTCATCGCATCCTGGCCTCCTTGATTCAGAATCGCTTCGTCGAGCGAGACGCGGCCGGACACTACCGGCTGGGACTGCGGCTACTCCAACTCGGCGTGCGCCTGCACGGCGACGTGGATATGCGCGCCATCGCGCGTCCAGTCATGGAGGCGCTCCGAGACAAGCTCGAAGAGTCGGTGAATCTGACCATCCGGGAAGGCGACGAGGTGGTCTACATCGACAAGGTCACGCCCAATCGCATGATCCACGTGCAGCAACTGATCGGCTCCCGCGCACCGCTGCACGTGACCGCCGTCGGCAAGCTGATGCTCGGCGCCGCCGGCGAAGACGGCATGCGCGGCTACGCGCAACGCACCAACCTGCCCGCTTACACGCGCAACACCATCACGGCGCTGCCGCGTCTGATCGACGAATGCGGCAAGGCACTGACACGCGGCTATGGGCTGGACGATCAGGAGGCCGAGCTCGACGTCGGCTGCATCGGCGTGCTGCTGTTCGACGCCACCGGCCGCGTCGCAGGCGGCCTCTCCGTTTCCGCCCCCATCGAACGACGTCGGCTGGAATGGATCACGGATGTCGTGACAGCCGGCCGTCGCATCTCCCAGCAACTCGGCTGGCGTGACAGCGAGCAGGCGCCGTCCTGATCTCTGTAAGCCGGAGGCCGGTTGGTCTGTAAGCGAAGGGCATCACCTTCGTCGCATATCGTTTTTTCTGGAATTATTGATTGGCAGGCATTGCTCGACCCATCGACGCCGCAATGCCTGATTATCGCTTCGCGCGGAATCTTGCCCCGGCTCCTCCGGTCGAGACGGCAGCCGCCGCGGCGGCGCTGATAATCAGCAGAGTGCGACGGGAGATTGCTGCAAGCTGGCCAGCAGGCGCATGGCGTCGCGGTTGGTCCAAGAGCTTGCAAGGTGCAGGGCCCGGTCGATGGGCAGCCATAGGCACTGGCTGTGTTCGGCGGGATTGAGGTGAATGATGCGTCGGTAAGGTAGCCGCAGCGCGAACCAGTGCTCGCGGTTGAAGCAGACGCCGTCGCGATAGCGTTTGCGCCAGGCCTTGATGATGGGGAACAGACGGGATTGGCGCAGGTCGATGAGCCCGGAGGCGCCGAGCAGGCCGGTCTCTTCCTTTAGCTCGCGCAACGCGGCGCTGCGGGGCGATTCGCCCGGCCGCAGGCTGCCCGTGACGGATTGCCAGAAGCCCTCGGGCTTGGTGCGATGCATCAGCAGGAACTCGCCGGCGACCGTGAAGACGACCACCAGCACCGAGATCGGGCGTTTGGGCCGACGCAGCGCGAACGCCGACACCGCTTGGCCAGGCTCGGTGCATGCCCCGTCCGCGACATCCAGATCAACCGTATCCGGATTCACAGGGTCCGTGTCGTGGGCGGTTGAGTGCATCCCCTTAGGCTCGCAGCCGGATGCGCAACGCCAGTTCCTTGAGCTGCGCCTCGTCGACGGCAGACGGTGCGTCGGTGAGCAGGCAACTCGCGGTCTGGGTCTTCGGGAAGGCCATGACGTCGCGAATGGACGTGCTGCCAGTCATCAGCATGACCAGGCGGTCGAGCCCGAAGGCGATGCCGCCGTGGGGCGGGCAGCCGTACTTGAGCGCGTTGAGCAGGAAGCCGAAGCGGTCGTCAGCGTCGGCGTCCGAGATCTGCAGCAGCCGGAAGATGCGCCGCTGTACCTCCTCGCGGTGAATACGAATCGAGCCGCCGCCGACCTCGGTGCCGTTCAGCACCAGGTCATAGGCGCGCGACTCGCAGCGGCCGGGGTCGGACTCCAGCAGTTCGAGCTGGTCTTCCTTGGGTGCCGTGAACGGGTGATGCAGTGCCACCCAGCGGCCGGTGTGTTCGTCGTGTTCGAACATCGGGAAGTCGACTACCCAGAGCGGTCGCCAGTCGCCTTCCATCAGGCCGCGATCGCGTCCGAGCTTGACGCGCAGGGCGCCGATGGACTCGTTGACGACAGTCGTCTTGTCGGCGCCGAAGAAGATGAGATCGCCATCGACGGCCTCGGTGCGCGCCATGATGCCGTCGACGGCGGCGTCCGGCAGGAACTTGAGGATCGGCGACTGCAGGCCTTCCCTGCCCTTCGCGGCCCATTCGTTGACCTTGATGTAGGCCAGGCCCTTGGCGCCGTAGATGCCGACGAACTTGGTGTACTCGTCGATGTCTTTACGACTGAGTTCGGCGCCCTTGGGCAGACGCAACGCAACTACCCGGCCATCCGGGTCTTTGGCAGGCCCGGCGAATACCTTGAAGTCCACCGCGCCCATAAGGTCGCCGACGTCGATCAGTTCCAGCGGAACGCGCAGGTCCGGTCGGTCGGAGCCGAAGCGGTGCATGCACTCGGCATAGGTCATACGCGGGAACGGGTCGGACAGATCGACGTCCAGTATCTCCTTGAACAGGCCGCGGATCATCTGCTCCATCATGCCAGTCAGCTCGGCCTCGTCGAGGAAGGAGGTCTCGATATCGAGCTGGGTGAACTCGGGCTGGCGGTCGGCGCGTAGGTCTTCGTCGCGGAAGCAGCGCGCGATCTGGTAGTAGCGATCCAGGCCGGACATCATCAGTAGCTGCTTGAACAATTGCGGCGACTGCGGCAGCGCGTAGAACTCGCCCGGATGCACGCGGCTCGGCACCAGATAGTCGCGCGCCCCCTCGGGCGTGGACTTGGTCAGGATCGGTGTCTCGATGTCGAGGAAACCGTGTTCATCCAGGAAGCGGCGCATGCACTGGGTGATGCGGCTGCGGACACGCAGGCGCTCCTGCATCTCCGGCCGGCGCAGATCGATATAGCGATAGCGCAGCCGGATCTCCTCGGAGGCGTCGGTGTGATGCTCGTCGAGCTGGAACGGCGGCGTCTCGGCGGTGTTCAGCACCGTCAGCGACAGGGCCAACACCTCCACCTCGCCGGTGGGCATGTTCGGGTTGACGGTGCCTTCGGGGCGAGCGCGCACACGGCCCTCGACCGCCAGCACGTACTCGCTGCGGACCTGCTCGGCGAGCGCAAACATCTCCGGTTGGTCCGGATCGATCACCACCTGCACCAGACCGGATCGGTCGCGCAGGTCGACGAAGATGACGCCACCGTGGTCGCGCCGACGATGAACCCAGCCGCAAAGGCGGACCTGCTGATCGATAAAGCTGCTGTCGAGCTCGCCGCAATAGTGACTGCGCATGCCGTTCGGTTCCGTGGATGGGGAGTAGGCCCGAGATGCTCAGGCTCGAAAAAAGCCAATCAGGCTACCTCGGGTCACGTGTGAGTGCAAGACCACGAGTCGGGTTCGGACGTGGCCGCGCCAACCGAAAGCGGACCGGCGCTACGGAGCACAGCCGGCATTCGACAATCGACGTGGCTGTGGCTGGCGCCCTGGCCACTGACTACCGACTCGCGTCGCAAGCGCGGCGGGTGGCTCGGACAATTGCGGCAGGTCCGCTTCGGCTTAGCTGCCACCAGTCGTTTCCTTGGCCTTTGGTTTCGGTTTCGGTTTCGGCTCCGACTTCGGCGCCGCGTCGACCTTGGTGCCGGCCTCCTTATTCGCGCCAGTTTCCCCCTTGTCTGTCTTGTCCGTCTTATCGCCCTTGGCCTCGCCGGCCTTGCCGGCCTCGGCCGCGGGCTGATCTCCGGTTTCATGGAGATTCTTCTTGCCGTCCTTTTTGAAGTCGGTCTCGTACCACCCGGCCCCCTTGAGGCGAAAGGCCGCGGCGGTGATCTGCTTCTTCAGCGCGGCAGCGCCGCATTCAGGGCATTCCGTCAACGGTGCATCACTGATCTTCTGGAGTGCGTCCAGCTCGTGACCGCAGTCTTCGCAGCGGTAAGCATAAATCGGCATCGAAATTTCCTCGCGAGGGGGATGAACGTTTAACCCCGCAATCATAGGGTTGCACAGGGCAGTTTCAAAGCACGCTGAATGCTCGTGGAGGCGCAGCAGACGCAACGCGTCGCGACACCGATCCGCCGGAGCCTCTCGCCTGTCGCGTCGTTGACAGGTCGCACCTCGATCCGTAGCGTGGCGCGCTGCACGATTGGGGTATGTGCCGACATACCGCGCTCCGCCACACGTCATTCAGCACACAACCGGACTCCGTCAGCATCATGCCAGCACCGACGCGCAGCATCTTGATCACCGGTTGTTCCAGCGGAATCGGCCATGCCTGCGCGCTCGGGTTAGCGGAGCGTGGTTGGCAGGTTATCGCCTCGGCGCGCAAGCCGAGCGATGTCAAACGTCTGGCACAGCAGGGGCTAAGCGCCGTGCAACTCGACCTGGATGATCCAGACAGTATCGCCGCGGGCCTGGCACAGGCCCTAGACGGAACGGGAGGCAGACTGGACGCCCTATTCAACAACGGCGCCTACGGTCAGCCCGGCGCCGTTGAAGATCTGACCCGCGCCGCACTGCGTGCCCAGTTCGAGACCAACCTGTTCGGCTGGCACGACCTGACCCGGCGCGTGATTCCGATCATGCGCAGCCAAGGCCACGGGCGCATCGTCCAGAACAGTTCCGTGCTCGGGATGGTGGCGATGCCCTTTCGCGGCGCCTATGTCGCGTCAAAGTTTGCGCTGGAGGGACTTACCGATACGATGCGCCAGGAGCTGGTCGGCAGCGGCATCCAGGTGTCGCTGATCGAGCCCGGCCCGATCCTGAGTCGCTTCCGCGACAACGCCTTTGTGGCCTACCAGGACGGCATCGACCGCGACGCCAGTGTCTTCAAGGACACCTACGGGCTGATGGAGGCACGACTCCTTAAGGAAGGTCCGGCGCAGCCCTTCACGTTGCCGCCGCAAGCCGTGCTGAAGAAACTGGTGCACGCGCTGGAGAGTCCACGACCCAGACCGCGCTATTACGTCACCTTGCCGACGCAACTGCTCGGTACGCTACGGCGCGTGCTGTCGACCCGCGGACTGGATGGTTTCATGCGCAAGGTCTCCCGCGGCGGTCGCGGCTGACGGGGCGCGCCCGCCAGAGCCACCGCGGCGCTCCCGCGCCAGCCGGCTATAGGTCGGTGGGCACCGTCAACTCGACCGGCCGTGCCTCGCTCTGCGCAAAGTAGCGACACAGGAACTCGTCGAAGTCGATGTCGTCGGCGGCCTCAATGGCGCGTTGGCGGTCCAGTGACGTACTGGCCAGCCGCTGCAACCAGGCCTCGCGTTCGGGGTCGAGCTCCAGACCACGGAAATACTCGCGGTGGCGCTCGGTGAGACGTCGCGCGAACTCGGCAAACCCCTCGCTCTGCTCGCGCATCTCGGCGAGCATGCGCGCCGAGGGTGTTGCGTCCGGGTCGGCCACTTTTTCCCGCTGCGCCAGCAGCGACTGGCAGTGGAGTCCATCGGGGCCGTCGTCGAGCAGCTCGGCGATGGGCTGCATCGCGTCGAGCACATCGCTGGCCCAGACCTTCAATGGCAAGCGACCTTCGCGGCACTCCAACATCAGCCCCGGCTCGCGGCCCCGATGGGCGGCCAACACCTGATTGGCATCGATGGCGCGCCGCTCACGGGCGTCGATGCGCGGGCTGTCCAACAGCAAGCTATAGAGCATGAAGCAGGTCAAAAAGCGCATTTGCGGCTCGTCCATGCCGAGCGGATGGAACGCGTTCACATCCAACGAGCGTAGCTCGACGTAGCGAATACCACGCCGACGCAGGGCCAGCGTCGGTTGCTCCATCCAGTCCGTGATCTGTTTCGGGCGCACGCTGCTGTAGTACTCGTTCTCGATCTGCAAGACGTGATCGTTGAGCTGCTCCCAGCGGTCGTTGACCTTGACGCCGATCTTTTCATACTGGGGGCATGGCGTCTCGATGGCCCAGGTGAGACTGCGGATATAGGCATCGAGGCTGTCGTAACAGGCCTTCATGCCGGTGCCCTCTTCCTGCCGGTTCTGATAGCCGATATCACCCATGCGCAGCGAGGTGGCGTAGGGGTAGAAGAAGGTCTTTTCGTCGAACGGCTGCAGATCCGTCGTCGCATCCTGCACGAAGCTCTTGCAGATCGCCGGCGACGCGCCGAACAGATACGGAATCAGCCAACCCAGCCGCTGCAGGTTGCGCACCATGCCCATGTAGGCCCAGGAGCGAAAATCGGCCAGCGCCGCCTGGTTGTCTTCGGCCTGCTGGAGCAGCGGCCAGAGATCATCGGCCACCGAAAAATTGAAGTGAACGCCGGCGATGATTTGCATCACGCGGCCGTAGCGGTTACCGAGCCCGCGACGGTAGACGGTCTTCATCTGCGCGGCATTCGAGTTGCCATACTGGGCCAACGGAATTCCGCCACCACCGCCGAGCACGCAGGGCATGCTCGTCCCCCACAGCCGTTCGGCGTCGATATGCCGATAGACGAACAAATGCAGATCCCGCAACAGATCAAGCACTTGCCCTGGCGTCGGCAGGGCCGGCGTGACCAGTTCGACCAGAGCCTCGGAGAAATCCGTCGTGATGTACGGGTGGGTCAGCGCCGAGCCGAGCGCGGCTGGATGCGGCGTGTCCGCGACCGAGCCGTTCTGCGTGACTCGGAGCGTCTCCTTTTCGAGCCCCATCAGGTTGTTCGCCAGTAGTGCCCGCGCCGCCGGATCGGCGAACAGGTCGAGACGCCGTCCAGGGAGTGACAGCGAGACTCTGGATGCTTTCATTGTTATCAGTCGCGCATCGCTGCCCTGGGCCGATCGCCCCCGCCGTTCTGACTGATGACGTCAGCCAGGATGCGCGCAGCTTCCTCCGCCTGGATGCGCTCGATGACCTTTTGTTGCGCCTCGAGGGCGTCTTCATCGACGTCGTCCGCGTCCTCGTCGACCGGCGTTACGCCCCGCTTGAGCAGGAAGCGATCCCGCTCCTCTTTGATGATCTTGTCGCGCCGCTCGGATTCGACGCGGCGTTCGGTCTCCCGCAGCGAGACCACGTCCTGCTGGTTGATCTCGCTCAACAGCTGCCCGCGGGAGGCCAACATGCGGAAACCGTCGTCAGCGGCGATCCGACTCGCGGAACGCTGCCGCAGCCGATTCACGTCTGTCTCCTTGTAACGCGCATAGCTAGCGGGGCGGATGCGGTCCCAGGGCAGTGCGTTCTCCAGCGACCGCTCGCCGTGATCGTCCAGGTCCAGCCCGAATTCGAAGCGAATATCGGGCTCGACACCGCGCAGCTGGGTGCTACCGCCACTGACGCGGAAGAACTCGGCCATGGTCAGGCGCAACCGGCCGAGGTCGGCGTTCTCGCCGGGCACGTAGCGGTCGAGGTCGATCAGGGTCTGAACGGTACCCTTGCCGAACGTTGGTTCGCCGATGATGATGCCACGGCCGTAGTCCTGGATGGCGCCGGCAAAGATTTCGGAGGCCGATGCGCTGTTGCGATCCACCAGCACCGCCAGGGGTCCGGCGTAGGCAACGCCCGGGTCTGGGTCTACCTCGACCTCGACCTTACCGAGGGCGTCCTTGACCTGCACCACCGGACCTTCGTCGATGAATAGGCCGGTCAGCGACGTAGCCTCGGTCAGCGACCCGCCGCCGTTGCCGCGCAGGTCGATCACTAGCCCGTCGATGCCGTCGCGCGTGAGGTCCAGGATCAGCTTGCGCACATCGCGGGTGGTGCTCGTGAAGTTGCGGTTACCCTCGGATTCGGCGCGGAAATCGCGGTAGAAGGCGGGCACCTCGATGACACCGATGCGTGTCGACGGGGCATTCTCGGGACCGTCGATGATGTACGACTTCGCGGCCTGATCCTCGAGTTGGATCTCGTTGCGCACCAGTTTGACCTCGCGGGTGGGCCCACCGGTGCCGTCCGACTTTGGCATGATCAGCAGCCGAACCACGGAGCCCTTGGGGCCGCGGATCTTGTCGACCACGTCCTGCAGGCGCCAGCCCACCACGTCTTCCATCTCGCCGTCGAGCCCCTGGGCGACGCCGAAGATCTGGTCTCCGGCATGGATCTGGCCCGACTGACGCGCGGGACCGCCGGGAATGGTCCGCTGAATCACGGTGTATTCGTTATCGGCGCTGAGCACCGCGCCGATGCCCTCGAGCTTCAGGCGCATGCTGATGTCGAAATTCTCCGACGTGCTCGGGGACATGTAGCTGGTATGCGGCTCCAGCGTGCGCGTGTAGGCATTGACGAAAGCCTGGTAGACATCGTCGGCGGTGAATTGATGGATGCGCCGGGTGATGCCCTCATAGCGCTTGCGCAGCTGTTCGCGAATCTCGTCGTCGGTCTTGTCGGCCAGCTTCAGGGTCAGGTAATCGTACTTAACACGTTTGCGCCAGATCTCCTGCACCTCGCTATCGCTCTTTGGCCAGTCCGCGCCCTCGCGGTCGAACTGGTAGCTTTCCGACTTGTTGAAGTCGAAAGGACGATCGAGCAGCGAGAGCGCGTATTCGATGCGACTGTCGACGCGCATGCGATAGACACGGAAGACATCGAAGGCGGTGTCGAGTTTGCCCTTGTCCAGGTCATCGTCCAGACGGTCGGCACCGCGGGTGAATCGCTCGACATCGCGCTCAAGGAAAAACGACTTGTTGGGGTCAAGATCCTCAAAATAGTTGAGGATGGTTTCCCGTGCAAACGCGTCGTCGAGCTTGAAATTTCGGTAATGGAACCGCTCCAGTACCTTGTTGATGACCAGCGTGGTGCGTGTCTGCCGGTCACTTGGGAATAGGTCGGACAGTCCGACCGTTTTCTCTTCCGCCTGTGCCGATAGCACGCTCGTGGCGAAGATGATGGCGGACAGCAGGGCCGCAGTGGCCGATCGTGTGGCGATACGCGTCATAATTCGATGTCTCTCGGTGCCCGCAGCACGTGCTGGCCGAGGGCGTTACTGGGTTCGCACGGGGTAATGGTTACACCCGTTTTGAACCGGATCAAAGTTCGCTGCGCGAAAACCTCGTGCAAGAGATTGTGCACGGACGGCGCGCTGATGTCTTCCCCGCTCTACCGCCAGTTTGGCCGGCCGGTCTGTCAGATGTGTTTGCCGCGCCGCACTCGTAGCGCGAGTAGACCTGACTCTGTGGCCCCGCCGGAGCTATCATCACCAGCCTCTCGGCCGAGAAAATAGCGTCGCGGCCATAGTTTTTCAACGAGTTACCCCTGCGCGCCGCGTCCTGCTCGCGAGCTGGACGCTTCCAGCCAGATCAGCGACACCATGCGCCCGGTCCGTCCGTCGCGGCGATAGGAGAAAAAACGCTCGCGATCGGAGAAGGTGCAATGATCGCCGCCGCTGATACGGTGGACGCCGGCCACCGCAAGCCGCCGCCGCGCCAGCGCATAAAGATCCGCAAGCCAGCGTCCGCCGTCGCCCGCCACGAATGCCTCCTCGGCCTGCTCCGAATGTGCGCAGAACGCTCCCCGAACCTCATCACCCACCTCGAAGGCGGTCGGCCCGATAGCCGGCCCAAGCCAGGCATTGAGGCGCTCGGGCGGGCATTGCATTTGCTGCACCGTCGCCTCGAGCACGCCCTTCAGCAGCCCGCGCCAGCCCGCGTGCGCGGCCGCGACGACGCGGCCTTCATCGTCGCAGCACAGCACCGGCAGACAATCGGCGGTCATGACCGCGCAGACCCGGCCGGGCAGAAACGCCACCGAGGCGTCGGCCGCGCAAGACCCGCCGGCACCAGTATCGCCGGCAGCGACCACATCACAGCCATGTACCTGCGTCAGCCAGGTCGGTTCCGCGGGTAGCTTCAGCTGCTCGCGCAATCGGGCGCGATTTTCCGCGACGCGCGCGGGCTCATCGCCGACGTGATCGCCCAGATTCAAACTCGAAAACTCCCCTTTACTGGTGCCACCCCCGCGCGTGCTCGTCAGCGCCCGCACATGGCCGGGCACCTGCCAGTCCGGTTCGACAAGCTCAATCGGCACAGTCCGCCTCCAGCATCGCAATCAGGCCCGCCATATCCGGCGCCATGGGCACTGCCCAGGACACCAACTTGCCGGTCTCGGGATGCACGAGCGTGAGCCGGATTGCATGCAGGGCTTGCCGCGGGAAGCAACGCAACGCCTCCAGCGCCGTCTCGGACAGGCGATGCGGCGATCGCCGGTGCCCCTGGCGCCCCCCGTAGACCGGATCGCCGACGAGCGGATGGCCGATGTGTGCCATGTGGACGCGGATCTGATGCGTACGCCCGGTGTGCAGCTGTACCGCCAGCAGGCTGTGGCCGGGATAACCGGCCAAGACCTGGTAGTCGGTCACGGACGGACGTCCGCCCGGCACCACCGCCATCGACGTGCGCCGCGTCGGATGCCGCCCAATCGGCGCATCCACCTGCCCAGCGTTGAGCAGTTCGCCCACGACCAAGGCCCGATATTCGCGTTTGACCGTGCGCGCCTGCAATTGTTCGGTCAATGATTTGTGCGCCAGCGCCGTGCGCGCGACCACGAGCAGGCCGCTGGTGTCCTTGTCCAGCCGATGCACGATGCCGCAGCGCGGCAGCCGGTCCAGCGTCGGATCACGATGCAGCAAGCCGTTCTGAAGTGTGCCATGCCAATTGCCCGCAGCCGGATGCACCACCAGCCCTGCCGGCTTGTTGATGACCAACAGGTGCTCGTCTTCGTAGATCACGCGCAGCGGCACCGCCTCCGGCTCACAGCGCCCGACCGGTTCAATCGCTGCCCGTACAGCGATGCATTCGCCGCCGTGCATGCGATCGCGAGCGCGCCGCGTGCCGCCGTCCACACGCACCATACCGGCGTCGATCCACCCCTGGATGCAACTCCGGGAGAATTCCGGTAACCGCCCCGCGAGGGCCTGATCCAGCCTGTGGCCGGCATCGGCGGAATCGAGCACAAGATCGATCTCGACCTGGAGTGCACCCGCTACGGTGTCACCCGAGCGGCGCTGTCCCGGTTGGTTGAGTCACCGCGGAGTGAGCGAGCGCCCCGAGCTTAGCGCCTGAGCGATTCGAGGGAAAGACTGCTTCAGAATCGCTGTCGGCGCTGGGTTCAAAACCCGGTTCGGCATTGGCTTTGGCACTGGCTTCGGTGTTGGGCACGGAGTTCCGTTATACTGATGGGCTAGTTTGAAAGTAACCGAATTCGTCGGTCAGTGAGCTTGTTCAGTCATGCGCGCAGCGTTCATTATCCTACTTATCGCGATCGGCCTGTCCGGCTGTGGAATCATCGGCAAGGAATACGATGAAACCGAGGGCTGGAGCGCAAGCGAGCTCTACAACAAGGCCGCCGGCGAGCTCGACAGCGCCAACTACAAGCGCGCCATCGAGCTGTACCAAAAGCTGGAAACGCGCTACCCGTTCGGCCGCTACGCCATGCAGGGGCAACTCGACGTTGCCTACGCCTACTACCGCTCCGACGAACCTGAGCAGGCCATCGCCGCGGCGGATCGCTTCATCAAGCTGTATCCGCAGAACCCGTACGTCGACTATGCCTATTACATGAAGGGCATCGTCAACTACAACCGCAGCGTCGGCTTCATCGACCGATTCGTGCCGACGGATGCATCACAGCGCGACCCCGGCGCAGCGCTGGACGCCTTCCAGGACTTTGCCGTGCTGGTGGAAAAGTTTCCGGACAGTAAGTACACCCCCGACGCCCGCCAGCGCATGCTTTACCTGCGCAACAATCTGGCGAGAAACGAGGTCCACGTCGCGCGCTACTACATGAAGCGCGGCGCCTACATTGCCGCCGCCAACCGGGCGCAATACGTGATCGAGCGGTTTCAGCGCACGTCCGCGGTAGAGGACGCACTGGAGATCCTCATCGACGCCTATGATCGGCTCGGCGAGGACAAGCTGGCCGGTGATGCACGACGCGTGCTCGATCTGAATCGAAAGGCTGGCCGCTTCATCGACGACGAGCCGGCGCCGAACGAGATCAGTCTGGGCAGGAAGCTCTGGGACTACCTGAGCCTAGACGAAAACTAAGGCGGCGGTCGCCTTCCCCTGCCTGCGAGACTGCTAGACGGCAGACTCGCCCTCTTCGCCGGTGCGGATGCGCACGACGCGATCGACGCTGCTGACGAAAATCTTGCCGTCGCCGATCTTGCCCGTACGCGCCGCCTTGGTCACGGCCTCGACGCAGGCATCGAGTTGATCATCGGCGATCACCAACTCGATCTTCACCTTCGGCAGGAAATCAACCACGTACTCGGCACCGCGATAGAGCTCGGTGTGGCCCTTTTGCCGGCCAAATCCCTTGACCTCGATAGCGGTCATGCCGGTGATACCGGCCTGGGACAACGCCTCGCGGACGTCGTCCAATTTAAACGGCTTGATTATGGCTTCGACCTTCTTCATGGGGATCTCCAAAGTGTCTGTGGGCGACGGACCGCTCCGGCAGTATAAAAGGCCGCCCCGTCATTGACCATCCCGTGACGGCGCGAGTTTCGCTGCTCCCGCGCTCCGCCCGGCCGTTCCGGGTCTAAAGACTCAGCCCAGAGCTAGCGAGGCTGCGCCTCAGACCGACGAGTCATGGTCGGCGCTGGTTAGGGCAGCACACTGATTATTTGTCGTTGTCGTGTTCGTTGTCGTGCTTCGACTGGCAATGCAATGTGCGCATAAGACCGTTGATGTGAAGCCACGAACCGCCCTAAAGTCCCTTCGTCTTGGCGCTCTGGGGTTACACCCGGGTCCGCTGGTCTGCAGCACGTCCTCAAGGGCGCTAGGGCGCCTTAGCCGACCGGACGTCGGCGCTCCACGGGACCGCCGACTTCTAAACGGCCCGCTGTCGGCTTGGCGGTTTGGGGCTACCGCGGCTCCGCTGGTCTGCGGCGCGTCCTCAAGGTCGCTAACGCGCCCTAGCCGACCGGAGGTCGGCGCTCCTCGGGACCGCCGACTTCTAGTCGGCCCGCTGTCGGATGGGCGGTCTGTCAGGCGGCCGCGAGCAGAGCGGCGACGCGGCTGCCCATTTCCGCGGGGGAACGCACCGTTGCGACACCGGCCTCTTCCAGCGCGCGAAACTTGCCGTCGGCGGTGCCGGCGCCACCAGTCACGATGGCCCCCGCGTGACCCATACGCTTGCCCGGCGGTGCCGTGACGCCGGCGATATAGGCAACCACGGGTTTGGTCACATGGTCGCGGATATAGGCCGCCGCGGACTCCTCGGCGCTGCCGCCGATCTCGCCCACCATCAGCACTGCCTCGGTCTGCGGGTCCTGCTCGAAGAGTTCCAGACAGGCGACAAAGTCGAGCCCATGGATCGGATCGCCGCCGATGCCGATGCAGGTGCTCTGCCCTAGCCCGGTATTGGTGGTCTGATACACCGCCTCGTAGGTCAGCGTGCCAGAACGCGACACGATCCCAACTCGCCCTGGACGATGGATATCGCCGGGCATGATGCCGATTTTGCACGCACCAGGCGTGATGACTCCAGGACAATTGGGGCCGATCAACACCGTGTCGGTGCCGACGAGAGCCGCCTTCACCCGCAGCATATCCAGCACCGGAATGCCCTCGGTGATGCACACCACCACGCCGATGCCCGCGTCCGCGGCCTCCAGAATCGCATCCGCGGCGAAGGCTGCCGGCACGTAGATCATGCTGGCATTGGCCCCGGCCTCGCGCACGGCATCGTGCACGGTGTCGAAAACGGGCAGGCCAAGATGCTGCTGCCCGCCCTTGCCCGGCGTCACGCCGCCGACCATGTTGGTCCCGTAGGCCATGGCCTGTTCGCTGTGGAAGGTACCCTGCTTGCCGGTAAAGCCCTGGCAGATGACCCGCGTGTCTTTGTCGATCAATACGCCCATGTGCTGGCCCCTTTTGACTTGTTAGGTTGGAGCGATCGGAGATACAACCGGAAGTGACGCGACTGGCTGGACTCGCGCCCAGTCAGGCCTTGCCGGCTGCCGCTGCGACGACCTTATCCGCCGCCTCGGCAAGACTGGCAGCGGTCTGCAACGACAGGCCGCTTTCCGCCAGCAGTTCCAGGCCGCGGGGCGCATTGGTGCCCTCCAGACGAACGACGAGCGGCACCCGAATATCCACCTCGCGCACCGCACGGATGATCCCCTCGGCGATCAGATCGCAGCGCACGATGCCGCCGAAGATGTTGACCAGCACCGCCTCCACCTTGGCGTCGGACAGGATCAGTTTGAACGCCTCCGACACGCGCTCGGCAGTGGTGCCACCGCCGACATCGAGAAAGTTGGCGGGCCTGCCGCCGTGCAGCTGGACCAGGTCCATGGTGGCCATGGCAAGCCCGGCACCGTTGACCATGCAACCGATGTTGCCGTCGAGACTGATGTAATTGAGTTCATGCGCCGCGGCGGCGAGTTCGCGCTCGTCCTCCTGGCTCGCGTCGCGCAGCGCGGCCAAGGCCGGCTGCCGATACAAGGCGTTGTCGTCCAGATTGATCTTGGCGTCGAGGGCGATCAGTTCGCCGGCAGCGGTCACCACCAGCGGATTGATCTCGACCAGGCTCGCGTCGCTGGACTCGAACAGCCGGTAGAGCCCCTGCATCAGCCCTTGCAGCGCCGCGCGCTGGGCCTTATCGAGACCGAGGCCGAAGCCGACCCGACGGCACTGCCAGGGCATCAGCCCGGCGCTCGGGGCGACGTGGGTGAATAACAGCTTCTCCGGGGTCTCGGCGGCCACCGCTTCGATATCCATGCCTCCGGCCGCGGAGGCCATGAAGGCGATACGCCGCGCGGCCCGGTCCACCAGCAGGCTCATGTAGAGCTCGCGCCCGATATCGGTAGGCTCCTCGATCAGCACCGAGGTCACCGGCAGACCGTCGGCACCGCTTTGATGGGTGCGCAAGCGGCTGCCCAACAGCCGCTCGGCCTCGGCCTCGACGCGCTCAATACTATCGACCAACACCACGCCACCGGCCTTGCCGCGACCACCCGCATGCACCTGGGCCTTGACTACCCAGCGTGCCCCGCCGAGCGATCGGGCGCCCTCACGCGCCTCCGCAGGGGTGCCTGCCACCTGTCCGCGCGGCACCGGAATGCCGTGACACTGGAAGAGTTCTTTGGCTTGATATTCGTGCAGATTCATCGCTTGTTGCCGGCTAGTGCAGGTAATCCGCACCGGAACGTCGCGCTGTTCTAACCGCGCCGACGAAACCGGTCGTTGAGTGTTACGCTGCTGATTCAGCGCTTGTTGAGACAGCTTGTCTTGGTTCTGGAACTTGCAGGCGCTACAAAAACCAAGCGCCGGCCTTTCGCAATCCACTCATCCGATGCGCCGTCGCGCTATGCTGTCCCGGTCGATTCAGCGACAGACCCGGCGCGGGCGGAAAACCCAGTCGACGACACACCAGCATCCATGGCGACAGCGCCCTCTCGCTCGACGAGCATGCCAAGCTCCAACACAAGAAGCAACGCTTATCGCGACAGCGACGCCTTCCCGAGCAGGAGCGCGCTGACCTGGCTGTTCCTATATCGGCTGGTCTTGGCCGCGCTGCTGATCGTCGTGTTTTCCTTCCCGAAGGAAACACCCTGGCTCGCCGGCTCGGGTGACCCGGCCACGGCGCGGCTGATCCTGGCGATCCAGGCCGCACTGATCCTGCTGAGCGGACTCTTGATCGCGTTGCGCTGGCCAACGCGCGAGCAGCAGATACAGATCGCCGTGTTTCTGGACATCATCACCTACACGCTGCTGATGCACATCAGCGGCGGCGTCGGCACCGGACTTGGACTGCTGCCCGCCATCGCCGTGATCGTCGGCGCTATCCTCATGGAAGGGCGGCTATCGCTGCTGTTCGCCTCGCTGGCAACGCTGGCGGTGATCACGCAACAGATTTACGCCGAACTCTATTTCGGCAGTTCCACCGGCACCTACACCCAGGCAGGACTGCTGGGGCTGACCTACTTCGCCGTTGCATTGCTCGTGCACGTCCTGACTTCGCGCTTGCGGGAAACCGAACAGCTCGCGGCGCGACGCAAGGTCGATATCGCAGACCTATCCAAACTCAACGACTATGTCATACAGAGCATGTCGACGGGCGTGGTCGTTATCGACGGCGACCGCCATGTCATGTTGATGAACAACGCCGCCAGACGGCTACTCGGAACGCGGGATGCGCGCGGCGGCGATCCGCTGTTTCAGCTCGCGCCGCAACTGCGCGACTGGTTCGCGCGCGAACTAAAGGGCACGAACCCAGACGGCAGTCTGCTCCAGATCAACGACGAGGAGATCATCCCGACGCTCCACCTACTCGGCCGCGACCGCGCCAGCGGGGCATTGATCTATCTGCGGGACAACCGCGAGCTATTGCGCCAGGCGCAGGAGATCAAGCTCGCATCCCTTGGGCGATTGACGGCAAGCATCGCCCACAACATTCGCAATCCCCTGTCGTCGGTGACCCACGCGACTCAGCTGTTGGCGGAATCGGACAGGCTCGGCGACGATGACCGGCACCTGCTCGGCATCGTGCGTCGCAATGCCTTGCGTATCGACGAGACCGTCAGCAGCGTGCTGGAGCTGTCGCGCCGCCGCGATGCCCATACCCAGGCGCTCGATCTCGGTCCCTGGCTGGCAACCTTCTGCGACGAATACCGCGACAATCACGCACAGATTCGTGATCGGCTTCTGCTGGAGATCGGCGACGGACCCCTGCTGGTGCATGTCGACCCTCGCCACCTGGGGCAGATTCTGCGCAATCTTTGCGACAATGCGGACAAGCACGGTGTTCACGATGGGGAGGCGCCCACCATCACCCTCCAGGCGACACGATCGACCACCCTCGACGCCGTCGTCGTGACCCTGTCGGACACCGGCCCAGGCATTGCGGAAGCCCACATGGGAGATATCTTCGAGCCCTTCTTCACCACCTCCAGCAGCGGGACGGGGCTCGGGCTGTATGCCGCACGGGAGTTGGCCGAAGCGAATGCCATCCGCTTGGAGTATATTGGCAGCGAAACAACAGGGGCACGCTTCCGGCTGGTTTTTGGCGGATGACAGCCGCGGTTAGCGAAGGCAATCAGGTTCAGTTGACAACGTTGGGACAATGAATCACGCAAAGGCGCTGATCGTCGACGACGAGGCCGACATCCTCGAACTCGTCAGCATCACCTGCACGCGCATGGGTGTCGCCACGCGCAACGCCGGCAGCCTGGCGGATGCCATGGGTCTGCTGGAACGAGAGCGCTTCGACCTGTGCTTAACCGACATGCGACTTCCGGACGGCGACGGCATTGATCTGGTCCGGACCATCGCCGACCGCTTCCCGAACATGCCGGTGGCGATGATCACCGCCTATGGCAGCATGGAATCCGCGGTTGCCGCGATGAAAGCGGGGGCCTTCGATTTCGTCTCGAAGCCGCTCGACCTCCAGGTGCTTCGCGCCCTGATCGGCGCCGCCCTGCGCCTGCGCGAACCCATGGAGGCTTCCGTCGACGCCGGCGACGGCAGCGGCTGCGGCCTGCTCGGCACGTCTCGGCAGATGCGGGAGATCCGCGCGCTGATCGCCAAGCTTGCCCGCAACCAGGCGCCGGTGTTCATCAGCGGCGAGAGCGGCACCGGCAAGGAACTGGCCGCGCGCCTGATTCACGAGCAGGGGCCGCGCGCGGAGTACGCCTTCGTGCCCGTCAACTGCGGCGCGATCCCCTCCGAGTTGGTGGAAAGCGAACTGTTCGGCCACCGCAAGGGCAGCTTCACCGGCGCGGTCAGTGACAAGCAGGGACTCTTTCAGGCGGCCGATGGTGGCACCCTATTTCTCGACGAGATTGCCGACCTGCCGCTGCCGATGCAGGTGAAACTGCTGCGCGCAATCCAGCAGAAAAGCGTCCGCCCGGTGGGTGCCGAGCGAGAGGTACCGGTGGATACACGCATTATCAGCGCCAGCCACCGGGATCTGACCGCCGCGGTCGAGAGCGGCTCCTTCCGTCAAGACCTGTTCTACCGCGTCAATGTCATCGAGCTGAACATCCCGCCGCTGCGCGAACGCCCCGAGGACATCGACGTGCTGGCCAATCACATCCTCGATCGCATCGCCGCCGCCTGCGACGCGAGCCCAATGCAGCTCTCGGACGACGCCCGCGAGGCCCTGTCGCGCTATCCCTTCGCCGGCAACGTGCGCGAATTGGAGAACATTCTCGAGCGCGCCACCGCCCTGTCCGACGCGGAGTTGTTGCACCCGCACGACCTGCGCCTGCCCCGAACAGAGGCTGAACTGGCTCCGGTCGACGTCGCGGAGCCGCGCGCGGCGGCATTGTCCGACGCCGACAAACCGCGGTTCGAAGAAACAATTGCCGATAAACCGCTGGAAGCGCAGCTCGACGAGATCGAGAAGCAAGCCATCCGCAAGGCCCTCGACGCCACCCGTTGGAATCGCACCGCCGCCGCCAAGCTGCTCGGCATGACCCCGCGCTCGCTGCGCTATCGGCTCAGCAAGCTCGGGCTAGACTGACCCGCAAGAGCCCAACCTACCCATGCAGGATGATCCGCCGGCCGTGCCCGCATCGCCGACCACAAAGGCAATCCCAACCAGGAGATCGGCCACGGGACCGGACGCATTCGTCGACTGGTTCCGCCAATGCACGCCCTATGTGCATGCCCATCGCGGTCGCACCTTTGTCATTGCCTTCGGCGGCGAGGTCCTGGCCGACGCGCACCTGCCGGAACTGGTGCACGACATCGCATTGCTGCACGGACTCGGCATCCGGCTAGTGCTCGTGCATGGAGCGCGGCCTCAGATCGAACAGCGCCTCGCCGACCGCGGTGCGCAAATGCACTACGTAAACGGCCTGCGCGTCACCGATGCCGCCGCGCTCGGCTGCGTCAAGGACGCCGCCGGCAGCGCCCGGGTCGAGCTCGAGGCGCTGCTGTCCATGGGCCTCGCCAACTCGCCCATGGCCGGGGTGCGCATACCGGTTGCATCCGGCAACTTCGTCACCGCACGCCCCCTTGGTGTGCTCGACGGCGTCGACTACCAACACACCGGCGCCGTGCGTCGCATCGACAAGCTATCGCTGCGGCAGCGTCTCGACGACGGCGCGGTCGCCCTGATGCCACCCATCGGCTACTCCCCCACCGGTGAGGTGTTCAACCTCAGCGCCGCCGACATCGCCCGTGCCGCCGCCATCGCATTGAATGCCGACAAGCTGATTTTCCTGATCGAAGACCATGGCGTCAGCGACACCGACGGACAGCTGATCTCGAACCTACTGGCCGCCGATGTCGACGCCTTGCTCGAAGCCGATCCCAAGCCCGCCGAAGACCTCGCCCAAGCCCTGCGTGCCGGCGCCGATGCCTGCCGCAGCGGCATCCGGCGCGCGCATTTGATCAGTCGCCACGCCGACGGCGCACTACTGCGCGAGCTATTCACCCGCGACGGTGTCGGCACGCTGATCTCAGACCGTCCGTTCGAAGAACTGCGACCGGCCCGCATCGATGACATCGCCGGCATACGCGAGTTGCTGCGTCCCATGGAACAGGGCGGCGTCCTGGTGTCGCGCCCCCGAGAGTACCTGGAGACCAGCATCGACCGCTTCCAGGTCACCGAGCGGGACGGCACCGTCATCTCCTGCGCCGCCTTGTTCTGCTTTCCGGACGAAAAGATGGCCGAACTCGCCTGCGTCGCCGTACATCCGGACTATCGCGACCGCGGCCGCGGCGACCGACTGCTCGCGCGCATGGAGGCATTGGCGCGTGAACGCGGACTCACGCGCATCTTCGTACTCACCACCCAAACCGCGCACTGGTTTCGCGAACGCGGCTTCCAGCCCGCGCAGCTCGCGGACCTGCCGCTGACCAAGCAGGAACTCTACAACTATCGGCGCAACTCACAGGTCTACATCAAGCCGTTGCAGCAATAGCGGCCGACGCTGTTTTGCCGCATCGTAGTGCAAATGCCAGACCCAGGTTGATATTAGGCGCGCGGACAGCGATACGACCGCTATGTCGGCCAAGGCAATCTGCGACGTCTCCAACGACGGAAACGGTGGAAACCGTCGGCCTTTGGTATCGCGCTTCCGCGCCTGACGCGCCGAAGGGCCAATCAAGACATCGAAGCCCCTATCCGCAGCATTGTCAGTCTTCATCGATCCGCCTTAGACTCCGAGCGCGACCTGGACGTCGGCGCCGTTCACCCGGCGCTATTCACCCGACGATTGGTTCGCCGACTTGCAACTGCCTGCGCCTTTCGAGGTTATCGGTTCGATGGTCACGCGAAAAAAGAACGGTCCAAAACGGATTGGCTTCGTTTCCACACGCATCAGCGGCACGGATGGCGTCAGCCTGGAGATCGAAAAATGGGCCGCGGTGCTGGAGTCAATGGGCCACAGTTGTTTCTACATCGCCGGCGTCTGCGATGACCGCCCGGCGGACCGCAGCTTTCTGATCCCGGAGGCACATTTTCGCCATCCGGAGATCGAGGCGATCAACGCCGAGGCATTCGCCGATCGGCTGCGCTCGCATACCCTGAGCAACCAGGTACGCCAACTGACCCAGCGCATCGACCATCAGCTGCGCACCGCAATCGGCCACTTCGACCTGGATCTGATCATCGCCGAGAACTGCCTGACCATCCCAATGAACCTGCCGCTGGGCCTGGCGCTGGTGGAGACCGTGATGGAGACGCCGGTGGCCTGTATCGCCCATCACCACGACTTCGTTTGGGAACGTGACCGATTCCTGGTCAATTGCGTCGATGATTATCTCGTCACCGCCTTCCCGCCCCGGCTAGCGCAGATCGACCACGTCGTGATCAATACCCAGGCAGCGCGGGAATTCAGCCGGCGCACTGGTCTGCCCTGTACCGTGATTCCCAACGTGATGGACTTCGACCAGCCCCCGCTCGGCGACGGCCGCCGAGGTCTGCGCGCCGCGCTCGGGATTGGCGACGACGACATCATGGTGCTGCAGCCCACGCGCATCGTTCAACGCAAGGGCATCGAGACCTCTATCGAACTGGTCAGACGACTGGACGACCCGCGCATCAAGCTGGTCATCAGCCACAGCGCCGGCGACGAGGGCCAGGCCTACGGCGCTCGCATCGCGGACTACGCGCGGTTGCTGGGGGTAGAGTTGATCCTGGCACAGGACCTCATCGACGCCGGCGCCGGCAGTGTACAGCAAGCGCCGTTCAGCATCTGGGACGCCTACAACGAGGCCGACCTCGTCACCTACCCGAGCACTTACGAGGGCTTCGGCAACGCCTTCCTAGAAGCGGTCTACCACCGCAAACCGATCCTCTGTAACCGGTACTCGATCTTCCGCACCGACATCGAGCCACTGGGCTTCGACACCATCGAGATCGACGGCTTCATCACCGCCGAGACCATCGGCGAGGTGCGCCGGGTGCTCGACGACGAGGCCTATCGCGGCGAGATCGTCGAGCAGAACTACCACATCGGCCTGCATTATTTCAGCTACCGCCGGGTTGCGGTGGAGATGCATACACTGCTGTCAGCGCCGCATCTGGTCAGTCATGGACTCCACCCGGAGCGGGCGTTCGGGTGACCGCGCGCCAACTCGGATGAGAAGCGATCAGTTCCAGTGCCCGCGGCAACAAGGTGCGCCCCGGCTCGGTCTTAAACCAGGTGGAGGCGCCGGATGGGTGTGGTAAAGGCACCAGATCCGCACCGGCTCCTGGACCCGAGGTCAAGCGCCAGTGTTGGCCAACCACCGCGTCGAGCCGGTCCACGCGCACAAAGCAGCCGATTGCGAGTTTGCCGACGGCGATGATCAGCCGCGGCTGCACCAGCTCGATCTCGCGTTGCCACCAGCGCGCGCAGGCGGCAATCTCGACGCGATCCGGTACGCGGTCGCCGCCACGGGGGTTCTTGCCCGGAAAGCAGCGGCACACGGCCGTCATGTAGACGCGCTGGCGGAACGTCGGCTCGTCTAGGCCAAGCGGCTCGAACCAACGGAACAGGGTCTTACCGGCGGTCCAGCAAAACGGCCTAGCCTGCTCGATCTCCTTCGTCCCCGGCGCCTGACCGATCAGCATGACCGGCGACGCCACCGGTTCCCCATGCACTGGCGGGCCGCGCATGCGCGCGCAGTCGCGGCATTGTCGCAGCGCGCTGTGCAATGCGATGAGACTGTCCACGCACGTGTCATTCATTCTGCCAATCCGGCAGTAAGCCCAAGCAGGGAATCGCACCGCGCGCAGATCCGCTGTCGTTGCCGTCCGATTGCTAATCGCTCCCACGGGAGACCGGTTTACAGCGTTGCCGTCGCGATTGCAAATCGCTCCCACGGGAGTGCTGATGACAGGTCGACCTCAAGTCGATTTACTTGCGCGCGGATCATCGCCGCCGGCGCAGTGCTCGGAGAGATGGGCGACGACGTCGGCGGCGCTGTCGAAAAGCTCGATGCCAACCTCGTCCGGACGGACCGTGCCCTCGGCGAACAGGCGTTCGAGCACAAAATCTACCAGCGGCTGCCAAAATGCCTTGCCGACGCCGACACAGGGGAATGCCTGGAGCTTGCCGGTCTGGATGAGGGTGAGGGTCTCGAAAAGCTCGTCTAGGGTGCCGAAACCGCCGGGCATGAACACAAACCCGGTCGAGTACTTGACCAGCATGACCTTGCGCACGAAGAAGTAGTCGAAGGTCAACATTCGGTCGAGGTAGGGATTGGGCTTCTGTTCGCAGGGCAGACGGATGTTGCAGCCGACGCTTTGGCCGCCGCCTTCCTGAGCGCCGCGGTTCGCGGCCTCCATAACGCCCGGTCCACCGCCGGTCATCACGGTGAAACCCGCCGCAGCCAGGCCCTCCCCGATCTCGCGAGCGAGGCGATAATAACGGTGATCCTCGTCGAACCGGGCGGAGCCGAACACGGTGACCGTTCGCCCGAGTTCGTACAAGGCCCGATAGCCATGCACAAACTCGTTGAACACGGTTACGGCACGGTCGAAATCCGCCAGCAGGTCGTCCGGACCGCGCAGCAGTTCGATGTCGCGCTGCTCCGGCGCGACCAGTCCATTCAGGTCCGATCCGGACCGAACAGGCGGCTTGTCCACGCCCTAGAGCGCCTTGACGATGCGCTCGACCTGGCGCCGATGCACGCCGTTGTGCACCGCGGCCAAGGCGTGCCACTGCGCCGCGGACAGTGATCCGAACCAGGGATGCGGGTGCGAGATGCCGGCCCGCAGGTTGCCGAGCTTCTCGACCATGTCGGTGTAACGGTCCACCAGCCGGACCAGGTCCTCGATCTGCTCGGGTCCCGCCTCGGCGATCGGCTTAACGTCTTCCACGCGCACCTCGGTGCTGATGTCACGACCGGCGTACAACCGCGGCAGGGCAGCGGCGATGGCGCTGTTGACGATGACCAGGTGCTCCAGGGTCATGTACACCGACCAGTTACGACTGCTGTCCTCGATGCCGAGGAAGCGTGGGATCAGCACCCGACGGCGCCCTGCCTCCTCGGACAACTGCCTCGCCACGGCAACGGCACGCAGGGCCTCGTCGCGAAACATGCCCGTCAGTCGATCCTTGGTCACCAACTGCGCCGCCAGCCGGATGCCAAGCCCGAGCGTTTGCCGCTCCAGCCGCGGGATGCCGGCGCCGGGTGGTGCCAGCCAGTCGTCGTCTTTGCTCATCGCTGTCCTCCTCAGGGAGGCCTTGCGGCCGTGGCGTCAGCGGTCGACGCCTGTGAAAGCGGAGCGATTCGGAAACCGCGTGCTCGAATCGCATGCTGCTCGTGGCCCTGCGTGACCGACGATCACGGTCTCCGCAGTGACCTACGTCGTCACTTGCGGCCACTCTGATTCTTTAACCAGGTGTCCCTCAAGGTCACAGTGCGGTTGAACAACAACCGTTCCGGCGTGGAACCCTGATCGACCACGAAATACCCCTCGCGCTCGAACTGGCACAAATGACCGGGCCCGGCGCTGGCCAGACTGGGTTCGACGACGCAGCCGGTCAGCGTGCGCAGCGAATCGGGGTTGAGATCGTCGCGGAAGTCGCGGCCACCGCTACCGGGTTGCGGCACCGTGAACAGGCGGTCGTAGAGGCGCACCTCGGCATGCACGCCGTGCGTCGCCGAGACCCAGTGGATCACACCCTTGACCTTGCGCCCCTCGGGATTCTTGCCCAGGGTGTCGACATCCACCGAACAGCGCAGTTCGATGACATCTCCCGCGGCATCCTCGATCACCTCGTCGCAACGGATCACATAGGCATTGCGCAGCCGCACCTCCCCTCCCGGCACCAAGCGCTTGAAGCCCTTCGGCGGCACCCGTTCGAAATCGGCGCGGTCGATGTAGAGTTCGCGACCGAAGGGCACCTCCCGTGCTCCCATGTCCGCGTGCTTCGGATGATTCTGGGCGATGACCGCGTCCGGCGCATCGTCCGACAAATTGGTCAGCACCACCTTGAGCGGGTGCAGCACGGCCATGGCGCGCGGGGCGTTGTTGTCCAGGTCGTCGCGAATCGCACTCTCGAGAATGCCCATCTCGACCAGGTTGTCGGACTTGGTGACGCCGATGCGATCGCAGAACTCGCGAATCGCGCCGGGGGTGAAGCCGCGCCGGCGCAGCCCGGCGACGGTTGGCATACGCGGGTCGTCCCAGCCCTCGCAGATGCCCTCCTCCACCAGCTGCGTCAGCAGCCGCTTGCTCATCACGGTGTATTCCAGGTTGAGCCGGCTGAACTCGATCTGACGCGGCTTGGACGGCACCGAGACATTGTCGATACACCAGTCGTACAGTGGCCGATGGTCCTCGAACTCCAGCGTGCACAGCGAATGGGTGATGCCCTCGAGCGCGTCGGAGATCGGGTGCGTGTAGTCGTAGGTGGGATACAGGCACCATTCGCTGCCGGTCTGGTGATGGATCACCCCGTGGCGAATCCGGTACAGCACCGGATCGCGCAGGTTGATGTTGGGGGAGGCCATGTCGATCTTGGCCCGCAACGCCCGCGCGCCGTTGGGGAACTCGCCGGCACGCATGCGCCGAAACAGATCGAGATTCTCCTCGACGGACCGATCCCGATACGGGCTATCGCGACCGGGCTCGGTGAGCGTGCCCCGATAGGCGCGGGTCTCCTCAGCGCTCAGATCGCAGACGTAGGCAAGGCCCTTCTGAATCAGCTCTTCGGCGAAGCCGTACAGGCGCTCGAAGTAATCGGACGCGAAAAACAGCCGCTCGTCCCAGTCGTAGCCAAGCCAGCGCACGTCGGCCTTGATGGACTCGACGAACTCCACGTTCTCTTTGTGCGGATTGGTGTCGTCGAAACGCAGATTGCAGGTACCGCCATAGTCCCGGGCAACGCCGAAGTTGAGCACGATCGATTTGGCATGGCCGATGTGCAGGTAACCGTTCGGTTCCGGCGGGAAACGGGTCCTGATGGTCTGGTGCTTGCCCTGGGCCAGGTCTTCGTCGATGATCTGGCGAATAAAATTGGTGCGTGCTGTATCGGACATCTGGGATGATCTTGGCGTGATCCGGCTGGGAGATCGGGTGTTGAGATTCAGGCTTGGACAGTTCGCGCGGCATTGATTCCGCGGCGAGCCGCGAGCCAATTCCGAATATGACCGGCGCGTCGCCTGGTTTAAGTCTTGCTTCGAGCGCCGCCCCCAAGGAGCAAACGAACTGCAAACGTTTCCCAGGGGAGCGCCGCTGTCGGTGTCAAGCGCGCCAGCATACTGTACTTGCGCTGCTGCTTAGAAGTGCCATCGCGCCGAATTCGCAGGCCAGACCCAACATGGCGTTTGCCACGGACGCCGGCTGCAACTACCCTGTCGGCGCCCGTCGCGCACGCCGAGCGGCTGATCCGGCGCAGACGGCAGCGGCAGGCACGGTATTCAGGGGTCCGCCGACCAAACCCGATCGCACCGACCCCGGGCGGACGGGCCAGGACCGACGGGCCAAGCCGGGCCCAACTCAATCAATCGGATTCACCAGACGGAGTTACGCAATGCAGAAAATCACGCCAATCGCCGTTATCGCGCTGGTCAGCGCCGTTGCCACAACAAGCGCCTTTGGCCAAGAGGAGACGCCAGACCAGGCCGCCTCACCGGCGGACGCGTTCATGCAGCAACTCGACACCGACGGCGACGGCAAGGTCACGCTGGACGAGGCCAAGGCGCCGCAGAAAGAACAATTCGCCAAGATGGACACGGACGGCAGCGGCACGATCAGCGCCGACGAGGCCGGCGCCGCATTCAAGGCCCAGGTCCCGCCCGAGATGCTGGAGGCCATGAAAGAACGGGGCATGCCCGATCCAGGCGAGACCTTTATCCAGAATCTGGACACGAACAGCGATGGCAGCGTCGACCCGACCGAGTTCGAGCAGCCCTCGGCCAAGTCGTTCGCGGCAATGGACAAGGACGGCGACGGCGGTGCCACCAAGGAGGAGGCGAGCGCGTATTTCGACCAACTGCGGGAGCAAATCCAGCAGCAGATGCAGCAAATGCAGCAGATGCAGCAGATGCAGGAAAACGCGCCGTCCGAGTAACGCCTCTGCCATGCCATCGAAACTTCGGCAGCGTTACCCGCGCAAGATGCGGCGCAAGATGCGGTTCGACAGGGAGGTCGCGACCTGAGGGGAATTCGGAGCAGTCCGTTAGCCTGTCTGGCGCCCAGCGACACCAGGCAACGGTACGAACATGTCCGAATTAGATCGGCCGGGGTGAACGCAAGTGAACCCCGGCATCGGCCGAGCCCGATCGTCTTCAGGCCAGGCGTCGGATGCCCCCGTGCACCGACTTGGCCGCGGCAGCGGGGCTCAGATCGAAGTCGTACAGCACGTCTTCTCCCATCTGGTACAGGCGCTTCGGCGGGCGCAACGCCTGCTCCATCGCATCGCAAGCCGGCAAGCTCACGCCGGTACGTCCGCGGCCGATGATCAACGGGGCGACGGCGATCTGAAGTCGATCGAGCAACCCCTGTTTCAGAAAATCCGACACGGTGACCCCGCCACCCTCGACGAACAGGCGACGCAACCCGCGTTCCGCAAGGGCCTCGACCAGCTTGCCCAGGTCCGGAAGGTTGTCGGACACTGGCATCTCCATCACCTCCGCTCGCGCGGGCATCAGCTCGGAACGACCGGCCATGCGACAGAGCAGCGTCGGCGCCGCGCCATCACGGAACAGCTGGTAATCAAGACCGAGTCTTGCCTCGGGGTCCAGCACGACCCGCACCGCGTGGGCACCGGCCACCAATCGCGTGGTCAGCCGCGGGTCATCGTTAGCAACGGTTCCGGCACCAACGATCACCGCATCGCTGAGGGCCCGCATCCGGTGCAGATGCATGATGTTGTCTGGGCCTGTCACGCGCGCGGAGTCGCCAGTGTGGGTGGCGATACAGCCGTCCAGGCTCTGTCCCAGATGCGCGACGACGCGCCTTGCGTTGCGTCCAGCTTGGCAGAGAGGCTGACACAGGGGCAGGTAGAGTTCGATGAATGCCTGCGCCGCCGCGTCCAGTGCATCGGTGCAGCGCCAGCCGCCCTGCGGTTGCCAAAGGAGCAAGACCGGCGTTGCCTTGTCGGCACACCGCAGAGCACCGTCCGCCGCCAAGCCGAAGCCAGTCTCCTCCCGCGGCATCGCCTCCGGCTGCCGAGCCAACGCGGCGGCGGCCAGTAACAGATGCCAGTAGCGCTCCATGAACGAGGAACAGCAGGTTGGCGAATCGCTACGCGATACCCACCAACTCCAGATCGAAGATCAAGTCCTGACCCGCCAGCGGATGGTTACCGTCCACCGTTACCTGCTCATCATCGAAGGCGGCGACGGTGAAGCTGATGGTCTGACCTTCGGGGTTTTGGGCATGCAGCACGATGCCAACCGCCAGGTCGATGTCGTCCGGGATCGCACTGCGCGGCACCGACTGTGTCATCTGGGTGTTGCGTTCACCGTAGGCCTGCTCGCAGGGGATGGTGATCTTTTTCCGCTCGCCGAGCGTCATTCCTATGACCGCGTTCTCGAAGCCCGCGATCATATTGCCCTGGCCGAGCTTGAACTCGAGGGGCCCGTGGCCGCGGGAGGAGTCGAACTCCGATCCGTCGGCGAGGGTTCCCGTGTAGTGGACCTTGACGGTATCGCCGGCTTTGGCTTCTGACATGGGGGTCTCCTGTGAGATCAATGTGGTCGGGCAGCTTGAGTGAACGATCATGGAGCGACGCCACCCGGCGCATAAAGCGCTTGATTCGCGACGGGGCGCGTGCGGACATTGAACGGGGTGGAAAGGTAACGCCTAGAAAGAATGGGGTCCGCCTGTGGAGCCAATCAGCTTAGAGGAGCGTGGTGGTCAGCGCAAACGATGACGACCCGAGCGGTACATCCGGGGGACGCGTTTGGGACACACAAAATTTCTTGGGGGCGCGAGATGTTTTCAGACCCGTCAAGTCTGATGCGGACGAACCGCTTGCGCAGCGAAGGGCCGAGGGCCACGTGCCAATCGTGGGCACCACGCTCAACAACGGTCCTCGGCGCCATGGCACTGGAGATCGAGGCAACCCGGCCCGATCGGTCGTGCCCACGTGACATCAAAACCACGAAACCAAAACGTTTCCATCCCAACTACAAGCGCTGCCGCCCGCATATCTCACCAGGGGGTTGAAAAAGGGCCATCATCTCTGGCATAAAAGCTTTGCTATCAAACGATTATGCACGAACGAGAGGATGGCCCTTCGATGACAGAGTGTAGCGGAACCCAGTTGGAATTTCACGCCTTGGGACGGCGTGCAGTGGTGGGGAATTTCGATGGGGGCGCGATCAGTTCCGACGCCGGTGGTTTGCTGCTGGGGGAAGTCGAAGCGCACACGGGTATCCTTGCCCGCCTGGCCGCGCAGTTCATCGATTACCGGGACCCGGAACTGATCGAGCACAACGTGCGGGAGTTGCTGGCGCAGCGGGTCTATGGGCTGGCGCTCGGCTATGAGGACCTCAATGATCATGACCGGCTGCGACTGGATCCGCTGCTAGCCGTGCTGGTCGGCAAGCGCGACCCGAGCGGTCAGGACCGGGTGCGTGAGCAAGACCGGGGGAAGCCGCTGGCCAGCTCCAGCACCCTCAACCGTTTGGAGCTAACGCCCGGGAATGCCAACGCGGATTCGCGTTACAAGAAGATCGTGGCCAAGCCGGCGGGGATTGATCAGCTGATGGTCGACTGTTTTCTCGACGCCCATGCCGAGCCACCCGCGTCGATCTGGCTCGACCTGGATGCCACCGATGATCCGTTGCATGGCGACCAAGAGGGACGGTTCTTCCACGGCTATTACGGTCACTATTGTTACCTGCCGCTGTACATCTTCAGCGGCGAGCACATCCTCTGCGCCCGCCTGCGCGAGTCCAACATCGATGCCGCCGCCGGCAGCGTCGATGAAGTCCAGCGGATCGTGGCCCAGATCCGCACACGCTGGCCGCAGGTGGAGATCATTGTGCGTGGCGACTCGGGATTCTGTCGTGAGGAATTGATGGCCTGGTGCGAAGCCAACGACGTGCACTTCCTGTTCGGCCTGGCAAAGAACAAGCGCCTGAACAAGCGCCTCGGCGATGCCCTGCTGGAGGCCGAGCGGCAGTACCACCTCAGCGGCTGCGCGAGCCGTGTGTTCGAGGACTTCCGCTATCAGACGCACAAGAGCTGGAGTCAATCGCGGCGGGTGGTCGGCAAGGCGGAGCATCTCAGCAACGGCGCCAACCCGCGCTTTGTCGTCACCTCCTTGCCGGTAGAGCGTGCCGACGCCCGTCGCCTCTACGAGGAGCTCTATTGCGCCCGCGGCGACATGGAAAACCGTATCAAGGAACAACAACTCGATCTGTTTGCCGACCGTACCAGCACGCAGACCCTGCGTGCCAACCAGTTGCGCCTCTACTTCTCCTCTTTCGCCTACATCCTGCTCTGCGCACTGCGCAACTTGGGCCTGCAAGAGACCGAGATGGTCAATGCGCAATGTGGAACCATCCGCACCAAGCTGCTGAAGATCGGCGCCCAAGTGCGCATCAGCGTGCGCCGGGTCTGGATCGCGTTCTCCGAAAGTTATCCTTTCGCCGACCTATTGCGCACCGTGCTCGCCAACCTCCAGGGCGCGCCGCGCTGGGCCGGCGCGCCCTGAGCTTGAAGCCAGAATACCAACTCCATTGATTGTTGCCCTGGACGGTGCCGCAAAGCGGCGCCGGCGGGCGGCTATGCCGGGCCGGTAAAGACGCGTGTTCGAAACAGCACTGTCGTACACCAAGCGAATTCAGCAGGCCGTGATTGAGAAGCGATGCCTGCCTCTGCCGCCCTCGCCGCAGGCTGCGGCTTATTTCCCGCGCAGCTGCGCCGCTCGAAATCGACAACATCACCCCCTGGTGAGCGATACGGGCTAGGGCGCAACTCAAGGCCTTTGATACCCGAACTCGTGCCCTAGGTCAATCGACTCGTCATCAATACCATCCGGTCACTAGTGAAGCCTCGTGTATCACCGTACACTCAGCGCTGAAGCTTACGCGCGCGCAGGCAGAGCTTGAACAACCTGGTCGGGATCAGGCCGGGCACGCGCACCATATACGTGCGCAGCATCATGAGCACTGAACGTTCCCGAGAGCTGGATCACAGTCTTCTGTGGAACTGTACGGCAGCATTGTAAATTGTTGCGGGGTAATAACATCGCGCACCTAGGCCATGTGCGGCGTCTCGAATTGTGATCGAGACTCGACGGACGACGGGCCAAGTTTGTAGCTTTTCTGCCGCGGCAGCCCTAAAGGCTTTGCACCATAACAACGATATTGATCCACCCACGCTCACTGGGGATCAGGCGCCAGCAGGCATCACCGGAGTCGCGAGACTCTGTCTGTATCCATTCTATTGAGACAAGCAAAATGACAAAACTCAGACGCAACAACGCCAAGAGCACGGACCGCGAGGAAGGCGCCGGGCTGGATCGGCGCGACTTTATGAAGGGCTTCGCGTCGGCCGCCGCCGCGGCCGGCATCATGGGTCCGGGCCAAGCGCTGGCCAAGGGCAGCAACAATGGCGAAGGATCGCTTCCGAAAAAGCTTCTCGCCCCGCCGCGGATCAAGGGAAACCCAAGCCCGGAGAAGTACTGGCGCGATGTCCGCAAGGCGTTCTTGCTCGGCAAAGACTATATTCACATGAACACCGGCACGACCGGATCACAGCCAGAATTCGCACAGAATAACCTCAGCGTCTACAACCGCTATAAGAGCGAGGATCCAAAAGACTGGCAGGCGAATCTCAACGATGAATACCCAGACCTGTTCCCGCTCGCGAACGGGCTGTTCGGGCCCTCGGCGCTTTCCGCGCGACAAGTCCAGGTCGCCGATGCCTACAACGCAGCCAGCCCGTCCGAGATCGTGCTCAGCTACAACACCACCGACGGCTGCAACCTGATCTTTGCCGGCACGCCGTGGCAGCCCGGCGACCGCATCGTCACCACCAGCTTCGAGCACCCGGCACTGACCGGGCCGATCGCCTGGGCCGCGGCGCAACACGGCGTCGAGGTGGTTACGATCGACATGGGGCTGATCACGCCGTTCGTCGGCTACACGGTGCAGGACGTGCTCGACCTGTTCGAGCCGGCGCTGGCCGAACCCCTAGCAGCGGGCGCGAAGCAGTACCTCGCATTCTCGGAGATCTTCTATAAGAACGG
This sequence comes from uncultured Gammaproteobacteria bacterium, assembly GCA_963695445.1. GTDB lineage: Bacteria > Pseudomonadota > Gammaproteobacteria > Chromatiales > Chromatiaceae > Thiohalocapsa. The sequence continues at coordinate 12,227 of CAVOGV010000029.1, read as the reverse complement.
CCTGCGCTTGCCGGTCGCCGACCTCTGCGCGCTGGCTCGGAGCTACGGTGCCTATTCGATCGTCGACTCCGCCCATGGCTTCGGCATGCTGCCCATCGATTTCCAAGCCTATGGCGCGGACTTCGTCTCCGGCGCCGGTCACAAGTGGCTCTGCGGCGGGCCGGGCACCGGAATCCTCTACATCCGCAATAGCGGTGAGGCTCTGCCGCCGTTCGACCTCGGCAACTTCTTCCTCTACGCCTTCCTGCCGCAGGAAGCCATTCAGAACCGAATCTACGACCCGAGCACCTGGGTCCAGCTCCGCGGCGAGAACAACAGCCCGGCCCTTTATGCCATGACGGACAGCCTGTCGTTCTTCCAAGAGATCGGAATCAACAGCATCTATGAGCGCGGCGTGAATCTTGGCGGCTATCTCAAAGACCTGATCGAGGCGCAGTGGCCAGGCTCGCTTTGGGTGGAAGAACGCCCTGCCTACGACCCCTTCGCAACCGCGTTGACATCGTTTAACCCCTTTGTCGGACGCGACGATTCGAGCGCCTACGGCCCGGTACACGATGCGATCGCTGCCGTCGTCGATGCGCTCGCGGAGGAAGACCCGAAGATCTACATCCGCTACACGACCTGGAAGAGCAACAAGGAACTCAAAGACGACGATCGGGTGGGTTTCCGCATCTCGACCCAGGCGGTCTACAACAACTACGACGAGGTCGACTATGTGTTCGAACGCCTCGTCTATCAGGTCGCCGAAACCGGCCTAGCGACGATCTAGCCGGCTCACCGATCCGCCGGCGGGGCAAGGACGCCTCGAGCGTGTCGGTGCCCTGACGCACCAGACCCGATTCTGCGGCCTGGTTCGTAAGGCGCCGCACCAGAGCATCTCCATTAGGCGTGATCGCTTTCTTACGCGTCGACACCAGCATGGCAGACCCAAAACACCGCGGCGGTGATTGCCGTTCGGCGCCAGGCAGATGTTGCTTGCGCTTCCGCACGGTCCGCTTCAGACCGCAACCCCTTCTTGGATAACCCTTTTTTCACACGTCGCCCGCCAAATAGTCGAACGTAATCTCCTCGCCGACGGCGATCTCGGTGAGCGCGTAGAGGTCGAAGCCGTCGAATTCCGCATTCGGCGCATCGCTATGATTCAGCCAGCGCAGCAGATTGCGCCCGCTGCGACCGAGCCAGTGGATGCGGTCGTCGCTGATCCACAGTACATAGGTTCCGTCGCGGCGCGCCTCCGGCCCCTGATAGGTACCGATGAAATCACCGGCGCTGAACGCAACGCGGGCAAAACAGCCGTTGCCATGGATGGGCGAAGGCCCCCTACGCACCCGGTCGCGCAGCCGGTCGCCGCCCGTGTCAGCTCGACTCACCATCGGCCGCGTCCCCGATGCAAAGACGGCATGGCCGGATCGCGCAGCACCCGTCGCATCCGCCAACTGCATCCCCCAGTCGTCACTGCGGCGGCGTCTTCAACGCCCGCAGGATAAGCGACGAAATCTCCTCGATGGACTGGTTGGTGGTATTCATCACCGGCACCTCCAGGCGTTTGAACATGCTCTGCGCCTCGCGGATGTCCTTCTGGCAGCGCTGCATGGATGCGTAGGTACTGCCGGGACGCCGCTCCTCGCGAATCGCCTGCAACCGGACCGGATCGATAGTGAGACCGAAGATCTTGTGCTTAGAACTCCACACCTCCTTCGGCAGTTCGCCCCGCTCGAAGTCCTCCTCCGTGATCGGATAGTTGGCTGAACGCAGGCCATAGTGCATGGCCAGGTAGAGGCAGGTGGGGGTCTTGCCCGAACGGGACACGCCCACCAGCACGACATCGGCGTACTGAAAATTGTCCGGCCGGATGCCGTCGTCGTTGGCCATCGCAAAGTTGATGGCATCGATGCGCTTGGTGTAGGAACTCGGCTTCGTAATCGCGTGGCTGCGGCCGGACTGACGGCTCGGCGGCACGCCCAGCTCGGTGCTTAACGGTTCCACGAAACGTTCGAAGAGCTCCATGTAGTAACAATTCCCGCCCTTGATGATCTCGGCGATATCGTTGTTGAGCATGGTGGCGAAGACGATCGGGCGCGCGCCGTCGCGTTCAAACGCCTCCTGCATTCGGTGCGTCAACGCCGTCGCACGCAACTCGGTGTTGATGTAGGGCATATAGATCTGTTCGAACTCGACGCTATCGAACTGCGACAACAGACTATGGCCCAAAGTCTCGGCGGTGATGCCGGTACTTTCGGAGACGAAATAGACAGTGCGTTTCATATCAGTATTTGCTTAAACAACGGCCATCCCGTGATGCACATCAATGCGGCGAGAACCGGTGAAGGCTGATAGTACGTCAAGCAGGATTCAACCTGACGCGCCCGTGTCTGCAACCACGACGGCGCCGGTACGATTCGCCCGGGCCGAGGGCCAGCGCCGACCGCCGGGGCGCCGACCTCGACCAAGATCGATCGAACAGAGGACACCGACCATGGCGACCATCAGCAACGACCAGGACTTGCGCACACTGCTCAACGACCTAACCGATGACCAACAGCGCATCATCGGCGCCCGCTTCGCCGAGAGCGTGATCCATCTCAGCCACGACGAGCGCGTCAACCGCGCCATCAGCACCGGGATGCGATCCGATGCCAGCCCCGACGAACTCGAGGACGCCTACCGCGCCGCCAAAAGCTGGTCGACCAAGACCTACACCGACTGCGGCAAGGACACTGACTGGCTGGCGCAGGCGGATCACTTCGTCGCCGCCGCAACGGCCGCCGCATTGACGCCCACGCATCTGTTGCCGGAGAAGACCAACCGCGCCTGGAAGGCGGCGATGCAGGCACGGATGGCGAACAACTGCGAGTTGGTGGAGGGTGCCGACGACGCCCACACCGACGAGGTGCAGCGTCAATATGCGATTGCCAGCGAGTTCATCGACGCCGCCAGCTAAGGGGCCGTTGCGCGTCTCGGCGCGCAGCCTGTGGCTCAAGGCGACGAACCGGCGGTCGGCCTTTGTCCAACCCCCCAAAGTCGCTTAGGACGTCGGCGAGGCGGCCAGCATTTCGTCGTAGATGGCCCAGGCATCCGCCGCCTGTTCCGGCGTGACGCGATCGATGGCATGTCCCAGATGCACGACGATATAGTCGCCCACGGCGAGCCCTTCGTGCTCAAGCATCAACAGGCTCGCCTCGCGCTCGACGCCTTTAGCCTCGCAACGGGCCAACAGGCCGTCGATCTCAACGATTCGCATCGGGATACCCATGCACATGAACGAACACTCCAGATCGGCGCATAACACTGCTAGCAAGCGTACGTTTGCCATGCACCCGTCTGCAAGCCCGAAAGCGGGAGCGACCAATGTCTAGCAACGGCGGCACGCTGATCCTGGGCCTGGGCAACGTGTTACTCACAGACGAGGCGGTCGGCGTCGCGGTGCTCGCCGCCCTGACCGCCGATGCCGAGGCGGACCCGAGCCTTAGCCTACTCGATGGCGGCACGCTCAGCTTCACGCTGGCGGGTCCAATCAGCGATGCCTCGCAGATGATCGTCATCGATGCCGCCGCCATGGGCGAGCCGCCCGGCAGCATCCGCGTCTTCGAAGGCGCGGCCATGGACGAGCAACTGACCCGCCACGCCAAGAGTGTTCACGAGGTCAGCCTGTCGGACCTGCTGGACATCGCCCGCCTCACCGACAGCCTGCCAGCGCACCGCGCCTTGATCGGCATCGAGCCCGAAGTCGTCGACTGGGGCAGCGAGCTAACGCCGCCGGTAGCGGCCGCCGTGCCGCAGGTGGTGACCGAGGTACGGTCACTTTTGCAGCGCTGGCGCAGCGAGACTGCATGAACACGCGCCGCTCTGCACCGACGGCGTAACGCCTGCGCCGATCATCGCGACCAGTACAATCCGGAAATTGCGCACAAGACGACAAAAAAATGTGACCAAGCCCGCTATCCTTGCGATATCTCATCGTCTCCGCGCAATCCCTGCCCTAAGTCAAAACAGCCTCCATAAGATAAGTCTAAAATTAGCAATATATTAATTCGAAGCATCAGCCAAGGCGCACGCATGTCCAAGCTGACAGACATCCCGATCCAGGTCGAACAGACTCCGCCTCCGTCGAGAGATTTCGGCAATGCACTGCCCATCCTCGGCGAGATCCGCCATGCGGTCGCGCGACTGGCAGAGACCGGCGAAGCCACCCGCATCGACCTCGCGGCCATCCCCTTCGGCCCCGGCGACGAGGACCGGTTGCTGGAATTGCTGGGCCGCGGCGAGGTAGAGGCGACGGTCGACGCCCTCGGCCCAACCCGCATCTGGGAGACCCAATTTCCGGGTGTCTGGTTGGTGGACTATGCCAACGCTGACGATCAGCGCCTGGCGCTGCAGGTCGAGGTGGACGAGGTGCCCCAGATCCTACGCACCCAACGCCCTGACCTCGCCGATTCCCTGAGCGCATTGGATGCCCGCCTCGAGGCCGCCACCGGCGCGACCTCCCCCGCTCCCCAGTTCGGCGCCCAGTTCCGCCCCGAATCCGGCACGGACTCCGGGACAACCGCACCCTGACAGGAGGCACGATGGCCGTTCCCAACAATCCTCGAAAAACCCTGGGCGAGAGCCTCCGCCAACACGGGGTGTCGCGCCGCGGATTCCTCAAATTCTGTGCCGCCACCGCATCGATGATGGCGCTGCCGCCGAGCATGGCACCGGCCATCGCCGCGGCGCTGGAAAAGGCGCGTCGGCCGTCGGTGATTTGGCTGTCGTTCCAGGAATGTACCGGCTGCACCGAGTCGCTGACCCGCAGCTTCTCGCCAACAGTCGAGAACCTGATCTTCGACGTCATCTCGCTGGACTATCACCACACGCTGCAGGCCGCCGCCGGCGAGGCCGCCGAACAGGCTCGCGAGCAGGCCATGCACGAAAACGAGGGTGCGTACCTAGTGGTCGTGGACGGCTCCCTGCCCGGCCCCGACGCCAACCCCGGCTACTCCACCATCGCCGGCATCAGCAACCTGCAAATGCTCCAGGACACCGTCGCCGGCGCCGCCGCGGTGGTCGCAGTTGGCACCTGCGCGGCCTTCGGCGGACTGCCGAAGGCGAACCCGAACCCGTCCGGCGCCGTCGCCGTGAGCGACATCGTCAAGGACAAGCCGGTGATCAACGTCTCCGGTTGCCCGCCGGTACCGATGGTCATCACCGGTGTGCTGGCCCAGTACCTGACCTTCGGCACGCTGCCGGAGCTGGACGAATATGGTCGCCCGCTCGCCTTTTTCGGGCAATCCATCCACGACCGCTGCTATCGCAGGCCGTTCTACGACAAGGGCCTGTTCGCCGAGAGCTTCGACGACGAGGGCGCAAAGAAGGGCTGGTGCCTGTACCGAATGGGCTGCAAGGGCCCGATGGCTTACAACGCCTGCGCCACCATGAAGTGGAATGGCGGCGTGAGTTGGCCGATCGAGTCCGGACATCCCTGTCTGGGTTGTTCGGAGCCGGATTTCTGGGATGCTGGTGGCTTCTACAGGGCACTCTCGGTGCCGATCGGCGACTCCAGCGATGTGCTGCTCGGGGCCGGTGCTGCCGGTATCGCAGTCGGCGCTGCCGCCGGCCTTCTGAGTCGCCGCAAGACCGCCGCCGCCAAGGCAACGCACCAGCCTGTCACCGCCGATGAACTGGAGCAGAAGCTATGATCACCCCGATGGAATTTCTGCTGTGGGCCAAGGGGCCGATGTTCCAGATCGCCATCGCGATCTTCGCCGTCGGCCTCCTCATCCGCCTGGTCGAGATCTTCGCCCTCGGTCGCCGGCACAACTATGCCGAGGCCCGCGGCGGCGAACTGCTGCCGGGCCTGCGGACGGTCTATAGACGCTTCCATACCGATCCGGGCACACTGAAACGCGCGCCGTTCGATGTCGTCGTCGGCATCATCTGGCACATCGGCTTTATCGTCGCGCTGCTGCTGTTCATTCCGCATGTGGAATTGATCAAGTCCACCTTCGGCATCGCCTGGCCGGCGCTACCGAACCCGGTCGTCGACGGCATCACCGCGATTACGCTGGTGGGGCTGATTGCTGCGCTGATTCACCGGTTCACGCACCCGGTCAAGAAATTCCTTAGCACCGCCGAAGACTATCTGATTTGGGGCGTGACGTTCTTGGTGGTGCTGACGGGCTATCTGTCCTACCACCGGCTGATCAACCCCTACCCGCTGGCGCTCGGGATTCACATCCTCACGGCCGAGGTCTTCCTGATCGTGCTGCCGTTCACCAAACTCACGCACATCTTCACCAGCTTCGTCGCGCGCTGGTACAACGGCGCCAACTTCGGGCGCAAGGGGGTCCAGTCATGAGCGCAAGCATGAACCCGACCGCGAGCGCGTTCTCACTCGAACGCGGCCTGCAGGCCTGGCGCGAAGAGATGGATGCGCCGGTGGCGTCGTTCTTCTCCAGCTGCGTGCATTGCGGTCTCTGCGCTACTGCCTGCCCATTCCACGTCGAGACCGGTGATCCGAAGTACACGCCGATCTATAAACTCGAGCCCATGCGCCTGCTGTGGGAGCAGGAATACACCCTCTGGGGCAAGCTCAAACACGCGATCGGCCTGGGCAAGAAGATCACCGACGAAATGCTCGAGGAATGGGAGCCGCTGCTCTACGACTCCTGCTCCATGTGCGGACGTTGCTCAATGGTCTGCCCCGTGGGCAACGACATCGCCTACATGATCCGCAAGGCGCGCGAGGGCATGGTGGCCTCCGGCCATGCGCCGGAAGGGCTTATCGCCGCCTCCGTCCGCGCGGTGAATACCGGCAGCCCGATGGGCCTGCAGTGGAAGACATTGGAGGTGCAGATCAAGCACGCCGAGACGTCCAGCGGCCTGCCCGTGCCAATCGACAATCAGGGGGCCGACTATCTGGTGCTGCTGTCATCGATGGAGATCATCAACTTCCCCGAATATCTGGAAGCCATCACCAAGATCTTCGACCACGCGGGCGTCAGTTGGACCCTGAGCAAGGACTGCTTCGAGGCCACCAACGCGGGCATCCAGATCGGCAACAAGGACATCGCCGCGAAGCTGACTCAGCGCGTCGTCGATGCCGCCATCGCCTTGGGCGTGAAGAACGTGATCAGCCCCGAGTGCGGTCATGCCTACACCGCGATCCGGTGGGAAGGGCCGAATAACATCGGCCGGTCCTATCCGTTCAAGGTCTATCACATCATCGAGGTGCTGGACCAACTGCGCGCGGATGGCCGCATCAAGACCGAGGGCAAGGAGATCGAACGCCTCTCTATGCATGACCCCTGCAACCTGGCACGCAAGAGCGGCGTGATCCAGCAGCAGCGCAATCTGATGGACCTGGTGGCCGACAACTTCGTCGAGCTAAAGGAACACGGCAAGTACCAATGGTGCTGCGGCGCCGGCGGCGGCGTCAGTTCCAACGAGCGCGCCGAGCCGCTGAAGATGGCCGCGTTCAAGCGCAAGAAGGCACAGATCGAGGAGGTCGAGCCCGAGCGCATGGTGACCATGTGCGCCACCTGCCGCACCCAGCTCGAAGAGGGCCTGGAGGAGTTCAACATGGACATCCCCGTGGTCGGCCTGACCGAGATGATCGCGGAGCACCTGGTAGAAAAAGAGACCGCTAGCAGTTAGTGGCCATTGCAGTAAGGCAGCGATCTTGCGGCCGTTTGTTTCGTTGTCGTTGTCGTAATCGAAGATCGACAAGACGACTACGATTACGACAACGACAACGAGTAGAAACGGCATCGAAATCTCCGCCTTGATGCACGAGTGGCTCGTGACGAGCGGCCCGGAACCAACAAAGAGACAGCACCATGAACGAACGCGTCGTCGTCGACCCCATCACCCGCATCGAGGGCCATCTGCGCATAGAGGCCGAGATGGACGGCCAGAACATCGCCCAGGCTTATTCCTCCGGTACCATGGTGCGCGGCATCGAGATCATCCTGCGCGGGCGCGACCCGCGCGACGCGTGGGCCTATGCCCAGCGTATCTGCGGCGTCTGCACCCTGGTGCACGGCATCGCGTCGGTGCGCTCGGTGGAAGACGCGCTCAAGGTCGAGATACCGGCCAACGCGCAGCTGATCCGCAACCTGATGATCGGCGCCCAGTTCATCCACGACCACGTGATGCACTTCTATCACCTGCACGCGTTGGACTGGGTGGACGTGGTCTCGGCGCTCAGCGCCGACCCTGCCGCAACTGCCACACTGGCCCAGAATATCAGCGCCAAGCATGCGGCCGACCTCGGCGCCGGCAACTGGGCCAAGTCGTCGCCCGGCTACTTCAGCGATGTCCAGAAGCGCCTAAAGACCTTCGTCGAGGGCGGCCAACTCGGCATCTTCGCCAACGGCTACTGGGGCCACCCGGCCTACAAGCTGCCGCCGGAGGCCAACCTGATGGCCGTCGCGCACTACCTGGAGGCGCTCGCCTGGCAGCGTGAGGCGGCCAAGCTGCACGCCATCTTCGGCGGCAAGAACCCGCACCCCAACTTCGTCGTCGGCGGCGTCGCCAGCCCCATCGATCTGAACTCCGACTCCGCCATCAATTCCAAGAAGCTCGCCCAGGTGCAGGATCTGATCACGCTGATGCGCCAGTTCGTCGGCCAGGTCTATGTCCCGGACACCATCGCCATCGCCAGCTTCTACAAGGACTGGGGCACGCGCGGCGAAGGCCTGGGCAACTTCCTCTGCTATGGCGACCTGCCCGAAGGCAGCATCAACGATCCCGACAGCTTCCTCTTCCCACGCGGCGCGATCCTGAAACGCGATCTCAGCAAGATCGAGCCGGTCGATCTTTACGCGGACGGCGAGATCCAGGAATTTATCGCCCACTCCTACTACGACTACAGCGACGGCAAAGAGGCCGGCCTGCACCCGTACAAGGGCGAGACCGAACTCAACTACGACGATCGCGGCGGCCCCGCCCCACCCTACCAGCAGCTCAACGTCGACGACGGCTATTCGTGGCTCAAGTCGCCGCGCTGGAACAGCCACTCGGTCGAGGTCGGCCCGCTGGCACGCATGCTGCTGCTGTACGCGAGCCCCGATGCCAGGGCGCACGAACAGGCGAAGACCCTGGTGGACTACACCCTTGGCCAACTGGAGCTCCCGGTAACCGCCCTGTTTTCGACCCTCGGGCGCACCGCGGCCCGCACGCTGGAGTCGCAGATCGTTGCCGACGCCATGCAGGGCTGGTACGACCAGCTGGTGCAGAACATCCGTGTCGGCGACACCCAGACCTTCAACCAGACCCTGTGGAATCCATCGAGCTGGCCGAACAAGGCCCAGGGCGCCGGCTTCATGGAGGCCCCGCGCGGCGCGCTCGGCCACTGGATCGTGATCGAGGACGGCAAGATCGCCAACTACCAGGCCGTGGTGCCCAGCACCTGGAACGCCGGCCCTCGCGACCCCCAAGGCGTCCCGGGGGCCTACGAGGCCGCGCTGGCCGACAACACCCAGCTGCACGACCCCAAGCAGCCCATCGAGATCCTGCGCACCATCCATTCCTTCGACCCCTGCATCGCCTGCGCGGTGCACCTTTCGGACCCGGAGACGGGCGAGGCGATCGAGGTGAAGGTGAGCTGAACAAGTGCTTGACGAAACTAAAATCAGATTTTAGTTTCGTCAACATGTATCTCAATCGAACCCTCTCCCAGGCACTCGGCCAGGCACTCGATGCCTTTCCCGCCGTACTGTTAACTGGCCCCCGCCAAAGTGGCAAGACCACCTTCCTGCGGCACGAGTTGGGCGAGCGATACAGCAATCTAGCCGACGAGGTTACCCGCCAGCCTCGAACCCGACCGGAAACGGCATCATCGGATGCCCGCGACAGACCTCCTCCATAAAGATCACGCCCTGATGCGGGACGCCGAACTCGCCGGCATGGAACAGCTGGTTGAAGATCTCGTCGGCATAATCCGCCTCCACCAGCACCATCAGCACGTCGCGCTCGATCCACACGAGGTTGCCCGGACGCTTCCCGCGACGATCGGTGCCGCGGGCATGGTGATGAGTCACCGAGAGGACGCCGTCGTGCTCCTCGACCAGCTTCATCAGCTCCAGACCGCGGCCGCTCATGGCGATCGCGGTGATCAGGTTCTTCTCGACGCCATAGCCGATGTGCCCAAGAAGGCTCATTCTCGGCGCTCCGTATGCACGCCGAAGCGGGCGGCGATCTCGTGGGGAATATGCGTCGCCATCTTCTGTAGCCGGGTCAACCAGAGGATGCCCATGCCCGGCGTATCCATCTTGGCGGTGACGAAAACGCGCTCGAAGATGTGGTCGGCCTGTTCCTCGGGGACGACGATGTAGATGATCTCCTTCTCGGTGTCGACGGTCAGGCCTAGGATGCCGAGGTGCTTCTGGCGGATGCCGCTGCCTTGGGCGTGAAACACCGTTGCGCCCTGAGCACCAGCCTCCATCGCAACCTGCACCACCATGTCGGCGGTGCCCCGCTGCACAACGGCGGTTAGCAGCGTCACCCCGGTCAGCACGATCAGCTCGTTGTTGGCGCTCATGCGACTCTCCTCGTGAAGCGACGACCAGTTTTGATATCGGTCCAAAGCCCGGTAGCCAGGACCGAGACGATGGGACCCACGGAGCACATGGCCAGGATACCAAAGCCATCGGCGGTCTCGACGACGTGTCCCAGCCCGATGCCGAGGGCCATCAGCAGCGGCACGGTCACAGGCCCAGTGGTCACGCCGGCGCTGTCCCACGCCAGGTTGACCAGTTCTTCGCGCGACAGGATCGTCAGCGCCAAGGCCAGCGTATAACCGACCAGCAGCAGTACCCACAGCGGCAGATCGAACAGGATGCGGCTGACGCCGAGCGCGGCACCGCAGCCGACACCGATGGCCACGGCACGGATGAGCATGCGCTTGCGGAAGGCGCCATCGGTGAGGTTCTCCACCGTCATGCCCATCGCGTTCAGTGCCGGCTCGGCGACGGTGGCGCCGTAGCCCACCGTGAACGCGAACATCAAGGTAGCCGCGATGCCGAGCGCGAACGGGTACAGCGCTGGCGCGCCAGTCTCCCAGTGCGGCGAGAAGGCCCAGGGCACATTGACGCCGGCCTGCTGACCGAGGGCCACGAGCCCGTTGGTCAGCCCCAGGTTGAACAGGGCCATGCCGGCGATCGCCATGATGACGCCGTAGATGAAGATATTGCGCTGGCGAATACGGCGCCGAAGCAGCAACACCTGCACCAGCACGAGCAGCAACAGCAGCGGCACAATGGACCGAAAGGCGCCGAGAATCTCGGCGAAGGGGCTCTCCGCATGCCAAGTGTCGGACGCAACCGCCTGCACCGGCAGCAACGCCTCCGCGCCCTGGCCGGTCAGATAAACCGCCACCGCGAGCACCGCGACGATCGGGAACAGCGAAGCCAGCGTGACGATGCCGAAGCCTGACAAGGGGTTATCGCTGCGCCCGGTAGAAGCGGCCACGCCGACGCCGACCGCCAGCACCAGCGGCACCGTCACCGGCCCGGTTGTGATGGCGCCGCAGTCCCAGGCGAGGCCGATGATGGGCGCCAGGTCCGGCTGCTGCGCGCCCCAGACCGTTAGCGCCAGCGTCGGCGGCACGATCATCAGCACCATCACCTTGAGCCGCCAGCCGAACATCAGCCGCAGCATGCCGAGGCTCACGGCAAAGCCGACGCCAGTCGCGACTGCCAGCACCAACCACAGCACGTAGGGGCCGAGCAATTGCCTCAGCCATGGCGCGCGCTCACTGGAGATTGCCTCAGCCGCCGCCTGCAGGGCGCCGATGGCCGGCTCGGCGAAGGTCGCGCCTACCCCAAGCAGCACGCTGAAGCCGAGCAACACCGACGGATGCATCTGACCCGGCATGTGAAAACCGACGTTCTCGGCAAAGGGCATCAGGCCACGCTTGACCCCCTCCATGAAGAACATCAGACCGATGGCGACGGCCAGGATGCCGAGCAGAACAGTCTCAGCGTTCAGCAGCGAGCTGCGCAACGCCAGCGCCTGAAAGCCGATCAGCAGCAGCCCCAGCGGCACAACGGCGCGCAGCTGCTCGGCGAGGCGAACCGAGACATACGGCGTCAGCAGGCGATGCAGGTCCACGCGCCGCAGCCGCGGGCGCGGCGGCTTCAGCCGTTCGGCCTCAAGAATCGCCGAGAAAGCGACCTGTCGTTTGTGGCGCTTGATCGCACCGATATAGGTTCCGTATCTCAGCTCACGCTCGCTCAATCTGTCGGTCA
>CAVOGV010000028.1:0-12146 GCA_963695445.1 uncultured Gammaproteobacteria bacterium | reverse complement strand
CAAAATGATTAAGTAACTGAAACGGCTTAAGACTCGGTAGGCTTTGGGGGCATACCTGTAAATTTATCCACCAATTTTTCATCCGCTGACGCGTTCTCGATCCTACAAGACACTTCGGTTTTGCCCTCGGCCTGGTTGGCTGCATCGACCTGTCACGTCGATTTTTTCGAACTATCGGGCGAAAGCTTCGAATCAACGCCGATCCATCCTCCGTGTGTTTTTCGTCTCGGTGCCATCGGCACAACCCCCCCCCACGCTGCTCGTTAGTAGCGACTTGCAAACGTCGCCCGGCCTTCCAACGTCGGCGATTCCGGCTCGGGTCCACTGGCAATCTCCGAAGGCCAGAGCCTAAGTTGTTCTGCTATCAGTGCAGATGGTCTGGAAACGGGCCGCAACCTTGATTGCCGACGGTTGTCCGAATCAACGCCGATCGCTGCCCGCGACACCGTTCTCGTTATGACGCGATGCTGCGGGACGCGATATCATCGAAGGCTTTTCCGGAAACGGGGGGTTCGATGTTCGACACCAACATGCAGATCGCCGGCTACGACGACGAGCTCGCTCAGGCCATTCGCGACGAGGAGCGGAGGCAGGAGGAGCACGTCGAGTTGATCGCGTCGGAGAACTACGCGAGTCCCCGGGTGATGGAGGCGCAGGGCTCGGTGCTGACCAACAAGTATGCCGAGGGCTATCCCGCCAAGCGCTACTACGGTGGCTGCGAGTACGTGGACGTCGCGGAGCGGCTTGCCATCGAGCGTGTCAAGGAGCTGTTTGGCGCCGACTATGCCAACGTGCAGCCTCACTCCGGCTCGCAGGCCAACGCGGCGGTCTTCATGGCCCTGTGTCAGCCGGGCGATACGGTGCTGGGCATGAGCCTGGCCCATGGCGGTCATCTGACCCACGGCGCCAAGCCCAATTTTTCCGGCAAGCTCTACCATGCGGTCCAGTACGGCCTGGACCCGGCGACCGGCGAGATCGACTACGCGCAGGTCGCGTCCCTGGCCCGCGAGCACAAGCCGCGTATGATCATCGCCGGCTTCTCGGCCTACTCGCGGGTGGTCGATTGGCAGCGCTTCCGAGATATCGCCGACGAGGTCGGTGCCTACCTGTTGGTCGACATGGCGCACGTGGCCGGGTCTGGTGGCCGCCGGCGTCTACCCGAGTCCGGTGCAGATCGCGGACGTGACCACCACCACCACGCACAAGACCCTGCGGGGGCCGCGCGGCGGCCTGATCCTGGCCAAGTCGAACCCGGATCTGGAGAAGAAGTTCAACTCGCTGGTCTTCCCCGGTACCCAGGGCGGCCCGCTGATGCACGTCATCGCCGCCAAGGCGGTGGCCTTCAAGGAGGCGCTGGAGCCGAGCTTCAAGGACTACCAGCGCGCCGTGGTGCTGAATGCCCAGGCGATGGCCGAGGTGTTCCTGTCCCGCGGCTACGATCTGGTCTCCGGTGGCACCGATAACCACCTGTTCCTGGTCAGCTTCATCGACCAGGGCCTGACCGGCAAGGACGTCGACGCCTGGCTCGGCGCCGCCAACATCACCGTCAACAAGAACGCGGTGCCGAATGATCCGCAGTCACCGTTCGTCACCAGCGGTATCCGCGTCGGCACGCCGGCCATCACCACGCGCGGTTTCGGTCTCGACGAGGTGCGCGAGCTGGCCGGCTGGATGTGCGACGTGATCGACGCCCGCGGCGATGCTGCCGCCATCGAGGCCGTGAAGGCCAAGGTGCTGGCGCTCTGCGCACGTTTCCCCGTCTACGGCTCCTGGCAGGGCTGATGGTCGGCGCACGCGGTTAGCTGCACGCCGAAGGCACGGGGTCGACATGCGTTGTCCGTTCTGCGGCGCCCAGGACACCAAGGTGGTCGACTCGCGCTTGTCCGGCGACGGTGATCAGGTGCGTCGGCGCCGGCGTTGCGTCGTCTGCAACGAGCGCTTCACCACCTACGAGGGCGCCGAGCTGAATCTGCCGCGCGTGGTCAAGCACGACGGTAGTCGGGTGCCGTTCGATGGCCGCAAGCTGCGCTCGGGCATCATGCGCGCGGCGGAGAAGCGCCCCATCAGCACCGAACAGATCGAAGCGGCCGTCTCCCGCATCAATCGCGCGCTGCTCGGCAGCGGGGACAGCGAGGTCACGTCCAGGCGCATCGGCGAATTGGTCATGGATGAGCTGCGCGGACTGGATCAGGTGGCCTATGTGCGATTCGCGTCGGTCTATCGAAAGTTCGAGGACGTTGCCGCCTTCCGCGAGGAGATCGATCGCCTGGAGCGGCATCCGTCACCGGAGGAAAAACGCGCACAGCTCGATCTGTTGGCGGGGCTGGAACCCAAGCCGTGACGCCGGAAGACGATCTGCGCCATATGGCGCGGGCCATCCAGCTCGCGCGCCGCGGCATCTACACCACTGACCCGAATCCCCGCGTTGGCTGCGTGCTGGTGCGCGACGGCGTCGTGGTGGGCGAGGGCTTCCATCGCCGAGCCGGCGAGCCGCACGCGGAACGCAATGCCATCGACGTTGCCGGCGACGCGGCGCGTGGTGCCACCGCCTATGTCACCCTCGAACCCTGCTGTCATCACGGCCGCACGCCGCCCTGCACCGATGCGCTGCTGGAGGCCGGTGTGGCGCGGGTCGTCGTCGGCATGGAAGATCCCAATCCCATCGTCAGCGGCCGTGGGCTCGGTCGACTGCGCGCGGCCGGCATCGCGGTGCGCACCGGCGTGCTGGAGCAGGCGGCACGGGCGCTGAATCCTGGTTTCGAGAAGCGCATGCGCGGTGGACTGCCCTATGTGCGCTGCAAGCTCGCCGCGAGCCTGGACGGGCGCACCGCGATGGCCAGCGGCGAGAGTCGTTGGATCACGTCCGCCGACGCCCGTCGCGATGTGCACCGGCTGCGGGCCCGCTCCTCGGCCGTAGTCACCGGCATCGGCACCGTGTTGGCCGATGATCCGTCCATGAACGTGCGCCTCGGTGCCGATGAATTTCCGGCCCTGTGGCCAGATGAGCCATCGCGCCAGCCGCTGCGGGTCGTCGTGGACAGCCGGCTGCGCATGCCCTGCGATGCGCGCATGCTGCAACTGCCGGGCGCGACCCTGGTCGCGACCTGCGAGGACAGCCCGCGGGCGATTGCTCGCGCCAACGCGGCCGGCGCCGAGGTGCAGGTGTTTCCGGTCGACCCCGGTGGTCGCGTGGATCTGCACATCTTGCTCTGCTATCTGGCCGAACGCGAGATGAACGAGGTGTTGATCGAGGCTGGTCCAACCCTAGCCGGTGCTGCGCTGCAGGCGGGCCTGGTGGATGAACTGCTGATCTATCAGGCCCCCCATCTGATGGGCGATGGCGCGCGGGGCCTGTTCCACCTGCCCGGCCTCGAACGGATGGACCAGCGCATTGCGCTGAGGATCGATGACGTGCGCCAGATCGGCGTCGACCTGCGCCTGACGCTGCGTCCACTGCGCGACGACCAGCCCCGAAATCGTATCTGCGAGGAGTGAGGCCGGGCTGCGATCTGCCCGCAAACACCGATCGAAAACGACCCACCAGAGGAGAAACGGATGGACAACACAACCAAGACCGAGCTTGAGGCGGCGGCCTTCCGTGGCCTAGTCGCGCACCTGCAAGCGCGTACCGATGTTCAGAACATCGACCTGATGAACCTGGCGGGTTTCTGTCGCAACTGCCTGTCGAAGTGGTATCTCGCCGCCGCCCGCGAGCGCGGCGTCGCGATGAGCGATGAGCAGGCCCGTGAGGCGATCTATGGCATGCCCTACGGCGAATGGAAGACCAGTTACCAGACCGAGGCGACGCCGGAGCAAAAGCGCTTGTACAAGGAAACGGCGCCGCAGCATGCGGTGATCGAGATTCCGAAGGCCTGAGTAACGAAGGGTCTCAACGCAAGGTTCTAGGTTCCAGTCACTAGTCACTAGTCACTGGTCACTGCGGCCAGCTCGTGTGGAGCGATCTGCAATCGCGAGCGCTTTCTCAGACTCGACCGCTACGCTCTGTGAGAGCGATTTGCAATCGCGATGCGCCGGTGCTGCCTGCAAGACCGCATCGCGGCTGCAAGCCGCTCCCACGGCGCCGAGGGTCACGCCAACGGTCTCGGAACTTCCGCGGCGCACTAGTCGCTAGCCACTTCCCCCTCACATCAACACCAACGCAAAAATTACCCCCCCGAGCAGCAACCGGTAGAGCACGAAGGGCAGCATGCTGATGCGCTCGATGAAGCGCAGGAAGAAGTGGATGGACAGGTAAGCGACGATAAACGACAGCAATGCGCCGAGCCAGAGCGCGTGCCAGTCCACTGTTGCGGGGGTTTCCAGTAGGTCCTTGGTCGCGATCATGCCCGCCAACACGATGGTCGGGATGGATAACAGGAACGAAAATCGCGATGCAGCGTTCCGGGTCAGTCCAAGGAACAGCGCGGCGGTCATGGTGATGCCGGAGCGCGATGTGCCGGGGATGATGGCGATGGCCTGGAAGCAGCCGATGATCAGCGCCGCAACCCAGTTCACCGCATATTCGTCGAGCTTGCGCCGCCCGCGGATGTCTGCGTACCAGAGGAGCAGGCCGAAACCGATGGTCGTCGATGCAATCACCAGCGCAATGAGACGGTCGTCCTGACGCAGCACTTCGAGCACAGCCTTGAGCGGCAGCCCGAGCAGCAGCAGCGGCAGCGTGGCGATGACAATCATCCAGCCGAGGCGGGCATCGCGGGATGCCATGCTGCGGCTGCCGACGGAGGTCAGCATTGCCGTGGACATGTTCAGCAGGTCTCGGCGGAAATAGGCGATTACCGCCCCCAGCGTGCCGACGTGCACCGCGACGTCGAAGGACAGGTCCTGCAGTTCATAGCCGAACAGCAGAGGGGTCAGGATCAGGTGCCCTGAACTTGAGATAGGCAGAAATTCGGTCAGGCCCTGGACGAAGGCGAGCAGGACGATTTCAGTTGTTTCCATGGACGACTACCTGAACAAGGGGCCGGACGATCGCGAACGAGCGGTGTCTGGGGTTGGCTGGGGTTGGGGTTGGGGGCCAAGGGTTGCCGCCACCGCGTGTTTAAAGAAACGCGTTAGCGGAGGTCTCGGGCGCAAGCTCCGCTCGCTGCGGAAGCCACCGCAGCAGGACGGCCTCCAACTGCTTCTTCTGCAACGGTTTGGAGACGAAATCGTCCATGCCGGCGTCGAGACAGGCCTCCCGGTCCCTCGCGGTAGCCGAGGCCGTCATGGCGATGATCGGGATCGGTGTGCCGCCCGTCGTGGCTTCGTGCGCACGGATGCGGCGGGTGGCCTCGTGCCCCCCCATGACGGGCATCTGCACGTCCATGAAGACCAGGTCGTAGTCGTGCGCGTTGGTCACCATCTCAGCGGCGAGTTTTCCGTTGATGCCGATATCCGTGTGGATGCCGAATCGGCCCAGCATCATGGACACAACCTTCTGGTTGACCGCATTGTCCTCCGCGACGAGAACCTTGGCGCGGAAGCGCCGCTGGGGAGGATTCCTGCGTGGGGCGGGAATGGCGGCTGCTGGCCGCGGCATGCCCAGTACCTTCAGCGCGGCATCGTGCAGCAGACTCTGGCGAACCGGTTTCAATAGGCTCACGCCAATGCCGGCGCGGCGTGCATCTTCGCCGGGATAGCCCAGTGAGCTCAACATCAGCAATCGGGTCTCTTGCAGGCTGCTGTCGCCCTTGATGCGTTGCGCCAGCTCGATGCCGTCCATCTCTGGCATCTGCATATCGAGGATGGCCAGCCCGAAGGGTTGACCGTCGCCGATCGCCCGCTGCAGTGCAAAGATCGCCGCGCGGCCGCTGTCGACGCTCTCCGTCTCCGCGCCCCAGTTGCGCAAATAACTTTCCAGGATCAATCGGTTAGTGGCGTTGTCGTCGACGATCAACACCCTGGCGGTGCGCAGGTCGCGTTCGGTGCGCTGGGGCGGGCTTTCCGATCTGGCCAGGCGCACCGTAAACCAGAAGGTGGAGCCCTCATTGGCCGTGCTGTCGACGCCGATCTCGCCGCCCATCAGATTGACCAGCCGCTTGGAAATGACCAGGCCAAGACCCGTTCCACCGAAGCGGCGGGTGGTGGATGCATCCGCCTGGGTAAAGGGCTGGAACAGCTTCTCTGCCACCTCCGGCTCGATGCCGATGCCGGTGTCGCGGACCTGGACGCGAACGACCAGCCCGTGTTCCCCGTCCTGTTTAACGCTGACATGGGCCACCACCTCGCCGGCCTGAGTAAACTTGACCGCATTGCCCATCAGGTTCAGCAGCACCTGGCGTATCCGGTAGGGGTCGCCGCGTACCTGGTTGGGTACATCACGCTCGACGAAACTCGCGACTTCGATCAGCTTGTCGCGGGCGTTCGATGCGACTAACGCGGTCACTTCCTCGACGCTGGCGCGTAGGTCGAACTCGATTTCCTGCAGGTCCAGCTTGCCCGCCTCGATCTTCGACAGGTCCAGGATGTCGTTGATGATGCTGAGCAGCATGGTGCTGGATTTTTCCGCGGTATCGAGAAAGTCCTGTTGCTGCTGACTCAGGGAGCCGTCGCGGAGCAGTTCGAGCATGCCGAGAATGCCGTTCATCGGCGTTCTGATCTCGTGGCTCATCACCGCCAGAAACTGACTCTTGGCGCGATCCGCGGCCATCGCCTGATCCCGCGCCTCGGCCAGCTCGGCCATCTGGCGATGGGTGTCGGTCAGGTCGCGGGCGATCGCCGTCAACACCGGATAGCCGCCCGTTTTTACCTCGCTGATGGCGAGGTACAGCGGAAATTCGGTGCCGTCCCGGCGCCTGCCGATCACCTCGTGGGTCCGGCTGGACGGGTCCTGATTCGGCGATTCCGTGATTTGATCGTGCAGGACGCCTTCCATTTGTCCGTGACTGCAAGTCGCCAGCAAGGTGGTCAGCGGTTTGTCGCGCAGTTCGGCGCTGTACCAGTGAAAGATCCGTTCGGCGGCGCTATTCAGCGCCACGAGTCGGCCGTCGCCGTCGATGTGGATCGCGCCGTCGACCATGTTGTCGACGATAGCGCGGTTGCGCTCTCGGCTCTCCGCCAGCAGCGCGATCTGTTGCCGCTGACCCCTGATGATGATCCAGGCCACAGTCGCCGCCATGGTCCAGGCCAGCGTCGAGACACCGAGCAATAGATGACCGAAGTCCGCCGAGCGGGAGCCAGCCGCGGCGTATAGCGGGACTTGCAGCGACAGAAACCAGCTTGCCGCAAGCCCCAAGGACGCGGCGATGGCGAATGCGAGCGCGCCAAGCAACATGCCGCGCCGATGCGCGGGCCCGAAGTCGAAGGGTCTGAGTTTAGCGAAGGGCATTGCGGGACAGTCCGCTTGTGCGTGTCTCGGTTGGTGTTGTCGCGCTCGGGGTGGGACGCCCTAACCCCCAATCGGTCGCATCGGCGCAAAACGACAAGAATAACCCGATTTTCCCTCCGGGCGCCCTCGCAGGGTGTAGAGCCGACGCCTGCGTTGGCACCCTTGGCAGTCTTGCGGTGCTGTACCTGCAGTGCATTGTGCCGTCCGCATCAATCGTTCGCGAGTTGCAGGGCGTGCCATTGATCCGGCGTCGGCAGCGCCTGCCGAGCGACTGCGCACACTGCGACCTGACCCGCGACCTCACCGGCGAGCGCATGCGCCACGCTTAGGCCGAGAGGGGCGGGCTCGCGATATCGGGCCAGACCACGACCGTCGGCCTTGACGCGGGCTTCGAGTGCGGTCCAGTGCAAGTAAAACGCCCGTTGCCGGGCGGCGTTACTGAGGCCGGCGAGTGACGCGATGGCGTCCGCGGTGAACATTCGCGCGGCGACGCCGAGCAAATCCGAGCGCGTGCGGTCGAGTTCGCAATCGATCCCTACCGGCCGCATCGCACTGACAGCGAGCAGGGCCAGATCGCCGGCCGTGGTCAGGTTGAACTCGGGCGGGGTTCCTGCGCAGTCGATGGCCGGCTTTCCCGCCGGCCCGTAGCGGAACGACAGGGAGTCAGCTGCCATGCCGACGTAGTGGGCGAGGATGCGGCGGCAGCTGGCCTGCGTGCGCAGATAACGGCGCCGGTGAAGCGGCTGGATCAGGCGCTGCATGCGCTCGAGCTGGCGAGGTGACAGGACGGCGAGATCGGCAGCGTCGGCGTCTTCGTCTCCCACGGAAAGGGGCAGACGCCAGACATGCAGTGCGGAACTGGTCAAGGCGGGGGGCAGACTGACTGTCCGCCAGCACAGTTGGAATAGTTGCGTTTCGCTCATTGCGGTATTGTCCGAACTCGGACCCTGGGGCGCAATCTGGGGGCGCAAGCTGTTACGGCCCCGCGGGTGTACCGCCTAACGCAGTCTGACCCTCGCCACGAAGAGACATCGATGGCCCGGTATGGATGATTGTCGACCGATGACCCAACAGCCGCTGGCGCGCACGAAACGATCGCGGCGATGCGGCCCGCAAGGCGGCGGTGACCGCGTTGCTTGCCCTGCTTGGCTATGCCGGAAACGTGCTTGCCTTGCCACTGTTGAACGGCGTCGACCTGATCTTCGGCAGTATCGCAACCATGCTAGCGGCGCGAGTGCTGGGAGTGCTGCCAACGCTGATCGTCAGTCTGGCGGCCTCCAGCCACACGCTGGTTGTCTGGCATCACCCCTACGCCGTCATCATCTTCGCTGCCGAGGCGCTGCTGGTATCGCTGCTGTACCGGCGCTATCACCTGGACACGCTGTTGGGGGACGCACTGTTCTGGCTGCTGCTCGGCCTCTCCCGGGAACCCCCGCATTTCGTCGAAGGCTTGCTGGACCTCAGCGGGGCCTGCGTTATCGACGCGTCACCGCCGGAGTGCTTTCGCTACCTGGAGGGCCTGCGGAGCGGCGCTTTCGAACTCCAGGACCTCGATGGCGGCCTGCGTCAGCTGACCCCGGCCGCTGCGAGTATGCCCACGCTTTCGCGTTTCGCTAGCCGACTGTACCTGAGGATCGAGCCATTGGTCGCCGATACCCCTTGGCAGCTGTTTGTCGGCGTTTCGGCAGGCGAGAGCGTGGACGCTCAGCGCGGCAGCTTCCTGCGCATGCTTGGGGCGTTGCTGTTGCTGGTTGCCGTTGCCTTGGCGGCGGCATTCGCCCTAAGCCAGTGGTGGACCGCGATGATGAAACGCCTCTCGCGCCTGTTCGATGCTTTGGCGCCCGCGCTCGATGCCGGCGTGGATCCGCTCCGAAGTTTGGCCTGGCCCTGTTGCGGTGTCGTCGAGATCGATCAGCTCACCCGTCAGGTGCGTGGCATGGCTGGGATCTTATCCCGGTCCCTTGCAGAAGGTCGCCGTCGCAGTGACGAGATGCGCGTATTGGCGGAGCGTCTCCAGGTGGCCAACCGAGGCGCTGGCGTCGGCGTATGGGACTGGCACGTGGAGACCGGCGAACTGATCTTCGACGAGCAGATGTACGAGGTGCTCGGGCTGCCGGTTGGCGTAACCCCAAGCTACGAGATGTGGCGCGACGCGCTGCTGCCGGAGGATCGTGACCAGGCCGAAACCGAGTTGCGCCGCTGCATGGAGCGGGAAGAGACCTTCAAGATCGAGTTCCGTCTCCAGCACCCCCGCCGCGGGCTGCGCTGCGTGCTTGGTTACGCGGTCATCTTTCGCGACTCGGCCGGCCGTGCAAGTCGTCTGGTGGGGCTGAACTGGGACGTTACCGAGCAGCGCATGCTGCAGTCGGAGCTGATTCAGTCGTCCAAACTCGCGACCCTCGGCCGCATGGCCCCAGCGATGGCCCACGAGCTGAATCAGCCCCTGAACGTGATTGGCATGGCCGTTGGCAACCTGAGCCGCCGTCTCGAGTCCGGGCGGGTCAATGACCGCTATCTCGGCGACAAGATTCGCCTCGTCGACGCCCAGGTCAGGCGTGCCGCGAGCATTATCGAGCACATGCGCATCTCCGGGCGTAAGAGCGACGACGACAGGCAACCGTTGGATGTGCAGATCGTACTGCGCGGCGCGATGGAATTGGCGGAGCAGCAGATGCGCGATACCCGCGTGGATATGCGACTGAACTGTGACCCTGGTCTGCCGATGGTGCGCGGCAACCAGGTACAGTTTGAGCAGGTGGTACTGAACCTGCTCGGCAACGCGCGTGATGCGCTGGCGGGGCGCAATCAGGCCGAGAAATGGGTTCGGCTAAGCGCGCGGGCGCAGGCAGACGGGCAAGTGGAGATCATGGTCGAAGACAACGCCGGCGACGTCGAGGCCAGTGCCATTGATCATGTGTTCGAGCCGTTCTTCACCACCAAGCCACCGGGGAAAGGAACGGGTTTGGGTCTATCGGTCAGTTACGGCATCATCCACGAAATGAACGGCACCATGACTGTCGAGAATACCGATCAGGGCGCGCGATTTCGAATTCGATTACCGATCGTGGAATCAGTTCCGGGAAGCTAGAGGAGGGCCCCGAAATGAGCGAAAATAACCCCAGCGTGCTGCTCGTCGACGATGAGCCGGATATCCGTGGTGAACTTGCAGAGACCGTCGCGGATGCGGGCTTTCCCTATCTGACCGCATCCGCGGTCGGCGAAGCGCGCGGTCTGCTTGCAGACCACCCCGAGATCGGCATCGTCGTCACCGATCTGCTCATGCCCGGTGAGTCTGGACTTGCGTTGCTGGAAGGGGAACCGCCCCCAAGCAGTCTCGAACGCCGTCGCGAGTTCGTGATCATGACCGGCCACGGGGATAAAGCGGAGGCGATTCGCGCCCTGCGTCTTGGTGTGCTCGATTTCTTGGAGAAGCCCTTCGATCCGGACGCGTTGATGCATGCCATCCGCCGGGCCGCCGGTCTATTGCGCGGACGTGGGCAGCATCGGCGGTTGTGTGAGACCTTGCGTGAAGACATGGAATTGCAGAATGACGAGATTACATTTCTGCGCGACCAACTCAATCACGCCTACGCCGAGCCGCTACATTGCCTCAGCGAAGCATCGTTTCATCGTGATCACGAGACCGGCAGCCACACCCGTCGGCATTGGCATCTATGCTCGCTTCTTGGCGCGTGCCTTGGGCTGGACGCCGCTCGACGAGGCGCGCATCGAGTTGGCGGCGCGTTTGCACGACGTCGGTAAGATTGGCATCCCCGACGCCATCCTGCGCAAGCCTGGGCCATTGACGGCGGAAGAGTGGGCCGTGATGCAGCGCCATACCGAGATCGGCGAGGCCATCCTGTCGCAGAGTCACTCAAGCCGGGAGCTGAAGATGGCAACCGAGATTGCCGGCGGTCATCATGAGCACTGGGACGGCAGCGGCTATCCGCGCGGGCTCGCCGGCGAGTCCATTCCTATCGCGGCCCGCATCACGCAGATCGCCGACGTCTACGACGCGCTCCGTTCCTGTCGTCCCTACAAGACTAGAATGAGCCACGAAGAGGCTTTCAGCATCATCCTCAACGGCGACGACCGCACCCGCCCGGAGCATTTCGACCCGCGCTTGCTGGAAGTCTTCGATCGTCAGGAGGCGCTGTTTGCGAGCATCTTCGACAGCCTTCAGGAAGACGATGATGCCTGATGCCTGCGACGTCTTGCTGGCATGCTGCTTGACCGCCGCATGCCGCTCGTCGCGGCGACGCTGACAGTCGCCACGAATTGGTCCATACTCGCTATATAATCAAGAGCTGATATAGCAGTTTGGACCGGAGGGGAGTCGCGCATTGGCTGCACTGCAAAAACCGATCCTGGAGGCCCGACTCAAGTCCATCTGCGAGAAGGGCTGTCGACGCGTCTGGGATGACATCGCAACGCTGGAGCGTGGCGCGGAACTGCCGGAAACCCAGGATCTGGATGCAAGCGAGCGCAGCTGGCTACTCGACGAGCTGAAGACCGTCATGGCCGTCTATGGCGGACGTTGCTCGGTGTAGGGTCGAATTCATTGCTGGGCGATGATCGCGGCGCTGCACGGAGGTTCTCGCACACGGCGATGACGCGGGATGGCCAAGCCTGGGCTGGTTGCCGATAATGGCCGCCCCTCAGGTCATCCCAATTCGTCCAAACACCAGCATGCAGTCCATCGTTCAGGTTCTGGCTCAGGAACTCTCCGCGCACCCGCGCCAGGTCGAGGCGGCCGTCGCGCTGCTCGACGACGGCGCCACGGTGCCGTTCATCACCCGCTATCGAAAGGAGGCCACAG
>CAVOGV010000027.1:0-55259 GCA_963695445.1 uncultured Gammaproteobacteria bacterium | reverse complement strand
GCATCGATCGACGGCATCCGTGACGCCACGTCTGGAGGTGGAAGTGGACGATGAGCGACGCGCGTGTCGGTGACAGCGGGCTACAGCGAGGTCTTGCGCTTGCCGTTAGGGCGGCAGCGTTGCCGCCGTTAATGGGATGAGTTGGAGCACCGATCGGTGGCATCGCTAATGCGTATCGTAACAACCAGTAATGTGCGAACTCTGGTGAAGCCGGCGCCAGGCTCCTGGCAACGGGACATTCGACAGTGTCTTGCGCTAGCGTACAACGTCGGCCAGGCCGAAAGCGCACCATTGCCGATCGCATCCGGCCCTGCCGATTGCGTACGGGCGACAGCCGCGATACCTGATGCACAGCCTGCCGAAAAGAATGCCGACATGAAACAACCCGAGAACATCGGATTCGTCTCCACCCGTTTTCGCCGGCAACGATAGCGTCTCGCTGGAGTCCGCCAAATGGGCCGAGGTGCTGTGGCAGGGGGGGCGCGTCGGGCCACTCGGTACGCCGGCGTGCTCGACCGCGACCCGGCGTCGGCCTGTTCATCCCGGAGGCCTTCTTCGATCATGCGGAAAATGCCTGGATCAACGCCCAGCTTTGGGGACGCACCCGGCGCAGCGCCGAAGCCGACCGCCGCATCCGCGAGCTGGCCAGTACCTGAAGGCGACGCTGTATCGAGTTTCGCGACCGCTCGATCTGGACATCCTGATCATCCAGCACGCGCGACCATCCCGATGCATCCCGCTGTTCGGCGTTGCCATCGCGAGTTCCTGCTCGAGACCGGTATGCCGGCGATCGCCCGTCGTTACGATTTCCAGTGGGAGCGGCAGCGCTTTCAGATCTCCGCTGTCGACGACTATCTGGAGATGGCCTTCCCGCCGCGGGTGCCGCACCTGCCGACGTGGTCATCAATCAGGCCGCCCCGAAGAGATCGCCTGGCGCAAGGGCCTGCCAAGCATCCTATGCCCAACGTCTTCAACTTCGAAATCCGCCTGGCGAGCCGGACGACTATGCCGCCGATGTGCGCAGCGCGATCGGCTGCTACGATGATCTGCTCATCCTGCAGCCGACGCACATCGTCCCGCGTAAGGCATCGAGAATGCGATACATCTGATCCGCCGGCTCAAGCGCCACGTTGTCACTGGTAAATTTGCCACGACGGCAGCGACGAGGGCATGGAGTACGCGCGCCAAATCCAAGCTTGGCTCAGGAGGAGGGCGTCTACCGCTGAAGCTGTTCGGCGATCGCATGGCCGACCGCCGCCAGCTCAACCAGGACGGGCGCACGAGTTCGTCTTGCGCAACCTCTACCCGCAGGCCGATTTCGGTCACCTTTCCGAGCCTGTACGAGGGCTTCGGCAACGCCTTGCTGGAGTCGATCTATTATGTCTGCCGCTGGTCATCGGCCGCTACTCGGTGTATCAGCGCGACATCGAACCCAAAGGCTTTCGGCTGCCGGCCATGGACGAGCGTCATCGATCGCCGCGTGGTCAACGAGACCGTCGGCATCATCGAAACCCGGATTATCGTGAAGCCTTGGTGGAACACAACTACCGCGTCGCCTCGCGCTTCTTCAGCTACCGCGTGCTGCGCGACAGCCTGCGCGGCATGATCAACAACGTCCGCAATGTAGAGGTTCGGCTATGAGAGCCGTCGACCACCTCCATTTACAACCTGTCCGCCACGACTCCGCCGCTCTACGGCGACGACGCGCTACCTGGCTGATGAACCGGTCGATCTGATCGTCGGCCGTACGGCGTGGCGATACCTGTGCTGGCGCAGAACGGCGAGGTTGTACCCGTTGGATCAGCGCGACGCCGTGCTGATCGCTATGGCGACATGGTCCGTGCCGATCGGTTGGATGACGGCGATCAGCCGCCGCTACGACGCTGCGGCGAATTCCTTCACGAAACGCGTTGGTGATGCGCTGTCCGCGGTGCACGTGCTGCCCTTCTTCCCTTGCAGCTCACGACAGACGGCTTTTCGGTCATCGACTACCGCGCGGTGGACCCGCGGCTGGGTAGCTGACCGAACATCCAGAAGCTCGGCGAGAAGACCGGCTGATGGTGGATCTGGTCATCGACGCGACCTCCGCCCGGAGTTGATTGGTTTCGTGCCTATCGAACGGCAGGCGCCGACGACGTATTTCATCGAGATGAACCGGACACCGACCTCAGCGCCGTCGCGCGCCCGCGCACCTCGCCATTGCTGCGCCGGTGCGGCGCCCTCTATGGCGAGCGCCACGTCTGGTGCACCTTCAGCCACGACCAGATCAACATCATTTTTCGAATCCGGACGTGCTGTTCGAGACTTGAACGTCTTTTTGCTGCTCTATGTCCACAACAGCACCCAGATCGTCCTCTCGACGCCGTTGCTGCCTTGTGGAAGGAAATTGCGCACGAGCTGTATGCCATGTGCCGCGACCACGGTCGTCAAGTTGCTGCGCGACGTGCTGGAGATGCTGCAGCCGGGTCTGGTGCTGCTCACCGCGACCAATGTCCCCCATGAGGAACGTCAGGCTGTTCGGCGACGGCGATGAGGCGCACATCGACGCCTACGTTCGGCCTCCCGCCGCCGCTGCTTACGTGCGGCCTGTTCCACCGGCAACGCCGCTGCCTCGCGGTTGGGCCGCCAATCTTGCGCCGCCGCCCCCAGGCTGCGCCTGCTTCGACTTGCCGCGTCCCCGACGGCATCGGCGTGCGTCCTTGGAGGCTTCTGCCGCAGGCGGAGTTCGATGCCTTAATCGCGCCGTCGAGCAGCGCGGTGGCCTGGTCAGCCGGCGCAGCAACCCGGACGGCTCCACCAGGCGCCCTACGAACTCTGAATACACCTATTTCGCACGGTGTCGGCGTGCCGGGAGACCTGGAATTCGCTGCAATTCCCATTTCCTCTGCGCCCAGACCATCGTCCTGAGCCTGCAGGGTGTGCCAGGCATCTACTTGAACGGCCGCCTCGGCGCATCGAACAATCTCGCCGTGACGAGAACCAGCCGCCTGCGCGCACGCGTCGACCAGAACTGGACCAAATCCAGCTCGTCGCGATGCTCGGCGAGCAGTCCGGTTCTTCGGCTCGGACCTCATCGGTCCACCAGGCCAGCCGCGTGCTGCCGGAGTACCTGCGTCGGCTGAACCTGCGCCGGCAACATCCGCGTTTTCATCCCAGACGCC
Organism: uncultured Gammaproteobacteria bacterium; assembly: GCA_963695445.1. Classification (GTDB taxonomy): domain Bacteria; phylum Pseudomonadota; class Gammaproteobacteria; order Chromatiales; family Chromatiaceae; genus Thiohalocapsa. The sequence continues at coordinate 52,098 of CAVOGV010000027.1, read as the reverse complement.
CCGCAGCGCGTACTCGACCTGCCCGCCGGCCTGTTCGGCGCTGCGCCGCGACGCCTGAAGGTACCGGCGACTGTGGATGGTTGCGAACCTTAGCGGCGATCCCTGTCCCTCCACCATCGGCCGCATCAACCGGAATTGGAAAAGGCACCGATGAGCCGACCTCATGCGCGGCTGGTCTCGCACCGCGGACGACCTCCCCGCCAAGCTAGTGCTCGCGCCGTACCAAATAGTCTGGCTCGTCACCGCCGATGCGCCGCCAGCTCGTCCGGCAGCTGACGTCCGCCAGCAGACATCATTTCCACCCAACCAGGTCGGATCGCTCGGAAGGGGAGCTGGGAGCGCCGACTTCCAGTCGACACGTCCTCGCAAAAAAAAACAGGCTGTCCGTCATCCACCGATCCATCCAGGAATGCGCGTTGTTTCGACTGGGCCGAGCCGGACAGCGCCACCGGACGGAGCCTCCGCAACAAGGATTGCGCGCCATCTTGCGCTCGGCGCTCGGCGCACGGCGCGCGGCGTTCGGCCTCCGGACGGCGAGTGCCTTATCGCCGAGAACCTTTCTAGCCGACCCGCGACCGGTTACGGGTGCAGCAAGCGTTCAGCTGCCGAGCGATGGCGCCGAGCAATGAGCGGTGGATGCACAACTGCGCGCATCGCCAACGTCTTGCCGCGCAGGGGGCTCGGGTACTGAGCCTGCGATCGATCAATCTCGCGGATCTTTCCGATACGCCTGCTGGAGCCGGACTTGCGCCTGATGTATCGACCACCTATTCACCGCGCCACCGACCGTCTCCCCTGTCGCATCATCGATGGTGAGCAGGGAAGGCCCTATCTTGAACGCTACTATCTTTTGGCCTCGATCGCATCGGTCTGGTCGGCTGGCACGCCTATCTGCACCGGTTCGTCGATTCCGACCCGGCCCGCGGTCATACACGATCGCCCCTAGGGGACGGGCATCGTAAGTCTGGTACTGCTGGCGGCTATGACGAGATTCGCTTTGCCGACTCGCGCGGCGCCCGCCAGCCAATGCAGCATGAGCCAACGCATGACAGCCGGCGCATTCATCCGGGCCAGCTCAACCCGCCTAAGAGGGGAAGGATTATCATCGCGTGGTGCTGCGCGACGGACGTCCGGCCTGGACGCTGTTCATGCATGGGCCGCGTCAAGGATGGGCTTCCTGCGCAACGGCGACTATCGTGCCATGGCCGGCGATGCCGGCGAGTTTCGCCATCGCGATTGGTGGAAGCGTCACCGACCGGCCGTGAGGATGCTGCGCGAGTTGCGCGCGGGCAGCGGTCTGAACGTCAACAACCAGAAGCGGTGAACCCAAGAGCCAAAAACTCAACCCGTAAACCCGGCATCAGGAAACAATTGGATGTATGAGTTGATGTATCAGCACCGAAGCTTTGATAACCGCCGGCGCCCTCCTGCTGCTCGCGCCTGCGGCGGTCGTCACAATGACGCCGGTAGTCCAGACACGCTGGCACGTCGAGCTGTCTTGAGCCACCAAACACCAGCGTCTGCCGTGCCACCAAGCCTGCCTTCTATTACGATTATCAATCCAACAGTTGCAAGCGCTTCAACTACGAGACGGCTGCCGGCGCCAACGTCCGGTCGGAGACAGCCGATACAATGCGTCAAGACCTCCGCGGCGAGCGGCCACTGACTTCATGTCGCTTCCAGGAAATCTGCAACCAGTCAGTTGCGTGCGTGACGCCGAGACTGTTGCTTGCTGGCTTCAATGCTTTTGCTGGCAGGCGTAGCCATCCTGGCTGCCCTCGATCGCTCGCTCCGAAGAAGAAACACTAAAAGAATAAGCGAACACGGTGGCTCGCAATGGCATTCGAAAGGCAACCGCTGCTCGTCCGGGACACTGGCCGTGATCCAGTTGTCCGTTGCGCTCAGTCTGCCCTCGGCAGCGCTGCTCGGACTTGCCGCCAGAGCCATCTTTGTCTCGGCTCGGGGACCGCCATCGTCTCGGTGTCGTCGACCCTTGGCGCGGCCTCGCTTTCCTGCTCGCCCGCCACCTGCTACGGGGGCCGCCGACCGATCTCGGTTCCCGTCGACTGGCGCGATCGATCGCGGTATTGAGCGAGGGCGCGCTTGTTCCTGTTCGCGCTGCGCCTGGTGCCGCTGTTCCCGTTCTCCTCGTCAACCTTGCGGCATGGGACTGCACCGATGCCGCTGGCCACCTATGTCTGGACTGTCAGCTTGGCTGCAGAGCGTGCTGCCGGGCGCTGCCAGTTTATGTGAACGCCGGACGCAGACACATCGCCTCTGTCGATTCCAGTGCAGGCCTGCTGTCGCCGCCGGTGTTGATCTCCTTCGCATTGCTCGGGTTGTTTCCGCTCGCTGCCCGACGTTTCGTGGACTACCTGCGGACGCGACGCTCGGTCCTCCCGCCACTGACAGCTGATCCCCTGCCGGTCCATGGTTCCTCGGCCTGCCATCGATCCGGCGGGCACGCACCGCGATCCGTTGAGACGATCGAATGTTGATCGCGCAGGCACTCATGGAAGGGCTGATGCTGGTCAGCGATAAGACCATCTTCGATCGCTTCGGCGTGGAAAGACTGTGGTCGGACCACCGCTAGCCCGTTAGTCCCTCACCTCCACAGTCTTTGACAAACCGACGAAGAGTTCAAAGAGCTGCTCGGACGAGGCTGGGCTGCACGAAATACTCGCGGTAGCCCAGGACGGTGACGACAACGCGACGGCCGAGCTTGGTGAAGAAGTACTTGTAGGTGTGGGCGACCTTCTTGATCAGAGCGTGGGTGCGCAAGCGCTTGATCAGGTACGAGGCCCGGCCGGCAGAAAGGCTGGGGATAGGCTGGCGCAGATTGCCGGCGCGGAAGCCGGAGACGGACCACTCGCCGCGGGCGAGGGTCAGGAACTCGTCGATATGATCGAAACCAGTAGCAAGGAAAAAGAGCCTAGGCTCAATTAATCCTTGGCGCCAGGCCCCATTCAGACGAAAGAATCCCCCAGCAATCGCGGAACCTCCGACCTCCGATGCCTAACGTTATGTTGCCTTTGGGTCGCAAGCCGTCACCGCCGCGACCAGTGTCCAGCGATCGCAATCGGCCACTTCCGGCGTCACTGACCTCTCGGCCAGCAGTGTCTAGTCATGGTTCCATGGCTCAGTGTCCTGGGCTATTCAGGCGTGTTTCTGCTCGCGGGCTGACAGGAACGCGACAGCAACTGGCGTTTCAGCATTAAGGATCGACGCCTGCTGCTAGTGCGAGGCAACAAACTCTTTCGCAGCGCCCTGCCCGGAGAACTCCGCCAGGTGCGGATCAAGGGCAACCTCGTGTACTGGCACCAGGAAGTTACCGCAGGCTCGGGGTCTGCGGCGCGCCCGATGCGGGCCTGTATCTGATGGTGCGCTCTACTCCGCTGACGCAGACGCTGGACGGTGTGATGAACGATCCCTGGAACAAGCGGCTGGGTCTGGAATTTCTGCGCCGCACGCCGGACTGAGAGACGGCCCTTTGCCGGGCCGACAAAGGTGTTGCACACGCGATCCTAAGCGCATAACGCCCCATAAAGACAACAGGTTATGTGGCTTTTCCGGCAAGATTCTTCCTGGGGAATCACCGTCAACGCGCTGACATTTGGCGTTTCCAACCAGACGCAACACCTTTGTCGGACGGTTGCCCTTTCGAGGGCTTTTCCGTGCTACGCAAAGTGCCAAGCGGGGCCATGCTCACAGGCTTCGGCCGGGTGAATAGCCCGGTCGCCACACTCATGGTCTGGCTCGGCAGAGGCAACACCAGCGTCGAGCTGACTGGCATGGCCCGACTGGATCAGCCGCTAGTGCAGGATGCCATTGATGCGATGGTCGATTCGCTGTCGTGCTTGCTGCCTGGTACTGCCGACAGCATGACGCTGTCAACACCGCGTTACCTGGCCCAACCCGCCGGGATCCGTAGCTGGCTATCGCCAGTCCACCCGACACCCTATCTGACTCTACCCAAGCGCGGGGCAGAGAGCCCGTGGCTAGACGGGCGGATCTTAGAAGTGTGCGGCGAGACACTCTCGGAGTGAACAAAACAGGCTGGGAGCCTGGGGCCAAAACTGCTACCGTTTGGCCTCCGCGCCCGCTTCGCACTACGGGCCCAGCGCGCGGCGACGACACCGACAGCGGTCCGAACGGATACCCAGAGCATACAGCCATGACTCAACTGCTATCCCTGTCCCGCGCCGCCCGCCTGGCCGGCGTCACCCGCGCCGACTTGCAAAAGCGGATCCGCCGCGGCGACATCAAGACCTTCGAGGGTGAGGTGGCGGTCTCCGACCTACTGCGCGTCTTTCCCAGCGTCAGCCTGGAGAAGACCGGCATGCTGGAGCAGGTGGAGCGGATCAAGGCCGATGCCGTGCCGCGCAGCTACGACGCGGACACCACCCTGCCCAGTCCGACGGTGCTCTTATCGCGCATCAAATCCCTCAGTGAGGCGCTGGTACAGAAGGTCGCGCTGGTGGACGCCCAGGACGAACTGCTCGACGAGCTGCGCCGCCGCCTCGACGACATCGCCCATGCCCAGACCAGCCCGGAGGCCGCCGACCTGCTCGGCTGGCTCGACCAGCGCCGCGGCGAGATCGCAACGCGGCCGATCGAAGAAGGCCGCTCCAGGCTGTTCGCCAAAGATACCTTCCTGCGCATCATGTCAGCCAGCGTCAAGATCATTCCCAGCGGTCACGAATTCTTCGTCGACGGCACCGAGTCCATTCTGGAGGCCGCCGTCCGCTCGGGCCTGCGGCTGAGTTACGGCTGCTCCAGCGGCAACTGTGGCTCCTGCAAGGCGCGCGTGGTGTCGGGCGAGGTCTGGAAGCTCGCCGAGCACGACTACGTGCTGAGCGAGCGCGAAAAACAGATGGGCTATGTCCTAACCTGCCGCACGACGGCGGTGACGGACGTGGTGCTCGAGGCCGCCGAGGCACGCACGGTCGAAGACCTACCGACGCAGGAGATTCACGCCCAGATCCGCAAGCTCGAGCCGGAAACCGCTGACCTGATGCTGCTGCACGTACAGACGCCACGCACCCAGACCCTGCGCTTCATGGCCGGACAGCGCGCACGGCTGACCTTGGAGACCGGCGCATCCGCGGAACTGCCCATTGCCAGTTGCCCCTGTAACGGTCGCAACCTGCAGTTTCTGGTCCGGCGCGACAGCGGCGCATTCAGCCACGACATCTTCGAGCAGGTCGGCGCACGCCAGGCGGTCGAACTCACCGGTCCCTACGGTCGCTTCGTCCTGCAAGAAGACACCACCGAACCCGCGGTCTTCGTCGCGATCGGCGATGCCATCGCCCCCATCAAGAGCCTGATCGAGCACGCCATCTCGATTGACGCCATCGAGGCCTTCCACCTCTACTGGTCCGTCGACGAGCCGGATGGTCATTACCACAGAGGCTGGTGTCGAGCCCTGACCGATACCCTCGACAACTTTGCATTCATTCCGCTGGTTAGCGCAGATCCCAGCGCTCTCATGGCGCAATTGCGCTCTGACCTGCCGCACCTTGCGGGACTAAGGTTCTATCTGGCGGGCTCGGCGACGATCATTCCGCCGCTGGCGCAAAAACTCGCCGCGGCCGGGGTGCCGCCGGAGCACATCGTCGAGGAAGTCATCTGAGCAACAGATCCAACGTTCATCGCTCGGCGCCACACCGGAAGATGAAGCTCTTGTTGCAGGGTAACGGCAATGCCCGACGGCCCATGCCGTCGGGCAGGCCGCGCCGAAGCGTCAGGCCGCGGCACGGGACATCGGTCTGCGATTATGCCGAGCGGGCAAAAAGACCGTGCCCTTGCCGAAGCGATTGATGGCTTCGTTTCGGACCCAGGCCGGCGCGTCGTTATAGAAGCGCACGTAGGTAAAGCCACAGTCGCCACGCTCGATGGAAGCGACCCATTGCTCGAATTTTTCGTTATCGCACATCTCCACCACAACCTCCTCCGGACAGACCCATTGGGCCAATTCAGCCCGATGACCGCCCTCTGCAGCGTTCCCGAGCCTGATTCTTGTATTGAGACCAAAATATCGCCTGCTTGATCCCGACAGCCTACGGAGCGCTATATTGACCCGCAGCCTAGGTCAATTAAACGACTTGGACAGAAACTGTGCAACTCCCAGCCGCATTTCGGGGCTTTGAGCCGCGCGTTGCGGGCGAGTGTCGCCACCCGCTTCGCCGCGGTTAAGGCTCGACAGCAATGGACTCAGCCTCCAGATCGACCATCGCCGCGCTGATACGCCACAGGCGCAGGTTGGCGTCAGGATCGCTGGCCTGCGCCGGCACTGAAATCGGCTTGCGGTCGCCGAAGTATTCGCCGCTCACGACGGCCACCTCCGGCGAGGTCAGCAGATACAGAACCCGTTGCGCGGCCTTTTCCGGTGGCGTCAGCGCCCATCCTAGCAGCAGGGCGACGGATTTCCAGAACAGGCCCTGGGCACCATCGGTGCCGCCGAGATTGGAGCGGAACACACCGGGGAAGACGCAATTGACCGTCACGCCGCTGCCATCGAGCCGGCGCGCCAGTTCGCGGGTGAAGTGGATGTTGCCGAGCTTGGACTGACCATACGCCGGCATCATGCGATAGGGGCGGCGTTCCCAATTCAGGTCATCGAAATCCATCGCCGTGTCGATGCGGGTGCCGACGTTGACAACCCGCGCCGGCGCCGCCGCTTTCAGCAGATCCAGCAGCAGGTTGGTCAACAGGAATGGCGCCAGGTGATTCACCGCCAGCGTGCGTTCGATACCATCCACCGTGAGACCCCGTTCGCGAAACGCGGTCCCAGCGTTATTGACCAGATAATGCAGGCGGTCCGTGCGGGCATGCACCTCAGCGGCAAGCCGCCGGATATCCGCCTGCGACGCCAGATCCGCCAGCAACAACTCGACGCTGTGATTGCCGGTCGCTGCGATCAACTCGGTCTGGGCCGCCTCACCACGCGCTCGGTCCCGCGCTAGCAGCAACACGCGCACCCCCGCAGCAGCCAACGCCCGCGCGACGGCCTTGCCGAGCCCCGAACTGGCACCGGTGACCAGCGCTGTTCGATCCGCCTCTGGATGCGTCGATTGGATTGTCACGAATTCCTCCCAAAAGCCGGAAAGTCCGCCGTCGACGACTTGGCATCGCGCCGCAGGTGGCCGATGATGACTAACTATTCTTCATGCCGATGGAGCCAGGCACACCATGACCGACCACGACGCCAAAGAACCGAACGGCCAACCCGAATTCGACACCCATCTGCAGGACGAATCCAGCGCTGTGCCCGATGCTGCCGCCATGCAGGACATGCAGCTCTCGCTCGTCGATCGCATCGCCGATGTCGACGACGAACGAAGGCGCAGCAGCACGCAGTTGCGCAAGGCGCTGCAAACGCACAAGGACGAGGTTGAACAGCGCCTCGTCGGCTATCGGCGCGCATTGATCGCACTGTCCGCACTTGCCGGGCTGCTGACCGCGGGCATGATCGGTCTCGGTTTGACCCTGTATGCACAGCGCGGAGAAGTTACGCGGCAAATCGCAGACATCGATACCGTGGTCCCGTCCGGCGACGAAACGAGCGCACCGCCCGCGATTCAGTTGGTGACGCAAGTCGCGGATATCGACCGCAGGCTATCACGCCTCGCCTCACAACTCGGCGAAGTCGAGCCTGCGGCACTGTGGGACTCGGTCCAGGTGCTGAGCGTCCAGATCGAGGGCATGCAGGCGAAGTTGCAGTCGCTGACCGACCTTCCCAACGGCCTAAACGCGGACGATGTCGCAACGATCGCTACCGGTACTGCTAATGGAATCGATGCCGAAGCCGAAACCGGCTCCATAGCCGCCACGGAGTTTCGCGAAGACGCCGTGCCCATGACCGAGCCCGAGCGCCAGATGGAAGCAATCGCGGCCGTGACGGAAACACCCACGCCTCCCGCTGCGCATCCCCCAACACGGGATCAGACCGCGGCTGCTGACCTCGACGCGCCGATGGCGGACCAAGCGCCTGAGCTATCCCCCGAACAAGCATCCGATCGGTTGCCCGAGCGGCTTGGGCTTCAGGCAGACACATCGGACATCAGGGTCGAGCAGCGCCGCCTTGAGGCCCAGATTGCCGCGGCCCGCAACGAACTCATCGGAAGCCAGCAGCCCGGCACTCTGCCGGTGGATCAGCTGATCGACGACCAACTCGAACGCCTGGAGCGGGAATATCAGCGCCTAGCCCGTCAGGTGGACGCCCCCGCGGTGCAACCAGCCGGAGCGCAACCGTTTGCCGGTGCGGGCCTGGCGAGCGGCGCTCGGTTGGCGCTCTCCGCCGACGCCACGACCAGCGCCCCGAACGACAGCAGCAGCGACGACGAGTCGGGCGGCATGACAACGGAACAAGCCTGGATCGCGCTGCAGCTGATCGGCTTTCGCAGCCGAGACGAAGTTCGCGCCTTCATCAACGAGCACAACCTGCCTGGCCCGCTGTACTTGCGCAGCGAGACCTACCGCGGCCGTCCCTGGTATGCCTTGATCCGTAGTCTGCATGAGGACATGGAGTCCGCGGCGGCTGCGCGCGACGCATTGCCGGAAGACCTGGCGCGGCTCGATATCTGGCTGCGCGAGCTACCCGCCGGCACCGATCTTGAACGCATCGGGCCCGACGCCGACAACTGATCCTAGATTCTGCAGTTCGCGTCGATCGTCTAGCAAGATCACTGGATTGCGCGCCTGGAGTAGGTGCGACTTCAGTCGCACGTAAGGCACCGACTAGGCGAATAAATACGCTCCTACACACGAAGCAAATGGCGGATTTAGTTTGATCGGTTAGAGCCCGCAACGGCAACCCTTCCCAGCACCGCGGATCGACAGATCGGTTTAACGGACAAGGCCAGGCAGTGCGACGCCGTCACCAGAGAACACCACGCGCAGATCGGTGTTCTGCAGCTTGGCGATGACATCCGGGTCCTGTTCGATATCGAACACCCATGCCGCCCGGTTGCCATCAATCGAGCTGGCGTTGGTCTCGATGATCTCGCCAGGCACGACGACGGCGTTGGTAATGGGCAGGCCGGCGAACATTGCCGCAACCTTCCCAATGAACCCCGCCTAAATGCAACGGCGATGAAACACGCACGTTTCCCAAGCGCCCGGCAACGGCTACACTATGTCCTCGGCGGAGCGTCGGCATGGCCCGACGACATCGCCCCACACCGGGGAGCGCACTTTCATGCAGCGCTTACCCAAAAGCACTGCGCGGATGGCGGAATTGGTAGACGCGCTGGATTTAGGTTCCAGTGGAGCAATCCGTGGGGGTTCGAGTCCCCCTCTGCGCACCATCCAAATGACTCTTCAGCACCCTAGGCGATTTCTGTCAAATCTCATACCAGCTGACTTGTCTTGACGCCCGCCTTCTGAGTCGCACCGTCAGTCACATAGCCGGGCTATGCTCCTGCCGGTGCTCCTTGAAGGCGAACCTCAATCCGGCGTCATCTGGTAGGAGATTCTCCGGCAATCGCCTTACTCAGAGGCGACAACGATCGGCTCGCACTTGAAGCGGCGGAACCAGGTCTCGCTTTTGGCGCCGGTCTCGGACAGGGTCAGCACGTTGTTCTCGAGATTGAGGCGCAAACGGCCTTCGGGCGCCTGGATAGAGCGGCCCGGCGCCCAGCTTGCACGCTCGGTGCGCAGGTAGTCAGCATCGCTCTCGATCCGCGCAACAATGCTGCCGCCGGCCGCCGATGCATCAGGCGCGCCGCCGGTCTTGATGACGGCGAGCTGAACCGGTGCCGTCTCCCGTGGGGGCTCTTCGCGATAGTCGACCTGGCCGCCATCACCGAAGATGACGTGTTGCATCGGCTGCTCGGTACAGAGCAGATCGATGCGATCGACCGCTTCGGACGCATGGGCAGCGCCTGCGCTCAGTAGCAACGCAAGCAGGGGGGAAAGCGGTATCGATGGAATCGTCAAGGATCGTCTCCAGTGTTTCGGGCGAAGGTGAAACGCAAAAGTCTAGCCGCTCTCGCGGTGATCCCGCTTTGCTCGAACGCAGCTGAACACCGGATCCGCCTAGATTGCTTGAGAGCGCCAACGGTTTGCAGATGAGTCACGTTTTATGGCGACAACGCGCTTGTCCTCCGAAGGGCCAAGCGCCAAGGGCCTGGGGCTGAAATTGCACCATGGCGCTTTACAGCGGCCCTCGGCGCTTGGCCCGCTCAGAGCAACGCACCGGCATATCAACAGAGCGCCGTACGCTCGTCCGTCTGAGGCATCGCCTCGCTGGGGCCTAAGGCTCACGGGTTTAGTCGCTAGTATGGGCAGGGAAACCGGGCATTTGGCGCTTTGTTCGGGGCTGCCGGGACGCTTCGCTGATCTCGGTCTATTCTGCGACCGACGCGCAACTGGCAAACTATGCGGTTTGCGCGTCACACAGGCGATATGCTGCACCCGGCAAGAGCGCACAGCCAGGCGACCGGCAGCACGCGTCGAGTCGACCCTATCACCACACCAAGCGGAGCCCTAGGAGGCCATCCAATGAGCGACAGCGTCAAATACCTGCTCGACGAAGAACACCTGCCCAGGTCCTGGTACAACATCAACGCCGATCTGCCGGAACCGCTGGCCCCGGTGCTGCATCCCGGTACCAAGCAGCCGATCACCCCGGACGACCTGGCGATGATCTTCCCGCGCGCCGTGATCGAGCAGGAGATGAGCACCGAACGCGAGATCGAGATCCCGGAGCCGGTGCGCGACGTCTATCGGCAATGGCGCCCATCGCCCCTGTTCCGCGCCCGGCGGCTGGAACGGGCGCTGGATACCCCCGCGCGCATCTACTACAAGTACGAGGGCGTGAGTCCCGCCGGCAGCCACAAGCCCAATACCGCCATTCCGCAGGCGTTCTACAACAAAGAAGAGGGCGTCAAGCGCATCACCACCGAGACCGGTGCCGGGCAGTGGGGCTCGTCGCTGGCGCTGGCGGGGTCCATGTTCGGGCTCGAGATCGTGGTGTTCATGGTGCGGGTCAGCTTCAACGGCAAGCCTTATCGCCGTGCCTACATGGAGACCTTCGGCGCCGAGTGCATCGCCAGCCCCAGCGACCGCACCGCGTCCGGCCGCGCCATCCTCGCGGAACACCCGGACAGCACCGGCAGCCTGGGCATCGCCATCAGCGAAGCGGTGGAACTGGCCGTCCAGCGCGACGACACCAAGTACGCGCTCGGCAGCGTGCTGAATCATGTGCTGCTGCACCAGACCGTCACCGGACTGGAGTCCATTGAGCAGATGCAGATGGCCGACGACTACCCGGACATGGTCATCGGCTGCACCGGCGGCGGCAGCAACTTCGCCGGCTTGGCCTTCCCGTTCCTGCACCAAAAGCTGCGCGACGGGCTCAAGACCCAATTCATCGCCGTCGAGCCCTCCGCCTGCCCGACCCTGACCAAGGGCGCCTTCGCCTACGACTTTGGCGACACGGCGCACCTTACCCCGTTGGTCAAGATGTACACGCTGGGCTCCGGCTTCGTGCCGCCGGGCTTCCACGCCGGTGGCCTACGCTATCACGGCATGGCGCCGCAGATCAGCCACCTGGCCAAGCTCGATCTGATCGACCCGCGATCTTACAATCAGCTCGAATGTTTTGACGCCGGCGTTCGCTTCGCCAAGGCCGAGGGCATCCTGCCGGCGCCGGAGGCCAATCACGCGGTGCGTGCGGCCATCCATGAGGCCGAAAAGTGCCGCGAGTCCGGCGAGTCCAAGGCCATCTTGTTCAACCTCTGCGGCCACGGCCATTTCGACATGCAGGCGTACATGGACTACCAGGCCGGCAAGCTCAAGGATCTGGTCTACGACGAAGCCGAGGTGGCGATGGCGCTGGCCGGACTGCCGTCCGGCTGCTGAACCGGTGCCGAGCTGAAACGGGGCAGGAGAACAGCAAGCAGACCCTCGCCGCGCTCGCTGAGCAGCGGCCGGCGAGCCGGCCCAACCCCATTGCCAACCGAGCAGCGACGAGCTACAGGCAACGACCAATCGGATCACACGCGGATGCCCACACAACAGAGATCGCCGACGGCCGAGCGGATCGCCGCCGCGCTTGCAGCGGCGGGCCTCGCGCTCTGCGCCACCGCGCTGGCGCAGCCGGCGCAACAGCCAGGCCAGCTACCAAGCCAGACACCGCCGACCACCGCACGACCAGCCGACACCGCCGAGCTGACGGTGGCGGAACTGCAGCAACTGCGGAACGAGAATGCCGAACTGCGAGCACAGCTCCAGACGCTCGCCCCAATCGAAGCGCGACTTGCAAAGGCAGAGGCGGAACTCACCGCGGCCCGCGCCACGATCGCCCAGCTCAACCAACAGCGGCAGACCGATGCGCGCCAACACACGGCGCAGCTCAATGCCGCGGACCTGCGCCTGCGCGAGCACAAGGACCGATTGCTCGGCTTCGAGGTCAGGATCAAGGAACTGGAGGCCGAGCTCCAGGCACGCGACGCCGAGATCGCGGTGCTGGCAACACGGCTCGACACCAGCAACCAGAACGAGTCACGCCTTAACGAACGCTTAGCAACGCTGCGCGGGCGGCTGACCGCAACCGAGGGCGGCACCCTCACTGCCGCCGACGCGCGCAAACAGGCGGAGACCGACGCCGAACGGCTCGACCATTTGGTCCAGCAAGGCCAGGGCGTGAACAACCCAGAACTCTGGCGGCAGGTGCGCGAGGCGGAAAACGCACTGCATCACAGCCAGTTCGTGCTGGCGCGCGCCGACGGCGCCCGCACCGTCTACCGCGTGCGCCCAGGAGACACACTGGCCCTGGTGGGACTGATGTTCTACCGCGACGCCGAGCAGTGGTCTCAGATCTATGACGCCAATCGGCACGTCGTCGCTGATCCGAATCGGCTGTTGCCGGGGCTATCGCTGGTCATTCCGTAGGCCGCATGGCGGGTGGCTAGTTGTTAGCGCACAACGGTGGTTTCCAACAATTTTCCGTCACGAGCTCCTCCAACCCGCCGCCTCACCACCCCCGGTTCTTCCCATGCTGCGACACCGCCCGAAACAGGCAGGAAGGTACGGAAACAAACCTAAAGCAGAAATCAGGACTGCGGGTGGCGACTGTCTCTTGCCGGCCAACTGAGGACGGTCGCGCTCTCCACCCCTTGCGTCCGCTGCGGGACAGAAACCAGACACTCGTCGGCAGGGAGCCGACTTACAGCTCTCGGCCAGTTGCCAACGCTGGCGCTTCGCCGCTCGGGGTCCGCACTCGCGTGGACAACCGACGCTCTCCAAGTCAACGAGTTGAGTTACGTACACTGTCCCCGTCCCTGGCTCGGCCTGGCCGCCGGGCTTCGAGTTGAAGCTGTCGCCATCACGGGGTGGCTGCGGATCCACGGCACCGCCCGATTCAGGTTCGGCAACCGGCTGACAAGCCCGCAGGAACTGCCGGAACTGCCAGAATCATCGCATCCAGCGCAACTGGCAAACATTGCCAAGAGTTGCCATGATAGGTGCAAAGACCGTCGAGGAGCATCGACATGCAGACGATGAACATTTCCCTACCCGATCCCCTGAAAGAGTTCGTGGATGGACAAATCGCAGAAGGCCGTTACAGCAGCGCCAGCGAGTATGTTCGCGAACTCATCCGAGCCGAAGAGCAACGTAAGGCGCGGCAGGTACTGGAGGCCGCACTACTCGAGGGGCTCAGCAGCGCCGAGTCCGTCCTCTCCGATGACGACTGGAAGGCGATTCGCGCGGAGGCTATGACCCGACTGGCAGCTCACACCTAAGCGTCCTGATGGCCCGCGTCTATCAGCGCGCATCCGCAAGGCGAGACCTGATCCAACATTTCGTTCACTTGGCCGAAGCGGCTGGTGAGGAAACCGCCGGTCGCTTTTTCGCCAACGCCCGCGCGTCCTTCGAAGACTTGGCTGAACAACCTCGGGTCGGCGCCCCCTGCGTCTCAGCAATCCGGCGCTGGAGAATATGCGCAAGTGGCGTGTCAGCGGATTCGAGAGCTATCTCGTGTTCTATCTGCCGCGTGCGGACGGCGTGTCGATCGTCCGCGTCCTTCACGCGGCGCGAGACTGGTGGAGTCTCTTTGGGATCAAGGCCGATTGACAAAGACCCCAAGCTGACAAAAGACTTGTAAACGGAAGTTCGGTCCCGGTTGAGAATCTGAAGTTGCGCCACGAGGCGCCCGTCGAAACGCGACACCGCTGGCGGTGTCGAGACAAGGCCGCGTTCTCACCGGTCGTAAAATGCCGCTTCTAGTCGCCAATTTCGGACGCCAAGCAAACTCCTCCGTTATGCGGCGATCGTTGCCTTCCAAAGGCAAAAGGAAAGACCCGACCCCGCATCTGACCAGACCCCGCATCTGACCCCGCGTCTTTCTCTGGCGGAACTGGCCATCGATCCACTGATGCCTCGGTTGGTGGAAGAGGAAAAGGCCGTGGTGGTTGACGCCGGCAGCCGCTTCGCCGCACGCGGCGGAACCTGGCATCCGTCCGCGGCGCTGGAGCAGGAGATTCTGCGCGCTGCGCTCGACGAGACGCCGTGCAAGCGACTCTAGCGCAATCGCGCTCAGGCGTTAGACAGAGCACTGACCTGGAGGGCTACAGGCCCTGCCTTCACCGAGCTAGCATGGACACCCGCATGCCCCCGAGACCGGAACGTCCAGACTCTCTGTTTGATCGTCGGCTCTCCGCCCCCTGCTGCCTCTGGACCCTAGGCGAGACAGCGACCGTAGCCCGCCACAGAGCAGACAGCCGGAGGTGGTCCTCCGACCGTCAGGAGTTGGCGATGAGCAGATCTTCCCTCCGATACTGGCGAGAGCGGTCAACAGCCGTCATCTTCCACTTCGATCTCGCCCGTGTCCTCGTTACGCTTGAGCGCCCCGTCTGTGTCCGTCTTGCGCGTACGGATGAACATCATGTTCTCCACGCGCTCGAATTCCTCGTTCATTGCCCGCTGTATATCCCGATCGGTCAGCCCGTCGTAGATGTAGATACGCCCTTCGGCTTCGGCGGCGAGTTCGGCCTCAGTAGGGTCGAGCAGTCGCCTTAGTTCGATCTTCGAGACGTCGGCTGCCGCAGCAATGCTGCTACCGAAGAGTGTCGCGGTGACGCCGAGGGCTGTGAGCAAAGTCGCTGCCGCCGAAGATCGCGTCGAATAGGCCATATCGCATATCCTCAAATTACAGTGCCGGGATCGCGTGGGGCGTCGTCGAAGGACGCCTATAAAATGCAGGTTAATACGAAATCCGACGAAAATGCTGTGAAAAATTCACCCCTAAACCGCGCACTGAGCGCTTTGGTATTACGCTCTCGCGTCGATACGATCGGCCAAGCGCTGACGTCGCCGGGGTCTTGGTTCAGTTGGATTGCATGGACCTTTCAGACGGTAGCAAAATCAGTGCCGGCGTTTGCTGCCGCAAGTTGGTAGGTTCGTCGGCGAAACCTGTGCTTGACGGTGCGTATCGCGGTGCCTATGCACCATGATGTGGCGCACGGAGCGATGCGCTGTGCCGGAGGCGGGCCGGGGTTGACGTCGGCTGTGGTTCGAAAGCAGCGCCTTGAGTCAAGGTCCGGCAACGCCCGCTTCTTGTCCAGAAGCGAGATGTTTCGGCAATTCGGCCACGGCCTAGGGGCGCAAGCGTCGCTCCGTCCCGATGCGGGGTCGACAATGACCATCATGCGCTGCTCACCGACCAGCTGAAGGACGGCGGCGGCACGTTGCTCTCGTTTGTGGATGTACCGACGCGCTCAGCCGCTGTTGATCACGTGGCTGCCGTGGTAGGGGGCGCAGCCCGGACCGGGTACAGCGGTCCGCGGCCGGCCGGCCGCTCAGAATTCGAACTCCATCTCCCGGAAGATTCGCCCGGCGTTGCGCCGCGCCAGCTCGTCGAAGGTATCAAGGCTGCGGTACGCGGATTGGTCCACCCTGTACGCCTGGGTCAGATCACCTCCAGCGTCGATGAGCTGGCCGATCTGCTCGCGCATGTAGACCAAGTAGTCCCTGGTGTACTTGGTCACCTCGGCCATGTCCGTGGGATCGCCATGACCGGGTACGACGATCTCGGCGCCGAGGGCCTCGAAGGCGTCCCAGGTGTCGATCCAACCGGCCGTGTCCGTATCCTCAAAGACCGGCAGCAGGCGCTGGTGAAACGCGAGGTCGCCGGCGATCACGAGCTTCTTATCCGGCAGCCAGACTGAGAGATCGCCGGGGCTGTGTGCTGGACCCAACCGATGGATCTCGATGCGCTGCCCCCCAAGCGTCAGGATCTTCTCCTCCTCGAAGGTCTCATCCGGCATCACGACCTTGGTGAAGCTGCCCTTGTCCCGGCGCCCTTGCAGCATGCGGTCCAGGATATCGGCGCCGTGGGCCTCGATCTCAGCGGCGGCATCAGCGTGGGCGATGATCGTGGCGCCCTGTTCCTTCCAATAACCGGAGCCGAGCATCGCGTGACCCTGGCCGTTCTCCAGCACCACGTACTTCACCGGCTGATCGGTGATCTGCTTGATCGCCTCATGCAGCGCTCTGGCCAGCAGGTAATTGTCGCCGGCGTTCACCACCACGACGCCGTCGCCCGTGACGATGAACGACAGGTTGTTGTTGTGCCCGGAGTTCTCGTAGGTGGGCGGTGCGGTGGCGCCGATGGCCGACCACACACCGTCGGTCACCTGCTCCGGCCGCCGGTAGAGAATGGACTCAGGCGCCCGGTCCTGATGTGCCACGGGCAACCCAGCATCGCGCCAGGCGGAGAAGCCCTCGGCGTAGTTGAATACCTTCGTGTAGCCCATGTCAGCCAGGGTTGCCGCGGCCAGGGGACTACGCTGGTTGGTGCCGCAGTAGACAGCGACCGGGGTATCGCGGTCTGGCACTGAGGTCTCGATGCGGAACTCCAGCCAGCCGCGGGGAATGTCCAGGTGCCGTGGTGCGTCGATGCTGCCGCCCACCAGCCAAGCCTCCCGGCGGGTGCGGATGTCCACCACAGCGACGTTTGGGTCTTGCTCGATCAGCGCCGCCAGCTCGTCGGTGGTGATGTCCTGTACGCTGGCCTTCGCCTGGGCGAGCAGGTCTTCGGCTGTCTCAGGCGCCGATTTGTCGGCCAGGGCTGCGCTCGAAAGAAGAAGGGGCAGTGACAACAGTCGCGTGAGGGGTCGCATGGCGTGATAGGCTCCGAGTGGTGGTGCGGTCTTTGGCCGTGGAGGCCGTGGTGCGTCAAGCATCGGATTGTGCAGCGATTCACCCGCATGATCGCATTTTCCGAAGACGCCTGGTTGTCTCAACCTCCCTCCAGGAAGTGCGGCGCCTGTAGGCTCCACCGCCCGCCGGAAAACGCCGGGTGGGGTGCCAGACGGCGGTCCGGCAGGAGCACTATGGGTCCGCTCGTTGACGACTGGTACATGTCAACGAGCTCGATGCCCTTGGGGCGAAGCTGCGTCGATTTTTGGGGCACCCTGCCCGACTTCCTTAAAGAGGTGCCTGATTGCGAACTCACGCGAGGCTGCCATGCCCTATTTCACCGCGTTATTAGTCGTGATGTTGTTGATGCCTGGATCCGTTTTCGCGCAACCGCAGATCGAGCATCTGCTCAACCAGAAATCAGTTCCGGCCGGTGTTGTCTTCGAGATCCTCGAGGAGGACGAAGACGCCCTGAGTTGGGCGCTGCCGCTGATTCAGCAACTCGCCGAGCGACTCCGGGCGCGTTTTCCGGAGCTGCCGGTCACGGTGGTCACCCACGGTCGTGAACAGTTTGGGCTGCTGGCGGCGGCGAGGGACGGACCGCTGGCGGAGATTCACAACGAGGCGCAGGATCTGGTCGCCTCGCAGGTCGACCTGCATGTCTGCGGCGTTCACGCCAGCTGGGACGGGCATGTGCCGGAGGACTTCCCAGCCTACATCGATGTTGCCGCTTCTGGGCCGGCGCTGATCAACGACTACAGGGCCCTTGGATTTGAGGTCGTGCGTCTGCAGCAGCCCGATTTCTGAGCTCCCTGAAGCTAGGGAAAACCACCGACTCAGGCTCGTTCATTGCCAACAGGCGGTCGTGCAGTCTGTCGTGCTTGGGGCCGCCGTTCGCCCCAACACAGCAACACAATCGTGGGAATCGAACGCATTTATGCGGCCAGTTCAGATCCCTTGCTGACGCTGACCCATCGGAAGCGGAAACAGCATTGCCTCGGGCAACGGATAGGGAATCCAAGCGACCCCGCGAATCCTGGGGCGGCCTGAGATGCAAGCCTAGCGGTGGCTGGAGGGTCGGTCAAGGCTCAGCCACGGCGGGCTTGCGGGCCTTGCGGGAGATGCAAGAGCGAGCTTCGGCGGGCGTTTGGACGAAAGGAGGCCCACTGGACAGGCGACTGGGCAGGCGCGAGACAGGGGGGATTAGGGGCGGCGGCGCCAGCTCTCGCAGGAGATGGGGTTTACCAGGAGAAGCGCTGGTCGACTTCGAATTCGGGCTCGGGATGACCGAGAAGATCCCAGCCCGGCATCAGCCCGGAATCATCCTCTCAGGCGGGTGGCTCACAAGCCTCGGCGACAGCGGGACGCGTTCCGGAAGATCCGCCGCGGACTATTCTGAGAAAATCTGGGGGATACCGTGGCCGCGAACAGCCACCGCCGGACGCGGCATTAGTCTCTTCGGCTAGCGGCGGCCGCGGGGCTCGCCTCGCGCCTCCGAGTCCGCCTCGAGTGCGGGCAAGTCGGCGTGCGGCAGAACCAATTTCTCGGCCTGCCGCTGCTCGCGGGCGCGAATCAGCTTCTCCTGCCGCGAACGGACACCGTAGCCCAGCGCGGCGCCGCCCGCGGCGGAGATGGTGAGCAACCCCATGGTCACGAACTGTGCCAGCACCATGGCGACGCCGACGCCGACCAGGCCGCCCACGGCGGCGCCGGTCTTCAAGGTCGCGCCGCCGGAGATGCGTTTGCGCTCGCGCACGAACTTGGCCTTGTCCCGCTCCGCC
Source organism: uncultured Gammaproteobacteria bacterium (assembly GCA_963695445.1). GTDB lineage: Bacteria > Pseudomonadota > Gammaproteobacteria > Chromatiales > Chromatiaceae > Thiohalocapsa. The sequence goes on along the minus strand of CAVOGV010000027.1, from coordinate 33,172 downwards.
TGCACGCGCAGCTTCTCCCGCTCGCGGGAATGGCGCTTCTGCTGCCGCGCCATCACGTGCTCGTTGACGCTACCGATAACGGAGTCGAACCACAGCGCCACCAATACGCCCAGGCTCGCGGCCAACGCGCCGAACAGCCAGGCGGTTTGCTGCAGGTCCGTCTTCAGCGCCGTATAGGTCAATAGCGCCGTGGCCCCCTGCAACAGCAGGATGCCGATCAGAAACTTGAACAACCCGCCGATGCGTGCGCCAAAGATCATCGCGGCGCTCCGGCACGGCTGCCGCTGCCCGTCGAATCGACGGCGGCAACGCGCGCGATCGCTGCCGGTCCCGCGCCAGCGCCGGTCGTTTGCCGGCGGCCGAACAGATAGACCCAGCCGCCGGCCGGCGGCGGTGCCGCGGCGGCATCGATGGCGCTGTCCGGGAACATGCCGATCAGCCGGCTCCGGATCGCCGCCAAGCCCGCGACGGTGCCGACCTGCTCGGCGGGGATCAAACGGTCGTAGGCATCGACGACGCTATACATGTACTCGGGTCCTATGTCGCTCAGATCCACCAGCATGCGCGGTGCCTGCGGGTCGTTGGGCACTAGTCGCGGTTCGAGGCTGGAGACCAGAAAGGGACCACTGGCCCGACTCAGGCGCTGCGCCAGCTCCACCTGACCGCCGGCACGCAGATAGGCGGCGAAGTCCCCGCGCATCTGCGCCGACAATTCCGGCCCCGTGCGCTCCGCCAAGACGCCAGCATCGCTGTCCGCATGCACTGGCACGAGGAAGGTATGCGCCTGCCGGTTCGCGGCCCCATTATCCGTCCCGTTCGCGTCCCCGGCAGCGAGGACATAGGTCTCGATCACGCGCAGCAGCTCCCGGTAAGTCGCAACGTTGGCGGGCTCGGCGCCAGCACCGACGTCGCCATAGAGTATAAAAGTATAGATGCCGTAGCCCGGGGCCGCGGCGCCGAACAGCTGCGCCAGACTCGACGAGCGCTCGGCAGGTTGGCCACTGACACGACTGCCGCCGAGCGGAAAATAGATCATCGAATACGACATGTCGGCGCCCGCCAGCGGAAAGGAACCCCGCGCCGGCTCCAGACCGGTGGCCCGGCGCCAGCGCGCGAGCCCATCCGCGGCGGCCTGCTGCATCGCGGCGGCGGAGGCATCTCCCTGCACCCCAATCGCGCGATCGACCACCAGCGGTGCGGCGGTATCGCCACCCTGCGCGACCAGCTCGCGAACGATCAGCGTGGGTTCGCCGCAGCCGGCCAAGATCAGCACCTCGGTGGCCGCGCCAGGGTCCACCCCATCCGCATACAGGTCCGCCACCAGCTCGCGCACGAAGGCGTCGCCCCGCATGCCGCTCGGTGCATCCGTGCAGCGTCCCGCGAGTCGCGCGTGCAGCGCCTCCGCGCCGTCCAGGCGGTAATCCAGCCCGGCCGAAGCGGCGACATTTGACCCCGCATCCTCGGCGACAAGCTCCCCGGCAGCACGCCAACGCGGCGGGCGTTCCTGCTCTGCGGCCCGGGCGGCCCCAATCTCCGGTCCCGTTTCGGACCCCATTTCTGATCGAGAGCCCGGCGATTGCAGCGGCGCGCAGGCGATCAACGCCAAGACAGCGATCGGCAACAGACCTTTGACGGGGATCGACATGATGTGGAGGCTAAGCAGTTCGATGCTGCAACAACGCAAGGACAGGACAGCGAGCAGGCATTGGTCGACGATGATAGCGGATTCCACTGCGGCAAGGGCGACGCGGGCGCTTGCCGCATCGTCCGCTCCGCGCTTGCGAACTGATGCGAAGCGCCCAACTCGCCCCTGTCGGCCCGACAACTGCCTAGCGAGGCATCGCCTCAGGCCGACGAGTCATGGTCGGAGCTGGTGATCGCAGCACACTATTCGTTGTCGTTGTCGTTGCCGTGCTTCGAGTGGCAATGCAATGCGCGTAAGAGACCGTTTGATATGAAGCCGCGAAGCGCCCTGTAGTGTTGTCGGCTGGGTGAAGTTTCGATTACGACAACGACAACGAGAAACTTGACTCGTCTGCAAGCATTTGGTGCCCTCAAGCACTCTACCCAGCCCCGAACCCGCTATGCCGAGCAGCCGAAAACCCTACTCCCCAGCCTGCGAAGAGAACAAAGCGCCGATTCTGTCGGTCATTCAGCCCCTGTTCGCCGATGCGCGTCAGGTGCTGGAGATCGGCAGCGGCACCGGCCAGCACGCGGTGTACTTTGCCGCGGCAATGCCCCACCTGCGCTGGCAATGCAGCGATGTAGCAGAATACCTGCCAGGCATCAGCGCATGGCTCGACGAAGCGGCGCTGCCCAACCTGCCGGCGCCGATCGAACTGGACGTCGACACGGCCTGGCCCGACGGCTCGTTCGATGCCGCCTACAGCGCCAACACTGCTCACATCATGTCGTTGCCGCAGGTCAAGCAGATGTTCACGGCCATCGGCTGCCTGCTATCCGCGGGCGCTCCCTTCGCACTCTACGGCCCCTTCAGCGAGGACGGCCGACACACCAGCGCGAGCAACGCCCAGTTCGACCGCTACCTGCGCCAGCACGACCCGCTGAGTGGCGTGCGCGACCTCATCGACCTACGCCGATTCGCTGACGCCGCAGGGCTCAGCCTCGAAGACGACAGACCAATGCCAGTGAACAATCGCACGCTGATCTGGCGCAAGCGTGGCTAGCCAAGCGTCTCCCACCCAGAGTCTCCCACCAAGCGCCTCCCACAAGATCCAGCAACCGGCCGACCAGGACGGAGGATATCGCCGATGAAGCCAACCCGACGCGAACTTGAACACGCCCGCGGCCTCTGGACCTACCGCGGGCAGCAACGCCCCGATTTTGCGGCCCAGCCCGCCGACGGCCAGGAATCGGTCTGGGATTACCCCCGACCGCCGGCCTATGTGCAGGACCCCCGCACCATTGAGGTCTACGCCGGCAACACGCTGCTCGCCCGCACCAACACCGCCATCCGCGCATTGGAGACCGGCAGCCCGCCAAGCTTCTACCTTCCAGCGGACGCAGTCGACGAATCGCTACTCCGGCCATCGCCCCGCCGCACCTTTTGCGAGTGGAAGGGCGAGGCCGAGTACTTCCACGTCGAGACCAGCGCCGGCATGATCCAAAACGCCCTCTGGCGCTATCCCAACGCCCTCGACGAAGCCTCCTGCATCGCCGGCTGGTACGCCTGCTACCCGTCCCTGCTGCGCTGTCTGGTGAACAGCGAACCGGTACGACCGCAGCCTGGCGGCTACTATGGTGGCTGGATAACCAACGATGTGGTCGGGCCGTTCAAGGGCGAGCCGGGCACCGGGCATTGGTAACGAGAAGCGCTAACGGGACCGCCGGCGCTCTCGGTCAGGACAGGCTCTCCACCTCGAACCCGACTAGTGTGCGCTGCTCGCGGCTGAACTCGACGCCGATGAGGTGCATCGGTAGCTCCTTAGTGCGGTGCTTGTTGGCATAACCTCGTACCGGGCGATGGTGTTATTCCCGAACCAGTCGCCGTGAATGCTGGCAAAAAGACACCGAAGAGTTGCTCCATCCCGGCGAAGTCATTGGCGAAGAGCAGCCGGTACAGCGATCCACGGGAACCCAAGACGAGGCGTCGATGACAGCTAAGAAGGAACCCGTCACCCAGGCCGTGCGAGCGCTACGCGCCGCGGGCATTCCCTTCACCGGATACCCCTACAACTACTCCGGTGGCGGCACCGCGGAGTTCGCCGAGCAGTTCAGCCTCGGTGAGCATCTGGTGATCAAGACGCTGATCATGGAAGACGAGCAGGCACGACCACTGGTGATCTTGATGCATGGCGACCGTGAGGTGGCCACGGGAAAGCTCGCAAAGCAGATCGGTGCCAAACGCGTGCGGCCCTGCGAACCGCAGGTAGCGGACAAGCATTCCGGCTATCAGGTCGGGGGCACCTCGCCGTTCGGCACGCGCGCGGCGATGCCGATCTATTGCGAACGCTCGATCGCCGCACTGGAAACGCTCTACATCAACGGCGGCAAGCGCGGCTATATCGTCTCGCTGGCGACCGCGGACCTGCTGCGGGTGCTGCAGCCAGTGCTGGTGGATGCTGCGCAATGAGTCGCCGCGGTGCGCGATCAATCACCGCGATCCGCGCGCCCGTTGGCACTGCCCGGTTTATACTCCGGGCACCGCATACCCCACCCGAGAGGCGACACCATGCGCAAGATGGTTGCTGATGCTTTCCCCAGGTTATCGATACCCAAACCGATACTGATGCCGCTATTGGCCTGCCTGCTGGGCCTGTCCGGCACGGCCATGGGCGCCACCTACGGCTTTCTCGATCAGGCGCCGATGCGCTACTTCAGCGCCGAGGACATCGCGATGATGTCGGCGAATATCGATGCCGTCCTCGCCGCTCCGGACGACAACCAGGACCAGACCTGGCGTAACGACACGACCGGCAACCATGGCAGCGCGGTCTCGCTACGGACCTTCGAAGAGAAGGGCATGCACTGCCGGCGCTTGCGCATCGATAACCATGCCCAGGGGAACGATGACCGCAGCACGGCTGATCTGTGTCAGGTCGACGGGACGTGGAAGGTGCTGCGGCTACCGGAGTAACGGGGTCCCCGATAGGGGCGCTGGTGTCGACAACGCGCAAGAAGCACCGCGCTCAAGGGAGTCCGAAATTCATTACAGGGAGAGGCGTTGGCCATGTGGGAGCGATTCGCAATCGCGACGGCAACGATAGCTGAATCCCGCGCAGCCCGATCGCGGCTGCGAGCCGCTCCCACAGAGCCGTGGCAATCGCGGCGGCAACGACGGTGGGCGCATTGAGCGGCCGAAACGCTTTGGTCAACCCGTTTGCTGTTGCGCGAGGTCGGCCAGCGACTTTGATCGGCGCCAAGGCCGGCCCCAATTTTGGGGCCAGAATCGGCGCAAGTCGGCGCGGCAAAGCGACCAGCGCCGGCCATCGCAGGCGTCGATGATGATCTCATCCAGGCGTCCGGCGCGGAGCGCATCGACCGCGGGCGCCAGCCAGTGGTCGAGCGCTTCGGCCGCCGCCGACCAGGCCCGATCATCCGTATCCAGCAGCGCATCCCGGAACTGCTCCAAGACCACAAGATAACTGCCCGCTTGCGTTTCCCATGCCGCATCCGGTGACTCGACCGTAACGCCCGCGGCCGCGGCGAGCCCCAGCGCCAGCGGCGACCGCGCCTGAAGGCATGCAGGCAGCCGATCAGTCGGCGCCGCATCCGCCAATGCGCGCCAGACGCCACCGCCCCAGGTCCATAGGCCGTTCACCGGCGGTCGGCCGCTGGACTCTCTCTGCTGATTCACTGGCGACTGGAACAGCAGCATCTGCGCCTCGTTCATCAGCTGAGCCCAACGCGCGGCATCATCGCCGGTCGGCAATAGCCCGTCGACATGCTGACCGATGACACGCTCAAGCGGCTGGGCCTTCAGCGTTGGCGGTTGCTGGCAGAACAGATACCAGCGCGACGTCGACGGTGCCGTGAAACGCAATCCGTCCGGAGCGAAGTGGGCATTGAGTTCGGCCGTCAATGCGTCCGCCTCAGCCTGGCTGATGCCCAGATGCCGGGCGTCGAACAGCCGCAGCAGGTCGCGATCTGGGCGCAAATGGACAGGGGCCGCATGCATGCAAAAGTCGGTATGGTCCCAACTCGGATCATCGGCGGCCAGGCTGTAGGGCGCACTGGCGTCAGCATCGAAGCGGGCCAGCAGCGCGGTCGTGACGTCCGTCGTCGGGGTCGCGGATGGCCTACCACGGGCCAACAGCCGATCGAGCGTCGGCGTGGACAATGGCTGACCCTGCCGCGGCGGGATGGGACCGAGCAGGCCCGGGACCAACAGTTCAAGAACGTTGGTCGGTGCTGATGTGCTGATGGTCACGCTGCCTGGTTGCTCGTTTTCGGTGCGCGGTTGGCGGACGTCGACCGGAATCGGCGACGAGGTTCCGCGGTCAGCGCTTGGCGGATGCGACGGACGGGATCACAGCTCCCGCGTCGCCAGGAAGCGGATGTCGGGCCAGCGCTCCTCGGTCAGTTGCAGGTTGACGCGGGTCGGCGCCAGATAGACGAGCTGATCGTCGCCGTCCAGGGCCAGGTTCTCATAGGCCTTTTCCTTGAAGCGCGCGAACATCTTGGCATCACTCGCAGGCGACCCAGCGGGCGGTATGCACGCTGACCGGTTCCACCATGGCCTCGACGCCGTATTCGTCCTTGAGCCGATAGGCGGCCACATCGAACTGCAGGATGCCGACCGCGCCGAGGATCAGATCGTTGTTCTTCAACGGCCGGAACACCTGGGTGGCACCCTCCTCGCACAGTTGCAGCACGCCCTTCTGCAATGCCTTGGTCTTGAGCGGGTCTTTCAGCACCACGCGCCGGAACAGCTCCGGCGCAAAGTAGGGCACGCCCTCGTACTTGAGGTCTTCACCCTCGGTGAAGGTGTCGCCGATCTGGATGGTGCCGTGGTTATGCAGACCGATGATGTCGCCAGGCCAGGCCTCCTCCACGCGCCGACGCTCGTCGGCCTGAAAGGTGATGGCGTTGGCCACCTGCACCGTCTTGCCGATGCGCACATGGCGCATCTTCATGCCCTGCGTATAGCTGCCGGAGCAGACCCGCAAAAAAGCGACGCGGTCGCGATGGGCCGGGTCCATGTTCGCCTGGATCTTGAACACAAAGCCGGTGAACTTGGCCTCGTTCGGCTCAACGGTGCGCTGACTGGTCGGACGAGGGCGCGGCGGCGGGGCGTACTCGACAAAGGCGTCCAGCAGTTCCTTGATGCCGAAGTTGTTGATCGCGGAGCCGAAGAACACCGGTGTCTGCTTGCCGGCGCGGTAGGCGTCGAGGTCGAGCGGATGGCTCGCGCCCTGCACCAGCTCCATCTCGTCGCGCAGCTCTGCCGCCTGATCGCCGAGCAGCTCGTCCATGCGCGGGTTGTCGATGCCCTCGATGACCTCGCCGGTCTGGATCTTGCCGCCGTGGGTCGCGCTGAACAGGTGGGTGCGGTCGTGACGCAGGTCGTAAACGCCCTTGAAGCGCTTGCCCATGCCGATGGGCCAGGTGATCGGCGCGCAGCGTATCTTCAGGATCTCTTCCACTTCGTCCAAGATCTCGATGGCATCGCGGCCCTCGCGGTCGAGCTTGTTGACGAAGGTCAGGATCGGCGTATCGCGCAGCCGGCAGACGTCCATCAACTTGATGGTGCGATCCTCGACACCCTTGGCCGCATCGATGACCATCAGCGCCGAATCCACCGCCGTCAGCGTGCGATAGGTGTCTTCCGAGAAGTCCTCGTGGCCCGGTGTGTCGAGCAGATTGACGATGGACGTCGTCGTACGGGAACTGCATCACCGACGAGGTCACCGAGATGCCGCGCTGCTTTTCCAACTCCATCCAGTCCGATGTCGCATGCCGTGCCGCCTTGCGGCCCTTGACGGTACCCGCCATCTGGATCGCACCGCCGAACAGCAACAGCTTTTCGGTCAGCGTGGTCTTGCCGGCGTCGGGGTGGGAGATGATCGCGAAGGTGCGGCGCTTGGCGAGTTGCTCGTCGAGCTGAGACATAGATATTGAAGGCGGCGGCGGAGCTAAGGAAACCGCCTATGATAGCCGTTGGGGCAAGCTAGCCGCTACCGGGTGGCGAACGAAACCGCGCCAGGTCCTTCGCGCCTTTGCGCCTTTGCGCGAGACTCTTCGTTCATTCTGGCCAGTAGTCAGCATCCAGCACCTGCGCGACGTCAAACGGACAGCCCGTCGGCATCGCCGTCGCCGGCAGGCCAGTTTCGTCGAGGGCCAGCGAGCGAGCACCGGGGTATTCGTCCGCCAGCAGCGCGGGAATTTGTGGCTTGAGACTGGGGCTATCCTTGGTAATCGCTGCAACGTCCAAGCGGGCGTTGCGTATCGACAGGCGCCAACTGATACCGCGGTGACTGGGTTGGTAGCGCCATTTGAGCAGGTGCGTCAGCAAGACCCGCAGGTGACTGCCAAGCGCGCGCCGCTCGCTCTTGCCCAGATCCTCCAGTTCCTCTGCAATATGGTCCAAGTCGACGCGGGACAGCTGTCCACTTCGCAGCAACGCCGCATTTTCCCGCGCCCACGCATAGAAATCAGACTCGTATTCGGTGTTCATTCCGATCATTTGCCTTGTATAACGTTTACGGCGCGATGCCGGTCCAAATCGGATAATGCCGAGGCTATCACCGATTGCCTGGCCGATGCCTCAGTGGCCTAAGCCTTGATCTAGGCTCAAGCGGCATGTGACTTCTGTTGGGCGATGGCCCGCGCGTCGCGAATGGCCTCGCGGGGCGGTTTTGGCCACAGTCCGTCGTGACGCAGTGTGTTGGCACCGAAGCCGTCGCGATCGTCCGCCGGCTCCAGCGAGCCGTCTTGCTTGACCAGAAACAGACCCTCGGTACCGGCCGCATCGGCGCGGACGATGATCCGTGCGACGGCGCTCTCTTCGCCGTAATCCACCTGATAGAGATAGGTGTGCCCTTTGCTACTTAGCGTATACACGGAATTCCTCCATCGGCGCGTTTTCATTATTTTATAACCGCGGAGCATAACAAACAGCGGCCTTTTTCAACCTGAACGTGAATGACGTTTTGCTGCTGGGCTGTACCCAGCTCACAGTTTCGGCCAACTGGCGTTGACGCCTCCACAGAGGTTGCCGATCATTTAAGCGAAAAGGACTGTCCAGCGCCAGGCAACCGCCCCATCATGTCTCCCGTCTCCGCTGCCCTGCTGCGAATTACAGCCATCGTCGCGCTGGTGTGCGTCTTGGTCTGGCATCTGTCCAGCGACGACCAGCGCCGTCGGCTGCTGGTCGCCTTCGGCGTCGCCGACTCGCTGGAGCAGGCAGAACTGACCGAGCTGTCGCTGGTGGGGCCCGGTTTCGAGTGGGAACTGTTGGCACCCCTGCCATTGGCACCGATCCGCTTCATTCCGCCTGAATCGAGCCCAATGCCAACACGACAGCCGGATCGGCCTATGGATGCCGTTCATGGCCGCGGCTTGGCGCACGGCGATAACCCCTGTCGCGCCGGGGCGGCGGCGAACCCGAGTCGATCGCCTCCGTCGCGGGTGCTGCATCGCTGGGTCGACGCCTCCGGACGGGTCGTATACTCGGACCATGCGCCGCCGGAGGCGGACTCGCAGATCATCGCCAACCCGGTCCAGATCGGCGTTGGGCGCTTCTCGGCGGATTATGACTACGCCGGACTCATGCCACCGAGCGGCTTCCAGCAACAGTTGGAGATCGACCTGGACGGCGTGTTCCATTTTCTCGCCGACGACCTCGGCCTGCGCGACGTCGAACCGGTGCACGTTGCGTTGCGTATCGTCAATGGGCAGCAGCACTTTGCACGGGCTGCGGCCGGCACCGGCCTGGACCTGTCCAGAACCAGCGGGTTTTATCGCTTCAGTAACAATCAGGCCGTGGTGCGCTGGTTGGGTGATGCCGGGACCCGCGCCGTCGCGCGCCACGAGATCGCGCACCTGGCCCTGGGAAATTGGCTGGGCCATGTGCCGCTGTGGCTGAACGAGGGGCTGGCGGAGGTGGTCGAGCGGATGCAGTTTCAGCAGAGCTTCGCGACCGCGGCGGCACCCGCCCGCGATCTCGAAGTACTCCGCCGACTGCAACGGGCGGGCGGCCTACCGGCACTGCCGGTGTTTCTCGCCGGCGACCGCGCGGACTGGAACCGCTGGGGCAACGACCTTGCCTACCCCTATGCCTGGTCGCTGGTACATTTTCTGTTGCAGGAGCCGGCGCGCCAGCGCGGTGTCTCCGATCTGCTGAACGCGCTGGCGCAGCATCGCTGTCTGGGGTTCGATCACGTCGACGCGCTCGATCGCGGCTATGCCGGCGGGCTGGCGGCGCTCGAGCGCGACTGGGAGCGCTGGTTGCTGGGCAATCAGGCCGCGGCGATGCAATTCTGAGCCTCAACCCTCGACGGATTGCTCCAGCACACCGTAGCGCCGAAACAGCACCAGCAGTTCGCGACAAACCCGCTCCAGCGCCTGCGGCGAGCCAATGGCGGGCCGGGCCGACAGATCGTCTGTCGGCCGCAGCGTGCCGTCGTCGAGATCGGCCAGCAACCGAGCAGCCAGTTCCGACACGGTCCGCGATCCGTCCAGATAACCGATGAGGCGCGCCGCGAGCGCATCGACGCCGAGGTTCCCGTGATCGATGGTCGCGACCTGATCCTGCCCGCTCGCGACCTCGGCGCGGGCCAGCGCGGTCGCAGCCGGCCGCGGCGCAACGGCCGCGACAGACCGCCGCGGATGCAGACGGGCACGTAGGTTGCCGCGCGCAAACAGGCCGAACAACTCCTCAAGCAGCGTATCGACCTCGTCGGCATGACCACCGCCGCCGGCCTGCACCCGGCGCTGCGCCGCTGGCAACAGCTGCGATAGCGGCAGTGCATCCGGATAGCGTCCGGCCAACTCGAGCAGCAGCGCCTTGCTCAGCGGATGTCGCACATCGACCGACTCCCCGTCCGGCCGCCGGAAAGTCGCCGCGGCAGCGTCGCGCAGGTCCAACGTCGCTGGCGGTTGCAGATCGGCACTGAAGCACAGGCCAGCGAAGCGTTCCAGCGACAGTTGTTCGTCGCAGCGGGCATCGTCGCGCATCAGCAGGCTCTCGCGGAAATTGCGGGTGCCGACGAAATCGAGCCACTGCTCGACGTCGGCACCGTCGGTGAGATCCGCCAGCGCGCTGTCCACGGCATCACCAAGGCTGGCGGGGAACTGTCGTTGCAGGTCTGCATCGCACAGGTAGCGCAGCCCCTGCGCCTCGATGTCCGCCAAGAAGTCACGGAATAGAAAAGCGCGGTTGTGCTTAGCCAAATATTCGAAGTAGAGATAACTCGGATGCAGGCCGCGCAGCGCCGCGATCTCCGCGCGCAGATAGTCGGCGGCGAGCCCCGGAAATTCCGGCAGCGCCTGCTCCAGCCGCACCAACGCGGCCTGCGCCGCCGCCAGCCGGGCGGGCGGCTCGGTAACGCCGCGACAAGCATCGCACAAGATGTCCCGCAGCATGCCGCGCATGCGCCAGCCTGGCAGCGTGTTGAAGCTGATGTAGCACAGCCCATCCGGCGCCAGCACCCGGCGCGCGAGCCGTAGCAATGCCGCACGCACCGCCTCCGGTACCCAGGAGTAAACACCGTGGGCAACGACATAGTCGAACTCGCCGATGCCATCGTCCAGTATGGCGATATCCGCCACCCGCAGTTCGATGTTGTTGAGCCCGAGGGTACCCACCAGACGCTGACCCGCGGCAATCTGCGCGGCGGACAGATCGACACCGACGAAGCGCGCCCGCGGCAGCCGGCAGGCCATCGGGATCAGGTTGCCGCCCGCGGCGCAGCCCAGTTCCAGTACGCGGCAGCCCTCCGGCTCCGCCGCATTCAGGCCCATCAGCCGTCCGAGCGCGGCCAGATGGTCGGGATGCGTGCGGGGCAGGCACAGGCTCTGGTAGAACAGCGATCGTAGTCGTCCATCGGGGCTCCGTCGCGCAGCGGCGGCACACCGCCGCTGCCGTCATTGTGGTCTGATGGGATCAGTGATCCCGCACCCGGCTTCGGCGGCCGGCGTTCTACGACGCGAAGTCTCTCACAGCCTCCCGTCGGGGCGCACAAGCGCGATGAACGCCGGCCGAGCGAGGCGATGCCTCAGGCCGACGAGTCATGGTCGGCGCTGGGTAGGCGGCATACTGATCCTCAGTCCTTGTCCTTGTCGTCGTCGTGGTCTTCGTTGTCGTTGTCGTGCTCGTTTTCGTGCTTCGAATGGCAATGCAATGTGCGCATGAGACCTTTGATGTGAAGCGTCCTGAAGTCCCATCGATTGGGAAAAGTTCCGATTACGACAACGACAACGACAACGACAACGACAACGACAACGACAACGACAACGACAACGACAACGACAACGACAACGACAACGACAACGAAGAGCTTGAAATATCTGCAACGATTTTGCGCCCTTAAGCAATCGAGGGCGCCGCCTGTTCCAAATTGTGGCAAGGTTGGCATGCACGTTCGCGAGAAGCAGCGATACTTGTGCAGGGATCGCGGCGACGATAGGGACGAATAGGCGCGACAGCGGCCGGTGCCTCACCCGGCGGCAGCGCGGGAAGCACCCGTCCTAGCCTCGGTCCCGGACCCGGCCAGGCCTGACTAGGCCCAGGCAGAGCACCGAGACGCGAGGCCGTCGACCGCAGGCGACATCAGGAACCGGGTCGGAACCGATCAATGACAACGACAGCAAACGCACGGCACGCGGCAAATCCATTGCCGAAGGTTCTGATCATCAACGACTCGGCGGTCGCACGCGCGGTGACGGCGGCTGTGGTGCGCGCCAGCGGTGCCTTCACGCTGGCCGGCGAGGCCACCTGCGGCAGCGACTGGCGTCGCGCTGGCGCGCCAGCTGCGCCCGGACCTGGTGCTGTTGGACATGCACATGCCGGACATCAACGGCGTCGAGGTCACGCGCCGGCTGAATGGCGGAGCGGCCCACCCGCATTCTGGTCACCAGCGCCACCATCCGCAGCAACACCACCTATCTGTTCGACGCGCTCAAGCAGGGCGCGCTCGACTACTGTCACACGCCGGCACTGACGGCCCGCCCTGGCGAGAAGGTGGACAACCTGCAACTGCTCAACGCCGGCGCCGAAATGCTGAAAAAGATGCATACGGTGCTCACGTTGCCGCTGGAGCGGGTGCTCCCTTCAGCGACAATGCCGAACATCAGCCGCCGTGCGTCGACGGGACCGGCGCAGACCGGGATCTCCGGCGCGCGGCTACCCATCGTCGCCATCGGCTGCTCCACCGGCGGCCCGACGGCACTGTGCACGCTGCTGGCGGCGGTTCCACCTGGGCTGCCGGCAGCATTTCTCGTCAGCCAACACATCGAACGCGAGTTCACCGAAGGGCTCGCGCGCTGGCTCGGCGAACAAACCGGCCACCCGGTCAGCGTCGCCACCGACGGCGAACAGCCGCGTGCCGGACATGTGCACCTGGCCTGCGGCGGTCGCCGCAGCCTAACCCTGAGCGCCGCCGGCAGCTTGCGCTACGAGTCGGCCACCGAGGCCGTCTACTATCCCAACATCAACCGTATGCTGACCAGTGTCGCTGCCAATCGCGGCGCCGCTTGTTGCGGCGTCATCCTGACCGGACTCGGCGACGACGGCGCGGACGGTCTGATGGCGCTCAAGGGTGCCGGCGGCAAGCCCTTGGTGCAGGACCCGGCCACCGCCGCGGTCGAGGGGATGCCCGATGCGGTCCTGCACCGCGGCATCGTCACCCACGGTCAGCCCCTGCAAGATTTAGCGCGTCTGATCACACACTGGATAACACAAGGGACGGCGCCGAGGCACTCAGCGACATCCTGAGCCAAGAGACCGTTTGATCGCGCTGGGCTCGCCAATCAGTCGCTGAGACCTGAGATTCATGGCGCGTCGGCTCGCAACAGAATGAAACACGTGATACGGCAAGAGGTAGCTGCGTTGAATCGACAGATCACAGCAGATCCGACGCCATTGGACCAGGACGCGGAAGGCGTTCCGCGTGCGCTGATCGTCGACGACGATCCGGTGCTGCGGCTCGCCATCACGCAGTTCGTCGGCCGCCTCGGCTTCCACACCGAGAGCGTCGAGAATGGGCAGCTGGCCGTCGAGCACTTCGACGCCGAGGGGGCCGACATCGTGCTGCTGGACGCGGCCATGCCGGTCCTGGACGGCTTCAAGGCCTGCCGACGCATCCGCGCCCTGCCCGGCGGCGAGCGTGTGCCCATCGTCATGATCACCACCTACCAGGATGAGCCGTCGATCGACCGGGCCTTCGACGTCGGCGCCACCGATTTCATCACCAAGCCAATCCTGTGGGCGGTGCTGCGCAACCGCATCCGGTATCTGGTGCAAGCAGCACGGGCAGAGCAGCGCCTGCGCAACAACCGGGCCTTTTTCCAATCGCTGGTGGACTCGATCCCCGACCCGACCGTGGTTACGGACCACGACGGTCTGATCCGCTGGATCAACGTCGTCACCAAGACCTGCATGTTGATGGTCGAGCCGGTGATCGCGCAGGCGCTGCGGCTCGACCCCGCCACCCGCGTGATCGCACAGACCCATCAGTGCCCCGACCAAATCGATCCCGAGCTGCTGTTGCCGGGCATTCGCGACCACCTGTCGCGCTCCGACGAGCCATTGACGCTGATGCTGCATCGCCATGCACCCGATGGCAGCGACCACTATGCGGAGGTCTACGGCCGCGTGCTGCACGGTACCAGCGGCGCAGCCTATGGCTTCATCCTGCGGTTTCACGATGTCACCGAGCGCGAGATCGAAAAGCAAAGCCTGAACAGCGAGGTCCGACGCGTCGGCGAACTCGCCCACAGCGACTGCCTCACCGGGCTCGCTAACCGGCTGCTGTTCGAACAGCGCCTGCGCGAGGCACTGTACTCCGCCTCCACGCAGACCTTGCGTCTGGCGCTGATGTTCATCGACCTGGACGGCTTCAAGGCCGTCAACGACAGCCTCGGCCACGCCGCCGGCGACGAGGTGCTCAAAACAGTCTCGGCGCGGCTGCGTGATGCCGTGCGCGACGGCGACACGGTCGCGCGCATCGGCGGCGACGAGTTCGCCGTGCTGCTCACCGATATCCGCCAGGACACCTCCGTCGAGGTCTTCGGCCGCCGCCTGCTCGCGACCATGGCCGAGCCCATCGCGGTGGCCGGCGAACAACGCCGGGTCGGCGCCAGCATTGGCGTCAGCCTCTACCCGGATCACGGCGACAACGGCAATACGCTCATGGCGCGCGCTGATCAGGCGATGTATGCGGTCAAGCGCAGTGGCAAGAACGACATCTGCTTCGCCTGACCAGGACCCGCCCCCGGGACCGCCGACTTCCAGTCGGCCCGTGACCAACTCCGCCAACATGACTCGGGCATTGGTGGGGCTCGTAGGCGACACTGATCTCGGTGGCGATCCACCAGCCGCCGGGGCCGGCGGTCCGATCCGCCGGACCAAGCTCGACGCAGGTTCCTAGCTGCACGCTGCCGTGTTCGCCGAGTGCCATCGGCCGGCGCACGATCTCGCCGTCGATCAACTCGACGCGCGCTTCCGGGCTAGCCAGCAGATCGGCGACGGTTTGCAGTTGGCCGGCTGCCATCGGATCTCGCCTCGTGCGGCGCTGGTGCCGAGTGCCGAAAGCCTAGCCTCGTGGGGCTGGACGTGTCGACGCCGTCATCGCAACGCTTGCTCTGGGTCCGGTGGAATCTTCGCGGCACCGCGAGAATGCCGCACCAGCGAGCGATAGGACTTCGCTCATTCTCCGTCGCGCACGCCGCCCAACAGCTGCTCCAGGCTGCGCACGCGGCGGCGCAGATGTTCAAGTTCGTCGATCAGTTCCAGCGCCAACGCGGTGCCGGGCAGGTTCAGATCCAGGTCGCGTTGCAGGCGCAGGGCACGGCGAGCACGCCGGACCTCGATGCCGGTGAAGCGCCATTTTTCGGGTTGCGCGCCGTTGGTCGGCTGCAATACGCCCTCGCTCACCATCAGCCGCACTTGCTCGATGTCGACGCCACAGACCTGGGTCAACTCGGTGATGCTGACGATGGTGTGCTCGTCGAGCAACACCCCTTCGATGCTGGTCTGTCTCTGTACCATGGTTCAAACCCCCAGCTTGGCGCGTGGATTGAAGGCGCCGAAACGCTTGGACAGTTCCTCATAAGCCGTGCGCGCGGCGTCGTCAACCGTGGGCGGATTGACGATCTCCAGCTGCACGAAGGCATCGCCCGCGGTCTTGGTAGAGCCACCACCGGGCAGACCGCGCCCCTTGAGCCGCAGGCGCTGATTGCTCTGCGACCCGGCAGGGATCTTCAGGCTGACCGTCCCGCCCAAGGTTGGAACCGGCACCGTGGCACCGAGCGCGGCTTCCCAGGGGGAAATGGGCAATCGCACATCGATGTCCCTGCCTTCGCAACGATAGATCGGATGCGGCTCGAATTCGACCTCGAGAAATAAGTCCCCCGGCTCGCCGCCGAGCCCGGGACCGCCCTGGCCGGCAAGTCGAATCTGTTGGCCCTCGGTGATGCCCGCCGGGATGCGAACGTTGAGGGTGCGGCTACGCGTCTGCACGTGGCCACTGTTGTCGAACTCCGGCACGTCCAAGCGCAATTGGCGGCTTGCGCCGTGGTAGGCGTCTTCCAGCGAGATGCGGATGCGCGCGGTCTGGTCGGTGCCGCGTCGCCGAAAGTCGTCGCGAGCGCCACGCGCGCCACCAAACCCGCCCATACCGCCGCCCCCGCCAAAGATACTGGAGAAGAAATCGCTGAAGTGGGCTGCCTCTTCCGGTGAAAAGTCATACTCACGTCGATGCGCGCCAGCCCCCGGAGGCGGGCGGAACTCGTCCCCGGCATGCCATCCTGTGCCGAGCGCATCGTACTCGGCGCGTTTAGCGGGGTCCTTGAGCACCTCGTTGGCCTCGTTGACCTCTTTGAAGCGGGCTTCGGCATCGGTCTCCTTGCTGACGTCCGGATGATACTTGCGCGCAAGCTTCCGGTAGGCGCGCTTGATATCGTCCTGGCTCGCGTCGCGGGCGACGCCGAGGATCTTGTAATAGTCCTTGTACTCCATACGTGCTTCTCGGTGTTGAGCGGTCGAACCGCGGTTGACGGGGAGCGGGTCAGGGGCTACGGACCAAAGGCCAAGTAGCGCTTGGCGCCCGCCGCGGGCTGTCTCGATTTCCATGAAATGGCGGCGGAATCCGTTCTCGCAACGCGATTGGGAGCGGATCTGGCGGCTGGCCTCATTGGGCCTGGTCAATCGCCGTGACCGTTGCCTCGATCCCCTAGCGAACCCGACCTGGCCCTTGCAGCGGACGCACCAAGCCTGTGAGTTCATTCCCGTTCAGCACTGCCTCCAGGGTCGCGTGGTTGCGCACGAAGGTTCCTCGGCCACCTTTGCTGATGAAGCGATTATGGCTGACCACGAGAAAGCCTGGGGCGGACTTGTCCTTGGCCTCCGGGGCGAAGGCGATGGCCGTGCGGTTGGGTGCGTCGGCACCCTGCAGCAGATCGTTGTCGCGAATGATGGCCTCGCCGCCCTCGGAGATGTCGATTAGGTAGCTGGAGGCGCCGCCGATGTCGCGGATGCGGTTGCCGATGATCTCGCTACGCCGGGCGCGGCTCTTGACCTGGTGCCCGGTCTGCGCGCCGAAGACATCGCTGTCGCGCAGTTCGAAGCGTCCGATCCGGCCGACGTAGATGTTGTGGCCCAGACGACCGAAGCGTTCGTAGTCGACCACGTTGTGGTTGAACTGGGACCCGACGATGATCAGCACCCCGTTCGGGTTGTGATTGGTGAGGATGCCCATCTCGTTGTCGTGAAAGTGCGCGTTGCGAATGGTCAGTCCGACACCCTCGGAACGAATGCCGGCTCCGGCGAAACCCGGCACCCGCACGCCGGAGAACTCGATGTTATCCACCTCGACATCGGCACCCTTGATCACCCAGATCGCCTTGCCCTCGGCGGACTTGCCCGCGGCCATCAGGTGCGGGCGGCCGTTGACCCCGCGCAACGTCAGATGGTTCTGTCGCCATGACGCGACGTCGCCGACGTAGTCACCGCCTTCGATCTCAACGATATCGCCATCCTGCGCGACACGGGCGGCGGCGCCGGGCGTCTTCAGCGCATGCTGCGGTCCGACCCGCAGCACCCGGGAGGCGGGCTCGTCCGCCGCCATCGCGGTCACCGGCAACAGCAGGATCAAGCCAAGGATAAAGGCTCGCCGTGGGCAATCGATCGTCATGTTGAATCGGTCTCCGCGGAGAAAAAACCTGGCTACGCTCGCACCTCGAAACTCGCCCCTTCCCCATCAAGCCATCACCGTCCGCCCGCTGGCCCAAGCCCGCAGCGCGGCGATCTGCCGGTCCATGACCACGGACAGCGGCTGCGTGCCTTCGATCTCCGCCAGCACCTGTTGCGTGGTGGGTCCAGGCGTCGCGCCGCCGGCATCGGCGCGCGCCGCATATAACGCGGAGACCACGGCCTGTTCGATGCCGGCGCCGGAGAAGCCGTCGCTGGCCTCGGCGAGAAGATCGAGATCGAACAGCGCGGCATCGAGCCCGCGCCGTTGCAGATGAATGCGAAAGATCTCCCGGCGCACGTCGGCATCCGGCAGGTCGACGAAGAAGATCTCGTCGAGTCGGCCCTTGCGTACCAGTTCCGGCGGCAACTGCGAGATGTCGTTGGACGTGGCGACGATGAAGACGCGGCTGTCGCGCTCCGCCATCCAGGTCAGCAGCGAGCCGATGATGCGCCGCGCCGGGCCACCGTCGTCGCCGCTGCCGGTGGACAGGCCCTTTTCGATCTCGTCGAACCAGAGCACGCAGGGCGCCATGACGTCGGCGGTGCGCAGGGCGTGGCGCAGGTTGCGCTCGCTCTCGCCGATGTACTTGTTGTACAGCGCGCCGAAATCCAGCCGCAGCAACGGCACGCCAAAGCGCCCGGCGACGGCCTTGGCGGCAAGACTCTTGCCGCTGCCCTGCACGCCGAGCAGCATGATGCCCTTGGGGCGGTCGCATTTGGCTTCGACGGACAATAGCGCGTCACGGCGACGGTCGATCCAGGCCTTGAGATTGAGTCAGCCCGGCCACGTCGCCGAAGTTGGCGGTGTCGTACTCGAACGAGACCGCGCCCTCCGGACTCAGCAACTCGTACTTGGCACGGGTGACGTCGGTGACGTCGGACTCAGTGATGGCACCGTCCTTGACGATGGCGTTACGGATCAGGCGGCGGGCATCCGACTCGGTGACGCCGAGCAGGTTGCGCGAGAGCTGATCGACGGCATCGCGGTTGGCACGGAAGCTACGGTTGGGCGCGGCATGCTGCCAGCGCTGGGCCTCCTCGCGTATCAATGCCAGCAATCGGTTGCGATCCGGCAGCCGCAGGCTGAAGCTGGCGCTGAGATGGCGCAGCTCCGGCGGCGCTTGCAGCGCGTGGCTCACCAGCACCAGCCGGCGCGGCAGCAGATCGAAGTCCTGCGCGATCTCCTTCATCAGCCGCACGTGCAACGGGTGGTCGAGAAACGGATGAAAGTCCAGCAGCAGATAGATGCCGCGTTCGCTGGTGTGCTTGATGTGTCGCAGCACCGCCGGCGGGTCGGCCAGTTCCGCATCGCTCGCCAACGCATATTCCACGCGCCGCAGCCCGTCGGTCAGCGTCCAGCCGAAGACCTTCTGTTCGAGGCGCAGTGCCAGGCGCGTGAACAGTTGCAGGATGCGCTGCTCCTCCAGGGACTCGATCAGCAGGATCGGTGTCTCCGAGCGCAGCATCAGTTCCAGGTCGTGCAGGTCGGTCATACCGAAGATCAGCGAGGATGTGTAGTGGTAACTGGAGGATCAGTGCGAATTCGTCGGCGGCTCACTATACCGAATCGCGCACGGGGGCGAATGAATTCGCCTCTACGGGACCTCGGGCACCGCCATGCGTGGATCACAAGGCGGGAAGAAGGCATTGCTCATGGCTTCAAGGCATTGACCGCCGGTGCCACTGAGTGCGCCGGGGTCGTCGTTGGCGAGACGTTCTTCGGTCTCCATGCGCAAGAGTTGGCGTGCCGCGTCACAGGGCTGTAGCTGAGCGCAACGGTTGTCGCTTCCGCAGACCTGGTCGACGAGATCGCGACAGCGGCTGTCGCCGATGGCCGCCTCCAGGCTGGCGCAGGCATTGTAGGCCGGATCGGTCAAGGCCTGACGACATAGCTCGCTGGCGGCGGTGCGCGGGTGGGTGCCGGCGGTAACGGGCTCGTCACGCTGCTCGCGGCCCTCGTCGGCGAGCAGGCTACGGGCGCGTAGGCAGGCGGCGCTGTTATTGCACGCACTGTCGAAGCCACAGGTCTTGCGCACCAGCTGGTTACAGTGGCGGTCCTCGAAGATCGGTTGCGGCTTGGTGTCGCCGGACCAGGTCTGATACATCTGCTCGGTCGGTATCGCGATACCGTCGCGGATGATGACGGTGGAGCCGTCGTCGAGCCGATGCACGCCGTCCCACATCGGGCCCTCACCATCGCCGCGCATGGCCCGATGCGTGTCGGGATCGACGCGGATCAGGCCGCCGCGCTGGAGTTGCCCCTGCCAGGTTTCGGCAGTCGCGAATTGGGCGATCAATGCCAGTGCACCGACGGCGATCCAACCGGGGGCGATCCATAGGAACAGAGCCGTTGCCGCCGTACAACGGTGGCAACCGAACAAACCTGCGCCTGCGGTCTTCGGGTTCATCCTGGCGACCTGAGTCAACCTCACTGATATAAAGTTTATCAGCTGATTCGAATCTTGCTCCTTCCTGCTAATGGCGTGTCGCCCATCGCGGCAAGTCCAAATCCGACGAAAGCCCGTGGGGTAAGCATGAAAACCCTGTCCGCCGTAAGGGACTAATTCCGGGGACAGTGCGGCCTGGCAAGGCCGCCTGTTCTAGCGGGTGGAAGAATCGTGCGCCACGAGCCCCGTATCGAGCCTTGCGGCGCGGGTGGTAACAGCCGCGTCGATGCGTAGGTACGAAAGCAGGCGAGCTGCAAAGGTAACGGATGTCGTCGACGCCCTGGACAGGCTCAGCGCCGGCGCGCCTTGGCAAAGGCATCGGCCATGCTGCCGGCAGCCGGCGGTGTCGTCGGCAGCGCGGGCTCGCGCTGGCGCGGTTGCGGCTGGCCGCGACCGCCCTTTGCCCGATCGGTGCCAATGCCGCCTGCTCCGCGCCCCTGCTGCCCGGTGGGCCGACCTGATCGCTGTCCAGCGTGCTCATCCGGACGCGCGTCCATGCGCATGCTGAGCGCGACGCGCTTGCGGTCGAGATCCACCTCCAGCACCTTGACCTTGACCAGCTGACCGGATTGCACGACCTCGTAGGGGTCTTTGACGAAGCGATCGGCGAGCATCGAGATATGCACCAGGCCGTCTTGGTGCACGCCGATGTCGACAAAGGCGCCGAAGTTGGTGACATTGGTCACGCTGCCCTCCAGCACCATGCCGGGCTCCAGGTCCTTCAGGGTCTCGACACCTTCCTTGAACTCGGCCGCGCGGAACTCCGGGCGCGGATCGCGACCGGGCTTCTCCAGCTCCGCGAGGATGTCGCGCACGGTGGGTTCGCCGAAGCGGTCGTCGGCGAAGGTCTTGGGCTCGAGTCGGCGCAGCGTGGCGCTGTCGCCGATCAGCCCGCGGATGTCCTTGCCGGTGCGCTCCGCGATCCGCCGCACCAGCGGATAGGCCTCCGGATGCACGGCGGAGGCGTCCAGCGGCTCGTCGCCGTCGTCGATCCGCAGAAACCCGGCGCACTGCTGAAAGGTCTTCTCGCCCAGGCGCGGCACCTGCTTGAGCTGGGCGCGGTTGCGGAAGGCGCCATTTTGCTCGCGAAACTGCACGACGTTCTCGGCGATGCTAGCTGGCCAGGCCGGACACCTGCGCCAACAACGGCACCGAGGCCGTATTGAGATCGACGCCGACGGCGTTGACGCAGTCCTCCACCACGGCGTCCAGCGAACGCGCCAGGCCGGTCTGATTGACGTCGTGTTGATACTGGCCGACACCGATCGACTTGGGCTCGATCTTGACCAGCTCCGCCAGCGGATCTTGCAGCCGGCGGGCGATGGACACGGCACCGCGCAGCGACACATCCATGTCCGGGAACTCCCGCGACGCGTATTCGGAGGCCGAGTAGACCGAGGCGCCGGCCTCGTTCACCACCAGCGAGCGCAGGCCAAGTTCCGGATGGCGCTTGATCAGCTCGCGGGCCAGCTTGTCGGTCTCCCGCGACGCCGTGCCGTTGCCGATGCTGATCAGCTTGGCGCCGTGTTGCTTGGCCAGCGCCGCGAGCCGGGCGATGGACGCATCCCACTGGTTCTTGGGCACGTGCGGATAGATGGTGTCGGTGTCCACCGCGCGACCGGTGCCGTCCACCACCGCCACCTTGACGCCGGTGCGCAGGCCGGGGTCGAGGCCGATGGTGGGCAGTCGGCCGGCCGGCGCCGCCAGCAACAGGGCCTTCAGGTTCTTGGCGAAGACCGCGATCGCCTCGGCCTCGGCCGCCTCCATCAGACGGCCCTTGAGGTCCAGGTCGAGTCGCACCAGCAGCTTGATGCGCCAGGTCTTGCGCACGGTCTCCTTGAGCCAGGCATCGCCGGGCCGGCCGCGATCACTGACGCCGAAGCGCTCGGCGATCATCTGGCGGCAGATCGCGTCGGGGTCATCGCCGTCCCCGGCCAGCAGCTCCAGGCTCAGAATCCCCTGGTTGCGGCCACGGAACAGCGCCAACGCGCGATGCGACGGGATCTTGTGGATCGGCTCGCGATAGTCGAAATAGTCGGAGAACTTGGCCCCCTCGGCCTCCTTGCCATCCAGCACCCGCGAGACCATGACGCCCTGTTGCCAGAGCAGTTCTCGCAGGCGACCGGCCAGGGCCGGGTCCTCGGCGAAGCGCTCCATCAGGATTTGTCTGGCCCCTTCCAGGGCGGCGGGCACGTCGGCGACGCCCTTGCCCGCATCGACGAAGGCCGCGGCCTGGTCCTCCGGGGTCTGGCTCGGATCATCCAGCAACGCGTCCGCCAACGGTTCCAGGCCCGCCTCACGGGCGATCTGGGCCTTGGTCCGTCGCTTGGGCTTGTACGGCAGATAGAGATCTTCGAGCCGCTGCTTGGTGTCGGCGGCCTCGATCTCGGCGCGCAGCTCGTCACTCAGCTTGCCCTGCTCGTCGACGCTCTTCAGTACCGCCGCGCGGCGATCCTCCAGCTCGCGCAAATAGCCGAGCCGCTGCTCCAGCAGGCGCAGCTGGGCGTCGTCGAGACCGCCGGTGGCCTCCTTACGATAGCGGGCGATGAACGGCACCGTGGCGCCGTCGTCAAGCAGCGCGACGGCCGCCTCGACCTGACGCGGATGCGCGGAGAGTTCCTGAGCCAGAACCTGAACGATGGACTGCATGCTGGTGTTTGGACGAATTGGGATGACCTGAGGGGCGGCCATTATCGACAACCAGCCCAGGCTTGGCCATCCCGCGTCATCGCCGTGTGCGAGAACCTCCGTGCAACGCCGCGATCATCGCCCAGCAATGAATTCGACCCTACACCGAGCAACGTCCGCCATAGACGGCCATGACGGTCTTCAGCTCATCGAGTAGCCAGCTGCGCTCGCTTGCATCCAGATCCTGGGTTTCCGGCAGTTCCGCGCCACGCTCCAGCGTTGCGATGTCATCCCAGACGCGTCGACAGCCCTTCTCGCAGATGGACTCGAGTCGGGCCTCCAGGATCGGTTTTTGCAGTGCAGCCAAGGCGCGCCTCCCCTCCGGTCCAAACTGCTATATCAGCTCTTGATTATATAGCGAGTATGGACCAATTCGTGGCGACTGTCAGCGCCGCCGCGACGAGCGGCATGCGGCGGTCAAGCAGCATGCCAGCAAGACGTCGCAGGCATCAGGCATCATCGTCTTCCTGAAGGCTGTCGAAGATGCTCGCAAACAGCGCCTCCTGACGATCGAAGACTTCCAGCAAGCGCGGGTCGAAATGCTCCGGGCGGGTGCGGTCGTCGCCGTTGAGGATGATGCTGAAAGCCTCTTCGTGGCTCATTCTAGTCTTGTAGGGACGACAGGAACGGAGCGCGTCGTAGACGTCGGCGATCTGCGTGATGCGGGCCGCGATAGGAATGGACTCGCCGGCGAGCCCGCGCGGATAGCCGCTGCCGTCCCAGTGCTCATGATGACCGCCGGCAATCTCGGTTGCCATCTTCAGCTCCCGGCTTGAGTGACTCTGCGACAGGATGGCCTCGCCGATCTCGGTATGGCGCTGCATCACGGCCCACTCTTCCGCCGTCAATGGCCCAGGCTTGCGCAGGATGGCGTCGGGGATGCCAATCTTACCGACGTCGTGCAAACGCGCCGCCAACTCGATGCGCGCCTCGTCGAGCGGCGTCCAGCCCAAGGCACGCGCCAAGAAGCGAGCATAGATGCCAATGCGACGGGTGTGGCTGCCGGTCTCGTGATCACGATGAAACGATGCTTCGCTGAGGCAATGTAGCGGCTCGGCGTAGGCGTGATTGAGTTGGTCGCGCAGAAATGTAATCTCGTCATTCTGCAATTCCATGTCTTCACGCAAGGTCTCACACAACCGCCGATGCTGCCCACGTCCGCGCAATAGACCGGCGGCCCGGCGGATGGCATGCATCAACGCGTCCGGATCGAAGGGCTTCTCCAAGAAATCGAGCACACCAAGACGCAGGGCGCGAATCGCCTCCGCTTTATCCCCGTGGCCGGTCATGATCACGAACTCGCGACGGCGTTCGAGACTGCTTGGGGGCGGTTCCCCTTCCAGCAACGCAAGTCCAGACTCACCGGGCATGAGCAGATCGGTGACGACGATGCCGATCTCGGGGTGGTCTGCAAGCAGACCGCGCGCTTCGCCGACCGCGGATGCGGTCAGATAGGGAAAGCCCGCATCCGCGACGGTCTCTGCAAGTTCACCACGGATATCCGGCTCATCGTCGACGAGCAGCACGCTGGGGTTATTTTCGCTCATTTCGGGGCCCTCCTCTAGCTTCCCGGAACTGATTCCACGATCGGTAATCGAATTCGAAATCGCGCGCCCTGATCGGTATTCTCGACAGTCATGGTGCCGTTCATTTCGTGGATGATGCCGTAACTGACCGATAGACCCAAACCCGTTCCTTTCCCCGGTGGCTTGGTGGTGAAGAACGGCTCGAACACATGATCAATGGCACTGGCCTCCACGCCGCCGGCGTTGTCTTCGACCATGATCTCCACTTGCCCGTCTGCCTGCGCCCGCGCGCTTAGCCGAACCCATTTCTCGGCCTGATTGCGCCCCGCCAGCGCATCACGCGCGTTGCCGAGCAGGTTCAGTACCACCTGCTCAAACTGTACCTGGTTGCCGCGCACCATCGGCAGACCAGGGTCACAGTTCAGTCGCATATCCACGCGGGTATCGCGCATCTGCTGCTCCGCCAATTCCATCGCGCCGCGCAGTACGATCTGCACATCCAACGGCTGCCTGTCGTCGTCGCTCTTACGCCCGGAGATGCGCATGTGCTCGATAATGCTTGCGGCACGCCTGACCTGGGCGTCGACGAGGCGAATCTTGTCGCCGAGATAGCGGTCATTGACCCGCCCGGACTCGAGACGGCGGCTCAGGATGCCAACGGCCATGCCAATCACGTTCAGGGGCTGATTCAGCTCGTGGGCCATCGCTGTGGGCCATGCGGCCGAGGGTCGCGAGTTTGGACGACTGAATCAGCTCCGACTGCAGCATGCGCTGCTCGGTAACGTCCCAGTTCAGCCCCACCAGACGACTTGCACGGCCGGCCGAGTCGCGAAAGATGACCGCGTAACCAAGCACGCAGCGCAGCCCGCGGCGGGGGTGCTGGAGACGGAACTCGATCTTGAAGGTCTCTTCCCGCTCCATGCAGCGGCGCAACTCGGTTTCGGCCTGGTCACGATCCTCCGGCAGCAGCGCGTCGCGCCACATCTCGTAGCTTGGGGTTACGCCAACCGGCAGCCCGAGCACCTCGTACATCTGCTCGTCGAAGATCAGTTCGCCGGTCTCCACGTGCCAGTCCCATACGCCGACGCCAGCGCCTCGGTTGGCCACCTGGAGACGCTCCGCCAATACGCGCATCTCGTCACTGCGACGGCGACCTTCTGCAAGGGACCGGGATAAGATCCCAGCCATGCCACGCACCTGACGGGTGAGCTGATCGATCTCGACGACACCGCAACTGCGCCAGGCCAAACTTCGGAGCGGATCCACGCCGGCATCGAGCGCGGGCGCCAAAGCATCGAACAGGCGCGAGAGGCGTTTCATCATCGCGGTCCACCACTGGCTTAGGGCGAATGCCGCCGCCAAGGCAACGGCAACCAGCAACAGCAACGCCCCAAGCATGCGCAGGAAGCTGCCGCGCTGAGCGTCCACGCTCTCGCCTGCCGAAACGCCGACAAACAGCTGCCAAGGGGTATCGGCGACCAATGGCTCGATCCTCAGGTACAGTCGGCTAGCGAAACGCGAAAGCGTGGGCATACTCGCAGCGGCCGGGGTCAGCTGAACGCAGGCCGCCATCGAGGTCCTGGAGTTCGAAAGCGCCGCTCCGCAGGCCCTCCAGGTAGCGAAAGCACTCCGGCGGTGACGCGTCGATAACGCAGGCCCCGCTGAGGTCCAGCAAGCCTTCGACGAAATGCGGGGGTTCCCGGGAGAGGCCGAGCAGCAGCCAGAACAGTGCGTCCCCCAACAGCGTGTCCAGGTGATAGCGCCGGTACAGCAGCGATACCAGCAGCGCCTCGGCAGCGAAGATGATGACGGCGTAGGGGTGATGCCAGACAACCAGCGTGTGGCTGGAGGCCGCCAGACTGACGATCAGCGTTGGCAGCACTCCCAGCACTCGCGCCGCTAGCATGGTTGCGATACTGCCGAAGATCAGGTCGACGCCGTTCAACAGTGGCAAGGCAAGCACGTTTCCGGCATAGCCAAGCAGGGCAAGCAACGCGGTCACCGCCGCCTTGCGGGCCGCATCGCCGCGATCTTTTCGTGCGCGCCAGCGGCTGTTGGGTCATCGGTCGACAATCATCCATACCGGGCCATCGATGTCTCTTCGTGGCGAGGGTCAGACTGCGTTAGGCGGTACACCCGCGGGGCCGTAACAGCTTGCGCCCCCAGATTGCGCCCCAGGGTGCGAGTTCGGACAATACCGCAATGAGCGAAACGCAACTATTCCAACTGTGCTGGCGGACAGTCAGTCTGCCCCCCGCCTTGACCAGTTCCGCACTGCATGTCTGGCGTCTGCCCCTTTCCGTGGGAGACGAAGACGCCGACGCTGCCGATCTCGCCGTCCTGTCACCTCGCCAGCTCGAGCGCATGCAGCGCCTGATCCAGCCGCTTCACCGGCGCCGTTATCTGCGCACGCAGGCCAGCTGCCGCCGCATCCTCGCCCACTACGTCGGCATGGCAGCTGACTCCCTGTCGTTCCGCTACGGGCCGGCGGGAAAGCCGGCCATCGACTGCGCAGGAACCCCGCCCGAGTTCAACCTGACCACGGCCGGCGATCTGGCCCTGCTCGCTGTCAGTGCGATGCGGCCGGTAGGGATCGATTGCGAACTCGACCGCACGCGCTCGGATTTGCTCGGCGTCGCCGCGCGAATGTTCACCGCGGACGCCATCGCGTCACTCGCCGGCCTCAGTAACGCCGCCCGGCAACGGGCGTTTTACTTGCACTGGACCGCACTCGAAGCCCGCGTCAAGGCCGACGGTCGTGGTCTGGCCCGATATCGCGAGCCCGCCCCTCTCGGCCTAAGCGTGGCGCATGCGCTCGCCGGTGAGGTCGCGGGTCAGGTCGCAGTGTGCGCAGTCGCTCGGCAGGCGCTGCCGACGCCGGATCAATGGCACGCCCTGCAACTCGCGAACGATTGATGCGGACGGCACAATGCACTGCAGGTACAGCACCGCAAGACTGCCAAGGGTGCCAACGCAGGCGTCGGCTCGACACCCTGCGAGGGCGCCCGGAGGGAAAATCGGGTTATTCTTGTCGTTTTGCGCCGATGCGACCGATTGGGGGTTAGGGCGTCCCACCCCGAGCGCGACAACACCAACCGAGACACGCACAAGCGGACTGTCCCGCAATGCCCTTCGCTAACCTCAGACCCTTCGACTTCGGGCCCGCGCATCGGCGCGGCATGTTGCTTGGCGCGCTCGCATTCGCCATCGCCGCGTCCTTGGGGCTTGCGGCAAGCTGGTTTCTGTCGCTGCAAGTCCCGCTATACGCCGCGGCTGGCTCCCGCTCGGCGGACTTCGGTCATCTATTGCTCGGTGTCTCGACGCTGGCCTGGACCATGGCGGCGACTGTGGCCTGGATCATCATCAGGGGTCAGCGGCAACAGATCGCGCTGCTGGCGGAGAGCCGAGAGCGCAACCGCGCTATCGTCGACAACATGGTCGACGGCGCGATCCACATCGACGGCGACGGCCGACTCGTGGCGCTGAATAGCGCCGCCGAACGGATCTTTCACTGGTACAGCGCCGAACTGCGCGACAAACCGCTGACCACCTTGCTGGCGACTTGCAGTCACGGACAAATGGAAGGCGTCCTGCACGATCAAATCACGGAATCGCCGAATCAGGACCCGTCCAGCCGGACCCACGAGGTGATCGGCAGACGCCGGGACGGCACCGAATTTCCGCTGTACCTCGCCATCAGCGAGGTACAGACGGGCGGCTATCCGGTGTTGACGGCGATCGCCCGCGACCTGACCGACACCCATCGCCAGATGGCCGAGCTGGCCGAGGCGCGGGATCAGGCGATGGCCGCGGATCGCGCCAAGAGTCAGTTTCTGGCGGTGATGAGCCACGAGATCAGAACGCCGATGAACGGCATTCTCGGCATGCTCGAACTGCTCCGCGACGGCTCCCTGAGTCAGCAGCAACAGGACTTTCTCGATACCGCGGAAAAATCCAGCACCATGCTGCTCAGCATCATCAACGACATCCTGGACCTGTCGAAGATCGAGGCGGGCAAGCTGGACCTGCAGGAAATCGAGTTCGACCTACGCGCCAGCGTCGAGGAAGTGACCGCGTTAGTCGCATCGAACGCCCGCGACAAGCTGATCGAAGTCGCGAGTTTCGTCGAGCGTGATGTACCCAACCAGGTACGCGGCGACCCCTACCGGATACGCCAGGTGCTGCTGAACCTGATGGGCAATGCGGTCAAGTTCACTCAGGACGGCGAGGTGGTGGCCCATGTCAGCGTCAAGCAGGACGGGGAGCACGGGCTGGTCGTTCGCGTCCAGGTGCGCGACACCGGCATCGGCATCGAGCCGGAGGTGGCAGAGAAGCTGTTCCAGCCCTTTACCCAGGCGGATGCATCCACCACCCGCCGCTTCGGTGGAACCGGGCTTGGCCTGGTCATTTCCAAGCGGCTGGTCAATCTGATGGGCGGCGAGATCGGCGTCGACAGCACGGCGAATGAGGGCTCCACCTTCTGGTTTACGGTGCGCCTGGCCAGATCGGAAAGCCCGCCCCAGCGCACCGAACGCGACCTGCGCACCGCCAGGGTGCTGATCGTCGACGACAACGCCACCAACCGACTGATCCTGGAAAGTTATTTGCGCAACTGGGGCGCGGAGACGGAGAGCGTCGACAGCGGCCGCAGCGGCGATCTTTGCACTGCAGCGGGCGATCGGCGACGGTCAACCCTTCGGGCTGGCCATCCTCGATATGCAGATGCCAGAGATGGACGGCATCGAGCTGGCGCAACGCATCAAGGGCGACAGCAGCCTGCAAGAGACCCGATTGCTGATGTTGAGCTCACTGGGCTATCCCGGCGAAGATGCACGCCGCGCCGGCATTGGCGTGAGCCTATTGAAACCGGTTCGCCAGAGTCTGCTGCACGATGCCGCGCTGAAGGTACTGGGCATGCCGCGGCCAGCAGCCGCCATTCCCGCCCCACGCAGGAATCCTCCCCAGCGGCGCTTCCGCGCCAAGGTTCTCGTCGCGGAGGACAATGCGGTCAACCAGAAGGTTGTGTCCATGATGCTGGGCCGATTCGGCATCCACACGGATATCGGCATCAACGGAAAACTCGCCGCTGAGATGGTGACCAACGCGCACGACTACGACCTGGTCTTCATGGACGTGCAGATGCCCGTCATGGGGGGGCACGAGGCCACCCGCCGCATCCGTGCGCACGAAGCCACGACGGGCGGCACACCGATCCCGATCATCGCCATGACGGCCTCGGCTACCGCGAGGGACCGGGAGGCCTGTCTCGACGCCGGCATGGACGATTTCGTCTCCAAACCGTTGCAGAAGAAGCAGTTGGAGGCCGTCCTGCTGCGGTGGCTTCCGCAGCGAGCGGAGCTTGCGCCCGAGACCTCCGCTAACGCGTTTCTTTAAACACGCGGTGGCGGCAACCCTTGGCCCCCAACCCCAACCCCAACCCCAGACACCGCTCGTTCGCGATCGTCCGGCCCCTTGTTCAGGTAGTCGTCCATGGAAACCACTCAAATCGTCCTGCTCGCCTTCGTCCAGGGCCTGACCGAATTTCTGCCCATCTCAAGTTCAGGGCACCTGATCCTGACCCCTCTGCTGTTCGGCTATGAACTGCAGGACCTGTCCTTCGACGTCGCGGTGCACGTCGGCACGCTGGGGGCGGTGATCACCTATTTCCGCCGCGACCTGCTGAACATGTCCACGGCAATGCTGGACCTCCATCGGCAGCCGCAGCATGGCATCCCGCGATGCCCGCCTCGGCTGGATGATCGTCATCGCCACGCTGCCGCTGCTGCTGCTCGGGCTGCCGCTCAAGGCCGTGCTCGAAGTGCTGCGCCAGGACGACCGTCTCATCGCGCTGGTGATTGCATCGACGACCATCGGCTTCGGCCTGCTGCTCTGGTACGCCGACATCCGCGGGCGGCGCAAGCTCGACGAATATGCGGTGAACTGGGTCGCGGCGCTGATCATCGGCTGCTTCCAGGCCATCGCCATCATCCCCGGCACATCGCGCTCCGGCATCACCATGACCGCCGCGCTGTTCCTTGGACTGACCCGGCACGCTGCATCGCGATTTTCGTTCCTGTTATCCATCCCGACCATCGTGTTGGCGGGCATGATCGCGACCAAGGACCTGACTCGAAACCCCCGCAACCGTGGACTGGCACGCGCTCTGGCTCGGCGCATTGCTGTCGTTTATCGTCGCTTACCTGACCATCCACTTCTTCCTGCGCTTCATCGAGCGCATCAGCATGCTGCCCTTCGTGCTCTACCGGTTGCTGCTCGGGGGGGTAATTTTTGCGTTGGTGTTGATGTGAGGGGGAAGTGGCTAGCGACTAGTGCGCCGCCGAAGTTCCGAGACCGTTGGCGTGACCCTCGGCGCCGTGGGAGCGGCTTGCAGCCGCGATGCGGTCTTGCAGGCAGCACCGGCGCATCGCGATTGCAAATCGCTCCCACGGAGAGGCCGGTCTCTGTGGGAGCGGCTTGCAGCCCGATGCATCTTGCAGACACCACCAGCGCATCGCGATTGCAAATCACTCTCACAAGCGTAGCTGGTCTCGCTAGTGACCAGTGACTAGTGACTAGTGACTCGGAACCTAGAACCTTGCGTTGAGACCCTTCGTTACTCAGGCCTTCGGAATCTCGATCACCGCATGCTGCGGCGCCGTTTCCTTGTACAAGCGCTTTTGCTCCGGCGTCGCGTCGGCCTGGTAACGGGTCTTCCATTCGCCGTAGGGCATGCCATAGATCGCCTCACGGGCCTGCTCGTCGCTCATCGCGACGCCGCGCTCGCGGGCGGCGGCCAGATACCACTTCGACAGGCAGTTGCGACAGAAACCCGCCAGGTTCATCAGGTCGATGTTCTGAACATCGGTACGCGCTTGCAGGTGCGCGACTAGGCCACGGAAGGCCGCCGCCTCAAGCTCGGTCTTGGTTGTGTTGTCCATCCGTTTCTCCTCTGGTGGGTCGTTTTCGATCGGTGTTTGCGGGCAGATCGCAGCCCGGCCTCACTCCTCGCAGATACGATTTCGGGGCTGGTCGTCGCGCAGTGGACGCAGCGTCAGGCGCAGGTCGACGCCGATCTGGCGCACGTCATCGATCCTCAGCGCAATGCGCTGGTCCATCCGTTCGAGGCCGGGCAGGTGGAACAGGCCCCGCGCGCCATCGCCCATCAGATGGGGGGCCTGATAGATCAGCAGTTCATCCACCAGGCCCGCCTGCAGCGCAGCACCGGCTAGGGTTGGGCCAGCCTCGATCAACACCTCGTTCATCTCGCGTTCGGCCAGATAGCAGAGCAAGATGTGCAGATCCACGCGACCACCGGGGTCGACCGGAAACACCTGCACCTCGGCGCCGGCCGCGTTGGCGCGAGCAATCGCCCGCGGGCTGTCCTCGCAGGTCGCGACCAGGGTCGCGCCCGGCAGTTGCAGCATGCGTGCATCGCAGGGCATGCGCAGCCGGCTGTCCACCACGACCCGAAGCGGCTGGCGCGATGGCTCATCTGGCCACAGGGCCGGAAATTCATCGGCACCGAGGCGCACGTTCATGGACGGATTATCGGCCAACACGGTGCCGATGCCGGTGACTACCGCCGAGGAGCGGGCCCGCAACCGGTGCACATCCCGGCGGGCGTCGGCAGAAACGTGATCCAGCGACTCTCGCCGCTGGCCATCGCCGTGCGCCCGTCCAGGCTCGCGGCGAGCTTGCAGCGCATAGGGCATCCACCGCGCATACGCTTCTCGAAACCGGGATTCAGCGCCCGAGGCCGCCTGCTCCAGTACGCCGGTACGCACCACGATGCCGGCCGCGCGCAGTCGACCGAGCCCACGGCCGCTGACGATGGGATTGGGATCTTCCATACCGACCACGACACGCGCCACACCGGCCTCCAGCAGCGCATCGGTGCAGGGCGGCGTGCGGCCGTGATGACAGCAGGGTTCGAGGGTGACATAGGCGGTGGCACCACGCGCGGCGCCGCCGGCAACGTCGATGGCATTGCGTTCCGCGTGCGGCTCGCCGGCTCGGCAATGGAAGCCCTCGCCCACCACGACGCCGCCGCGCACCAGCACGCAGCCAGCCGAACCGGGTCAGTGGTGTAGATGCCGCGGCGCGCGAGCTGGATGGCCCGCGCCATATGGCGCAGATCGTCTTCCGGCGTCACGGCTTGGGTTCCAGCCCCGCCAACAGATCGAGCTGTGCGCGTTTTTCCTCCGGTGACGGATGCCGCTCCAGGCGATCGATCTCCTCGCGGAAGGCGGCAACGTCCTCGAACTTTCGATACACCGACGCAAATCGCACATAGGCCACCTGATCCAGTCCGCGCAGCTCATCCATGACCAATTCGCCGATGCGCCTGGACGTAACCTCGCTGTCCCCGGTGCCGAGCAGCGCGCGATTGATACGGGAGACGGCCGCTTCGATCTGTTCGGTGCTGATGGGGCGCTTCTCCGCCGCGCATGATGCCCGAGCGCAGCTTTCGGCCATCGAACGGCACCCTACTACCGTCGTGCTTGACCACGCGCGGCAGATTCAGCTCGGCACCTTCGTAAGTGGTGAAGCGCTCGTTGCAGACGACGCAGCGCCGGCGCCGACGCACCTGATCACCGTCGCCGGACAGGCGCGAGTCGACCACCTTGGTGTCCTGGGCG
>CAVOGV010000026.1:0-63171 GCA_963695445.1 uncultured Gammaproteobacteria bacterium | reverse complement strand
TGTGCTCGATGCGGTCGTAATAGCGGGCGCGATAGTAGACAGACGTGTGCGGTCGCCGTCGGAAAATCGAGTCCGGGCTGTGCAGGACATTGTTGCAGATGACCCCCCAGCCTGGTTGCAGGCGTGCACGGAAGACCGGCGTGTCCTCGGCCTCCAGCACCTCGCGCAAGGCGGTGACGGCTGCCGTGGTGGCGGGATCATCGTGCCAGTCGATGTTGCGACGCCGATCCGTGTAGCGCATGTGTAGGTGACCCCGCGCGCCCTGGCTGAACACCGGCCCAATGCTGACCGGACGCAGCTCGGCGCCGTCGACGACGTTCGGCGGAATGGACATGGCGTCGGTCTGGCTCAGCGCGTGGATATGCGCCGGATCACGCTCGCGCAGGCGCAGGTACACCATTTCAGGGTCGATCAGCCCGTTCTCGCCGCCTTCCGCGGCCGCATGCACGCAGTGCAGAATGAAGCCTTGGATCTGGCGCTCCGGGGCGTTGTAGTAGCCGTCGGTATGCCAGGCGATGGGGCGATCGGTATAGGGGATGTAGCCGCGGTGCAGCGCGTCGGACTGGATTGTGATCGCGCTGATGGCGTCGTCGTCGGCGCCGGGATTGTGGTCGAGCCGATGCAGGCCGAAGCGCTCGCCGAGCAGTCGCGGAATGTCCTTGTCCGGGTCATCGCCAGTGCGGCCGATGTAAATGGCCATGTTGGCGCGCTTGCAGCGCTCCAGTATGGCCCCGTATTCGGCATCGGTCAGCTGGCGCGGGTCGTCGACTTCGACGATAAGGTGATCGATCGCGGACGGGTAGTTTGTAAGTTTGGCCTCGCGCCAGGCAGCATAGGCGTCGTGGTTATCCAGTGACAGGGGGCTATCGTGGCGTGGCATTGCTTGCTCGTTTGCTGGGTGCGGGGTTTTGGGGCGGGCTGTTCGGCCGGACATGCTACATCGACAATCGCCACAGGTCATTTTGCTGTTCGGCGCCTATACTTTTAGCGAGGCGATGGCTCAGACGAACGAAGCCTCGGCGCCGTGTTGCGCAACCCGTGCATTGCTTCGAGTGGGCCAAGCGCCGAGGGCCGCTGTATAGCACGATTGCGCATTTTGGCCCCAGGCCCTTGGCGCTCGGCCCTCCGGAAGGCAAGCGCGTTGTCGCCGAGAAATTTGACGCATCTACAACGATTTCGCGCCCAAAAGGATCTTTGGGGGCCGAATTTTAGGCAGTTTCAAACGCTGACGGAGGTGGGCATGACTCAACAGGTTTATCGGCATTTGCTGCTGGCGGTGGATTTCGCGC
Organism: uncultured Gammaproteobacteria bacterium; assembly: GCA_963695445.1. Classification (GTDB taxonomy): domain Bacteria; phylum Pseudomonadota; class Gammaproteobacteria; order Chromatiales; family Chromatiaceae; genus Thiohalocapsa. Next base: position 61,882 of record CAVOGV010000026.1, on the reverse strand, counting down.
CGGAGTCGGAGGTGGTCATCGAGCGTGCACTCGCCGTGCGTGATGCATTCGGCGCGCGGCTGACCCTGGTGAACGTGGTGGAGTACGTGCCGCCGGGCACCGAGTATGCGGGCGGTGCTTTCGTCGCGGAGCCGGTGCTGCCCGAGGAGTTTCAGCTGGAGCAGGAATTGATCGACGTCGCGGTGAAGGAGCTCGATGTCCTCGGCGAGCGTCTCGGCGTTGCCCCGGAAGACCGTATCGTTGAGTTCGGCCCCACCGGGCGCAGCATCGAGCACGTGGCCAAGGACCTCGGCGTCGATCTGATCGTGGTGGGCGCCCGCGACCACAATTGGCTCAGCAACCTGTTCGGTTCCACGTCCCGCTCACTGTTGCGCCACGATGTCTGCGATCTGCTCGCGGTGCGTATCGGGCCGCACGGCAAGGACTGACAGTGACCCGGAAAGTGGACGCACCCCGCCGTGGGAGCGACTTGCAGTCGCGACGGCTGGCCTCACCGGCCGCGGCGGGCGCGATTAAGAATTGCTCCCACGGCGAATCGACGTTCATCGTTCGGAGCAGGAGAACGGCTCTCCGCTTGGGTTAGGCGATTGCCGGAGAATCTCATACCAGGTGGCGCCGGATTGAGGTCCGCCTTCAAGGAGCGCCGGCAGGAGCATAGCCGGGGCTACGTGACTGTCGGTGCGACAAAGAAGGCGGGCGTCAAGACACGTCAGCTGAACTGAGATGTGACAGAAATCGCCTTAGGCCAAGATCAGGTGCTCGCAACCTGTCGGGGTGCGTCCAGCACCGGATTCTCGAGTGTTCCGATGCCGTCGATCTCGATCCGACTCGGTCTCCGTCCGCTAGAAAGACCGGCGGTTTGCGAGCAAAGCCGACTCCCGGCGGGGTGCCGGTCAGGATCAGGGTGCCGGGTAGCAGAGTGGTGTCGCGGCTCAGAAAGCGATCAGCTCGGCGACGCTGAAGATCATATCGCTGGTGTTGCCCTGCTGCATCCGCTGGCCGTTCAGCGCTGCAGCTAATCTCCAGGGCCTGTGGATCCGGGATCTCGTCGGCGGTGACCAGGACTGGTCCGATCGGGCAAAAGCTGTCGAAGCTCTTGCCGCGTATCCACTGACCGCCACCGCCGTGCTTCTGCCAGCGGCGGGCGGAGACGTCGTTGGCGCATGTGTAACCGAGCACGTGTTCCAGTGCCCGTTCCGACTGGGACGTCCTTGCCCGAGCGGCCGATGATGACGGCGAGCTCGGCCTCGTAGTCCACCTCCGGGCCGTGCTCGCAGGCGTCGGGCAGGACGATCGGGTCGCCCGGGGTCGTTGATCGTCGTGGTGGGCTTCATGAACACCACCGGCTTGGTCCGGGATCGGCGCGCCGGTCTCCTTGGCATGGGCGCGATAGTTCAGGCCGATGCAGAAGATGTTGGCGGCGCGACCGGCAGCCAGCAGGCGACCGATTGGCGCGATCTCACCGGTTGGTGTTCGGTCGCCGAGGGCATCCGACGGCAGCACGGCCGCCGTGCTGTCGTCGATCGGGGTGCCGCATAGGGTGCGACCGTCGGGCGTTTCGAAACGAATCAGGCGCATGGACTTATCTAGTGCTTAGTGGTCGCTTGGATGCCGCACCTTGGCCCGAGTTGACTCCGATTCCATCTCTGGCCATTGGACCACAAATCGAGCTTGGCCTGGTCGCAGATCACCGCCACATATGCCTGCACGACGGTTTCCACCTGCGCACCGGCCTCGTTGGCCTTCCGATTCGGCTTTGAGAGGCGAGCCGTTGGTCTGCAATGATAGCCCTGCCTGACAGCCTCGGTCGGATATCACCCACAACGCAAGAGACACCATGTCCGAGACGGAACCGTCCCGAGTCCCATCCGCACGACCCCAGGGCGAGACATCGCAACCCAGCCTGAACGCGATCCCGGATCTTGATCTGGCCGGTTGTCTGATCCGAGATCAGATCGAACTGGGACGGCGGCTGCGCGGGCTGCGGAGGCGCGAGCGCGACGGCCAGCCCGTGGATCGCGGCTTCGCGCGGGTGGTCGAGTCCATCGCGGCCTCGCGCGCGGTGGTCGAGCAGCGGCGCGCCGGCATCCCACTGATCGACTATCCGCCGGAGCTGCCGGTTAGCGAGCGCCGCGACGAGGTGGCTGCGCTGATCCGCGACCATCAAGTGGTCGTGCTCTGCGGCGAGACCGGCTCCGGCAAGTCCACCCAGCTGCCGAAGATCTGTCTGGACGCAAGCCTGGGGCTGGGTCGCGGCATCTTCGGGCGCGTCGGCCACACGCAACCCCGGCGCATCGCCGCGCGCAGCCTGGCGAGCCGGGTGTCTCAGGAACTCGGCACCGAACTGGGCACCACCGTCGGCTACAAGGTGCGCTTCCATGATCGCGTGCAGCCGGGCACCGCGATCAAGCTGATGACCGACGGCATGTTGTTGGCGGAGATCCAGCACGATCGCTATCTGAACGAGTATGACACCCTGATCATCGACGAGGCCCACGAGCGCAGCCTCAATATCGATTTCCTGCTCGGCTGGCTGAAGCAACTGCTGCCTAAGCGCCCGGACCTGAAGCTGATCGTCACATCCGCCACCATTGATCCGCAGCGCTTTTCCAAACACTTCGGGGGCGCTCCGATCGTCGAGATCTCGGGCCGAACCTACCCGGTCGAGGTCCGCTACCGTCCGCCGGAAGAAGACTCCGCTGGCGAGCGCGACGATGCCATGCAGTCGGCCATTTCCGGCGCCGTCGATGAGTTGGCCCGTGCCGGGCGCGGCGACGTGCTGGTGTTCCTGTCCGGCGAGCGCGAGATCCGCGAGACCGCCGAGACCCTGCGCAAGCATCATCCGCCTTCGACCGAGATCCTGCCGCTTTTCGCGCGCCAGGGCCCGGCGGAGCAGGCACGCGTGTTCAAGCCGCACGGCACCCGCCGCGTGGTGCTGGCGACCAACGTCGCCGAGACCTCGCTGACGGTGCCGGGCATCCATTATGTGGTCGACCCCGGCTTTGCCCGCATCAGCCGCTACAGCCACCGCAGCAAGGTGCAGCGCCTGCCGGTGGAGCGCGTTAGCCAGGCCTCCGCCAACCAGCGCAAGGGCCGCTGCGGGCGCATCGCGTCCGGCATCTGCATCCGGCTCTACACCGAGGACAACTTCGACGCCCGCGCCGAGTTCACCGAGCCCGAGATCCGCCGCACCAACCTGGCGTCCGTGATCCTGCAGATGAAGCTGCTCGGCTTCGGCGCCATCGAGACCTTCCCGTTCCTCGATCCGCCGGACGCCAAGCTGATCTCCGACGGCTATCGCACGCTGGAGGAGCTGGCCGCTATCGACGCCGACGGCCAACTGACGCCGCTCGGCCGGCAACTCGCGCGGCTGCCGGTGGACCCGCGCATCGGCCGCATGCTGCTGGCCGCCGGCGAGCACCACTGCCTGCGCGAGGTGCTGATCATCGCGTCTGCGCTCAGCGTGCAGGACCCCCGCGAGCGGCCGCTGGACAAGCAGCAGGCGGCCGACGAGATCCACGCCACCTTCCAGCACGAAGACTCCGATTTTCTGACCCTGTTGAACCTCTGGGGTTTTCTGGAGAAGGAACGCAAGGCGCTGTCGCGCAGTAAGTTCCAGAAGCAATGCCGGCAGCATTTCCTGTCCTGGAACCGGGTGCAGGAGTGGCGCGACATCCACATCCAGCTGCGCGAGCAGATGCATGAGATGGGCCACAAGGAGAACGACACCGAGGGCACCTTCGAGGAGGTGCATCGGGCCTTGCTCACCGGCCTGCTCAGCAACATCGGCCTCAAAGACGAGCAGCGCGAGTATCTCGGCGCCCGCGGCGGTCGCTTCTACATCCATCCAAGCTCGGCGCTCCTTAAGGCCGGCCCAAAATGGATCGCCTGCGCTGAGCGCGTCGAGACCACGCGCCAGTACGGGCGCATCGCCGCCAAGGTGCAGCCGGGCTGGATCGAGGCCGCCGGCGCGCACCTGATCAAGCGCAGTTACTCGGAGCCGCATTGGCAAAGCAAGTCCGGCCAGGTCGCGGCGTTCGAGACCGTGGCCCTGTTCGGTGTCACCCTGGCCAGTCGCCGACGCGTCAACTACGGCCCGATCAACCCGGCCGAGGCGCGGGAGATCTTTCTGCGCTTCGGTCTGGCCGAGGGCGACTTCGAGACCCGTGCGCCGTTCTGGCGTCACAACCTGGACCTGATCGACTACGTGCGCCACCTGGAGGCGAAGTCCCGCCGTCGCGACATCCTGGTGGACGAGGAGGCCATCTACGCCTTCTACGCGGAGCGTGTGCCGACCGATATCTACTCGACGCCCCAGTTCGAACGCTGGCTCCGCAAGGCGACGCAGAAGGAGCCCAAGCTGCTGCACATGCGCATGGCCGACGTTATGGCGCGCGACGCCGCGGAGATCACCGCCGCGAGTTTTCCGGACAGCCTGCGCGTCGGCGCCACCGAACTGCCGCTGGAATACCACTTCGACCCCGGCCACAATGCCGACGGCGTCACGCTGGTGCTGCCGCTGCCGCTGATCAATCAGATCTCACCGGAGCGCCTGGAATGGCTGGTTCCGGGGCTGATCGAGGAGCGCGTCACGGCGCTGCTGCGAAGTCTGCCGAAACAGATGCGCAAGGCCTTTGTTCCGATCCCGGACACCGCAGCTAAGGTCGCGGCCAAGCTCAGCCCGTCCGACCGGCCGCTGATCCAGGCCCTGGCCGAGGCGCTGTACGATCTGAGCGGCATACGGGTGCCCGAGGATGCCTGGGACGCGTCGGCTTTGTCCGAGCACCTGCGCATGAAGGTTCGGCTGGTGGATCAGCAGGGCAGGGCACTGGCCACCGGCGACGATCTGCTCAAGCTCAAGCGCAGCTACGGTAGTGGCGACGCCGCGACGACGCCCGCTGCCGCCCCGAGCTGGGACCACAGCCTGGAGCGTGACGGCATCACCCGCTGGGACTTCGGCACGCTGCCGGAGCACGTCGACACCGATCGCGCCGGTATTCGACTGCGCGGCTTCCCGGCCGTGGTCGACCGAGGCGACAGCGTCTCGATCCGCGTGCTCGACGCCGAGGCCACCGCGCACACCGCCATGCGCGCCGGTCTGCGCCGTTTGATCATGCTCACACTGGCGCAGGACCTGCGCTACCTGCGCCGCAACCTGCCGGGGCTCGACCGCATGCGGCTGCAATACGCCAAGGCGCCGCAGCCGGGGCCGACGACCTCATCTGGAATGGCGCAGGCGGCGCCGGCGGGCAAGCAGCGGGCCGGGCAGGCAGGTGGCCAGGCGGTCAACAAGCCGACCGACCTGGCCGACGAACTGATCGCGCTGATCCTGGACCTGACCTTCACCGAAGGCCTGCCCCCAATCCGCGATCAGGCCGCCTTCGAGCAACGCATCGCCGAGCGCAAGGGCGACATGATGCGCACCGCCGACGAGGTCTGCACCATCGCCGCGGGCGTCCTCGACGCCTATCAGCAATTACGCAAACGCCTCGCGGGCATCACGCAGATCAACTGGATGCCGTCGGTGCTCGACCTGCGCGAACAACTCGATGCGCTGGTGTTTCGCGGCTTTCTGCAACAGGTACCGTTCGAGCATCTCAAGGACTATCCGCGCTACCTGAAGGCCGCATACCAACGCACCGAAAAGCTCACCCACGCCGCCGCCCGCGATCAGGAGCGCCTGCGCGAGCTGACCCCATTGCTGGAAAAATGGCGCGAACGCAACGCTGCCGCCCGCGCCGCCGGCCGTCACGATCCCAGGCTGGAAGAGATCCGCTGGCTGCTGGAGGAACTGCGCGTATCGCTGTTCGCCCAGCAACTCGGCACCGCCGGTCCGGTCTCGGTCAAACGCATCGAGGCGCGCTGGCGGGAGTTGGGGCTTTAGTCGCCGGTGCTCGTCGTTGTCTGATCGTCATCGGCCGGCGGTCGGTCCAACTGTAGGTGCGGATTCATCCGCACAGTCAAGGACTCTGATGCGACTGAAGTCGCACCTACAAGCAGGGCGGGTGTCAAACCCCGTCTCGAGCGTTCGGCCCAGTCGCGCGTCCGCGGCCGTCGCGTAGGACCTTGCGATCGTCGGCCTGATGCATCACGTTGCTTGATAGTCCAACATCCAGGAGCCTCTATGAAACTGATTATCCCCCTCGCGTTGCTTTGCCTCACTGCGTGTGCGACCCCGCAGACGCCAGAACAGGCCGACGAGCGATCGACAGGCCCAACCGTTTACGGGCAGTTGTCCGGTTCGGTCGATGCGGTCTCGACGCGTTGAGCTTAGCGATGGGTTGGCCGCCGCAAAGCGCGGTGGAAATGACCCGAAAAAGGGATCCGACCTGAATGGCACTGACTTAAGCAAAAGAAGCTCAATACTTCATTGGGTTGCAGGCCTGTGGATGGCGGTGCGAACCTGCGCATAGTTGGTGAACAATGCGGTAGATCGCCAGAGAGGGCGGCGGAATGCCGTTGGAGCGGCAACTGCCTTTAGCCTAGGGTTTAGGGACCGGCGTAGTTGGCGTCGTTGAACCCGCCGCATCTAACAGCGGCTTCAGCTCATCGAACTCACGCAAGGCCAGGTCGATTGGCAGGGCAGCGCCAAGGCCGCGACCGTCTGCCCCGCTGCCCGCGACGAGTTTCAAGGTCGTGACGCCGACCACCTCTCCCTCTTCATTGACCAAGGGCCCACCGCTGCTTCCCGACGATACGAGGGCGTCTGTCAAGATCGCTTCATCCGCGTTGTTGCCTGCCACCCGGGAGACAACGCCACGGGAAACAGCCAGCGCCTTTGCGTACGGATTGCCGATCGCGTAGACCGTGCGCCCAGGCGTCGGCTCCCAACCATGCGCCGATCTCAGACAGGGCGTTCTGTAGCCGTCTAGCTTGAGCAGCGCTATGTCGTGCTCTGATGACGTCGAAACCAAGAGAGCTGTCTCGTTGGTTCCATCGGCCAATTTGATCGAATACCGCGTGCGCGCCTCGCCCTGGGCGGTCTTCCATCGGTAGTCGAGCTCGCGCCGGTGTAATTCTCGACTCGCCCTGTCAATTCCGACGCGAATCGCCTTACACCGAGCCTCGGCGTATTTCAAGCTCAACGTCCACCGCTGGCGGCGTAACCGGGCATCCGCCGCGATCGCCGGGTTGTTGCTGCTGAGCTGTCCGCTTTCCTTCAGTTCCTTCAGCGCCGCCGTCCATTCATTCACATCCCGTTCACATTGTCGAAGCTCAACCTCTTGTTGCATCTTCGCGTCCTTCGTGGCCTCAAGGGCGTTGCGCTGTTCTTGCCATCGGGAGGTTTCAGTGTATCTGACGACATGTCGATTCGTGAGGATGTAGCCATCGCGCGTGATGAAGAAGCCAGAACCGTGGCCCGCTCCATGCTCGATCGTGACCACGGCGAGAATCGCCTCCTCGATGGGCGCATGAGGCTTCAATGCTTCTCTCAGCTGAGTGGCGAGGTCTTCCCCGCCCCGATCGGCGCTATCCTTGGAACCTTTCGTGATGCATTCGGCTTCGGGACACGCTGGTTGGCGGTCAGTGTATGACCAGCGACCGGCCTCATCACGATAACGGTAGATGTCGCCGCCGTCCGCTTGCGCGATGACAAGCCACATACCAAACATCGCCACCACTGCGCTTACAAGGGCGCCGGATCGACCGGTCCCTCGCCGCCCACTTGGAACGAATAAGCCATCTGTATCTGACATTTCTGGGCCTCCTGCAGATCTCTCCCTTATTTCAAGTCTAGCAGAGCGGCACTCGCTGCTGACTCAAGCCGACCGCGACGGAAAGTACGCCATCTGATGCTGGATGGCTGCTTCCGGCCCAGGCAAACGGCGGTTTGCAGCGTTTCTCTCGGCGAGCGACGCGGATCTGGCCATTGTCGACCACCTTCTTCGCATTCTGAATCCGGTCGCCGCGCCAGCATCGCCGCACGGCCGCGCGATCACCAGATCTCAGGGTAACGCCGCGTCGGTGCCAGATTGTTGACGAGCAGCGCGACCACAAGCAGGATCAACGGGCCGAGGGTCGCCGGCATCAGCACGTAGGTGAAACCGGCGGCGTGGATGTCCTCCGACCCGATTACCGCGATCAGCGCCGTCGCGCCGCCGGGCGGATGGAGGGTGCGGGTCAGGTGCATCAGCGCAATCGCCGTTGCGACCGCCACGGCGGCCGCGAGCCAGGGGATGCCACCGAGCAGCTTCCACGCCAGCACGCCGACGAGCGCGGAGACGACATGACCGCCCACCAGGTTGCGCGGCTGCGCCAGCGGACTGCGCACGGCACCGTAGACGAGCACCGCGGACGCGCCCAGCGAGCCGATCAGCAGTCCGGCATCGGCATCGGAAAACCAGACGCTGTTCAGCCAACTCACTAAGGCGATGCCGATGAAGCCGCCGACCCAGGACCACGCGATCTCGCTGTTGCTGACGCGCGGCGGGCGGCCGCGCGTGGTGCCGCGCAGCTTGCGTAGGTAGGCCGACGGGTTCACAGCAGATCCTCGTGGTAGAACGCGTGCAGGAAGTCCTTGCGCAGCAACAGGCCACGCAGCTGGCCGTCATTGTCGACGACCGGCATGCTGCGGCCCTGATGCCGTCGGAACGCCTGCAGCATAGCGTCGAAGCCCGCCTGCTCGTGAACGGTCACGGCCGGCGCGGACATGGTTCCGGCCACCGTGGCATGGTCGCAGCGGGCACCCATGTCGTACGGCCTGTCCGTGACACCCAGCAGCAGTTCCAGAACCGACGCGGCGCCGAGGCAGCGCAGGATATCGGTCTCGGTGAGGATGCCTACAACGGTCGACTGCTCGTCGACGACGGGTAGGCTCTTGCGCCCTTGGGCGACGAGCTGCTCGGCGGCCTCGCGCAGGCGCATCGGGGCACGCAGCGCGGTCGGCGTGCTCAGCATCAAGTCGTGCGCGCGGATGCGCGCGAACATCCGCCCGAGCGCGTGCGTGTGTGCGAGGTGATAGATGGCACGGAAATCCTCGGTGCTGATGTCCAGGTAACCGGGTATCTGACGCATGGCGTCGAGCACATCCTCGTCGGTCAGTTCAACCTCGCTGATGAGCTCGACGCCAGTCAACTTTGCGCCGTCTGGTGCTCGGCCTGATGTCATTCTGTTTGATCTCCGTATTGGCCAATCTCAAGGCTGAACCCAAGCGTTCCGATCGACCTTGATCAATGTCAAAACGAACATTCCGCCAGGTCTCGGCTTGACCCGCATCAAGCAACGCTTGCGCCAAGAACATCGACAAGGTCTCAGTTGGCGGAAACAGCCGCTCACGGTGTTCGGGAAGCAACGCTTCGACCTCGTCCAGCAACCGCGGGCCCGTCAGCGGGTTGAACAAGCCGAAGGCGTCTGTGCTCTCGGCGTGGGAAAGGACTCGGCGTTGTTGCCGTCAGGCGTGGGACTGGCTACAGTTCATCACGGTCGGCTCTCTGATGGCAGGAACGGTTTTGTCGCCTTAACCCTACCATCCCTTGCTGGCCTTCTTGATTATTTTCAGCGTGTTGCCGAAAGAGTTTCGCTTAAGTTAGTGCCATTCGGATCCGACCCCTTTTCTGCGACCCCTTTTCTGGAGCTCTTTTCTGGACCTGTGCATGGCGCGTATTAAGCTGGATTTTGAGAATGCCGAGGGGCATACCCTGGCTGGTCTGTTGGAGACGCCGCCGGTGGGTGTCGAGACCTTGCGATATGCGCTGTTTGCCCACTGTTTCACCTGCGGCAAGGACATTGCCGCGGCGTCGCGTATCAGTCGAGCGCTGGCGGCGCGCGGTATCGCGGTGCTGCGTTTCGACTTCACCGGGCTCGGCAACAGCGACGGCGATTTTGCCAACACCAACTTCACGTCCAACGTGCAGGATCTGATTGCCGCGGCGCGCAAATTGGAGCAGGACTATCAGGCTCCCGCGCTGATCATCGGCCACAGCCTGGGCGGTGCCGCGGTGCTGGCGGCGGCGCCGCAGCTGGCGTCGGTGGAGGCGGTGGTGACCATCGCGTCGCCGGCGACGCCGGGGCATGTCCAGCACCTATTCAGCGGCGCCCGCGATGAGCTCGAACGCACGGGCGAGGCGGAGGTGAAGGTCGGAAACCGACGCTTTCGTGTGCGTCGGCAGTTCCTCGACGATCTGGGCCACTACGCCGATGCCGAGCATATCCGGCGCCTGAAGCGCGCGTTGCTGGTGTTCCACTCGCCCATCGACGAGATCGTGCCCATCGAGGAGGCGGCCAAGATCTATCGCGCCGCGCTGCATCCGAAGAGCTTCATCTCTCTGTGCGACGCGGACCACCTGCTGACCAACCGGGAGGACGCGGAGTACGTGGCCGAGACGCTGGTGGCCTGGGCCGGTCGCTACCTCGGCCTGCGTCAGCACGCGGAGGAATCCGGCACCGGCACCGCGCCGGCCGTCGGTCCCGGCGAGGTGGTGGTGACGGAGCGTGACGCGCGCTTCTTGCGCGGGCTTTACAGCGAACACCACCAATTGCTCGCGGACGAGCCCAAGTCCGTCGGCGGCTCGGACCTGGGACCGTCGCCCTATGACCTGCTGCTGATGGCACTGGGCGCATGCACCTCGATGACGCTTCGCATGTATGCCGACCGCAAGGGTCTGGCGCTGGACGACGTGGAGGTGCGACTGCGCCACGAGCGGGTACATGCCGACGACAGCGCCGCGGACTGTGACGCTGCCGGCCCTGTCGCGGGTGCTGCCGCGAAAGATGGCAAGATCGAACGCATCCTGCGCCGCATCGACCTCACCGGCGACCTCACCGAGGCGCAGCGCGACCGTTTGCTCGCTATTGCCGACCGCTGCCCGGTGCATCGCACGCTGCAGTCGGCGCCCTGTATCGTCACCGCGACCGGATCGGTCGCGGAGACCGACACTCAGAATCCGAGCGTCCCGCAATCCGGCGACGGCGGTGACGCTTGACCGGAACGCTCCGATAGAGCATCGCCTGCACCCGATGCCGTGCCGACGACGCTGCGTCCGATGCTGTTGGTGATCCTGGGGCTGTTGTCGGCGCTTACGCCCTTTGCCATCGACATGTACCTGCCGAGCATCCCCGCCATCGCGCTGGATCTCGACTCCCCGGTGGCGCTGGTGCAGCTCAGCGTGACGGTCTACCTCGGCGTGTTCGCGGTGGCGCAGTTGGTGCTCGGTCCGCTGTCGGATGTCTACGGGCGGCGCGCGATTATCGGCCTGGGGCTCGCGGTGTTCCTGCTGGCGGACATCGGCTGTGCGTTGGCGACGAGCATGCCGGTGATGCTGCTAGCGCGAGCGGTGCAGGCCATCGGCGGTGCAGCGGTGGCCGTAACGGTACCGGCACTGGTGCGCGACCTGTTCGAGCGCGACGACTATGCGCGGGTGATGGGACTCGTGATGTTGGTGATGGCGCTGGCGCCACTGCTGGCGCCGAGTGTCGGCGGGCTGATCATCCTTTACGCGAACTGGCGCTGGGTATTCGCGGCGCTGTTGGTGATTACGCTGCTGGCGGGGCTTGTGTTCTTCAGCAGCGTGCCGGAGACACTGCCCGCCGAACGCCGTCATCCGTTGCGATTGCGGCGTGTGTTGGGCAACTATCGACTGCTGCTGGGCCATGCGCCAGCGCTCGGTTATCTGCTGACCGGCGCGGCCAGCTTCGGCGGCATGATGGTCTTTATCGTCACCTCGTCCGACGTCTACATTGATCTCTATGGCGTGCGGGCAGCCTGGTTCGGGCCGCTGTTCGGCATCAACATCATGGCCGCGATGCTGTTCTCATTCTTCAACGCGCGACTGGTGCCGCGCTTCGGGGCCGAAAGGATGCTGCGGTTCGGGCTCGCGGTGCAGGGGGGCGCGGTAGTCGTGCTGTTGAGCGTGGCCTGGTTGCCACAGCCGGCCCTGTGGCTAGTTGCGCTGGCGGCTGGTTGCTACATCGCGATGGCCGGCATCGTGCTCGGTAACGCCATGGCCGGCTTCATGGCCTTTTTCCCGACCATGGCCGGTACCGCGTCGGCATTTGCCGGCGCCGCGCGTTTTGGTTTCGGCGCAGTGACCGGCTCCGCGGTGAGTCTGCTGCACGACGGCAGCGCCCGCCCGCTGCTGCTGGGCATGGCCGCCTGCGGGCTGCTGGCCGTGGTCTGCTACCGGCTGATGTGTTGCCTCGGCACGGGGTCGGATGAGATGGCGGCGATAGCGGAGCGCCCAGCCGGCAGCGGAGCATCGGGTTCATGAGGGAGGGTCTCCCGGCCTCGGCGGTGACGGTTGCCTAATTCATCGTTTGTGACGCCCGGTCAGTCGCCGGCTTTCGGTAATGCCTCTGCCTGCTCGAAGATGGCGATGATCTCGTGCTCGGTGATGACGCCATCGGCGTTGGCGGCGTTTCGCGCTGGCTCCAGCGATGGAAAGCGCTCGATGACCTGGTTCAGTTTGTCGATCTGATCCGCCTGCGCGGGCTGGTCCGGTGCGTCGCCACAGCCGGGGAGCAGCAGTGCGAGGGCGAGGGTGACGGCGAGGGCGGGTACTTGGCTGCGGGACACAATGAATTCCTTGGCAAAATGGTGATCGCGCGACCACGAAGCGCAGGGTCTATTCGATAGGGTGGTAGCGCGTTTTGGAAACAAACGACCAGGCGGCTTGCGCCGCCTGGGGTTGGTGCGACCTTCAGCTGGCGTGCGCCGTGGCCTCCAATTGCTGGGCCAAGCCCGGCTGCAGGTGCAGCGCCGTGGCGAGCTGGTCCAGGTAGGCGCGTTCGCTGGGTTGGTCGATGTCGATGACGAACAGCGAGGCCAGATAGATCTCGGCTGCCGCTTCCGGGGAATCGGCGCCGGCGGCGATTTCGGCGGCATCCAATGGGCGCGCGAGCTCCGCCTCCAGCATCAGGCGGGTGTCGTCGTCGAGCCCGATCTGCAAGCTGGCGTTGCGGATGGCGGCCCGTTCGGCATCGTCGATGTGCCCATCGGCCTTGGCGGCGGCGATCATTGCGCGAAACAGGGCGCGACTGCGTTGCTCGGCGGCGTCCCCGGACAGTTCGCCGACCGGCGTGCCGGTCTGCTGCGCAGCACCTGCACCGGTCGAGGGCTGGTCCGCCTGCCAGCTCTGGAAGGCGTCATAGGCGACCTTGCCAAGCGCACCGAGACCGCCGAGGGCGGCCGCGGTGCCAGTCAGCTTGCGTCCGGCGCTGCTGCCGAGCAGCAGTGCCAGCGCGCCGCCGGCCAGCGCGCCCTTGCCCAGATTCGACAGGGCCGCATCCCGTTCCGGCCCGGAACTCGGGACGTTCAGTTTCTGTTCGGCATAGGCTTGCCCTTGGTTGGCCAAGTCGCGGCCGGCCGCGAGCATCTGGTCGAGCATGTCTTTGAAGGCCATCGTCGTCGTCCTCGTAAGGGTGAGAGGTCTGTCATCGGCGCCGCAAGTGTAGACCAGACCCTGGGGCGCGTCGTGACGGGCATTGGCTGAACATTGGTGAGGTTGTGATACAAATCCAGACCATTCTGCTTGCCGCCGGCAGCGGCAGCCGCTTCGGTGGCGACAAACTCATCGCGCCGCTGCCAGATGGCACGCCGCTGGTGCTGGCGAGTGCGCGCGTGCTGGTCGCCGCCGGCTGCGATGTCCTTGCCGTCGTCCGCGATGCCGACAGCGGCGCTGTCCCGCAGCTAACGAGTTTGCCCAGCGTGCGCGTGCTGGTCTGTCCGGAGTCCGCGTCGGGGCTTGGGCACAGCCTGGCCTGCGGCGTGCGGCATAGCCAAGCCGCGAATGCCTGGCTGGTGATGCTCGCGGACATGCCGTTCATTCGGCCAGACACCATCGCCCGTGTCGCGTCCGCCCTCGCGCAGGGCGCTCGATTGGTGGCCCCAACGCGGGCGGGACGACGTGGGCATCCGGTCGGCTTCGCGCGCGAATGGCGCGACCAGCTTGTTGCCCTGACCGGCGATGCCGGCGCGCGGGCTTTGCTGACGGAGCAGTCCGACGCGCTGACACTAGTCGAAACGGACGACCCCGGCATCCTGCGCGATGTGGATCGGCGCCGGGACCTCGATGAGTGCCCGCATGCTGTCCCGGCCGTTGATCTCGATTGAGTCTGGACCATGGCCGCAACGACAGCGTATTTCTGCGCAGCCCGATCGCGGCTGCAAGCCGCTCCCACAGTACGTGGGAGCGATTTGCAATCGCGACATGCCGGCGCCGCTTGCGAGATCCTATCGCGGCTGCGAGCCGCTCCCACAAAGGATCGTTTCCTGGTGGGAGCGATTTGCAATCGCGACGGCAGTAACAGCGGCCCTCTGCGCAGTCTTATCAAGGCCGCGTCGCATGCAGCAGGCTTTGGGTCTGATTGGCTCCCCGCGCCGATTGGCTGGGAAACCTTGGCGACGACACCAACTTGTCTTACATCAAAGCAGCACGTCCGAGGCGCCCACCCGCGATGAGTCCAGACCGCACCGGTAAAGACCTGCAAGGCCAGTCCTCGTCCGCCGAGGTGGATGCCTTCCTGCGCCAGGTGGCCGCGACCCCGCCGCGCGCTGCTTCGGGCAGGCGTGGGCGTCTGATCTTCACGATGGATGCCACTGCCAGCCGCGAGCCGAGCTGGGATCGGGCCGCGGGCATTCAGGCCGCCATGTTCCACGAGACCGGCGATCTCGGTGGTCTTGAGGTCCAGCTCTGCCACTACGGCGGCTACCGGGACTTCCACGCTTCGCCCTGGTGCGCCAGCGCCGACGAATTGCTGCCACTGATGACAGCGGTGCGCTGCGCCGCCGGGCTGACCCAGATCGGTCGCGTGCTCGATCACGCCGCTGCCGAGGCAGGTCGTGGGCAGGTGAACGCGCTGGTCTTCGTCGGCGACTGCGTGGAGGAGGACCTGGACGGCCTTGCCGGACGCGCCGGCAAGCTGGGCCTGCTCGGCGTGCCGGCATTCGTGTTTCAAGAGGGCCGCGACCCCACGGCGGAGCGCGCGCTGCGTGAGATCGCCCGGCTGTCCGGCGGCGCATGGTGCCCGTTCGACGCCGGCAGCCCGCGGGTGCTAAAGGATCTGCTGAGCGCGGTGGCGGTGTTCGCCGCCGGTGGTCGCAAGGCGCTGGCCGACTTCGGTCGCAGACGCGGGGGCGAGGTGCTGCGGCTGACGCGGCAGTTGGGGAAGTAGCCGATGCACGCGGAACGGCGTGGCCCTCTGATCTGTCGTACCCTTTCAGCATTGCTTCACTAAAACTGTCTGCCCAGATCGAAACATGGGACGTCTGATCATTCTGTTGGCGCTGGTCGTCGGCCTGCTGTTGTTCCTGAACTGGTTTCGCAAGACGCCACCGCATCAGGTCGCGCTGGTGCTGCGCAAGTCGGTGTTGTGGGGCGGCATCGGCCTGCTGGTGCTGGCGACGCTGACGGGGCGACTGAACCCGATCTTCGCGGCGATGGCGGCGGCGGTTCCGGTCCTGCTGCGGCTTGCCAACCTGGTGCGGATGCTGCCGATGATCCAGCAGGCCCTGAACGCCCTGGGATTGGGTGGTCTCGGTGCGTCGGCGGGTCAGGCTCAAGCCGGGGCTGGGCCGGGAGCCGGGCAGGCGTCCGCGATCCGGACCCGTTATCTGGACATGACGCTGGATCACGCCAGCGGGCGTATGGACGGCACCGTGCGGGAGGGTCCGTTCGCAGGTCGCCTGCTGTCAGAGCTGCAACTATCGCAACTGCTGCGGATGCTGGAACTGTATCAGGACTCCGACGCCCAGTCGGCAGCGGTGCTGACCGCGTATCTCGACCGTGAACATGGTGAGGATTGGCGCGATGCGGTGGCTGCGGGCGCCGGCAGCGGAGCTGGTAACGGGCCCCGCAATGGAACGGACATCGCCCACGGAATGAGTAAAGACGACGCGTGGGCCATCCTCGGACTCAGCCCTGGCGCCGATGCGGATGCTATCCGCGCCGCCCACCGACGCCTGATGCAGAAGCTGCACCCGGACCGGGGCGGGTCCGACTACCTGGCCGCGCAGATCAACGCCGCGAAGGCCCTGTTGCTCGACGAGTGATCGATCCCCTGTCCAGTCTTGACGCGGTGCTTGCCGGCCTCGCTGCCGGTCTGCTGCGGCACGAACTGTTGCCCTGGGCGGCGATCGCACTGTTGCTCGCATGGGTGTTTTTGTTGCAGCGCTCGTTGCGGAGTGTTCGGCAAACGCTTGCGGGACTGAGCAGCGCGGTGGCGCGTCTTGAGCGGCGTCCGGATCTGGCGCCAGTGTCGCCAGAGCTGCCGCCAGAGCGACCGGCGAGCACGCCATCGACCACGGCGCCATCTCCGACCCTTATCTCGCCGTCCCCAGCGATCGCAAGAACGACTCCGAGCCGGCCCCCCGCCGCGCCTCAAAGCGAGCCGGCGCAAGCGGTGGCAATGCCGCCGAAACGGGCTGCCTCAGCGCCGACGGTAATTGCCACCCACTCTCCGCTCATCGACGGTCTCGTCCGCTGGTTCCAGACCGGCAATCTGTTTCTGCGGGTCGGCATCCTGGTGCTGTTCTTCGGCGTCGCCTTCTTGATCAAGTACGCGGTCGAGCGCGAGATCCTGGTGTTCACGCTGCAGATGCGCCTGCTCGCGATCGCGGCTGGCGGCGTCGCGCTGCTCGGGCTCGGCGGATATTTGGGCCGCGTTCGTCGCGACTACGGCCTGCTGTTGCAGGGCGCCGCCATCGGCATGCTGTATCTCGATGTCTACGGCGCCTATCAGCTCTATCAGTTGATGCCGGCCTGGGTCGCGTTTTCCGGCTTGTTGCTGATCGGCTTACTGGCCGCAGTGCTTGCCATCGTGCAGGACGCCCCGGCGCTGGCCTGGTTCGGCTTCGTTGGCGGCTTTCTGGCACCGCTGGCCGCGGGCGGTATCGACCAGCCGCACACGACGTTGTTCGGTCTCTACGCGTTGCTCGACGGGGCCATCCTGGCGGTGGCCTGGTTCAAGCACTGGCGTGCGCTGAATCTGCTCGGATTCGGCTTCACCTTCGGCATCGCCGGTGTCTGGGGCGCGCTGCGCTACACGCCCGAGCTGTTGTCGACAACGCAGCCGTTTCTGATCCTGTTCTTCGTGTTTTTCGTCGCGATCACCGTGCTCTACACCCTGCGTCAGCCGCCGCAGTTCAAGGGCTGGATCGACGCAACGTTGCTGTTTGGTACGCCGGCCCTCGGTTTTACCTATCAGGTGGCGCTGGTCGGGCACATCGAGCATGCCATCGCGGTATCCGCCGCATCCGTCGGCCTGTTCTATCTTCTGCTAGCCGTGACGATCCGGCCCTGGTCCGATGGTCTGGCACTGCTGGCAGGGGCGTTTCAGATGCTCGGCGTCCTGTTCCTGTCCATCGCCGTACCCTATGCGCTAAGCGAGGCGCAGACCGCCGGCGTCTGGGCGCTGCAGGGAGCTGGCCTAATCTTGATTGGTGCGCGGCAGCGGCGCCCCGCGGTCCGCGCGCTCGGGCTGCTGCTGCAGGCTGGTGCCGCCATTGCGCTGGCCTACGGCTACCCGTATCCGAGCGCCACGGCGTTCCTGAACCCGTTCTATCCTGCCGCGGCCATGCTCGGCGTCGCCGGTGCCGTCAGCGCCTTTTGGCTGGACCGGCTTGACTCACAACAACAGCGAGCGGAGCAGCAAGGGCCGGACCGCCAAGGCCCGGATCGCCAGGCCCCGGATCTACAAGATTGGGAGCATGGTGGCGCCGCCTGGCTGCTGTTGTGGGGTCTCGCCTGGTGGCTCGGAGCCGGTCTGCTCCAGCTCTGGCAGTTTTATCCTGGGGCGCAGTTTCCGGCGGCGCTGCTGGTCTATGCCGCGGTGACCGGACTGCTCGCCGAGGCCGCAGCCAGCCTCTGGCCTTGGCCGCGCCTGCGGCGGGCGCAGACGGCTCTGCCGCTGCTTGGCCTGGTCGCGTTGTTGTCAAGCATCGGCGCTGTCGCGCATCCAGCCGCAGACGGGGGCGCCACCGCCTGGCCGCTGGTGCTCGCCACCTGCTGGCTGTTGCTCGCCCGCGGCGAGGCGCGGGCGCCCCATCCCTGGCTACTGTGGGGGCATCTGGCCAGCGGCCTACTGCTGGCCGCGGTGCTGCAATGGGAGGTGCTCTGGCGGTTGTTGGAGCAATGGCAACTGGTGGAGGGCTGGCGGGTGGCGGCCTTTGCGCTGGTGCCCACCGTGCTGCTGCAGCTGGCGATGCATGCCGGCGGCTGGCCGCTGGCGCGTTGGCGCTCCGCCTACGCCTTGTTGCTGGGAGGTGCGCTCGCGGCGGTGCTCGCGGCCTGGGGTGTCTGGTCGGCAGCTTCTCCCGGCGGCTCTGCACCGCTCCCTTGGCTCCCGGTGCTGAACCCTGCGGATCTGATGCTGGCGCTGGTGCTGTTGACCCTCTACCACTGGTCGCGCCTATTGCATCGCCAGTTGCAGATGAGTCCCGCGATCGCGGATGAGCCGGTGATCTGGATGTTGCTGGGCGGGCTCGCGTTCCTCTGGCTCAACCTGGTGCTGCTGCGGGCCATGCACCATTGGTGGGGCGTTGCCTACACACCGGCCGCGCTGCTCGACTCGGTACCGACCCAGATGGCCGTCTCGGTGCTCTGGGGGCTGACAGGCGTCGGCCTGCTGCTGGCTGCCCGCCGGGCCGTTTCCCGGCCCCTCTGGTTCAGCGGCGCCGCCGTGCTCGCTGCGGTGGTCACCAAGCTGTTCCTGATCGACCTCGCCGCCACTGGCACGCTGGAGCGGATCATCTCGTTCCTGGCGGTCGGCGCGCTGTTGATGGGGGTCGGCTGGTTTGCGCAGCTGCCGCCGCGTGAGGCGCCGTCGGCGGGACAGGGTGCCAGCGACACTGGGGCTTGATGTGGTTCGATGCGATCCATTTGGTCGTGCCAGCGGCGGCAGAGATTAGCGTCATCAAGCAACCTTTAGCGGCTCGTCGGTCCGCCGCCGCCGAGTAGCTAAGGTTTCGCGCGGCTCCGCTAGTCTGAGGCGCGTCCTCAAGGGCGCTATCGCGCCCTAGCCGACCGGAGGTCGGCGCTCCATGGGACCGCCGACTTCCAGTCGGCCCGCCGCCGCCAGGCGGCTCGAGTTTGCCCTCGGGGTGGCGGCCTTCGGCGCCTTCCGGTAGATATCCGAGACCATGACGCCTTTAGCAGCCCGCCTAGCAAGCCGATCGGCGTGCGGAGCAGAAACGACTGCGGGCAGAACGGCTCGCCGAGCGGCTCCGTGCGCTGGGTATCGATCCCGATGCGACGGATTGATGCCGCTGGCTTACTGCCACCGTCGCAGACAAGCCGCGAGCAGGGAGGCAAGGCGTGCGCGGGCATTGGTATCGAGTCCGTGGGGGTCGAAGCGGTTGCGGTAGTGCAACTGGACGGCATCGCGCAGCTCGTGGTCGCTGTCCGCTTCTGGGGCGATGCGGTCGGCCCATTCGTGGAGGGTTTCGCTGGGCCGGCGTTCGAGACCGTGCCGACCGGCGGCTCGCTCGATGGGTGTGAAGACGCCGCTGTCGGCGTTGTTCGGGCGTGGCGCGCTGCGCTGATGCCGGGAGCCGCGGCGGGCACGCCGGGCGATGCGCCAGGCTAGGATCAGGATCAATGCCGCCAGCGGCAGCAGCAGCCAGGTGCGGTCGGCGCGCTCTTCGTCGGCGGCGCCGGACAGGGTCAGCCGGAGCCAGGAGATCCAGTCGCCGATGCCGACGGTCCAGGCGCGATCGGCGGTCTCCAGCGCGCCCCAGTCTGGCGGGGTCGGGTCGAAGTTGCGCCAGGCGCCGTCGATCCAGGCCAGCACCCAGGCGTGGGCGTGGCTGTCGCGGCTGATCCAGGCATCCTCCAGCGGGCTGTATTCCTGCACCGACCAGCCGCGGGCGTAGCGGGCCGGAATGCCGGCCTGGCGCAGCAACAGCGCCGCGGCGGTGGCGAAGTATTCGCAGTGCCCGGCCCGACCCTGCAACAGGAAGTGGCTCAACGGGCGCTGATCCGCCGGTATGCGCGGTAGTTCCAACGTGTAGCGGAAGTGGGTGTCGAAGTGGCGTTGCAGCCGCACCAGGGCATCCGCCGGTGTCAACTCGGCCAGCTTCAATTCCGCGACGACCTCGGCAAGCGTGTCGGCGATCGGCCCGACGACGCGCAGGTCCACCGCATCTGGCGCAGCCAAGTCCTGACCGAGACTCCGGGCCGGGCTCCGGAGCGAGTTCCCGTTCGAGCTCCCAATCGGGCCCAGGCGCAGTGGACTGTTGCACGCGATAGCGCAGCAGGGCCTCACCGCCGCCGGCTCGAAAACGTACGGTGCCGAAGCCGTTGCGCTGCAGGTCGGTGTCGTCCGGAGCGTCGATCGCGATGGGGTCGGGTGGCAGCGGTAGCAGTCCTTCGGGGCGCTGCAGCTGCAATAGGATGCGCAGTTCGCGGTCGTCGGCGGCTGGCTGTCGCAGGATGCGGCGTCCGTTCTGGGTCGGCAGCGGCTCGAACGGTGAGCCGCTGGTGAACCAGGTGCCGTCCAGGTAGCGGTCGTAGCTGGCGGTGCGCAGCAGCGTGCCGTCGAAGGGAGCTTGTGGATAGACACGCAGACGGATGCGGTCCGAGCCCTTTAGCCTGCCGACCTCGCCGATGGCGGTGCTGGCGCGGTAAGGATCGAGGTTGGTGCCGAGGCGTTCCTCGATCCACTGCATCACGATCAACTCGACTTCGTCGTGGCCCCAGCGCAGCGCGACGCTGATACCGATGCCGATGATCGCTGCCAGGGCGAGCGCCCCGATGCGTTGGAGCGTGCGGCGTCGGCTCGTTGCCGGCCGGCCCGGGGATGCCGCTGGTGCCTGGCCCGACCCCGACCCCGACCGCGGCTGCAGCGCCCAGAGCGCGAGCAGCACCAGGGACGGGTAGTACCAGATCGTCTCGGGCGGGATCATCGACGCCGCGATGACGCACAGCAGCAGATAGACCCAGCGCAGGTCCACCGTCTCGGTTGCGTGGGGTTTGTCGCCGCGCAGGCTGAGGAACAGCACCGACAGCTCGAGCCCGTCGCGGCGGCCGTATAGCTGCACCGCCAGCAACGGGAACAACAGCGCGGGTAACCATTGGATCAGCAGGATCAGCGCGATGCCGAGACGCGGCTGGTTCAGGTACAGGTAGGCGCCGGTGAGCAGGATGAGCACGGTGCACAGGTCCGCGACGCGCTGGCGCTCCTTGAGTTCCAACTCCCACTGCCAGTGCTTGAGGCGGGGCAGTTCGGCGAGCAGGGCCAACGGCGCGGCCAGCCACCACAGCCCGGTATGCCAGCCCCAGAACAAGAGCGCGCCGGCGAGTAGCCAGGGCGGCATGACGGGGCGAGGCCGGGTCAGCGACTGCTTCGGCCGCTCGCGGGTTGGCCTGTCGAGCGTCCACTTTC
The DNA here is from genome assembly GCA_963695445.1 of uncultured Gammaproteobacteria bacterium. Taxonomy (GTDB): domain Bacteria; phylum Pseudomonadota; class Gammaproteobacteria; order Chromatiales; family Chromatiaceae; genus Thiohalocapsa. Next base: position 40,567 of record CAVOGV010000026.1, on the reverse strand, counting down.
GGTGCTGCCGGCGCCCGCGGGGCGGGCAACGCGACTGTTGGAGCGGGAGCGATCGATCACGCCTGCACTCCATTCGTCCCAGCTGTTGGTGCCGGTACTGCTTGCCGCGTCGGGGCTCTGTTTGGCCGATTGCCTAGACGACCGATCGGCGTTGCGTGCGGACCCGGAAGACTGCCGTTGCATTTCCGATAGCCGCTGCTGTGCCGCGTTGCGCTCTGCCTCCGGGCGGTGCCGGGTCGACCGTGACGGTCTCGATGCGATCTTGCGGCGCGTCGCGGGGTGGCGACGATGAATAGCTGACGACGCCGTCGGCGTCGACGCTCTTGTAGATTTGTTGCGCCGCCGCGGGCGCGCCGATGCCGAGCAACAGCGCCGCGAGCAGCGCTTGCGAGCCGGGTTGGGCTCGGTGAGCGATACGCGCGCGTCGGTTTGCTCAATCCGGCATCCTCCTGGGCTGGTCATGCGGACGAGTTTCGAGTTGCTCGCTCGACTAGAACGCGCCAGTAGCGCCGGCGGTGATGATCGACAGCATCTCGCCGTTGATGGTGATCGCGATCGCCTGTAACTCGGCGGGCAACTCGTAGGCGTTGATGATCATGTCCAGGTTCAGCATCTCCAGCCAGTACTTGCCGTCGTTGTCTTGAACCAGGGCGATGCGGCAGGGCATGTAGGCGGCGTAGATGGTGTTGAAGCGCACCATCTTGACCGCGTCTTCCGGTCGGCAGTACTGGAAGATCTCCAGCCTTGGCGACTCGATGCCGCGCGCCTCCAGTTCGGCGCCGACGTTCTGATGGCCGACCAGCTTCATGTTGAGCTCGACCGCCTTCGAGTTCATGGCCTCGACGGCCGCATCTGGCGTCACGCCGTCGGCCAGGCTCATCTTGAGCACGCTCTGGCCGATCTCGTACATGTTCACTTCCGGCGGTTTGGCGTCGTCGGCGACGACGCTGTTGCTGGCGGCAAACAGGAGGGTGGTGCTCAGCAGCAGGGCGGCCGCCGGGGTAGCGAGGTATTTATGCATTGGCTTTGACTCCTTGGGTGGACGTTGGGACCGCTGTCCGACGCTCAGTCTTTTTCGTCTTTTTCGTCGTCATCATCGGCATCTTCGTCGTCTGATGTCGTCCAGCGAGGCGATGAAGGCGAGGATGTCCGATCAGGTCTTCGTCTTCGTAGTCGACGAAGGTCTCGTCGTCCGGGTCGTCGGCGTGGATACGCTCCTTGTTCTTGAACAGCGCGATCTGGCGTTGCAGGTATTCGTGGTACTGGCCTCGCAGCGGCGGCGACTCCTTGCGCGACTTGCCCTCGCCCTTGCGGCCGTGACAGGTCTTGCAGTCGCTCTTGTACAGGCGCTTTCCACTGCGCGCATCGCCGTCTTCCGGTCGCCGGTACGTCGAGCGTGACATCCAGATCGGAGATGTACGCGGCGAGGTTGACCAGGTCCTGCTCGTCGGCGGTCTGCAGCGAGCCAACGACCACCATGGCGTCGTAGCCGCGCTCGCCATCTTTGTAGTCGTGCAGTGCGTTCAGCAGATAATACTCCGGCATGCTGGCGATGCGTGGATACTTGCCGCCGAGGATGCCCTGTCCGCGTTGCCCATGGCAGAGCGCGCATTGCCGGAACATCACCTCGCCGGCGGCAGGGTCCGCTTCGTATTCTTTCGTCGTCGTCGGCGGCCTGAAGACCGAAAGGCGCCGCCAGTAGCGCGGCAAGCAGTAAACGCATCAATGGCATGTGTCGCTCCGTATCTCTCTTTGTGAGTTGCGGCCCGGCCGGACCGTCGATTGTTATCCTAGCGCCGGTAACATAGAAGATCGCCGGCATCGCTGCAACTGTGTCCGACCATGACTCGTCGGTCTGAGGCATCGCCTCGCTGAGTTGGGGCGCCGTATTCGCCCGCGCTCAGGATGCCGGGGAGTGCGCGCGGACGGCACTGGTGGAACGCAGCGAGCTAGCCACCGCCTCGGCAACCGCGTTGCCGCTGCCCAATGCCCAATGGATGGACGGCGGCGCCGCATATTCGCCGCAGACCCACAGCCAGTCGCTCACCTGCCGTGGTTCCGGCGCGCTGACCGGTGGAGACTGCAGCGGTAGCGCTGCCGGCAGTCGGTATACGGCGATTCGGCGCCAGTGCTGCACCTCGTTGCCGTACCAGGAGACGAGTTGCTTGCGCACGGCGGTTTCGAGGGCGTCTGGGTTGTGCCCGGCACCGAACACGTTAACGCTGACCAGCGCACTGTCGGCCGGCGCGTAGGCCGTGGACAGATTGCTCGGACATAACAGGCTGTTGATGGGGCCGTCGGCGGTGCCATTGCCGTTGAGCACCAGATAGGGTCCGTCGAACGGGGCCCGCGGCGCCGCGAAATAGAAGCAGGTGGTGCCGCGGTTCGGCCGCGGTTCGGCGCCCAGTAGGCGCGCTGCCTCGGCGCCGTCGGTGGCGACGACGATGGCGCGGGCGCGCAGGCGCTCGCCGTTGTCGAGAATGGCCTGGCCGTCGAGCAGACGCTCGACGCGGCGGCCGCAGTTAATGCTGTCGGGTATCAGGCGCCCGGCCAGTTGTTGCGGGATGCGCTCCATGCCATGGGCCGGCAGCGCGGTATCGCCGAGGGCGAAGGCGCGGAACACGAACTCGAAGGCGCGACTGGAGACGGACAGATCGGGGTCGAAGAAGACACCGGCGAAGAACGGACGGAAGAAGCGTTCGATGATGCGCTGGGAGAAACCGAGCTCGCGCAACCGTTCCAGCGCCGTGGTCTCCGGACGCGCATACAGCGCCGCCAGGTCGCCCTTGAGCGCATGCTGGCGCAGATTGAACAGTTTGAGCTTGTCGCCGAAGTTGCCGACGGGGGAGGACAGCATCTCGGGCAACCGCTCCGGATGTCGCCAGACGTCGCTGACGCGGTGAAACCGCCGGTCGATGCGCACCATGGCGCCTGGGTAGAACGGGCGCAGGTCCAGCGCTTCGTAGTCGAGCAGGTGGCGGGCCTCCGGGTACCAGGTCTGCAACACCTGGAAGCCACGGTCGAGCAGGAAGCCGTCGCGCTCGTCGGTGGCGATGCGCCCGCCGGGGCGGTCCGCGGCCTCGATGATGTGCGGCCGCAGTCCGGCCTGTTGCAGACGCAGCGCGCAGGCCAGCCCGGAGAGGCCGGCGCCGATGACTAGGACGTCTGGGTGCAAGATCGTTCTCCTCTGTGGGCTTTGGGATGTCTGTTGTGGACTTTCAGGACTGTCTGAGGGCGCCGCATCTTCACAAGATGAGTCAAACTTTCGTCGTGTGTCGTTGTCGTTGTCGTAATCGAAACCTCCCCGGCCGACGGGACTTCAAGGCGCTTCGTGGCTTCACATCAACGGTCTCATGCGCATCGTGCATTGCCACGCGAAGAACGAAAACGAGCACGACAACGACAACGAAACGACGATCAGTATGCCGCCCTAACCAGCGCGGACCATTACTGAGCGGTCTCGGGCGAAGGCTCGCTCGGAAAGACTCAGTGCCGTTTCACAATGCCTCAGTAAAAGCTCGTGAACTGAAGGCGGAATCGCGCCGGACTGGTCGGAATGATACCGGCAGTGGCGGTAGGCGTTACCCATGCGCTGAATGTAGGCACCGACGGCGGCCTTGGGGTTGTCCGCTCGGCCTTATTCTCGGCGCTTTGCCCGCTCCGTGGCTCGTAAGCGACCGCGCATCATCGTGCGGCATGTCGCCGAACCTGCGCGATCCCAGGATGCGGCGATCCTCAGCGTCGGGCTGCTGCCGGTAGGCGACCTGCCGTGCGAACAGTGCGCGCACGGTGTCGATGTGGTCCGCTTCCAGCGCGGTCTTGTCGGACCGGTAGCGCTTGACGCGTGCGAATCGCAGCGCGAGCCCGGCCGGGTATTGGCGGCTCTGCTGGAGTTCGTTGAAGGCGATCTCGACGACGAGTTCCGGGCGCACGTGCACGCACTGTTCGTCGCGGCCGATCTCGCGGGCCAGCAGTTGCTCGGTCTGCCAGGCGAGCAGCTGGTCGGTGAGGCCCTTGAAGGTCTTGCCGAGCATCAGATAGCCGCCGTGGCCGTCGCGGGCGCCCAGATGCAGGTTGCTGAGCCAACCACTGCGCCGACCGCTGCCCCATTCGGCGGCCAGCACCACCAAATCCAGCGTGTGCGCCTGCTTGATCTTGAGCCAGTGACTGCCGCGACCGCCAGCGGCATAGGGGGCATCGCGGTCCTTCGCCATCAGCCCCTCGTGACCGGCGGCCAACGCGGCGGCGAGGAATGCCTTCGCGCGGTCGGCATCGGCGTCCCGTTCGCGCGGGATGATCAGCGTCGGCGGCAGTGTCTCGGTCAGCGCGGCATGGCGTTGCCGCGTGGGGGCGTCGATCAGGGTCTCGCCGCCGCAGGCGAGGCAGTCGAAGCAGAACAGCGTGAGCGGCAGGCGAGCGCGCAGGTCGGCGTCGTCGCTGTGTCGGCCGAAGCGTCGCATCGTGGTCTGGAACGGCAGCGGGCCGCCGTCCGTCGTCAGCGCGAGGGTCTCGCCGTCCAGCACCAGCTCGGTCTCGGGTAGTCCGCCGATCTGCTCGACGATCTCCGGCAGCGCGGCGGTCACATCGTTGCCCTGGCGGCTGAAGATGCGCACCTCGGCGCCGCTGCTTGTGGATCTGCACGCGGGCACCGTCGAGCTTGTATTCCAGAATCGGCCGGTCGATGCGCGCCAGCGCGTCGTCGACGTCGTCGGCGGGCTGCGCGAGCATCGGTTGCACGGGGCGAAACAGCGTCAGCCCGAGGGCCTCGATGCCGGCGCGTCCGCTGCGGTGCGCGATGACGGCGACCTCGGCGATGTCGCCGCGCAGCATCCAGGCACGGCGGACGCGAAGCCGCCGGGATGTCGAAGGCGCAGCGCGATGGCGTCGATCACCAACGCCGCCAGCGCGCCCTGGCGCAATTCGCCGAGCAGGAGTCGAGACAGGAACGACTGCTCGTCGACGGTCGCGGCCGCGAACAGCGCGGCCATCGCCTGCGCCCGTCGCGCCTTGCTGCCGCTGCCGGTGATGGCGGCAATGTCGCTGAGCCGGCCGCGGGTCTCGGCGACCGTCAGCCTGGGCGCGGGGCAGGCTGGGGTGGTCGTCGCCGCGTGTACCTGGGCCGGGCCGACGCCGAGCCTGTCGCGGCCGGTCTCGCCGGTGAGCCACAGGGCGACCGTGCCGACCTCATCGGCTGTGCAGGTGCGCAGCAAGTCGGCCAGCCGCGACACCTTGGCGCCGCGGGCGCGGAGCTGGGCGAGCGCCCGAGAGGTCTCGGCGACCGAGGCGAGCTGCAGCATCGGGCGCTCGCGATCAGTGATACTGCTCGGTGGTGTAGTGGCCGGGCTCGTGACGCTTGTGGCGCTGCATACCGTGGGCTTCGAGCCAGGCGCGCACGTCCTTGATCATGGCGGAGTTGCCGCACAGCATCAGGTGACTGTCGTCGGCGTTGATCTCGGCGCCGGCCTTGTCCTGCAGGCTGCCGTTTTCCAGCAGGTTGGTGATGCGGCCTTGCAGCGAGGTCTCGCTTGCATCGCGGGTCAGGGCCGTGATGAAGGTGAAGGCGTCCTCGTGCGCGGCCTGAATCTCGGCGATGGTCTCGCCGTAGGACAACTCGCCGGCGTTGCGGGCGCCGTGGACCAGGATCACGCGTTCGAAGCGCTCCCAGGGATCGGCGGTCTTGAGCATGGACAGGTAGACGCCGAGCGCGGTGCCGGTGGCCAGCATCCACAGGTGTCGGCGCGAGACGACGTTGTCGAGCGTAAACACGCCGCTGGCCTTGTCCGCGACCCAGATGCGGTCGCCGACCTCCAGATCGGACAGCTTGGGCGTCAGCGGCCCTTCCGGGATCTCGTTGAAGTAGATCTCCAGTGGACGCTCGGTGGGCGCGTTGACCAGGGAATAGGGTCGCCCGACACGCTCGCCGTCGACGTCCAGGGCCACCTTGATGTACTGGCCGGCGGCGAAGGCCGGCAGCGGTGCGTCGATCTGCAGGCTGTACAGGGCCTGTGACCAATGGCGTTTGCCAGACACTTTGCCCTCGATCCAATCGCTCATCTTCTTTCTCCTCGGTGCGTTGACTGGCGTAGAAGGTGGTTCCCGGATGGGCGATTAAAAGCCTGGACAAGACTTGTTCACGACGCAACTCGCGGGTGTCAGGAAGCGCGACCGGGGCATTGTGATCGGGCTCGTCGTGCACCATCTCCACCGCTGTCCAAGTTTTGCTCAACCGACGAGCCGAACCCAACAACCCGCGTTAGGTACGATCATGCGACTGTTCAAATTTACCCTGCTGCTATTGGGAGGCCTTCTGATGACCGAGACCGTCACCGCCGCCTGCGCCCCGGCGCTGGACTTCGAGAAACGTCGCCTGGCCGGCGACGAGACCGTTCGCCTGTGCGAGGCCTATCAAGGCAAGGTGATCCTGGTGGTGAATACCGCCAGCAAGTGCGGCTTCACCGGCCAGTACGAGGGGCTCGAAGCCCTCTACGACAAATACGGCGAGCGCGGCCTGGTGGTGCTCGGCTTCCCGTCCAACGACTTCGCGAATCAGGAGCCGGGCAGCGAGGAGGAGATCCAAAAGTTCTGCCGGCTGACCTACTCGGTGCAGTTCCCGATGTTCGAGAAGACTTCCGTGAAGAAGGGCAGCGCCGATCCGTTCTTTAAATATCTTGCGGAAAACGCCGGTGCCTATCCGAAGTGGAACTTCTACAAGTACCTGATCGACCGCGACGGCAACGTCGTCGACTACTTCTCCAGCATCACGGCGCCGGACAGCAAGAAGATGATCAACGCGATTGAACGGTTGCTGTGAGGGGGAGTTGCTAGGGACGAGTGGCTGATGGGAGCGAGTGACTGGATTGCTTGAGCGCGCCGCATCTTCACAGATGAGTCAAGTTTCTCGTTGTCGTAAATCGAAACTCCGGCACCGTCAGCGACGACATGTTGTCGCTTAAAACGCCCTTTCGCAGGCACCGTCGGCGGCTTCGATTGCCACAAATCGTTCCCACACAAGACCGACCTCTCCGTGGGAGCGACTTCTAGTCGCGACGCGATCTCACAGGCGCCACCGGCGCGTCGTGATTGCAAATCGCTCCCACAATCACGGCTGCCCTCTGCATTCTTGCAGCGAAGCACTATAGCCTAGCCACTCGCCCCTCCTCGATCCCCACTCCTCACTCGTCCCTGCCTTCAAGCTTGCCCAACTCGGCCAGGATATCGAGCACCAGTTGCTCGCCCTGGCTGTCCATGCCTTTACATAGTCGATCGAGGTCGCGTTCGCCGTTGATCAGCGGGCGGACGATGCCGGCCAGGCGGGCCATGGGGCCGCCGACGTTGCTCATTTGCTCGGCCATGTTGCCGACCAGCATCAGTGCCTGGGCATTGCCGGTGGCGGCGGCGTGGATCATGTGGGCCAGGCCTGGCGCGGCCAGGGTCGGGTCCTGCCGGCGCTTCGGGTCGGGCAGCGTGGATGGGTCTTGCATGCCGCGCAGGATGGCGTCGGCGATGATCTGATCCTCCTCGTCCAGCCCGGCGAACAGGCCCGGTCCGCGCTCGCCGGCGGCCATGCGTCGGAGCGCGCCCACGAGTTCTCCCCAGCCGCTTTGGGTGGCGGTTGCCAGTAGCGCCTCGAATTCTTGTCGCCGTTCGGCGTTGCCGCAGGTCTGTGCGACCTCGCGGATGAACTCGGCGTGGGTCAGTCGAATCTGTTCGTGTCGGTCGGGGAAGTCGGGCATGCTGGCTTATCGCGCCTTCATCATCATGGCGTCGTGGCCGTTGCTCTTGAGCCGGGATCGGAGCGAGTTGGCGTCGGCCTTGGTGTAGCTGCCGGTGCGCACACGATGGTAGGTCTGGCCACTGTCGATGGTGACGGTCTGGATGTTGGTCTGGATGCCGAGCATGGCGAGCTGTGCCTTAAGACGTTCGGCATCGCTGCTCTTACGGAACGAGCCTACTTGCAGCACGTAAGTGCCGGCGCCGGTACTGGGAGTCGGCGCCGGCGCCGGCGGCGTCGCCATGGCGGTCTGCTTGGGCGGCGGCGGGGTGGCGGGTTGCTGGCCGGGCGGTGGCGGCAGCGGTACCGGCTCCGCCGCACGCTCGGCAGGGACGACGACCTCTTCCTCCGGCAGCAGGCTGTAGAAATCGAACTTGGGCTTCTGCGCTGACTCGGGCACGGCTGGTCCGGCCGCGGTCAGTTGATCGGCCGGCTGCCCAGTCAACGGTTGCTCCGACAGCATCCAAGCCACGCCGACGCCGAAGCCTCCGAGCAGGCTGCCGAGCAGGAACCAGAACGCGCAGGTGCCGCGCGGCTCCTGACGTTTGCGGGGTCGCGGCGGCGCGCCCTTGCGGTAGTCCCTCGTCGTCATGTCAGTTCGTCTCCGGTCGCTGCTGTTGCGCTGCGCTGTTCAGTGCGCGGCAGGGTCTGTCTGAAACTTCGATTTGGCTGGCTTGCATCGGCCGCGGGCAGGCCGTTCACATTTCGGAGGGCGCCGAAACGCCGATCAGTCCCAGGCCGTTGCGCAGTACCTGGCGCGCGGCCAGGATCAGCTTGATGCGGGCATCGCGCAGCGCGGCGTCGTCCACCAGAAACTGGTGGGCGTTGTAGTAGGTGTGGAAGTCGTTGGCCAGTTCGCGCAGGTAGGTGGTGACCAGATGCGGCTCCTCGTTGAGTGCCGCGGTCTCGACCACCTCGGGGTAGCGCGCCAGGCTGCGCAGCAGGGCCTGCTCGTGGTCCTCGGTGAGTCGCTCCAGGTTGGTGGTGCCGGCGCTTGGTTCCAGCGCGATGCCTCGGTCCGCGGCCTGTCGCAGCACGCTCTCCACGCGGGCGTTGGCATACTGCACGTAATAGACCGGATTGTCGGCGGACTGGCTCTTGGCCAGATCCAGGTCGAAGTCCATGTGCTGCTCGCAGCGGCGCATGACGTAGAAGAAACGGGCGGCGTCGCGGCCGACCTCCTTGCGCAGCTGGCGCAGCGTGACGAAGTCGCCGGAGCGGGTCGACATCTGCACCTTCTCGCCGCCGCGGTAGAGTACCGCGAACTGCACCAGCAGCACGTCGAGCCGATCGGCGTCGTCGCCGAGCGCCGTCAGGGCCGCCTTCACGCGCGGGATGTAGCCGTGATGGTCGGCGCCCCAGACGTCGATGACACGTTCGAAGCCGCGTTCGAGCTTGTCCATGTGGTAGGCGATGTCGGAGGCGAAATAGGTCGTCTGGCCGTTCTCGCGCACCACGACCCGATCCTTCTCGTCGCCGAAGGCGGTGGAGCGGAACCACAGCGCGCCGGCCTGCTCGTACAGATGGCCGGCGTCGCGCAGGCGCTCGATGGCCTTGTTGACGGCGCCGCTCTCGGTCAACGAGCGCTCCGAGTACCACTCCTGGTAGTCGACGCCGAACTCGCCGAGGTCGTTGCGGATGTCGTCGAGAATGGTGTTCAGGCCCAGCTCGAAGACGAAGCGATAGCGGTTGTCGCCGAGCAGTCGCTTGCTGTTGGCGATCAGCGCGTCGATGTGGGCCTCCTTGTCGCCGTCGGCCTCGCCTTCGATCTCGTCCGGTGGCAGACCCTTCTGCACCTCGGCGGCGTCGACGCGATAGGCGTCGCCATGCTCGCGGTGCAGGGACGCGGCGATGTCCCAGACATAATCGCCCTTGTAGCCGTTGCTGGGAAAGGACAGCGCCTCGCCGCACAGTTCCAGATAGCGCAACCAGACCGAGGTGCCGAGGATGTCCATCTGCCGGCCGGCGTCGTTGACGTAATACTCGCGGTGCACGTTGAAGCCGACCGCGGCGAGCAGGTCCGCGACCACGGCCCCGTAGGCGGCCCCGCGGCCATGGCCGACATGCAGCGGGCCGGTCGGGTTGGCGGAGACGAACTCCACCTGCACACGCTTGCCGGCGCCGATGTCGGAGCGGCCGTAGTTCGGGCCCTGCGCCATGATCGCGCGGTATCAGCGCATGGTAGGCGTCGGCGGTCAGGCGAAAATTGATAAAGCCGGGCCCGGCGATCTCGACGCGGTCGATCAGCGGCGACGGCGGCAGCGCGGCGATGATCCGCTCCGCCAGGTCCCGCGGTTTGGTTCGGGCGCGCTTGGCCAGCACCATCGCGACATTGGTGGCGAAATCGCCGTGGGACGGATCGCGGGTGCGCTCGACCTGCGCGGCATGATCGCTCATGTCGCCGCTGAGGATGCCTTCGGCGCCCAGTGCCTGCAGGGCTGCGTGGACCAGTTGCTGGAGCTCAGACTTCATGGACTGACCGGGTTTGGGGCTGGAAATTGGGGCTTAGGCGTTGAAACGCGATTCCGGCGGATGTTTCGCTCACCGTCCGCGAAGCCCGCAAGGATACCGGAAACCTGGGCTTTCGGTGAACTTGCGGGAGAGCGCCCCGAGAGGGCCAAGGTGTCATCACGCTAATCCAGCGGGTCCACGTCCACGCTCCAGCGCAGATGGCGCGGCACTGTCAGCGCCGCAGTCGCGGCAGCAGTGCCCCGAGTAGCCCTTGCAGCAGGCCGCGATTGGGTGCCTGCAGCAGGAGTTGCGCGCGCATTCGCCCGGCGCGGCGTTCCATCTGCGCCGGGGCCGGGCCCCACAGCTCGATGCTTCGAGCCGCCAGCGGCTGCGCGATGGCGAGCGCCTGGCGCAGAAAGTCCATGGCGGCCTGTTCTTGCGGACTGTCCGCGCGCAGCAGGGCCTGATGGCTGATAGGGCGGCAGCGTGGCCTCGGCACGCTCGGCGAGCGCGGCGTCGGCGAAGGCGCCGTAGCCGTCGCGCAGCAGTCGCGTCAGCATGGGGTGGCGCGGGTGGCGCGTCTGCAGCATCACCGTGCCCGGGCGCTCGGCGCGTCCGGCGCGACCGGCTACCTGCACCAGCAGCTGCGCCATGCGCTCGGTGGCGCGGAAGTCGCTGCCGTAGAGGCCGTGGTCGAGGTCGAGGATGCCCACCAGCGTGATGCCGGGCAGGTGGTGTCCCTTGGCCAGCATTTGGGTGCCGAGCAGGATGCGGAACTCGCCGCGCTCGGCGGCCGAGAGCAGGCGTTCCAGCTCGCCTTTGCGGCGGGTGCTGTCGCGGTCGATGCGGGCCAGCGGGATGCCGGGAAAGCGTTGGCGCAGCGTGTCCTCGACGCGTTCGGTGCCCTGGCCCAGCGGTCGCAGGTCCGGCGATTCGCAATAGGGGCAGCGGGTGGGGCGCGGTTCGCATCAGGCCGCAGTGGTGACAGAGCAGTTGGTCGCGGCCCAGGTGCAGGGTCATGCGTGCATCGCAGTGGCGGCATTCGCTGATCCAGCCGCAGTCGTGACAGGTGAGCACGGGCGAGAAGCCGCGTCGGTTCAGGAACAGCAGCACCTGGTTGCCGGCGCCAATCTCCTGTTCCATGCGTGTGAGCAGCGCGTGGCAGAGACCGGTCTGCAGCGGCTGGGCGCGGATGTCCGCCACCAGGATCTTCGGGTCCACCGCGGCTCCGGCCCGCTGCGACAGGATCAGATGCCGATAGCGGCCAAGGCGGGCGTTGCGCAGCGTCTCCAGTGACGGCGTCGCCGAGCCGAGCATGATCGGACAGCCCGCGAGCTGGGCGCGGCGCACGGCCAGGTCGCGGGCGGAGTAGCGAAAGCCGTCCTGCTGTTTCAGGGACTGGTCGTGCTCCTCGTCGACGATGATCAGGCCCAGGTCCGGCAGGGGCGTGAAGATGGCCGAGCGGGTGCCCAGGACCAGTCGCGCGCGGCCCTGCGCGGCCTGTTGCCAGGCCAACTCCCGCTCGCGTTCACCCAGCGCCGAGTGCAGCACCGCCATGGGGGCGTCGATGCGCTGGGCGAAGCGGTCGCGCAGTTGCGGGGTCAGCCCGATCTCCGGCACCAACACCAGCACCTGGTGGCCCCGGTGCAGGGTGTCGTCGATCAGACGCAGGTAGACCTCGGTCTTGCCGCTGCCGGTGACGCCGTCGAGCAGGAAGCAGTGAAAGCCGGTCGTCGCGCGCACCGCTTCCACCGCGTCGTGCTGGTCCGGATTGAGTTGCGGCGGATTTGACGCTGCGCGGACTGGCCCGGCATCGGCTTCGGTCTCGATGCGGCAGCGCTCGATCAGGCCTTTGTCGGCCAGCGCGCGAAGCACCGCGGCGCAATTGCCGAGCCGTGCCCGCAGCGATGCATCATCGAGCCCAGCAGGGTGGGCATCGAGCAATGCCAGCAATTCGGCCTGGCGTGGCGCTCGGCGCTGCAGTCGCTCGCGAGCATCGTCAGCCTGCGGCGTCGCGGTGCTCAGGCGCCAACCCGGTGGTGCTTCGTTCAAGAGCGGCTCGGGACGGCGCAGACGGGCAGGCAGGGCGGTGAACAGGGCCTCTGCCGGGCTGCTGCGATAGTAATCGGCGGCCCAGAGCACGAATCTCAGGTCGGCAGCCGTGAGCAGCGGGACGCGGTCCAGCACTGACTCAACCGGTTTCAGCCTGTCCTCGCTCAGCTCGGTCTCGAAGACGATGGCGGTGATCACGCCGACGCGACGGCCGCGTCCGAACGGCACCAGCACACGCATGCCGGGCAGGATCTCCTGACTGATTGGCGGGGATGGCGGCAGGTAGTCGAACAGTTCCGCGAGCGGTGCCGCCACGGCGACGCGCAGGTAGCGTCGCGGTTCCGTCTCAGAACTCATCGACACGCGGGCTCCGCTTCCGCTTGTCCGGGGGTAATTGACATGACTCAACTCAGCGTCAAAACCGGATATCTCCCGATTGTCCACAGAGGTTGTGGATAACCTAGTGGAAAAACCGAAAAAACAGCCTGCAAAGCGGCATGGTTGTTACAGTCTTGTTGCATTGCACAGAAATTGATCATTCTGGAAAAAATATTTTTAAACAGAAGCTTGTCGTAATTGCGTCGGGCAAAAGATCGAATTGTTCTCAATCGATCTGTTCCACCTGGCTAGGTTGATTCCACATGTGCACAAACGTCGGGCGGTCGGGGTTCCCAACAGAGTCGCGTCTTGGGCTCGACTGGGTTGTTTTGTCAAGTTGGCGCTCATCTTGCAAAGGCGCGGCAAGCCTGTATCATGGCCGGCAACTCCTGAGGGGTGTCGTGTGATGGTGTCACTGAGCCAACAGGTTTTGCGTACCGATCTGGCGGGCATGCCGCTCGAATGGATCGACTACAAGGCCGCAGCCAGACTGTACTTCCTGGGGCAGGTGGCGTACACCTGCGGCAGCTCTTTGATTCGTCTCCGGGGCGGTATCAGCGCCGTGACGCGCAAGCAAAGCGTGCTGGAGATTCACTCGATCATTGCGACCCAGGGCACGCACCGCGCCCTCAACAAGTTGCGGGACGACTATGCCCCGCCGCTGTCCAATCGCACGCTGTTCCAACGCGACGACCACCTCTGTCTTTACTGCGGCGGGCGCTTCTCGTCACGGCATCTGTCTCGCGACCATGTGCGACCGATCAGCAAAGGTGGCGAAGACCAGTGGACCAACGTCGTCACTGCGTGTGTGCGCTGCAACAACTTCAAAGCTGGGCGAACACCCGAGGCGGCCGGCATGTTGCTGCTGGCGGTGCCGTTTACGCCGACCCATGCGGAGTACATCTTCTTGATGGGCCGTAACGTGCTGTCGGACCAGATGGAGTTCTTGCGCGCGCATTTCCCGCGTACCAGCCCTCTACTTAGGCGGCTGACGTAGGTCTGAGCAGCGCCTGATCGACGAACTGAGCGCTGGGCCTTCGCTTTCGACTAGCACCTTATCCAATATCCGGCAGCGCCCACCGGTGTAACCGTTCGCAGCGTTCCCGCGGGAGGCCGCTCTTGAGCGACGTGCAGCAGATCGCCCAACAGATTGCCGGCGCCACCGGCCGGCCTTTCGCACCGCGCACGACGCGCAATGTCGGCGGCGGCTGCATCAACAGCGCCGTCGCGCTCTCCGACGGCGATGAGCACTGGTTCGTCAAGCTCAACCAGGCAGCTTTGCTTGCGATGTTCGAAGCGGAAGCCGACGGCCTGGCGGCAATGGCCGAGACCGGCAGCATTCGTGTGCCTCACCCTCTGTGTACGGGAATCGCCGGCGAACAGGCTTTTATCGCCATGGAGTACATCCCCCTGGGCGGGCGCGGGGCTCACTCGGGAGCATTGGCCGGTGAGCGGCTGGCGGCCATGCACCGGGCAACGCAGGGATGCTTTGGTTGGCATCGTGACAACACCATCGGCGCGACACCCCAACCCAACCAGCAGGACCCGAACTGGGAGAGCTTCTGGCGTCGGCAGCGGCTTGGATTCCAGCTCGATCTGGCCGCACGCAACGGCTATCGGGGACGATTGGCGGACCGCGGCGCACTGCTGTTGGAGCGATTACCGGCGTTGCTCGATCATGCACCGAAGCCATCGTTGCTGCATGGTGATCTCTGGGGCGGCAACATGGGCATTGCTGACGATGGGAACCCGGTCATCTTCGACCCCGCCTGTTATTTCGGCGACCGCGAGGCCGACATTGCCATGACCGAACTGTTCGGCGGCTTCGGCGCCGATTTCTATGCCGCCTACACCGCGGCCTGGCCTCTGGATGCCGGCTATCGCACGCGCAAGGTGTTGTACAACCTGTATCACGTCATCAATCATCTGAATTTGTTCGGCGGCGGCTACCGGGCCCAAGCCGAGACGATGATCGACCAGTTGCTGTCGCAGCTTGCATGATGCCGGCTCGTGACCGCCGTAACCGGCTGTCGGTGCCGGACTTGGCGACCTGCTCTGGTCTGCGGTCCCGTTTTCTGGCCCCGGCGCGCGACGAGACCCAGCCAGTTCACTGATCAATGTGAGTGAGGCGGGGAAGCGTCTGCGCTGATGGTTTCGCTTTCGTTACCATTGTGTTAAATATCAATTTCCGTCGGCAGGGAACCTGGCCGAGACACCTATTGCAAGTGTTAGATTTTGCAACTTTCAGACCCTTTTTTCCGTATGCCCCGCGAGTTGCTGCTTTTGCGCCACGCCAAGTCCGACTGGGGCAGCGGAGCCGCGGCAGATTTTGATCGCCCACTCGCCAAGCGCGGACGCAAGGACGCGCCGCTGGTGGGTGCCTGGCTCTACCGTGAGGGCACGATCCCGGATCATTTCGTCAGTTCCCCGGCGTCCCGTGCGCGGGAAACGGCGTTGCTGGTCTGCAAGGCGCTGGACTTGAAGAAAAAGCACATCGTCTGGGATCAGGGCGTCTATGAAGGCGACCTGGACGGTCTGCTCGCCGTGTTGGCTCGGGTGCCGCCGGAGGCGCTAACCGTGCTGCTGGTGGGGCACAACCCGGGCATTGAGGAGTTGGTTCGATTCCTCACGGACAACGATTTGGACGAACCCGGCGACGGTAAGCTGATGCCCACCGCAGCGCTGGCCCGGCTCGAGATGCCGGACGATTGGACGCAACTCGAGCCTGGCTGCGCGACCGTGATGGGCATCGTCCGCCCGAAGCAGCTGAAATAGCCGACCCCCGCGTAGCGAACCGAAAGGCGCAGCCGGCCCAGATCTTGCCCCCTCGCGGGGGCAGGTCGCATTCAGCGACCTTGCGACTGCTGATGAAGGTATTCGACAGTTGCGACCATGTAGTCGGCTGCGCGCTCGATCTGGCTATCCGAAAGGCGATCATTGCCCGCTCGCGGCGGCATCTTGTACTTTCCGTTATCGCCTTTGATCCCGTTGATCGGTCCTTTGTAGAGCGCCCGCATCCCCTTTGCGATGCGCGGCTCCCAATTGGCGTAGTCGGTGACGGCTGGGGCGCCCGCGATACCAAGCAAATGGCAGGCGCGGCAGGTGCCCATCCAGACTGTGCGGCCCTCGGCGAGCGCCGCATCGTTGAAGTGGGGCATCTCTGGCCCTTCTGCCGTGCTGTCGTCTTGGGCGCCGCAGCCGCTGATGAGGATACTGAAGAGGCTGGCGAGGCCCATCGCCGCAGCGATGGTTGCAATGTTCTTACGTGGCATTGGTCGAGAACGAAGAAGGTGGGTCGTGGTCTGAAATCGGCATGGCGAAAAAGACGGCGTAGGGTCTGCACCGCTCAGGACAGCGCGCTTTACGCCCTCGAATGCTGCATGATGGGCCTCTGATGACGGTCGCGCAGCGGATCGCGCCGGTGTTCATCTGCTTCCGGGACCTGCTGCCGCTTTATCCGACATGTTGCGTGCCGCGGCTTCGGCGCCTGTTCATGGCGGCGTCATATCAGTGCCATAGGATGCCATATTCTTTCCCGGATCACCTTATGCCCGGTCGAACCGTCACCTCGCACCTCTTCACTCTATCCCCGCTGACTGCCGCGCCCATCCGTCGCTTGGCGTCACGATTAGGGGCCCGATTCGCCAAACGAGCGGCCATGGGGCGGACGGCATGCCTGGTGGTCGCGCTGGCACTTTCTTGGGTTGCGGCGGTGCGCGCGCAGTCGCCGGTCTTGCTCGACCGCGCGCCGGCGCCGGTGATCGCGGCCGGAGATGTGACGGCCGAGTCCGCGGTGCTCTGGGTGCAGGCGGAGCGGGCGGGCACGGTCGTGTTGGAACTGGCGGCGCCGGAAGGTAGCGGCGAGCCGCCGCAGCGGTTCCAGACCGAAGTTTCCGGCGACTCCGATTTCACCGCAAAGATCCAGGTCGACGGCCTTGAATCTGGCAGCGTGCAGCGCTGGCGTGCTGCGGTGTTAAGCAAGCCGGAGATGCCCCTCGAACAGGCTCCGAATCCTCCGGACGCGACGGTGGGCCAGCAAGCGATCCCCCCCGCGGGGCCGCTCGACGCCCAATCCGAATCCGAATCTGAAGCCGATTCCGATCTGACGGCCGGGCGGGCTCCTGATGACCCCGCCGACGAGGTCGTCGGCGAGCAGGCCCTCGGTACCTTCCGCACCGCGCCGGACGCTTACGCGGCGGCGCCCGTTCGCCTCGCCTGGGGTGCCGACCTTGGCGGACAGAATGTTTGCCGCGATGCGGAAAAGGGTTTCGAAATCTTCGACGCGATCCGCGCTTCGACGCCGGATCTGTTCATCGGCGGCGGAGACATGATCTATGCCGACGATCTGTGCGATGCCGTCGGGCACTATGGGAATCCGCAGATCCCCGCGAGCTTCGGCCAGGCGACCGACCTGGACGGCTTCCGCGCCCATTGGCGCTACAGCCGCGCGGACCCCGGTTTGCGCCGACTCCTGGCCTCCACCGCCTATTTCGCGATTTGGGACGACCATGAGGTGCTCAACGACGTTGGCCCGCTGCACGACACCCGCGACGAGCCGCCCTACCGCGCCGGTGAGCACCTATTGCCGCTCGGCCTCACGGCCATGCTGGAGCAGAACCCAGTGGGCGAAGATCCACTCACTCCCAAACGGCTTTACCGCAGCATCCGTTGGGGGCAGCACCTGGAGTTGCTGCTGCTCGATACGCGCCAGTATCGCGACGCCAACTCGGCCCCGGACTCACCGGGGCAACCCAAGACCCTACTGGGACGCGAGCAACTGACCTGGCTCAAGCAACGGCTTGCGGGCTCCGATGCCACCTGGGTTGTCGTCGCCTCCAGCGTGCCGTTGTCCATCCCCACAGGTTGGCCACCTGAAGGCGGCCGGGACGGCTGGGCGAACCTCGACGGGCAGGGCGGTTTCGAGCAGGAACTGCGGGGCATTCTCGAACATGCCGCCGCGAACGGCCGGCACAGGCTGCTGTTCATCGGTGCCGACGCACACTTTGGCGCCGCCTTCCGCTACCAACCCTTCCCGGAGCGCCCCGAGTTCGCCGTGCACGAGGTGATTGCCGGGCCGCTGAGCGCCGGCATCAACAGCACCAGCGAGTTTGATCCCGACCTGGGTGCGGAGCGACTGTTTCTGCATGCACCGGAGTCTCGTGACGCGGTCACCGACTATGCTGAGGCGCGGAAGTGGTTCAGTTTCGGTGAACTGCGTATCGATGCCGCCGGCGAACTGACCGCAACCCTTCGCGGCGTCGACGGCGAGCCGCTGTATACGTTGCGGCTGACGCCGGCATCGGCGACACGAATCGCGGGCTGGATGACGACGGCTTGCAGCGAAGCTCGAATGCTCCAACATAGCTCGGAATGCGGGGCCAACTAAAACACCGACGCCTGATCGTGGCGCTCTGCCTGGTGCTATTCCAGGTGCAGTTGTTTGCCGCGTCGACGCTCGGCTGTCTGCACGATAGTGCCGCCGCAGTATTCGGCGGCTGCCCGTTTCATATCCCCGCCGACGGCGACCAGGTCGCGACCGCTGACGCCGCAGCGACCGTTGCCACTAGCGCCACGCCGATGCCGGCCGACGCCAATCTGTTGGATTGTCCCAAGTGCGCGCTGAATCTCGGCCTGCATTATGCCGTGGCGGTACCGGTCGTTAGCATCGCATCGACCCCGCAGCACGCCGAGGCGCAGTCCTTGCCTGGACTGCATTTCTACTGCTTTACCCCGAAGCGATTCAAAAAGCCTCCGATCGCTGCTGATTCCTGATCGCATCCTTGTCGCGCACCGAGCCGTTCGCGTCGTCTTGACGCGGCGCTCGCTCGCCGGCGTTCAGTTCAGCTGCTCGGCCGCACAACTCCGTGCCGGCCTTGAAGCCATCAGGAGGGGGCCATGCCCGACTTCAGTTTCGTTTCTGTTTTCCGCCGGCCCGGTACCGGCCTGTTGTCTCTGAGCTTGATCATCGCTGTGCTGATCACCGGCTGCGGCGAGCGGGATCCGCGCCGTCCGAGCCTCTGTCGAGGTCGTCGACGACACGGCCATGGAACACGCGGTCAAGCATCTTGATCCAAAGTACGTCTGCCCGATGCATCCGCAGATCGTCAAGGACGGGCCCGGCACCTGCCCGATCTGCGGCATGGATCTGGTCGAGAAACTGATGGACCCGATGACCGGCAAGCATCCGCAGGTGTCGCTGACGGCCGCAGTGGCGCAGACCTTGGGCGTGCGCACCGCGCGGGTAGAGCGCGGCACGCTGTGGAAGTACATCCGCACCGTGGGACGCGTCGCCTACGACGAGGAACGTCTCGCGCATGTGCATCCGCGCGCCGACGGTTGGATCGAGGCGCTGGAACTGCGCGCCGAGGGCGAGCCGGTGAAACGCGGTCAGCGGCTGGCGGAGCTGTATGCGCCGGATATCCTGTCGGCTCAGGTGGACTTTCTGCTGTCGCGGGGCGGCGGCGGTGCTCGTCAAGGCCAGGCCCAGCGCGGCATCAGCGCCGACAAGGCGCGCAATATCCTGCGTCTGCTCGATGTGCCGGACGACATCATCCGCGAGATCGAGCAGACCGGCGAGCCGCGCAACCGCATCCCGGTGCGCGCGCCCATCGACGGCATCGTCACGCAGATGACGGCCCGCGACGGCATGTACGTGACCAAGTCGAGCCAGATGTTCACCATCGCCGACCTGAGTCAGGTCTGGGTCATGGTCGACATCTACGAGCACCAGATCGACTGGTTAGCGCACCGGCCTGAGCGCCGAGATGACGGTGCCGGCCCGACCGGGCAAGACCTGGGAAGGCAAGGTCGACTATCTCTATCCGGAGCTCGATCCACAGACCCGCACGCTGAAGGTCCGGCTGGTCTTCGACAACCCCGACCTGGTGCTGAAGCCGAACATGTTCGCGAACGTGATCATCTACGGCGGACCCAAGCGCGATGTGCTGAAGATCCCGGCCGAGGCGCTGATCGTCACCGGCGAGCGCGAGAGCGTCGTGACCCTGCTCGACGCCGACGACGACGAGCGCCGCTTTCAGCCGGTGGACGTGGTCACCGGCATGCAGCGCGGCGGCGAGGTGGAGATCCTGTCCGGGCCTCGACGAAGGCGACGAGATCGTCGTCTCGGGCCAGTTCCTGATCGACTCCGAGTCCAGTCTGCAGGCGAGCTTCATGCGGATGGCTGGGGATGGCGGCGAGCCGGCGGATGCGATGGGCGGAGGGACGACATCGCAATGGGCATTAGCAGAGAAGTGTTCCGAGGGCCGACGGGCGAGGGCCGAGGAGGAAGCACGGACTTCTAGGTGGGTGCGAAGCCGCCAGAAACTCGACCCTCTACACTCGCCACTGCCCCGGCCCCCGGCGCTCGGCCCCTCGGCCCTTCCCCGGTCGGAGGTCGGCATGAGCGCCGTGATCCTCTGGTCCATCAAAAACCGCTTCCTGGTGCTGATCGCGGCCGTGCTGCTGACCGGCTGGGGCATTGTCGCCGTCAAGCAGACCCCGTTGGATGCGATCCCGGACCTGTCGGACGTGCAGGTGATCGTCAAGACCAGTTTTCCGGGGCAATCGCCGCGGGTGGTCGAGGAGCAGGTCACCTATCCCATCACCACCACCATGCTATCGGTGCCCGGCGCCAAGGCCGTGCGTGGCTATAGCTTCTTTGGCGACAGCTACGTCTATGTCATCTTCGACGACGGCACCGATCTGTACTGGGCGCGCTCGCGGGTGCTGGAGTATCTGAATCAGGCCGCCTCGCAACTGCCGGACGGCGTGCAGCCGCGCATCGGCCCGGACGCCACCGGCGTTGGCTGGGTCTATAGCTATGCACTGGTGGATCGCACCGGCCAGCACGACCTGGCGCAGCTGACCAGCCTGCAGAACTGGTTCCTGAAATTCGAGCTGTCCACCGTGCCCGGCGTTTCCGAGATCGCCACCGTCGGCGGCATGGTGCGCCAGTACCAGATCGTCGTCGATCCCGAGAAGCTGCGCGCCTACGGCATCCCGCTGGCGCGGGTGTCCGAGGCGGTGCGCAACGCCAACCGCGAGGTGGGTGGCTCGGTGTTGGAGTTGGCCGAGGCCGAGTACATGGTCCGCACCCGTGGCTATCTGACCTCGATCGAGGACATCGAGCTGATCCCGCTGCAAGTCACGCCGGCGGGTACGCCGATCTTGCTGCGCGACGTCGCACGGGTGCAGATCGGACCTGAGATGCGCCGCGTGGTAGCGGACCTGGACGGCGAGGGCGAGATCACCGGCGGCATCGTCGTGATGCGTTACGGCGAGAACGCGCTGGCCACCATCGCGGCGGTGAAGCAGCGCATTGATGAGTTGCGCGCCGGCCTGCCCGACGGTGTCGAGATCGTCGAGACCTACGATCGCTCCGAGCTGATCCTGTCAGCGGTGGACAACCTGCGCACCAAGCTGATCGAGGAGTTCATCGTCGTCGCGCTGGTCTGCTTTGTGTTTCTGTTCCACATGCGCTCGGCGCTGGTGGCCGTGGTCAGCCTGCCGCTCGGGGTGCTGATGGCCTTCATCGTCATGCACTGGCAGGGCATCAACGCCAATATCATGTCCTTGGGCGGCATCGCCATCGCCATCGGCGCCATGGTGGACGCCGGCATCGTCATGATCGAGAACGCGCACAAGCACCTGGAGCGTTTCGAGGCCAAGCATGGGCATCGGCCGGCCGGCGACGCGCACTGGCAGGTCATCGGTGAGGCCGCCGCGGAGGTCGGTCCGGCGTTGTTCTTCAGCCTGTTGATCATCACGCTGAGCTTCTTGCCGGTGTTTACCTTGCAGGCGCAGGAGGGGCGGCTGTTCGCGCCGCTGGCCTACACCAAGACCTATGCCATGGCCGCCGCCGCCGGGCTCGCGGTGACCCTGGTGCCGGTGCTGATGGGCTATCTGATCCGCGGGCGTATCCCGAACGAGACCAAGAACCCGCTGAACCGCTTCCTGATCTGGCTGTACCGGCCGTTGCTGCGCGCGGTGCTGCGGCTGCCACGCACCACCATCGTCCTGTCCGTGCTGCTGGTGCTGAGCCTGCTGATCCCGCTGGCCGGGATCGGCGGCCTGCTGGCGCCGCTGAAATGGCCGTTCCAGGCCGCTGATCTGGTGACCTCCGCCGTCGATTGGCGTGAGGAATCAGGCTCAACGACAAGCACACCAGGATCGCAGTCTCAACCCAACACCAGTGGTCCCGTCCAGACCATCGAAGGCTGGCAACAGGGGCTCGCCGATGCCTGGCGCGACGGCCTGCGCGGCGTGCCCGTGCTGCAAGACTGGCACAAAGGGCTCGGCTCCGAGTTCATGCCGGACCTCTACGAGGGCGACCTGATGTACATGCCGACCACGCTGCCGGGCCTGTCCATCGGCAAGGGTCAAGAGCTGTTGCAGCAGACCGATCGGCTGATCAAGACCCTGCCGGAGGTGGAGCGGGTGTTCGGCAAGATCGGCCGTGCCGATACCGCCACCGACCCGGCGCCGCTGACCATGATCGAGACCGTGATCCAGCTCAAGCCGGAAGACCAGTGGCGTCCCGGCATGACCATCGACGCGCTGATCGACGAACTGGACGCGACGGTCGACCTGCCCGGCGTCACCAACGCCTGGGTCATGCCGATCAAGACCCGCATCGACATGCTGGCGACCGGCATCAAGACCCCGGTCGGGGTCAAGATCGCCGGGCCGGACCTGAAGCAGATCGAGCGCATTGGCCAGGCCGTGGAGCGGGCCGTGATGCAGGTGCAGGGCACCACCTCGGCCTTCTCCGAGCGGGTCGCTGGCGGGCGCTATGTCGAGATCCGGCCCGACCGTCTCGCCGCCGCGCGGGTCGGGCTCAATATCAGCGACATCAATCAGGTGGTCGCCGCCGCCATCGGCGGTATCAACGTGACGCAGACGGTCGAGGGCCTGGAGCGCTACCCGGTCAATATCCGCTTCCCGCGCGAGCAACGCGATGACCTCCAGAAGCTGCGCGAGTTGCCCATCGTCACCGCCACCGGCGCCCAGGTGCCGCTGGCGCAGATCGCCGAGGTGGTGATCACCGACGGCGCGCCGATGCTGAAGAGCGAGAACGCCCGCCTCAACGGCTGGACCTTCGTCGACATCCGCGGGCGCGACCTCGGCAGTTGGATCGACGAGGCGCAGCGGATCGTCCGCGAGCAGGTCGAACTGCCCGCCGGCTACTCCATCACCTGGTCCGGCCAGTACGAGTACATGCAGCGCGCCAACGAGCGTCTGACCCAGGTCGTTCCGGTCACGCTCGCGATCATCTTCCTGCTGCTGTACCTGACCTTCCGCCATGCCGGCGAGGCGCTGCTGGTGATGCTCTCACTGCCGTTCGCGCTGGTGGGCGGCTTCTGGCTGATCTACCTGCTCGACTACAACCTGTCCGTGGCCGTCGCCGTCGGCTTCATCGCGCTGGCCGGCGTCGCCGCCGAGTTCGGCGTCGTCATGCTGGTCTATCTCGACAACGCGCTGGATCAATGGCGCAAGGAAGGCCGCCTGAACGGCATCGCGGACCTCAAGGCCGCAATCGAGGAAGGCGCCGCACTGCGCATCCGGCCCAAGGCCATGACGGTCGCGACCATCTTCGCCGGCCTGCTGCCCATCATGCTGCTCGGCGGCGTCGGCAGCGAGGTCATGCGCCGCATCGCCGCGCCGATGGTCGGCGGCATGATCACCGCGCCGCTGCTCAGCCTGTTCGTGATTCCGGCCGTCTATCTGCTATGGCGCCAGCGCGCCCTGGCGCCGAAGCCCGCGTCCAACCCTTGACAGAGCCATCCTCCGCTGGAGCGGCTTGCAGCCGGATCCGCCCCTTTTTGGCCGATTCGAGTCTAGCGGTCGTCCCGTCTGGTCGATGCGAATGCGCCCCCGCGGCGCACACGCCGGACCCCATCCGCACCGGCAAGCACCAACTGAGCGCATTGGCGCGACGGATGCTTCGGTCTTGGGCGCTTTCGAGAAGATTCGCAGCAGGGAGCGCGTAAGGGGGGCTGCACAAATTGCGCGGCCAAGACCAAGATCGCTCGGTTCCGGCACAATTATTGCTATTGAATCATTGCTTAAACCAAGGGGCGCAGAGATGATGACTGCGCCAATACAAGAATTGTAGACGCAAAGGTGACTGGTCGTGCGAATATCTGGTTTGTTTTGTTCGTTTCTTATCTTGCGTGACTTCCAATGCCCATAGCATCGACTGGAAGGAAGTCAAAGACGATGCCTCATCCGGCATCGTCAGGGTCCATGTCGTTCACGAGACGAGGGAACACCTCAAGCCCTATCGCCAAGGCGATCTGGCGCAGCGGTTGGGCACCGGGTTTTTCATCGACGAGCGGACCCTGGTCACCAACCAGCACGTGATCGAGGGTGCACGTTCCATCAAGGTCGAAGGCGCGAACAACAAGGAGAAGTTTGCGATGCGTCTGGCGTCCGAACCCAGTATTCGGTTCGATTTGGCCACGATCGAATTTGCCGACGAGGCCGAGCGTGAACGATTTCAACGCATCAACGGTCCGATTCGTCCGCTCGCATGGGCGAGCTGGGAAGAGGCCCGCCCCGGCGGTCAGATTGCCGTGCTTGGCTTTGGCAACAGCGAGAAGCTGGTTGCCACCCAAGGCATCATTTCCAACTGGGAACCACGCCACGATCTGTATCAGCGCCGACTTGACCACGTGACCTTGATCCGAACCGACGCGGCGGTGAATCCGGGTAACAGCGGCGGTCCGGCCGTCAGCCCGGAGGGTCGTGTGATCGGCATCAGCGCCCGCTACGGCGCTGGCGAGAACATCGGCCTATTGATCCCATTCAGCACCGCAAGGCAGGTCGTCTCCCTGATGGCGGAGCGCGGCCGGTTTGTCGATACCGATCCCGGCATCGTTGCGTACAACCTCAACCCGGTTTCACGCAAGGCGTTGCGAGTGAGCGCCGAACAAACCGGCCTGGTCATCTCGCATGTGCTCGAACAGAGCCCGGCCGCGAATGCCGGCATCGAACGCTGGGACATCATGACCGCGATCGATGGGCATGCGATCGATCACGGAGAGATCGAGCATCCGGTGATCGGCAAGGTGCCCTGGTGGTTCGCGGTGAATACCGCCGCGCCGGGCACGTGTGCTCAAGCTCGACATCAAACGCGCCGGAGTCGACTCCACGATCGACCTGGTGATGCAGCCGATCGACATGCCGCGTATCTGGATGCCGACCGAAGGCGCCGATTACCCCTTGGAGTGGGGATACCTCGGTGGCCTGGTCATTACAGAGGTGACGCGTGAGTTGCTGGAGATGATCGAAAGCGTCGGAAACTGGCGCTGGGACCTGGTCAATGACGCCGCGCCTGGCGAAAAACTCTTTGTCGTCACCAGTATCGAGCCAGATACCCAGGCAATGAGTTATTCCGAATATGGCTTGGACCTGCTGCAACTACGAGTGCTCGCCATCGCTGGTCGCCCGTCGAGAACTCGCTCGGCGAACACTTGGACCGCCTGTACGCATCGGTAGAGCAAGGTACCGCACCGCCATTCGTCACGATCGAACTGGAAAAGCATATCTCGATCCAGTTCGCCACCGATCAATTGGTCGCCGATATGGCCGGGTTGGAAGACCGTTTTCCAGGTATCGTTGCGCGTGCCGCGCAGCCCCGCTCCGAGGCCGCCGCGATGCAGGTCGGCCAGATGCATCGAGGCACGACGCACCGTTGGTTGCGTCCTACGGAAGACGGGTCGGAGTCTGACGACTGATCGCGGCTCGCGACTGCAAATCGCCTCCACAGCAGGGAGAGCGGGATGCGATTCCGTCAGGTCGACCGTTGCTCCGCGGACGATCGAGCAGCCGAGGGGCTTGCGTCGGGTTCTAGCGCGCGTCGATGCAGGTTTCTCGATCGCAGCGGACGATCACGCTGGTGCCGTCTTGGCAATGCACTCGGTGCAATTCGCTGGCGCTGTCGCCGGAAATGAGCTCGGCGCCGACCTCGTTGAGTGTGCAGCCGCGTGCGACCGCGAACTCCTCCGCGTGGTAGGCCCAGGTGCCAACCTCGATATCGACGACGGGTGGTGCGGTCGGTTGGGGGGGCCGTTGTGGAGGAGGCGCGGGCGCTGCTGGTGCCCCGCTGAAGGTGCCGATCGGCGCGACGCGGACCTTGGGCCGAGTCGTTGCCGTCGCTGCTGTCGGGTCCGCCCCGCCGGATCCCTTCGTCGGGTCGCTGGCCTGACCCGAAGGCACCTTGGTTGGGCGCGTTCGGGTAGTCTTTGCCCATTGTGATTGCAGCGACGACAACGCGTTGGTGAGGTTGGCCCGGTACTGCGGGGTCACGTCGGTGCTCCATTCCTTGGACGAGCCGGCGTACCAGATCTCTTCGGCGTAGAGGTATGCATTGACGCCGGCGGGTGTCGCGACGAAGTCGGCGCGGATACGCAGCAGGGTGTAGTCCGGTACGACGGCGTTGGGCGGACCAATACTGGCAGGTTCTTCGAGGATGGTCTCGAAGATGACATGGTTGCGCTCGGTTTCGACGACATGCCAACCCTTGATCAGGGCGGCATCCAGCGCGAGTCCCTTCGCGCGGGGCACCGACGCGCCTTCGAGAAAGATACCGGGGCGGTCGCCGGGGGCTGCAGCGATCGTGGAGGCGATGACGGACAGGCCAGCGATGCAGGCAGCGACCAACAGCAGTCGCCGCGGCACTAAGGCCAACGCGAAGCGAGCGGGACAATCGGTCAGGGCGTGGCTGTGATGCGCCGCTGCCGTGTTGCCGAAGGCGCCCCGCGCTTGCGGATGCATCAGGTTTCTCGGCGGCAACGCGCTGGTCGGGCGAAGCCCGCGTCCACGTCGGTCAGACGCGGGATGCCGCCAAACCTGAGCATATGGGTATTGGCGCCACGGGGCATTCGATTATCGCACCCCTTGGCAGACGCCTCCCTGGCACTTGACAAGCACATTGGCGGCGCCGACACAGGGTACTTCGTGCAGTTCGAAGACGGGGGTCTCCTGTAGCAGCGTCGCACCGCGATCGCCGATCGCGCAGCCGCGCAGGCGAGCGTAGTCCTCTGCGTAGTAGGCCCAGAGGCCTTTGCGCCCGCTGTTATTCAGCACCAGCATGTCGTTGCGTGGAGGGGTGTTGGACGCGGTCGGTACGGCCGGAGTGACGCCGCGGGGTAGTCCGTCGCCGCTTGCCGCGGGTAGGGCAGAGGCGCTTTCCATGGTGGAACTGGCGGCTTGCGCCGGAGCACTTTGGGGCGCGACGGCGGCAGCCGCTTGGGCGGTTGCGGCGGCTACCGGTTGTGGGGCCGGTGCTGGCGCAGGTGCGACGGCGGGGGTGGGAGTCGGCGGTGCCTCAGGCGCCGTGGCCGCGATCGGCTGGGCAATTGAGTCAACCGCTGCAGGAGCGTCTTGCGATTCGTTTTGTTGGGCCATGTCCTGTTCCGTCGGGATTGGCACCGTGGATGCGATCTTGCCGCGGCTGTCGATCCACGCCGATTGCAGCGAGCTCAGCGAAATCAGCAATTGGTTCTCGTAGTCCGAGGTGTAATCGATGCGTTTTTCATCCGGCGTGCCGGGGTTGCTGATGACGAACGCCTTGAGCGCGACGATGGTGCCGTCGGAACGCTCAACGAGGTCTGTCTGGACCTCGATCTTCGGTGGGGCGGCGGTCGATCCCAGCGCGCTCGCCTGGGGGGATGTCGCCGGCAGTTCCCGTTCGAGCAAGAGCTGGTTAGGGGCCGCGCTCTTGATGGTCCAGCCCTTGGTGCGCGCCGTGCCCATGGCAACGGAGCGGGCATGATCGAGTTTGGCGCCGCTGAGCATGGTCTGCGGCAGGTCTGAAATGTTGCCGATCGGGACCGCTCCCGATGGCGTGGATGCACAGCCCGTGATGACGAGCAGGGCCGACAGCAGGACGGCAAGAAAGACCAATGGCTTCACCGAGGACTCCAGAAATACGACAAGAGGGTTGCAGTTGCGGTGGCCGGGCCACTCGGCCGCGATGCCGGACACCGTCACGACACGAAAACGTCCATGCTAGCACAAGGTACGGCGTTTCAGCGGGTTAGCACCGTCGACTTGATGCAGCTTGAGGCACGCGTTGCGTGTTAGCGCGGTTGTAGTTGCTCGACGATGCCGCGGATGCCCGGCTGACTCATCAGCTCAAGAAAGCTCGGGTGTTGGCGCAAGGCATCGATGTTACCGGAGGAGATCAGCGCCATCAGCTCCGGGTCGGCCATGGCGCGCTGGAGCGCCGGGTCGTTTTGCAGGCCGACGATCATCTGCATCAGGTCTGGGTTGCCGACCATCTGCCGCTGCAACGCGTCGATGTCGGCGCCATAGCTCGCAGCGGGGTTGGCAAGCGTGGCGTCCGACGTCGCGGCTGGGTCCGCATTGCGCAGGCTGCGAATCCGCGACGACTCGATGCCGAGGGTGCCCAGCGTCGGCGAGCGCACGCTGTAGACGCCTCCGCTCATGCCCAGCACCTCGCCAATGATGATGCTGCCGTCCGTCAGCTCCAGCCTGCTCATGTCGTCCGCCGACAGCGACTGCGAGAGCAGCGCCAAACAGAACGCTGAGGCGATGATGTATAGAGCACCGCTCGACCGGTCGCACTGCTGAACGCGGGGGTGCGCCCGCGGCAGGACCAGCTGGCCCAGGCGCGGAAGCAGCCTGGGTCGCCCGGTAGCAATTATTGGGCTTCGTGTTGAGTGCGGGCTCATGGCGCGTCCCCGCTCACGGCTCCCGGCGTAAAGGGTTCGAAACCCATGACGTCGCGCAGTTCGGCGCTGCTGACCACATGGCAGTAGATCATGTTGATGATGGCGAGTTCCTGCTGATGCAGTGCGTCGGTGCCGGCGGCGCAACAGTCTTCCACCAGCACGACGTTGAAGCTTTCGTCCGCCAGGCTGCGCACGGTGGAGCTGACGCACTGGTCGGTATAGATGCCGGCGACGACGACGTTGCGGATGCCCATGTTGGTCAGCACCAAACGCAGATTGGTGCCGGTGATGGCGCTGTCGGTGGTCTTGGTGACGACGATCTCGCCGGGCGCCGGGGCGAGTTCCGGGATGATCTGGGATGCCGCATCGCTGAGCGGCATGAGTAGGTTGTTCCAACCCGGCATCTTTTGGCTCAGGGAGCGGTCGCGGCCGTCATCGAGCAGACAGGCGATCCGCGCGTGCAGCACATCGATGCCGTTTCCGCGAAAACTGTCCTGCAGTGCGCGCAGGGTCGGGATCACGGTACCTCGCATGCGTTCATGGAACGGTGCCCAGCGCGCGCGCTCGGCGGGGTCGTCGTGCAGTGCCATGCCGTAGTTCTGCACGTCGATACAGAGCAGGGCGGTCTCATGCGGCGGCAGGACCAGATCCTCGGGCTTGGGGGCGCCTTGGTAGTAGAAGGAGCGGTGTGCGGTTTTCCAGGACATATCAAATCGCTCGGGGTCAATCGCGGCCAGTCGTCACTTTGCCAGAACCTGGCCTTGGATCACAGGGCCAGTGCGGGGCCAGCGACGCCGTGCCGGAGGCCGGCGCGAGTGAGGCGCTGTGCTGCGCAAGCCGTGAGCTCGATAAGTGGGCCCAGCGCCGACGGCCAAAGGCCAACATTCGCAATCAGCCGGTTCAACGTCCCTCCGCCCTAAGCGCTTGGCCCTTCGAGCAGCAAGCGCGTCTTTGTGCTGTCGCGCCATTCAGCACGGCACCGAGCGAAGGGGCGATGGGGCAAAGGCCGCAGGCTTGCGGATTTTCAATGCGTCTGCCGGCCCAATCCCTACAATTTCCCTCAAGAATCTCGCACCTGGAGTTTGTTGCAATGAACCAATCCGTCGCGGTCGCCGATCGGCGACTGCCCAATCTGCCGATCTCGTTTTTTGCGATGGTCATGGGCCTCACCGGCTTGACCATCGCCTGGGAAAAGGCGCAGCACGTGTTCGGAATCGAACTGCACATCAATCCCTGGCTCGCCGGCGCCAGCGCAACTGTCTTCGCCATTTTGGCGCTTTTGTATTTTTCGAAGTTGCTGCTGTATACCGGTGCCGTAATCGGTGAGCTACGGCATCCTGTTAAGCTGAATTTCTTTCCGGCCATTTCCATCAGCCTCTTGCTGTTGTCGATCGCCTTCTTGCCTGTGGATGCCCGCGTCAGTGAGCCCCTGTGGCTTGTCGGCACCGTCCTGCACCTGGTGTTCACGCTCTATGTGGTCAACGTCTGGATTCACCATGAGCACTTCGATATCAAGCACATGAACCCGGCCTGGTTCATCCCCGCGGTGGGCAACGTGCTGGTGCCGGTGGCCGGGGTCCAGCTGGGCTATCTGGATATCTCCTGGTTCTTTTTCAGCATTGGCGTGCTCTTCTGGGGCATCCTGCTGACCATCATCTTTTATCGGGTGCTGTTCCATCACCCCATCGATGAACGGCTGATGCCGACGCTGTTTATTCTGATCGCGCCGCCAGCGGTAGGTTTCATCGCCTATACGCGCCTCACCGGCGGCGAGCTCGACACCTTTGCGCGTGTCCTCTACTACGCCGGCTTATTCCTGACCCTGTTGTTATTCACCCAGGTTGGGCGCTTTGCCCGGCTCAAGTTCTTCCTCAGCTGGTGGGCGTACTCGTTTC
The DNA here is from genome assembly GCA_963695445.1 of uncultured Gammaproteobacteria bacterium. Classification (GTDB taxonomy): domain Bacteria; phylum Pseudomonadota; class Gammaproteobacteria; order Chromatiales; family Chromatiaceae; genus Thiohalocapsa. Next base: position 10,322 of record CAVOGV010000026.1, on the reverse strand, counting down.
CGCTTGCCGCCATCAGCATCGCGAGCATGGTCATGTATGAACTCTCCGGGACCGATGCCTATCGTTGGATCGGCGCCGGCCTGCTGCTGCTGCTGACCGCCATCGTGGCACTATTGCTGGTGCGCACCGGCGCCGCCGTGGTCAAGCGTCGCATCTGCGTGCCAGGCCATTGATCCCAAGCTCCAAACAGGAAGCCAAGCATGAAAAAGACCCTGCTGCAGGACAAGTACCCCGTCTTCACCTTGGAGGCGCTGAAGTCCGAAACCAGCTACGCGGATGTCGACGCCATCATCGGCTACCTGCGCGACTGTGTCGAAGCGCATGAGATCTCGAGCTTGATCTCGGTATTCGACCACTACGCCCATACCAGTGCGCTGCCCCAGGGTGAGATCGCGGAAGACATCGTCGCCGCTAAGCACGTCGTGTTCTGCTTCGGTACCCATCTGCCCAATGCCCAGGTCATGGCGGTGCGCCCGCGCTCCATCGGCGTCGTCGACCAGGGCGATCGCTTCTTGATCAGTTTTCTCGAGGCGCCGATGCCCTTGGCCAACAATGCCATGGATGCCTGGGTCAAGGCGATTGCCGACAAGCGGGAGGCTGCTGCGGCCTAGAGTACTTGGGGGCGCCGCATCTGTAAAAGGTGCGACAAGGTTGTATGGCGAAAACGGGCGTGACATCAGAAGGGCCAAGCGCCAAGGGCCTGGGGCCGACATACCAGATTCACCGCCGCGGACACCGTGATCCATTAGACCCCTTTGGACCTCGACTGGTGGAACCCGAGCGCCGAGCGCCGCAGCGCCAGGCCCTGGACCGCGCCCGTCGCATCGGCCAGGAAAAGCCCGTCTTCGTCTGCAAGCCCCTTACTGAGGGCACCGTCGAGCAGCGTGTCGCCGAGCTCCAGGCGCGTTCAAAGTTACCGCTGTCGGAAAGCTGAGCGTCGGCACCAGGACCCGAAACGGAACTTCGGAACCAGCGCCCTCGTTTGCCTGCAACGTGGTTCAGGGAAGTTTCCCTTGCAAATCGATCTGAAAGATGGGGCAATATCCCTGATAAGGGCGGACATACCCCAGAACGTTGTGTCCGCGCTTCCGTATTTGTTAACACTCACTTCCTCCCGCCGAATTTTTCCAGAATGATTCGCGCCGAGTCTTAGTGGCTGGGGCTCCGCGGTTGCCAGTGCTCGCGGGTCCAGATTTCTCTTTGCCCCGGCCGGTAGACCCTATGTCTGCAAGCGCCCAGGAGGAGCCGCTCGGCGGCGCCGGCTTCGCCGACCGCTGAACGCCGATCCACCGATACCCAGCGTCTGGGTCTGGGCAGGCTTGTCGCAGTCGAGCGTGCCTCACGCCTCTCGCGTCCCGGATTCATCGTTGGCGCAGAAGTTTATCTCTTTATTCCTGCTGCAATGATCTAGCGCAATCAAACTCCATACCTGCAATATTAGAACATGCTATATCTCTAACATCTAAGAGCGTTGTTCCGATAGTGGAGTCAAGGTGTGATGAATTCTTGCAGCCGGTTTTGCATCCGACTGAAGACCTCTCTTTTTCTATGGGGTGCGGTCGCGAGCATTCTCATCGTATTGCTGATTACTCCGATGCTTTTGTCTTTGGTTGCTCCCTTGAATGCGGCCAAACAGCTTGGCAGTACCGAAGCGCTCCAACACGACGATCGACACGCAACCATAGCGATTCCGTGTCCCTATGCACCTTACTTCGACGCTGGCGACAATCCGGGGCGCGAGTGGGACTTGATCGCCACTGCTTTAGAATCCGGCGATCGAGAGGCACAAAGCATATTTGTTAGCTATGAGGAGGGCCTTCGATATGCGAAAGCCGATTTCATCGCCGGAGTTTGGGTCTGTGGTGGCATGGATATTCCAGACAGCGGCTTGTACCCGTCGGAACCTCTGCTTGAGAGACAGTTTGCAGTCGTCACGCTCGAATCCCGCGAGGTCAACATTGACGGCATTAACAGCTTGAACTCGCTTGCAGTTGCTACTCATCCGAATATCTTTCGTGTGCTTCGACCCCAACTCGGCGAACTGATCGACCAAGGCGATGGCATCCAGAAGATCCCGAATTACCTACTGCTCGCATCTTTGCTAACCACTGGAAAGGTGGATGCACTTATTACCGAAAAGGCGGTATTCGAGCACAGCCTCCAACAGCTTGCCGAAGAGGGAAGACCGGCGCAGCCGATTAGATTCTATGAGCTCTTTGAGCCGGTCTCGCCGCGTATCCTTTTCAAGGATCGCATATTGCGTGATCAGTTCAACACAGCATTGCGGAAGTTAAAAGAAGTCGACACGAGTCAGCGTGCAAGTTCCGCTATAAAAAGGGAAAAGTATTGAGCATCAAGCGCAACATTGGGTTCACGATAGCCGCTTTGATTGGCAGCCTTCTCGGTAGCGCGTTCCTGCTGATGGTCTATTTCATGGCGCTCATGACAGGAGACATGCATTTAATGACAGGCTATATGGCGGGCATGAGTACCGACATTAAAGGGATGCACGAGCATATATCTATCATGGTCGGCGAGGTGAGCAAGATCGACGATGTGGTAGCGCATATGGACGAAAACATTAACGCGATGAACAATGAGATAACGCTGATCGAGAACTCCATTTCCAACGATCTGCGCCAAATGAATTACTCGGTCAGTGGAATAAAGGAATCGCTGCTGTTCTTGGATACGAAGGTCGGCAGTATTTCTCTCGATCTGAACCGGATGTCGGGAACCATTGATAGCATCAGCTATAACATCTACAAGGGCAGACAATCGTTCTCATCGCCGCAGGGATACATGATGAACATGATGCCTTGAAGCCTGCTTCGAAATGACTTTGACTCAGACGGCGTGTCACGCAGCCGGAGTTTTCCAGCCCAACCGAAATCATGGCCCCTCAACCTGTGGTAAATACTCGCTAATGCCAGATCTGCACATTCAAGCGTTTTTAGCTGTAACGTCGCGCTTTCGATGAGAGTAGGCAGTCGAATATTGGAACGAGTGTCCGCTCTGGGTCGGGACCCGACCCTCTCGCCTGCTTTCGGCGGGGCCGTCATGCGGGACAGGTTTGCCCTGGCGAGGTGAAGGAATCTGAGAAGCTCATGACGAAATGTTGTCGGAAGCCAGGGTCCGAGTTCCGCGCGAACCTTTCGGATGGGGGCCAAAGGCGGACGATAGCTTCGACCGATGATCAAGAGTCGGGCGCTTGATCCTTGCCAGACAGCTTGCCTGCTGTCTTTCTTACTGTTCGGCGCAAGATCCGGGCGCCGATTGATTTGGCCTTGTCGTAGACGCTCGGGACGCTGATCACCGCGTCTATCGCCGTCTTGAACCAGCCGTCATCGGCCAGTCCGCGCTCGAGCTGCTTTTGCTGCGCTTCGGGCAAAACGCCACTGATCGCCTGTTCGAGGGCCTCCCGATTCCAGAGTGGTTCGCCGGGACGGATGGCAATCAGCGCGCATTGTTGTAACGGCATTGCCAATTGATCGCAGGCGGCCTGGCGCGCTTCGCGCATCTGCTGCTCCTTGAGACGTTGGCCCTGATCCGGGTCGTAGGGCGGTGTCCATTCCGATGGTGGGTCGAGTTTGTCGGCATGGGTTAGCACGAGCACGCGCGGTATTGGGCGCAAGACCTGATTGCGCTCGGTGAGGGCGTCGAGCGCGGCCAGCGCGCGTTGATCGGCGGCGCGATCGGCGCGATTGGCCGCCGTAATCCAGAGCACGAGATCGCTCTTCTTGGCCTGCTTTAGCCAGGGTTCATCCGGCTCGCCGTCGGCGCCTGGGCAGTCGACCAGGATGAGCTCGCCGGCCTGCGCCGACTGAAACTCGTAGGCGTGGCATTCCGCGGTTGGGGGAGTCAGCAACCCGGCGGGCTCTTTGGCCTTGCCGAGTAGGGCGTTGAGCAGTGCGGACTTGCCGGCATTCCGGCGCCCTGCGAGGAGAATCGTCAGCGGTTCGGACGGGGTATCGGCGATGGGCTCCGGCGCGGTCGGCAGCAATTCCTCCGCGCGGCGTCGGTAGGCGCCGGAATAGAGCTTGATCGCGGTCTCACCCGCCTGCTCGATCAGGATCACGCCGATCTGCATCTTCGCGGCGTCACCAAAGCCGCTGAATGCCTGCTGCGACAAACTGCCGCGCAGTTCTGCCAGCAGGGCCTGGCTGGGGTTGACCCAGCGCAACAGGCGCCAGGCGGTCAGCAGTTGCCCGGCCGGACCAGCCAGGCCGGAGAGCTTGACGATCCAGGACAGCTCGATGTGTTGGACAACCGGAAACTGGCGCAGCACCGTCGCGCGCAGTTGCTGGGCAAAGTCCTCGACCATCAACAGCAGTTCCGGCAGCGTGAAGCGCCACAGCGCGGCCTGATCGTCGGGCGAATACGCCTGCGCCACGGCATGAAAGGCGCTCTCTACCAGGCCCTGAATCGCCTCCTGGCTGCCCAAATCGTCCGCGCTGAGCACGCTCGGCGCGCTGCTGCAGCGCTTGCCTTGCTCGGCGTTCGGCCTCCGATGCCCCTGGGAGGGCGCCGGGCAGTTGGTATCGAGGCGGCTTTGGACGCGGCAGCTGGGAACGCAGCAGCCAGAAGCCGACCGTGATCAGCACCACGGAGCCGACCCAAACGTACCAGGCCCAACCCTGCTGGGCGATGAACCAGACACCGACCGCGAGTCCAACCAGCCATGGGATCAGGATCAGCGCGCCGATCAGTCCTAATAGCCACAGTTCGCGCCGATGGTGACGGCGCAGCTCGCTCCAATCCGACGTCCGGGTCATGACGGTGACCCCTTGTTGTCCTGTTTGAGGGTCTTATAACGGCCGCGGGCCTCGCGCAGAGCCGCGTGGTAACGCGCCTTGAGTTTTTCTCGATCCGGTTCGCGCCCGGCGGCCTTCTCGCCGAAATAGTAGAGGGCGGCCTCGCCGATGGCCCAGGTGATGGCAAAGGTCCAGGAGGCGACGATGGCCGTGCCCCAGCCGAGTCCGACCTTCAACAACTGTTGCGCCGCCCAGCTGCCGCCGAAGCCCAATGCGAAACCAGCGCCGAGGGTGCTGACGAACTCGCCCCAAAGGTCCCAACTGAGCGGAAAACCCAGCCGGCGCGCAATCTGGGCGACCATCGCCGCCTGCAGGCTAGCCGAGCCCAGCCCGCCGATCACCGGCGCGGGCACCGCGTTTGCGGCCGCCGCCGCGGTGGCCCAGGGTAGGATCACCTTGGTGCGAATGGCGCTCGGCAGGGCAGTCGTCCTGCGCAGACGCTCCGAGACCTCCGGCAGGGTATGTTCGAGCACATCCCAAAGTCGGTCTGCACCGTAGTCGGCCGGTGCGATTCCCTGTTCCGGCCGTGTGAAGTCCAACGGCACGAACAGCGGCGAGGGACCCGGAATTCGATCGAACAGTTTGCGCTGGGCGAGCATGACGCGGCTCAGCTCTGACGGCACGCCGGGCCGGCGCGCGTCGTCATCGCTGCCGTCGAAGGGGTAGGGGTCGACATGCCGATCATGCTCGCCATAGCATCGGTGCAGGCCGGTCTGGGCGACGATCACCGGCAGTTTGCGGTGGCGTCGCCGTGCTTGGTCGACGCTGTCGATGATCTCCTTGACGTCTTGATCATCGACTCGCAAGACGGCCAGCAGCAGGTGCGCCTGTTCCCGCGCCAGCGCAAGCTGATTGTCGGGGTCGTTCTCGGCGCGGTCCGCGAGGCCGCGGGTGTCGAGGAAGCGCAGCGCAGGCTGCTCCGGCGGAAAAGCGTAGATGCGACTCTCTTGCGTCATCGGCCGATAGCCGCGACCAATCTCGTCGTGTCCCTGACCCGTCATCTCGGCCACGATGCTGGTCTTGCCCGCCTGTGTTTTGCCCAGCAACCAAAGGACCGGCGCGTCGGCGTCGACCCAAGCACGGGCATGTTCGAGCGCATCTTGCATGGATTGCTCCTATTGGGCTCCTACTCGCAGTCTATTCCTGTTGTGTATCTCGGAATAGCGGGCTCAGTGCACCTCGCCCAGTGCCCACCCAGCGCAGCACGTGCGATTGACGATGGTGGCCAGCGCCATCGCCGAGGCTGGGATCAGCAGCCACCCAAGCCAGCCCGCGGCGGTGCTGTCGAGCGCGAGGATCAGTCCGATCAGGCCAAACACGATGGCGCGGTCGGGCCTGCCCATGGGACCCTCCCGGCGCCGGCTGGCGCCGATGCGCAGGGCCGCCAGTCCGGCCACCTCCGTGCACAGACCGAGCACCACCAAGATGACCACCAGCGCGCTAGGTACGCCGGGGATCAATGCCAGCGGCAGATACAGCAACAGGTCGCAGCCGGCGGCGCTGACTTCACTGCAACAGGATGTCGCGTGGTGTCCTTGGGCTGTGTTCCTCGGCCAGCATGTCCGCCAAGGCGTCCAGTCCCAGGCGCAGCAGCAGCGCGACGGGCAGGATGAGGAGGGGTTGCGTGGTGTGCGGCAGCACCGCGGGCAACACGGCGATCAATGCACCGACGAGCGCGGAGAGGCCCAGCGTGGTCCAGTCTAGCTGTGCCGGCGTGACGCCGCGCTCCCTGAGCCTTTCCACCATCGGGCGCAGCTGCGTTCTGATGCGTGACTTGATGTCGAACATGGGAGGCATGGCGTCTGTCGTCCTGCGTGGGTGCGCTTGGATGGCACCGCGGATGATCGCGTGGGACCCTTGATGGGATTGGGTTCGGTGCGGTTGCCGTTGGAGATTGCTGGCGTCATTGTGCTTCCATTGCCTATTCGGGAGTCAAGTAAGCGATATCTGGCGTCCGCAGCAACGCCCTTGGATTGGCCAAAGCGAGCGAGTTTGATGACCACTCAACCGAGTCCGAAGCCCCAGCCCGGCGATGATAATCGCCTCGGCGATCCCATCGCCTTTGGCCTGATCGTCATCGGCGACGAGGTGTTGAACGGCGAGCGTAGCGACAAACACCTGCCGGCATTCAAGCAGATGCTCGCCGCGCGCGGCCATGGGCTCGCCTGGTACTGGATGCTGCCGGACGACCCGACGGTGCTGACTCGCCAGCTAGCGGCGTCGATGAAGGCCTTCAGCGACGGCGATGCGCCAGTGTTCTGTTGCGGCGGCATCGGAGCGACGCCGGACGATCATACCCGCGCCTGCGCCGCGGCGGCGGCGGGCGTTCAGTTGGTGCGCCATGCCGAGGCTGGCGGCGCTGATCGAGGGCCAGTTCGGTGTCGAGGCGTATCCAACCGCATCCTGATGGCGGATCTACCGTACGGCTGCTCGCTGGTGCCCAACCCCGCCAACAACATCCCCGGCTTCGGCCTGCGCGGGCACTGGTTTCTGCCCGGCTTTCCGCAGATGGCCTGGACCATGGCCGAATGGGTGCTCGACCATCATTACGGTCGTGCCGAGCCGTTGTCGGAACAGGCGCTGGAGGTCCGTGGCGTGCCGGAGAGCCTGCTGATTCCGCTGATGGTCCGGCTCGGCGCACGCTACCCGGCGCTCAAGCTGTTCAGCCTGCCGCACATGGGCGATGACCCGCACATCTTGCTTGGCTGGCGTGGTCGCGGTGACCTCGGTGCCGCCATGGACGCGCTGCGCGCCGAACTCGACGCCGCAGGGATGCAGCACCGTCCACGGTAGTGATAGAGCCTCGGCGCTCCTGGTTCGTCTGCTCAACGTGCGGGTTTGTTCGCCACGCTCGCCTGTAGAATGTCGGCAGGTCATCGCCGAAGTCTGAGAAACCCACATGCAGGATTCATCGACGCCACCGGCCCCGGCCGATCACCATCGCCGCATCCTGGTGCTGTTCGCGCATCCGTCCCTGGAACGCTCCGAGGCCCGAACCTGCCGCTGGCCGAGGCCGCGCGCGCCGTCGACGGCGTCACGTCCTGGTGGACCTGTACGCGGAGTATTCCGGCCTTCGAGATCGACGTGGATCGGCAGCAGGCACGGCTGCGCACGACGCGTGATCTGTTTCCTGCACCCGCTGTACTGGTACTCGACGCCGGCGATTCTGAAGGAGTGGCAAGACCTGGTGTTGGAGCACGGCTTCGCCTATGGCTCCGAGGGCACGGCGCTGCACGGCAAGTTGTTCTTCAACGCGCTGACCGCCGGCGGCGCGGAGGCCGCCTATTGCGCCGAGGGTCACAACCACTTCGCCATTCCGCGAATTGCTGCGGCTGGAGCAGACCGCGATGTTCTCGGCGGCATCACCTATCCTGCCGCCGTTTGCGCTGTTCGGCGCGCGTGCACCCCGTGGTGGAGGAGGGGCGCATCGCGGCCCACGCGGCCGATTGGACGCGACTGCTCAAGGCGCTGCGTGACGATCGGCTGGACATCGAGCGAGCCGCCACGTTGCCGCGGCTCAATATCGACCTGAATGCCCTGATCAAGCCGGCAGCGACCGCCCTGGAGGCCGAGTGATGGACGGTGTGCTGTTCGATATCTTCGTCTATCTCTGTGCCGCGGTGGTGGCAGTGCCGGTCGCCAAGCGGCTCGGTCTGGGCTCCGTGCTGGCTATCTGATCGCCGGCATCTGGTCATCGGCCCGATGGTCGGTATCGTCGGCGCCAGACCGAGCAGTTACAACACTTCGCTGAGCTCGGCGTGGTGATGATGTTGTTCCTCGTGGGCCTGCAGCTGCGCCCGGAGCCTGTTATGGGACATGCGCGCCCGGCTGCTGGGGTCTGGCGGGCTGCAGGCGCCGGCCACCGCGCCGCCCATCGCGGCGCTGGTGTGGCTGATGGGACCGGACTGGCGTTCGGCGATCGCCATCGGCCTGATCATGGCCCTGGGCCGTCCACGGCCATCGTGTTGCAGACGCTGAACGAAAGGGGCTGACCCGCACCGAGGGTGGCCGTGCCAGCTTCTCTGTGCCGTCGTTCCAGGACATCGCCGTGATCCCGATGTTGGCGCTGATCCCGTTGCTGGCACTGCCGGAGCTGCTGGCGCAGGGTGGTGCGGAGAGCGTCGCTGCTGCCGCGGATGTCGTCGGAAACGCCGCGAACCCCGAACACGCGGCGGCCGGTCACGGTGCCGCCGATGCCCATGCCTCGCTGAGCTTGGTCGCCGGCCTGGACGGTTGGGCTCAACGCGCTTGGCTGGTGCTGGGTGCCGTAGCCTTCGTCGTGCTTGGCGGACAATTCCTTGACCCGGCCGCTGTTTCGCTTCATCGCCCAATCGCGGCTGCGCGAGACCCTTACCGCCGCCGCGTTGTTGCTGGTCGTGGGCATCGCATTGCTGACTACGCTGGTGGATCTGTTGCTGGTGCTGGGGCACCTTCCTTGCCGGTGGTGGTGTTGGCGGATAGTGAGTTCCGCCACGAGCTGGAATCTGACATCGAGCCGTTCAGGGGCTGCTACTCGGTCTGTTCTTCATCACAGTTGGCGCCGGCATCGACTTTGGGTGCTGATGGCGGACTTGTGGCTGGTGCTGGGGCTTACGTTGGGCATCATGGCCATCAAGGGCGGGTGCCGCCTGGGGCTGGCGTGGGCGTTCTGGCTGCCGACGATGGGTGATGGCTGGCTGTTCATGCTGGTGCTGGCCCAGGCCGGCGAGTTCGGGTCGGCGCCCTGCTGGCGTTCTCGGTGCAGAACAGCGTCATCCCGCCGGATTTGGCCGAGTTGCTGTCGCTGGTCGTGGCCCTGTCGATGCTGCTGACGCCCGCCCTGTTCATCGCCTACGATCGCTGGGTGATGCCGCGGCTGCGCGGCACCGATGTGCTGGCGCCCGCCGATGAGATCGATCGACAGGGCACTGTCGTGATCGCCGGCATCGGCCGCTTCGGGCAGATCGTCAACCGCATGCTGGTGGCCGCGGGCGTTCGCACCGTGGTGCTGGACCACGAGGCCGGCATCGTCCAGCCATGTGGCACATCGGCATCCAGAGCTTCTATGGGAACTCCCTGCCGGACCTGCTGCATGCCGCCGGCATCGAGGACGGCGACCTGGTGTTCGTGGTCGCCATCGATGACCGCGATCGGGCGGTGCAGTTGGTCGAGTACGTGCGTCGCGACTATCCCAACGTCCATATCATCGCCCGCGCCTACGACGTCAACCACCTGTACCTGCTGCGCAAGGCGGGTGCCGATCAGGCGCTGCGTGAGGTGTTCGAGTCGTCGCTGAAGACCGGCGCCGCTGTACCGCGGCGCTGGGCGAGCACCCGTTCAAGGTGGAAAAGATGCGGCGCGCCTTCCGTCAGCACGACGAGCAGGGGCTGGAGCAGCTCTACGAGCTGTGGGACGAGCACGTCGAGATGTCGAAGAATCGCGCCCTGCTCGAGCTGGTGCGTGCGCGCACCGAGTCCGAGCAGGGCGTCATGGCCACGGATCGAGCGGACCTGCACGACCGCTCCGAGC
>CAVOGV010000025.1:0-87019 GCA_963695445.1 uncultured Gammaproteobacteria bacterium | reverse complement strand
TTTCTTCGTCGGTCTGCACCACCAGTTCGTGGTCGATACCGATCTCTCCATACTCGTTCTCGACCACGGCGATGCGCTGTCCGTGCTGCTCGCTGAGGATGCGATTCAGCAGCGTGGTCTTGCCGGAGCCGAGGAAGCCGGTCAGGACCGTGACCGGCACGCGCTCGTCGACGGCGCATCGCTCATCGCTCGGCTCGAAGCCATTGCTCTCCAGTGCACAGGCGGTCATGGACGTACCCCGTTTGAATTAGTTGCCGTTGACGGCCTTCAGCCGACCAGACGCGCGCCTGGCCTCAGCGGCATCCGCCTCCGCGCGGCTGGCATCGGCACCCGGATCGACCTCCAGCGGCACCCCGGATACCGGCACGGCATTGCTGCCACCAGCGTCGCGCGCGGCATCGTCACGATCCGACAGCTCCCGCGAGCGCGACACCAGGAAGTCCACCAAATGGTTGCGGATCGGATAGTAGGCCGGGTCGTGCACAATGGTCGTTCGGTCCCGCGGCCGCTCGATGGAGACCCGCACCGACTCCGCAATCCGCGCGTGGGGGCCGTTGGTCATCAGGAGGATGCGGTCGGCGAGCAGGATGGCCTCATCGACATCGTGCGTGATCATGAACACCGTCTGATGGGTCTCGGCGCAGATCTTCAGCAGCTCGTCCTGGATGGTGCCGCGGGTCAGGGCGTCGAGGGCGCCGAAGGGCTCATCGAGCAGCAGCAGCTTGGGTTCGATGGCGAAGGCGCGGGCGATGGACACGCGCTGACGCATGCCGCCGGACAGCTGGCTCGGCTTGCGCTGCTCCGCGCCGTCCTTGAGGCCGACCATGTGCAGATACTTGAGGCTGTGTTCGCGCACCTGCGCCTTGCTCCAGCCCGGCCACCGCGCCTGCACGCCGAAGGTGACGTTGCGCAGCGCCGAGCGCCAAGGCAGCAGCGAGTAGTTTTGGAACACGACGCCGCGTTCCAGTGCCGGTCCGGTGACCTCGTGGCCGGTCATGTAGACCTCGCCGCCGCTGGCTTGGTCGAGTCCAGCGAGCACGTTCAGGATGGTGGACTTGCCACAGCCGGAATGGCCGATGATGCAGACGAACTCGCCCTTCTCGACGCTGAAGCTGACGTCCTCGAATACCGTCAGTTCGCCGTCCTTGCCGGGGAAGCGCTTGGCGAGGTCTTTGACTTCTAGGAAGTGTGGATTCATGGCGCCCTACTCCTGGTACTGGACGGCCTTGGTGGCCGCCGCCAGGGCGATATCGAGCAACATGCCGACCACGCCGATCATCAGGATCGAGAAGATCACGCTGGTCAGGTCGAGGTTGTTCCACTCGTTCCACACGTAATAGCCAATGCCGGTGCCACCCACGAGCATCTCCGCGGCGACGATGACCAGCCAGGCGATGCCGATGGAGATGCGCATACCGGTCAGGATGGTGGGCGCCGCCGCCGGCAGGATCACCTGGATGGCGGTCTGGAAGGCATTCAGCTCGTGGGTGCGGGCAACGTTGATCCAATCCGTGCGCACCGAGGCGACGCCGAACGCGGTGTTGATCAGCATCGGCCAGATGCTGCAGATGAAGATGACGAAGATCGACGAGGTCTCCGAGTCCTTGATGATGAACAGCGCCAGCGGCATCCAGGCCAGCGGCGAGATGGGCCGCAACACCTGGATGAACGGATTCAGCGCCTTGTACATCAGCGGCGACATGCCGATCAGGAAGCCCACCGGGATCGCGATCAGCGCCGCTAGCGTGAATCCCGTCAACACCCGGTAGATGGAATACCCCAGCTGAATGCCGATCCCCTTGTCGTTCGGCCCAACGTCATAGAACGGGTTGGACAGCTCCTCGATCGCCAGCCCAATGACCGCCGACGGCGGCGGCACGCGGGCCTCTTGGTCGGCCCCGCCCATGAGCAGTTCGTATTCCGACACCGCCTCGGTGGCCGCCGGCGGCTGGCTGGTCAGCTCCCACAGCCCCAGCGACACCACCAGCAACAGCACCGAGACCAGCGCCGCGCGCAGATGCAGTGATTGCAGCATCGGTTCAGGTCCGCTTGATCGCGAAGCTCTGGACGTACTCCTCCGGCTTGGTCCAGTCGAACTCCTTGCCCATGATCATGTAGTTCTCGTAGGTCTTGTCCGGCACCGGATAGCCGAGTTCTGCCATGTACTTGCCCGCGTCGGAGGCCAGGTAGACCTGCTCGGCGATGCCCTTGTAGTCGATGTCGCCCTCGACATAACCCCAGCGCTTCATCTGGGTGAGAATCCAGACCGCCATGGAGTGCCAAGGGAAGGGATCGAAGTCGATGCGATCCGGGACGTCTTGGATGTTGCCGAGACCATCCGCGAAGCGCCCGGTCAGCACCTGCTCGATCACTGGGACGGGCTGGTTGAGGTAGTTCTTCGGCGCGATGGCCGCGGAGATCTCCTTGCGGTTCTCGGCCTTCTGCGAGTAGTGCGTCGCGTCGACGATGGACTTAAGCAGCGCCGCATAGGTGTTCGGCAGCGTGGTTGCGAACTCGTCCGAGCAGGCAAAGGCGCAGCACGGATGCCCAGGCCAGATGTCTTTGGTCAGGAGGTGGATGAAGCCCACCTTCTCCCACACCGCGCGCTGGTTGAACGGGTCCGGCGACAAGTAGCCGTCGAGGTTTCCGGCACGTAGATTGGCGACCATCTCCGGCGGCGGCACGACACGGATCTGGATGTCCTTGTCCGGGTCGAGCCCATGCTCGGCCACGTAGTAACGCAACAGGAAGTTGTGCATGCTGTAGTCGAAGGGCACGCCGAACTTGAAGCCCTTCCAGTCCTTCGGGTCGCGCTTGTCCTTGTGATCGACATGCAGCACGATCGCCTGGCCGTTGATGTTCTCCACCGCCGGCATCCGATACGGCACGGCAGTCGAGCCGGCGCCCATGGTCATCGCCAACGGCATTGGCGTCAGCATATGCGAGGCGTCGTATTCTTTGGCTAACGATTTGTCACGTGCCACCGCCCAGCCGGCGGTCTTGATCACGTCGACGTCCAGACCATATTTTTCGTAGAAGCCCAGCGGATGGGCCATGATGATGGGCGTGGCGCAGGTGATGGGCACGAAGCCAACCTTGAGCTTGGTCTTTTCGGGCTTCAGCATCTCTTCCTTCACCGCTGCCTTGATCTTATCCATCGGCAGCATGGTGCCGAGGATGCCGGCCAGGGTGCTGCCGCCGACCAGACCGAGGAAGTTGCGTCGGCTCATGTCGTTGTGGCCGAACAGGCCGCGTACGATGGCGCTCTCGACCGCCCGGTCCATGACGTCGTCCGGGGTGGCGAACGGCTCGCGCTTCGCGGCCGACGCGGCGAAGACGGGCGAGGCATCCGCGGTGGTCGCGGCGCCGTCGAAGACCGCGCGTTCCAGACGTTCGGTCATCTGCGATTCGGTGCACTCGTACCGTGAGGCCTCGGGCTCCCGCTTGAAGACGCAGATCGGACAGTTGCAGGCCGGGCCGTGTTGCAGGTCGGTATCGGCATCGAAGGGATTTCCCAGGCTTCGGTACGACATCGTGTTCCCCTGTGACTGAAAGAGACGGAAGACAGCGCGGGCACTGGCCCGGCGCTTTCTGGAAAGCGATAACTCAATTCGCAGCCCGGGCGCGATGACCTGAGCGGCTGCCTACTTACCCCGTATGTACAGCAACCGATGTGCCAAATCCCCAGAAGACTGCTCGGGTTTTGATTCGACGACAGTTTTATCGATCAAGGTGGACAAGGCCCGAGCTACGAAATATCGTGATTCACGAATTCTCGTTGTATGACCACGACTTTTCGTAGCCTAGATTCGTACCTGACGCATTCGGCACAGTCATCAACCGATAGCAAGTTCATGCCCGCTCATTCCAACGGTGCTCCCTCCCTCGATCCAGAAGGCTTTCGCACCCTATTCGAGTACCATCCCGACGCGCAGATGCTTTGGGACCCGGTCGCTGACCGCATCATCGAGGCCAACGGCCGCGCCTGCAGCCTGCTGGGTCGGGACAGGAGCGCGCTTTTGCAGCTGCCGGTGAGCCAGTTGCACCGCGGAGAGCGTGGCGCGCTGGTGGTGTTCACCGAAGCGGTGCTGGAGCGCGGCGAGGCGTGGACCAACAGCCTCAGCTGCGAGCGACCCGACGGCTCGCGCATCCCGGTGGAATACAACGCGCGACGCATGCCCGCCGCCGACGGTGACCAGTTGCTGATCGCCGCGCGCGACCTCACCACTGTACGCCGGCGCGAGCTGCACTCCGACGCCGACGCCTACGTGCGCGGCGGCCTGTCGGAGTGGCGTCGCGTAGAACGCCTGTTCGCCGACATCGAATCCGACAACCAGTTAATTCTGCGCGCCGCCGGCGAGGGCATCTATGGCATAGACGCCAACGGCCAGACCACCTTCGTCAACCCCGCCGCCGAAGGCATGCTGGGCTTTCGCGCCGACGAACTGGTCGGACGCGGCATGCACGCGACCATCCACCACAGTCATGCGGACGGCGGCGACTATCCAGTCGGCGACTGTCCAATTTATGGCGCCTTCCGCGAGGGCGCCGTGCAGCACCGGGACGACGAGGTATTCTGGCGCAAGGACGGCAGCAGTTTTCCGGTGGAGTACACCAGCACTCCCATCGTCGACCGCGGCCGGCTGGTGGGCGCGGTGATCGTGTTTCGCGACATCAGCGACCGGCGGGACGCCGAGGAACGCCTGCGCAACACGATGGCGGAGTTGGAGCAGCTCAAGCACCGGCTGGAGCTGGAAAACGACTACCTACAAGAGGCGCTCAAGGAGGAGACCAACTATCGGGAGATCGTCGGCCGCAGCCGAGCCGTCCGGGAGGTGGTGCGCAAGATCGAGCTGGTGGCCCCCACCGACGCGCCGGTGCTGATCAGCGGGGCGTCCGGCACCGGCAAGGAGCTCATCGCGCGTGCCATCCACGGCGCCAGCCGCCGAGGCGACCGGCCCCTGATCCGGGTCAACTGCGCCGCGGTACCGGCGGACCTGTTCGAGAGTGAATTCTTCGGTCACGTGCGCGGCGCCTTCACCGGCGCGGTGGCCGATCGCGTTGGCCGCTTCGAACTGGCCGATCAGGGCACGCTGTTCCTGGACGAGATCGGCGAGATCCCGCTCGAACTCCAGGGCAAGCTGCTGCGGGTACTGCAGGAGGGGCAATTCGAGCGCGTCGGCGACACCCGCACCCGCGACGTCGACGTGCGCGTCGTCGCCGCCACCAATCGCAGGCTCGAACACGAGATCGCCGCCGGGCGCTTCCGCGAAGACCTGTTCTATCGGCTCAATGTGTTCCCGATCGAGTCCGTGCCGCTGCGCGACCGGCCCGAAGACATCCCGCTGCTGGCGTCGCATTTCCTCGCCAAGCTCGGCCGCCGGCATGGGCGCGACGGACTGCAACTGAGCCGGGCCGACACCGAGCGGCTCCAGGCCTATCACTGGCCAGGCAACGTCCGCGAGCTGGAGAACCTGATCGAACGCGCGCTGATCGTCTCCACCGGCAGCCGGCTCGTGATCGATATCCCCGGCGGCGCGGTAAGTCAGGAAACGTTGACTGCATCGACGCCGACAATCGCGGCCGATGCGAGTAGCGGCGATCCAAGGCCCTCGCCGCCCAGCAACGAACAAGAACGCCGGCAGCAGGAACGGGCAATGATCATCGCGGCACTCGCGGCCAGCGGCGGCAAGGTCTTCGGCAAAGACGGCGCCGCCGAGCGGCTGGGACTGAAGCCCACCACACTAGCCTCGCGCATGAAGCGCTACGGGATCGACAAATCCGACGTCCGCCCCGCATCCGTTGAGCCGTCAACGGAGTAGCCAATCAATCCACGACCGGCTCCGCATACAGGTCGTGCTCGGCGCTGGCAGTGATGTCCACTTCAATAAAGTCACCAGGGGCGAGCTCCCAGGCGCCGTCGATGATGACGGTGCCGTCGATCTCGGGGGCGTCGGCGTGGCTGCGGGCGATGACGCGGTCGTCTTCGACCTCATCCACGAGCACGATCATGCGCTGGCCGACGCGGGCGGCGAGCTTGGCCCGGCTGATCTCGGCCTGCACGCTCATGAATCGCTCCAGCCGTTCCTGCTTCAGCGCTTCCGGCACTGGGTCCGAAAGCGCGTTGGCAGCGGCGCCGTCCACGGGCGAGTAGGCGAAGCAGCCGACGCGATCGAGTTGGGCCTCGCGCAGGAAGTCCAGCAACAGCTCGAAGTCGGCCTCGGTCTCGCCGGGGAAGCCGACGATGAAGGTGCTGCGCAGCACCAGCTCGGGGCAGATGCGGCGCCAGTCCGCCAGTCGGTCCAGCACCTTCTCGGTGGCCGCGGGCCGGCGCATCGCCTTGAGCACGGCGGGGCTGCCGTGCTGCAACGGCATGTCCAGGTAGGGCAGGATCAGTTCGTCCGCCATCAGTGGGATCAGCCGATCCACCTGCGGATAGGGATAGACATAGTGCAGCCGCACCCAGGCCTGGAGTTCACCGAGACTGCGGGCGAGGCTCTCGATGTCGGTGCGCAGCGGTCGGCCCTGCCAGAAATCGGGCCGATAGCGGAGATCCAGCCCATAGGCGCTGGTGTCCTGGGAGATGATCAAGAGCTCCCGCACGCCGGCCTCCACCAACCGCTCGGCCTCGGCCATGACCTGGCCGATGGGTCGGCTGACCAGATCGCCGCGCATGCTCGGGATGATGCAGAAGCTGCAACGGTGATTGCAGCCCTCGGAGATCTTCACATAGGCGTAATGGCCCGGCGTGAGCTTGACCCCCTGCGCGGGCAGCAGGCTCGTGAACGGATGCGCCGGCGGCGGCAGGTGGGTATGCACCGCCTCCATGACCTCGGCGTAGGCGTGCGCCCCGGTGACCGCCAGCACGCTGGGATGGGCGTCGCGAATGACCTCCGCGCGGGCACCGAGACAGCCGGTGACGATGACGCGGCCGTTCTCGTCCAGGGCCTCGCCGATGGCGGCCAGGGACTCCTCCACCGCCGCGTCGATAAAGCCACAGGTATTGACGATGACCAGGTCGGCGCCCTGATAGTCCGGCGACAGGCCATAGCCCTCCGCCCGCAGCTGGGTCAGGATGCGCTCGGAGTCGACGGTGGCCTTGGGACAGCCGAGGCTAACGAAGCCGACGCGCGGTTCATCATCGGCCGCGCGCTGGGAAGGGATGTTCATAGGGTGCGGCATGGTCTGCCCTGTCGCTGCTTGACGGATCATTAGGCTATGTTATACGGCGACCTAACGGGTTTCGAGTTTCGCCTTTGCAGATGGCTTTTTCTCGATAAAACATATCTTTAAGTAAAAATCGACCCGAACCATGGAGACCCCCTGGGTGCTGCCTCGGTGCGATCGACGGGGAGCCTCGGCAGAGACCCGAGCCCGGCGAACACCCCGAGGAAAAACGCGCAGATGTTTCGAATGTTAAATAATACTTGTAGAACCGTATAACTTGAGTAGGATGTAAGGATAATAGTTGGTAAAAACCACTATACACATTGCTGGCAGCACGAGAGCATTTCGTAGTGGGTTGGGCCTTCGCCTGATCGGCGCAGCGCAACCCAACATTTCGCGGCTCGACGTCGGGTTACGTGATTTGGCCAAAAGGTGAATTCGCATGAAAAACTGCAATCTCTGCAAACTAAGCCGTATCTGCAACGACCTGCCGGGGTTTTGCATCCTGATGCCATATCTCGCCGTTGCCGTGGTGGCGGTGACAGTCGGCTACTTGTTCCTTACCCAGGAGATCCTGGCCTGATCCCCAGGCAGGTTCTGCGCAGTCCGACGTGCTGTCCCGCCCCGATACATCTCGCGACCGCGAGCCATGAGTCGGCAAGCCCCTCCTATCGAGCCCAGACGCATCGAGCCCGGTCGCCGCGTCAAATTGCATGTGTCGATCCATCTCGAGGATGGTACCGAGGTTCTGTCCAGTTTCGACGACCAGCCCCTGGTCTTCGTCGTCGGCGACGGCACGCTCGCCGCGGAGCTCGAATCGACGCTACTCAACCTCCCCGTCGGCAGCGACACGCAGACGCTTGCCGACGGATGCGGCCATCTACGGCGAGCCGGACCCGGCGCTGATCCAGACCCTGGAGCCCAGCGACCTCCCGGCGGACTTTGCCCCGGAGCCGGGTCAAGTCATCTGCTTCACAACCCCCGGCGGTCAAGAGACCGCTGGCACCGTGGTCAGCAGCGATGCCGACGGCGTGCGCGTGGACTTCAACCATCCGCTGTCGCGGCGCGGCCTGCGGGTGCGGGTGCAGGTGCTGTCGGTCGAGTGAATCGGCTCGCCGGGCCAGCGCCCTGCGCGCGACTGACGAAGCCAAAATAATCATTTCCGCCAGCAGCGCGCCTGGGTTAGTTTGAGCGGCCTTCGACACAGACCGAATTCGACGCAAACCCAGCCATGCAGGACTACCTACCCCGCCCCGACCTCCTCACCGACCGGATCATCCTCGTGACCGGCGCCGCCGAGGGCATCGGCCGAGCCGTCGCGCGCGCCTGTGCCCGTCACGGTGCAACGGTGATCCTGAGCGGCGCCGATGAGGCCAGGCTCGAAACCGTCTACGATGAGATCGAGGCCGATGGCGCGCCGCAGCCGGCCAGCCTCCCGCTCGACTCTGGAACAAGCCGACGAGCAACTCTATCTGGGCGTTGCCAGCACCATCGGCGACGAGTTCGGCCGGCTCGACGGACTGGTCCATTGCGCCACCTACATCCCCTTTCTGAGCCGTGTCGACGACTACGACGCCAAGGAGTGGGAGCGCGTGCTGCGCATCAACCTCACCGCGCCGTTCCTGCTCACCCAGGCCTGCATGCCGCTGCTGCGCGCCGCCGATGACGCCTCCGTGGTCTTCACCTCCGACCGTGTCGGCCGCAAGGGCCTCGCCTATTGGGGTGCCTACGGTGCGGCCGCTTTTGGCATCGAGGGGCTCATGCAGACCCTAGCCGAAGAGACCCGCGACAGCAGCAACATCCGCGTCAACAGCCTCGACCCCGGCGCCGTTCGCTCCGCGCAGCGCCGGCAGCTCTACCCCGGCGAGGATCCAAACACATTGCCGACGCCGGACACCGTCGCACCGGACTACCTTTGGCTGCTTGGACCCGACTCGAAGGGCACGAGCGGGCAAGCCCGGAGCGTATCTCCCGCCGGCTGACAGCGCCGGCCACCCCCCTGCACAGGCGCCCATCGACAGGCGCGCTCGGCTTAGATTCCGCAGTTGAAACACAAAGGACAAGAAGAGCAAGAAGGGAGAGAGCAGGTGCAAATTCCTGCCTTTTCTCCTTCTTGTCCTTGGTGTCCTTGGTGTCCTTAATGTCCTTCTTGGCCATCAGCATTTTCCGACGCATCTCGGAAACCTTGCGCAGTCTCTAAGACTTCGGCAGTGCCTCCGGAGTCGGTTCCTTCGGTTCCGGCTCCCGATTGCCGATCCACACGCCGATCTTGTCGCCAATGCCTTGGAACATGACATACAGGCCAGGAATCAGCAGGATGCCGAACACCGTCGCGGCGAGCATGCCACCCAACACCGTGAAGCCGAGGTGGATACGGGCGTTGGCGCCGGCGCCGGTGGCAAGCACCAACGGCAGCAGGCCGATGATGAAGGCGAGCGCGGTCATCAGCACCGCGCGAAAGCGCATGCGGGCGCCGGCCAGCGCGGCATCGAACAGGGATTTGCCGGCCTCGCGCTGCTCCTTGGCAAACTCGACGATCAGGATCGCGTTCTTGGCGGCCAGACCGATCAGCAGCACCAGGCCGATCTGGGTGTAGAGATCGTTATCCAGGCCCACAAGCCACAGCGTCGTCACGGCACCGAGCAGGGCCACCGCCACCGAGGTCAACACCGAGAACGGGATTGCCCAGCTCTCGTAGAGCGCCACCAGAGAACAGATAACCGAACAGGATCGCCAGGCCGAAGATCGCCGCCTCACCGCCCGCGCTCTGCTGTGCCTCCTGAAACGACAGCGCGGTCCACTCGAATCCGTAGCCGTCCGGTAGCGATTTCTTGGCAGCCTCCTCCATCGCCGCCATCGCATCGCCGGCGGAGAAGCCCGGCGCCGGGGTGCCGTTGATCGAGGCGGTCGGAAACTCGTTATAGCGAAACACCAGATCGGCGCCGAGTCGATTCTGCACCTCAGCCAGCACCGACAAGGGCACCATGCTGCCGCTGTTGCTGCGCACATAGGTACTGCCGATGTCATCGGCGGTCGAACGCTGGTCCTGCTCGCCCTGCAGATTGACCTGGAAGGTCTTGCCCAGATAGGTGAAATTGTTCACATAGGTGGTGCCGAAGACCGACTGCATGGTGTTGAACACGGTCGAAACCGGCACATCCAGGTACTGGGCCTTGGTCCGATCCAGGTCCAGGAACAACTGCGGGTTGTCGGCGCTGAAGGTGGAGTAGGCGTTGGCGATACGCGGGTCTTGCTTCGCGGTCGCGATCAGCCCTTTGAGCACCTGGGTCAGGTCCTGCTCGGACTGTCCGCCCAGGGCCTCGACCTGCATGGCAAAACCGGCGGCATTACCCAGGCCGGGGATCGGCGGCGGCGGGAACACCAGCGTATCCGCCTCGGGCAAGGCATCGAGTTCCCCGCTAAGTCGTTTGTAGAGCCCCCGCAGCTCTGTCTCTGGCGTGGTGCGCTCATCCCAAGGCTTGAGCACCAGCACACCGAGACCGGCATTGGACGACGAGGCGGAGGTCAGCAGGCTGTAGCCGGCGACCGTCAGCACATTGGCGACACCCGGCGTCTTGGCCGCGATATCGCGCACCTGCTCCATGGTCTCGGCGGTGCGCGGCAGTGCCGCACCGCCCGGCAGACTCACGTCGACGAACAATGCCCCCTGATCCTCGTTGGGCAAAAAGCCAGTCGGTAGGCGATCCAGCACCCAGGCCGAGGCCCCGCCGATCGCGATGATCAGCAGCCCGGCCACCGCGGCGCGGCGCGCAATCAGCGCGACGACGCGCACATAGCCGTTGCGCACCCCGTTGAGCCCGCTGTTGAACCACTTGAACGGTCCGCGCTTGGCCGTCTTCGGCGTGCCGAGAAACAGCGATGTCAAGACCGGCGAGAGGGTCAGCGCGTTCAGCGCCGAGATCGCGACCGCCGCCGAGATGGTCACCGCAAATTGTCGGAACAGCTCGCCGGAGATACCCGGCATGAAGGCCACCGGCGCAAAGATCGCAAACAGCACCAGCGTGGTGGAGATGATCGGCCCGGTGATCTGCTCCATCGCCTTCAAGGTCGCGGCGCGCCGGTCCAGCCCCTCCTCGAGCATGATCCGCTGCACGTTCTCGACCACGACGATGGCGTCATCCACCACCAGTCCGATGGCCAAGACGACGGCGAACAGGCTGATGGTGTTGGCCGAGAACCCGGCCGCGAGCAGGACGATAAAGACGCCGATCAGCGACACCGGGATGGTCACCGCCGGCACGATGGTCGCACGCAGGTCCTGCAGGAAGATGAACACCACCAGCAGCACGATGGCCGCGGTGATGGCCAGGGTCACGATGATCTCGTGGATCGACGCCTGCACGAACAGTGTCGAGTCGTACATCACATCGGCGGCGACGCCATCGGGGAAGCGCGTCGACAGTTCCTTGAGTTGCGCCCTGACGTTCTTGACCACCTCCAGCGCGTTGGCCCCAGGCGCCTGGTAGATGGCGATCGCCGCGGCCGGCTCGCCGTTGTAGGACGTGGTAGACGCGTAGGACTGGGAGCCAAGCTCAACCCTGGCGATATCGTCGATACGCACGATGCCGCCGTCGGCGCCGGTGCGCACGACGATCTGGCCGAACTCCTCCGGCGAGGCCAACTGCCCCTCGGTGGTGATGGTGTTCTGGAAGGTCTGATCGTTGCCGATGGGCGGGCCCCCGACCTGCCCCAGCGCGGCCTGGATGTTCTGCTGCTGGATCGCGCTCTGCACATCTTGGGGCGTGATGCCCAGCGCCGCCATGCGCTCGGACTTGAGCCAGACGCGCATCGAATAGTTCATCGGACCGAACTGGCTGGCGTTGCCGACGCCGTCCACGCGCGCCAGTTCGTTCTGCACGTTGATGGTCGCGAAGTTCGACAGGAACAACACATCCTTGCTCGCGTCCGGCGAGTACACCGGAATCACCAGCAACAGGTTGGTGGACTCCGCCTGCACCGTCACACCCAGGTTTTGCACCTGGCTCGGCAACTGGGCCAGGGCCTGGGTGACACGGTTCTGGGTATTGACCTGGGCGATGTCCGGGTCGGTACCGACCTTGAACGTGACGGTCAGGCTATAGCTGCCGGTGCTCGAGGCGGTCGAGGACATGTACAGCATGTCCTGGACGCCATTGACCTGCTGCTCGATTGGGGCGCCGACGGTATTGGCGATGGTCTGCGCGTCGGCGCCCGGATAGGTGGCCGTCACCAGCACGACCGGCGGCGTGATGCTCGGATATTGAGCCACGGGGATGGCGAGGATGGAGAGCAGGCCCGCCACCACGATGACGATGGAGACAACGGCCGCGAGCCGCGGCCGTTCGACGAAGGTCTTGGAGATCATCGCGTGCCGCCCTGTCCGCTGTCGTCAGCGTTCGACGACGCCTTGGGACTGCCGCCGCTGGCGCCGGCGCCCGTTCCGGCTGGCGCGTTGTCTGTGGCGCCAGCGCTACCGGAATCAGCGCTCCCGGAAGCAGTGTCGCTCGGCGCGGGCGCCTTGTCGGATTCGGTTGCCGACGGCGCATTGGCGCCCGCGCTGGGGTCGTTTCCGGTGCTGGAGCCCGCCTGCGACGCCTTCACCGGCTTCACGACCATGCCGGGCTTGACCTTCTGCACGCCGGATACGACGACGATGTCACCCTCCATCAACCCGGATTCCACCGCATAACCGGTGCCGACGGTCGTCCCGGTCTTTATCGCACGCTGTTCGACGCGATTGCCCGCGCCCACCACATAGACCTGTTCGCCGTCGCGGGTGCGCTGAACGGCCGCCGCCGGCACCACCGGCAGCCGGCTCGCCTGCGCGCTGCGCAGCAGCGCGGTGACGAACTGCCCCGGAAGGAGCATCTGGTCTGGGTTCGGGAAATCCGCATAGATGGCGACGGTGCCTGTGCTGGCGTCCACTTGGTTGTCGGCAAAGGAGATGACACCGCTCTCGCCATAGGGCTGCCCGGTGGGCAGAATCAGCTCGGGAACGAATTGCTGCTTGACCGCATCGGCATCGCCGCCGGCCTGCTTGACGCGCTCCTGAAAGCGCACGAAGTCGGCGCTGGGGATCGAAAACACGGCCCGGATCGGGTCGAGCTGCACCACGGTCGACAGCGTGCCGCTACTGCTGTTGACGAGATTGCCCACCGTGTAGTTGGTGGCACCGATGCGGCCCTTGATCGGGCTGCTGACGGTCGTATAGCCGAGGTTGATCTTGGCCGTCTCCAAGGCCGCCGCCGCTTGCATCTGCGCCGCCTTTGCGCTCTCCACGCTGGCCTTGGCCTCGTCGCGCTCGGCCTTTTTCTGGTCGTACATGGCCTTGGACGTGTCGCCTTTCGGCAGCAGCTCCGCTTGCCGGTCAAAGTCTCCCTGTTTGTTGACGAGGTTCGCCTGGGCGCTGTCGAGTTCGGAGTTTGCCGCGGCCACCTGTCCCTCGGCGCTGTCCACCGCCGCCTGGTAGGGTGCCTGCTCGATCTGATAGAGCAGTTCGCCCTTTTCCACCATGTGCCCCTGCTCGAAGGCGACCTGCTCCAGAAAGCCCTCGACCCGCGCGATCAGATTCACCGATTGAATCGCCTTGATGGTGCCAATGAATCTGCCAGACTTCTCCACGTCCTGCATCTCGATCGCGGCGACCACGACCGCCGGCGGCGGGGGTTGCTCACCAACGCCCCCCTTCCCGCCCTTGTCGTCAGCGGCCGCGGCACCAGCCGCGAACGCGAGCAGCAAACCCGCTGCGATCACGTTGCGCGATCGACGCGCGAGCGAAGATGTCCCCGATGTTCAGGATCATGAAGCCAGGCCCCTGTTGATGGTCGTGTCTTCTCGAAGCGAAGGGCCGCTAGTGTAACGCGCATCGAACAGCGCGCGGCTTCCGATCACGATTGAATTTCGGTGGGGGATTCCAACGGGAAAACCAGGTGGGCTTCCGCGAGGCGCAATGCTCACCTCGCCGCGAGCTGGCGCTGAGCGGCTCAGTCGGAACGCCGGGTCGTAACCGCGCAGGCACCATCGACACAGCGACGCCGAAAACGCCAGTCCGCGAACTGGGCATAGACCCAATCCAGCGGGCGGATCAGCCCGAGTTTCTCGACGATCTGGGCCAACACCCGGTATCGGGGCAGCCGCTGCCAGATCGCGACGAAGGCGGGCACGCCGGACAGCGTGCGGCCGTCCGCATCGCGCACGTGCAGCCGACGCATTGCGGTCGCGGTATCCAGACCCACCGCGGCGAGTTCATCGGCAGCCTGGGTGAGGTCGATCCAGCGCACCTGCTGGTTGCGGTCCATGCGCTGATAATGGGCGATCTCCTTGCTGCACAGCGGGCAGCCGCCGTCGTAGTAGGTCGTGAGTTGAGTGGCGAGTTGGGTCATTGGATCTTCGTACAGGTTATCGAATTGGAATACTAGGGTGCGAACTGAGGCGCAGAACTGAGACTTCGGTGCGCAGGAGTCGCGAGGCTTCGGCTGAGGCCGACGAGTGATGCTCGGCGCAAGATTCGGCTAGCACACCGAACCCCGTCGTTGTCGTTGTCGTTGCGGTCGTGCTTCGACTGGTAGTGCAACGTGTGCCTGAGAACGGTGACGGGCGGCGTTGAGGCGCCCGGAAGTCCCGTCGGCTGAGGGAATCTCGACGATTACGATTACGACAACGACAACGACAACGACAAAGCTGGCCCATCTGTGAAGATGCCGCGCTCAAGCTTTCTCAGGCTGCGCAATTCTTGAGGCGGCCGGGGGCTGATATCCCTCAAGCACTCGGCTACACCTCGGCATCATCCTCATGGCTGACGATGTCGCCCGACACGGATCACGCCACCAGAGACGACGCGGGCGGTGAGACCGCCATGGCCGCGCATCGCGTTGTAGCCACCAGGCCCCAATTCTTCCTCCATCCGCGAACATGGGTGCGCGAGGCCGGAGGCCTCGAACAGCGCTTCGCCAATCCGAAAGCGGCGCCCCTTCAGCGCCAGCAAGTTCACGCCGGAGACGACGATGTTGCGGCGCAAGCGGGCGGGATCGAGCGCTTCCTCGCCCAACAACGCCCCTACCACCGCCAGATGCTCGGACTGGATCAAGGTCACCTGCCGCTTGCCACTGCTCCGGCTGCGGTAATGGTCGCCAGCGAGCCCGATGTCCGTGATGGCCTCGACCTGGTCGCGAACATCGATCTCGCCCCGGCGCTGAGGCCTGACGCCGATCCACATGACCCGACCATCGCGAGGAAAACAGCGCAACAACGCCCCCATCTGTTTTTCGGTGCCGCTGCGCCGCGCGGCGCGGCCCGCAGCGCTTGCGATGCCGTTCGCCAAGGTTGTAATCGGCGCTGTCGTCTTCATCAAGGTCTCCATTGCAGCCTGGCGAGCGCGCCCACCCGTGACGCTGAGATTGCGGCGGCGCGCGCGCTGTCAAGCGCTCGATGCATGCAAAAACAAGCTAGATGCACCCAGATTCGGCTCGGAGTCAGATGAGATCAGACCAGCCCCAGACCAAACCGATGACTAAGAATCCGCCGCCTGTTGCCGATCTTCGCTTGCGCGCTGCTGCTATCCGGCTGCTCCGGCATGCGGCTCGCCTACAATTCCGCGGACTTTCTGATCGAGCGCTACGCGGACGATTATCTCGGCCTCGACGGCAGCCAGATGGCAAGTTGGTCGCCAACCCTGGACGTCGCGCTGGCACAGCACCGCGAGCAGGAACTGCCGTACTTGGCGGCATTCTTCGACAGCGCTCAAAATGATGCCCGTAAGGGCTTTAACAACGCGGACGTGCACTGCCTGCTGGACCAGTTCGAGGTCATCTATCGGCGCCATTTCACGTCTGGCCGTAGAGGCCGTGGCACCGCTGCTGGCGGCACTCGACAAGCAGCAAATCGACGCGCTGGAACGGACCTTCCGCGAAGAAGCCCGCGAAGACGCCGAAGACAACGCGCCCGGAGACGCGGCCACGCTGGAGCGCAAACGCGCCAAGCGCTATGAGAAAAACATGCAATGGTGGGTCGGCGACCTGAGCGACCAGCAGCGCGAGATCGTACGCGACGTCACCGCATCGATGCCGGAGTCCAACATCTGGTACGCGTACCGCGACGGCAAGCGGCGCGAGCTGATCGCGCTGCTGCGCGGCCAAGCCTCGGCTCAGCGCATCGAACGCTTCCTCAACGACTGGTTGGTGGAGTATCGCGACATGCCCGCCGCGCTTGAGCGCGCACGCACCGACATGCGCAGGGGCTTCACCGATCTACTCGTTCGGCTGGACGCGACGCTGGACCCGGGCCAGCGACATAAACTCATCGACCGACTGACTCGGCTGCGCGGCGATTTTATGGCCTTGCAAAGACAGGCACGAATGGCACCGGTCGGCTGCTGAAGCCGCGCCCCGCGCCGTTCGGCGATGGCTCGTTGCTTCTGGAGCGCCGTCAACGCGTCCGGCCTGAATCAAAACACCCACCACTGGAGACGACATCATGAAGACGATTGCAGCGCTGATACTGGCGCTACTCATCCTGCCCGCCGCTGGCGCCCAGGAACAGACCGAAACGGCCGCCATGCCCGACAGCTCAGACCTCGGCAAGGAACAACGCTGGCGCGACCAAATCGTCGACAGCCTGATGGACGGCGACGCCGTGGACCTGAGCGCGAATGACCTGACCTTTCTCGGGCTCTACACCGAGGCGGATGAAGACACCGGTCGCGGCGCCGTGATCGTGCACGGTATCGGCGTGCATCCAAACTGGCAGCAGGTCGTCTATCCGCTGCGCACCGGCTTACCCCAGCAGGGCTGGAGCACGCTGTCGATTCAGATGCCGGTACTGCCCAACGAGGCGGCGGATACGGACTATGGACCGCTGATGGACGAGGTTGCGCCGCGCCTCGACGCTGCCATCGCCTACTTGCACGAGCAGGGCGCGGAGCGCGTTGCCATCGTCGCGCATAGCCTTGGTGCCACCATGGCCAACGATTACCTGGCCACCCATCCGAAGGCAGTCGCTGCGTTCGTCGCCGTCGGCCTGTCCAGCGGCGGCGAGCACGCAGGGCGCGACAACGCCGAACTCATCGGTCGCCTCCAGGTCCCGACCCTGGACCTGTTCGGCCAGAACGACCTCGACGCCGTCGTGTCCGGTGCCTCTGAGCGCGCCGAGGCAGCATCGGCCAATGCGGGCTACAGTCAGGTACAGGCCCCCGGCGCGAATCACTTCTTCGACGGCCAAGACGAGGCACTGGTGGAGATCGTTGCCGACTGGCTCAACGAAGCCGTGCCCGCGAGCGACTAAGGCGAAGACTGCAACGAGAGTCTGGTCATGATCTGTGCCTCGGCTTGCTCGTCGACCAGCTCTCACGGGAGCGCCGGCATTCTGTGGCCGGGCGGCTTGTAGCGGCCCGTATGGGGAAGGCCGAAGACTTCGCGGCTTGATTCGAGTCTTCGACACGACTAACCCACTGACGGCCTTACACCGGCGGCGAGACGCCCCCGAGCCCAGCGGCCGCGCTAGCTTCAAGCCGGCGCTCCCAGACTGCGATGGCATCTTGCCAGCCCCCGGAGTCAGCGGCTCTAGCCGCCCGTACGGGATTTTTCGGTCATCACCGACGAATAGCCGCCGATCACCAGCCCTCGACTGGCCTCGTTGGAGCTTGACCGATCGTCGCGCCCCCGCTACGGTCAGGTGGTCAGGTTGTAGCCGGCTCTTGGCATCCTCCAGGGGCAATTGGATAGCCTGTCCGTTCTAGTATCAGCAAGGGTGTCGCACGCTCGGCTGTTCGGCGTTCGGACATCAACAGGCTATCGCCTTTCATTCCCGTCATCTCGCAGGTCTGCTCATGACATACCGCTTGTTCTCGACTTCGATGGCCTTGATTTTCCTGACGGCAGGGTCGGCGCACGCGGCGGACTGGCCGCCTGATCGACCTTATGTGACCTTTGACGCGGCTGAACAGGATGCCATGACACCGGATATGGCGATCGAAAAGCTCAAGGCGGGTAATCGTCGATTCGTCGCAGGAACGATGGACAACCGTGACCTTTTGACCCAGGCGCAGCGGACGGCATCTGCTCAGTATCCGTTTGCAGTGGTGCTCTCTTGCCTCGATTCTCGTTCGGCGCCAGAGATCATCTTCGATCAGGGCGTGGGCGATCTCTTCGTGGCTCGCGTGGCGGGCAACGTGATCAGCGACGACATGCTCGGCAGCTTCGAGTTTGCGACCAAGCTCTCGGGCTCGAAGTTGATCGTGGTCATGGGGCACAGCGCATGCGGCGCCGTCATGGGCGCCTGTGATGGCGTCGAGCTCGGGCATATCACCGGGTGATTGGCCAAGATCTTGCCCGCCGTGGATTCGACGCCAGTCGCCGCTGATGCGGAGCGTAACTCGAGCAATGCCGACTTTGTCGCGGCCGTCACGGAGGCCAATGCCACGATGCAGGCTGCCGAGACCCTGCGCCAGAGCCCGATCATCAAGGCCCTTGTCGATCAGGGCAAGCTCAAGGTCGTGCCGGCAATCCATAATCTCAGCACGGGCGAGGTCGAATTCCTCTGACGAGATATCTCATTCAGACGATATCGTGTTGAACTTCCCGCAGTCATCCGCCGCGTTTATCTGACAGCCATGGAGCGTTCCGACCTCGACGCCCTTGTCGCCCGCATCGGCCGAACTCACCTGCAGACGCGGCTCGGTCTCGAAGAAGAGCACGAAGCTTTTTCTTTCAGCCGACCCGGCGCGCACTTTTTCTATCCAGAGAACTGGTACTCGGTGCACGGCTTCATTCGCCACAGCCTGCGTCTGGTTGGGTTATACGGCCGTGCCCAGCGGAATGCTCAGGCGATCCGGCTGGTCGAAAACCAGCTCCGCATCGCTGGACTTCCGGAGGTATTCGACGGATACCGCATCCTACAGCTTAGTGATCTGCACCTGGACATGGACCCGCGAAACACCCAGGCGCTGCATCGCCGGCTGTCCGGGGTTCGCTACGATCTGTGCGTGATGACCGGTGACTACCGGGCCAAGACTTATGGTCCCTTTGATCGCGTGCTCGATGGCATCGAGGCACTGCGTGAGCAGCTGACCGGGCCGGTCTATGCCATTCTCGGCAACCACGACACCATCCGTCTGGTGAAGGGACTCGAGGACGCGGAAATACGCGTGCTGCTAAACGAGTCGGTCGCGCTGGAACGCTCCGGCCAGGTCATCCACTTGGCCGGCATCGACGACGCGCATTACTTCCAGGTGCACAATCTCGACAAGGCCGCCGCCGGGATTCCCAGCGATGCGGTCGCGCTGCTGCTCTCGCATACGCCCGAGACCTATCGCCACGCGGCGCACGCTGGCTTCGATGCCATGCTGTGCGGCCATACCCACGGCGGTCAGATTTGCCTGCCCGGCGGATTCCCGATCTTTTGGGATGCGAGGTGTCCGCGCGCGCTGGCGGCGGGGGCTTGGCGCTACCGCGAGTTGGTCGGCTATACCTCGGTGGGCGCGGGTACGTCGGTGGTCAACGCCAGACTGAATTGCCCACCCGAGATCACCATCCATCGCTTGCAACGCGCCTAAGGCCCGTCCAGACCGGCGCGCAAAAACCGGCGTGCTCAGGCGCGCTGCGGACGCTGCCTGAACCGAACCGCTAGCCGCTCCAGCAGGGTGTGCAGCGTCACGAACCCAAACACCACGACCAGACCTTCCAGCCAAGTCAGCGCCAACGGCACGGCGACCGCCAACACTGGCAGCAGAACCTCCGGGATCCCGTCCAGCAAGGCGGACCGCGCGTGCACGGGTTTGCCTAGACGTCGCTTGACGAAGCTCGACAGCAGGTCGCCGGCCATCGCCGCCAAGGCGATGATCAGCCCGAGCCGCCAACCAAGGCCGAGCAACTCGGCCGCGGGTGCGGTCAGCAGAAGCGCTGCCGCAACACCGCGATAGGTCTTGGCGGCACCCAGCAGCGGTCGCCCATCGGCGAGACGGCGACCGCCATCGATGCGCCGAGCGAGGTGCTTGCCAAACGCAAATTGCGCGAAAACAGGTGCCGCATTGCTCAGCAGCACGATCGTCAACAGTGAGCAGACAAGAGTCCAGGAGAACACTGATCACCACCGGAGCCGCTCGGGTTCAGGCTACCCACAAGCACCGCCGCGGCCAGGGGCTGGGGTGGGGGGCTGAGGTGGGGCTGGGCGTTCGAACCCAGGCCGGGCGAAGCGCGTGCAAGGCTCAGAACGCCCGTGATACGCGCCAGCGCTGGTAATTGGGCTCGTCCAGGTAGGCCTTGCTCGTGATGTAGTTGAGCACGTTTCGTAGCCGATAAAAGCCGATGACGGAGTCAACCCGCAACAGCTCTTTGCCTTGCTCGTCGAAAAACAGCACCGACGGCGCGTAGAACAGGCCAAGCTCCGCCGCCCACTTCCGTGCCGTGGTTCGCTCGCCGGACGGTGTGATCACCGGGGTGTCGGACCACATGTCCAGTTGAACGCTGTCAAACTCTCGAAACTGGCGGACGATCACGGGTTCGCGCAGGGCCTCCCCGTGCAGCACGTCACAGGCGTGACACTCTCCCTGTTCAAAGAAGACCGCCAACGGGCGCTCGCTGGCCATCAAAGTGCGATTCAGGTCATAGGGGGGCGAGGAGAAGAAGTCTTCTTCGTTCAGGTCGCCGGGCTCAAAGACCATGCGGTTCTCGCCCCGGGCGAGATAGTCGCGAAAGGGCTCGCGCTTATAGTGTCCGTCGGCAACGTACTCCAGCGCGGCGCGGAACTGATACGGGGGATAGTAGCCCCGAAGCCGCAGCACTTCGGCACCGCTCGCGTCGTGAAAGATCAGCGACGGCGTGAAATTGGTGCCCTCCCGCAGCGCATAGTCGCGCTCGCTCAGCGTCTCACCGTTCAGGTCCACGACCTCCTCGACGCCCCAAATGTCGATGGGGACGATATCGAAGTGCTGCCGGGTATACTCGACGATGTCCGCCAGACCGAAGTTGTCGTCCATCAGCTTGTGGCAATAGGCGCAGCGCTTCTGGCCGAAGTACACGATCAGATCCTTACCCTCGGCGACCGCAGCGGCTTGGTCGTCCGGCAGGTTCAGGAAGGGCTCGTTGAACCACTCCGGGTATTCCAGCACTTCATCACGGGGAAAGTCGTTGAAGCTGAAGCGGTCGCCATCACTCCGGCTCTCGGCAGCAGGCGCGCCATCGGTCGCAGCATCCGCCCCAGTATCGGTCTCCATCGCAATACTGGTCGGGCAGACACCAACCAGGGCGGCCAGAACCAGGCATGCCGCCGATTGCCGCAATCTGCGTTGAATCATCAGTTGTCTCCAATGGTGTCGGTCCGTCTGCCAACGGACGCTTGCGTTCGTTATTTTGTTCCCGAACACTGACCGGGCCGCGCCCTATTCGACCGCAGGTCGTCGCCCACGTCCAGCGCATTTCATTCACGCTGTCACGCTGCCTCGCCGGCCAGGAAACGACGGACCAGAAACAGCGCAGCAATGGAGCGGGCCTCGGTGAAGTCCGCGCGCAGCAGCAGCCCATCGACGTCGGCCACGGGCCAAGCCACCACCTCCGGTGCCTCAGGCTCGTCGCCAGGGGCCGGGTCCGGATAGAGGTCGCGTGCCAACACCAGTTGCGTGTGATGCTCGATGTAGCCGGGGACGACGCTCATGCGGTGCAACACGCGCAGATCGCGCGCAGCCTGGCCGACCTCTTCGCGGATCTCGCGGCCGGCCGCAGCAAGAATACTCTCGCCTGGATCGACCAGGCCCTTCGGGAAGCCGAGTTGGTAGTCGTCGCTGCCAGCGGCATACTCACGCACCAGCAGCAGCGTGCTGGGGTCCGGCATCGGTACGATCATCACCGAGTCGTTGCCGCCGAGCAGGCGTTCGAAGGTACGCCGGGCGCCGTTACTGAATTCGAGATCCACGGCCTCGACGCAGAATATGCGTGACTGCGCCGCCAGCCGGCGATCGAGGATGCGCGGCCCCTCTCGTGCCTTTGTCTTCATCGGCTTGCCTCCGGTATGCTGTGCTTCCGAGCAATCGAGGCGACCATCGATCCCCCGCCATGCAGCCCCCGCACAGCCACCCGGCCCCTTACTTCGACTGGGACGCCATCGACAGCGTCTTCCTCGACATGGACGGTACCCTGCTGGATCTGTACTTCGACAACCATTTCTGGCTTGAACATGTGCCGAAACGCTATGCCGAGAAGGTCGGGTTGAGCCTGAACGAGGCCAAGAACAACTTGATGCCGCGCTATCGACGCATCCAGGGGACGCTGGACTGGTACTGCGTCGATCACTGGAGCCGGGAACTGGGACTGGACATCGCACTGCTGAAGGCGGAGGTAGAGCATCTGATCGCCGTGCATCCGTTCGTGATCGATTTTCTCGATGCCCTCGCCGCACACGGCAAGCGCCGTGTATTGGTGACCAATGCGCATCAGAAGTCCATCGCGTTGAAGATGGAACGGACCCGTCTCCACGGCCACCTTGAGCGCGTCATCTGCGCCCACGACCTGGCCCTGGCGAAGGAATCGCCCGGATTCTGGGAGCGCGTGCAGCGGCTCGAGCCCTTCGACCCGGCGCGCACGCTGTTCGTCGACGACAACCTCGACGTGCTGCGCGCGGCACGCGCCTTCGGCTTCCGCTGGCTGCTCGCGATCACCGAACCGGATTCCAGCAAGCCCGCCCACGACATCGATGAATTTCCGGCCCTAGGTGGCTTCAAACCACTGCTGCCACAACTCGCCTGAGCCTCGCGTCGGCATGCATTGAGTCCGCGAACGCCGCGAGCGCCGCGGATACGCGATGGATTTTAGTGTTTCGTTTCGTCAGCCCAAAGGTCCCAGTATTGGTTAGGAAACCTCGCGACTCGAAACGAGAAATTCGCCACTTTTCCCTTATGATCAACTCGCGGGGGCGCTGCCAGCGGCTGGCTTTCGGCGACGCCGACGCGGCCGACGGACCGGCTTGTCCGCTCCGTCGCGCTGCTCCTGCTGAGCCCTGTCCGCGCGCGGTGCGGGATGTGACTGGCCTTCGGGGGCTGGCTGGACCTTGGGTTGGGCCTCAGACTGGGCCTCGGCATGCGGCTGACGGCGGCCCGGCTCCTGGCCATCAGCGCGCCGACGGCCCTGCCCCTGCCGTTCGGGCCGACCTCGTCGACCCGTGCGCGGACCGTCGCGATCTTCGAGTGGTCGCCGCGGCACGCGCACCCGGCTGCGATAGTCGATGTCCGCCAGCAGTGAGTCATCGACGCCCTGGACCTCGATCTTGCTGCCAATATAGGCCTCGATATCCGGCAGGCAAAAGGCGTAGGTCTCGCAGACAAAGCTGATGGCGTCGCCCGCCTCGCCGGCGCGCGCGGTGCGACCGATGCGATGCACATAGTCCTCGGCATCTTCCGGCAGATCGTAATTGATGACGTGGGTGACACCCGGAATATGCAGGCCGCGGGCGGCGACGTCGGTGGCAACCATGATCGGCAACTCCCCAGCCTGGAACTGACGCAACAGACTGAGCCGCTTCCTTTGCGGCACGTCGCCGGAGAGCATGGCCGATTTCAGACCGTTGCCCTCCAGGAAGCCCCACACCCATTCGCCCTCGCGCTTGGTATTGATGAAGATCATGACGCGCGCGTCTTCGAAACCGCGGATCAGGCCGATCAGCAGCTTCACCTTTTCGTCATTGGCAACCATGTAACAGGTTTGGCGCACGCGGTCGGCCGTGACCTTCTCCGGGGCAATCTCGACCATTTGCGGGTCGTTCATGTGCTCGTAGGCGAGTTCCATGACGCGGTAGGACAGCGTCGCGGAGAACAGCATGCCGAGCCGCTCGGTGAGCGGTGGCATCCGCCGCAGCACGAACCGGATGTCCTTGATGAAGCCGAGGTCGAACATGCGGTCGGCCTCATCCAGGATCACGACTTCCACCGACTTGAAGTCGAACACCCGTTGCTTGAAATAGTCGATTAGCCGGCCCGGCGTGCCGATCAGGATATCAACGCCGGCGGCGACCGTATCGCGCTGCTGCTGGTAGCCGGTGCCGCCGTAGACCAACCCGAGACGCAGGCCGGCGTGACGGCCGATGGATTCCGCGTCACGGTGGATCTGCACCGCCAGCTCGCGGGTGGGCGCCAGGATGACCACGCGGGGCTGCTGCGGTCCGCCATGTTGATCCGGGGCCGGATGTGTCAGTAACCGCTGCATGGCGGCGACCAAAAAGGCCGCGGTTTTGCCAGTCCCGGTCTGTGCCTGGCCGGCGATATCCCGACCGGCAAGCGCCAGCGGCAGCGTTTCCGCCTGGATCGGCGTACAGTGGGTAAAGCCAGCGTCGGCGAGACCGTCGAGGATGCGTTGGTCCAGGTTGAAGCTGTCGAAGCGGGTATCTGTGAGGTGGGTCTGGGGCATTGAGTGATGTTGCCGGAGGTATGTTGGTCGCCGGAGCGGCGCGCGGGACTTGCAAATCTTGATATCTTTGGCTCAAATAGCATCTTAACCCTGGGGGCAAGAACAAAGCCAATCCCTCCCCGCCCTGCCTGACCGCAGCCGCCCGACATTGCACGCCGCCTTCGGAGCCCAAGCCTGGGCGGGTGGTGCGCTTTCATAACTAATCCGGAGAAACACTGAAGTGAGCGAACGCATCCTGCATGTGACGGATGACACCTTCGAAGACGAGGTGCTCAAGTCTGACGAGCCGGTTCTTGTCGATTACTGGGCCAATTGGTGCGCCCCGTGCAAGATGATCGCACCGGTGCTGGAGGAAATCGCGGAGGAGTACGAGGGCCGCATCAAGGTCGCAAAGCTCGATATCGACCAGAACCGTGCGGTCACCGAACGCTTCAACGTCCGCGGCATCCCGACCTTGATCCTGTTCAAGAATGGCGAGGCCGAGGCGATCAAGGTCGGCGCCGTCTCTAAGTCGCAACTGACGGTATTCATCGACAGCAACCTCTGAACCCCGATTCCCGCGCTATGTACCGAGCCCCGCGCAGGAAGCATCAGACCTCAGACCGCGCCGTGATCGGCAGCGCCCGGCCCGGACCCCAAGGGATCCAAACCAGTCCATAAAACCGCAATCCGTTGCCGGGCGACCCGATCGGGCGCCCTGCACCAACCCCGCCCTCGCCGGCCAATCGTGCTCTCCCCGGCTGCTTCACCCGGCTCGCCGCCGCCCGGCCCGCACCGTAGAGATCATCTAGCCGGCGGCTGACCCCCACCCTCATCCCGAAGACCGACATGAATCTCACAGAACTGAAGAAGATGCCCGTGCCCGCGCTGGTAGAACTGGCGCAGTCAATGGAAATCGAAGGCATCGGCCGCTCGCGCAAGCAGGATCTGATCTTTGCGATCCTCAAGGCACAGGCCAAACGCGGTGAGGATATCTCCGGCGACGGCGTGCTCGAGATCCTGTCCGACGGCTTCGGCTTTCTGCGCTCCGCGGACGCATCCTACTTGGCGGGCCCGGATGACATCTACGTCTCACCGAGCCAGATCCGCCGCTTCTCGCTACGCACCGGCGACACCATCTCCGGCAAGATCCGCCCGCCCAAGGACGGCGAGCGCTATTTCGCGCTGCTCAAGGTCGGCGACATCAACTTCGATCGACCCGAAAACGCCAAGAACAAGATCCTGTTCGAGAACTTCACGCCGCTGTTTCCCCAGGAACGACTGACACTGGAGATCGGCAACGGCAGCACCGAGGACCTGACCGCCCGCGTGGTCGACCTGGTCGCGCCCATCGGCAAGGGCCAGCGCGGGCTGATCGTCTCCCCGCCCAAGGCCGGCAAGACCATGATGTTGCAGAACATCGCGCAGTCCATCGGCCACAATCACCCGGACGTGTTCCTGATCGTGCTGCTGATCGACGAGCGGCCGGAAGAGGTCACCGAGATGTCGCGCTCGGTGCGCGGCGAGGTCATCTCGTCGACCTTCGACGAGCCCGCGACGCGTCACGTGCAGGTGGCCGAGATGGTCATCGAGCGCGCCAAGCGGCTGGTCGAGCACAAGATGGACGTCGTGATTCTGCTCGACAGCATCACGCGTCTGGCACGCGCCTACAACACCGTGGTGCCGTCCTCGGGCAAGGTGCTCACCGGTGGTGTCGACGCCAACGCGCTGCAGCGCCCGAAGCGCTTCTTCGGTGCCGCTCGCAACGTCGAGGAAGGCGGCTCGCTGTCCATCATCGCCACCACGTTGGTGGATACCGGCTCGCGCATGGACGACGTCATCTACGAGGAGTTCAAGGGCACCGGCAACATGGAGTTGCACCTGGACCGGCGCATCGCCGAGAAGCGCATCTTCCCGTCCATCAACATCAATCGCTCCGGTACCCGCCGCGAGGAACTGCTGATGCCGGCCGGCGAGCTGCAGAAGATGTGGATTCTGCGCAAAATCCTGCACCCGATGGACGAACTCGCCGCCATCGAATTCTTGCTCGACAAGCTCAAGACCACAAAGACCAACAACCAATTCTTCGACTCCATGAAGGGCTGAGCCTAGCGTCATTCACCCAAGGATTGCCTCGGGTCCCTCGATGACGGCAACAACCAAGCCACCCCGCGGCTATGCACGCATCGGCGCCGCCCTCACCTCCGCGGCGCTGTTGATCGTCGCAACGCTGCTCGCGTTTCAGCTCAGCGTCGACCTGCGTCGCCTGCAATCCCTGCAGACGGACCTCGCCGAACTGCAGGACGTGCGCTATGGCCTACTGAACGCGGAACTCTGGGTGGACCAGATCGCCGACATCTTGGCGCACAAGATCGACACCTTCGAGGTCACCGACGCAAACCGTCCACTGGTCAAGCGCAACATCGAGATTGTGCTCGATCGGCTGATGGTGGAGGTCGAGGATTACCTGCGCCGAAGGAATGCGGCTGGTGACAACTGGGTCGAGCGCCTGCAAGGGACGCTGCGGCAAGGCGTACAGGACTTTCTGCTCGACTTCACGGAGTTGCGCGCGCGGGTGCCGGTGTATGCCGATGCGGTCATCGACGAGCTCAATCGGCCGGAGACCCGCGCGACGATCAAGCGGCAACTGCTGGACGCCATCGAGGGGGCCGCCGAGGCCACCCTGTCACAGACCGACCTCACCGCTTTCGAGCTGATCTTGAGCCGCCATGGTTGCGCCGAGGCCCCCGCCTGCGTCGACGCCATGAAGACGGAAAGCACCGAGCTGCGGCAGCGGACCCTCGTCGCCGCGGTCTGGGTGATGGCACTGGTGGCGGTGATGTTCGCGCTGGCAGTGGGACGCCGCCGAATGCTGCCGCCGGAGACGATGGCGCTGCTTACCGCCGCGACGCTGGTGCTGCTCGCGGTCGGCGTCTGGACACCGATGATCGAGGTGGACGCGCGCATCGAGGCACTGCGCTTCCAGTTGATGGGCGAGCCGATCACCTTCACCGAACAAGTCCTGTACTTTCAGAGCAAGAGCATCCTCGACGTGGTCGCCGTGCTGGCGGACACCGGCGCGGCTGACATGATCCTGGTGGCCGTGCTGATCACGCTTTTCAGCCTGGTGTTTCCGACCGCGAAGGTCATCGCCGGCTTTTTGTACTACTTCGACTTCCGCGGTCTGCGCGCCAACGCGCTGGTGTATTTCTTCGCGCTGCGCTCCGGCAAATGGTCTATGGCCGATGTGCTGGTGGTCGCCATGCTGATGGCCTACGTCGGCTTCAGCGGCCTGATCGCGAACCAGCTCAAGAACGTAGCGGGCGCCAGCCCCAGCGTGGACGTCATCACCACCAACGGGACCGCGCTGCAGGTCGGCTTTTTCATGTTCTTGGCGTTCGTGCTCGCCAGCCTGGTGTTATCGTCGATGCTGGAGGCACGGCTGCAGCGGCGAACCTCGTGACGCGACCGACGGCCGATCAGAAACGAGCGGTGCTGGCGTTTTATGCTTGGATGGGGGGTCGTTAGCGCAACCTGCCTTTCTCCGTGCGCTAAGATGGCGTCGTTGGCCCCTTGAGCGGCGGACTCAGCTTCAGCGGGGCATTGCGATCGATGATCTTGAGCCGTTCGTGCAGCTCCGGGTTCAGATGAACGGTGCCGGCGCTGTCCACCAGGATGGCGTACTCGATCCCTAGGGCTCTGGCGACGCCATGCCAGGCCTCTGGACCAGCGACGAACAGGGCGATGGCGGCGGCGGCGGCGACGGTTGCCTCGGGATGAACCACGGTGACCGACAGGGTGTCACGCACCGGACGGCCGCTGCGTGGATCGATGATATTGTGATAGGTGACGCCGTCGTAGATCCAGTCGCGATCGTGCGCGCCTCGGGTGACGACGCTCTCGTCCCCCTGAATGTTCAGCGTCGCGAACACGCCCGATCCATTTCCGCTGCGAATCGGGACGCGCCACGGCAGGCCGCCGCGGCCGCCGATCGCGCGCAGATCCGAGCCCGTCTTGATCTGAGCATGACGGACCCCGAGCTCCCGCAACTGCGCGATCGCGAGATCGATCGCATAGGGCTGCACGATCGGCGAGAAGTCGAGTCGCAACGACGGATTGCGGCCTTGCAGCGTCAGCACGTCCACGGCGATGTCCGACATCCTCGGGTTCGCCTCAAGCAACCGCTCGATCGCGTGCGCCGGCGGCGGCCGCATCCCTTCCGGCACCTCAACGTTGAATCCCCACAGCGCGATCAGCTTGCCGATCGCCGGATTGAACAGGTTACCGCTCAGGTCCGCATAGCGCTGGCTCAGATGGATCAGCGGCAGGATCGAAACCGGCGCGGTGAAGGGCTCGCCCGTCGGCAAGAGACGGTTGATTCTGGCCATCTCACCGTCGGACCAGGGGTTGAGATCGCGTTCCAAGTCAGTGAACGTGCGCTCGATGACCTCCATCGCCTGCTTGGCCTTGCTTGGAGCGACCTGCAGGATACTGACGTCGACGACGTCGTCGAAGGTCTCGAAGCGCGAGGTGATCGCCGGCGACTCCGCCGAGCCACAGCCCGAGATCAGAATAGTCACGGCAAGCAGACCACAGCTCACCAACCGCCGCTGGGGGGCGCTTCTGAAGGGATTCAATAAGAGAGTAGGGATTGGCATGGCTACTTCCGGGCTTGCTTGGCCGAGCGGAAGCAGAGTCCGGGGCGGGCCAGTAATTCGTAATAGAGGATAGCAGCAAATACGCGCCAGTCGCGGCAGGGAAAACGGCAGCGCGCTCCGCTTCGACATTTCCATGCTCGGTGAACAGCCGCTGCCGCTGGCGGTTAACGACACGAGAGGACAAGCATTCGGTACCCGCCGGCAACACGCGTTAATTCTGGATGTCGCCCGTCAGCGTCGGCGCCAGGTTTTAGAACTGGAACTCGAAGCCAACGTTGCGTCCCGATCCAACGCAGCGCCGCTTCGGGCATAGTGTTCTCCCGCGGCTCCATTGCGAGCGAGGCGATGCCTCAAACCAACGGAACCGCAGCAACCTCGCGCCGCCCAGCCAACACCGGGCCGACTAGAAGTCGGCGGTCCCACGGAGCGCCGCGCGCTCGCCAGCCTGAGGCGAAGCCTCGCTAGAAGGGTCGAGGCCCCAAAGTTTGCCCGACAGATAGGTTTACTCGCGCTGTCCGGAGGCGCGCAGACGGTGCAGCAACCTGCCCAGGCCATAGAGGACCGCGGCATTAACCAGAATGCCGATTGACAGTAGCGTCAAGTTCAACCATACCGGCAATTCGCCGACTCGTTCCGACAGCCAGCTCAAGGCGAGGGTCCAGGGCATGGCCGCAAAGACCAAGAATATCGCGGACAGCGGGTCATCGCTGGGATCGATGATCACCACCGCCACGGCGAATAGACCAAACGCCAGATAGAGCGCGATGAGGATGCGCAAGATCATCGCTTCGGCTCGCCGGGCGCGAGCGCGAATCGAGCGGGGTGTCGGCCGGCGACGACTGGGTTGCTGCCCAAACGGGGTCGCAAGCAGGGCCTCGGCCGCGGCGCACAGCGACAGCACGATCAGCAGCCGAAACCGTGCGCCGCCAATGTCATGCCTTCTTGATCAGCCGAACCACGAACAGCAGCACCACCGCGCCGACGGTTGCCGTGACGATCGCGCCGATCAGGCCGCCCGCTTGCAGGCCCAGCAGCCCGAACAGGAAGCCGCCGATCACCGCCCCGATGATGCCGATGACGATATCACCGAGCAATCCGAAGCCGCCGCCCTTCATCAGTACACCCGCAAGCCAGCCGGCAACCGCGCCAATGGCCAAAAAGATCAACAAGCTCGTCAAGTCCATAGAAACCTTCGGTGGGTTGGCGTCCCGCAACGGGACAAAGAGACGAATCGTTCGCGGTCGGCTATTGCTGACAGCCGCCCTCGACCAGGTAGCGCCCGGCTACCCAGCCCGTGACTCCTTGGTACTCGATCTGGCACCAGCGCGGGTTCTGCTGCAGACGCTTAGCCTGTTCCGCCAGGTTCAGTGTGCTGAATTCCTGAAAGGTCAGTCCG
This sequence comes from uncultured Gammaproteobacteria bacterium, assembly GCA_963695445.1. Taxonomy (GTDB): domain Bacteria; phylum Pseudomonadota; class Gammaproteobacteria; order Chromatiales; family Chromatiaceae; genus Thiohalocapsa. Next base: position 56,435 of record CAVOGV010000025.1, on the reverse strand, counting down.
CCCTGGCAGCCCAGGTTGCGCACGCAGTCGGCGTTAGGCGGGATGGTGCCGACCTTGGCCGCGTGGGGCGTCGGCTCGGCGCGGATATTCAGCACATCGTCGGCGGCAACGCCGGAAACGCGGTAGAAGTCGGGACCATGGGCCTCGGCATGGGTCGCAGGATGGTGCGCACTGAGGCCGACAAGCAAGAGCCAGCACGCTGCGGGTATTAGCGCAGTCGAGGCCGCGAGGTACAGTCTGCCAGTCTTCAGTCGCATCACACACAACCCTCCAACTAAGGCGATTTCTGTCAAACGGGGCGGGCCACCTGTGCGCGGCCCGAGCAAAGCTTATCGGTCTTTCAACTCGTTGATGCGGGCGTGGTATTCGCTCGCCACACAGCCGCGCATGTCGTCGCTCTTCCAGCAGTCGTCGCGACCCTTGACCCAGCCGCGCTGCTCGGTCTTGAGCATCTTCTGGTCAGCGGCGGACAGGTTCTTCATCAGCTGGTGATAAAGGCTAGTCAGGCTGTTGTCCAATTTCGCCAGCTCGGCGTCGTTGCAGATCAGCTTTTCGACACTGCTGGATGCCTTGGCGCAGTCGAAGCTAGGGCTGGCGGCAAAGGTGGTAACGGGGATCGTCACCGCGATGCAAAGCAAACCGAGGCAAGTCAGGCGAGCCAGGTTCATGGAGTCGTCTCCGTTATGGGGGCGGCCAGGAAGAGATGGCCAGAAAATAGAGGGCCAGAATCCGGGGGGCCGTCTAGTCCGCCGATCGTGGGATGCGGATCGTTTGACCGGGGAAGATCAGGTCGGCGTCCTTGATGACCTCTCGGTTGGCGTCGAAGATGCGCGGGTAGCTGTTGGCATCTCCATAGAACTTCTTGGCAATGGCTGACAGGGTGTCGCCCTTCTCGATGACGTAGAAATCCACCTCCGCCGTCGATGGCGGGGCCGTCAACTGATCGGCCTTGACCTCCGCCACGCCCTTTACGTTGCCGGCCATAGCACCGCCTTCTCTAACGCATCCTGGCTGGCGGCCTTGCCGCTGAGCGAGACCATCCCGTCCTCGTAGCTGACGTTCAGCCCGTCGATCCCCGGGTTGTCCCGTTCGATCTCTTCTTTGATTTTGTCGCTGGCTTCCGCCTCTTTGCCAAACAGGCTTTTACCGATGCCTTTCGCAAAACTGAACAGTCCCATTAGGTCCTCCGGTGCGGTTCGAGGCCGTGCCCGTTCGCGCAGGCCGATGGCACCAAGCTGGTGAATCGGTCGCGCCAAGGTCACACGGCACGCAATGATGATGTCAACGAATCGGGGCTAGGCGCTTCCGTGACGATGCCCCATGCGCCGTCCGTGCGCCGCTGCGCGGGGCGCGGTGGCCTCGGCGATGGCGTCAGCTGAACATGGACTTGATCCGGTCGATGGAGTCCTTGACCCCGACCTTCAGCTCCGCCCACTTCTCCTCGGCCTCGTCCTTGAACTCCTCCCAATGCTCATCGGCGGTATCGAGGATTTCCTGACGGCGGGCCGCACCATCATCCCACTTGGCCTTCAACTCGGCGATCTGCTGGTCGACCGACTCCCGCACATCGTCCGACGCATCCGCCGCCTTGTAGCGCAGATGGTCCAGATCGACCGCCCACTCATCAAGCTGAGCCTTCAGCTGTGCCAAGTACTCGTCTTTTGTTTGCATGACACCGGTCCTCTATCAGATTAAACAATATTTGCGATCAACCGATACTGTAATCGACGCCAGCCTCGCGGACCGGCACTACCGATCAAGTGCGATACGCAGCTCTTGCCCCGCTGTCGGCCGCTGGCGACCGAATTCGGGCGATGCGGGCATGACAACCCATGAACTTACCCTAAGCCCAAGCCCTTGTCTGTCAGGAAATTCATGTAGGAATATCCCCCACAAACACCGCATCATGGCCTAAAGATCAGTCCTCGCATTGTTGCATGCGCCAACGCGACAACTGCCGCCCTGTCAAAAGGAAACCCCAGTGTTACGCCGCCTGCTCGGAAAACAGGCCTGGCATCCAGCGGTTGGCGAGCCGCGCCGGAAATGCCAACAACAAAGGCGCGCGGGTCGTCTCGGCGCTGATCACACCCTAGGGCGCTGTCGGGGATCTCCTCAGGTCGGATCTAGCGACTGACGACGGTCAGTTCCTCGACATTGCCATCGTTGGAGACGAGGCATTTCCAGGTTTCTGTCGATGTGCCGCCCCGCACCCCAGCGGGTTTCATCATCACCATGGAGTTGGCCTGCGAGAACTCGGAGCTGGTCACACTGATGCTCTTTACGTTTCCGCCGTAATTGGCGTTGACCGCGGTCGTGCAGGCGACCTCCGCGCTGTTGCTCGCCTCGCGCAGCCCACTGCTGCCGGAGCCTGAGTCGTAGCCGTCGGTGGCGCAGGCAGTCAGGGCGGGGCCGGCGGCGGCGATGGCGGGGAAGCGGATGGCATTGTTCATTTGGATTGTCTCTACGATGGATGGATAAACAGTGCCCGACGCGCCCGCGGATGCGGTGGCGCGGGGCTTTAGCTCCTTCCCACAGGCCGCGACCACGCCAATGGTCATCGACCGCAAGCCGCCATTCCGCTGCCGCTTGCCAACCAGATGTCACTCGAGGATCCAGGACGCAGCGACAGGAGCGTCAGCGTGCGCAGCTTGGTCGGCGCGGGTGTGCCGACCAGTCGGCCACGCGCAGAGATGCGGGTGGTCCGTCCGGCATCAGCGTCCGCTGCAAAGCCACGCAGCAGGGCGTCGCGGCCGCTGTCGTTCGGCACATGCACGGCTACGCCTCGCCCCGGCGCGTCGTCCCGCTGTCCCAGCAGGTCGAAGCGCCAGGTGTTCACTGTGGGTGCCGGACCGCTCCACCAGTCGCCCAACAGCCGTCGCCCGGCCGGGTCGCCATAGAGATTGCCGCGATCGACGTAACCCCAGACACAAACATCCCGTCCGCTGCCGCCAAGCGGCGCGCCAGCCGCCCGGGCAAAGCCGCTGCGCGCGAGCGCGCCGATGAGTTCGCAATCGCTGACACGCCGTCGCAGGCGGCCAGGTAGACCACCAGCGCCAACATGAGCACGCAGCCGAGCGGTGTCAGTCCCATCAGTCCGTCAGTCCATCAGGAAGACAAGGAATGTGGTCTCGCCGCTGGCGCCGCGCCGACCGGCGACCAACAGCCCGGACATCGCCTCGCCGTCGCCGAGATTGAACGTCCGTAGCTCGGTCACCGCCGGGTCGTCGAACGCAGCGGACAACGCGGCTCTGGCCGCCTCAGCACCGTCGATGTCGTCGAGGAGCATCGGCACGGACCGCCGCGCGTCGCTATCGGCGATGTCCCGCAACTCGGCGACGATGTCTTGCGTCGCGCCGGCCTTGCGCGCAGAGACGGCTCGCCAAGGCCCCATCCACGCCTGTTCCCCGTAGCGCTCCCAGAGCTGGCCGACGAACGTCTGGTACTTCGACAACGATGCTTGGGTCAGGTCGTCGGTGTTCGCCAAGGTCTTGAAAAATACAGCACTGCCAAAGCCCTGCTGGCTTGCTCCACCGTAAGCGGCCTGGAGTTGAATCAGGTAGTCTGGCTGACCGGGTGTTCTGCTGTGATCTGTCATGCTCCCGGTATTCCGCCGGCAAGTGTACGACCCGTGCCATCCGCGATGGTCCGCCATTCGCATGACGTCGCGCCGGCAAAGGCGTCGGATGAAAGGCGTCGGATGAAAGGCCCTGGGGCTGCCCCAATCGGCAACCGGAAATCAGGCGCGTTTGAATGACTCAGCGGTCCTTCAACTGATTGATCCGGTTATGGTACTCGTTGACCACACAGCCGCGCATATCGTCACTCTTCCAGCAATCGTCGCGACCCTTGACCCAGCCCCGTTGCTCGGTCCTGAGCAGCTTTTGCTCGGCGGCGGACGTGTTCTTCATCAGGGTGTGGTAGAGGCTGGACAGGCTGTTGTCCAGGCTCGCCAGCTCGGCGTCGTTGCAGATCAGCTTCTCAACGCTGCTGGAGGCCTTGGCGCAGTTGAAGCTGGGGCTGGCGGCTTGAGCCACGGCCGTGGTAGCCAACAGGCAGGTGGCGAGGACTAGACGGGTCGGATTCATAGAAAAAATCCAGTGGATTAAGGATGATCAGGGTTGGCCCGGCGACGTTGCACGGCCGGGTCGACGTCGTCGGGATTCGATGTTCACGCGGCTGACGGCGGTCAGCGACGGTCGACCAGGAAGGTGTAGTCGAAGGCCTCGCCGCGCCGGGCCGTGGCCCGCTGCTGGAACGGCCGGATCACATAGGTGACGTCCTGCGTTGCCGTCAACCGAGCGACGCGGGCGCCGGAGTTGCCGTTGAATACCGCCGCGCCGCTGCTGTCGGAGGCATCGTGGATGTTGAAGTAGGCGTTGCTGCTGTCGCTCTTCAGCTCGACGGTCAGCGTCTGACCAGCGGCGACGGGCACGGCGTAAGAGACGGTCTTGTAGCCTTCCACCCGTCCGGCAAGGCTGGTGCTGCCGACAGCCGGGAAGCTCACCGTTTGCAAGCTTTCATCCGGTGAGAGTCGGCCAGTTGCCGAGAACCCAGTACATGCCGCCATTCGAGCGTGTCGTTGATCTGTTGCAGCCGCAGCGGCTCGGCGCAGCTGGCGATGCCGTTGTCGAGTGCCCCGAAGTCAATGCCCTCCTTGCGCAGTTGGCACTTTGCGGACTCATGTCCGTTCAAGCACGCCCGTGCGGTGTAGGGAAAATACCCGGAGAACTTGATGAACAGTGGACCGAAGTCCTCGTCGACGACGTAGAAGTCGGCAATCAGGACGGCTACAACAGCCGAACAAGCGCGTGAGAGCGATTTGCAATCGCGACGGCCACAACTGCGAGCCGCGCGCGGCTCGATCGCCTCGACCGGCTCGCATCAGTTCGCGCAACTCCCTACAATCCAGCGCTCATGCCTCGCCAAGGAACTCCGTGATGCCGATCCCCGCAGTTGAATATCACAAGCCGCGCGCGCTCGCGCTCCTCGCGCTCGCCGCCCTGCTCCCGCTCGCGGGCTGCGGCGACGGCCAACAGGCCGCCGATCCATCCGCCATGACCGCGCCGCCGCCGTCGGTGATCGCGGTGGCCGCCGAGCGCCGGGAAGTCGAGTCGCAATCGGAGTTCGTCGGTCGGGTGGTGGCGATCGACCGGGTCGAGCTGCGGGCGCGCGTGCAGGGCTTTCTGAAGGAACGCAGCTTCACCGAGGGCAAGCCGGTGGCGGTGGGTGAGGTGCTGTTCCAGATCGAGCCGGACCAATACCAGGCCATCGTCGAGCAGCGCAAGGCGGACGTGGCCAAGGCCGAGGCCGACGCCGAAAACGCGGACGCCCAGCTCGCCCGCGGTCAGGAACTGGTCAAGAACAAGAACATTGCCCAGTCCCAGGTCGACGAACTCAAGGCCGCGGCCTCCATCGCCGAGGCCAGCATCGCCCAGGCCAAGGCGGCGCTGACCGCGGCGGAGCTGGACCTGGGCTATACGCAGATCACCGCGCCGGTCGCCGGACGCGTCGGCCTGGCCAGCTACACCGTCGGCAATCTGGTGGGCCCGAGCTCCGGCCCGCTGGCGACCATCGTCAGCATCGATCCGATCTACGTCGACTTCCCGCTGACCCAGCGGCAACTGCTGGAGGCGCGCCGCGAGATGCAGGCCAGCGGCAACGACGGCACCGATGTCGTGGTCCGGTTGCGCCTGTCGGACGGGAGCCTGTATGACCAGAGCGGTCGCATCAACTTTGTCGACGTGACCACCGACCCCGGCACCGACTCGGTCACGCTGCGCGCCGAGATCCCCAATCCCGACGGCATCCTGGTGGACGGCCAGTACGTCGGCGTGGTGCTGCAAGCGGGCGAGCCCGAGTCCGCCATCGTCATCCCGCAGTCGGCGCTGCAACTGGACCAGCAGGGCGTGTTCGTGATGATCGTCGACGCCGACAACAAGGCGCAGGTGCGCCGGGTCGAGATCGGCGACAACCAGGGTGCGGACATCGCGGTGACGTCCGGTCTCAAGGCCGGCGAGCTGGTCATCACCGAAGGCGTGCAGAAGGTGCGGCCCGGTCAGGTCGTCACGGCCAGCCCGCCCCAGGGCATCGAGCCGCCTGACAGCGTCGGGCCCGCCGACGCCGCAGACACGGAGGCCGCCGGCCACATGATCTCCGATGTCTTCATCGACCGGCCGCGGCTGTCCATCGTCATCTCGACGATCATCACGCTGGCCGGCGTGATCGCGCTGACCCAGATCCCGGTGGCCCAGTTCCCGGACATCGTGCCGCCGCAGGTCTCGGTCACCGGCGGCCTATCCGGGCGCCTCGGCGGCGGTGGTGGAGTCCACCGTGGCGCAGCCGGTGGAGTCCAAGATCAACGGCGTCGACAACATGCTCTACATGAAGTCCACCAGCGCCAACGACGGCAGCTACTCGCTGACCGTCACCTTCGCGCTCGGGACCGACCCGGACATCAACACCGTCAACGTCCAGAACCGGGTCGCGCTGGCCGAGCCCGGCCTGCCGGAGGAGGTCAAGCGCCAGGGGCTGTCGGTGAAGAAGAAGTCCACCGCGATGCTGCAGGTGGTCAGCCTGTACTCGCCGGAGGCCAGCTACGACGCGCTGTTCCTCAGCAACTACGCCACCATCAACATCATCGACACCCTGGCGCGGGTGCCGGGCGTCGGCGAGGTGTTCCAGTTCGGCCCGCTGGACTACAGCATGCGCATCTGGCTGTCGTCCGATCAGCTCACCGCCCTCGGGCTGACGCCGACGGACGTCATCAACGCCATCCGCGCGCAGAACGTGCAGGCCGCGGTCGGGCGCATCGGCGCGCAGCCGATGACCGACGACGACCAGTTCCAGATCAGCCTGCAGACCCAGGGCCGGCTCACCGATGCCGCGGAGTTCGAGCAGATCGTCGTGCGCGCCAACCCGGACGGCTCGACGGTGCGGGTCAAGGACGTCGGCCGCGTCGAACTCGGCTCCAAGCAGCTCGACTCCGTCAGCCGGCTGAACGGCAGCGACTCCGCGGCGATGGCCATCTATCTCGCGCCGGGCGCCAACGCGGTCGCGGTCGGCGACGGCATCAAGGCGGCCATGGAGCGCCTGGCCGAGCGCTTCCCGGACGATCTCAAGTACGCCGTCGTCTACGACACCACCGACTTCGTGAAGGCCAGCCTGGAGAAGGTGGTCCACACCCTGCTCGAGGCCTTCGTGCTGGTCATCCTGGTGGTGTTCATCTTCCTCGGCAGTTGGCGCGCGACCCTGATTCCGCTGATCGCCGTGCCGGTGGCGCTGGTCGGCACCTTCGCCTTCCTGCTGGTGATCGGCTTCTCGGCCAACACCGTCTCGCTGCTGGCCGTGGTGCTGGCCATCGGCATCGTCGTCGACGACGCCATCGTCGTGGTGGAGAACGTCGAGCGCATCATGGAAGAGGACGGCCTGCCGCCGCGGGAGGCGGCGAAGAAGGCCATGGGCGAGATCACCGGCCCCATCATCGCCATCACGCTGGTGCTGCTGTCGGTGTTCGTGCCGGTGGCCTTCATCCCCGGCATCACCGGGCAGCTGTTCCAGCAGTTCGCCGCGGTGGTCGCCTTCTCGATGCTGATCTCGGCCATCAACGCGCTGACGCTCTCGCCGGCGCTGTGCGCCATCCTGCTCAAGCCGACGCACGACAAGCGCGGCATCATGGGCCGCATCATGCGCGGCATCGACGGTGTGCGCGACGGCTACGCCTATCTGGTCGCCCGGCTGGTGCGCATCGCAGCCCTGGTCTTGGTGCTGGTGCTGGGCTTCGGGCTCGCCACCGGCTGGCTGTTCAAGGTGACGCCGACCGGCTTCCTGCCGGAAGAGGATCAGGGCGCCTTCATGGCCCAGGTGCAGTTGCCCCAGGGCGCCTCGGTGAACCGCACGCTGGAGGTCGTCAAGCAGGTCGAGCAGATCGTCGGCAACGACCCGGCCGTCGAATGGACGCTGGCGGTACCCGGCTACAGCCTGCTCGACGGCGCGGTGCAGTCCAACGCCGCGCTGATCGTCGGCCGTCTGAAGCCGTTCGAGGAGCGCACCACGCCGGATCTCAAGGTCAACGCCGTCATCGACCGGGTCGCGGCGCAGAGCGCGGCCATCCCGGGCGCCCAGGTGATGCCGTTCAACCTGCCGCCGATCATCGGGCTCGGCACCGGCGGCGGCTTCGAGTACCAGCTGCAAGACCTGCAGGGCCGACCGCCCGAGGAACTGGCCGCGGTGATGCGCGCGCTGGTGCTGGCGGCCAATCAGGACCCGGCGCTGAGCCGCGTCTTCTCCACCTGGGCCACCAACAATCCCCAGATCTACCTCGACATCGACCGCGAGAAGGCACAGACCCTGGGGCTGCAGGTCAACGACATCTTCACCGCGCTGCAGGCGACCCTCGGCGGCTACTACGTCAACGACTTCAACAAGTTCGGCCGTGTCTGGCAGGTCCAGGTGCAGGGCGAGCAGCAGGACCGCAAGCAGTTCGACGACGTCTACCGCATCCATGTGCGCAATAACAAAGGCGAAATGGTGCCGATCCGCGCCATCATGTCGCCGGAGCTGCAGCTCGGCCCGCCGCTGCTGCAGCGCTACAACAACTACCGCAGCACCACCATCCAGGGCGGCCCGGCAACCGGGCGCAGCTCCGGCGATGCGCTGGACGCCATGGAGGCCATCTCCGCCGACACCCTGCCCGCCGGCTTCGGCTTCGACTGGACCGGCACCGCCTTCCAAGAGCGCGAGGCCGGCGGCAAGACGCCGATCGTGCTCGGGCTCGCGGTGCTGTTCGCCTATCTGGTCCTGGTCGGGCTCTACGAGAGCTGGTCCATGCCCGCCGCGGTGCTGCTGTCGGTCACCATCGGCGTGCTCGGCGCCATGGCCGCGCTCTGGATCGCCGGCCTGCCCAACGACCTCTATGCCCAGATCGGCATCGTCGTGCTGATCGGCCTGGCCAGCAAGAACGCCATCCTGATCGTCGAATTCGCGATGGCCCAGCGCGCCGCCGGCAAGTCGATCCATAGACGCCGCCACCAACGGCGCCCGGCTGCGTATCCGCGCGGTGCTGATGACCAGCTTCGCCTTCATCCTCGGCCTGGTCCCGCTGGTCATCGCCAGCGGCGCCGGCGAGGCCAGCCAGCGCGGCGTCGGCACCGCGGTGTTCGGCGGCATGCTGGTCGCATCCACGCTCGGCATCTTCCTGATTCCGATGCTGTACGTCGTCTTTCAGTGGTTGCGGGAGAAGTTTCATGGCACGGCCGAGGTCGGCAATGCGGCCGTTGGCGCGGGCGGTGACGCGGGCCAGGTGCACGGGTGAGAGGCTCACCGGGTGACGAACGGAATTGAGACGTTGGCGACGCTGAGTCTCCGGCTCACCACCAAGACCCGAATCACGATGGTCTAGGTTAGACTCTGGGTTGGGCGCAGAGACCGAGTCGTCGGCTCGTGGCGCAATACTTAAATTCCGAGTTAACCCCACGTGATTGACTTCGAATGGGATACCCAGAAAGCTTCGTCGAACATCTGCAAACACGGTGTTTCCTTTGACGAGGCTAGCACCGTTTTCTCTGATCCTTTTGAGCTGACAATACCGGACCCGGATCATTCTGTCGGAGAATATCGCTTCCTCAGTATTGGCAAAACGAACCGAAACCGAGTCGTTGTGGTAGTTTTCACAGAGCGCCAGCTCAACACCATCCGCGTCATCAGCGCTAGAACCGCTTCCAAGCAAGAGAGGCAGCTCTATGAGTCAAGAATCCGCTGACGAAATGCGTGCCGAGTATGATTTCTCGAACGCTGTTCAAGGCAGGCATCACCAAGCGTACATGCAAGGAACAAACGTCGTCCTTCTGGAACCCGATGTTGCGCGGGTCTACCGAGATTCTGCGTCCGTAAACAAAGCGCTACGGCTGCTTATGGAGATCGCGCGCAATCAATCAGCGAGTAACGCCAAACCATAGCGCCACCTCCGACCGTCGGATCGGGTCAGAGGGGACGAAGCCCCGTCTGCCCACAGGATCGTGCGTACAGGTCCGTACACGGTTCCTCACGCAAGGCGTATCCACTGGTCGACGTCAAACCAATGCGGTAGCGTCCTGTCGGAGCGAATCGCTTGTCCCAGTACGCCGATGAACCAGTCGTTAGGGTATGACTTGGTCACCGCGCGGGTATTGGACATCGCCCCGCTACCTCGGTGCGAGTACACCGCCGCTGCCGCCTGACGGCGTGGCACACCACGCTTGGTCAGTTTGCGATAGCGATTTCGCTGGTTCTTTCGTTGATCGACCAAGCGGGAGCGCAACCGCCGCCGAATGTGGGCTTCGATCTTGCGCAGCTGCGCCGGGTAGTTGTCGACAATGCGATGTCGGGCAGCCGACGACGTCCAACGTGGCTGGGGTCAGGAACCGCCGACTGCGGCATCGGCGCGGCCCCTGGGCTGCGCGCGCTGCCGCTGCTTATCCTTGTGCAGCTCCACCGCCGCGACGGCGGCATCGGTGACCGAGTACATCTCCATAGATGTCAGTTCTTGATCATCGACGGGCGTGAGTGCCTGGTCCGTGTAGTGCTTGGCCTCCGGATCGCGCTTAAGGCGGCGGCGCTCGATGGACAACGGGATCAGCATGGCGAGCGCCTTGCCGTAGCCGACCAGGGCGCGGCGAAGGTACTTCGGGTAGAACACCAGGGGATGCTCGATGGGCAGTCCGGGGCGGCGTTCGCGGCGCACGCGCCGGCGGATGAAGCCGCTCTCCAGCGGTTGCACGCCCTCGACGCAGGCGTAGACGTAGACGGCGATGGACGAGCCCATGATGTTGCCGGTGCTGACCCGGTTGGTGCGGCCGCGCCGCATCAGGGTCTTGATGTGATCGACGTTGTAGAAACTCTGCCAGGCCTCACGGAAGGCGCCGTACCACTCCTCGCGCGTCATCACTGGGTGATCGGTGGTGATGTGGTTGAGGTCGTAGTTGTTCAGGTCCGGGTCCATCGCCACGCCGCGCTTGTAGAGGGCCTTGTGGTCCGCGGAGCCGGGCAGCGGCGTGAGGCAGTAGAACTGGACCCGGTCCATGGGCAGCTCGCGCTTGAGGATCTCGACGTCGCGGCGGATGGTCGCCGGCGTATCGCCCGGAAAGCCGATGATGTAGCCGCCGTCGATGAACACCCGATGCTTGCGCCAGGCGAGCAGCATGGCGCGGTAGTCGGTGATCTTGTTCTGCTTCTTGTTCGCGGCGGCGAGGTTGTCCGGGTTGATGTTCTCGAGCCCGATGAAGATGCGCTTGGTGCCCGCCGCCGCGGCCTTGTCGATGAAGCGCGGGATCTTGTGGCACTGGGTATCGACCTGCAGCGTCAGGTGCACGCCGAGGCCCTCGCGCCTTGAGCTCGATCAGGCGGTCGAAGATCGGCTCCCAGTTCTTGTTGCGGGCGAAGTTGTCGTCGGTGATGAAGAAGCTCTTGATGCGCTGCGCCGCGTTTTCGCGGACGATGCGCTCGACGTCGTCCGGGGTGCGGAAGCGCGACTTGCGCCCGTGCACGTTGATGATGGTGCAGAAGCTGCAGACGAAGGGGCAGCCGCGCCCGGCGTCGAAGCTGGTCAGATCGCCCAAGGTGCGCTGCACGTACTCCCGGGGCATGTAGGGCGGCGCAACACCCTCGATACCGGTAGGTCGGCGAGATGGTTGTAGAGGGGCTTGAGCTCGCGGCGGTAGGCGTCCTTGAGGAAACCGTCGAAGCGATGCTCGATCTCGCCGGCGAAGATGGACACGCCGAGGTCCATGGCCTCCTGGATCTCGGGCGTGATCTCCGGGAGCATCGACAGCACGCCGCTGACGTGAAAGCCGCCCATGGCGACCTGTATCTCGCGCTCGCGAAAGCGCCGGGCGATGTCCATCGCGCGCGGAAACTGGTTGGTCTGCACGCCCACCAGTGCGACCAGGCCGTGGCCGCCGTCGCGCTCGATCATGGCCGCGAGCCGCTCGACGCGCACCCGCGTGTTGGTCTCGTCGACGGTGGTGATGCGCAGCGCAATGTCCTCGCCGAGGACCTGGCGCTCGCCGGCGTCGCGTGCCAGCGCGTAGAGCGTCGCCAGCGTGTTGGACGGGATGCCGGAGCGCCACCAGCGGATGACGTAGCCGTCGTCGTCGTAGTGGGATGGCTTGAGTAGGACGAGGTGGAAGGTCTTCATGGCGCGGGTTTGACCGAGGGGCGCTCAACGAATCGGACGACACGAAAGGATGAGCTGCCCAGCGTCCAAATGCAATTGTCGGTGGAAGCGTTGATCTCGCGTGATCCCGAGCTGATACCGGTGCACCGCTCCCGAGCCGACCTGCAGCCCGCCAACGGTCTGCAACGGTCCGACAACGAAAAACGGGGCCATGTGGGCCCCGTTCTTGTCCTTTCCGCTGCATCCCGCGCCCGATGGCGCAGGATCTAGCAGAAATGGTTTGCTGTCGACCTGGTCGGTTCTCGACGACCGACCGGCAGCCTATTGGGTCGACAAACGCTCCTCGTCGGTGATGGCCTTCATGCTGAGGCGGATGCGGCCCTGCTTGTCGACTTCCAGCACCTTGACCTTGACCACGTCGCCTTCGCTGAGCTTGTCGCTGACGTTCTGCACGCGCTCGTCGGAGATCTGGGAGATGTGCACCAGGCCGTCGCGACCGGGCAGGATGGTGACGAAGGCGCCGAAGTCCATCAGCCGGGCGACCTTGCCCTCGTAGATCTTGCCGACTTCGACGTCGGCGGTGATCAGACGCACCCGCTTCTTGGCCTCTTCGCCGGCGCTCTTCTGCACCGAGAAGATCTTGACCACGCCGTCGTCGTTGATGTCGATGGTGGCGCCGGTCTCCTCGGTGATGGAGCGGATGGTGGCGCCGCCCTTGCCGATGACGTCGCGGATCTTCTCCGGATGGATCTTGAACTCGATGATGCGCGGGGCATGCTCGGACATCTCGGCACGATGCGAATCGATGACCTTGTTCATCTCGCCGAGGATGTGCAGGCGCCCGTCCTTGGCCTGGGACAGCGCGGTCTCCATGATCTCGCGGGTGATGCCCTCGATCTTGATGTCCATCTGCAGCGCATTGATGCCGTCGGCGGTGCCGGCGACCTTGAAGTCCATGTCGCCGAGGTGGTCCTCGTCGCCCATGATGTCGGTCAGCACGGCGAAGTCGTCGCCTTCCTTGATCAGACCCATGGCGACGCCGGCCACCGGCGCCTTGATCGGCACGCCGGCGTCCATCAGCGACAGGCTGGTGCCGCAGACGCTGGCCATGGAGCTGGAGCCGTTGGACTCGGTGATCTCGGACACCACGCGCACCGAGTACGGGAACTCGGCCAGGGTCGGCATCGAGGCGAGCACACCGCGCTTGGCCAGGCGACCGTGGCCGATCTCGCGACGCTTGGGGCTGCCGACGCGACCCATCTCGCCGACGCAGAAGGGCGGGAAGTTGTAGTGCAGCATGAACGGCTCGCGGCGCTCGCCGTCGAGGGCGTCGATGATCTGCGAATCGCGCTCGGTACCGAGCGTCGTGACGACGATGGCCTGGGTCTCGCCGCGGGTGAACAGCGCCGAGCCATGGGTGCGCGGCAGCACGCCGGTGCGCACGGTGATGGGCCGCACGGTCTTGGTGTCGCGACCGTCGATGCGCGGCTCGCCGGCGAGGATGCTGCCGCGGACGATCTTCTTCTCCAGCTTCTCGCAGGCGGCGTAGACCTGGGGCTGTGCCCAAGGGCTGTCGTCGCCGCTGAGTTGCGCGAAGATCTCGGCGCGCAGCGCGTCGAGCGCGGCGTAACGCTCCATCTTGTCCTTGATGCGATAGGCCTCGCGCAGGCGCTCGGCGGCGGCGGCCTCGACCGCGGCGGCAAGCTCGGTGTCCTCGACCGGCGGCTCGATCGACCATCGGCGTCTTGGCGACCTCGGCCGCGAATTCCTTGATCGCCTGAATCGCGACCTGCATCTGCTCGTGGCCGAACATGACCGCGCCGAGCATGACGTCTTCGGGCAGACCGCGGGCCTCGGACTCGACCATCAGCACGGCCTTCTCGGTGCCGGCGACGATCAGGTCCAGATCGCTGTCCGCATTGACTCCGGTCATCGGCTGATTGAGCAGGTATTCGCCGTTCTTGTAGCCGACCCGCGCCGCGCCGATGGGACCGTTGAACGGGGCACCGGAGATGGCAAGCGCGGCGGAGACGCCGAGCATGGCCGGCACCTCGGGGTTGACCGCCGGGTTCAACGACTTGACCGTGGCGATGACCTGCACCTCGCGGCCGAAGCCCTTGGCGAACAGCGGCCGGATGGGCCGGTCGATCAGGCGCGAGGTCAGGATCTCGCCCTCGCTCGGGCGGCCCTCACGACGGAAAAAGCCGCCGGGAATGCGGCCGGCGGCGTAGGTCTTTTCCTGGTAGTCGACGGTGAGCGGCAGGAAATCCTTGATCTCGGTGGCGCGTTTGTCGACGACCACGGTCACCAGCAGCACGGTGTCGTCGACATTGATCATCACGGCCCCGTCGGCCTGGCGGGCGATCTCGCCGGTCTCGAGGGTCACGGTCTGGTCGCCGAACTGAAATTGTTTGCGGATGGGAGTCACTGAGTCGGTCCTCTGCTTGGATCCTCTGCGTGGGGCCTCTAGGGCACCCTCGTCGAGGCGGGCGGTTGCCCGTGGGGTCAGTTCGTGTCGGCGATGCCGGGCCGGGGCCGGAGCCCGATTGGGCGCGTCTTGGCAAGCCGACTGCCGCAGGCCGCGAGTGCCGGAATCACTCCGGCGCCGGCAGCCTGATCGGCGGCGGGTTACCTATTAGCGGCGCAGGCCAAGTTTCTGGATCAGGGCCCGGTAGCGATCCAGGTCCTTACCCTTCAGGTAGTCGAGCAGCTTGCGCCGCGAGTTGACCATGCGCACCAGACCGCGGCGCGAGTGGTGATCATGCTTGTGCTCGGCGAAGTGGCCGGTCAATTGCTTGATGCGGGCGGTCAGCAGGGCCACCTGCACCTCGGGTGAGCCGGTGTCGTTGGTGCCACGGGCATGCTCTTCGACGACCTGGCGCTTGTCTTCTGCGGTCATTGTCATTGGGAATCTCCTCAAGTGTGCGCGCGGTTTGGGCGCGCGGGGCAAATGGTCCGAGCCGGGCGCATAGACGCCGACGGCTTGACTGCTCCGACAATGACTTCAGGGCAGCCGGGACCGGGATTCGATACTGGGCTTCTCATGGGCCAAACAGACTGGCCAGAAACGCCAACGCGAAAGGCCAATTGGAACGACCGGCGATTGTACGCGCTCACGGCGCGTAATTGAACTGTTCGAGGCGCGCTGCCGCGGCTTGCCCGGCCGAGCGCGGCAGTCGCAAGGACCGGATTGTGTCCGGCCGTTGGCGCAGCGATCACGATGCGGCAGCTTGGCGCTACAGCAACCGCTTGGGTTGCACACGTCCGTCGTCGAGGATCGTGCCAACACCGACGAATCGCTCGGACTGATCGTACAGCCGGACCGTACCCTCGGTCGGCGCCTGCGGCACCAGCACCGGCTGCCCCTGACCGAGATAGAACGCGGCGTCGGCGGACAGACGCAGCGCTGGACAATGGTCCAGCGCGGTATCCAGCGGCAACAGCATGGCGTCCATGGTGTCAAAGCCCTGCTCCGCGGCGGCCTCCACGTCCTCCATGGTCACGAAGCGGGTGCTGCCCTCGATATAAGGCCCGACACCGGAGCGGCGCAGCGCGGAGACGTGGCCGCCGCAACCGAGCATGGCGCCGATGTCCTCGGCCAGCGTGCGCACATAGGTGCCCTTCGAACAGTGCACCGCGAGCTCGACCTCGGGCAATTCGAAACGCAACAGCTCCAGGGAGTAGATGTTGATGGTACGTGGGGTCCGCTCCACCTCCTTGCCCTCGCGCGCCAGCTTGTACAGGCGCTCGCCCTGATGCTTGACCGCGGAATACATCGGCGGCAGCTGCTCGATGCTGCCGACGAAACCCGCCAGCACATCCCGCAGCGCCGCCTCGGTGACGCCGTCGGTGGGGGCCGTGGCGATCACCTCGCCTTCGGCATCGGCGGTGCTCGTTCGCACTCCGAGGGTCACGGTCACCTTGTAGCGCTTGTCCGCGTCCAGCAAGAATGCCGAAAACTTCGTGGTGTAGCCCAAGCAAAGGGGCAGCAGGCCGGTGGCCAACGGATCGAGGCTGCCGGTGTGTCCCGCCTTGGCGGCGTTGTAGAGGCGTTTCACGCGCTGAAGCGCGTGGTTGGACGAAATGCCCATCGGCTTGTCCAACAATAGGATGCCGTTGACGTCGCGACCCTGCTTGCGTCGTCTTGCCATGAATTCTTCTCCGGACCGGACTTAGGGCCGATTGCTGCCGGCGGGGGAGTCGGCGATCGTGCCAAGGATTGGCGTTCTGGGGTTGTGTCGGCGGTGTCGCTGGCGCCGGCATCATCGGTAGGCTCATCGTCGACGCGTGCGTCGTCCTGTCCAGCGTCGGACGTGGTTGCCACGGCCTGCTCGATCAGGGCCGCCAGCCGCTCGCCGGCACGCACCGAATCGTCGTGCACGAAGTGAAGCTGCGGGACCGTTCGCAACCGCAGGGTCCGCGCGAGCTGACCACGCAGGTAACCCGCGAGGGTGCCG
This sequence comes from uncultured Gammaproteobacteria bacterium, assembly GCA_963695445.1. Classification (GTDB taxonomy): domain Bacteria; phylum Pseudomonadota; class Gammaproteobacteria; order Chromatiales; family Chromatiaceae; genus Thiohalocapsa. Next base: position 39,830 of record CAVOGV010000025.1, on the reverse strand, counting down.
TTGAGCAGCCGCGTCTGCTCGCCAACCTGCTCATCCAGCGGAAAGCACGTGAAAAAGACCTTGGCGTGGGACAGATCACGGCTGACGCGGGCCTCCTGCAACGTGATCTCGCCAAGGCGCGGGTCTTTGACGCCGCGCAGGATCACGGTCAGCGAGCGCAACAACTCCGCGCCGATGCGGTCGCTGCGATCGAACTCGCGCGTGCTGCCCCGACTCAAGGCAGGCATCCCGCGCGGCTGGCAGCGTCGGCCGCGCTGCTCCGGAGCGTTGCCATCACAGCACGCGTGCCCGCTCGGTGCGCTCGAACACCTCGATCTGGTCGTTGGGCTGCACGTCGTTGTAGTTCTTGACGCCGATACCGCATTCCGTTCCGGACTTGACCTCGGCGACGTCGTCCTTGAAGCGGCGCAGCGATTCCAGCGCGCCCTCGTAGACCACCACATTGTCGCGCAGCACGCGGATCGGACTGTTTCGCCTGATCACGCCGTCCACCACCATGCAGCCGGCGATGGCGCCGAACTTGGACGAACGGAACACGTCGCGCACCTCGGCCAAGCCGATGATCTCCTCCGTGACGATCGGACTCAACATGCCGGAGATGGCCTTCTTCACGTCGTCGATCAGCTCGTAGATGATCGAGTAATAGCGCAGATCGAGACCGCGCTCCTCCACCACGCGCCGCGCCGCGGCATCGGCACGGACATTGAAGCCGAGCATGATGGCGTTCGACGTCACCGCGAGGTTGGCGTCCGACTCGGCGATGCCGCCGACGCCGGATGCGACCACGTTCACCTTGACCTCGTCGTTGGAGAGCTTGACCAGCGCCTCCCGCAACGCCTCCACGCTGCCCTGCACATCGGCCTTGAGGATGATGTTGACGGACTTCAGCTCGCCATCCTTGAGCTGGGAGAAGAGCTGGTCGAGGCTGGCGGCGCGCTGCTCGTCGATGCGCGACTGGCGCTCGCGTTCATGCCGCAGCTCCGCGACCTCGCGTGCCTTCTTCTCATCGGCCACCGCGATGACGTCGTCACCGGCATTCGGTGCACCCGACAGACCGAGCACCTGCACCGGTATTGACGGACCGGCACTCTTCACCGGCCGTCCGGTCTCGTCGAACATGGCGCGCACGCGGCCATACTCGGCACCGCTAACGATGCTGTCACCAAGACGCAGCGTGCCGGACTGCACCAGCACGGTCGCCACCGGGCCGCGTCCCTTTCTCGACGCTGGACTCGACGATGGCACCATGGGCGGCGCTGTCCACCGGCGCCGTCAGCTCAAGCACCTCGGCCTGCAGCAGCACCGCGTCGAGCAACTCGTCGATGCCGTCGCCGGTCTTGGCGGACACCTTGACCAGCATGGTCTCGCCGCCCCACTCTTCCGGCACCAGCTCGTGCTGGGTGAGTTCCTGCATCACGCGGTCGGGGTTGGCGTCGGCCTTGTCCATCTTGTTGACGGCGACGACCACCGGCACCTTGGAGGCGCGGGCGTGCTGGATGGCCTCGACCGTCTGCGGCATGACGCCATCGTCCGCGGCCACCACCAGGATGACCAGATCGGTGACCTCGGCACCACGGGCACGCATCGCCGAGAAGGCGGCATGGCCCGGGGTGTCCAGGAACGAGATGGTGCCCTTGTCGGTCTCGACGTGGTAGGCGCCGATGTGCTGGGTAATACCGCCCGCCTCGCCGGCGGCCACCTTGGTGCGGCGGATGTAATCCAGCAGCGAGGTCTTGCCGTGATCGACATGGCCCATGATGGTCACCACCGGAGGCCGCGGCAGGCGCTCGGCCTGATCGCTTTCCTCCTCGAGCAGCTCCATCATGTTGTCTTCGGCGTCCGTGACACGCGCCTCGACGGCCTTGTGGCCCATTTCCTCGACCAGGATCGTCGCGGTGTCGCGGTCCAGCGCCTGGTTAATCGTCACCATGACGCCTTGCTTGAACAGCTCCTTGACCACGACCGCGGCCTTGACCGACATCCGCGCGGCCAACTCACCGACGGTGATCGACTCGGGTATCTCGACCTCGCGCACGACGGGCGCGGTCGGGCGCTGGAAGCCGTGCTGATCCTGCAGTTGCGACTTTCCGGGCTTCTTGCGCCGGCGCGTCCCCGGACGTGAGATCACGCCGCCCTCGTCTTCCATGCCGGATGATCCGCCAGCGCGCCTGGAGCGACCCGCGTTCTTTCCGCTTGGTTTCTTGACCGCGCTTTCCTTCTCCGAACGCTCCGCGCGGCTTCTTGCCATGTTTGCGGATGCGCTCGCGTTCGGCGAGCTGTTCGATCGACAGGTCGTCAGCGTCGCCTTGATCGGCTCTGACCTTGGCGCCCGGTCCGGCCGTCCCTTCTCTGGCTGGCTTTTGCGGCAACTTCGCGAGACCGGCTCCGCGGATACGTCGGCTGACTGCTCCGAAACCGACTCCTCGGCCGATTCCGCCACGACCTCAGCAACTGGCGGTTGGGCGGCGATTTCCTCGGCCCGTTGTCGTCGCTTCTTCCTCGGCGGCGCGACGGCGTTCCTCGTCGGCCCGTCGACGCGCTTCCTCGTCTTCCTTGCGCTGCCGATCCTGATCCTCCTGCTCGGCAAGGCGACGTGCCTCGACCTCGGCACGACGCTCCTGAAGCTCCGCGCGCCGGCGCTGCTCGTCGGCGAGACGGGCGCCGCTGCTCGACCTTGGCGCGGGTCGCGCGTCTACCTGACGAGTCGGCGGTCGGGCCCCGGAAGCGGTCCCGGAACGGGTCGACGGGGCTGGTGGTTGCCGGCGTCTCGTCGCGCTTGACGAAGGTGCGCTTGCGGCGCACCTCGACGTTGACCGTCTTGGCGCTGCGCTGAGCCGCGGACGCTCGGCTGCTCACCGTTGGGCGAGTGGCCGGCGAACCGGTCCTAGGCGCGGCGCCGGCCTCGCGCGCTTCGCCGACGGTCCGGCGCGGCGCCGGCGGCACGCTTCTGGCTGGCATCGGGCTCGTCCGGCTCTTTCTTGCCGTGACTGCGCCGGAGATAGCCCAGCAGTTGCAGCTTTTGCTGCTCGGTGATGGTGGACTCGGCCTCGCTCGCGGCGATTCCGGCCTCGGCCAATTGGGCCAACAAACGCTCGACCGGAATGCCGACCGTGCTGGCTAGCTGTTTGACAGTGACTTCGCTACTCATAGACAACCTCCGCAAGCTACTCCTGTTCCGACTCGGCGAACCAGGGCTCGCGTGCCTTCATAATCAATCGTGCCGCGCGTTCTTCGTCCATGTCATCAAATTCCATCAGCTCGTCCACGGACTGCTCGGCCAGGTCGTCCATCGTACCGATGCCCTTGCGCGCCAGCGCATAGGCAAGCGCCTCATCCATCCCGTCCATGGCCAGCAGATCGTCGGCGGGGACAGCGTCCAGGTCTTCGTCGTTCGCGACGGCACGACTCAGCAGCACGTCATTGGCGCGCTGGCGCAGGATCTCCACCAGTTCTTCATCGAATTCAGCGATTGCCAGCAGTTCCGCCTCGGGAACGTAGGCGATCTCGTCGATCGTCGAAAAGCCCTCTTCCACGAGCACGGAGGCGACGTTGTCGTCGACCTGCAATTGCTCCATGAAGCCGGTCGCGATGCGTCGTCCTTCCTCCTCGCTCTTTTCGGCGGCGGCCTCCTCGCTCATCACGTTGAGCTCCCAGCCGGTGAGCTGGCTGGCCAGGCGCACGTTCTGGCCGCCGCGACCGATGGCCTGGGACAGATTCTCTTCCTTCACCGCGACATCCATGCTGCGCGCCTCCTCGTCGATGACGATGGAGACGACGTCCGCCGGCGACATCGCGTTGATGACGAACTGGGCCGGGTTCTCATTCCAAGGAATGATATCGACGCGCTCGCCATTGAGTTCGTTGGAGACCGCTTGCACCCGCGATCCGCGCATGCCGACACAGGCGCCCACCGGGTCGATGCGGGCATCGTTGGTGCGCACCGCAATCTTCGCGCGCAGGCCCGGATCGCGCGCTGCGGCAACGATCTCGATGGTGCCCTCGCCGACCTCGGGGACCTCCAGCTTGAACAGCTCGATCAACAGGTCGGGCGCCGTGCGACTGACGAACAGCTGCGGCCCCTTGATCTCGGAGCGTACCTCGTAGAGGAGTCCGCGCATGCGGTCGCCGGAACGCACGTTCTCCCGTGGAATCACTTGGTCACGCGGCACCAGTGCCTCGGCATTGTTACCCAGATCCAACGAGATGGTGCCCCGCTCGGCCTTCTTGACGATGCCGGTCACCAGTTCGCCTTCGCGCTCCTTGAACATCTCGACGATCTTGGCACGCTCGGCCTCGCGCACCTTCTGCACGATGACCTGCTTTGGCCGTCTGCGCCGCGATGCGTCCGAACAGTTCGGATTCGATCTGCTCCTCGATGAAATCCCCCAACTCCAGGCTCGGGTCCAATTCCTTTCCGCGGAGAATGTGATCATCCGCTCCGGCGCCTCCAGCGCCTCGCCCTCGGTATCGGGCACGATCTCCCAGCGGCGGAAGGTCTCGTATTCACCGGTCTCGCGGTTGATGGCAACGCGCACCTCGACGTCGCCGCCGTGCTTCTTACGTGTCGCCGACGCGAGCGCGGCCTCCATCGCCTCGAAGATGATGTCCTTCGGGACGTCCTTCTCATTGGAGACGGCGTCGACGACCAGGAGAATTTCTTTACTCATGCAATCAACTCGCGATCAGAATTCCGGTACCAGGCGAGCCGACTCGATCAGCTCAAGAGGCAATTCGAAGCGTTCGCCTTCCGCGTCCAGCAGCACCGTGGTGCCGTCGACGCCAGCCAGCACGCCGTCGTAACGTCGGCGACCGTTCAGTTTCGCAAACAGGCGAATCCGTGCCCGTTCGCCACCGAAGCGCTCGAAGTGCTCCAACTTCAACAGCGGTCGGTCCAGGCCCGGTGACGAGACCTCGAGGTCATAGTGCCCCGCGACCGGGTCTTCGACGTCGAGCACGCTGCCAAGTTGCCGGCTCACCGCCTCACAATCCTCCAGCGTGATGCCGCGTTGGTGGTCGATATAGACCCGCAACACGGCGGACCCGACGCCACTCTGGACATATTCCACGCCAACCGGCTCGTAGCCCATCGGCTCGACGACCGATTCCACCAGCGCTGTCAAGGCAGGATCGGCCGTTCGCATTGGCACCACACCGAAAACATTAGGTATACAAACAAAAAATGGGCCAGCGGCCCAAACGTTTGGCGCGACCGCGCCGCGGATTGCGGGCGAGCGCTAATGACCAAAAAAAACCCCGATGCCGGGGTCTTACCGCTCGTGGTAACGATGATGCTCGAAACCACGCTCTGCTTAAGCTCTCGAATATTAGCGGTTATGGGCCAATTGCGCAAGCAGCCAAACGCAGATCAACGCCGATACAACGGCGGCCGAACCAGTCGCGAACATCCCGTGCCACGGACCAACGACGTCTCCGGGACGGCTGATCTCCAGGGACAGTGCATCGACCAGACTGGGAACCGGCGCGGAAACCGTGGGAACCGCGACGAAACAGGGGCGCGTTAGCGTCGGGCGCTGGACAACGACCACCGGCTGCCGCTGTAATTCGGGTCCGGCCGGCACCGCATGAGCCGCAAATAGCCGATTTCTGTCAAGCTCCGGCAATCGCCTAAGGATTTCTGAGAGGACAACGAGCATGCAGCAACAAGACACCGATTCGACACAGCCACACCTGTTGCTTGGGCCGTCTGAAGGACCTGGCCCGCGAACGCACCCTGGGCCTGCTGGCGCAGGGGCGGCGGATGACCGGCCACAGGCTGCCGGAGCCCGAACTGCGCTTCGATCTGCGCGGACAGAGCGCCGGCCAGATGCGCATCGACGCCAGCGGACGGGCCACGATCCGCTATAACCCCGCCCTGCTGCTCCGCCATGGCGAGGATTTCCTCAAACGCACCATCCCGCACGAGGTCGCACACTACCTCGCCTTCGTCCATCACGGACGCGGCATCAGACCCCACGGCCCGGAATGGCAACAGATGGTCAGAGCACTCGGCGGCGAGCCGGAGCGTTGCCACGCCTACGACGTCGCCGGTCTCGGCGCGCGCAAGACGCGCCGATTCCCGTACCACTGTCGGTGCGGCGATCACCAGCTGTCGAGTGTCCGCCACAACCGAGTCATCCGCGGCGCACGCTACCTGTGCCGACACTGCGGCGAGGCACTGCAGGCTGGGTCATCCCCGGCAACAACGCCGAAGCCGATGCCATGATCGCAATCCCGATAACCGATGACGGCGCCCGACCATGACCCCGCGGCGAAACCCACCCGCTCATCCGCGGCGGATAGCGGGCATGCCGCACGCTATCCGCAACGGATCAGGCGATCTCGCGGCGCGGGTCAGTCGCGCTGCTGCGGCGCGGGAGCAGGTGTCGGCGCCTGATAGTAGCCGGGATAGCCGTAATAGGGCGCCGGTGCCGCCGGGCGCATGCGGTAGGCCTGCTCCCAACGTTGCCGGGCTTGCTCCATGGCCTGGCGGCGCATCGCCTCATAGTCGCTCATCGCGCGCTGGGCACCTGTAGCCGCCGGGCTGCTCATTGGCACTCGGGGCGGCAGCGGCCGGAGGCTGCAGTCTGAGGTGCCATCTGGGGCACCATCTGGGGCGGCGGCATCGATGGGCATCGGCGGCTGAGGAATGGCGGCCATCGGCATCTGCGAAGTCGGCGCGACAGCGCTGGAGGATGGCGCGGCCGGGCCCTGCGGTGTCGTTTGCTGCATTGCCTGCGGGGCTGTTGACGGCGTCGGGGCGGACTCGGATGCCTCCGGGCTCTGCTCCGAATTGCGCATCACGGCTTGCGCGAATGCTTGCGCCTCCGCCTTGCTCACCTGATGTCTCAGGCTCCTTAGACGGCGCACCGACAATCGGACCTGGCGCCGCTGCCGGCACGGAGGGGGCAGCCGGTGCCTTAGCAGATACAGGCGCAGAAACAGAAGCAGGAGCGGGAGCAGCGACGGGGGCTCGTACCGGAGCAGGTGCCGCCGGCGCGGGCGCGGCAGGTGCCGATGTGGCCGCTACCGATGGCGCTGACGCAGACGGCGCGGCTGCGAGACCGGGGTTGGAACTGGTTGCTCGGCGGAGCAGACACGGCAGCGGGCGGACTGCCTTGGACACAACGGACGCTTCACCGTCGGCCATATCGACCGGCGCCGTTCCGACAGATCCGCCATGGCGCTCGACGGCCCCCAGATACAGGTAGCCGAACAGTAGCACGAGGCTCCACAGCATCAATTTAGGCAGGAATCCGAGCTTGCTGGAAGCAGCATTGTTCTCTGTATCGGCCATGATCAGTTACCTCTTGGTTGGGCGCGATGGTTAGTAATGAGAGCGATTGAAGCGGCGACATGCGGGCAACCGATGCGCCGCGGGGCAAACCGACGTTTGCCCGGTTAATGTGGGGGTGGTTGCGACGCCAGCGTGACCAGCAGTCGGCGGACGTCCGCCGCGCAACGGGCGAGGTTGGCATTGATCTCGTCCATACCGATCTCGCCGTCGCACTTGCCCGCCGCCCAGTTGACCACAAACGCGAGCGTGGCGTACGCGATACCACGTTCGCGGGCCAGTGCCGCCTCGGGCATTGCGGTCATGCCGACCAGATCGCAGCCGTCGCGTTGCAACCGGCGGATCTCCGCGACCGTCTCCAGACGTGGTCCCTGCGTGACCGCGTAGGTTCCGCCGTCTCGCACCGCGAGGTCGTTTTCCCGCGCGGAATCGAGCAATTGCCGACGCAACGATGCGCTGTAGGGGTAGCTGAAATCGACGTGCACCACATCGCCGTCGATGCCGTCGTGGAAGGTGCTATCCCGCCCGTGCGTGTAGTCGATAAGTTGGTCCGGAACGCACAGTACGAGCGGACCGCAGTCGTCGGCGATGCCGCCCACCGCGGCCAGCGCAACAATACGGTCGACGCCCGCATCGGCGAGCGCCTGGATATTGGCCCGATAGTTGATTCGATGTGGCGGGATGGCGTGCCCGGAACCGTGCCGGGGCAAGAACACCACGTCGTGCGCCGCCAGACGACCGCGAATCAGTTGTGCCGACGGGCTACCGTAGCGCGTATCGACCGAACGGGCATCGAGGACCTCGAGTTCCGGCATGGTTGCAAAACCGGACCCGCCAATAATCGCCAGATAGCCCATGCATCACCTTCACAAATTGCTGATAAAGTGATTTTACTGGACCAGGCCCCGTGACGAAACGAAAAAAAACCGGCGCCTGTCGACGCCGGTCCGCAGAGTGCCGATCGTAAACCTGTCAGCCGCTAGACGCGCTGCTCCGAGAACATCCCAATCTCGACCAGCTTTGGAAACAGCACCTGTTCCTCTCGGTCAATCCGGTAACTCAGCATATCGAAGATCTCGCGGCTCTCCTCGAGGAATTCATCGCTGAAGTTGAAGTCGCAGTCCTTCAGCCATTTTCTGTAGTACTCGTCGAAGGTTCGGCGCAGGGGCTTTTCGCCGCTGATGAAGCCCCAGGCGATGGACTTGACCTTGGGATCTTCGTGGATCAGCAGGTTGGGGTACAGTTGCTTGTCTTCCTCCGACAGATGGGCCTTCACCTTGTGGCCAAGATCGCACATGAGCTGGTAGGCCGTCTTGGCATTGGGGCGAATCTTGAGTTGATCGACGGTCATGATCGAGCGCAGATCGTCGATCATCTGGCGCAGTTCGGCGTGGCTATTGCGGTAGCCATCGAGTGTTTGCATGTCATCCTCCCCGCATAGGGCTGTGGGCCGCGCGAAGGCGCCGGAGTTGCCCGGCGTTACGGCATAGATGCCGAAAACGCGGCCTACGGTAACGTGATGGGGTCGCGTTCCGCATGGCCGACTGTCTATCGCATAACCGGAAGAATGTCAAAAAGCCTTTAATTATATTAGCGTTTCGCCGAGTTACCCGAGATCACCCCCGGTCGCCCCGGGCCGCATCCGCCCGATGGAAGCGGGCCTAGATTGCTTGAGTGCGCCGAATGTCTGCAGATGAGTCGAGTCTTTTCGCGACAACGCGCTTGCGCGCGGAAGGGCATGGAGCCTGCCTCACACGTCTTCGTCGGCGGCCGCAAAGATACCGGGGGCATTGCGGAAATAGCATTTGTAGTCGAGCCCGTAGCCCATGACGTAGCGGTCCGGAAGGGTCAAACCGACGATATCCGGGCGATAAGCGGTCGTGCGTGGCCGAAGCTTTTCGGTCAGCACCACGCTCTGCACGCTCGCGGCCCCGTCCTCGCGGCAGGCATCAACGATCGCCGCCATGGTGATGCCCTCGTCGAAGATGTCGTCGACGACGAGCACGTGCTCGTCGCGGATGGCCTGCGTCGGCCGGTGCTGCCAGTGCAATTCTCCGCCGCTGGTATCCCCCTGGTAGCGGCTCGCGTGGACGTAGTCGAGCCGCAGCGCAAAATCCAGCCTTGGCAGCAGCAGACCGGTGGTGATGATGCCGCCGGTCACGACACACAGGACCAACGGGTCCTTGTCGCTAGAGGTCGCCGTAATCTCGGCGGCCATGCGGTCGATGGCGGCCTCCACCTGCACGGGGTCGACCAGACGAGTTCCGCGCGCTGACGCACTCCCTGATACTGCTCCGGGCTCATCTTATTCATCATTTTCTCCTAACGTTGCATGGCGCGGCGCCACCCCGCGAGATGAAGCGTTTGTTTCAGGTTAAAGAAACTGCCAAGACGCGCCGCCCGGGCGCTGTCGCCGGTTCAGGCGGGAAGCAACGCCAGCGCCGCCAGCGCTTCCTCGCGCCCCCTGTGCCTGATCGATATCGGCCGTCGTTGCGCGATACATTCGCGCGCTGCGGGCGGCCAGTCGTTGGTCGTGATGACCGGACAGCGCCTGCACCACCTCGATCGCGCCCGGTCGATTGTTGCAGATCACCGCCATGTCGCAACCAGCCCTCAGCGCCGCAGTCGCGCGCTCGCCGAATCCGCCACCGGCGGACGCCGCCGCCATGTCGAGGTCATCGCTGAAGATCATGCCGTCGAAGCCGAGGCGGCCGCGCAGCACCTCGCCGAGCCAAAACGGCGAGAATCCGGCCGGATTGGGGTCGATGGCACTGTAGACGACGTGGGCCGGCATGATGGCCCCGAGCCCACGGCGGATCAGGTACCGGAACGGCACCAGATCGATCTGCTCCAGTTCGGCAAGCGCACGCGCGTCCACCGGAAGCTCGAGATGCGAGTCGGCCTCGACCGCACCGTGACCGGGAAAATGCTTGCCACAGCCGGACATGCCGGCCGCGCCTGCCCCATCGAGCCAGGCCGCGGCGAGTTCGCAGACGACGGCCGCATCGGTGCCAAAGGCGCGATCGCCGATGACGCGGCTGAGGCCCCGCTCGACGTCAAGTACCGGAGCGAAGCTGAAGTCAATCCCCACCGCGCCGAGCTCGGTCGCCGTCAACCAGCCGGCGGCAGATGCGGCCCGGCGCGCCGCATCGGCATCGCGGCCGTATAGCTCGGCGAAGCGTTGCGGCGGCGGCAGCCGCGTGAACCCTTGGCGAAAACGCTGAACGCGCCCGCCCTCCTGGTCGACGGCAATCAGCGGTCGCGGCGACTTCACGGCCGCAATGGCGCTGGTGAGCGCCGCCAGCTGGCCCGGATCGACATAGTTGCGGGTAAACAAGATCACGCCACCGACGGCGGGATGCGCGATCAGTTCACGGTCTTCGTCGGTGAGTTCAGCGCCCGCGATGTCGAGCATCACAGGGCCAATGCCGGCAGTCCGGGTCATGGTGGGCAGAGGGCAGAGGAGTCGTTTTTGCGCCGCATGGGCGGTTTTTTACCACAGACGCCCGCCCCTGTCCCAGACTCTACCCCCGATGTCGCGGCTCCGACGCGATTCACCCTGCCCCCGATCGCACATCGAGGTGATCGCGCAGACGGTCGCCAAGCAGATTCACAGCCAGCACCACGAGCATGATCGCGAGCCCAGGCGCAATCACCAGATGCGGCGAGACCAGCATGTAGGCGACACCGTCACGGACCATGCTCCCCCAGGACGCAGTCGGCGGCTGCACACCCAAACCCAAGAACGACAAGCCAGCCTCAGCGACCACCGCGGCGGCGATGCCGAAGGTGGCCTCGACGATCAGTGGCGCCAAGGAGAGCGGCAACAGGTGTCGGAGCAAGATCCGCGCTGGACGCACACCCAGAGCGCGCGCAGCGAGGACGTGCTCGCGGGTCGATAGCGACAAAACCTGGGCGCGCGCCAGCCGCGCGTAACCGACCCAGCCGACCACCGCGAGCGCGATAATGACGTTACCGACTCCGGGCCCGAGGATTCCAGCCAGGGCGATCGCAAGCAGGATGCCGGGAAAGGCGAGAAAGACATCGATGATGCGCACGATGAAGAGATCCGGCCAGCCGCCCACGAATCCCGCCAGACCGCCGATCAGCGCTCCGATGAGCGCCGATAGGGCGACAACGCCGACGCCGACGATGAACGAGGTGCGGGCCCCTACCAGCAGACGGTCCAGCACCGATCGGCCCAGGTCGTCGGCACCCAGGGGCAGCGACCAGCTCGGCGTGGCCAAGATCTGCGACAGCTCCAGTCGATCCGGCGCCAACGGCAGCATGGGTCCGAGCAGCGCCGCCAGCGCCCACAGCAGGACCACGGCAACGGGCAGCCGTCGCATCGGCATCAACACCGCCCGATGCGCGGATCGACCCAGACGTAGGCCAAGTCGGTGAGCGTATTGACCAGCACGTAAACCAGGCTGATCAGCAACACGCAACCCTGCACCACGGGGAAGTCCCGCGCCTGAATCGACTCCACCAGCAGGCTGCCGAGACCGGGCCAAGCAAACACGGTCTCGGTGATGACGGCACCGCCGAGCAGCCCGCCGAGCTGCAGCCCCAACAGCGTCAGCACCGGCAGCCAGGCATTGCACAACGCATGTCGGCGCAGCACGGCGATCTCAGACAAGCCCTTTGCCCGCGCGGTGCGCACATAGTCCTCGCCGAGCACCTCCAGCACGCTGGCGCGCACCATGCGCGCCAGAACGGCCGCCAACGCGGTGCCCAGGGTGATGGCCGGCAAGACCAGGCTCAAGGGCCGCTCGCTGCCGCTGACTGGGGTCCAGCCGAGCCAAAGCGAGAACACCAGGATCAGCAGGGGCCCAAGCCAGAAATTGGGCATCGAAATGCCGATCAGCGAGAAGGCCATGGCACCGCCATCCAACGCGCTGCCGCGTCTGTGCGCAGCCAGCACGCCCAGCGGTATCGCCAGCACCAGCGCCAACGCCAGCGCCGCGACAGTCAACTGCAGCGTTGCCGGCAGTCGTTCCGCGAGCAGTTCGACGACCGGTCGCTGGTCCTGAAACGAGTGGCCAAGGTCCAGCCGCGACAGACCGGTCAGATAGCGGCGGTATTGCTCAACGACCGGGAGGTCCAGACCCAGGGCCTGGCGAAGCGCATCACGATCCGCCGGCCGGGCGCTTTCTCCGAGCATGGCCTCCACGGGATCGCCCGGCACCAGATGCAGCAACAAGAATACCAGCGTGCAGACGCCGAACATGACCACAAGCGCCGACCCCAGCCGTGTCCCGATCTGCATCGGCATGGCGATTGCCTAACGGATCTCGACCAGGGTGCCGACGGGCGTGCGATCGAACAGTTCGATCAGGTCCTCGTCGCGCATGCGGATACAGCCGTGGGAGCGCGGCTCGCCCATGGGTTCGCCGGGCGGACAACCGTGGATGTAGATGAACCGACGCAGCGTATCGACGGCGCCACCCCGATTGCGGCCCGGCTCGAGACCGCTGAGCCAGAGGATGCGCGTGAGAATCCAGTCACGGCCGGGACAGGCACGCGCCAGCTCGTCGGAATAGATCTCACCGGTCCAGCGGCGACCGCGAAAGACAGCGCCCGCAGCGCAGCCGGCGCCAATCTTGAGGCGCACGCGATGCAGTCCGCGGGGCGTGCAGCCGCTGCCGCTGCATTCGCCCGCGCCCTGGGCGCCAGTAGAGACGGCATAGGAACGAGACGGCGCGCCGTCGCCGGTGATACTAAGACGCTGGGCGGCCAGATCAATGACGATGCCGGGACCATTCATCGCAACGTCCCAAGGGAATGAGCGGTGTCCGCGCATCATCGGCTCGGTGCCCGCACATTCTCCTCCCGCCTCCGACGCTTCACCGCTGGCCGATCAGCTTCCGGCATCGTCGGATGGGCGGCAGTTGGGACAGATACCATAGATCACGAGGGAATGATCCTCGATGCTGAACCCGTGGCGCTGCGCAATGACCCGCTGGCGCTCCTCGATGAGTTCCTCGAAGAACTCGACTACCACACCGCACTTAACGCAGACCAGATGATCATGATGACCGCCCCGGTTCAACTCGAACACCGACTGGCCGCCCTCGAAGTGATGGCGGCAGACCAGCCCAGCCCCCTCGAACTGTGTCAGCACGCGGTAGACGGTCGCCAGCCCGATCTCCTCACCAGCGCTGAGCAGCTCTTTGTAGACGTCCTCTGCACTAAGATGGCGCTGATCGTTGCTCTCAAGCACGCTCAGAATCTTCACACGAGGCAGGGTCACCTTAAGACCCGCCTGTTTGATCTGCTGATTTTCCATCGACTCGACGTCTCCTCAGTGAATCTTAGCCCTGGACTGCGTTACCATACGCGGCTGAGTCCAGCACAGTTTTACCAAATAGATGCGAAACGTTCTCACTCTACTCGCGATCCTGTCCGTTGCTGCCACATCCGGCTGCGCTCGCAATAAGAAAGATGACGAGTATCGCAGCTCGGTTCTGTCGGAACTCCCGTTCGTCTACAGGATGACGGTACAGCAAGGCAACATCATCACCGAGGAAATGGTCGATCAACTGCAACTTGGCATGAACAAGAGCCAGGTCCGTTATCTGCTAGGCACGCCGTTGCTCGCGGACATGTTTCACACCAACCGCTGGGACTATACCTACACCATCCGTCGCGGACATGCGCCGATGAAGACCGAACGTTTGACGCTGTTCTTCACCGACGATGCCCTGACCCGCATCGACGGCTACCTGCAGCCAAACCCGGATCGGGTGTTGGCGGCGGAAGACGAACGTGAAGTCGTGGTGAAGGTCCCCGACTGGCAGGACAATCAGGGCCTGATCAACCGCGCGCTGAACAGCATCGGACTGGAGCCAAAAGACTGAGGCTCGCTCGCCGCGCAAGAGAACACGTGGGTTCCACGCCCGGACCACAAAACGGACCAACGAGCGGCACCCGGCCCCACGGCGGCCTATTGTTGGGTCGCCGCCGCCTTCGAACCACCCTCTTTGCGTGCAGGAGAGCTCTCAGCCGCGCGGATCTTGCGCGCCTGTTTCGGATCAGCGATCAGCGGCGCATAGATCTCGACCCGGTCGCCGCTTTGTAGCGCCTGATCCAGACGCACCATCTTGCCGAAGATGCCCACCTTGTTCACGCTGAGATCGATCTCCGGGAAACGTTCCAGAATACCGGAGCGCTCGATCGCGTCCGACACACGCAGCCCCTGTGGCCCCTTGACGCTCAACAAGGCCTGCGCACGCTCGCGTGCATAGGCCACCTCCACCTGAACCTGCTCGTCAGTCACCGTATACCTCGTCAGCACGTTTGCAAAAGGCGTCCACCAGAGAATTGGCGATCTGGCCAAATACCCCGCCGAAAGCCTTGTCGATCAATCTTCCCGAGAACTCGAAATCCAGTTCCAGTTCCACCTTGCAGGCATCCGCCCGTAACGACTTGAAGGTCCAGGCCCCGGTCAGTTTTCGGAACGGGCCATCGATCAGGTCGATCTTCATGCAGTGCGGCGGGTCGATGCGGTTACAGGTGGAGAACACCTGCCGGACGCCCAACCGCGCCACCTCGATGCGACCGCAAATCTCGTCGTCGGAACGCGACAGCAGTTCGGTGGCGTGGCACCAGGGCAGAAACTTGGGATAGCCCTCGACATCGGCCACAAGCTGGAACATTTGCTCGGCCGAGTGCCGCACCAGGGCGCTCTTCTTGACGACAGGCACGTTAGTTCTTTCCGAATTACTTGGAGGAGGCCGAATTACTTAGAGGAGGCCAATTGCGTTGAGAAACACCAGGATGACGCCCGCCGGCGCAATGTAGCGGATCAGCAGCCGCCAGCCGCGATAGAGCACGGCGTTGGCGCCGAGGCCGAGTTCCGCCTCGCTCGAACGCCGCTGCATCACCCAGCCGGCAAAGACGGCGATCAAGACCCCACCCAGCGGCAACAGCACGTTCGCCGTGACATAGTCGAACAGGTCGAGGATACCCTTACCGAAGAGCGTGAACCCGGACCAGACGTTCAGCGACAGCAGACAGGCAATGCCGAGCAGCCAGACCGCGACACCGGCCAGCGTGGCGGCACGCACCCGGCTGAAGCCGAGGTTCTCCACCAGCCAGGCGACCATGGGTTCCAACAGGGAGATCGCCGAGGTCCAGGCGGCAAACACCAGCAGCACGAAGAAGAGCACGCCGAAGAAGGCGCCGCCGGGCATCTGGCCGAACGCAATCGGCAGCGTCTGAAAGATCAGCCCCGGGCCGCTGCCGGGCTCGAGTCCATTGGCCAGCACGATGGGAAAGATGGCGAGCCCCGCCAACAACGCGACCATGGTGTCCATGACAGCGATGATCACCGTATTCTGCCCGATGGACGCCTGGCTGTTGAGGTAGGAGCCGTAGATCATGATCGCCCCCATGCCGAGACTGAGGCTGAAGAAGGCCTGCCCCATCGCGCTCAACACCGCCTCGCCGGCGTGCGCCCCCAGCTTGGCAAAATCGGGCTTGAAGAGGTATGCCATGCCGCCGGCGAAATCGCCGGTTTGGGCCGCATAGATGACCATCACGATCAGCAGCACGAACAACGCCGGCATCAGAAAGCGCACCGCCTTCTCAAGTCCGCTGGCGACACCGCGGGCGACCACCAAGACGCACAGCACCATAAAGATGGTATGCCAAGCGAGCAGGCGTTCCGGATCGGCGATCAAGGCGTTAAAGATCGCGCCGGCGGCCTCGCCGTCGATGCCCTGGAACTGACCGGCACCGGCACGCACGACATAGGCCATGGTCCAACCCGCGATCACGCTGTAGAAGGACAGGATCAAAAAGCCCGCTACGATGCCCATCCATCCCAGAAACTGCCATGCACTGGAAGCCCCCTCCTGCCTGGCAAGCGCGCGCATCGTATTGATCGGGCTTTGGCGACCGCGCCGACCCAGCATAATCTCCGCCATCATGATGGGAATGCCGATGGCGGCGACACACAGCAGATAGACGAGCACGAAGGCACCGCCGCCGTACTCACCGGCGGTGTAGGGAAACCGCCAGACGTTTCCGAGGCCAACGGCCGAGCCCGTCGCCGCCAGAATGAAGGCGAGACGCGATGACCACATACCATGAAGGGAGGTCGTCGTTGACATCGAAGACTCCTGCTGAGGGGGAATGAGCCAACCGGCGACGCCGAGGATACCGAGACCCGACGATGCCGGGATGGGGCAGCTGTCAACAGCCCACGAGAGCAAGGGTCGCCCGGGAGGCCGTTAGCGCGATCGCCAGCCAAACCGATGCAGGATCACACAGCGGCGCGCCTGCGTCGACTGCTTGGCAACCTAATCACCCCAATGATCTCGCTCCGGAGCTCGGATTCTGCGTTTCGGATTCTATGGTTCGGATTCGGAGGTTCGGATTCGGAGGTTCAGATTCTGGCGCCCGAACTCAGGCGCCGAGTTCGGCCCGCACGCTGTCCGCCAGGGCCTCCGCGATCCGTTGCACTTGCAGCGCGTCCATGCCCTCGACCATCACCCGCACAACGGGTTCGGTACCGGACGGTCGCAGCAGTATCCGCCCCCGATTGCCGAGTTCCAGCTCGGCGCTGCGCACCGCGTCCTGCACTGCCGGTACGGCCAATACGTCGACGCGCCGCTCCAACCGTACATTCACCAGCACCTGCGGATAGCGTTCGACGTTGCGGCTGGCGTCCGCGAGGCTGCAGTCTGCGTCTGACAATGCCGCCAGTACCTGCAACGCTGCCACGATGCCGTCTCCGGTCGAGGTGCGATCGCGGCAGATGATGTGCCCGGAGGGCTCACCGCCCAGCACGCCGTCCATCAATTTGAGGTGCTCCATGATGTAACGATCGCCGACCTTGGTGCGTTCGAATGTGACGTCGAGTTGCCGTAACGCCATCTCGAGGCCAAGGTTGCTCATCAGCGTGCCGACCACCGGCCCACGCAGCATTCCAGCGGCGAGGCGTGAGCGGGCGATGATGTAAATCAGTGCATCGCCGTCCACGATCTGACCTTTGGCATCGACCATCATGAGTCGGTCGCCGTCACCGTCGAAGGCGATACCCAGATCGGCCTGCTCCGCCAGAACCCGCTCCGCCAGCGCATCCGGCTTGGTAGAACCGACGTCCCGGTTAATATTGAAACCGTCCGGCGATGTACCGATGGTCACAACGCTCGCGCCCATCTCTTCGAAAACGTACGGAGCAATGTTGTAGGTGGCCCCGTTCGCGCAGTCGATGACGATCTTCAAGCCGGCCAGAGACATCGCTGCCGGAATGGTGCCCTTGCAGAACTCGATGTAACGACCGGCCGCATCGTCGATCCGTTTGACCTTTCCGAGCCGCCCTGCCTCGACCGTTTTCAAGGGCCGATCGATGGCCTCCTCAATGGCCAGTTCGACGGCGTCGGGGAGCTTGTCTCCATCGGCGGAGAAGAACTTGATGCCGTTGTCGTCGTAGGGATTGTGAGAGGCCGTGATGACGATACCGGCGGCGGCGCGGAAGGTTCGCGTCAGATAGGCGACACCAGGGGTCGGCATCGGGCCGAGCAGGCGTATATCGACACCGGCGGCAACGAGACCGGCCTCAAGGGCCGACTCGAACATGTAACCGGATATACGGGTATCCTTTCCGATCAGCACCTTGCCGCCATGTTCTCCGCCCAGTACCTTGCCGGCGGCCCACCCCAGCCTGAGGACGAAATCGGGGCTGATCATTGGCTCCCCGACCCGGCCGCGAATCCCGTCGGTGCCGAAATACTTACGCGTCACCCGTCACCCCCTAAGGTCAATTGTTGCCACGGCACCATCAGCACCGGCACCGCTCCTGTTCGGCAACGGCCCGCAACACGCCGAGCACGTCGGCTGTTTCGGCGACATCGTGCACGCGCACGATGGTTGCCCCACGTTGCACCGCCACGACGGCGGCACTCAGACTGGCCGCAAGGCGGTCGCGAACGTCTCGGCCAGTGATGGCACCAAGCATCGACTTGCGCGACAAGCCAACGAGCAGCGGTACCTCGAGGTCCGTCAGCTTGTTCAGGCCGGCCAAAAGCTGCAGATTATGCGTCAACGTCTTGCCAAAACCAAAGCCTGGGTCGATCAGGAGACGGTGACGCGGGATGGTCGCCGCCTCGCAGGCAGCAAGGCGCTGCTCGAGGAATAGACCGACATCGGTGACGACGTCGTCATACTGGGGATTCTCCTGCATCGTCCGCGGCGCACCCTGCATGTGCATCAGACATACGGGAAGCGCGGCCTCACGAGCCGCCTCTAGGGCACCGGGCGCGCGCAGGGCGCGGACGTCGTTGAGCATTCCCGCACCAGCCGCGGCGGCTGCCCGCATCACCGCAGGCTTGGAAGTATCGACCGAAACGATCACCGCGAAGCGGTTGGCGATCGCCTCCACCAGCGGAATCACCCGGCGCAGCTCTTCGTCGTCCGACACATCCTCGGCGCCCGGACGGGTGGACTCACCCCCGATGTCGATGATGTCGGCACCATCGCCGATCATGCGTTCGGCCTGGAATAGGGCTGCATCGGGCACAAAAAAATCACCCCCGTCCGAGAAGGAATCGGGGGTGACGTTGAGGATGCCCATGATGCGGGGGACGGTCAGGTCCAGTGAACGCCCCCCACAATCCAGCACCATCGATTCAGACACGCCTTCGAGCCGCGATGATCTGGGCCGACCCGTAAAGGATGGGTCGGCTTATCAATGCTCGCCGGCGGGCCCGCCAATAGGCCCTCCGGCCGGCTTGCTACCGTCGCCACCCGAAGCTGGCGTGGGCGCAGCCTCGCCGCCAGCACCCGGGGGTTGCTGCGACGACGTATCACTGCTCCACTGCTTGGGTGGGCGTGGTGGCTTGCCCTCCATGATGTCGCCGATCTGGGCCGCATCGATGGTCTCGTACTTGATCAAGGCATCCGCCATCGCATGCAGTTGGTCCATGTGCTCCAGCAGGATTGCCTTGGCACGTTCGTAGTTGCGGTCGATCACGCTGCGAACCTCCTTGTCGATCAGGTGCGATGTCTCGTCGGATACTGACTTGTGCTGCGTCACCGAGTGGCCGAGGAAGACCTCCTGCTCGTCTTCGCTGTAAGTCAGAGGCCCGAGCTTGTCGGACAGACCCCACCTCGTCACCATGTTGCGAGCGATCTCGGTTGCCCGCTGGATATCGTTCGAAGCGCCAGTGGTAACCATATCGAGCCCGAAGATGAGCTCCTCGGCGATACGACCTCCAAACAGGCTGGAGATCGAACTCTCTAGCCGCTGCTTGCTGTAGCTGAAGCGATCGTCTTCCGGCAGGAACAGCGTAACGCCCAGGGCTCGGCCACGCGGAATGATGCTGACCTTGTGCACCGGGTCATGCTGCGGAACCAACCGCCCCACGATCGCGTGACCGGATTCGTGGTACGCAGTTAGTTTCTTTTCCTCGTCGGACATCACCATGGAGCGACGCTCCGAGCCCATCATGATCTTGTCCTTCGCCTTCTCCAGGTCTTCCATATCGACCAGGCGCTTGTTCGCGCGAGCCGCAAATAGGGCCGCCTCGTTGACCAGATTGGCCAGGTCGGCACCGGAGAAGCCCGGCGTTCCGCGGGCGATCACGGATGCGATCACATCCTCGGCAGTCGGCACCTTACGCATGTGCACCTTAAGGATCTGCTCGCGACCGCGAACGTCCGGAAGCGGCACGACCACTTGGCGATCGAAGCGGCCTGGACGAAGCAGGGCCGGGTCGAGCACGTCGGGACGGTTGGTGGCCGCGATGACGATCACGCCCTCGTTGCCCTCGAACCCGTCCATCTCGACGAGTAACTGATTCAGCGTCTGCTCGCGCTCGTCATGACCACCGCCAAGACCGGCACCACGGTGACGTCCGACGGCATCGATTTCGTCGATAAAGATAATGCAAGGGGCATGCTTCTTGGCCTGTTCGAACATATCGCGGACACGCGAGGCGCCGACGCCAACGAACATCTCGACGAAATCGGAGCCCGAGATCGTGAAGAACGGCACCTTCGCCTCGCCGGCGATGGCGCGCGCCAGCAGGGTCTTACCGGTACCCGGCGGGCCGACCATCAGGACGCCCTTTGGGATCTTACCGCCGAGCTTCTGGAATTTGGACGGATCGCGCAGGAAGTCGACGACCTCGACGACCTCTTCCTTGGCCTCCTCGGCGCCAGCCATGTCGGCAAAGGTGACCTTGACCTGGTCTTCGCTCAGCATCCGCGCGCGACTCTTGCCGAAGGACATGGCCCCACGACCGCCGGCCCCGCCCTGCATCTGGCGCATGAAGAAGATCCACAGGCCGATCAGGATGAACAGCGGGAACCAGTTGATCAGGATCTGCATCAGCACCGAGGGCTTCTCGGGCGGAGCCGCCTTGATCTCGACATTGTTGTTGAGCAGATCGCCCACCAGCCCGTCGTCGCCGGGGCTGTAGGTCGTGAAGCGCTGGCCGTTCTCGTTGACGCCCTCGATGGTCCGTCCCTTAACGGTCACTTCCTTGACCTGGCCTTGGCCCACCTGCTCGAGGAAATCCGAATACGCCATCGTGCGTGGCGCGGACTGCGTCGCGGTGAAATTATTGAACACGGACATCAGCACGATTGCGATGACCACCCAAAGGATCAGATTTTTCGCCATGTCACTCACGGCATTGGCCTCTTATTCATCGGGCGCAGTCGCTGAGTGTACTCAGCAACGCCCTTCGTTTGCTGTCGCTAGGTAGAAACTAACCGACCCGGAGGCCTTTTGCTACCAGATATGTCTCACGGCTCTGCGGCCGGGATGCGTTTGGCTTGCGGCTGACCACCCGTTGGAAGTGGCTGCCGCATCGACTTGACCAGCTCGTCGAAGCCTTCGCCGTGGAACGCTTTGACCACCAGCACCCCCCCGGGTTTCAACGTCGCCAGCGCGAAATCCAGCGCCAGTTCGACCAGGTAAATCGAGCGTGGCTGGTCTACCGCCTTCATGCCCGAAACGTTTGGGGCCATGTCGGAAAGCACAAGGTCCAGCGCTTCTCCGTCAAGCAGTGCGGACAGGTTCGCCAACACCTCGTCGTCGCGAAAATCACCCTGTATGACCTCGACACCTTCCAGGGGCTCGATGGGCAGCAGGTCGAGCGCGATGATCCGCCCGGTGCGGCCCAGCAACGACGCCGCCACCTGCGACCAGCCGCCGGGGGCAGCGCCGAGATCGACGACGCGCATACCGCGCCGCAGCAGGGCATCCCGCTCCTGAAGCTCCAGGAGTTTGTAGGCTGCGCGCGAACGATAGCCGTCGACCTGCGCACGTTGCACGTAGGCATCGTTGACGTGCCGGTCGAGCCAGCGACGGCTGCTCGCCTTACGCTTGGGCATGGTTCGCGTCCAGCGAATCGCCTGCCAGCGGGTTCCCCGACGGGCCTAGCGGCCGCGGTCGCTGGTCTTTGCTAGCCTGGGGATCGCGCATCTTCGTCTCAGTCCCGATCGACCCAGGCGAATTCGAACAGTTCCAGCAGCCCGCCGGTCACCGCGCCCGCCGTCATGCCGCCGAGGAACGCGAAGGGAAGCTGGTGCGCACTCATGATCAACGCTTCGGTGAGCGCCCCCGGCGGCCCCTCGGCAAAGATGCCGGCGAACGCGGTCAGACTGCTCGCGACGAAGAGTCGCAATGACGGCGATGACGATCCCCTCGGTCAGGCTGCAGAAGCGTGGTCGGCCCCGAACCGCTGCGATCGCGCCACAGGTCGAGGACGGTGACGTACAACACACCGGTGACCGACACGAGGAACGCCACCGGGCAAGACGGCGCCATTGGCGGGCGCCATAAAACGTGGCGCCGATCGCGCCAGCGACCGCGGCCGCACACCGTGGCATAACCGGACAACGCAGGAGAAAGCAACTGTTGCAGCACCACGAACAGTGGTGCGTAGATCATGCCGATCAGGCTCCAGACAGCGGCCCGAACGACGACTGGGGAAACTCGGCCGGGCAATACGGCGGCAGTCTGCGACGAGAAGTGTGGCGAGATGTCGAAGTGAGATACGCCGCGCGGGGCGACAGCCCCCGCGGCGAATTAAGACCGTCAGCGCAAGCGCTTAGCCGGCCTTCAGCGTCCAGGACGCGCACCAGCCGTTTTCGTTAACGGCCTTGCCCGGGAACAGGCTGCACGGACGCCACTCACCGGCATCGGCCAGCACGAACTGGCAGTTGGCGCAGTGCTGCTCTTCCGGCGGCTTGCCCGGACGAGCAGCGGCGGCGCGATCTGCCTGGGTTGCGTCGGCATGCGTACTTCAGCGCCTGGGCGGTCGGATCGGTAGCGGGATCCACATGCGGCAGATCTTCCGCCTGAGCGGCAGCGATGCCCACCAGGTTCATCAACGGAACGGTCGCCAAACCGCCAAGCATGACCTTCATGGCGTTACGACGGCTCTTGTTCATCTGCTTCTCGGACATTCTGACGTCTCCTTCTGACGTGGAGTGTTGAACAAATCACTGGTGCCAAAGGCGGGTATCGCCCCCGGACCGGCGAGGATTGTGCATGATGACTGCGCAAAAGGCGAGTTCGACGCGCAAATTATTGCCGACACCGCCGACGTCGCGCACGCACCGGACGATATGACAACACCGAGCCGCTAACGTTGCGGCGCAGGTTTGCGACTCGCGTAAGCGCCCATGCCTCGCTACTGGAGATAGGTGCCTGCGCCCAGGTAGCGCTGCTGCCAGTAGTCTCTGCTGAGGCTCGACAGGCGCACCCGACGCTTCGACGTGGATGCGTGCACGAAGCGCTCCCCATCCACCATCACGCCGACATGATACTGGGACGGGCCAGTCTTGAAAAAGACCAGATCCCCCGGATTCGGCCGCCTGCCCACGGGCCTTGCCGATGCCTTTTGCGCGGTGGATACCCGCGGAATTCGGACCCCGGCGACGCCATGGGCGTATTGCGTCAAACCGCTGCAGTCGAGCGCCTGGCCCGGCTCGGAACCACCATAGACGTAGGGTGTGCCGACTTGCGACAGGGCCGCCATCACCACGCTCGCGCGCCGATCGTCAAGGCCGCTCAGATCGAATTCCTCGCCCCCCACGCTGTAGAGACGTGGCCCGGAGCTGGCACAGCCCTGCAGGATCAGCACGACGGTCAGGGAAAGCAAGCATTGCAGGCGAGTGCACAACATTGAAGTGATTTCCAAATAAGGCGCATAACAGCATGTCTCAAATAGTTTTAGTTTCCATATGCGATACTGTCAAGGTCAATTATGGTCGGCATCGGCACGGGAGCACCTCTGGTGCGAGCACCGACGCAACACGCAAAACCGGCATAATGGCGGTCATGGTCTGTTGTCGGCACCGACCGCGACGACGTGCGCCGCTCAGGCGCCCAATCCAGCGAATCCATGATCCACCATGCGACTGTTCGACATCCTCGCTATCCTGATCAGCCTGTCAGCCGCCTTCAGTTGGTTCAACCACCGCTTCCTGAAGATGCCTACGGCCATCGGGCTGATGCTGATCGCGTTGCTTTTATCGCTGTTTTTGCTACTGCCCCTGCCATTCAGCGACGGGCTCGAGGCCGACGCACAGGAGATGCTGAACAGCATCGATTTCAACGAGACGGTGCTGCACGGCATGCTGAGCTTCCTGCTCTTCGCTGGCGCCCTGCATGTCAAGCTGCAGGATCTGGCTGAGCAGAAATGGGTCATCGGCCTGCTCGCCACGTTCGGCGTTTTGTGTTCAACGGTGCTGGTTGGCCTCTCCGCCTATTTACTGTTCCTTCTACTAGGGCTGGATGTCCCCTTGATCTACTGCCTGTTGTTCGGGGCGCTGATCGCGCCAACGGACCCGATCGCAGTGCTTGGCATCCTGAAGAGCGCGGGGGCGCCAAAAAACCTTGAAACCAAGATCACCGGCGAGTCGCTGTTTAACGACGGCGTCGCGGTCGTCACGTTCCTGGTACTGTTCGAGATCGCGGTGGGAGGCGAACAGATCACCGCCGGCAGCGTGCTGGCGTTGTTCATGCACGAAGCGGTTGGCGGATTGCTGTTCGGCCTGCTAACAGGCGCGCTCGCCTACTGGATGTTGCGTGACGTAGACCACTACCAAGTGGAGGTGCTGATCACGCTGGCGCTGGCCAGCGGCGCCTACTCCGTGGCGGAGCACTTCGACTTCTCGGCGCCGATCACCGTCGTCGTCGCCGGACTGCTGATCGGCAATCAAGGCCGCAAGGGGGCCATGTCCGACGCCACGCGTCAGCACCTGGACACCTTCTGGGAATTGATCGACGAGGCCCTGAACGCGGTACTATTCGTGCTCATCGGGCTCGAGGTGCTGGTGTTGACCTTCAACGCCCAGTACCTGACCGCTGGGCTGCTCGCGATCCCGCTGGTGCTGATCGCGCGCGCCATCAGCGTCGGCTTGCCGATCGGCATCATGCGCCGATTTCGCAGCTCCTCGCCCGCGGTCGTCACCATTCTGACCTGGGGAGGCCTGCGCGGTGGCATCTCGGTGGCATTGGCGCTGTCCTTGCCCGATAGCGACATCCGCGATCTTTTGGTCACCGTGACGTACATGGTGGTCGTGTTCTCGATCCTGGTGCAGGGATTAACGCTGGCCCCGGTCATCCGCGCCAACGCCCGGCGCGCCGAGATCGAAATCGAGCGCACCGAGTTGCGGAACCTAATGGCCGACGACGCGTCGGGCGTTGAACAAGAGGCGAAACTCCCATGAGCGTCGTCGACACCTGGTTCGACGTCTACGCGAGGGCTCTGTTCGGCCGCTCCATACGCGCCGCGCTGGTCTACGATCTGCTGTACAAACTCCTAGGCGTGGCGCTGCTTGCACCCATCGCGGCCTTCGTGCTGAACCACCTGATCCTGGCCAGCGGCGGCGTCACCATCACCAACGAGGCCATCGCCGGCTTCATCCTGTCGGCGCCGGGCCTGTTGTTCGTCCTGCTCGCACTGACCTTCACGCTGGCCAGTTTCTACGCCGAGCAGGCGGGGCTGATGCACATCGCTTCCGGCGCCAGCCGCGGCCACCCCGCCAGCTGGGCGGACGCGCTGGCGACCGTGCTCTCTGCACTGCCGCGATTGTTCCACCTGGCGCTCTGGCAAGCCGCCATCCTGCTGGCTTGGCTGCTGCCGCTGGCCGCGATCGCCGGCGGCGCCTACCTGCAGCTGCTAGGCGAGCACGACATCAACTGGTATCTGACCAATCGCCCACCGGAGCTTTGGGCCATCGCGGTCATCGGCGCCCTGCTCGGCACGGTCACCCTGGTGGTCCTATTGCGCTATCTGGTGGACTGGGCGCTATCGATCCCGGTCTGTCTGTACGAGCAGCAACGTGGCCGCGCCGCGCTGCGCCGCAGTCGGGATTTAGTGAGCGGGCACCGCTTGCGTGCGCTGGCGCTGCTGAGCATCAACCTTGCGCTGGCAGCGGTGATATCCGCCGCGGTGCTCTGGCTGGCGGGCAGGCTGGTCGAAGTCGCCCTCGGCGCTTTGCAGGGCGTCGGCCCGATGATCGCGGCAACGGCGATCTCGCTGGTGCTGCTGCTGACGGTGGCTGCGTTCCTGTCTTTTTTGATACTCACCGTCTACGCCGTCGTGGTGATTCACCTCTACCTGGAACTGCTTGGCGTCGACGGCATGCCGAGGGAGGGCTGGGATAACGCGGCCAGGCGGACGCACGTCCCACGGCCGGTCATCATTGGACTGCTGATTGCGCTCTTGGGGGGATCGTTCGTGATCGCCGAAAACCGACTTCAGGACCTACGCATCGGCCGCGATGTCGAGATCACCGCGCACCGGGGCAGCTCCCGCTATGCACCCGAGAACACCCTCGCGGCCCTTTATCAAGCCATTTCCGACGGCGCCGATTATGCCGAGATCGATGCGCAGGAGACCGCCGACGGTGTTGTCGTGCTGTTGCACGACACCGACCTGATGCGCATCGCGGGGCTGTCGACCAAGATCTGGGAGGCGAACTTCGACGACCTACGCCGCGTCGATGCCGGCAGCTGGTTCTCGCCGGAGTTCGCCGGCGAGCAGATCCCGACCCTCGAGGAAGCGTTGCTGGTGGCAGGCAGACGAATCGGCCTCAACATCGAGCTAAAGTTCAACGGCCACGACCAACAACTCGCCGAGCGTGTTGTCGAACTCATGCGCAAGGCGGGATGCACCAGCGACTGCGTCATCACATCGCTGAACCAACAGGGCCTGGCGCGGGTGCGCGAGCTGGCACCGGAGATCCGCATCGGGCAAATCGTCACCGTCGCGGTGGGCGACGTCACCAAGCTTGACGTGGACTTTCTCAGCATGAACCAGGACCAAGTCACGGCGGCACAGGTGCGCACCAATCGCCGCGCCGGGCTCGCGACGCATGTCTGGACCATCAACGACCCCGACGACATGGCAAGAATGCTCGACTACGGCGTCGACAACATCATCACCGACGAGCCGGCGACACTGCGTGCACTGGTCAACGAGCGCGCCAAGCGCTCGGACGCCGAACTGCTGCTGCTCGCCCTCGGCCGGCAACTGCGCGACTGACAGCCAATGCCCGCCCCCAATCCAATCAACGAGACCCCCTATGCCGACCTGACACCAGACCGCGTGCTGGATGCCGTCGAGTCACTCGGCTATCAGGTCGATGGCAGACTGCTGGCCCTGAACAGCTACGAGAACCGCGTCTACCAAGTCGGGATCGACGACAGCGCGCCGCTGATCGCCAAGTTCTACCGCGCGGGCCGCTGGTCCGACGCCGCAATCCTGGAAGAGCATCGCTTCACGTTGGAGCTGGCCGAACACGAAATCCCGGTCGTCCCGCCGCTAGTGCTGAACGGCGAGACCCTGCACCGCTCGGAGGAGTACCGTTTCTCGCTGACACCGCGGCGCGGCGGGCGCACGCCGGAATTGGACGACCCCGAGGTGCTGCGACGGCTGGGTCTATTGCTTGGCCGCCTGCACCTCGTGGGCGAGACCACGCAGTTCCAGCATCGTCCGACCCTCGACATCGCCAGCTTCGGCGAGGAGCCGAGCGCCTACCTGCTGGAGACGGGCTGGATTCCGCCGGACCTGGAGCCGGCCTATCGCGGCGTGGTGGCGCATGCGCTCGATGAGGTCCGAGCCTGCTTCGAGCGTGCCGGAACCTGTCGGGGCATCCGTCTGCACGGCGACTGCCACCGCGGCAACATGCTCTGGACCGATGACGGCGCACATTTCGTCGACCTCGACGACGCCCGCACCGGCCCCGCGGTGCAGGACCTGTGGATGTTACTGTCCGGCGAGCGCGAAGAGATGACCATCCAACTCGACACCGTGCTGGAGGGCTACCGCCAGTTCCGTGACTTCGACCCGCGCGAGTTGCACCTGATCGAGGCCCTGCGCACCCTGCGTCAGATCCACTACGCCGCCTGGATCGCCCGGCGCTGGGCCGATCCCGCCTTCCCGGCCGCCTTCACCTGGTTCGACGATCAGCGCTTCTGGCAAGATCACGTGCTGGCCCTGCGCGAGCAGATCGCGGCGATGCAGGAGGGGCCGCTGATGTTGCGGTTCGGTTAAAAAGTCGCGAGTTGCTAGCTGCTAGGTCCTAGCGCAGCAGTTCGGAGATTCCGAGACAGCTATTGGTCGTTGTCGCTATCGTTGTCGTTGTCGCTATCGTTGTCGTTGTCGTTGTCGTAATCGAAACTTCCCCCAGCCAAACGGACTTCAGGGCGCTTCGTGGCTTCACACCAACGACCGCATGCGTCCAGTACATTGCCATTCGAAGCACGAAAACGAGCACGACAACGACAACGACCAAGACAAACAACAGTGTGCTGCCTAACCAGCACCGACCATGGCGCGTCGTTCTGAGGCATCGCCTCGCTGATCATCGCGGGCAAACCTGACGAGCACGAAATCCATCTTTCACCTACACCTCCATGGCCATTGCACCACTCTGTCCCTGCGGCAGCGGTCGCGCCCTCGCCGAGTGCTGCGGCGCGATCATCGACGGTACAAGGGTCGCCGCTACCGCCGAGATGCTGATGCGCTCGCGCTACAGCGCCTATGTGCTCGGCGATGTCGACTATCTGCGCGCAAGTTGGCATCCGGCCACGCGGCCGGCCGTCATCGACCTCGGCGGACCGGTGAACTGGCTAGGGCTGAAGATCGTCGCGACCCACGACGGTGGCGGCGACGACAGCGAAGGCACCGTGGAGTTCGTCGCCCGCTACAAGATCGCCGGGCGCGCCTTCCGCTTACACGAGATCAGCCGCTTCGTGCGACAGGCGGATCGTTGGACCTACTTCAGCGGCACACCCGGCCGCAGCGACAGCCGTGCCAAAGCCGCCGAAAACTGAGGCCCCGCTCCGGCAGCAGAGACATCGATCCGGTGATCGGCGTCGCCGCGCTCGCTGCCTTCGCGGTCGGCCGTGCTGCTCTGCGCCTGTGCTTCGCCACGCATTGTCGAACCTGCGCTCGAAGCAGCTGACACCATTGCTCGCCGAGGGCCACGCGCGCATGCCCGACGGCTATCGGCTGCCACTCCGAGTCTGGCCGGCACGGCAGCCGGACGGCGACCAACCGGACATCGTCGTGCTCGGCCTGCACGGCTTCAACGACTACGCCCACGCCTTTGCGCCGCTGGCCCGCAGCCTTGCCGAGGCCGGTATCACCACCTACGCCGTCGACCAGCGCGGCTTCGGCGCCACCGCCCTGCCGGGACGCTGGCACGGCGGCGAGCAGTTGGTGGCGGACCTGACGGCACTGACCCAGCTCCTGCGCCAGCAGTATCCCCACGCCCGACTGTATCTGGTCGGCGAAAGCATGGGTGGCGCCGTCGTGATGAACGCCTTGACGCAGGCCGCACTGCCGGTCGACGGCGCCGTACTGATCGCGCCGGCGGTCTGGTCGCGGGACGCGATGCCCTGGTATCAGCGCCTGGGGCTGGATACGCTGGCCAGCATCGCACCGGGCATGCGGCTGACCGGAGAGGGCGTCAGCATCCGGCCGTCCGACAATATCGACATGCTTCGCGCGATGAGCGCTGACCCCCTGGTGATCAAGGCAACGCGCGTCGACGCGCTGTGGGGCGTGACCAACCTGATGGACCAGGCCGTCGGCCGCTGGTCGAACTGGCGCACTCTCTGGCGCGTTAGATGGGCCGCTGCTGCTGCTCTATGGCGAGCGCGACGAGATCATCCCCCGCCACGCCTTCTGTCGGATGCTGAGCCGGTTACCGGAAAGCGATGACCAAGTTCGGCTCGTGCTGTACCGGCAAGGCTGGCACATGCTGCCGCGCGACCTGCAGGGCAAGCGCGTGCACGCGGATGTGGTCGCCTGGCTACATGATCCAAGGGGCCCGCTGCCGTCCGGCGAAGAGAGTGCACCCGGTTCCGAGCGCACACGAGATTTTTGCAAGGCGCCATCGAAGATGGCCCGCTAGCCTGGCGCTTTGCCATCCGATCGACTCACCCGCTCCCGACGCCCTGAACGCGCGCGAAATTGGCGCCAACTGGCCTTGATTCGGTATATTGCAGTGGTTATGGAGCAGCGCCAGCATTTCACTCCCAGCGCCAGCATTCATCCGCAACAGCGAGCATCCTCATGAGATCCACCATCACCGAACGCGTCAGCGTGGCTGGCGGCGAACTCGTCGACTTCGTCAAGGGCCTGATCGCGGACGGCAACGTGCGCCGATTGGTGATTCGCCGACCCAGCGGCGAGGCACTGATCGAGGTCCCGCTCACCGCGGGCGTCGCCGTCGGTGGCGCCCTGACCCTACTGGCGCCGGTAATTGCCGCAATTGGCGCGATGGCCGCGCTACTCGCCAAGTTCGAGGTCGACGTCGAACGTATCGACGTCGACCCGAAGCAGCACGACGAAGAACGCTGACAGCAACCGTCAGCCCAAGCATGCGCTTGCATGACACCCCAACTGAGGCACAGCCCAATGGAACAGCTCAAGAAATCCGACAATCATCTCATCTTCAAGAAGAAATCCGGACGCTACGCGGTCAAGGACTGCAGCACCAAGAAATGGATCAACGGCGATGCCAAGACCGACATCCTACTCACCGAGGGCCTCATCAAGCACGCTGAGCCGAAACCGGCGGCCGCTCCTGAGGCAACGCCCGAGGCAACCGAGGCAACCGCCGACGCCGCCCCAGAGGCCTGAAGCAACGCTCGGCGAAACCGCCAGAGCAAAAGAGAGGC
Organism: uncultured Gammaproteobacteria bacterium; assembly: GCA_963695445.1. Lineage (GTDB taxonomy): Bacteria > Pseudomonadota > Gammaproteobacteria > Chromatiales > Chromatiaceae > Thiohalocapsa. The sequence goes on along the minus strand of CAVOGV010000025.1, from coordinate 9,375 downwards.
CGATAGCCTTACGCCAGAACCAAGACAGCGGCGCATCGGCTCGGCTCTGAGACAGCGTCGCATCGGCTCGACGGGGAACACCACGACACCGCGCTCGAGGCGCGGTGTCTCAGACTCGACGGCATCGATCATGACAGGCCTGCGATTCATCCTCACCTTAACTGCCGTCTTCGCCTGGCAAGGCCTCGCGAGCGGCCAGGACATCGCCGAGATGCAGGCCAAGGTCGATACGCAGCTCGCGGAGATTGCGTCACTCAAATCCGCTTTAGCCGACCGTCAAAAGGCAGCGACCCAATTAGACACCGATCTGGCACGGCTGCGCGCATCGATTTCCGAGTTAGAGCAACGCAAGGCGCAGGCGCTCGAGACCATGAACGCACAGTTCCAGCGCATCATCGCCGATCCCACCTTAGACTTGTCCAGCACCCAAATCGGCTATCGTGACGCGCTCGAAGCGCTACAAAACCACCGGAACGCCGTGAAGGCAAAGCAGACGGCGATCGCGACGACACGGCAGCAGATCGAGCGAATCGAAGCCGACACCAAGACCGCCGAACGCCGATTGACGGAAACCCGCGTCGGCTTCGACGTGGCCCGCGCCGAGCGCTTGTATCGTGAGCTCAATGTCGAGGGCAGCGTTCAGGTTAACAACACGATTCGCTGCAAGCGCGACGAGACCATTGCCGCCTGCATGCAGCGCGGCTCAGACGCCGCCCGGCAGGAGGCCAAACGGCGCTTCAACGATCGCATTTACGCATCGGTGACCGAAGCGGACGTGATCGCCGACCGGCGCGGCAAGGCCAAGTCGACGCCGACAGTCATCGACAGCAAGATCACGAAGAGTGGCTTCAGCGGCCAGGGCGACTACTTCGTCGAACTCGAGGCACGGATGCGCAGCGAACCCACCCAGGCGGAAGCCTGCGGACTGCTCGGCCTAACCCCGACCCAATGCAGCGGTACCGGATCGACTGCCGCATCAGGCGCCAGCCCCGCGGCAACGGCTAAGACATCAACGACCGATAGCGACGCAGAATCCGCCGGGGACGCCGACTCTGAGGAAGAATCCGCAGCGGTTGCTGACGGCAACCACATGCTGACCGTCCGCTCTAACGTCTACTACGACGAGGTCTTCATCGACGGCATCAGTTACGGCTCCACGCGGCTGGACGTGATATTGCCGGAAGGGGAGTACGACGTGGAAGTCAGAAAATCCGGCCACGACAGCTTCAAGCAACGCATCCGGCTGGATCGCAAGCGCATCATCACGGCGAACTTGCCCGAACAGAACGACTGAACCCGCCAGGCATGATGACACGGCCCGCGACGACACAGCCCCGATGACAGAACAGAGTCCAGCCCCGCGGCCACGATCCCGAGCATATGACACCAACTCGGGCAGCAGGCTTGCAAACCTCAGGGCGACTGGCGCCATCGCCCGAACCGCCGCTTTTCGCGACCGGGCCCGACGCTCAGCATGGTTGTGTATCGTCCTAGGGACCTACGGCCCTCTCACCGCCAACGCGGAGCAGGTGAATGAGCAGGCCGCGACGCGCCCGCCCGCCCTCGAAGGCCAGGTCTGGCAGCTCGAGGAGTACCTGACGGCAAACGGCCTGAAGGCGGCCCTGTCCGGCACCGGACACCGTTACGCCACCTTCGACGACGGCCACTTTCGCATCAACAGCGGCTGCAGCACCCTGAATGGAAGCTACTGGCTCGAAGGCAGCCGGCTAATCTTCTCACCGCATGTGGCATCGATGCTGCTGGATTGCCCCGAAACGCTGATGGCTCAGGAGCAGGCCGTGCTCGGCCTGCTCGGCCTGATCGAACGCTTGGTCCCGTCGAGCGACGGGCTGGCCATGGTGGATGCGTCCGGCAAGACGCTGATCACCTTGGTAAGGCCCGATGCGGTTCCGTTGCAGGGACGGGTATGGCGGCTCCTGACCTATCGCAACGGCAACGGGACCATCGTCCCAGCCCTTGCGACACCGACCTTCAGCCTTGAATTCGTCGACGGGGGCAACCTGATCGGCCAAGCCTGCGACACCTATCGGGCGGTGTTCACCCGCAATGAGGAGCGTCTCAGCCTAGTCGGTCCAGTGGCCGTGAGCCGACGCGGCTGCGCCGGATCGAACGACGCGTCCAGGCAGAATACCGACTACCTGGCCGCGCTGGAGGCAGTCCAGAGCTACCAGGTCGACCGAAGCAAGCTGCTGCTGCGCGACATGAATGGTCGCATGCTGGCACGCTTCGAGCCGATGGACGATCAGGATCAAACTCCGTCACCGTCGGCCACGGCCAGTCAGGATCCGGACAAGCTGCCCTCCGCACCGAAACCTTTGTTGCCAGCGCTCCGGTAACCAGCGGCTGCACCTGCCTGGTTCAGGCGAACAAGGCAGCTGTTTCCGTGCCAACCACTGCCGCGGATGGGCGGCACCCTAATGCCCTCCCCCCTTCAGCGCTGCCACGATGCCTTCGATCGTATCCTTAGCATCGCCAAAGATCAGCGAGGTGTTGTCTTGATAGAACAGCAGGTTGTCGACCCCTGAATAGCCGGGCCGCATGGAACGCTTCAGGAAGTACACCTGCCGCGCCTTGCCGGCCTCCAGAATCGGCATGCCGTAGATTGGGCTGCTGCTATCCTCTTTGGCGGCCGGGTTGACCACGTCGTTAGCGCCGACCACCAGGGCCACGTCGGTGCTCTGGAACTCGGAGTTAATCTCGTCCATCTCCAACACGTTATCGTAGGGGATATCGGCCTCCGCGAGCAGCACATTCATGTGCCCCGGCATGCGCCCGGCAACCGGATGGATGCCGAATTTGACCTCGACACCCCGAGCCTGAAGCAGCTCCATCATCTCTTTGAGGGCGTGTTGGGCCTGCGCCACGGCCATGCCATAGCCGGGCACGATGATGACCTTACCTGCGTCCTCCATCCAGTACACCGCATCTTCCACGGAGGCGGACTTGACGCCCTTTTCGGCGGCGACGGCACCGGCGCTGTCGCCACTGCCGCTATCGGAGCCAAAGCCGCCGAACACCACGTTGATGATGCTGCGGTTCATCGCGCGACACATGATGAACGACAGGATGGCACCGGAGAAGCCCACCAGCGCACCGACGATGATCAGCAGATTGTTGTGTAGCGTGAAACCGGTGGCCGCCGCCGCCCAGCCGGAATAGCTGTTCAACATGGAGATGACCACCGGCATATCGGCACCCCCGATGGGGATGATCAGCGTGCCGCCCAGCGTGAAGGCCAGCAGCGTCATCACCACCAGCGACAGCAGGCTGCCGGTCATCGCGAAATGGACCGCCAGCGCCAGCGTCGCGATAGCCATGGCGGCGTTCAACGCGTGCTGCGCTTTGAACTTGATGGGAGCACCGCCCATGATTCCCTGCAGCTTCGCGAACGCGATCACCGATCCGGTGAAGGTGATGGCACCGATGACGATACCCGCGGACAGCTCGCCCATCAGCACCGGGTTCAGTGCATCTGCCGCCCGCTTGTTCAAGAACGTGCCGATAGCCACCAACACCGCGGCCATGCCGACGAAGCTGTGCAGGGCGGCCACCAGCTGCGGCATCGCCGTCATCTGGATGCGCATCGCGATGACGATGCCGATCACGGCACCGATGCCGACGCCAGCGATAATCAGCCAGTAACTCTGTACCTCGCTGCCGGCCAGGGTCGCGCCGATGGCAATGACCATGCCCAACATGCCAAACAGGTTGCCCCGCCGAGCAGTTGCCGGGTGGGTCAGCCCCTTCAGCGCAAAGACGAATAGAACGGCCGAGAAAAGATAGGCCAGGGCCTGATAGTTGGGGTTCAGGGTGAAATCCATGGGACGCGGGCCTTATTTCTTTTTCTTGAACATCGACAGCATCCGGTGCGTGACCAGAAAGCCGCCAAAGACATTGATGCTGGCCAGCAGCACCGCGATAAAGCCCATCGTTGAGGCGGCGAAGCCGGCCTGCTCAAGGCCAGTGACCAACAGTGCCCCCACCAGAACGATCCCGGAGATGGCATTAGTCAACGCCACCAGCGGCGTATGCAACGAGGGCGTGACGCCCCAGATGACGTAATAGCCGATAAAGCAGGCCAGCACGAAGACATAAAGTGCAAGTATGGATTCGGACATGCGGATCGCTCCTGCAGTGAGTTCGGGGATGGAGTGGAGGAAGTGACGCGGGACGAGTAACGAGGAACTAGTGACTAGGAACTCGCACCTCATCCCCCGACCAGCATGGCGCGAGTAATCTCATCCTCGGCCAGGTCTTTCAGCACCAGCCCGCCATCGCCTGTATCGACCATGATGTCGATGAGGTTGGACAGGTTCTTTGCGTAGAACGCGCTCGCATCCGACGGCACCATGGACGGATAGTTGGTGTGACCGACCAGGGTCACGCCGTGCTGCTCAGTGACCTGGTCCGGCTCGGTCAGCTTGCAATTGCCGCCGTTGGCGGCAGCCAGGTCGACGATCACCGAACCGTCGCGCATACGCTTGACGACGTCCTCGGTGATCAACTCCGGCGCCGGCCGGCACGGAATCAGCGCGGTGGTGATGATGACATGGGCTTTAGCAAGCTCATCCGCCAACAGCGACTGCTGGCGGGCCTTGGCCTCGTCGGACAACTCCTTAGCGTAGCCCCCCTCCCCGGCGCCGCTTTCGCCCAAATCCAGCTCGATGGCCTTTGCACCGAGCGAGCGAATCTGCTCCAAGGTTTCGGGACGCACGTCGTAGGCATAGACGTCGGCCCCGAGCCGACGCGCGGTCGCGATGGCCTGGAGCCCGGCCACCCCGGCACCGAGCACCACCAGTCGCGTCGGCTTCGCCGAACCAGCGGAGGTCATCATCATCGGGAAGAAACGCCCGTAACGGGCCGCGGCCTCGATCACGGCCCGATAGCCCGCGATATTGCTCTGGGATGACAACGCGTCCATGGACTGGGCGCGGGAGATGCGGGGCATGCGCTCCATGCCCAGCACGCGCACACCGTTTTCGGCCATGCGGCCGACCAGTGCATCGTCGCCGCAGCTCTCGAGCAGGCTGATGTAGACGGCGCCCGCGCGCACCGCGGCGGCCTCGTCGTCGCTCGGCCGGCGCACCTTCAGTACGATGTCCGCATTGAAGCAATCGGCGCGCTCGACCAACCGCACGCCGGCCTCGGCGTAGGCGTCGTCGCTGTAATGGGCGGCGACGCCAGCACCGGCCTCGAGCAACACCTCGAAGCCCTTGCCCACGAGCCGCTTCGCCACCTCTGGTGTGGTGGCGACACGGCGCTCTCCTGCCAGTGTCTCTTTTGGTATTCCGAGTTTCATATTGATATCGTTGTCGCTCGTTGTGCCCCCGCGGCCCCAGTTTCGTCGGGCCAGCGAGCCAGCGCCGCATTATCGACGCTCGATCCCCTGATCACAAGGGAGCGCCCAAGCTGCCAGCCATCTCCCCTAGCGATCGACATCTGGCTGCACACCGCCCATGACGATGTGCGCGCTGCCGACCGCCTGCTTGATGACATCCCTACTTGATGACATCGGGCAGAAGTTCCTGCCGCTCGCGGAGTAGCCCTCCCTTGAGCCCGCGCGGCCCGCGATTGCGCCAGGCCTGTGCTACTTTCCGGTGCGGGGGTACCTCCTCTTGTACCGCGAGATCACGGACGGCATCGAGATTGTGCGCGTCGTGCATGGCGCCCTTATATGTCCCCACGCTGATGGCGTACACATAAGCCGCCAGTCGGCTCCCGCCACCACATCGCCGACGCGCCGTCAGCCGCTTCCGAAACCCCGGATTCTTGCATGACCAGCGCGCCCGTCATGCCGCCCTCTTGCCCGGTTCCGTAGTACGTAGCCCCCTTTGTGCACCATAACCGCACATCTGTAGGCGTGCGCGACAGCACAGCCCTCCCTGGGCGCGCAAAGAATGGGGATCTCAAGGAAGGAAGGAAGGAAGGAAGGAAGGAAGCTTAGGCGACAGTCCGTAATCGACCCCTATGTAAAGTTGCCAACTATGTAAAGCGCGGCACGGCCATTCTCGCAAGTTGCGGTGTTTGCGGGCCTTGCCTGAAATGAGCGGCGAGCGAACTTTACATAGTTTTCTGCGGTTTACTGAAAGGCCCCAGCCACTTCAGGAGACCGCGATGAGCACTGTAGGCCAACTTCCCGAGCGATCAATCCGCCAGCTGCGTGGTAGCCCGTTGGCACCTTACGTGGATGCCTTTGCGCGCTACCTCGACGAGCGCGACTACGCCGCCCAAACCACGACGACCTATTTCGGCTGCCTGGCCCACTTCGGGCGCTGGATGGAGCGGCGCCCACTCCAGGTCGAGTCCCTTGATGAAGACCGGATCGCGGAGTTTCTCGACGACCATCTGCCGCAGTGCGATTGCGCCGCACCGGTCGTTCGCACGCGCGAGGACCTGAGCGCCGCGCTTGGGCATCTCTTCGTCGTTCTGCGCGCCGAGGCAGCGATCCCCGAGCGGATCGTGCCGATGACGCCTGTGGACGAGGAACTGCATCGCTTCGACGAACGCATGAATCATGCGCAGGGACTCGCCCCAACAACGCGCAGCGAATACCTACGCACGGTCCGTCGCCTGCTCGTCGAACAATTCGGCGATCGGGCAATCGACTTCGACGCCATCACGCCCGATCGCGTGCGTCGATTCGTCGCCAGCCAGAGCGAGCTCTACAGCGCGCCGGGGAGCGCCGCCACGCTGATTTCCGCGTTGCGCGGCTATTTTCGTTTCCGTGCTACGTGTGGCGATCGGGTGCACGCATTGATCGGGGTGCTCCCCTATCCGGCCAACTGGCAGTTGGCCTCGTTGCCGAAGGGTCTGAGCGATGCCGAAGTCCGGCGCCTGGTGGATGCGCTCGGTTGGGAGGGGGCATCGGCGCGACGCGCCGATGCCATGGTGCGCTGTGCCCTGGATCTGGGCTTGCGCAGCGGGGAGATCGCCACGCTTGGCCTCGATGATATCGACTGGCAGGCCGGCACGATCACCTTGCGCAGGACCAAGAGTCGCCGCGAAGATACCTTGCCGTTGCCGCCGACCACGGGACGGGCCATCGTCGATTATCTCCTGCACGAACGCCCGCCGAGCGCGAGTCGGGCGGTCTTCGTTCGTCGCATCGCGCCTTGCGACCGCCCGCTCGGCGCCGACTGCGTGCGCAAGAGCATTCGCCAAGCTTACGCCCGTGCCGGTTTGCCCTATACGCGCTCGCACCTGCTGCGCCATACCATGGCCAGTCGCCTGCTGGCGAGCGGCAGCTCGCTCAAGGAGGTGGCCGATGTCCTGCGCCATCGTTCGCTCAACACCACGTTGATCTACGCCAAGCTCGACAGCCGCAATCTGACCGCGGTCGCTTTGCCATGGCCAGGAGGTGTGGCATGAAGACCGCGACCGCCCTGCAAACGTACGTTGCGCAATTTCTGGACGAACGTCGGCGGCTAGGGTTTGCCTCGCGCTCGATGGGGTATGCCCTTGGAAGCTTCGCCCGCTACAGCGATCGTCTGGAAACGCAGGGGCCGCTCACCGTCGAGGTCATGGCCGCGTGGGCACGCTGCCCGAACAATGGCAGCAACAACCCGCTGACGTGGGCGCGGCGACTGAAGATCCTGCGTCCCTTTGCCCGCTGGCTGCAGCAGTTTGAACCCGGCACCGAGGTGCCAGACGACAGCGTCTTCGGCAGCGTCGACCAGCGCTTGGCGCCACACATCTACACCGAGGAGGAGATCGCCGACTTGCTGCTCGCCGCGCGTGGACTGTGTCCGCCGTTGCGTGGCGCCACTTACGAGACCCTGTTCGGCTTGCTCGCGGCAACCGGTCTGCGCGTCTCCGAGGCGCTGCATCTCCTCGACGCGGATGTTGATCTACGCGCTGGCCTGCTGACGGTCCGCCGGACCAAGTTCGCCAAATCCCGCCAGGTACCGCTGCATCCGAGCACGCTGGAGGTGCTGAGCGCGTACCGTCTGCTGCGCGATCAGCAGATCGCGCGTACCGACGAGGGGCCGTTTTTTATCGGCACGCGCGGTGAGCGCCAGGGCTGTGCGCTGAGCCTACGCCAAGTCGATCGGGTGTTCCGTGGCTTATGCAACCGATTGGCGTGGGTCAACCGAGGCGCTCATCACGCGCCGCGCACTCATGACCTGAGACACACGTTCGTCGTGCGTCGCATACTGCTCTGGCAGGCGCAGGGGATCGATGTTGACCAGCAGATGCTGGCCCTGTCCACCTACGTCGGCCATGCGATGGTGACCAACACCTACTGGTACATCACCGCCGTACCCGCGCTGATGGCACTGGCCGCCGAGCGGTTCGAACCGCTGCTGCCAAGTAAGGAGGTCAGCCATGTCTGAAGTCGCTGCAGTACGCACGCCTTCGTTTGCGGCACTGGTCCAGCAGTTTTTCACCGACTACCTGCTCGCTCAGCGTGCTATGAGCCCTAACACCGTCGCGTCTTATCGCGATGCGATGCTGCTGTTTCTGGACTTCGCGCACGAACGCCTGGGCAAGCTGCCGACTGAACTGCGCCTAGCGGATCTCGAGCCGGACTTGATCCTGGCATTCCTCGACGATTTGGAACAGCGGCGCAACAACTCGGTGCGCAGTCGCAATCTACGCCTGACCGCCCTGCGCGCGTTCCTGAAGTTCGCCGGACGGCGCGATGTCGCCTCCCTGTTGAGCGTCGAACAGGCGCTCGGCGTGCCGATGAAGCGCTTCGAGCGTCCCATGTTGGGGTTTCTGTCGCGCGAAGAGATGCTCGCGGTGATGGGGCAGCCAGGCGCAACCTGGACGTCGCAGCGCGATCACCTATTGTTGACCATGCTCTACAACACCGGGGCGCGCGTCTCGGAGATCATCGCCGTGCGGGTCGCCGATGTTGTACTGGAGCCGTCTGCGTGTGTGCATTTGCACGGCAAAGGGCGAAAGCAGCGCGTCGTGCCGTTGTGGAAATCCACGCTCCAGGAAGTCCGCGCTTGGCTGCGTTGCAATCCGGCGCTCGCGGCGGATGCGCCGCTGCTACCCAACCGCGACGGCCGTGCGATGACACGCCAAAACGTCAACCAACGATTCGATATCGCCGTGACCCGTGCCACCCAAACGCATCCCTCCCTCGCGAGACGGCATGTCTCGCCGCACACAATACGTCACTCGACAGCCATGCATATGCTGCAATCCGGTGTCGCCTTTAGCGTCATTGCGCTTTGGATGGGACACGAGAGCGCAACAACGACACATCGCTACGTGGAAGCAGACCTGACGATGAAGGAACAGGCGCTCGCGCGACTTGAAGAACCCGATGCAACGCTCCCCGCTATCGCCCGCCCGACGCGCTGCGAGCATTCCTTGAAGCCCTGTAACTATGTAAAGAACCCG
>CAVOGV010000024.1:0-76642 GCA_963695445.1 uncultured Gammaproteobacteria bacterium | reverse complement strand
CAGGCCAGAGCCACGGCGTCAATGCCGCCGCCGAAGCTGATGCCGAGGTAGCCAATGCGACCCACCAACCGAGGATACAGGCCGAGCAGCGCGCTGACGACGGCCTATAGCCTCCACGAGCAGATATGGATGGCATCGTCGTGGACATCATCAGTTGGACGAAGCATTCGTTGTCCCAACACCGCAATGGCCGGTAACTCGCTCGTCACACCGATCTGTAATCATTGGGCGCTTAAGCAGCGTGCCGGAGGACCCATGGCTATGGAACGTTTCGCGGACGAGATCGACTTGGCGCAGTTCCGCGCCGATCAGTTGACTGAGCTGGCGGTTGCGGAGATTCGAAAACGCTCTGAGGCCGGCGAGGGGCGCGAGTTCTGCCTCGACTGCGGCTGTCGGATACCGGACCAGCGCTTGCTGCATGTGCACAATGCCACCCGCTGCACACCCTGTCAGAGCCGTCACGAGGCGCACACGCGACGGTTGAGCTAAGGCGATTTCAGTCGAAACCATCACGGCAATTGAAGACGATCATGAAACCACAGCATTCTCTTCGCGTCTTGGTTAGCGGCCTGCTGGCCTCCGTGCTGCTGGCAGGCACCGCCGCGCTGCCGGCCGCGGAGCAGCAGCCGATCAAGCTGGTCGGGGCCGGCGCGACCTTCCCGGCGCCGCTGTATCTGCGTTGGACGAACTCCTATCATCGGGCACACCCCAAAGTGTATCCGGACCATCAAGCCATCGGTAGCGGCGGTGGCGTCAAGGATCTGATCGGCGGTCGGGTGGATTTCGCCGGCACCGATATCCGAATGACCGACGCAGAGGTCGCCCAGGTCGACCGCGGCGTCGTGCAACTGCCGATGGCGGTCGGCGCAATCGTGCTGGTCTATAACCTGGATGGCGTCGATCCGCTCAAGCTGTCCCGGGATGCGGTCACCGGCATCTTCTCCGGCCGCATCGAGCGCTGGAACGACCCGATCATCGCCGCGACGAATCCAGACGCTGCGCTGCCGGATCAGCCGATCACCGTCGTTACCCGCGTTGGTGCCAGCGGAACGAGCTATACCCTGACCGAGCACCTGGGTATCACCAGCCGAGCCTTCGCCGAGGCCGTGGTCAGTAGTTTGTCGCCGACATGGCCGCAGGCCCTGCAGCAGCGCGGCGGGCTGGTGAAGGCGGGCGGCAACGACGGCGTCGCCGCGACGGTGCGAGCGATTCCGGGCTCGATCGGCTATGTCCAATATGCCTTCGCGTACCTGACCTCGATGAAGATGGCCATGCTAGAAAACCAGAGTGGTCAAATGGTCGCGCCGAACGAGGCGAGCTTCACCGCCGCCATCGCCGCAATCAGCGAGCGGCCCGGAGTCCAGGCCCTACGCGACCCCCCGGGGACGAGTCCTATCCCATCATCGGCATCTCCTGGCTGGTGCTGCGCCGGCACTACGACGATCCGGCCAAGCTGCCGGCCCTGATCGATCTGATGGAATACGCTCTTGGCCCGGGACAACAGGACGTCGCCGCGCTCGGCTACATCCCGTACTCCGCGGAAGGCATCGCCTATGTGCAAGACCTGCTTGACGGGCTGAAGCAGTAGCGCTGGCGGCGCGTTGAGATCGGGGCAACCAGACACATCGCCTCCCGCGCAGTCGTTCCGCGAGCAGCGCGTCGTGACGACTGGCAACTCATTGATCCGGAGGCCCAGATGCATCGACCAATTCCGCAACAACCGTGCGATCGCAGGCGAGGGTTTTTGCCTATGATCGGCGAACAGAAACCGGCGTGGCCGCTCCTCCGGCGGCCGGCCCGCAGCTAGCCAATGGTGTCAGCGTGCCGACAAGATCAAAAGTCCCACCCGCGATCAACCCGGACCAGACGGCGAGCGAAGCCTTCGCCGCCATCCTACGTCACAACTACCGCTTTCTACTGACCTGGCGGGACAGCGCCCGCAGTTGGGACGACATCGAAGGTGTGCATCAGTTGCGGGTCAGTTTTCGCCGTATGCGCTCCGCCGCCAGCCTGTTTCGGGATGCCGTTCCCCAGGAGGCAACCGCGACATGGAACGATGAGATGCGTTGGATCGCGGGCGAACTGGGCCCAGCCCGCGACCTGGACGTCTTCATCGCCGAAGGCTTGGGGCCGGTGGTGGAACTGCTGCCGCTGTCGGGTGCCGAGCGGCTGTTGCAACTGGCTGAAGCGCGCCGTGCTGAGATCTATCAGCAGCGGGTGGTCCCCATGCTCGACAGCGACCGCTTTGAGTGTTTCGTCGACAGCTTTCCGCATTGGCTAGACGCCAGGGCGTGGGAAGCGGTGCCGCTGAACAAGAAGCAGGCCAAACGTCTCCATTCCGGCATCGTCGGCTACTCACGCCGATTGCTCGACAAGCAGGAGCGCCGCGTGCTGGGCGCGGGCACTCACGTCAATCGCGACGATGCCGCCGAAATGCATCGAATGCGGATCGAGTGCAAGAAACTGCGCTATGCGACCGAGTTCTTCCTACCGCTGTTCGACGGCATGGACGTCTTCATCGGCCACATGAAAGGTCTGCAGGATCTGCTCGGCGTGATGAATGACGTCGCGGTCACCCAGCACTTGCTCGACGATCTGCTCACCGGCAACAGCGACCGGGATCTCTTCGTCTATGTCGGTGGTCTGGTGGGCTGGCGCAGTTGCGAATTCCGCCATCTGCTATCGCGGTTCGACGACTATTGGGAGGAACTGACCGAGGCCAAACACCCTTGGTGGAAAAAGCAGGCCCGCGGCAGCTAGTCGCAGCATCAGGGTAGTCCGCGCCGCGGCTGCCGGCGCCAGGCACCATCCCCAGATTGGGATCCAGCGGCGCGAACGACGGCAACAGGCACCATTGCAGCCGCCCGGCAACCGACGGCCGACGCGTGCTGCTGGCCAAGATCTGTAAGTCGGCTCCCTACTGACGAGGGTCTGCTTCCGCCCCACAGCGGACGCATCGAGTGGAGGCGCGACCGTCTGCTGCTGGCCGAGAGCTGTAAGTCACCTCCCGGCCGACGAGGGTCTGCTTCCTGTCCCACAGCGGACGCAACGGGTGGAGGGCGCGACCGTCTGCTGCTCTGGCCGAGACCAGCCCTTCAGCCCCACCGCTGCCACCGCTGCATGTTGACGGCGCATCCCCCACCCGCTACCGTCCGGTCTCGGGCAATCTGGACGCTCAGGGCGGCTTTGACTGCCTATCCGCCCTTGAAGTAGGCAATCACCTCCTCGGTGGTCACTTTGGCATCACCATCCGCGTCCGTGCGGCCAAAGGACTCGGCGGTGGGCTGTTCGAATTCAGCCGCGTCCACCGAGCCGTCGCCGTTTTTGTCGAGGTTGGTGATGCAGGTCTCGCCGGGGTCCGGCATGCCGCCCTTTTTCTTCTCCTCAAGCATTTCCTTCGGTACCTTCGCTTTGAAGGCCTTGGAAGCCTCGCCGGCATCCAGCGTGCCACTGCCGTCTGCATCGATCTCCTTGAACTGCTCCTTTTGCGGCGCGAACGCCTCGTCCAAGCTAACGACGCCGTCGCCGCTCGTGTCCAGTTGCTTGATGAACGCTTCCGCCCGGCTGCCGCCCTGATCGGAGGCAGCGGGCTCCTGAGCGACTGCGGTTAATGCTGCGACGCTACCGCACAGCCCGATCGTGGCGAAGGTCCGGACTCTCGGCATTTCATGGCTCCGTTCGATTGGATTCCGATAGCGTTATTGTTTTGCTCCACGACGTTGAGCGCCTTGTCAATTAGCGAAGGCGCTGCTCGCCGCGTTCGCCACGCTCATCGATGCTCGCGTTACGGGCTGCAGGCTCAAACGTGATCTTGCCACTGTAGCGCGTCGGAAACGTCGTGCAGAAGGTGCTGCTGTGCACGATGACAGGGCTGGTCGAGGCCGTTACGCAATGCTTGACATCCGGATTGGTCGTTCCCGGAAAAAATTCCCCTTCGATCTCGACATCGACGTACCACCTTACCGACGCACCGCTAGAGTGGCTGCATAGGTAACTTGGTGGAACAACGCAAAGCCTGGTTCCGGAGGCTGCGGCGATCCATTGATCTTGAAGCATTGCTCCGGGTGAGCCGTCGCAATCACTCGTCTGCCAATTCCAGAGCAGCCAATTCGGATAGTCTGACTTAGCAGCCAAAGCGTGAGGTGCCGCGGCAAGCAGCAGTGCGCAAGCTGCTCCGTGCAAGGCAAGGTGACACATGTTCGGCATGGCTGCTCGGCTTACCCGTTGTTCTGTGTCTCCTTGTCCCGCAGGCGAGCGGGACATGAGTGATCGATGAGGGCGTATTCCGGTTGGTCATCGGAGGTATCGGCGAGCTGAAGACGATGTCCGGAGCATCCAATGCTGGCGGACAGCTGCGCCTCTCAGCCCCTAGCCAGCTCGCGCATGCTGCGCCAACTCGTACGCCCGTGGAGCCAGCGTAGGTCCTCGTGGACACGCATACACGCCAGCATTGTCCACCCAATGTCCCTGCTGGGTCTAGTGGCAATGAACCTCCCTGGGTCCGAACCGAGACGTGGGAAGACTGCGGGTCTCGGCCTCGGAACCTCAAAACATTGCTCTGATGGTGCGGCCTATCCTGCGGACTCTCAGATTGTCGACTCGAAGTGGTGGTAGGCATGCATGTCGCGACCGACCGCGGGTGTCTCCGCCTGTGCAGGGAGGCCGAACGTCAACAGGCAGAAGGCGAGCAGGTATCGGGTCATGGGTGCGCTCAAGGTCGAACACGAACTAGGAGTCTACCTCGCGTGCCACTCCCGCGTAAGCACTCGGAGTCGCCGTCTCCGTCAGTTCGGTACCACTTGCGGGCCGTCAGCTAATCCCTGGTTGTCTGTGCCGTGTCCGAACACACGCACTGAGGTGATGCGGGGAGATCGACAATCGCCTTGCGATTCTGCTGCGGCGCAACATACAACCACTTCGCTGCCGTTCTTCCACGAATTTTTGGCTGATGCTCACAAGGCAGCCAGCTGCATAGGGAAATCTGGTATGTCCACATGTGCTGTGGATAACCCTGTGGATGAACCGCCCTGGTCATCGTCAGCTCAGTGATTTGCATCGTTTCTGTTGGCTTGGTCAACTTTTGACCACAACCTTTTATGTCGCTCTTTCAATGAGATATAGAATATCACCGAATGGTGAATTGCCGGATTGTCACAACACTGTTACACGTCGATGTCAAGTGCTGAATGTGAATAACTGGCCGGCAAAGCGCCGCAAACTGGAGTTTGTGGCAGTGCGACGAGCGGAGTATGGCTTGTAGGTTGTGATGGATCTTGCCCTGAGATGTTCGTGCGATCGAGGGTTGAGCTGCCGCTGCATACCAGAGACCGCACTGGCCGCACGCGACCCGAAGGAGACATCGGCTCTTGAAGCAACGACGGCCGCAATGAAACCCGGAGCGGACATTGCGAGCATCGTCAGTGTCAATGGTGACGCCGCCGATTTCGACCGCCCGCGGCCCTCCCGCCCCGGGAAGATGCTCCCAAGTCGGTGCCGGACTGTGACCTCCTCAAACAGCCCGAGCCCGACGTCAAGTTTGATCAGCGCATGGCTTGGTAGCCGCCGTCTCTTGCGCAGGGGCCGGCTTGCCAGCCCAACACCAGGCACGCACGGGTTGTCCCTCCACTCGATCCGACCGGCCCTTTTCCGTACCGGGAGCCTTGGCAAGGTTCGATCATTATTTCATGAAATTCTGATTGAGCTGCTGCAAATCGGTGAAACAATGCAGGCATCGTTACATGGTGCGGTTTGAGCCGTGGATGAGCCGCGCACGCGCTGCGCGGCTGCTGCATCCACACCGGGCTCAAGGCGGCCCGCCCCCCAACAGAGAGACTGTAGAAGATGAGCACCAATCCAAACGATTTCGTCGAACTGGACGGGCATCGCGACAGCGTCGATGCAAACGCGCTGACCATTCGACAGGTGGCGCCCGGCGCCGCGGCTCGCTGGCTGCGCGAGGGCTGGGCCGCCATGCGGCGCTCGCCCGGCGTCAGCCTTTTCTATGGCGTCCTTTGCGCGGCCGTCGGCTTTGGCGTGGTGCTGCTCGGCCGCGCGATGCCGGGGCTAACGGTGAAATTCGTCATCGTCTTGCTTATGCTCGGCCCCTTCCTCGCCGCGGGTCTGTATGTGACGGCGCGACGGCACCTCGCCGGGGATGCCGCCGGCATCGCGAACAGCTTTTCGCTCGACGGCCAGCGGCGCTCCAGCCTCGGGCTGTTCGGGCTGTTCCTGATCTTTGTCGTCTCTACGTGGATGATGGTGACGGTGGTGCTGTTCGCCCTCAAGGTCACGGCCCTGGCGCCCACGTCGGCGGGGTACGTCACCGCGCTCGGCGGCGGGTTCGACCCGCTGATGACGCTGTTTCTGATCGGCAGTGGGGCGCTGCTGGCGGCGGCCGTCTTTGTGTCCAGCGTCGTTGCGGTGCCGCTCATCGTCGATCGGGATGCGGGCCCCATCGCCGCGGTGCACGCGAGCTGGCGGGCCGTCATCGCGAATCCGCGGCCGATGCTCGCCTGGGCCGGCGTCGTCGTGGGTCTGATGCTCTTCGGCGCGCTGACCGCCTTTCTGAGCATGGTACTGATCTTTCCGCTGCTCGGCTTTGGAAGCTGGTACGCCTACCGCGAGGTGATCGACGCCGACTGACGCCGTCACCACTGCCGGCCGATCAGAGCGTCGCTCCCCCGCAGATCTACGCTACCCGCCACGGCTGTCGGCTGCGGCAGCCGACGCCTTCCCGCTGCATCCTTGCCTCTGGTTTCGCCCGGGCCAGATGGCCGGACTGTGGGCATGACTTCCTGTTCGTCTTCTCGTGCAACTGGAACGGGGCGCTCGGAAATTCAATGCCCGGTTTGTTGGATTCACCAGACGCTCCCGGCCGAGAGATCAGTGACCGGAAGTGGCCGATTCCTGCCAGTCAGCCCTTGCCGTGGACGGCTAGGGATTGAAGGTCTGCACCTGACCGAACACGGGTTGTTTCACCTCTCTTACGCTACTCGTGCGTATTTCGGCCCCTTGCGACCACCAGCCCGACCAGGAGCGCGAACAGATGTATTTCCGTTTGCCAGCTCCGGCTAAGGAATGCAAAGCACGTTTGAGCTGAAACGCGAAATCGTTCACGGACCTGCGGCGAATAATCTGTCAAAGTGTCTTAACACTAATTAGTTGTAGTATTTATATAGAAAATACTTTAAGAGCATAATACCTTATCGTTAGTGAAGTGGTTTTCACAGATGTCATCCGCGACCAGAGTCGACGAACGGGTCGGCAAGCACGTGGCGCTGTTCCAGCAGGAATTGTCTCTTGCCAAGACGATGCGCGACTGTCTGGAGAAGCCTTGCCCGATGCCCTATGGGTACCCGTTACGGGTATGGTGCCCCCGCTACGTTCGCCGCTCGCCGCAGGCGAAGCGGTTTGTCCCGCGAGTCAGAGGAAGACTGAGCAACGGCATGCCACCGATGCTTCGCCTGCGATTGAGCGACGGTTACGTGCTGGGCCTGTATAACCCGCGAAATCCCTATCGAAAAAGAGTAGGCGGTTTTCTCCGCTTCAGACGTAACAACCCAGAAGGTTCCTTGCTCGAGCACTGCATGCACTTCCTCACGTTCAAGCCGCAATAGTCGGCTGGGGACACCGCCGAATCGAGCTAGTCGCAGCTTCCATCGGCATCAAGCGGTGAAACTTGCTGCAGCGCACAAAATCTGTCTTATCTCTGTGGTATCGATATAGGTAGACCAAGTTGCAGAGGTGCCGACGATGTTGGAGATGACCCAGGAAATCCTTGAGGAGGTCGACCCGCTGCTCGATGCCGGCGACACGGCGTCGGCTGGGAGGCTGCTCATGGTTTTGGATGCCACCTCCGTGCGGGCATTGCTCTTCCACGTTTTGCGGGAGAGGGGCACGACCGTCGCCGAAGCAGTGGCGGCGACTTACCTCAGTGAGACGGAAGAGCGTGGTCAATACTCAAGGTCCAGCTAGCTCAAGGAGGCGGTCGCTGATCGCCGCCAAAAGGTTCACACCTGCGTTCGGCTTTTCGATCAGGAACCGCTCGACGAGGCGCTCAACGATCAGTCGTAGTCGTCTCAGTAAGCGGGTCCTCTTGCCGGAATGCAGGCTCGTCCCTCCCCGTAGGTTGCGCTCGGCCCAGGCTAGGCTGTTCAATTTCCCATCGTAGAGCCGTAAACCGCTCATGCAGTTTTGATGTCAGGTCGCAGGGCTTGGCGGCGGCGACGAGGCCCGACCGACAGCGGCGCCAGCGCGCGTGCCCGATTTGGGGCGGTAAGCTTCATCCACCGCTCTCGCGCCAAGAGCGCCGCTGCGGGCGGCGGCGGTCGCCTTCGCCCGTGAGGTAGCGGACGCAAGCCGGCGCACTATCCTTCAAATGAATGCGGTCCAAAACCGCGCCGCGAGCAGCGGGTATTGAAACATCAGGCCGGTCAAGTCCCAGTTCGACAGACGGGTGGCGAAGGCGCGTGAATCAGGTGCCGTCAGCCAGCGCCGCGGCCACTCGGCGACGAGATTCTCCGCATAACCGAAAAACAGGGCCAGATCGAGTGAGCGCTCACTCGCACCGATATCGATAACCAGGTCGTTCAGGGTGTGCAACGCCTTACGAAACATCAGCAGGTCGGCCCGCGCCGCCAGGCCGGCCTTCTCGACGGCGGCGTCCGTCAGGCCCACCAGCCAACTGAAGCCGGGGAGCTGATCGTAACCCAAACTGCGCAACGCCTCGCGCACCACCGCGCGCAACGCCTCCTTGTCTGCGGGCTTGCCTGCTGGTGCATCGGCGGACAGCGCGGCCAGCATGTCGACCACCAGCCCCTCATCCCGCAACATCGCGCCCAGCATCGCATGCACCATCACTTCGCGATCGCGCTGCCGCAAGGTTCCGGCCAGGCTCCAATCGAGGAGGACGAGCCGACCATCGGGCGTGAACAGCAGATTGCCGGCGTGCGGGTCGCCATGGAACAGCGCCTGCTCCTGGGTTGAAAACAGCGGCTGCGCAAGCAGCGTCGACGCCAATAGCTGCGCAGTGTCACGCCGCTCGCGCATGCTGAGGTGTCCGGGTTCGGATATCTTGCGGCCTGCGACGCGGTCCATGGCGGTCACGCGGGCGGTGCAATACTCATGCAGTCCGGGCACCTGAACGCGAGCGCGCCCCGCATATTGCTCCGCTGCCAGGGCTAGATGGCGTTGCTCGACACCGAGTCGAACCTCGTCCTGCAGCTTGTCCCGCACGAGAAAAAAGGCCTCTTCGTAGCCGATCTTCGGAATCGCGAGCGCATCGCAGCGCTCATCGAGAAAGGCGCCGATACGCTGCAGCAGTTCGAGCTCGAGCGCTAGCCGCTCCTCGATCCCTGGCTTGAGGACCTTGAAGACACCGCTGCGCCGCTCGTCCCGATAACCGATGACCACGGCGACGCTGGCTTCGGCGATGGCCTGCTGATCAAGACGGATGCCGAGCCGGTCCAGTGGGCCGAGCTCCTGATCGAGGGTCGCTCGAATCGTCTCCAGCGGGACGCTGGGCGGCAGCGACTCCAGTGCTCGCAGCTCGCAGCGCAGCGCAGGATCGAGTCGCCGGTCCCGCGCCAGCGTCTGGCCCAGCTTGTGCAGCACCGGGCATTGCTGCGCCAGTCGCCTAACACGCTCCGCAGTCGTGGCCGTGCTTGGCAGGACGGCCTGGGTGGCCAGGATCTGCTGTTGTGCGTCTTGGGGCAATCCCGACAGAAACACCACCAGGGCTTCACTGATGGGGCGGGAGAAGTGCGCGTAGTCCGCGGCGAGCAGTGGCTCGACCGAGGCTTCGTGGATGAGGGCGTCCCAATTCATCGATTGGTCTCTAGAGGGTGTTTACATGACAGGCTTACATGTTGGCTCACCACGGGGCGCGAATGACAACCGCTCCTGGCCGACTGTCTGCCGCCGGCTGCGTCGGCGACCGATGGCCGGTTTGGGACGTCGGTCCGACTGTAGATGATGCCTGCCGAACATGCGCTTGTGGGCGATCGCAGCCGGAGGGCCAGCTGAGAGGGCAAAGGATAGCCTGTAGCAGAACGCACCGAAAACAGTGGTGACAGAATCCCGCAGATCCGCCGCGCATTGCTCTGACGAATTTCACGAACGAATTGAGCGAGACCACCCGGTTTGCAGGCAGTCAGACCCACGAAGCCCGAGACATTGACTGCCATCTCACCGGCAATCGCTGCCCTGCCCAACCTCACGCAAACGCTTGCGGATCTTGGCGAACCGCTGGTCGACCGCCTGCGGCGTGATATCGAGCCTGCGGGCGGTCTCAGACAGCGTCTCGCCCACCAGCCAGAGCCGATAGATTTCCGCCGCCCGCGCGTCACCGCTGGCGGCCAGCAACGCCAGATGCTGCTCGGCGTGCGGGTCCTCGCGCTCGGCGCTCCTAGCCCGGCGCTGGTCGAGCGCATGGCAAGCCGGGCAGGGATTCGCTGTCATGGCCGAGAGTGTCCGCACGGACCGCTGGACTTCCTCCGCATGCACGCGGCAGATCCAGGTCGCGAAACGGCGGGTGTTGACGTACGTCGTCGCGTCGAGCACCAGTTCGGGCCAACGCGCCGCCACCATGCGCTGGGCCGCCACGGCATCCATGGGCGCGGCCTTCTGCCCCGTCTGCGCGGGCGCGTGCACCAGATCTTTCAGGACCTCGATCAACTCGTGGCGAAGTGCGGGCGGCGCTGAGCGATACAGCAGCAATAGCCGTTCCTCGTCGTGATCCTTGCCCGGTCCCTCCTCACGACACAACAGGTAGTCTGATGAGACATTGCCGAGGGCCAGGGCGAGGATGTGCGCCGGCTCTGCGGTCAAACGCCGAAGGCCTTGCTCGTAATTGCTGATGCGCGATTTCGACAGCGCTCCGTCAGTGAGCGCGCTCAATTGCGAGAGGCTCACTCCGCGCGCCTGGCGTGCTGCGCGCAAGCGCGCGGAGATGCTGTGGGCAAGGTCATCGTCCATTTGGCCTTCTCACTGTGGCCTCAATCGATTCGACGCCGAGTCGGCGGTCGCTATTTGACCAATTTGGCACCAGCGACCGCTAATCCGAGCGTTGCGGAGATCACGCAGGACCGCTTCAACCGCGTTATCCACAGATGCCGTGGCTCACCGCAGTTCGCCCGCTTGATGGTGGGTTGCCTGTTGGGCAGCGACGGCCAGGAGCGTCGCTCGACCGCGGGCGTCGGCCTTGCGAAACCGATGTAGCAGACGGGTCTCGTCGGGCGAGAGTTCATCGTCGGACCCGATGTCGAGACAGAGTAGATAGGCCGGGGACACGTCCTGGAGCACGTCGGCCAACATGACGGCGACCTCGACCGAAGGGCGGCGAATGCCCTGCTCGAAGTTGCTGATTCGGGACTTCAATAGCGCACCGTCGGTCAGCGCACTCAGCTGCGAGAGGCTCAGGCCTTGGACCGTGCGTGCCATGCGCAGGCGCTCGCCGATCTTACGGGATAGCTCTTTGTCCAGTTGGCTTCCTCCGCATCGAGACGGAATCCGCCGCCGTTCGCTGGCGGAATCGTGCATTCAGTGTACTTCATGTCCTGAAATGCTGCCCTAACCGTTGCACCTGCCAGTGCGTCGGACACAGCTCCCGACGGCTGGAGGTCCGCTTCCTGGGCCTCTCCTGACGCTCTCCGGCTGCCGGCCGGTGGCAGGTCACGACCCATAGGAGACATCAGACCTTGCCCTGAAGGCTTGCGCTCAGCCGCGCGAGATACGGACGTCGGCTGGAGCGCCTTGTTCGGCTCTCAGGTCTCGCTCGTCGCAGTGGAATCTGCCGCGGCGAGAAGATTGTTTCTGTAGGAAATACTCGGCCAGTTCGTCGATGTCGTAGCGGTGCTCGTTGGCTATCTTGTCTTTTGTGGCCCAAAGTTCCTTCATTACCTCGTCAGTCATCGTCATGGACTCCCATTAACTCGATTGGGGTTGCTATCTCGGGACATTGGTAACCCTCGCTGTCTATGACGTTTCTGATCTTTGGCTTCAGCTCGGCGTTGTCAATGTGCCGACAATTCCAGGTGAGCAGAACCCCATGCCGTTCACCGCGGCAACGGCCAAGTGCAACGCATCGTCCCAGCGCTTTTCTTGGTACTGCGCCTCGTTCAATCAGCGCCTTGGAGAGCGCCACGGATTTCTTGTCAAGTTGCAGGACCTCAATATCTTCAAGTG
Source organism: uncultured Gammaproteobacteria bacterium (assembly GCA_963695445.1). GTDB lineage: Bacteria > Pseudomonadota > Gammaproteobacteria > Chromatiales > Chromatiaceae > Thiohalocapsa. Next base: position 64,459 of record CAVOGV010000024.1, on the reverse strand, counting down.
CCCGAAGTCGTCGCGACGCCGCTGACTCATCGCCTCGGCCTGCCTCTTCTACGACCACCTCTGAGATGTACAAGTCAAATCGGCCCCTTTGCGTTTCCCACCAATCGACCGTTTCCCTCTTGCCACGCAGCAGCGATCAAATTGTTGGATGGCCGCGCGGTGAGGTAGGAGACGATGGACGTTTCGATGTAGATCTTTGCCATTTAGATCTCGTAGATTACGATCGATCCCTTCCAAGCCGAACAAGTGGTTGTCTGGTTTTCGGAGAACTCCCGTGAACGGCATGTTTCCCAGAAGCACGAGACACCCGTGGACCGATGAGGAGCGCCGCGACCGTCGAGGGGGTTGCGGTCCATGCGAACTTAGCACAGGTCGCGTTCTGGGTCCGCTGCTGGCCGACTGCGGACATTAGGCCGACCGACCGCCTCAAGCCACGATATGCTGTCTCTCACACACCTGGCATGACGGTGGACGAATCCGGCACGGCCATCCCGGATCAGTCTGAGAAATACTTGCGTAATGGCGTGAGCGACAACAGTGCGCAATGCTGGCTCTCGGCGTTCGCGCTCGCGGCACTTGGTTTTTTGCCGTTATATCGTTACATTTCCGGCCTAAGGCGACTGACAGAAATCGCCTCAACGATAAGGTCGTAGCCGGAGCCGCCGTCAATGATGAACCGCCGTTTGATCGGGTCGCCCAGCGCAGGCCGCGGAGGCCTCCTGCGCATGCAGGGAGCCTTGCTCGGTCTTGCCTTGTTGTCGTCCGCCGTTGCCGACCCGGCCGCGACCCCTGCCGCCACGCCCGTCACTCCGGCGCCGCCATTGTCGGTGGTTGTCAGCGTGCTGCCCCTGGCCACCTTTGTCGAGGCGGTCGGCGGCGAGCGCGTCGCGGTGCATACGATGGTGTTGCCGGGCCAGAGCCCGGCCACCTACGACCCGTCGCCGAAGCAGATCGCGGCGCTGGCCGATGCCGATCTTTACGTGCGTGTCGGCGTGCCGTTCGAGGCTGCATGGATGAAGCGCATCCGCGCGGCCAACTCGAACATGCCGGTGTTGGATCTGCGTGACGGCCTGCCGCTGCGGCCTCAGGAAGACCACGTCCATGACCCTCACGAGCACGAGCATGGGAAAGGTTCCGACCAGCCGGATGCGCACGCGGCGCAAGAAGCGCCCGAGGGCATGGACGCCCACGTCTGGACCAGCCCGCGGTTGGTCCAGCGCATGGCCGTTGCGATCCGTGATGCGCTGACCGAGCTCGACCCGGACGGGGCCGCCCTGTACGCGGCGAATCAGGCTGCCTTCAATACCGAACTCGCCGCGTTGGACGCCGAACTGTCCGCTGCCTTGAGCGGGCTCGAGAGCCGGAATTTTCTGGTCTATCACCCTGCCTGGGGCTACTTTGCCGATGCCTATGGTCTGACCCAGATCCCGATCGAGCGCGAGGGCAAGGCCCCCACCGCCCGCCGCCTGACGGCACTCATCGAGCAGGCCCGCGCCGCCGGCACGCGGGTGATCTTCGTGCAGCCCCAGTTCGACCGGCGCGCCGCCGCGCGCGTGGCCCACGAGATCGGTGGCCGGGTCGAGGCGGTGGACCCGCTCGCCCCGGACTATGCCGCGAACCTGCGCTATGTCGCCGGGCTGATCGCCGCCGCGCAAGCGCCGCGATGAACGCCGCCGCGGGTAAGACCGTCATCGACATCCAGCATCTGCGCTTCGCCTACGGGGCGGTGCCGGTGCTGGAAGACGTCGATCTGACCGTCGCGCAAGGGGAATTCCTGGGTTTGGTCGGCCCCAACGCCGGCGGTAAGAGTACGCTGCTCAAGCTGGTGCTGGGTCTGCTCGAACCCCAGGCCGGCCGAATCCTGGTGCTCGGCCGCCCGCCGCGCCGAATGCGCCGCCACATCGGCTACGTGCCGCAGTATCCGGCTTTTTCGCGCGACTTCCCCATCAGCGTCGAGGACGTGGTCCTAATGGGCCGGCTCGGCATCGGGCCGATGTTCGGGCGCTATCGCAGCGCCGACCGCGCCGCGGTGGCCAGGGCGCTGACGGAGGTCGAGGCCGCGGACTTGGTGAAGCGCCAGATCGGCACCCTCTCCGGAGGTCAGCTACAACGGGTGCTGCTGGCACGGGCGTTGGTCGGGGAGCCGGAACTCCTGATCCTGGATGAGCCCACCGCGAACATCGACCAACGCCTGGAGGGCGAGATCTTCGACCTGCTGGCGGTCCTGAACCGGCGTCTGACCATCGTCGTCGTCTCCCACGACATCGCCTTCATCTCCGGCTATGTGAGCCGGGTCGCCTGTCTCAACCGCACCCTGGTCTGTCACGCCACCGATCAGATCGACGGCCAGATCATCGGTGATCTCTACGGCGAGCAAGTGCGACAGATCAGCCATGCACACGGCCACGGTCCGGTCTCCAGCCATAGGCACGATCATGGTCAGACACCGGCCGGAGGGGCCTCGCATGGCTGAGTTCCTGGCCGCGTTGGTCGATCAGGGCTTTTTGCAGCAGGCCCTGCTGGCGGGGGTGCTGGCCAGTGTCGGCTGCGGGCTGATCGGGCCCTTCGTCGTCGTCAAGCGCATCGCCTTCCTGGCTGGCGGCATCGCGCATTCGGTGCTTGCCGGCATGGGTGCGGCCGTCTATTTTGGTTACGACCCGCTGCTTGGCGCGCTCGTCGCCGCGGTGCTCGCCGCTTTGCTCATCGGCTGGGTGCGCCTGACCTGGCGCACCGGCGAAGACACCACCATCGGTGCCCTCTGGGCCATCGGCATGGCCATCGGCATCCTGTTCATCTCACGCACGCCGGGTTACACCAGCGACCTGATGAGCTTCCTGTTCGGCAACATCCTGCTGGTGCCCGCCCGTGAACTCTGGTTCATGGCCGCGCTGGACCTGTTGCTGCTGGTGACCGTGGGTCTGTTCTATCGCCAATTCGTCGCCGTTGCGTTCGACGAAGAGTTTGCCCGGCTGCGTGGCGTGCCGGTGGCCTTTTTCTACCTACTGCTGCTGGTCTTGGTGGCGGTCACCGTGGTGTTGATGATCCAAGTGGTGGGGCTGATCCTGGTCATCGCCCTGCTGACGTTGCCGGCGGCGGTGGCTGGGCAGTGGACCCGATCCCTGGCCGGCATGATGCTGGTCGCGACGCTGCTCGGCGCCGCGCTGACGAGCGGCGGGCTGGCCTTGTCCTACGCGCCCGACCTGCCCGCCGGGCCGACCATCATCCTGCTGGCCGGTGCCCTGTACCTGGTGTCGGCGGTGGCCGCCGGGCTATTTGTGCGCCGCCGGGCTCGGCGTGCGGCGCTGCAACCGCCGATGGCGGGCTGAGCCCGGCCTGGCCGCGGATTTGCTGACGGCCGAATGGTTACCGGATGTCGAAGGTGCACACGATGAACGAGGCCCGCTGACGTGGACGATCGCATGCTGACCAAGGTATTGGCGCGGGCCGATGCCCTGTGCGCGGAGCGCGGGGTGCGGCTCACGGCCCAGCGGCGACGGGTGCTGGAACTGGTCTGCCGCGCCGCGCGACCGGTGGGTGCCTACGAGATCCTGGATCAGATCCGTGACGGTGCCGCCGCTGCCCCGCCGACGGTCTATCGGGCGCTGGACTTTCTGTTGGAACAGGGGCTGGTGCACAAGCTCGAGACCCTGCACGCCTTCGTCGGCTGTACCCACCCGGAGCATCCACACCTGAGCCAGTTCCTGATCTGCGCCGATTGCGGCGAGGTGACCGAACTCGAAGACGAGGCCATCGCCGGCAGCCTGCGCTTGGTGGCGGCCGAGACCGGCTTCGAGCCGCGCCGGCCCATCGTAGAAGTGATCGGCACCTGCTCGAACTGTGCGCTGAAGCCCGATAAATAGGGCCAAGGGCCAAAATCGCGCAATCGCGCTGCACGGCGGCCCTCGGCCCTCGGCCCTCGGCGCTTGGCCCCTTGCAGGAGCGCGCGAGTGCAGCGATACCGCACTCCGCTCTCCTTGGTCTGGAACATCGTTTCGCTAGAACCTCAACAATAGGAGCTGACTATGTATTTCCGAAATGCCGCGTTGACTGTTGCCCTCGGGCTGACGATGGCACTCCCGGTGCTGGCGGATGACGACCATGCCAAGGGCTACCGTGAGCATGGCGCCCATGTGCATGGCGCTGGCGATCTCAACGTCGCGGTGGACGGCAGCGCGCTGCTGGTCGAACTGCACGGGCCGGCGGCGAACCTCGTCGGCTTTGAGCATCCGCCCCGCAATGCCCCCGAAGAGCAGGTCGTAGCCGACGCCCGCGTCAAGCTCGCGGACCCGGCGCTGACCTTCCTGCCGAATGCCGAGGCCGGATGCACGCTGACCGACTACGAGGTCTTCATGGAGCTCGCCGGCGACGATGGTGGGCACGCTCATGACCATGACCACGATCACGACCAAACCGGCGAGGTACATTCGGATGCCGGCGTTGCCTACAGCTTCGACTGCGCCGCGCCTGAACAGCTCAAATCCCTCGCTCTGGCGCTTTTCGAGACCTTTCCGGGCACCCAGCGCTTGCGAGTGCAATTGATCACGCCAGACGCCCAGCGTGCGGTGGAGTTGACCGCGGGTGACGCTGCGCTCGCGCTGTGACCGCGGAAGCCGATGCCGATTGCGGCGGCGCAGCCGCACCGGTGGTGTTGCTCGAAGGCGTGCGTTTTCGCTGGCGCGCGGGAGGGCCCGACGTGCTAGCGCTGGACCAATTCGGCGTCGCGCGCGGCGAGCGACTGTTCATCGAAGGCCCGAGTGGCAGCGGTAAGAGCACGCTGCTGGGCCTGCTGGCTGGTGTCACGGTGCCAAGCACTGGCAGCGTGCGGGTGCTGAGTCAGTCGCTGGAACGCATGACCGGTGCCGAGCGCGACCATTTTCGTGCCGATCACATCGGCTACATCTTTCAGATGTTCAATCTGATCCCCTATCTCGGCATCGTCGACAACGTCACGCTGCCCTGCCGCTTCTCCAGGCGCCGGCGGGAGCGGGCGCTGGCACGCAAGGGCGATCTGGCGGCCGAAGCGCGGCGCCTACTGGGGCATCTGGACATGGCCGATCCGGCGTTGCTCGCGCGCTCGGTCACGGAGCTCAGCGTCGGCCAGCAGCAGCGCGTCGCCGCCGCTCGCGCGCTGATGGGCTCGCCGGAAATTCTGGTCGCCGACGAGCCCACCTCGTCGCTGGACGCGGACCGCCGCCAATCCTTCGTGCGCTTGCTCTTCAACGAATGCCTGGAGTCTGGCGCCACGTTGATCTTCGTCAGTCACGACGCCGGCCTGGAGCCGCTGTTCGACCGCACCCTGCGGCTTGCCGAGGTGAATACCGCTTCTGTAGGGCTCCCCGAATCGGTCTAGGGCAATCGGGCCGAGGACCAGACTGAGTCTGGGGCTGAGCGTCGGCCTGAACGTTAGCTGACAAGCCGCTACAGTCTTCGGTCAGCGGCGGGGCGGTAGGCTGCATGCAAGGTCGTGAAATTCGCGACCACCCTGCCTGCAAGCCAACCACCGGAGCCGCGACCAATGTCCCTGCAACTCGTCACTCCTAGCAACTGCCGGAACCCAGTTGAGACAAGTGTGCTGCCTCCGATGCGGTCCGGCGGCCACGCCTTTGCAACGATGCGGCGCCCCGCGACGCGTCGCATCCAACCGGCTGCAAGCGCAGCTCGAACCGACGTCGCGCTGCAGCCAACCATCGAGGAGGCGGTCAGCCGCTGGATCGATCAGAATCCGCCGCAGCTCTATCGCGGTGGAGCTTGATCGCGCCGTATTGATCGCGCCATCTTGATCCCCCCACTGGCCAACAATTCAAGATTTGTCGCCGAATCGGGCGTGAGCGGTGCGGGCCATCTGCGGGAGCGGCCTGCAACCGCGATCGGGCTATGCGCACATCGGCTGTCGGTGCCAGCCCGATTGCAAGTCGCTCCAAGGCTTCACCATGGCGCTCTATCATCAAAATAGAAGATAAGGGGGTGTCCATCTTAGTGCCGTAGCTGCTACTGATTGTGGTCTACGGCCCGACAATAGCCTGTAAGCGCCTGTTTCTCCGAGCCTGGGATACCGCGCATTGCGTCTACCGCAATCAGATGGACACCCCCCTTAGAAGATTTTCGATGCGATGACCTCGCCGATTCGGTACCCTAACGGACCGCCTTGGCTAGTTTGGCGTCTCTTGCCGTGGTCGCGCAGTCCGCGTTGCAGTGTCGCCAGCTTGTAGTTCCACTAGATGTAGTTCTAATGCCGCAGCCCATGGCTCAACCGCCGCCGAACCAAATTCCCGACATCAGCGAGATCGAGCTAAGGTCGGCGAGCGTTGCGATCGCTGCCAGTTTTCATGCAAGCCAACTACTAAAACAGATGGGTGCAGGTCGCTCGGCGTTACGACGATCTGACCGAACGCGCTGTCGCGCTGTTCCAGGCCCAGGCCGACTATGCCGCCGAGGAGCGTGGTGATCTACCCGGGCGCTGAGCTGGGGCAGTCGGCCAAGCGCCAGGTGTCCCGCAGAGCCCGATCATCAAAGCATCTGATAAGCAACACGAACGAGGGGACAACATGACCGCGAAAAATGCCTTCTATGCCCAGTCCGGCGGCGTCACCGCCGTGATCAATACCTCGGCCTGCGGGGTCATCGAGACCGCCCGGCAGCACCCGGACAAGATCGCCAATGTCTATGCTGGGCGCAACGGCATCATCGGCGCGCTGACCGAGGATCTGATCGATACCAATCAAGAATCCGCCGAGAACATCGCCGCGCTGCGCCATACCCCGTCCGGCGGCTTCGGCTCCTGTCGCTACAAGCTGAAGAGTCTCGAAGCGAACAAGCGCGAATACGAGCGCCTGATCGAGGTCTTCAAGGCCCACGACATCGGCTACTTCTTCTACAACGGTGGCGGCGACTCCGCCGACACTTGCTACAAGGTCAGCCAGTTGTCGGAGAAGATGGGTTACCCGGTGCAAGCCATCCACGTGCCGAAGACGGTCGACAACGATCTGCCCATCACCGACAACTGCCCTGGTTTCGGCTCGGTGGCCAAGTACATCGCCACCTCCACGCTGGAGGCGTCGTTCGATGTGCGCTCCATGTGCGCCACCTCCACCAAGATCTTTGTCATCGAGGTCATGGGCCGCCATGCGGGCTGGATTGCCGCGGCGGGCGCGCTGGTGGCCGACCAGGGCATCCCAGTGATCACCCTGTTCCCGGAAGTCGAGTTCGACCAGGATAAATTCCTCGCGGCGGTCAAGGCTAAGGTCGAGGAGCATGGCTACTGCACCATCTGCGTCTCCGAGGGCTGCCATCACCCCGACGGTCGCTTCCTGGCCGAGCAGGGCACCCGCGATGCCTTCGGCCACGCCCAACTCGGCGGCGCCGCGCCGGTGGTGGCGAATATCATCAAGGACGCCTTCGGCTACAAGTTCCACTGGGCCGTGGCGGACTATCTGCAACGCGCGGCGCGCCATCTGGCCTCCAAGTCGGACGTCGAGCAGGCCTATGCCCTGGGCAAGGCGGCGGTCGAATATGCCATCGCCGGGCACAACGCGGTCATGCCGACCGTGGTGCGTAAATCCTCCGAGCCGTACGTGTGGGAGATCGGCGAGGCGCCATTGTCCGAAGTCGCCAATGTCGAGAAGTTCATGCCCCGGGATTACATCACCGACGACGGCTACGGCATTACGGACAAATGCCGCGAGTATCTCTATCCGTTGATCAGCGGCGAGGACTACCCGCCCTACGAGAACGGCTTGCCCAAGTACGTGACCTTGGTCAACGCCGCGGTCGCGAAAAAGCTCGGCCCGTTTGAGGTCTGATCACGCCACCGAGCAGCGAGGGGCCTTTCATGGCCCCTCTTGCGTTTCACGAAAAAGAGGATGCCATGACTCTGGCTCGCGACCGCGGGATCATCGCCACCCAATTCCAATTCGGCGGCGGCTACAAGCGCAATGCCGTGCGACTGTTGTTGGGGGAGGTCCAGCGTGCGCACGGTCGACCAGCAGTCGATGGCTTGATCAGGGAGTTTGATCTGGAAACGGTCTTCGGCCTGAAGCCCGGCAGGTACTTCGGACGCGTCGGGCGCTGACGCCGAGACCGCGGGGGCCGTAACAATCCGGCCCAGCCACCTTCAACCACAACGCGCTTAACCACAACATAGGAGTGAGTCTTGATGCTAGGTACTATTTTCGCCGTCGTCTGCGCCTTGGCGGCGCTAGGCTACGGCATCTGGTCGGTGCAGTGGATCCTCAAGCTGTCCCCCGGCTCGTCGCGCATGCAGGAGATCGCCGCCGCCATCCAGGAAGGCGCCCAGGCCTACTTGAACCGTCAGTACATGACCATCGGCATGGTCGGCGTCGTGCTCGCCGTGGTGCTCTGGGTCTTTCTTGGATTCAATACCGCGCTTGGCTTCGTCATCGGCGCGGTGCTGTCCGGCGCCACCGGCTACATCGGCATGAACATCTCGGTGCGCGCCAACGTGCGCACCGCCCAGGCCGCTGATACCGGCCTCGACGCGGCGCTTCAGGTCGCCTTCCGCGGCGGCGCCATCACCGGCCTGCTGGTGGTCGGTCTCGGTCTGCTCGGCGTCGCTGGCTATTACGGCATTCTGACCATGATCGGGGTCCCGCAGAACGAGGTTCTGCATGCATTGGTCGGCCTCGGCTTCGGTGGCTCGCTGATCTCCATCTTTGCTCGACTGGGCGGTGGCATCTTCACCAAGGGCGCCGACGTCGGTGCCGACCTGGTCGGTAAGGTCGAGGCAGGCATCCCGGAAGACGACCCACGCAACCCGGCGGTCATCGCCGACAACGTCGGCGACAACGTCGGCGACTGCGCCGGCATGGCGGCGGACCTGTTCGAGACCTATGCCGTCACCGTGGTCGCAACCATGCTGCTGGGCTCGCTACTGATGGTCGGTAACCCCGGCGCCGTCGTCTACCCCTTGGTGCTCGGCGGTGTGTCCATCATCGGCTCGATCATCGGTACCTTCTTCGTCAAGGCGAAGGAAGGTGACACCAAGATCATGACCGCCCTGTACAAAGGACTGATCGTCGCCGGCGGCCTGGCCGCTGTGTTGTTCCTGCCCATTACGCTGCTGATGGACCCGGCCGCGGGCAGTGAGTACTCCAATTGGGGCCTGTACTTCTCCGCGCTGATTGGTCTCGGCCTGACCGGTCTGATGGTGGTCATTACCGAGTACTACACCGCGACCGAGTTTTCGCCGGTGCGCCTGATCGCCAAGGCCTCGGAGACGGGCCATGCCACCAACATCATTGCCGGTCTCGGCGTGTCGATGAAGGCCACCGCGGCGCCGGTGCTCGCGGTCTGCCTGGCGATCCTGCTCTCCAGCTGGCTCGGCGGCCTCTACGGCATCGCCATCGCCGCCACCGCCATGCTGAGCATGACCGGCATCATCGTCGCGTTGGACGCCTTCGGTCCCATCACCGACAACGCCGGCGGTATTGCCGAGATGGCCGGTCTGGACGAGAAGATCCGCAACATCACCGATCCGCTGGACGCCGTCGGCAATACCACCAAGGCGGTCACCAAGGGCTATGCCATCGGCTCCGCCGGCCTCGCCGCGCTGGTGCTGTTCGCCGACTACCAGACCGGTCTGATCGGCCACTTCACGGCGGCGGGGATGGCCGAGGCCGACATCATCGCCAAGACCACCTTCCTGCTCAGCGACCCGATGGTCATCGTCGGCCTGTTCATCGGCGGTATGGTGCCCTTCCTGTTCGGCGCCATGGCCATGGAGGCGGTCGGTCGTGCCGCCGGCGGTATCGTCAACGAGGTGCGCCGCCAGTTCCGCGAGATGCCGGGCATCATGAAGGGCGAGCAGAAGCCGGACTACACCAAGGCGGTGGACATGCTGACCAAGGATGCGATCAAGGAGATGATCATCCCGTCGCTGCTGCCGGTGCTGGTGCCGGTGGTGGTCGGTCTTGTGCTCGGTCCGGTGGCCCTCGGCGGCCTGCTGATCGGCACCATCGTCACCGGTCTGTTCGTCGCCATCTCCATGACCGCCGGCGGCGGCGCCTGGGACAACGCCAAGAAGTACATCGAAGACGGCAACTTCGGTGGCAAGGGCTCCGAGGCGCACAAGGCCGCGGTGACCGGCGATACCGTCGGCGACCCCTACAAGGACACAGCAGGCCCGGCCGTGAACCCGCTGATCAAGATCATCAACATCGTCGCGTTGTTGATCGTACCCCTGCTGTAGGCGGGTTCTGATCGGGAACCCCGGCCGCGGCAACGCTCTACATTGCGCGGTCCGGGAGGCGGGTCACCCGCGGCTGGGGTAGAATCCGATGAACGCTGAAAGGCCCGCCATGCGGGCCTTTTTCATTTCCTTAAGGCCAGACGTAGCCGATGACTCGCTATCATGCTTCGGGCGCGGACGGCTGCGCGCTGACCGCGACTGCCTTGCATGTATCCGCAAAGACGCATGCGCTTCACTCACCAAACTGAGGAACCACACCATGGATCTGCGCAATCTGCCCCGGGGCGATAATGTCCCGAGCGAAATCAACGTCGTCATCGAGATCCCATCCCACGCTGAACCGGTCAAGTACGAGATGGACAAGGACAGCGGTGCCATGTTCGTCGACCGATTCATGTCCACCGCCATGCATTATCCGTGTAATTACGGCTACGTGCCGCATACTCTGTCGAAGGACGGTGATCCCGTGGACGTGATGGTAGTGACGCCTTACCCGCTGATCCCGGGCTCGGTCATCAAGTGCCGCCCGGTCGGCGTGCTGAAAATGACCGACGAGTCCGGCGACGACGCCAAAATTCTGGCCCTGCCCATCGACAAACTGTTCAAGGGTTATCGCAACATCGAGAGCTTCCGCGACATGCCTCCCCACCTGCTGGATCAGATCGCTCACTTCTTTGAGCATTACAAGGATCTGGACGAGGGGAAATGGGTCCGTGTCGGCGGTTGGGGCGGTCGTGAAGAGGCTCGCCAGGAAATCATGGACAGCGTGGCGATGTTCGAAGACGCACCCGAGAAGCCGAAGTTCTGACCAGAGTCGTTCCGGGCAATGCTCCGGGCACCGCGCGGCAGACTGTGTCTCGCGCGGATCATCATCGGCGCGACGTCACCGCCTCAGCGATCGGCGATGAGGCGGTTTTGGCGCGGGTGTTCGTGCCCCAAAAAAAACCCGCCGTTTGGCGGGTTGCAGGTCCGAAGCAGGGCGACTCACGTCGCCGCCTTTCCGGCGGTGCTGGGCATTTTTAAGTGCCCGTCACTCGATAGCCGTTTCGGCACGGCAGATCACTTGATTTCAGCGGTGCCGGTCTCGGTCTCGCCCATATTGTCGACCCACGCGATCTCGATGGGGTCACCCGCCTCACCGCCGTTGAACTTGAACGACAGGTAGGGATTTTTTGACACGCCACCACTCCACATGGCCGTCATAACGACCTGATCTTTCCACTTGGCGGTGACTTCCTGGATGAAATGGGCCGGAATCGGCTCGCCGGTCTTCTTGTCCTTCCGCAGACCGGTTTCCATCTCGTGGCTCATCAGGGCCTTGACGGTGGTGACGCCGTTGCTGCCCTTCGCGCGGATCTTGATATTGCTTGCCATAATCTGTGTACCTCTCAGGTGGTCCTGTATGCAATCAGCCGCCGCAGCCGCCGATGGTGACCTTGACGGGCTTCGCGGCGCTGAACAGGCCAGCGTCGGTCTGCACGACGGCGACCACGTCGGCGGTCTTGGCCATCTTGATGCGGGTGGAAACGAACGGCACCGCGCTCTCGCCGAGATCGAACGAGGCGATCAGCGGCGTGCCGTTGCCGGAGGCGATGATGGCAATCGATTTGGCCCCTTCGATGTCGCTCTCGACGGTGACCGGGACCACGGCGCCATTCTCAGCGATGTCCGGGGCCTTGATCATGACCTTATCGCTGGTTTCGGTCGCGTCGCTACCGAGTAGGTCCTTCAGGGCGGCGGCCGTATCGGTAGCCTTGAAAGCGGCCTCGGGCCAGGCGGCCAGCACGGCGCTGGGGGCGAGCAGGCCGGCGCTGACGGCGACGCCGATGGCGCCTACACCCAGCGATCCTTTCAGCAGCACTCTGCGTTTTGCGTCGATCATTGGAAATCTCCTATCGAGCGGGGTTTGGGTTGGTGTGACAACGGGGCGCCAGCTGTTGCGTTGCCGGCACTCCGGGTGATGATAGCGGGTCTGACTACGATGCAAGCCCAAGGCCAAAACAAGACGGACACCAGCGGCCGGTCGAGGGTTCCGTTAGGTTGCCCCGAGGCGCAAACACGGCGCTATCGGCTTCGACGTGGCCGGTGTCATCTCGTCGTAATGACCCTCTGCACACTGTCAATGCGCAGCAAGCTCGCGCCTCGTTCAAGAAGTGCCTCCTGGTGTTGTCGTTTTCGTTCGCCGATTCTGCTTCCCCTGTACCGAGGATTACTTCTTGCGGGTTGCTCTCGTCGCGCTTCCCGGTTGGTCGACGATCGCACTAGCTTAGCGCATCCGCGGCAGACTGAAAACTTCGGGAATACCCGCAGCATTCCATGATAATTGTTCCAGACCGAATTCTTCGCTCCCCCTTCGCCTCGCCTTCTTGTCCTGTTTGCGCTCCTCCGCGCGCATTTCGGACAACCGCACCTGAATCTTGGAGGCGAGGTAGAAGTCGAGTTTGGGCTGGCGCAAGGCCAACTCCAGCTGGCGAACTGCGGGTTCAAGATCACCGTTGTAATACAGCGCCTCAGCTCGCCAGCGCAACGTTTGTGCCTTCTGGCCGGACTTGCCGGCGGCATCTGACATCAGGCTGTAGATCTGAGGAATGCCGGGACGCAGCGCGACGAAGCCTTCCAAGTTGCTGAGTGCATCGGCAGGCTGGCCGTTGGCCATGAGTGCCTCGGCGTAAGCCTGGCGTAACGGCCAGTTGCCCGGTGACAAGCCCACCGGTCCTTTCAGCTCCTTGACCGCAAGCTGCGGCTGACCGCTCCGCATCAGGATGTCGGCACTGAGCACGATGAATTCCATCTGGCTCGGATGCTGTTGCAGCAACGGGCGCAGTTGCGCGGCTGCGTCGCCCAACCGTCCGGCGCGGGTCAAGGCCAGCGCGTAGCCATAGCGCTCGGCGGTCTCGTTGCGATAGCGGCCCTTTTCTAGCGTGTCTTCGAAGTGATCGACAGCCTGTTCAGGTCTGGAATACTTACGCTGGCGTAGGTTCGCACGCGTCAAATGGAAGCGCAGGCTGTCAGGCTGTTGTTGATGCCCATAGCCTTCGGCGCGGGACAGCCCGTCTGCGATGCGATCGGTGGTAACGGGATGAGTGCGAAGCAGTTCCGGCGCACCGCTTTCGTAGATGCGCGTCGCCCGTGTCAGCTTCTGGAAAAAGCCTGGCATGGCAAAGGGGTCGTGACCGGCGCGTGCCAGGGTGTCGATGCCGATCCGATCGGCCTCCTCTTCGTTAGCGCGGGTGAAGTTGATCTGTTTTTGGGCGGCGAGGCCCTGCACCCCGGCCATGGCGGCGATGCCGGCGCTTGGGTCGACCGCAGCCCCGAGCACCGCCGCGGCGAGCATCAGCGCCACGGTTGGAATCGACATCTGCTTCTGTACCTCGAACGCGCGCATCAGGTGCTTCTGGCTAACATGCGCAAGTTCATGCGCGACGACGGCGGCGAGTTCGGACTCGGTCTCGGCTGCCATGATCAGCCCGGCGTTGACGCCAATGTGCCCGGCCGGTCCGGCAAATGCATTGATGCTCGGGTCGTCGACGATGAAGAAGTCGTAATTGCCGGCACCCTCGCGGCCGGCCGCTGCAAGCTGATTGCCCAGGGTCTGGATGTAGTCGGTCAGCACCGGATCGGAGCTGACTTTCAGCGCCTTGCGTACCCACTTCATAAACTCCCGACCCAATTCCCGTTGTTCCGCCGCCGACATCACGGAGTCAGCACTGCTGCCCATTTCCGGTAGGTCGAAGGCGTCGGCGGGGGCCTGCGCAGGCATGCCGGCCAGTAGACCGACGGCGAGGATGCCAAGTGCCGCGGCGATCGCGTGGATCGGCTTGCGTAAAGAGGGAAGCATCAGATTGCTTGGAGTGCCAGGGCGATTGCGCCGGTGTGTGGGGGGATGCGTGGCCCTAAATTATTGCCTGCAAGCATGCAAAGATCGTGGAAATCCAGCATCGCTTACCGTGGGTGGCCCAGTTCGGCCCAGTTCGCCCCAGTATGGACCGAGTTGGGTCCAGCGGGGCGCAATCAGGAGCCAGTTTTGCTCAGTTGAGCTGGATGCGCTCGCCCCAGGGTACGGTCGCGCGGCCTTTGACCAGCCAAATGACAGGATAGTTCGGTTCGTCGCTCGGGAAATCACCGTCGGCGTCCGTGAAATAGACCAGCAGGTCCGGGCGCAGGCCCTGCTGCTCCACCCACTGAAACACTGGCCGGAAGCTCGTGCCGCCGCCGCCGGCGAGGTCCCGTGGGTCGGCAAAACTGCTCCCAGGGTTCGAATCGGAACGGCGCCCCCGCGCACAGTGCCGCGTCGCAGGGCAGCAGCGTGACGCGGGCGCGAACCTGCCCCTTCAGGGCGTCGATCTCGTCGATGAATTCCTGCACCTCGTCATCCTTGATCGAGCCGGACGTGTCCAGTGCGACGACGACGTCGAGCTGATGGCTACGCAGGCTCGGCATGATGTAGATCGCCTTCGCGTCGGGAGGGCCGCGACCAGCTGTAGTCCTCTCGCGACAGGCTGTTCATGTAGCGCGCCAGCAGCATACGCCAGGGCAATTGCGGTTGCAGCAGATGGTCGATCATGCGCTTGAGTTCGCCGCCGAGCTTGCCGGCCTGCATCGCCTGCTGTGCGGCGCCGGCCATGCGCTGCTGCCACTGCACTTGCAATGTGTCTTGCTCGTCCGGTGTCAGCGGCTGCGGCGCGCCCGTCGGGCCCTGCTGCGGCTGGGCGGACTGTTCGCCGCCGGCTTGACCCTGTGTTGGCTGGTCCTGCTCCGGTCGCTCGCGCTTGGGCTGACCCTGGCCGCCATCACCCGCCTCGGTCTGGCTTTGGCCGGCGTCCTCGTTGCGGCGCTGCTGCTCACTGACGTCGCGCTCGTCCATGCCGCCGCGTTGCTGATCCTGGTTCTGGTTGTCCTGATCGTAGGCATGCGTGTCCAGTGTCTCAGACTGGTCGTTGTCGTCCAGCAAAGGGTAGATCTCTTCGGCGGTCATGCCCTTATACAGGGGCATCAGCAGGGCGTTCGGGGGCGGCGTCAGCCCATCGTCGACCAAGAGCGGGTTGATGGCATAGTCGCAGGCCAAGTCCCATCGGTGCCTAACCCGATGCTGGCGCCTGGCGAAGTGCGACAAGGCACAGTGCAGCGCCTCGTGGGCGAGCATGAACTGCGTCTGGTCGAGCGACAGCGAGTCGATATAGTCTGGGTTGTAGAAAAAGGTGCGGGCATCGGTGGCGGTGGTGGGGCACCATTCCGGTTTTGCCACCTGCATTGGCAAGCGCAGCACCAACGCGCCGAGGAAAGGCTTGTCCAGGATCAGCCGAGTGCGCGCGGCGGCCAGCTTGGTCTCGATGGCGTCGATGTTGCTCCGGGTCTGTTCCGGCATAGTCGTTCAGTCCGTCAAGCAGTCTAGTCGTACAGCATCACGTCCGCGATCGCATTGGCCCACTCGGTGAAGGCGGGCACCTCGAACAGGTCGTTGCCGATCGCCCGATGCAGATCGGACACGAGCATGACGCCCATCTCCCGCTGAGGAAAGCGGCCCGCGTAGTCGAGAATGTGACCGATCACCCGTTGGCCGTCTTCCGCTGCGCGGGCGCGGATGGCCTTACCGACCAACGCGGCAGCGACCGCGTATTGCAGGTCGATCTCCTTCGGCACCAACACGTCGTCGCCGGCACAGATGGCATCCAGGTCCGGCATCTGATCGAGGCTGTTGACGAAGGCCGTCACTTCGATGCCGGCCGCGGGGCCGACGCAGGCCTGCAACGTGCCTTGTAGCAGCTGCGGTTCGTCCTGGAATTTCTGCAGTGCCCGATGCGCGAATTCCCAGGATCGCGGTGACGGGAACGCGACCGGGTTATGCGCTGGATCGAAGTCGAACAGCAACTCCGGCCGAAAGCGAAGAAACGCGATAATGCGTTCGTCGATTCCGTTGGCATAGGCCCAGGCGACCCAGTCGTCTAAATGCGTATCCACCTCGAAGTGAGAGAATCGGTTGGCGAGCGGTGCCGGCATGCTGTACGTCACGCCGCGGTCGCCTTGACGGTTACCGGCGGCGAAGATGGCCCAGTGATCCGGCACCTGATATTCCCCTAGCCGCCGATCGAGTATTAACTGATAGGCCGCGGCCGACACTGCCGGCGGAGCGGACGTGATCTCGTCCAGGAACAAGACCCCCGCCGCGGCGTGCCGCTCCGCGTTCGGCAGGATGGCTGGAATGGCCCACTCCACACGCTGTTCGACGCGAAACGGAATGCCGCGCAGGTCGCTGGGTTCCATCTGCGATAGTCGAATATCGACCACCGGTACCGCGTGCCGCCCGGCGACCTGCGCCACCATCTGCGACTTGCCGACACCGGGCGGTCCCCACAGCATGACTGGCGTGTGATGGCCTTCGGCGGCGCTGACAAATTCACGGTCGAGGACGCGTAAGAGCTGGGCGGGTCGCATCGGTGGCGGGACTCCTGCTGGGCTGATGACGGACCTGGGCGATTGCCAAATTGGCTGCAGTCGGAATCACCGCAATTCCATATATTCCATGTCACAACATGGGACGCCGGTTGCCGCGGCACAAGTACGCGAACCTGTCTCGGATGCCGAGACACCGGCGTGGTATGTCGGAGCGGGTTGGTTGGGTTTCGTGCTGGTACGCATTAGAAAAAAGCGGTATTCTTATGCGTTCTACCGCCCAGACTGTGCTGTTGTGAGTCGAGCATGCTGCCACGATTCGGCGCGACCGCACATCCTCCACCCGAACGGGCAGAGGCACCTGGGCCGAATCGAGCACGGCTCCGCGGTAACGGGTCGGCTCAGGCAACCCTCAAGAGAGCAACACAACGAGAGATCGATCGGAGAGAGGATATGAACCAGTTCTACTATGATGCCGTGACCAAGATGGAAAGCCTCGGTGTCGACGACGAGTACATCCAGGGCTGGCAGTGCGGTTTCTTGCAGAATCCGAAGCGCGAAGAGCAGCGTCTCACCGAGGCCTACGAGGCCGGGTACACGGACGGCGAAGAAAAGAGCACTGATAACTTCGCCCAGTGGTCCAAGAGCTGAGGGCTTCCGGATTCAGACGGGCCGGTTCATCGGACCTTGCCGGCGGGGTGTCGATCGGCCCCGCCGGGCAACAGCGCAGAAGGCGGGTGACCCCCGCCTTTTTCATGTCTGTTCGCCGCAGCGTCGAGGTTATTGTGTTCCTTTTTGGAGCGGAATCCATGGCAAATTCCGATGCGTCCAGCGAACGCCTGCG
This sequence comes from uncultured Gammaproteobacteria bacterium, assembly GCA_963695445.1. GTDB lineage: Bacteria > Pseudomonadota > Gammaproteobacteria > Chromatiales > Chromatiaceae > Thiohalocapsa. Next base: position 47,021 of record CAVOGV010000024.1, on the reverse strand, counting down.
CAGTCTGCTTCAAGGCGAAGACTGCCTGATCATGCCTTGCTGTTTCGACGCGCTCTCGGCGCGGCTGATCGAGCAGGCCGGTTTCCCGCTGACCTTCATGAGCGGCTTTGCGGTCTCTGCGACGCGCGCGGCGTTGCCGGACACCGGCCTGCTGTCGGTGACCGAGATGATCGATCAGGGGCGCTCAATCTGCGATGCGGTGTCGATCCCGGTCATCGGTGATGGCGACACTGGGCATGGCAATGTCGCTAACGTTCACCGCACCGTTGCTCAGTATGCTCGCGCCGGTTTCGCCGGCATCATGATCGAGGATCAGTTGGCGCCCAAGCGCTGTGGCCACACGGGCGTCAAAGAAGTGGTCGAACGCGTCGAGGCCGTCCGTCGCATGCGGGCCGCGATCGCGGCGCGTGACGGCGGTGCGGATTTGGTCGTGGTCGCCCGCACCGATGCACGTAGCGCGCTGGAGTCGAGCCTGGGCGCCGAGGGCGCGATGGACGAGGCGATATGGCGTATGCGGACCTTTGCCGATCTGGGCGCCGATGTGCTGTTTCTGGAGGCGCCGCGCAATGAGGCGGAGATGGAGCGGTTCTGCCGCGAGGTGCCAGGTGTGCGGATGGCCAACATGCTAGAGGACGGCATCACCCCGCTGCTGCCGCAGGAGCGGCTCGGACAGATCGGCTACCGCATTGCGGCCTATCCGCTGACGCTGCTGTCGTGCGCGGTGCATGCCATGCGCGTGGCGTTGGCCGAACTCAAGGCCGGCCAGAGTCCGTCCTACCGGCTGGATTTCGAAACCCTGCGCGACATCGTCGGCTTTAATGCCTACGATGCCCTACTGGCTGAGTATGAGCAGGAATCCAACTCATGATTAACAACGGCTATCTCAAGGATCTGATCCTGCTGCGCAATGATCCGGGCAAGGTGGGCGTCGTGCGCGCCGCCGCCTTACGGGGCGAGGTCGACGCGCAGTATGCCATGGGGCTGATCTACGCGGAGGGTCGCGGGGTCGAGATCGATCTAGCCCAAGCTCACTACTGGCTGTCGCTCGCGGTCGATCAAGGCGATAAGGACGCCGACTTGTTGCGCAACATCGTCGGCAGTCAAATGAGCGATGCCGAATACGAGGCGGCGAAACGACTGCGCGCCGGGGCAGCGCTGACCATGATCGGCACCGCGAGTGCCGCTGAGCCCGGCTCAGGGAAGGTCCATTGATCCGTCGCCAACTGCTGTCGGTGCGGGCTCAGGCGGTTGGCAGAAATCGCCTTAGTCCTGCAACGCGGTGGCGACACGATCGAGCCGCGCGCGGACTTCGGCAGCGAGTTCTGGCACGCGAGGGTTATCCACCAGGGCCAACACCGCGCTCGCGTCCATGAACAGCACGCGCACGCCGCCGTCCTCGTCTTCGCGGACGACGACGTTGCAGGGCAGCAGCAAACCGATGTCCGGTTCGGCCGTGATCGCCTGGTGGGCGAACTGGGGGTTGCAGGCGCCGAGAATGCGATAGGGGCGTTGTTCGACGCCGAGCTTGGCCTTGAGCGTGGCGCTGACGTCGATGTCGCTGAGTACGCCGAAGCCCTCGGTCTTCAATGCCTCGGTGACGCGCCCGATGGTGTCGTCGAAGCCCGAGCTGACGCTTACTGAGAAGCCGTACATTGTTTCATCTCCGGTGGGGGAATAGTTCAGTTAAGATGATTCGAGGTTGCGTCAGGTACCCGAAATGCAATTCCGGCGGCGGGCTGTGACGAACGTGATCGCTTTCCGGCAGACTGCACGGATGCCCGTACTCCTAACCGCGCGACTAACCGTGCTCTTGACGCTGATGACATTGAACATAGCCCATGGCAGCGACCACGATCGCCTGATCGACGATTTTTCCTCCGCCGATGGCAACTCGCGCCTCGGTACCCCGTGGCGGTTGGTCACAGACCGTGTCATGGGCGGTGTCTCCAACGCGTCGATGTCGCTGCGCGAGATCGACGGACGCCGTGCGCTCTGTATGCAAGGGGACGTGAGTCTGGCCAACAACGGCGGATTCGTGCAGGTCAATATCGATCTGTCCCCCGGCGGCTATCTCGATGCCAGCGACTACGCCGGCGTGCGCCTGTTGGTGCGCGGCAACGGCGAGATCTACAACCTGCATCTCAAAACCTCCGCCACCACCATGCCGTGGCAGTCGTACCGGGCCGATTTTCTCGCCACGGATCAATGGCGCGAGGTGCGGCTGCCCTTCGCCGGGTTCGAGCCCCATCGGCTGGTGCCCGCGCTCGACTTAACCCGCCTGTCGCGCCTCGGCGTCGTCGCCATCGGCCGCTCGATGCGCGCCGATCTGTGCATTGCCGACATCGGTTTCTATCGCTCGGCCTGAGGTTAGGCCCTAGGTAGGGTTGACATTAAGCGAGCCAGATCGATACGGCGGTGATGGCGATGAAGGCCTCGTAGTGTCTGTCGAGTTTCTCGTAGCGGGTTGCGATCCGACGAAAGTGTTTGATGCGACAGAAGAAGCTCGACAAGGTTGCGACCCTTATAGATGTGCCGATCGAAGCTGCGCGGCTCGTTCCGATTGGCACGCGGGGGAATTACCGCCTGCGCGCCGCTGGCCGTGATGGTGTCGATCAAGGCATCGGAGTCGTACGCTTTGTCCGCAGCAACCGCTTGGGCGGGAATGCCGGCGAGCAACGCTTCCGCTTCGCAGACATCCGCTGCCTGCCCCGGTGTCAGGCGCCAGCGGGCGAGGTTGCCGAGGCTTTCGACCAAGGCATGGATCTTGGTGGTCAGCCCTCCACGGGAGCGACCGATCGCTGGCGCACCTTCTTCTTTTCTGGCCCCAGCCGCGTGCTGATGCGCGCGAATGACCGTGCTATCGATGAAAACTTCCTCAAAATCAGAATCACCGGCCAACTCGGTAAAGATCCGTTGCCACACACCGCGTTTTTCCCAGCGGACAAACCGCTAATACACGCTGTTCCAGCGCCCGAACTCTTCCGGCAAATCGCGCCAAGGTGCTCCTGAGCGCGCAATCCACAGCACGGCATCCACGAACAAACGATTGTCCGCTGCGGTACACCTGCGGTCACCCGCCTTGCCTGGCAGTAGGTGCTCAATCCGATCCCATTGATCGTCAATGAGGTTCATGCGCGGCATCGGCGAAACTTTTTTGGCAGGTTGGGCGGATTATATGATGTTAAATGTCAACACCACCTAGCCCTCTTTCAGTCGGATTGGCTGGAGCCCTCAGCAGCGACCGGGGCTCTTTCCCGACGGAATGCAGGCGGGCGTTGCCGTTGGGGGCTGGCGGGTTCGGCTGTTGGCGTCCATCCGTGGCTTGATGCCGCCGGGCGGGCGCTCGGCGGTGATTGCTAGCCTATCGAGGCGTTCGCTGCCGCGCCAGACCTGGAGCTTGACCTCGGCGGCTGGGCCAGCCTGACTGACGGCGTCGAGTAGTTCGTAGGAAGAACGCAGCAAGTGGCCGTTGGCGCTGGTAACGACGTCGCCGGCGCGGAGCCCGGCACGGGCGGCTGGACTGTTCTCGCCGACGCTGGTGATGAGCACGCCGTAGGGCGCCCGCAGGCCGAAACGCGTGGCCAGTTGTGGTGTCAGGCTGCGTCCCGCGATGCCGAGCCAGCCCCGCTCCACGCTGCCGGTGGTGGCGATGTCCTGCACCACGCGCATGGCCATGTCCGCCGGGATCGCGAAGCCAACCCCTGCGGACAGGCCGCTTTCGGACAGGATGGCGGTGTTGATGCCCACCAGGCGCCCGTCGACGTCGATCAGTGGCCCGCCGGAGTTGCCCGGATTGATCGCTGCATCGGTCTGGATGAAGTGCTCGATGCCGGTCAGCCCCAGCTGGCCGCGGCCGGTGGCGCTGACGATGCCCAGGCTCACGGTCTGGCCGAGGCCGAACGGGTTGCCGATGGCCAGCACCACATCGCCGGTGCGCAACGCGTCCGAATCGCCAACGGCGATTGTGGGTAGGTCCGGGGCCGTTGCTTGCAGCACCGCCAGATCGGTCTCGGCATCGACGCCCAGCAGCTCGACGTCGAGCAGGCGCCCATCGGCCAATTCGGCGTGGATGGACGCCGCGCCGAGGATGACGTGGCGGTTGGTCAGCAGCAGACCATCGCTAGAGACCAACACTCCGGAGCCGAGGCTGACGTGACCGCGGCGATGTTCCAGTGCCGGCGGTAGTCGACTTGTCCCGCCCTCCCATCGCTGAACGTTTGGTGGGACGACTGGGGGGCTGATTGTTGGTGCTTTCGTGGTCGGGCGGCTGCCGCGATTGGCGGAGCTGCCCGGGCTGCTATCGATGATGCCGTAGATCGTTGCCACCGCTGGCGCAGCTCGGCTGACCGCATCCGCGTAGGAGCGAGGCGCGGCATCGACCGCGTCGGTTCGATTGTCGGTGTTTTCCGCCTGGGACGCCGGAAATGGCACGCCGTGGCCGGCCCACAGCAGGGCAGACGTGGCAAGCGCAACGCCAGCGGCAAAACTCGGCAGGCCGATGGCGGCAAACTGGGTCAAGCGATGCATCTAGTTAAGCTATCATGCCGCTACGACAGGTGCATGACCGAGCTACCCCTTTGACTGGATTGTTTCAGGGCGCCAAATGTTGGCAGATGAGTCGAGTTTCTCGTTGTCTCGTTGTCGTAATCGAAACTTCCATCAACCGACGGGACTTCAGGGCGCCTCAACGCTTAACATCACCGGTCTCATGTGCACCTTGCAGACCACTCGAAGCACGAAAACGAGCACGACCACGACAACGACAACGACAACAACAAGGATAAGAGGGCACCGCTAACCAGCGCCGACCATGATTCATTGGTCAAAGGCGAAGCCTCTCTAGGCCGTTTTCCAACACATCGGACCCGCATCCATGACCGACGCCGATACGCTGGCCCTCTACTGCAACGAGTTGCTGTCCGCGGACGGCTTCAGCGACTACTGTCCTAACGGCTTGCAGGTGGCAGGCCAGCGGCCGGTTCGACGCCTGATCAGCGGCGTCACCGCCAGCCAGGCCCTGGTGCAGGCGGCGATCGAGGCGGACGCCGACGCGATCCTGGTCCATCACGGCTACTTCTGGAAGGGCGAAGACCCGCGCTTGGTGGGCATCAAGGGACGGCGTATCGGTGCCTTGATGCGAGCGGGTGTCGCGCTGCTGGCCTACCATCTGCCGCTCGACGTCCATCCGGAACTGGGGAACAACCGTTGTCTGGCCGACGTGCTTGGTATCCCGGATGCGAGGCCCGCCAGTGCCGACGGCCTGCTCTGGCGTGGCCGGCTCGCAGCGCCGCGGCCGGCCGCGGAACTGGCGCGCGAGGTTGCGGTCCGTCTTGGTCGTTCACCCTTGCACATCGCCGTCGTCGACCGCCCGGTGCAGCATCTTGCCTGGTGTACCGGCGCCGCGCAGCGGTATCTCTCCGATGCGCGGGCGCTCGGTGCCGATGTCTTTATCAGTGGCGAGGTGTCCGAGCAGACCTGGCACGAGGCGCACGAACTGGGCATCGATTATCTGGCGGCGGGACACCATGCCACCGAGCGATACGGGGTGCAGGCATTGGGTTCCCATCTCGCCCGACACTTTGGATTGGACCATCGATTCATCGACATCGAAAATCCAATCTAATCCATCGAAACTTGTCCCGTGCAGCACCAGCCGCCCGATCTTCAGAGCTTTTCCTTATGATTTCTGGGTCTTTGCGATTTGTCGTCGCCGCGCGAAGCGCTTTCGCGTCCAATCCGGGGGTCCTTTCCAGATTCGGGCGAGTCCCGATATGGATGCGGCCATAGCCCCACGGAAGGCGCGTCAACCTTGACCTGCAAGGCCGCAATCACCGACAATGGGCGATCGAATTTCAAGCGCTTCGCGATATTCTTACTTTCCACTTTTCAGACTGCCCGAACGTCTCGTCGGACGAGACGTCGTGCATCGAGCCTAGCGGGGGTCGACTAGACAATGAACACACATGGTGTGGATAAAGGTCGCCGGCGCGTCCTGGTCGCCGCGACCAGCGTCGTTGGGGCCATCGGCGCCGGATTCGTCGCCGTTCCCTTTATATCGTCGATGAATCCGAGCGCCAAGGCACGTGCCGCCGGCGCCCCGGTGCAGGCCGACGTGAGCAAGCTGGAACCTGGCGCACTGTTGCGCGTCAAATGGCGGGGGCAGCCGATTTGGGTCGTGAGTCGGACCGATACCATGCTCGAGTCCTTGCCGACGCTGGACCCGAAACTGACGGATCCGGAGTCGTTGGTGCCTCAGCAGCCCGAGTACTGCCAGAACCCAACGCGGTCGATCAATCCGGCCTACTTCGTTGCCATCGGCATCTGCACCCATCTCGGGTGTTCGCCGACCTATCGCCCGGAGGTGGCTCCGGACGATCTGGGCCCGGAATGGAAGGGCGGTTGGTTCTGTCCCTGCCACGGGTCTAAGTTCGACCTGGCCGGGCGGGTTTACAAAGGCGTTCCGGCGCCGACCAACTTGGTGATCCCCAAGCACACTTATTTGAACGAGACCACCATCCTCGTCGGTGAGGATGAAGGAGCGGCCTGATGAGCATTGACAGTGCGCAGCCGGCACCAACCGGGGCTCTCGGTTGGGTCGATAAGCGATTCCCGATCATGCGGGTGTGGAGCGAGCACTTCGCAGATTACTATGCGCCGAAGAACATGGGCTTCTGGTCCTTCTTCGGCTCTCTCGCCATGGTGGTGCTGGTGCTGCAGATCGTCACCGGCATCTGGCTGGCGATGGCCTACAAACCGTCCGCGACCGAGGCCTTCGCCTCCGTCGAGTACATCATGCGCGATGTGAACTGGGGCTGGTTGATCCGGTACATGCACTCCACCGGCGCCTCGTTCTTCTTCATTCTGGTCTATCTGCACATGTTCCGCGGGCTGATGTGGGGCTCCTACAAGCAGCCGCGCGAACTGCTGTGGATCATCGGCGTGATCATCTACCTGGCGATGATGGCGACCGCCTTCTTCGGCTATCTGCTGCCCTGGGGGCAGATGTCGTACTGGGGTGCTCAGGTCATCGTGAACCTGTTCGCGGCGGTACCGGGCATCGGCCCCGACCTGTCGGTCTGGGTGCGCGGCGACTACGTCATCTCCGACGTGACGCTGAACCGCTTCTTCGCCTTCCACTTCCTGATCCCGTTTGTCCTCGCGGCGTTGGTGTTCCTGCACATCGTTGCGCTGCACCGGGTCGGTTCCACCAACCCGGACGGTATCGAGATCAAGGCGAAAAAGGACGAAAACGGCAAGCCGCTCGACGGCATCCCGTTCCATCCGTACTACACGGTCAAGGACATGGTCGGACTGGTGGTGTTCTTGGCCATCTTCTCTGCCGTCGTGTTCTATGCGCCGGACCTCGGCGGTCTTTTCCTTGAGGCGCCGAACTTCCAGCCGGCCGATCCGTTGGTGACGCCGCCGCATATTGCGCCGGTCTGGTACTTCACGCCTTACTACGCGATGCTGCGTGCGGTGCCGCCCATCGGCGGTTCGCAGTTCCCGGGCGTGCTGGTCATGTTTGGCGCCATCGCCATCATGTTCCTGTTGCCATGGCTCGACCGCAGCGGCGTGCGTTCCATCCGCTACAAGGGCAACTTGTCGAAAGGCTTCCTTGCCGCATTCGCGGTGTCTTTCGTGGTGCTGGCCTATCTGGGCCTGCAGCCCGTCGAGCGATCTTGCCACGCTGATGGCGCAGATCTTCACCGTCGTCTACTTCTCGTTCTTCCTGTTGATGCCGATCTACACGAAGCTGGAGAAGACCAAGCCCGTGCCTGAGAGGGTGACATCATGAGAAGTGCCATCATTGCGGCGTCGCTGCTGCTCGCTTTCCTGATTGCCCCGATGGCCGCGGTCGCGTCGGCCGAAGGCCCGGCGCTCCAGGAGGCGAACATCGACCTCAAAGACAAGGCCTCGCTGCAGCGCGGCGCCAAGTACTTCGCCAACTACTGCATGGGTTGTCACTCGTTGCAGTACATGCGCTACAACCGCATGGCGGCGGATCTGGATATCCCGGAGGATGAGCTGACCGAGAACCTGATCTTCGGCGATGCCAAGCCCGGCGATCTGATGACGGTTGCCATGCAGTCCGGACGACGGTCTGAAATGGTTCGGCAAAGTGGTCCCTGACCTGACGTTGGTCACCCGCTGGCGCAGTCCGGATTGGGTCTACACCTATCTGAAGTCCTACTATGTCGATGACTCCCGTCCCTACGGTGTCAACAACCTGATCTTCGACAAGGTCGGCATGCCGCATGCGTTGATCAACCTTCAGGGTATTCAGGCGCCGGTCTATGCCGAGAGCCACGCCGCAGAGGGCGCGGCCCCTCACGTCGTCGGCGTCGAGCTGGTCGAGCCGGGTGAGCTGACGGTCGAGGAATACGACACCATGGTGCGCGACCTGACCAACTACCTCACCTACGTCGGCGAGCCCTACAAGCTCGAGCGTCGCAGCCTGGGGCTGTATGTGCTGCTCTTCCTCGGTCTGCTGTTCATCCTGACCTACTACCTGAAGAAGGAATACTGGAAGGACGTCCACTGATCGCGGGCCCGGCGACGCCGGGCGCGATCGTCCAACCAGAGGCGCACGGATGCGCCCGTTCCCGCCTCGACGCCGATTCGGTGTATGCTACTCAGGCTGGGTAGAGTTGAATCGGGGTGTCGGCGCCGGCCGCTGAGTCGGCTTAGCTCAATTCCTCGTCTTCTCCACCCGCACCGACCCGCCCGCGGCCATCCGATGGCGGTCCGGCGGTTTTCCCGAGGAATCCACTCCGGTGGCTGTCATCCGACGATCTAACATGACCCTGTTCTCCGATCCGACTTGTCCCTACTGCCACCGCGTGCGAATGGTACTCGCCGAGAAGAAAATCTCCGTTGATATCGTTGATGTCGACGCGCAGAACCTCCCGGACGAGGTGGCGGACGCAAACCCATACGCCACGGTGCCGACGCTGGTCGACCGCGATCTGCGCCTGTACGAGTCGCAGATCATCATGGAGTACATGGACGAACGTTTTCCGCATCCTCCGCTGTTGCCGGTGGACCCGGTGGCACGTGCCAATGCGCGTATGTTCATGTACCGGATCGATCGCGACTGGTACAGCCTGATGCGCGACATCATCCGTGGCAGTGACGCCGACGCCGCTACCGCTCGCGCCGCCTTGCGGGAGAGCCTGAGTCGTGACCGCGCCACTGTTCGGTGCGAGCAAGTTCTTCATGAGCGACGAGTTCTCGTTGGTCGACTGCTGCATCGCGCCGTTGCTGTGGCGTTTGCCGGTGCTTGGTGTCGAGTTGCCTGGGTCCGCCATCAGCGTCACTCAGTACGCCACCCGTATTTTTGAGTGGCCGTCATTCCGGCTTGGCCTAACCGAGGCCGAGCGGGAGATGGTTGCGGACCTCGCCTGACCGCCCGTGGACTGCCCGACCGAGCAGCCTTGCAAAGAGGTGTGCCGATGACATCGAACCGACCCTACCTGATCCGCGCCCTATACGAGTGGATCATCGACAACGGCCTGACGCCCCACCTGGTGGTGGATGCCGAGCACCCGTCCGCGGCCGTGCCTAAGGCATTCGTCGACGACGGGCGCATCGTGCTCAATGTGGCTCCCCAGGCTGTACAGGCGTTGCAACTGGGTAACGACAGCATTCGCTTCTCGGCGCGCTTCGGCGGCTCGCCATTCGCCGTCGAACTCTCGCCCCAGGCTGTTCTCGGCGTCTATGCCCGCGAGAATGGCCATGGCATGTTGTTTCCGGACGAGTTACCCGCGGCCGATGATGCCGCTGACGAAGACACGACGTCCGGTCCTGATACCGATGGCACCGGTGGCGGCGATAAAAAGCCAGCACGTCCATCGCTGCGGGTGATCAAATAGGCGCTGACCCGCCCTCGCCCCGCCCTCGCCATCGGAAGTGCTCCCCGGCGCCTCTAGGTCTAGGCTCAAGTGCTCTAGGCGCAGGCCAAGCAAGACCAGATCACCGTAGCGCCGACCGGTGCCTTCCTCGCTGAATTCGAACCGGTATTGTCTGCGCACGCGCACACCTTCGCGCGTCCAGCGCAGACCGAGGCGGCGTAACGCCACTGCTTGATCCAGAAACTGCACGTCGTAGCGTTCGCAGGCTCGGCGCGCTAGCGCGACCGCCATCTCCCGGGCGCGCAGCGTATCCAGCCAGAGCCAACCGACCAGCAGCAGGAACAGGATTGCGAACAAATTTTCCATAGCGGATCGGAGCATACCCATGCGGGGCCTAGTACGATTGTTCGACCAGTTACCACTGATCTACCTGTTGATCCCGGCCCTGATGCTTGGTATTGCCCCCTGGCCGTCTCAGCCCGAGCCGCATCTGTGGGAAAAGCTGCAGATGCTGTTCGCGGGGTCGCTGGTACGGCCCATCGATATCTTCGATTTGTTCCTGCACGCAACGCCCGTGCTGCTGGTCGGGCTGAAGATCGGCCGCACCCTGTGGCTGCGCTCGGGGCGCTGAGCGCCTGGCTATTCCGGTCCAAGCGGACTGTTCGCCGACGCCGAGCGCCGCGCGGCGCGCCTTCAATTCGTTCAGTCGATCGGTGGCCGTGATGATCTGCGCACTGTAGTCCTGGTAGGTGGACTCCATTTTCTGATCCATCTGCTGCAACCAGGCGGCTCGATCCCTGTCCTCGCTGCCTAGGCGGCGCTGCTCTCGCATCTCCGCCAACCGGGTGGTGCGTTCGATCTGCAGACGACTGATCTGTTGTTCGGTTTTCAGTATTTCCGTGTCCAGCACGCTTGCCTGCGCCACGGCGCCAGATTCGGCTTCCTCGTCTTGCAGCGCAGCCTCGGCATTGCGGGTTTGGCTGCCGCTCGGCTGGTCGTACTCCACGTCTCGGATGCGCTCCGGACCCGTGCAGGGTTGGTCCGAGAACGTCACCGTACCATCCTGGTCGCACTCGTACATCTGGTCAACGGCTGCCTCGGCTACGGCGCTGGCGGCGAGCCAGAGCAGCGCGATAAGGAGCGCGAGCGCGCGAGCGCGGTTCATTGCGACGACTGACGATGCATGCATGAATCACTCCCGGTCAGGCCAACTGATGTTCTTGCCGAGACGCTAGTGTATAACCTCCGCGGCAGACGAGGGGGACGGCTTGGGGTGACCAGCGTCGAGGTTGGAACGGTAGGCACAAAAAAAGCCCGGCGGGGAGCCGGGCTGGAAACGTCTCATAGTGAGAGAGACGAGGAGGACACTGGGTTGCCGCGGGCCGGCTTGCCGGGCGGCCCGCGACGAATCGGGTCAGATCATGCGCTCTCGGAGAGGCTGATCAATGAATGAATAGGCCGCCATTCACGGGCAGATTGATGCCGGTGACGTATCCGTTCTCTTCCGCGACCAGAAAGGCGATGGCGCTGGCGATCTCTTCCGGCTGTGCCATGCGGCGCATCGGAACGGTGGCGACGATGGCGTCGCGAACGTCGTCGCGCATGGCCTTGGTCATTGCGGTTTCGACGTATCCGGGCGACACCGTGTTAACGGTGATGCCCTTGGCTGCGCCTTCTTGGGCCAGGCTCATCGTGACGCCGTGCATACCGGCCTTGGCGGCAGCGTAGTTGGCTTGGCCAAACTGGCCGCGCTGGCCGTTGACGGATGAGATGTTGACGATGCGGCCAAAGCCGGCCTCGAGCATATCGTCCCAGATGTTGCGGGTGACGTTGAACACGCTGCTCAGATTGACGTCGATGACGGCGCGCCACTGCGCCTCTTCCATCTTTTTGAACGTCTTGTCACGGGTGATGCCGGCGCAGTTCACGAGGACCGCAACGGGCCCATAGCTCTGCTTGATGGTGGCGACCATTTGCGCGCAGTCCTCGAAGGAGGACACGTCTGCCGCGATGGTGTCGATTTCAAAGCCCGCATCGGCCTGCTCCCGCTTCCAGGCGGAGGCTGCCTCCTGCTCCGACGGGTGATGATTCGCGACGACCTTCATGCCGTCTTTGGCCAAGCGCTGGCAGATGGCCGTTCCGATGCCGCCGATACCGCCTGTCACCAGTGCCACTCGTGCTGGGGTGGTCATGGCTGGTTCACCTTACTATTGAGAGATCCGATGTCGTTGACGGTGCGCCGGCTGCCTGTACTCCGGGGCGCCGCCGTCACTGTTTTAATGCCGGCCGATGCCGATTGTCGAGCCTACCGCTCCGGGTAGGCGCACGATTCCCTGTGCGCCGGCTCTCGGGTGATGTCCGAGAATTAAGCGGTGACGGCGTTACGGACCACCGTGTTGCTGTCCTTGACGTCGGCCATGGCCTTGTCGAACCAGCCGCGATAGTCGTCACGGATCTCGCCGGCCAGCTTCATGTTGGCCTTGGACTCTGCCATCATGCGCTCGCTGATCTCCTTGGCCATTTCAACCTGGCCCTTGTAGAGGTCGCTGTAGCCCTTGGCCTCGGTCGCCAGGCTCATCATGCGCACACCCTGCTCCATGAACAGATTCATGACGTCCATCTGGCGGGTGGTGACGGTCTCTGCCAGCTTGACGTTCAGTTCGCCCAGCGAGTTGATGCGCTCAACGCTCTTGTTGGTGAGGTCGGTGTAGGTGTTGACAACTTCTTTCGTGTTCATTGTTCAATCTCCAGTTCTGTTGCAGTGCAGCAATTGTTGCAGTGCACAATAATGGCCGAAGAAACGCCTGTCAAGGGGTTGGCTGGAATTTTTTGTTGCAGTGCAGCATAAGGCCGGAGGCGGCGGCTGTCGTCGATGGCCGAAACGGCGGATGCTCGGCTGAATCTCTACGTTTTTCGTCGCTTAGGCGGATCTGACAGAAATCGCCTTAGTCCGCCAGCCAGTCCCGCGGCACCAGATACCGCTCGTAGAGTTCGGCCTCCGGGCTGTCGGGCTCCGGCCGCCAGTCATAGCGCCAACTGACTTCCGGTGGCAGCGACATGAGGATGGATTCGGTGCGCCCGCCCGATTGCAGCCCGAACAGCGTGCCGCGGTCGTAGACGAGGTTGAACTCGACGTAGCGGCCGCGGCGGTACTTTTGGAATTCGCGCTCGGCCTCGTCGTACGCCAGCCCCTTGCGCCGCGCGACGATCGGCCGGTAGCCGGGCAGATAGTGCTCGGCGACGCTGCGCATGAACGCGAAGCTGCGCTCGAACCCCCACTCGTTGAGATCGTCGAAGAACAGGCCGCCGACGCCGCGGGGCTCGTCGCGATGCTTGAGGTAAAAATAGCGATCGCACCAGGCCTTGAAGCGGGCGTGCACCGCGGCGTCTCCGGTGTCGCCAGTATCTGCATATCCGCCAGTACCGTCGCCGAAGCCGTTGCAGGCGTCGCGCGCGGTCTGGTGCCAGTGGATCACGTCCTCGTCGTTGCCGTAGTAGGGCGTCAGGTCGAAGCCGCCACCAAACCACCAGACGGGCGCGTGACCAGGCTTTTCGGCAATGAAGAAGCGTACGTTCATGTGCGAGGTCGGCACGAACGGGTTGCGTGGGTGCATGACCAGCGAAACCCCCATGGCCTGGAAACTCCGGCCGGCCAGTTCGGGGCGATTGGCGCTGGCGCTCGGCGGCATGGCGTCGCCCTGCACGTCTGAGAAGTTGATGCCGCCCTTCTCGAACACCGCGCCACCCTCGAGGATCCGGCTGCGTCCGCCGCCGCCACCTGGGCGACTCCAGGCATCCTCGCGGAAGCCGTCGCCGCCGTCCTCGGCGGCGAGTGCGTCGGTGATGCGGTCCTGGAGGTCGAGCAAATAGTCGCGGACGGCGTCGATGTCGGGCTGGTCGGCCATGGTGCAGTGCTCTCGTCGTGTGCCTGGGCGTATGGTACCGAAGTGTGTTGTTCCGTGACATTTGTCACTTTCGGGGTATGAACTGTTTCGCGGCCTTGTTGCGATGATTGTCTATACTGAGAATCAATCGCGTTTCGACCGCGCCCGTCATTCGGCGGTCGACGGGCGCGCGATTAGCATCCCGGCGAAGGATGTCGTCGCCCCGAACGTGGGCGCTGCAAGAAAAATGGGCCATGGCGCATACCCCGGCTGATGCCGGGGAATCAACGGACGACCATGTTGCGCGTGCCGCGTTGCCGCTCAGGGTCTTGGTCAGACGCAATCGCGTCCAGGTGCCGCTGACGAGGTCGTCCGCAATTCGCGAGAATCACAGGAGCCGACGAGTCAATCGCCATGAACAAGCATTCAACAGCACCCAAGCGTGCGCTGATCGCGTCGCTGTTCGTCCTACTTGCGCTCGTTCCTGCCGTCGGGCAAGCGGCCGATGTGTCGCAGATCGAACTGCGCCGACTGCTTGAGCCGACCCCGTCCGAATTGGCCCAAGAGCAAAGTGGTCGCATCTACATCTACGACGGGCTGAGGGACACCGATATCGATCGTCGCCCTGCGCGAGCAGTTTCGACCGCATCGAGTACATGATGTTTATTCGGACCAAGAAGACCGACGAGGCAGGCGCCGTGAAGCGAGACCAAAACGACCGGCGAGGCCGAGGTGGAAGACGACGGCTGTTGATCCGCAGGCTCGTGACGCGGTTGAAAAGCGCCCAAGCGATTGTTAACATTGCCAATCATGTTCCATTTAGGTCAACCCTGAAGGAGACGACGATGCAACGTCGGCAAGCGCTGACATCGGTCGTTTCGGCCACAACCTTGGCGGCGCTCTGGGCCGCCGGTATCTTGCCTAAGGTGTCGCGGGCCGCCTGGTCCGGCGAAGCCTTTCAGGCAACGGATCTGGCAGGCCGCCGAGGCCCTTCTGTTCGGTGAGGTCGTGGTCGAAGAGACTGACCAAATCTCATCACAACACCGGATATCGCCGAAAACGGCCGGGTCGTGCCAGTCGAGGTGGTCATCGCGCTGCCGGAGCCCAGCACGCTGACACTGCTGTCGGACGGCAATCCGTCGCCGCTGTTGGCGCGCGCCATTTCACCGCTGGGGTGGAGCCGCGGCTGGCGATACGCGTGAAGCTCGGCGAAAGTTCCAACCTGATCGCCCTGGTAGAGTCTGGTGGAAAGCTTTACCGGCAAACCCAAGCCGTCAAAGTCACCGCTGGTGGTTGCGGAGGCTAGTGGTTCGGAGCTAGTGGTCGTCTCGGTCGCAGGGTGTAGTCGCCCTACTACGCTTTCGGGCGACGCTCTTGGCGGGTCGCTATCTCAACAAGACGAAGCGCCTGATTCACTTGTCCTTTCCGGTATTGCAGTCGGAGCATCATGAACAGCGACAACGGCAAAATCCGAGCCAAACTGAAAGACGGCATCATCTCCGTCAGGGTCCTGATCAATCACCCGATGGAGACCGGTAGCCGCAAGCACCCGGGCACCGGGGAAGTGATCCCGCGACACTTCATCCAAGAGGTGATGTGCGAGCACAACGGGACCGCGGTCATGAGCCTGGAGTGGGGCTGGGGCATTTCCGCCAACCCCTACCTGTCCTTCGACATCCGCAACGGCGCGGTGGGCGATACCGTCCGGGTCAGTTGGACCGACGACCAGCAGCAATCCGCGGCGCTAGAGACGACCATCAAATAGAGGCGTTTAGCCCGCACGATTGCCGACAGACCCCCATGCTCTGCCGGCGCCCGTCGTAGTTTCTGCTACCGCGCCGCTGGGTACGCCGACTTCAGTCGGCACCTGGGGAGGCGGACTTCAGTCCGCCGTGAACAGGCACACGGGCGACTGCAGTCGCCCGTCCCCAGGACCGGATAAATCGGGCTTACCCAGACGGGCCGCAGGCGGCTGCCGATGGCACCGACATCAGCAGCCCCGTTCGTTATTCACCAAGCCAACACTGGAGTAGCATACCGATGCGGTTCCAACTTGCGCTTTGCATCCCCGTCGTCCTTTTCACCCTGGCCACCAACGCGGCTGCTGCCGCCGACGCTCCTGCCGGCGATGCGGCGCCGGACCCCGGACAGGAACTGTTCGAGCGTCACGGCTGTACCAACTGTCACGGTGCCGACGGCATCCACCCGGAATCCAAGTACGTGCCGATCCTGCGCGGGAAATCCTCCGACTATCTGTATCGGCATGCCAGCAGCATCTTCGACGGCGAGCATGCCTCCGACAAGACCGTGTTCATGCACGACCAGTTCTGCATCGGTCAGGTTCAAGAGGAGGGTTGCTACCCGCCACCATCAGCGCAGGATCTGCGCATCATCGCCGACTGGCTCGGCAGCGATGGCGTACCGAAAAAGAACAAGACGCCTCAGGGTCTCTATGTCAGCCCGGTCGAAGCCCATGACCAGTTGCAGAAACTTGGGGATAAGGCGCTGTTCATCGATGTGCGCACCCGCGCGGAGGTCAACTTCCTGGGCATGCCCGAAATGGCAGATGCCAACATCCCGTACATGACCGTCGGCTCCTTCGACGAATGGGACGACAAGAAGCAGACTTCAAACTGCGACCCAACAGCGAGTTTACGACCAGCTTCAATGCGTTGGTGGAGCAACGCGGCATGGATAAAGGAGCGCCGATCTACCTGATCTGCCGCTCAGGCAGCCGCAGCGCCAAAGCGGCCAATATCCTGAGTCTGGCCGGTTACTCCAAGGTCTATGTGGTCACGGACGGCTTTGAGGGGGATAAGGCCAAGTCCGGACCGCGCAAGGGGGAGCGCGTCGTGAATGGTTGGAAGAACGCGGGCTTGCCCTGGTCCTACAAACTGGACAAGAGCGCGATGTATTGGGATTTCTGAATCATTGCGATTTCTGAACACGTCTCCCTTCAGGGCGCCGGTTGTGTTCCAACCGGCGCCGTCCGCAGCGGCAGCGTTACGCGACTGCTCCGCCCATCTTCTCGATCTCCTGCGGCTCGTCGGCGACCTCAAACAGCTTGTAGACGACGCCAGCGAGCACGGCGCCAGCGATCGGTGCAACCCAGAACAGCCACAGCTGCGCCAGCGCCTTGCCCTCGCCGGACAGGGCCAGCGCCAGTGCCGGGCCGGTGCTGCGTGCCGGGTTCACCGAGGTGTTGGTGACCGGGATCGAGATCAGGTGGATCAGCGTCAGCGCCAGGCCGATGGCCAGACCGCCGGCCACCGCGAAGCCGCGCTTGTCGGTGACGCCGAGGATGATGAACAAGAACATAAAGGTCATGACCACTTCGGTCACTAGACCTGCGATCATGCCGTAGCCCTGGGGCGACAACTCCCCGTAGCCGTTCACCGCCAGGCTGTTGGCGGCCAAGCTGAACGTGGCCTGGCCTTCCTTGTACAGACCCATGTCGCCCGCGACGTACAGAATCAGGAAGGCGGCGGCGATGGCGCCGAGGGTCTGTGCGATGACATACATCGGCACATCGGCCCAACTGAAGCGGCCACCCACTGCCAGACCCACCGAGACGGCCGGGTTCAGGTGGCAGCCGGAGATGTGGCCGATCGCATAGGCCATGGTCAGCACGGTGAGGCCGAAGGCAAAGGCGACGCCGAGGTAGCCGATGCCGACGTCAGGCACGCCGGCGGCGAAGACGGCGGCGCCGCAACCGCCGAGTACCAACCAGAAGGTGCCGATGAGTTCGGCGATGGATCGTGTAAAAATGGGCATTGAGATAGTTCCCTGTCAACTTGGATGGAGTGAAACGTCTAACGGTGCAAAGCGGGCCGACAGTCAACTGCCTCGCTCGGCCCTGCCCGCCGCGCGCGAGCTTAAGGCCTGTCGCTGGCTGCCGCAACGGTGGCTGTCCGACAAAGCCCTACGTTGCGCTAGCTCATTGCAACTTCGCGGGCTTTGCAGGTATTCAGCGATGCTGTGTGCGAGCATCGTGGGTCCTAACACCCGCGTGAATCCTGCCGCATGCGCATCCCGTGCTTGCTTGCCGAGTCGCCACCGGTATAACTTGGCCGCTGATCCAATGGCGATTGGACGCGATGGGCGTCGACCGCCGCTCGCGGCGCGCTGCACAAGCCGGCGCCGCGGCGGACGCTCGACACCCACTTTCGTCCGTGACAAAGGCACACGCCGACAGTCGCACCTGATAGCAGCACCAAGAAGCCCGAACAAATAGCCTCTAGATGGACCCGCTTACCCACCGCCAAGGGCGCAGAGACGAACAGCAGGAATCCGATACCGACCGCTGGTCGGTCTCGGACCTGATCGATTTCGATTACTACGTCGACGAGGACGAGCGCCTGTCTCGGCAATCGCCGGCGGAGCGCAAACGCCTGGCGGAGCGCGACCGCCATCTTTACTTGGAACAGATCCAGCGAGCCACCACTGCTGCCGCCGAGCATACGCCCGAGCATCGGAGTAAGGCGCTGCGCCGCTGGCTCACGGCCCGGCGCCGAGTCGAGGACCCAACCCTGCGGCCGCTGCTGCCGGGCGCGGTCTACGCCCGTGGTCAGCGGCTGGTGTCGATCGGGCTCACGGTGCTTGGCTTCGTGCTCGGCATCGGCGTTGCGTCCGCGCTGCTGAACTACGACGGTCAGCACCCGGTCAACGTCTCCTGGTACATCTTCGTCCTGGTGCTGGTGCAGATCTTGCTCGTCGGCGTGACCGTCGGCCTTTGGTATAGCCGGCGAACGGCCGCGATGCGTGCCGCGGTGCAGGACGTGTCGCTGATCGGGCAGTTGATCAAACCGCTGTTCTCGCGCGCGGCGCGCTGGGTACAGCGCCAACGTCTGGCCCACGTGCCACCGGATGTCCGGGAGCGCGCGAAGACGAGGCAAGGGCTGCTCGAGTCCCACTACGCGCTGTACGGCCCGGCGACCTACCTGCCGATCCTGATCCCGGCGCAACTGTTTGGCATCGGTTTCAACCTTGGTGTCATCGTCATCACCATCGCCCTGGAGGGATTCACGGATCTGGCCTTCGGCTGGGGCTCGGCGCTGAATGTGGGGCCGAGCACAATCCACGGTATCGCCCATTTCATTGCGCTGCCCTGGAGTTGGCTGTTTGGCGAGGGCGTCGGCGTGCCGACGCTGGAGCAGGTGGCCGGTACCCGCATCAATCTCAAGGACCCGCTGTTCCTCTTGAGTGCCGAACACCTGCGCTCCTGGCGCTGGTTCCTCGTGCTGTCGGTATTCACCTACGGCCTGTTGCCGCGACTGGTGCTGCTGGCAACGTCCGTGTTGAAACAGCGCCGCACGCTGGCCGCACTGCCGTTTACGCACCAGCGTACCCAGGCGCTCTATGCGCGCATGATCACACCCAGCCTGGAGACCGGCGGCGGCAGCGGTGCCGGCCCGGAGATGCCGATTCCGGCGCCGTTGAAGCCGCTGACCGCGGCCCGAGCCGCGCCACGACCTGAACCTCGGCAGGAGACCTCGAGACCGAGTCGGCAACCGAAGCCAGAGCCAAGCCGAGCGGAACCGAAGCCGAAGCTGGAACCGAAGCCGGAGCCAAAGCCGAAGCCAGAGCCGAAGCCGGAACCGAAGCCAACGCCAGAGCCGAAGCCAGAAGCCGAAGCCAGAAGCCGAAGCCAGAAGCCGAAGCCAGAGCCGAAGCCAGAAGCCGAAGCCAAAAGCCGAAGCCGAAACCTGAACCGGAACCTAAGCCGAAGTCCGAGCCTGAGCCTAAGCCCGAGCCGCAACCAGCCCCAACACCGGAGCCGACTCCCACGCCCGGTCCGTCAACGGCGGCGCGGTCAGCGAAAGGGGCGGAGATCGCGGCAGACGCTTGTGTCTTGCTGATCCATGTCGATGTGGCCGACGTGCTTGAAGAGGCCGACCACGGTCGCCTGCAACAGATGCTGCGGCAGGTCTCGGGCTGGCGGGTGGCGGCCTCCGCGACCTTCGGCGGCGGCAGCGCAATGGCCAAGCAGGCCCTGGCGCTGATCGAGAATGCGCGCTGGCAGGCGCCGCCGGCGCGCGTCGCATTGCTTGAAGACGGCTCGCAGCCACCCATCACCGAGAGCCTGCGTTTCTTGCGTTCGGTGCGTGCCGCGGCCGGTGATCAAGCGCAGATCCTGTTGACCTTGGTCGGCGATCCCGAGGGCGACGACCCGTTGCCGACCCTGTCCGAGTTCGAGTTCACCGATTGGCGGCGCAAGATCGAGCAGATGGGCGACCCCTATCTGCGCCTTGAGATGTTGGCGGGTCCCGCCGAGGAGACAGAGTGATGGCGCCGCAAAAGGACAAACAGATCCCGGTATTGGCCATCATGGGCCATCCCAACGCCGGCAAGTCGTCGGTGGTCGCGACCCTCACCGAGAACGACCGCATCGATATCGACAAGCGCGCGGGCACCACCACCACCTCCGACGAATACCCGGTGATCATCGACGGCCGCACGATCATGGCCTTCATCGACACGCCGGGCTTCCAGAATCCCAGCGACATCCTGGAGTGGTTTCAGGCCCACGCCGACGAACGCGACCTGGCCGGTGCCTTCCTCGCGGCACACGCCGACGATCCCTTGTTCAGTCACGACTGCGCGCTGCTGCGCCCGGTCGCGGAAGGGGCCGGCATCATCCTGGTGGTGGACGGCTCCAAGCGCATCAAGGAGAAGGACCGCACCGAGATGGAACTGCTGCGCCTGACCGGGCGCCCACGCATGGCCATCCTGAACAACCTGAGCACCGTCGACAAGCACATGCCGGCGTGGCAGGACGCCTTGAACAAGTCCTTCAACGCGGTGCGCGAGTTCAATGCCCACCGCGCCACCTATGCCGAGCGCATCGCGCTGCTGAGCGCGTTGAAGACCATCGATCAGCGCTGGGAACCGATGCTCGATCAGACCATTCGCGCCTTCGAGGGCGACTGGGAACGGCGCATCGAGCAGTCTGTCGACACCATCGTCGAGCTGATGCGCGAGGCGCTCGCCTACAAGGTGACCCGCGTCGTCAAGGTGGGCGATCTCGATTCCGACGACGAACGCGAGGCCATCCAGGTCAAGCTCTCCAGCGCCTTTCAGGACGGCCTGCGCAAACTGGAAGGGGATGCCAGGCAGGAGATCCGCGGCCACTTTCGCCACAATGTCTGGGACCTACCGCCGGACTCACTGTTGAGTCAGGACCTGTTCTCGGACGAGGTGGAGCGGGCCCTGGGTCTGACCCAGCGCAAGTTGGCGCTGACCGGCGCCGCCGCCGGGGCCGCCACCGGCGGCGCCATCGACCTCGGCGTCGGCGGGCTCTCGTTCGGCCTCGGCGCGCTGATCGGCGGCGTCGTCGGCGGCACGCTGGGGGTACTGGGGGGCGCCGCGCTGGCCAAGGTCGACATTCAGCGCACGCTCGGCGTGGAGCGATTTACGATGGGGCCAGTGAGTAACCCGCGTTTCCCGTTCGTGCTGCTCGACCGCGTCATTCTCTACTGCGCTCAGGCCATGAACTGGTCACACGGCCGCAAGGCAGCCGACGAGCAGGCCGCCGATCGCGTGCCGGACAAGGCCATCAAGAAGAAGCGCGGATTCACCGAGGCCCTGTCGTCGGAAGATCACAAGTCCCTGGCCAAATTCTTCTCCGCGGCCAGTGCCGGCAAACACACACAGCACGAGGAACGTGCCCGCGAGATCATTCAGCAGATCCTGCGCGAGTTGTCCCGCACCGACGTCGACCCGCGGCTGGTGGTTTGAGTCGGTGTTCGACAACCGCGGTTGCGGGCGTACGTCACCGCAGGACGCTGTCAGTAGCATTCATCAGATGGGGGAGGACTGTATCGCGCTGGCGGATCATCTCGGCATTGACCGCTTCGATCTGCTCGGGCACTCCATGGGTGGTCTCATCGCCATCGACTGCGCGTCGCATCATCCCGGGCGGATCAGGCGTCTGGTGCTCGCAACTGTGCCGCCGCGAACATCGCGACGCAATGTAGTCTGCTGTTCGACGATTGGGGTGACGCCTTTTCTGAGCGATTGATCGCGTCAGGGTTTGGCCGATGTCGTTTGACGCGCTTTTGTGTTCTCATAGCCGGCCGCAAGAAATGTCGGAACGATAGCTACGAGCGCCTGCCGGGATCTGCGAATCGGGCAATGCCCTCCGTTCGGGATCACCGGTGCTCAGGGCAGCACGCCCGTTGTTTCAACCACCATAAAGAGGACACTACGTGATAACAAGACTGACACTGCCAACCCTGACCGCGGCGCCAATGCTGCTGGCCGCGCTGCTGGCCGCGCCGCTACAGGCGCAAACCGCGGCCCCGGCCGCGGCTGCGCAACCGGCGCCTGAGACGACTGCAGCTGCGACTCCGGCCGCGGAACCAGCCAGCCGCCGAGAAGCCCAACATCCTGGTCGTCTGGGGCGACGACATCGGCCAGTCCAACATCAGCACCTACACCCACGGCATGATGGGCTACGAGACGCCCAACATCGACCGCATCGCCAACGAGGGCATGACCTTCACCGATTACTACGGCGAGCAGTCCTGCACCGCCGGGCGCTCGTCGTTCATCACCGGTCAGAGCGTCTTCCGCACCGGCCTGTCCAAGGTCGGGCTGCCCGGTGCCGAGCTCGGCCTGCGCGTCGAAGACCCGACCATCGCCGTGCCGCTCAAGGCCCTCGGCTACGCCACCGGCCAGTTCGGCAAGAACCACCTGGGCGACCGCGATGAGCACCTGCCCACCAACCACGGCTTCGACGAGTTCTTCGGCAACCTCTACCACCTGAACGCCGAAGAAGAGCCAGAGAACGAGGACTACCCCGGCGACATGGTGCTGGCCAACGGCAAGACCTTCGGGGAGCAATACGGTCCCCGCGGCGTGATCCACTCCTGGGCGCTGCCCGACGGGACGCAGAAGATCGAGGACACCGGCCCGCTGACCAAGAAGCGCATGGAGACCGTCGACGACGAGACCTCGGACGCCGCCCTCCGCTTTATCGAGGACAACACCAAGGCCGGCAAGCCCTGGTTCGTCTGGTGGAGTGGTACGCGGATGCACTTCCGCACCCACGTCAGCGACGAGAACATGGCAACCTGCAAGACGCAGTACCCGAACGCCGACACCTACTCATGCGGCATGGTCGAGCACGATGCCGACATCGGCAAGTTCCTCGACAAGCTCGATGAACTCGGCATCGCCGACAACACCATCGTCTTCTATTCCACCGACAACGGCCCGCACTACAACACCTGGCCGGACGCCGCTTCGACGCCGTTCCGCGGTGAGAAGAACACCAACTGGGAGGGCGGCTGGCGCGTGCCGGCAATGGTGCGCTGGCCCGGCAAGATCCCGGCCGGGACCTGGACCAACGAGATCGTGCATCACATGGACTGGTTCCCGACCTTCGTCGCTGCCGCCGGTGATCCGGACATCAAGGAACGTCTGACGCAGGGCATCAACGTCACCGCCCTCAACCGCGACTACAAGGTCCACCTGGACGGCTATAACATCCTGCCGCTGCTGACCGGCGAGACCGACGAGAGCCCGCGCCACGAGATCTTCTACTTCTCCGACGACGGCGACCTGACCGCGCTGCGTTACGACGACTGGAAGCTCATCTTCATGGAGCAAAAGGCCACGGGTACCTTCCGGGTCTGGATGGAGCCCTTCATCCCGCTGCGCGTGCCGCTGATCGAGAATCTGCGCCGCGATCCCTACGAGCGTGCCGAGATCACGTCCAACACCTACTACGATTGGCTGCTCGACCGCGCTTACCTGTTGGTGCCGGCGCAGGCCTATGTCGGCCAGTTCCTGCAGACCTTCCAGGAGTTCCCGCCGCGCCAAAAGGCCGCCAGCTTCAGTCTGGATCAGGTCATGGAGAAGCTGACCCCGAACGGCGGCTGAGTCTCTGTCGCTAGCCTGAAGTATGGTCGGCGCCGCGCAGCGTTCGCGGCGCCGACCATCCGAGACTCGACGATCGAGTCGTCGCTAGCCGTTTCCAGGCTCGTTATTTTGCTGCCTCGCAGACGTCAGCCGCTCGCACGCATCCAAGCCTATGCCAGCCCACCCAAGGCAGGCTTAGTCGGCGCGGACTCTGCTCAATCCATCGATTTCGAGGTTTCCGATGCGCATCCTCTTCGCGCTGCTCTTGACCGTTTCGCTGTCCGCCGTCGCCGATCCACTGCCGTCCTGGAACGACGGCCCGACGCGACAGGCCATCACCGACTTCGTCACCGCGGTGACCACCGAGGCTGGACCCGACTACGTGCCGCCGGCCGAACGCATCGCCGTGTTCGACAACGACGGTACGCTTTGGATCGAGCAACCCATGTATGTGCAACTTGCCTTCGTGCTCGACCGCCTAAAGGCAATGGCGCCGGAGCATCCGCAATGGCAGCAGGAGCAACCCTTCAAGGCCGCGCTTGAGGGTGACATGGCAACCCTCGGCGACGCTGGCCTCGAAGGCCTGATGCAATTACTGATGGCCACCCATGCCGGCATGACCAGCGTCGAGTTCGAGCAAATCGCGAGCGATTGGATCGCGCAGGCGCGTCATCCGCGCTTCGAACGCCGCTATACCGAGCTGGTCTATCAGCCCATGCTGGAGCTGCTGACCTATCTGCGCGAGAACGGCTTCAAGACCTTCATCGTCTCCGGCGGCGGCGTCGCCTTCATGCGGCCATGGACCGAGGGCGTCTACGGCATCCCGCCCGAGCAGGTGGTCGGCTCCCGCATTGCCCAGGAGTACGTCGTTCAAGACGGCGAGCCGGCGCTGGTGCGCAAGCCCGAGATCGCCTTTATCGACGACAAGGCCGGCAAGCCGGTCGGCATTCAGGATCACATCGGCCGCCGGCCCATCCTCGCCTTCGGCAACTCCGACGGCGACTATCAGATGCTGGAATGGACCACGGCCGGAGCGGGCCGCCGACTCGGGCTGATCCTGCATCACGACGACGCCGACGCGCGAATACGCCTATGACCGCGACAGCCACTTCGGCAAGCTCAGCAAGGGGCTCGACGACGCCGCATCCAAAGGCTGGGTGCTCGTGTCGATGAAGACCGACTGGGCGCAGGTGTTCCCGGAGGTAGAGGCGCAACCGACGCAAGATTGACGCCGATGCCGATAAGGCCCAGGCGCGGCGCCGGGCTCTATTAGTAGCGATGTCTAGTGCACCGCGGCGGAAGTTCCGAGACCGTTGGGGTGACCCTCGGCGCTGTGGGAGCGACTTGCAGTCGCGACCATCCCCGTCGCGGCGGTCGCGATTGCAAATCGCTCCCACGACGGCGGCTGGTCTCGGCATTTTCGCAGCGAAGCATTAGTAGCCACCAGCAGCTAGCAACTCGACACTTATTGGGTAAACAACACGATGCAGACCGTAACATCCCGCGAATACAAACTGATGCTGCGCGCCGCCCGCTTCGCCGGCGACGAGGCCGCGCTCAACGAGGCGGCCGCTGCCTTCTGGCGCGAACTTGCCGGCATCGTTTTGCCAAGCGCGGTGGCCGTCAGTGGCATCGACGACATCACGCGCAAGCGTCGCAAGGTTCGGTTTTTCGACACCGCCGACAGATGGCTTAGGGCCAGCGATTATGTCGTCCGGGAGCGGGTCGATCTGGAGAACGGCCAGCGCGAACTGACGCTCAAATTTCGTCACCCCGATCGCTTCATCAGCCAAGACCGCGACATGAAGCCCGCGGAAGAGTTCTCGATCGACATGAAGTTCGAAGAGGACATCAAAGCCGAGGTTTCAGTCGCTCTACAGCTTCTCCAGCACCATCGTGCTCGACGACGACGTGCGCTGGAGACGGTGAAGGATGTCTGCAAGTTGTTTCCAGGCCTCGCCGCCGCGAGCGACGCGATTCCAAAGGACGAGGCGCTGATCGTGGTCGGCGATTTCACCGGCTACGAGCGCGTGGTCAAGGGAACGACCTTCCAGATCCGCAAAGACCCGCAGGTGTTCGCCGAGTGCAGCCTGACGCTTTGGTACGAACAGGAGCAAGGCGAGGCACCGATCCTGGCGGAATTCAGCTTCAAGTACGAAGACCCGAAGGAAGACTACACCGCGACCATGGCCCGGCGAGCCTATGATGCCTTCATCGCCATGCAAGACGAACTCGGCGATTGGCTCGATGCGGACTCCATGACCAAGACAGCCTACGTCTACGGCCTCGGTCAAGGCTGAGCGGACATGCGGTGAATGGTGCGCGCGTGGTTGGCTCAGAACACCACGCCGACGCCGCCACCGCTCCAGCCTCCACGCCGCTCCCGCCGCCGACGCCGATACTGATCCACGGGCGGACGCTGGAATAGCCGCTGGCGCTGGGCTCGGCCCAGATCCTTGGGGTTTGAATCCTCAAGCACCGGGAAGCGGTACTCGGCGTCGCCGATACGTCCCTCGCTGGTGGCGATGATGCGCCCGCTGGCGGTGATGTCGCGGCCGGGTCTGAGGTCGGCGGTCTCCAGATAACCGGGACGACGGATGATAAAGCGGCCGAGCGGGTCGTCGTCGGTCCGCGGTCGACCGCAGCCGTCCAGCGGAAACGCCAGCACTTCCAACTCGGTGGAGTCTTGCAGATTTCGGCTGCCGACCAGCGTGCCGCCCCAGGTGATGGCCTGGCCGATGGCGTCGTCGCGTTCGGCGGCCACGGCAGGCGTCAGGCTGCGCTCGCCGATAGGCGTGCGGCACCTGTCCGGGGTGCTGGCGCATCCGGCCAGGAGCAGCAGCGAGAATCCTGAGACGATGAGGGCGCGCATGGTGTCGTGGTGCTTGGTCAGCGTGGCTTGGATCTGGTCGACCGGGCGTTCAGTCTAATGCCGATTGTAGCCCGTGAGCGGGCGTCGCCGGGTAACGGCATCGCCCGTTTCCCGCGGGCATCACCAGGGGCCGTACCAGGGTCTGAACCCGGGTCCGTACCAAGGCCCGAAACCTGGACCATACCAGGGGCCATAGCCATAGCCGCCGTAGTACCAGGGATTACCGTAGGGGTACGGATCGGGCTCCAGCTCTGGCCACAGGTAGCGGCTGCTGACCGCGATCACCGGATAGCGGTACGGATACTCGCCGACATCGCGCGTCTCGACCCCATCGATCAGGCCGACGACGGTCAGCAGCCGATCCTTCGCATACTCGGCCGGGTCGACGAAGCCCGCTACCCTCGCGATGAACCGCCCGGCGCCGTCGGCGTCCGCGCGTGGTTCGCCATCGCTGTCCAACGGGCGGGACAAGACCTCGACCTCCGTGTTGTCCGGCAGGTTGCGCACCGCAATGATGCTGCCGCCCCAGCGCACGCGCTGGCCGCTGTAGGACTCCGCGTCCGTGCTGGACCTGCGCGACCGTGACGGGCTTAAGCGCTCCTTCGGCGGCATCGCCGCGGATGGCCGGGGGCACGCTGGAGCTACAGCCGATGCCGGCGAGTGCCCACAGGATCAACACGAGGCCGTTGAATGGACGCATGGGAGGAATCCGCCGGTAAACAAGCAATTGTTCAAGTCTGGAACTGGCGCTCGGGTTAGGTCATTGTCGGGCATGACTCAAATGGTGTCCCGCGCGTCGCCTTGGCTGTCGCCGGGTCGTCAGCCGTCGGTCCGACTGTCGGTACCGCCAGCGTCGCGGTTGGCGCGAGCCGCGACCGCGCGGACCAATGGCCCGATGGTGAGCCCCTGCACCAGCACCGAGAAGACGACGACGATATAGGTGACGGTCAGCAGGATGTCGCCGATCTCGCCCTTGGGTAGCGAAAGGACCAGGGCCACCGAGATGCCGCCGCGCAGTCCGCCCCAGGTCAGGATCGGCACGACGCCCGGCTCGAAGGTGCGCGAGCGACGCATCAGGCGAATCGGTACGCCGACGCTGATCCAGCGGGCGGCGAGCGTCAGCGGGATCGCGATCAGCCCGGCCAGGATCAGGTCGCCGGTGACCTGAATCACCAATACCTCCAGACCGATCAGTACGAACAGCACCGCGTTCAGCACCTCGTCCACGAGTTCCCAGAAGTCGTCCAGCCGATGCAGGGTGGCCTCGTGCACGGCGGTGGCGCGGCCATGGCTGCCGATCAACAGGCCGGCGATGACGATGGCGATGGGGGCGGAGACGTGTGCGTGTGCGGCGATCGCATAGCCGCTCATCGCCAACGCCAGGGTCACCATGATCTCGACCTGATAATTGTCGGTGCGCCGGATCATCTGCAGCGCGATCCACCCCATCACCAAGCCGAACAGCACCCCGCCGAAGATCTCTTGCAGCAGCAGGATCAGCGTGTCCAGGATGCTCGGGCTGGTGTCGCCGACGGCCAGCGTCAGCAGCGCCATGAATAACACCACCGCGACGCCGTCGTTGAACAGCGACTCGCCGGTAATCTTCATCTCCAGGGCCTTCGGGGCCTTCGCGCTCTTGAGGATGCCGAGCACGGCAACGGGGTCGGTGGGCGAGATCAGTGCACCGAACAGCAGGCAGTAGACGAATGGAACCGGTAGTCCGATGGCGAGGAACAGCAGATAGCTGCCGACGCTGATCAGCAAGGCGGCCCCGAAGGTGCCTGCGGTGGCGAGCGTGATGATGGCCCATTTCTGCCGCGCAAGCTCCCGCAGGTCCACATGCAGGGCGCCGGCGAACAGCAGGAACCCGAGCATACCGTGCAGGAATGCCTCGGTCAGATCGATGCTGCCGAGCATGCGTGCGACCTGCTCCTGCAGGTCGGGCGCGAACGGGAGCGGCAACTGAAGGGCCAGGGAAAAGACCATCGCGAACAGCATCAGACCGATGGCGCTCGGCAACTTCAAGTACCGATCGTTCAGCCAGCTGAAGATGGCGGAGAATCCGATCAGCAAGGCGAGGATGTCGAACAGGCGCATGGGCGAGAGTCTCCTGGTTTCCGCAATGCCCCCTTCAGAACGGGGATGCCGGCCAGAGTAGGCGAAGCGTCGATGTCCGGCAACGTCGAGCGGCGGACCGCGGGTGGGCTAGGGCTGCTGGGTTATCAGGGCGTCGCGCTCGACAAAGCTCGCTCGCAGCGCTTGCCGAGCATCCTGGTCTGGGCCGACCGCATCCAACTTAGAGCGCAGCACCGCGGCTAGCGGCACCTCGATCACGTCGCCGCCCAAGGCCTCGACCAAGCGAGCGGTCTTGACCTCGGCTAGGCGTCCGCGGGCGTCGCGAGTCTGTAGCAGGGCCTCGATTGGGGCGCTCACCTCGCTAACGGTGGCGTTGAAATCGATGCCGGCTGGCTGCGGCGCCTTATCATTGCCGCGCCGGCAGGATCCGGGCGTTCGGATCATTGCGGATCAACAGCAAGATCGGTTTGATCGGGTGGTCGCCCTCGGTCAATAGGGCCAGGAGATCGCCCATCGTCGCGGCGCCTGAGTTCTCGAAGTAGCCGCCATCGACCAGTCGAAGCTTGGCACCGTCCGTGACATGGACGCTACCGGCCGGGCTCACATAGGTGAAGCGTGCGCTGGCCCCGGCCGCCGCGCTGGTACGGATGGCATCGAGCTGATAGCGGGGCTGAAGCAGATCGATGATCTGAGGTAGCTCGCCGACGGTCAGATTCGATACGACCGCCCGCTGGCCGCTGTCGACCGAGGTGGTGTTCAGCAACAGGCTCGGCAACCGCTGGCCAACAGGGCCGTCATACAGGGCCTGGAATGGGCCGCGAAAATGCCCTGCGGCAGCATCGTCGACGAACGCGACTTCCCATGAGCGCTCGAGGATGCGTTGCCGGTCAGCAAGACCGATCGAGATCGGGAAACAGCGCTGTGCGCGGTCCGGAAACAGCTGCCGGCAACCACCGGCGACAGAAAATCCTGGCCCAGAACCGACGCCTGGCTCCAGAAGACTCGCGCTGCCGTCACGCTCGAGCTGTGCACGCTTGAGGCTGACATAGACGCTTGCGCCGAGGCTGCCCCCCGAGACCGTGGCTGGCCACGAACAGTCGGTCCGTGAACGCCGCCCCCAATGTCTGGTCCAGATACCAGGGTCGACGCGGTCCAATAGGCGGCGCGGATGCCCCCGTCCGAACGTGACCAGCAGCAGCGGTGTTCGCTCGGCGATCGAGTTGCCGCCATCGGTGAGCCAGGCGTCCAATCGTTGCACCGGTCCGGACGGTCCGATGAGACAACCGAACGTGGTCTGACACTCACCGCGTGATTACCGTTCCAGATCCCGGCGACCAGGGCCAACAGCAAGGCGCTGAGCGTCGCCGCGGGCATGCCTCGCGACATCGGCCGGTAGGTGATGATCGCCGGTACTCGAACAGGCAATGCCGGTCGACCCGAGCTCCGATCGCCGGAGCACCCAGCAGCTGGCGCAGCGAAGACCGGGAACAGCATGAACAACAACAACAGCGCGAACGATGCTCCCATAATGATCCGAATACGTCTGCGGTCCACCGGGTCGACATCGTTGCGGAGGTCTTCGATCATCGTGCCGGCGGCGACGCCGAACAGGCGACGGCGCAGCACGTAGAACAGCAGCAGTGCAGCGGCCATGCTCAGATACAACCAGCCGAGCAGGATCTCGCTGCTGTGCACGGCGGAGGTGATATCGAGGAATGTCCAACCGATCGCCGCCGGTGCCGCAGTACCGACGAAGCGCGGCCACCAGCGTCGGCCAAATGCCGCATAGCGCCGATCCAGTGGATAGCTCGGATAGTCGCGCCCAAGCAGCAGGCGCGAGCTGTACCAAAACGAGAACGACACCAGCAGCGTTTTGCCGACCAGGAACAGCAGATTCCAGACCGCGCTGAGATCCCCAATGCGAAGCCTCGCTCGGCGGCAATACGCAGCAGGTCCTGCCCCTGAGATGTGTAGGCGAACAAACCCACCAACAGGGCCGTACCGCCGACGTTGAAGCCGATCAGCCATGGAACGCGCAACCAGGAATTCAAGCCATTTGCGCAACTTATCGATACCCAAATCGGCCATTGAGTCGGTCAGGTGCGAAGTCTCCGCGTTTTGGCAACCCTATAAGCATAGCCTGCCTGTTCTGCGGCCATTGTCCATGCCGGACAGCACTGTCGCCATGAAGGCAGCTAACCCAATTCCGCCCGACGACCCTGGTGGCGCCGATGACGCGCGCATCTGCCGCGGCGGTGCAGGCGTTCGCCGAGCGCGGAGGGGTGGAGGTCGTGCATTGCGAGAAAGGCCAGCGCAAAGAGACTGCGATGCAGCGTCGGCTCAAGGACGTCAACGTCACCGAGGAGGCGAAGCGCGATTTTGCAGTGAGGGATGGTGGCGGCGGCATCGAGGTTGGTCGATACTCTAGGTAGAGACGCGAGTCATGTTGCGACAGTTCAGACCGCGAGGTGACTGGGCGCCCTGAGCTCATGAGCGGGGGCCGACATGAACAAGCTGCGAGATCACACACCAGACCTGATCCCGGCCGCGACGGCCGGAACCTTGCCGGGACTCTTCCGCGAGCGGGTCGCTCGCACCCCGGATCTCACCGCCTACCGACAATTCGATGAGACAACCGGTCAGTGGTCGAGCCTGACCTGGAGCCAGATGTCGGAGCGGGTCGGCTGCTGGCAGCGCGCGCTAGCCAGCCTGACCCTGGCACCCGGTGCGCGCGTAGCGCTGCAGCTACGCAATTGCATCGAGTGGGTGTGCTACGAGCAGGCGGCTCTCGCGCTCGGTTTCGTCGTGGTGCCGCTGTATCCCAATGACAATCCAGGCAACGTTGCCCACATCCTGGCCGATTCCGGGAGTCAGCTGCTGTTAGTCGGCAACCTGAATCAGTGGCGCAAGTTGGCGGCTTGGCGGACAGCCTTTCCTGAACTGCGACAGGTCATTTGCCTGGACGATGCCGCGCGCGCGGACGAGCGTTTCGAAGCACCTCCGGCCGTTGTTTGGGCGGCGGATTGGCTGAGTCGCGAGTCGGCGGTGCCCGCCAGTCACGCCTCGGATCCGAACGATCTGGCGACCCTGGTCTATACGTCCGGCACGACCGGCAGACCCAAGGGGGTGATGCTGTCTCATCGCAACATCCTTTGGAATGCGGAGTCTCAGCTTGAGATGGTGCCAACCTACCACGACGACACGCTGCTCTCCTTCCTACCGCTGTCCCATGCCTTCGAGCGAACCCTTGGCTACTACCTCCCGATGATGGCGGGAAGCTGTGTCGCCTACGCCCGCTCGCTGCAGACGCTGGCCGAAGACCTCATGACAGTCCGGCCGACGGCCTTGATCTCGGTGCCGCGTGTCTATGAACAGGCCTATGCCCGCATTCAGGCCAAGCTCGCTCAAGAGGGTTGGCTCGCCCGGGCGCTGTTCCGAACAGCCATCGCCATCGGCTGGCGTCGCTTCCTCGCCGGGCAGGGACGCGGCGCGGAGATCGGATTCGCCGATCGGACGCTGTGGCGGCTATTGCGGCCTCTGGTTGCGGACAAGGTGATGGCCCGGCTGGGTGGACGCCTGCGGATCGCGATCAGCGGTGCGGCCCCGCTGTCGGAGCCGGTGGCACGCTGCTTCGTCGGACTCGGACTCAACCTGCTGGAAGGCTACGGCCTGACGGAGGCATCGCCGACGATCGCTGGTAACCGCATGGAGGACAATGTGCCTGGCTCGGCGGGCCTGCCCATTCCAGGCGCCGAGGTGCGCCTTGCCGCCAACGGCGAGCTGCTTGCGCGCAGTCCTGGCGTGATGCTCGGCTATTGGAGGCGCCCGGAGGACACGCGGCAGGCGATCGACCCAGACGGCTGGCTGCATACCGGGGATATCGCGGAGATCAGTCAAGGGCGGGTCTACATCCGCGGGCGCATCAAAGACATCTTGGTCATGACGTCCGGAGAGAAGATTGCGGCCGGAGACCTGGAGCAGACGATTACCGCCGATCCGCTGTTCGAGCAGGCCCTGGTCGTTGGGGAGGGCAAGCCGTTCGTGACCGCCCTCCTGGTGCTCGAGCCGGGGGCTTGGAAGTCGCTGGCGAAAGAGCTCTCCTTGGATCCAGCAGACGCGAACGACACTCGAAGCACGGCAAGTCAAGCGGGTCGTCATCAAGCGGCTTGCGCATCTGCTACGCGGCTTTCCGGCCCACGCCCAAGTCCGCCGCGTCCAGCTGCTGCTGACGCCTTGGACCGTCGACGATGGCCTACTGACGCCGACCCTGAAGGTGAAACGGGAGGAGGTGTCGAAGCGTTACGAGCAGGAGATCGATGCGCTCTATGCGCGGCATACCGTTGCTGTCTAACGCGCTGCCAAGCAAAGGCGCATCGCCAGATTTCGTAGTCAGTCCAGATGCCCGGGGCTTAGCCTCAGAGGCAGTGCCTGAATAGCGCGGCTGAATTGGATTACCTTCTCCCGCATGTTGCCTAAGACGTTAATGTCGTGTGCTCTGGGGCAGCATCAGGGCACCGGCCTGGCCATCTGGTTCACGTCGACCCCCATGCGGCCGACCGCTTGGTTCAGGCCGTGGAAGCGGGCGGCCATGTCCGCGATGCTGAGGTGCATCGTGCCGATGCCACCATTCAGATGGTCGGCGCTTTGCTGCATGCCGGCGACGCTGTCTTCCAGCCCTTCGACATGACCGGCGATCTCCTGCATTTGGGCACTGAACACGGGCATCAGGTGGACGTCGCCGCCGATGGCGGCGACGGATTGTTCCATTGCGTCCATGCGGGCGGCGATGCGGTCGATGTGGCCGGTCATCGCGTCCATGCCTGCGATGACGACGCGCACCTCTTGGGTCAGGTCGTTGATGAAGTAGAGATTGGCCAGGGCGAGTGCGGCGATGAGCACGACCACGACCCTGATCAACAGGGTCACGCCGCGGGCACGCTCGCCGGATGCCTCCTCGCCCTCGGACAGCGCCTGCTCCAGGTCGGACAGGACCTGGCTCAGGCGTTCGATGCGGTCACGGTCGCTCATGTCGGGTTTCTGCTCGGTTGGCCTTTGCACCGGGGGGCGCGGCGTCGGGCGTTAGGCGATTTCTGTCAGCAAACATACCGCCTGGTTTGTCTTTTCGCCCGCCTTCGGTGTCGCGACAGCGGGCACATAGTTCGACTATGCACCCGCTGCCGCTCCTTGAAGGCGAACCAAAATCCTGCGCCATTCGGTATCTTTGTTTCCGGCAATCGCCTTATTGCAGCGGGTTCATCCAGTTGAACATCCGCATTGGCTTGGACATCTGATTGACGTCGCTGCCCATTCGGCCAACGTTGAACTCCATCACTTCGAATGATTGCCGCATATCCGTCAGGTTCATCTGCATGGCCGCGACGCTGGTGTCCATTCCGGTCATGCTGCCGGCCATCGCGTCGACGTCGCCGGACATGAAACCGACACTGGCGTGCATGCGGTCCATCTCGGCCATGATGACCGGCAGGGAGCCCATGTCGCGGCCGATGCCCTGCACGGTGCGCTCCATGCGGTCCATGTCGTCGGCGACGCGGGCGACCTGCCGGTTCATGGTGGAGATGGCGGCGCTGACCTCGGGGACCTGCTGCGACAGGATGATGGTCAGGAACGCGATCGACGCGACGACCAGGATGAAGGCGGTGAAGGTCAGCTGATAGAGCCCCGCCAGGCGCGACTCGGTACGCGACTGGCGTTGCTCCATCGCGCGCACCAGGCGGCCGAAGCGGGCGATGGCCTCGTCCAACCGGTCTTCGTCGCGCGGGTCCATCGGCTCAGCCCTCGCCGCGGTCCGTGGCGGACCGGGCAGCCGCTGACAGACTGTCCGCAGGGCGGTTGCCGACGGCGGATGCCCCGGACAGCCCGTCCGTCAGCTGGCAGTAACCACGCTCTCGCGCGGCGCAGCGCCCGAGCATCAGCGCAACCGATGGGTCCAGCGGATACTCCGCGGCGAGCTGCTCGAAGATCTGCTCGGCCAGGTCCCAATGCTCGCCGATGAGTGCCTTGAGGCCCCGTTCGTAGCGCTCGACAAAGGCCGCTTGGGCAACATCCAACGGGCGGCTGCGCTCGTCGATCAGCTCGTAGAGTGCCATGGCGCCGCCTGCGTCCCAGGGCGGCAGCAGGTCCAGGCGGCGAAACCAGAAGCGATCGGCGACCGCCTGCTGCACATCGCCGCTGACAATGATGCGCGTGCCGTAGCGTCGATTCAGCCGCCGCAACTCGGACGCGAGGGTGACGTGGTCGCCGATGGCGGTATAACTCATGCGTTGGCGAGAGCCGATATTGCCAACCACCGCGCGGCCCTGATGCACCGCGTACAGGTTGATCGGCGGCGGCAGGTCCGGTTCATCCCAGTTGGCATGCACCTCGCCCTCCAGCTTTAGGCAGGTCAGCGCGGCGAGGCAAGCCCGCTCCGGGCCATCGTCGAGCGGTATCGGGGCGCCCCAGAAGGCCATGATGCTCTCCCCCCGATAGTTGTCGATGGTGCCCCGCAGGCGCAGGATCACCCGGGTAAACCGGTCCAGCTCGTCACTGAGCACCGCCGCGATGCGCTCTGGCGGCAGCGTTCGGCAGAGCGCCGTGAGCTGGCCGATGCCGGTGTAGAAGAATGTGAGATCGCGGACCTCGACCACGGGATGGGCGCCCTGGCCGGACGTAATGAGCTGTCTGGCCACATCGGCCGGGACGAACCGTTCCAGGGTGCGCAGGCCCCGCTGCAGGCCTCGGATCGCCTGGTCCAGGCCCATGATCTCTTTGAACCGCGACTGCACCGGGACCACCTCGTCGAACTGAAAGGCGCGAATCCGGCGCGTATTACGCTCCAACTGCCCAAGGGGTAGGAACAGGCCCCGTGCCAGAACCCAAACCGCGAACCCGGCGGCCCCGAGCATGATCAACGAGATGACCGCGGACTCGCTCAACAGCCGGTCCGCCGAGGTCAGCAGCGACGCCTCCGGCACCACGATGTAGAGCTCCCAGTCGGTATCGAGGTCGGCGGGGAAGGGCTGGCGATAGGTGATGTAATCGGCCCCACCCGTCCTGGTGCGGGTGTAGGCCAGGGTGCCGCTACCGGCGACCCGGGCAGTGCCGTCGCGGTGGTGGCGGTAGGCGTCCGCCAACCAGTCGCTGTCCAGATCGGCCACCTCGGGCAGCCGGATCGACGGCGTGCCTTCGCGCAAGCTCTGGGAATAGGGGTAGGCCACCAGCCGGCCATCGCCGTCGACGATCAAGGGCACGGCGCCGGAAACCAGCCGCTGGTCGGACAGCAACTCCGACAGGCTCGCCAGGGTCACGTCCGCGGCAAGGACCGCGCCGACCCGTCCTTCGCCATCGAGCGCCGCGCGGGCAGCGGTGATACCGGGCATGCCGTCGGTGTCGAAGCGGTAGACATGGGTCCAGTAGGGACCGCCGGCCTTAGCCACGGCACCCTGATACCAATCACTCTGGCGGGGATCGAAGCTTGCACCACCGGCGATGTGGGCAATGGGTTCGAAGCGCTCGTTGCGGTAGATCAGCTGCTCGCTGGGGGACTCCGCCGAGCGGTCGATCAGCCGCGTCACCAACTGCGGCAGGCGGCGCACTTGCACCAGGCTGCCCGCCGGGTCCGCCGCGAACAGGGATTGCAGCCGTGGCGTCAGCCCGAGCTGGGTCCAAAACAGCCGGAACAGGACCTCGCGGTCCCGGGTGATACCATCCGACCCCAAGGCCAAGCGGTCCATGATCAGGTAGTCGTCGCCATCACCAAACACCTCAACCGCCCGGTCGACGATCTTCTGGGAGACCTCGGCCAGGATCTCCACCGACAGATCCAGCGACAACTGCGCGGTCCGCCGATAGGCATTCGACGCGACACCGACGACCGTGATCACCAACAGGATCAGGAACAGCAGGACAAAGGCCGACTTGAAGCTGCGAATCGGCAAACGGGTGCGCAACCGGGGCCTCCAAAGGGACGAAGGAATCGAACGACAATGCTGCTTTCGGCACCATTGTGGGCCTGGCGTCGATCAGGCGCAAACCATGAGCGTGCGGGAAAAACGCAAGATTGTTCGCTTTAAGAGTGTCGGGTTGACTGGCGATAGCCCGCTGCGGGTCTCTCGGCGGGTTCGGCCACGCAACGTCGTGTCGTCACCCTCATGCTGTCGGCACTACCGTTCAGCTAGCATGACAGCGAGTCGACCATCGCATTGATGGCCTCCTGCACCTGCGTCTGATCCAATCGGGCCATGCCAGTCAGTTCGACGCTGGTGTCGCCTCTGCCGAGCCAGACCATGCGCGTGGCGACCGGGCTATTCACCCGGCCGAAGCCTGTGAGCATCGCTCCGCCTGGCACCTTGCGTCGCACGGAAAAGCCCTCGAATGGGCCGATTTTCAAGTCTGGCGTCTGGCCCAGGAACTCCAGACCTAGCTGCTTGTTCCAGCGATCGTTTACCACATCGTCGAGCGTCTGCGTCAGCGGAGTAGAGCGAACAACCAGATACAGGCCGGCATCGGGCGCGCCGCGGACCTTGAGTGTGGTCCACGGCTTGCCGTCGCCGTAGGCCCTTTCCTCCCTGGGGAGGATGATGCGCGACAAAATCGTCAAGCCAAACAGGCGCAGCGGGCCGTCATAGTCATTGCTGACCATGATCTGCCAGCCCGACGGTACGTCGATAGACAGGCCCGTCTGCGGATGCTCTACTCGTGTGATGGCCTGGTCGCCCGCATCCTGCAACCGGGTGGCTGACGTATATGCCGCCGCCACCGCCGCCGCGCGTTGCGAGAAGCCCTCGCGCCACGCCTCGATCCCGGCCTTCACCGCTTCGGGGTCGCGCTGCCGCGACCCGATGTCGCGTCGGTTCCGTGCCGCAGACCCCGAGCCTGCGGTAACTTCCTGGTGCCAGTACACCAGGTTGCCCTTGATCCGCACCCGGCGGAGTTCTCCGGGCAGGACGCTGCGGATGAGTTTGTTGCCCCGCACGAGCAGCAGACGTCGATCCGTAATGCCAAAACGCCAGTCGCTGTCGCGTTCCTGCCATCCCGCGAACAGGAACACGCCTGAAAATGCCAGGACACTGAGCCCCGGAATCATGCTTGAACCGCTTGCCATCGCGAGCGGAGGATAGACTACCGGTCCGAGCCCCAGCAGAAGCACGAGGCCCGCGAGGATGCCGACAAGGCTGAACAGGATTCCCAACCAATTGCTGATCGAGGGAATCTCGGGCTGCGCTTGCCAGAGCAGGGTTTCGCCGGGTTCGATATGCGGGATAAGTCGGGCGTCAATATCGCGTTCGGAGACGGGAGGCAGATTCATTGCGCCGATTCCTGCAGTTGCTGTAGTACGCAATCAGACGTTCATTGGCCGGGCAACTTCGCCGGAAAGGGCCAGCACTCTATCTTCCTGCGGCGGATGCCCCTTATGCAACGCCAGTCCGATAGCGATGACGGCGACGCCGTGCGATTTTGGCCCGCGGCGGCACTGACGCCGGACACTGTTGCCGCCATCATCGAACAGGTGCGTATCCTAGCGCTCGGGAATTTGATGTCCGGCTTGCCGGGTTCGATGGTTGACCAGACAATGCTGGTCGAGAGGCCAGTGACGCCGGAATTGGCCGATTGCGACCCTTGGGACTGCTCGCGGCGGTAAAGGCTTGCGACCCCATTCCAGCCGCCGATGTCTCGGGGATTTAGGTCAGCAGAAGAGCGGATAGCCGAATAGTCGCCACGTCCAGGAGTTATATAACTGTCCCTGGAATTACATCAGACAGTAGGCATGTCCCCACCAGTTGAAGCGCTCGCACACATCGCTAAGCAGACCCAGGAACATTCCCCGATCGCCTTCACCGCGATAGCTGTCCTCCCGCCCGTCGCCGCGCGAGGTGATGTGGTATCGAGCGCCAGGAAACTCGATTCTGAGAGGGGAGAGCCATGCCCCCCTTTAGCTCGCCGTGAGCGTGAGGGCAAGACGCAAGACCCCGTTTTTCTGCTTCCAGGAGCATCGGGTGACTCCTGCAGACCGAAAGGAGACATCGGCGCTGCGACCAACGACGGCGACAATGCAGCGCGGAGCGGACATTGCCAGAGCCGCGTAGGACGCGACGCTGGGCATTTGTCGAGCGGGTGACACGGCTGAAGCCGCGGCACCTGGAAACATTCGGCCTTGCCGGGCCGAACCGTGCCCGAAACCTAGAGAGACGGGTTCGGTACCGCCGGGCCGACATGCTAAGCTTTGAAACAACGTCGATCACGTCGGATGCTCGAAATGACAATGCGTTATCTTGAGATCCCCGAGGAAGCCCATGACGCCTTGAGGCTTCCTCCCGGACGCGCGGAGGAGGAATTGCAGCAGGAGTTCGCGGTTTTTCTGGTTAAGGAAGGGTTGCTCGGTCCTGCTCCGGCGCGAAGGATCGCCAATATGGATCGCCTGGCATTCCATGAACTCCTCGCTAGACGTCAGGTGGACTGGGGCGGTTCGGCGGAGGACGCCCTTCGCGACCTTGAGACGGCGCGCATCGCGGCACAGCCTGATCAGGCGTGATCGTCTCCAACACCACGCCGCTTTCGTGCTTGCTCAAGGTCGGGGCGGCAGACCTGCTGCGGCGGCTTCTACGTCACCCTCACGATCCCAGCCGAGGTGGCTGCTGAACTGACCAGCCGTCGCTCCACCAGGGATGGCGCCGTTAACTTGGCTTCATTCGGGTCGCGGAGTCGCTGGCGGATGATCCCGTTATGGCATTACTCTCTGCGGAAGTGGATCGCGGCGAGGCGGCTGCCATCGCCCTCGCGCGCCGGCTCAACAGTCCGTTGTTGATCGTTGATGACATGGCGGGCCGGCGCCTCGCGAAACGCCTGGGGCTGACGATCACCGGGACTGTCGGTGTCGTCCTCGCCGCAGCCGAGCGTGGATTCATTGGTGATCCGTTCGCGCTCCTGGAGGATCTACGAACACAGGGTGGCCTCTGGCTATCCGACGCGTTCTTGGCAAACTTGCGGTCTGCGTGGCAGCCACCCGTTTGAGCCGGCGCCGCCTCGCCGCAGGCGCCGACGGCCTGCTGTGGCAGAAAACAAGCGGGGTTGCTAGTTAGCTGACCCCGATACCCGCTCAGCGGAGCTGGTCGCGCTAATCTGTTTCGTCCGGAGCGGGGGCAGAAAGTCAAGGGTCACAGAAAGCCAAGCGCCACACCTCAACCGCACATCGCCAGAACTTACGTGTGAGATCTTACCCTCCTCCCCTCTTTTGGCGCCATCCCCCTCGACTGAACGAAGTCAAAAGGAAAGACCAGACCCCGTTGGCCGGCCCCGTTGCCGACCCCGCACGGACCCCGTTGGCACGTTGACTATTTTGCTCGGCAGACTACACTCGGCAACACTGAAGCAAAAGGGTAGGAATTTCCGAGCAGAGGAATCCGCCAAGTTGATCGGAAGGCGACACTGGTCGATCGGCCGGCATCGCGCTTGACGTGGCGGCGCGGCTATGGGTCGGTTATGGGTCGGATCAGTCCAAGAAGAATCGTCTTTACACCACCACTGGAGGCGAAAACAGACGCATGAACAGCGGT
The DNA here is from genome assembly GCA_963695445.1 of uncultured Gammaproteobacteria bacterium. GTDB lineage: Bacteria > Pseudomonadota > Gammaproteobacteria > Chromatiales > Chromatiaceae > Thiohalocapsa. The sequence continues at coordinate 6,922 of CAVOGV010000024.1, read as the reverse complement.
TACATTCTCTCCATCGACGAAGGCACCACGGGCACGACGGTGCTCATCTTCGATCACGATGGCCAAGTCCGCGCACGCGCTTACTCCGAGTTCACGCAGCACTACCCCAAGCCCGGCTGGGTCGAGCACGACGCCGACGAGATCGTGTTGGTCACCATGAAGGTGATTGCCGAGGCGATTCGCACCGCCGAGATCACGCCGGACGCAGTCCAGGCCATCGGCATCACCAACCAGCGCGAGACGGTCGTGGTTTGGGAGCGTGCCTCCGGTCGCCCCGTCGGCCGGGCCATCGTCTGGCAGGACAGGCGCACGGCGCGCTATTGCGACGAGCTCAAGTCGCGTGGCCTGGAGGACATGATTCGATCCAAGACCGGGCTGGTCATCGACCCCTATTTCTCCGGCACCAAGGTCAAGTGGATCCTGGACAACAACCCGGGTCTGCGCCAGCGCGCCGAACGCGGCGAGATCTGTTTCGGCACCATCGATTCCTGGCTGGTCTACCGACTCACCGGCGGTCGGGTGCACATCACCGACTATTCCAACGCATCACGCACGATGCTTTACAACATCCGCAGCCTCCAATGGGACGCGGAGCTCCTGGAACTGCTGGATATCCCGGCCGCGATGCTGCCCGAGGTTCGGCCGTCATCTCATGTGTACGGCGAGACCGATCCACAGATGTTCTTCGGCACCCGCGGCATCCCAGTCGCCGGGATCGCCGGCGACCAGCAGGCGGCGCTGTTCGGTCAGGCCTGTCACAGTCCGGGCATGGCCAAGAACACCTACGGGACCGGCTCGTTCGTATTGATGAACACCGGGACCGAGGCCGTTGCCAGCAACGAGCGATTGCTGACCACCATCGCCTGGGGCATCGGCGACGAGCCGGTCGAGTATGCGCTGGAGGGCGCCATCTTCGTCACCGGTTCCGCGGTCCAGTGGCTGCGCGACGGACTCGGCATGATCGCTCACGCGGCCGAGACCCGCGAGCTGGCGCGCTCGGTACCGGAGAACGAGGGCGTCTATTTCGTGCCCGCCCTGGTTGGGCTTGGTGCCCCGCACTGGGACCCCTATGCCCGCGGCCTGCTGATCGGCATCACGCGCGGAACGGGACGTGGCCACATCGCCAGGGCGGTGCTCGAGAGCATGGCCTACCAGACGCGCGACGTGATCGAGGCCATGCAGCGTGACTCGGGCATCGTCCTGAAGGAGCTGCGCTGCGACGGCGGTGCCGCGGTCAACAGCGTCTTGATGCAGTTCCAGTCCGATATCCTGGGGGTCAAGGTCGAGGTGCCGAGCATCGTCGAGACGACGGCCCTCGGGGCCGCCTATCTCGCCGGGCTCGCGGTGGGCTTTTGGGAGAGCCGCGCCGAGATCGCCGACAAGTGGGCGTTGGACGTGCGTTATCGTCCCCGCTTCGATGAGGCCAAGCGGGAACGGCTGTTCCGGCGCTGGCACAAGGCCGTGGAGCTATCCAAGGGTTGGGCGATCGACGACGACTGATCAGCATCATGACACTTCGCGACAACAACATCGCCAAGCTGCGTGGCCAGGGCGTCTACGACGTCTTGATCATCGGCGGCGGCATCAACGGGGCGGTGTCGGCGGCGGCCCTGTCGGGCAAGGGCGCTCAGGTGGCCCTGATCGATAAGCGCGATTTCGCCGGCTTCACCAGCCAACAGTCGTCCAATCTCGCCTGGGGCGGCATCAAGTACCTGGAGAACGGCGACTACGCCCTGGTGCGCAAGCTCTGCCTGAGCCGCAACGAGCTCATCCGCAGCTACCCGAGTCGGGTCAAGGAGATCCGTTTCTTCGCGGCGATCGATAAGGGTTTTCGATTCTCGCCGTTCTTTCTCTGGCTCGGCACCTGGGTCTACTGGGTGTTCGGCAATGGCTTCACCAAGATCCCGCGCTTCCTCACCAAGGACCGCATCCGACGCGACGAGCCGGTCGTCAAGATCGACAAGGCCGCCGGCGGCTTCGAGTATTCGGATGCCTATCTGCACGACAACGACTCCCGCTTTGTCTTCCAGTTCGTGCGCTCGGCAATGGACCGCGGCTGTATCGCGGCGAACTACGTCGAGTCCCTTGGCGCACGTCGCGAGGGCGATCTCTGGATCACCCAAGCGCGGGACACCGAGACCGGCAACACCTTCGAGATCCGCTCCAAGGTGCTGATCAATGCCGCCGGCCCCTTCGTCGACGACCACAATCGACTGACGAAGGAGCAGACCGAGCACCAGCATCTGTTCTCGAAGGGCATCCACCTGATCGTGCCCCGGATCACGCCCAATCCAAGAATCCTGACCTTCTTCGCAGACGACGGGCGGCTCTTCTTTGTCATACCGATGGGCGTGCGCACCTGCATCGGAACGACCGACACCCGGGTCGAGCACCCCCAGACCGAGGTTACTGATGCGGATCGGGACTTCGTGCTCGACAACATCAATAAGCGCCTCAACTTGACCAAGCCCATCACCCGTGAAGACATCATCGCGGAGCGCTGTGGGGTCCGCCCGCTGGTCGTCAGGCGCCGGGTCGACAGCTCCGGTTCCGGTGGGACCGAGCGGGACTGGATGCACCTGTCGCGCAAGCACGAGATCGACTTTGATCGTGAGCACGCACACCTGTCGATCTTCGGCGGCAAGCTCACCGATTGCGTCAACGTCGGCAACGAGGTGTCCCGGATCATCGAGGAACTCGGGGTCGCGATTCCCCATTCCGGCTACCGCTGGTACGGCGAGCCGCACCGCTCCGTCTACGAGGAATACATGCACCAGGCACGGCTGATGGACCTGGACAGCTACACCTCGCCCGCGTCCATCGAGCAGCTCTCTAGCCGGCTTTGGCGACGCTACGACCAGCAGGCCTTCGAGCTGCTTGCCCAGATCCGCGAGGACCCGCGCCAGGCCGAGGTGCTGATCAAGGGCACCGATTACCTGCGCTGCGAGATCCAGCTCGCCAAACGCCAGGAGATGATTGTCAAGCTGGAGGACTTCCTGCGCCGTCGCTCGAAGATCGCCCTGGTCGTGCACCACCAAGAAATCCAACAGGCCGAGGGCCTGATGGAGGCCTGCGAGATCCTGTTTGGCGACCAGGCACAAGCGCGTTACGACGAGTACTTCGGCGAGTCCGGGCGTGTCGCGCCGGCACAGTCGAGTTACCCGGAGTCGAATGCCGCCGGCCCTGACGGTCTCTGACGGTCATGGCGCGGTGCGACCTCAGGTTGCTTGAGACTTGCGGCGCTGGAATCCTTGGGGACGCAAGATGCTTGCAGATGAGTCAAGTTTGCCTCGTCCTGATCGTTGTCGTTGTCGTGGTCGTAATCGACCATCCGACTACGATTACGACAACGACAACGACAACGATTATCACTGCCCAGCTTGCCAAAACGGCGATCACGACTCGTCGGTCTGAGGCAAAGCCTCGCTAGGAATTAAATGGGCTCCTCCGCCGGCGCCTGAGTTCCCCCGGCCAACACATCACCGGAGACAAATCGACAATGAACCCATTCTTCGGAGAACTGATCGGTACAGCCCTATTGATCCTGCTCGGCAATGGCGTCGTTGGGAACGTGGTGTTGAACGCGACGAAAGGTAACGGGTCGGGTTGGATCGTCATCACCTGGGGCTGGGGCATGGCCGTCTTCGTCGCAGTCTTCACCGTCGCCGCGTTCAGCGGCGCCCATCTCAACCCGGCGGTCTCGGTCGGCCTTGCAGTGGCCGGCAAATTCGAGTGGGGGCAGGTGCCCGCCTATGTGCTGGCGCAAATGCTCGGCGCCATGATCGGCGCCGTTCTGGTCTGGGCGACCTACTGGCAGCACTTCGCGCGGACGGAGGATCCCGATCTCAAGCTCGCCTGTTTCTGTACGGGACCCGCGGTACGCAGCGCCCCGTCCAACCTCTTCTCGGAAGTCATTGGCACCTTCGTCCTCGTCTTTGCGGTGTTGTTCCTCGCCGTCTCCGTGTTCGGGTTGGGCGCACTCGACGCCTTGCCCGTCGGCCTGCTGGTCCTTGCGATCGGCCTGAGTCTCGGCGGGACGACCGGATACGCGATCAACCCGGCGCGCGATCTCGGGCCTCGCATCGTGCATGCATTGCTGCCCATGCCGGGCGGCAAGCGCGACAGCGACTGGGGCTACGCCTGGATCCCGGTGGTCGGACCCGTCATCGGCGCAGTGATCGCCGGGCTGCTCTATCTGGCGCTGCAGGACCCCACCAGCATGCAGTTCCGTTAACGGCGGACCGACAGACATGAGTTCGAACGCGATGGGGGTTGCCCGATGAGTCGAGTCACGCGAGATGAGCCCAGCCGACCCGAGCGGCGGCGTTTCTTGGGTTCCGCCGCCGCGTTGGCTGCCGCCGCCGGGCTGCCGCGCCTGGTCCGTGCCGAGGACGAGGCAGACCTCGCACCGCTGCGGACGGCCGCGGCGCGCCGCTGGGTACTGGGTGCGGTTTTCGCCGTCCACCTTGGATGTGGACGCGCAGATGGCCGAGATGGAGTTCATCCGCGCCGCGGCACCCTTCCGCGGTCAGCGCATCCATGTGGTCTCGGAGACCATCCCGACCCACGTCTACGAGCAGCGCTTCCTGGCCCGGGCCTTCTACGAGATCTCCGGCATCCGGGTGCAGCACGACCTGGTGCACGAGGGCGAGCTCGTCGAACGCATGCAACGGCAGACGCGCACCGGGCGCAACCTCTACGATGCCTATGTCAACGACTCGGACTTCATCGGTACGCACTTTCGCAGCGGCGCCATCGTGCCGCTCTCGGACTGGATCGCCGGCGACGGCGCCGACGTCACGCTGCCGACACTGGATCTGGAGGACTTCATCGGGCTAGCCTTCACCACTGGCCCCGACGGCACCGTCTACCAGCTGCCGGACCAGCAGTTCGCAAACCTCTATTGGTTCCGCGCCGACTGGTTCGGCCGCGACGATCTGAAGCGCGGCTTCGAGGGCCGCTATGGGTATCCGCTCGGCGTGCCGCTCAACTGGAAGGCCTACGAGGACATTGCCGACTTCTTCTCCAACCAGGTCCGAGAGATCGACGGCCGGCGGGTCTATGGACACATGGATTATGGGAAGGTCGACCCCTCGCTGGGATGGCGTTTCACCGACGCCTGGCTAGCCATGGCCGGTGTCGCGCGACCCGGGCCTGCCCAACGGCAGCCCGGTGGACGAATGGGGCATCCGCGTCGAGGAGTGCGCGACGCGTCGGCTCGTCCATGTCCCGCGGCCTGCGGCGCGACCAACAGCCCGGCGGCGGTCTATGCCCTGCGCAAGTATCTGGACTGGCTCGCTCGCTTCGCGCCCGCGGAGGCGCGCAACATGACCTTCACGGACGCCGGCCCCGTGCCGGCACGCGGCGACATTGCCCAGCAGGTCTTCTGGTATACGGCCTTCACACCGGACATGATCAAACCGGGCTCAGCCGTGATGAACCCGGACGGCTCGCCCAAATGGCGGGTCGCGCCCTCACCCCACGGCGCCTATTGGGAGTCCGGCATGAAGCTCGGCTATCAGGACTGCGGCGCGCTGGACCCTGCCGGCCAGTACCCCCATCGAACGCCGTCGGGCCGCCTGGCTCTACGCACAGTTCCTGCACCTGCAAAAGCGTGTCGTTGAAGAAGACGCTGGTCGGCCTGGCACCCCTTTCCGCCGCAAGCGACCTCGACTCCGCCGCCATGACCCAGGCCGCCCTCGGCCTCGGCGGCCTGGTCGAGTTCATGCAGCCCGGCGCGTATGGCCTGGACACCGACCGGATCAACGCGCGCCCGGACTACCCGAAGCTGCGCAAGCTCTGGTGGATGCGGCGGATCGGCCAGCAGTGACCGGTAAGACCGATCCCCAGCAGACCATGGATGCACTGGCCGACGCCCAGGACCAGGTGCTCGGGCGCATCGCGGCATCTGGGGCCTTGAAACGTTGTGCACCCAGCTGGGCGCCCCCGAAGATCCGGCCGCGGGCCCGTCCGGGGGCCCCGAAACCCCGCCTAGAGGACGAGGAGGGTGTCGGTCGGACGGGGGTCCATGACGAGACCCTGCTGGAGGCTTGGCGCGCGGGGCGTGTTAGCGTGTGACGGGCGCTCGGTCCATCGCCGGGTCCATTTGGAGGCCCCGACCCCGCGGATCACCGCCTCGCCACGTGAAGTCTCGGCTGCGGTGCGGCCTTGGGTCTGACCGCACCGCAATATTGCCATTCGACGCCGAGCACCGCAGCCGCCTCCTGCAGGATGGCGCGGTAGCGGGTCGCAACGGCGATCCAGCGCCGCAGCGCTGGCGGATCCAGTCCTGGCGTGCGAGTAGGATACCGGCGGCGAACAGGTGCTGAGCGGCTGCCCATTCGTGCCGAGGGGACGGAACCGCTCGACCTCGACGCCTGCCCGGTTAACCGCGTGACCGCGTGGGTCCACGCACGCCGTGTACAAGCCGCTGCGACCGTCCGGCTGAGTGACCGGGAGCCCGAGCAAACTCTGGTGAAAACGGCACTGTCGACCCGGGCCTGGAGCCTGCCGAAGAAAACGGCCGGTGGCGAGGATCAGGGTCGCCTCGACGGTCACGTCGCCGTAGCTGTCGCGTAACGACAGCGTGCCGCTGTCGCCCAGCTCGAGCCGTTGCACCTTCTGTTGCGGCACCAGCGCGAGCCCCTTCGGGAAAGCGTTGTTCGAACATCTCCCGCAAGCGCGTCCCCGGCACCGCGGGCGGCATGGTGGGGATCTCTGAAGAGCGCACTCGATCAGCCGCTGCAGCTCTGGCATGGACATGGTCCTTGGCACCAACGCCCAGCAGGATCGCGGGCAGGCCCACCACCTTGGCGTTGCCGTCGCCGGGATCAGCTCGGCGAGCCGCTCCCGGGTCTCCGGCACCAAGGGCGCGCGCCATCACCTCCGGATAGATCTCGCCGCCCTCTTCCATGTCGGGAAA
>CAVOGV010000023.1:0-136031 GCA_963695445.1 uncultured Gammaproteobacteria bacterium | reverse complement strand
CCCGTCACCGGCCTGCGCCGGCTCCAGCACCGGCGCCGCGGCATCCCGCTGGTAGCTCGCGAAGCGCTGGCCGGCGGCGTCATACAGTGCTGCGTAGCGGACCTGGTATTCGCGGCGCAGGCTGGCCAGGTTCTTCTCCGCCGTCTCCGGCGCATCGAAGTCCAGCGCCGACAGGCTGTTGTCGCCGACTACCACCGACAGCACCTCCAGGTCCCGCGCCATTTGCTGGCGCAGCATGACGACGTCGTTGATCACGAACAGGGTGCCGGCGATCACCAGCGTCAGCACGCTGATGGCCGCGGACAGGGCCAGCAGACGCCAGCGGATCGAGGTCATTCCCGGCAGTCTCACTGCACCACCTCCGCCACGTCGTAGAGCTGCGCGGAGACGGTCAGCCCCCGGCCCTTGAGCGCCTTCGGGTCGATGCGAAAGCGCAGCCGGACCTTCTTGCGAAAGATGTCGGACTGGTCGAACAGCTCGATGGCCACACCCTTGCCAGCGAATCCGGGTGTATCGCCAACCAAGAGCACCGGCTTGCCTGCGCTGCGCCGAGCGATGGCGCCCAGGCGCCCAGCGGCGGCGGCGCCGATGAACAGGATCTGACAGCCGTCCATGCCATCGACGCCGGCGAGCCCGCGCACCCGGATCACCCGCTCGCCCACCCGCCGGGCCGGCTCGGTCAGCTCGGCGAGCGCCGCCTGCATGGCTGGATCGGCCATGACGCAGATGACGAATGGCGTACCGGCCTGTGCCGCGGGCCAGTCGACGAAGCTGGTGAACTTGTAGATGAAGGCCGCCTTCAGCGCTCGCAGCGGGTCTTCCGCGGCGGCGGACACCGGCGCCAGGATCAGCGCGATGGCCGTCAGTAGCAAAAGGGCCGCGAGGGGCACGAACCGGTGGGCACGGCGGAGACAAGACACGGTTGCAGGCATGGGCTCGGGGGGTCCGCCGTCCGGGTCGGATCGATTGCCGCCCGACGGGCGTCCCGACGGCTCCTAGGTGCCTGATTCTAGCGCAACCTGGCCGAGCGGTTCTCGATGCCGCGGATGCGCCGCGCCTGAGCGCAGCTCGACAGGCCGGCGGCGCAGCGCTAGCATCCCGACATCAGCAGCGTTGCGGAGACCGCCATCTTGGAGGCACTCAAGCTACAGACCGTCGCCGACCTGCTCGTCAACCCCGACGAGCGCGTCGAGTTGATCGATGGCGAGATCGTCCGCCGGCCGATGGCCCGCGCTGAGCATGGCGCCGCGCAATCAAACACGTCGGAGGAGCTCGGGCCGCTCAAGCGCCGCAAGGGTCCAGGCGGCTGGTGGATACTCACCGAAGTCAGCGTCGCTTACGAAACCCACCAGTGCCCCAGCCACGACCTGGCGGGCTGGCGCAAGGAGCGCCTGCCCCAGCGCCCCCGCGGCGTCATGGAGCTGACCCCGGACTGGGTCTGCGAGATTGTTTCCCCCGGCCACGAGCGAAAGGATACGCTGACGCTGTTCCTGCTGCTGCAGCGCCATTGGGTCCCGTTCTACTGGCTGATCTGGCCCGAGGACCGCACCCTGATTGCCTACGCCCTGGACGGCGGCCAGTATCGCATCTGCGCCACCATCACCGAGCCGGCCCCGGTGCGGGTGCCGCCCTTCGAAGAAATCGCCCTAGACCTCGGCTATATCCTCGGGGACTGAGCCGCCACTCGTTCACCGCCGGAGGCCATTGTCACATCTGCCGCCAATGAAGCCGGAACTCAGCGTCACGGCGCCCTGAGCTGCCGCATCAACGCCCGCGCCCGGCTGCGTTTCTCTGGTTACGAAGCTCCAGCTTCGTAACCCCGTCTTGGAAGCTCCAGCTTCCCGAGACCCACCACAAATGGCGTGCAACATCTTCGGCGCCGCCGTTGCCGCTCCCGTGGCGCTGGTCGCCCGCTGGGTGCTGTCGGTTGTTGCCGCGCTGGACGACGCGCCCTCGCTGGCGCGCGGGAGCGGCGTTTACAGCGCCAAGTGCAAACGGATCGCCGCGTCGACCTCGCGCAGCTTGTCCGCCGCGAGTCGGCCCAGCGGCGTGCCCGTGATGCGCTCCTTCGCGATGGTGCGGATCTGCTGGGCCTGGGCCTTGGAATCCTTGGGCAGGCCGGTGTCCGCCCGCGACAGGGCGACCTCAAAGGGGTAGACCCGGGTCAGGTTGGACGTGATGGGCAAGACCGTGACGGTGCTTGCCGCGCGATTATTGGCGTCGTTGCTCACGATCAGCACCGGGCGGCGTTTGTTGATCTCGGAGCCCACCGTGGGGCCGAGATCGGCATAGAGGATCTCACCACGTTTCATGCGACAGCCCGTCGCTGACCGTCGCGTCCCAGTCCGGTGCATCGGCCGCGGATGCCTCCCGGTAGGCGGATTCCAGCTCATCCTCGCGCAACCGACGCAACGCCTGCTCAATGACTTGGGAGCGGCTCTTGATCGCATGGGCGGTGCGATAGGCATCGATCACCCCGATCGCCTCGGGGGTAAGCGAAATGGACAATTTCTCGGTGCGCACGGGGTTTCCTCCAACGATTGCCACCCATGATGCTACCCCTACTGCCACCACACGGCAACGCGATTCTGCGCCCTTGGGCAACCAGTCCCGCGCCTGTTACCAGTCGCGCCACGAGGCTCGATACGCACTCAGCATCCAATTTGCAGTCGCGACCATCCCTGTCGCGGCGGTCGCGATTGCAAATCGCTCCCACAACCGCGGCTGATCTCGGCTGTTCCGCGGTAATGCACTAGAACGCGTAGCCGACGGTGGCGGTGATGATCCGCCCCGGCCCAATCAGGCCACGCTCGAAGTCGGCGAACTCTTTGGCCGGGTAGCGGATCTCGGCATCGAGTAGGTTCGAGACGTTGAGATCCGCGTAAAGCCCGTTGCGTGGATGCCGGTAGCGCAGGTTGGCGCCGAGATTCCAATAGCCGTCGACGCGCTCGCCGATACGGTCAGTGACGCCCGGCGTGGGCCCATCGACGAAGTTCCAGTCCGGCTCCATCGCGCCAATGTAGTAGGCATAGGTGGCGTAGGTGAAGGCCCCGCGGCTGTAGTCGGCCTTGAGCTTCACCAGCAAAGCGGGGGAGTAGCCGGGGTCGATGCCAGCCTCGTCGTCCTCCGTGTCCTGCCAGGTGGCGCTCGCGCTGAGGTTCAGCGCCGGCAGCGGGCGCAGCTCCCCAATCAGTTCCAGGCCATGGGTCGTCCACTCACCGGAATTGTCGTCGACCGCCCGGTAGTCCCCGCTAGCCGGCACGAATTCCTGGATCACGCGCACGAGGTTCGAGGTGCGGTTGCGGAACAGGCTGGCACTCAGCATCCAGTCTCGCCGCGCCTGCTGATAGACCAGCTCCATGGTCTCGATACGCTCCGGCTCGGGGAACTGGATCTGGTCGTTGTCCTGCGCGGCGGTGCCCCAGATCAGCTTGACGACCTGGTACGCGTCTAGGCTCCAAAGGGCGGCCACGCGCCCGGTAACCAGGTTGGGGTCCGACACCGCATAGTCCTGCTCGGTGCGTGTCCCGGCCATGTAATCCTCGCTGGTGTAGCGGTACTCGGTGGGTTGCCGCGAGAGCCGCACACCGCCGATGAGTCGCAACCGCTCGGTCGCATCCCACGACAGCTCGGCGAACAGATCGTGGATCGTGAAGTTGTCGACCAGGTTGTTCGCATCAATCAGCGGCGGCACCGCTGGCCGGTTCCGGATGTCGTCCACAAGTCGGAACCGATAGCCGGCGAGCAGATTGAGGTTCGGCCGCGGGTCCCACAGCAGGTCGAGCTCCAACTCCCAGCGTCTACTCCCCGCCTGCTGACTGCCGCCGAATCCGGGCGAGATGAAGTCATAGCTGTGCACGTCCACGCGCTCCTCGCTGGCGATGGCGCTGGCGCGCAGCCCTAGGTTGTCGGCGACGGCATGCTCCCAGCCCAGGGCCAGGTGCCAGGTGTTTATGCGCAGCTGATTGCCATCGTCGAAGCTCGGCGTCAGGGCGTAAAATCCATAGTCCGTTCGGGTGTAGCGTAGGTCGGCGGTCCAGTCGCCCCAGCCGGCCGACAGGTCCAGGCTGAGGTCCTGCTGCGGCATGTCCCCGTCCATGCTCGCGTGCATGCCGGGGGCCAGCGCCGCGCGCTGATCGGCGCCCAGCATGTCTGCATAGGCCCCGTCGAGACCATCGGTGCGATAGCCGCCGACATTTAGCGCGATGAACCCGTCCTCGGTTTGCGCCCCGGCACGGGCGAACAGGCGACCGCTGTCGCGGCTGCCATAGCTGGCCGAGACGCGGGGGCCGTAGCGGTCGATCTCGTTGGTGACCACGTTGATCACGCCCAGGAAGGCATTGTTGCCGTAGATCACCGACATCGGCCCGCGAATGATCTCGATGCGATCGATGGACTCGACCGGGATGTTGACATGAGCGATCTCGGGGATGGTCAGCGCCTTCTGCCGGGTCTGGTGCTGCGGTACACCGTTGACCAGTAACTGCACGCCGCCGCCGACGGTACCGCGGTTGCCGATCAGGCGCTCCTCGGTCGTGTCCAGGATGAAGAAGCCCGGCACGTTGCGCAGCAACTCCTCGAAGGTCACCCAGCCGTAACGTTGGATCTCCGCGCGAGTCAGGATGGTGACACTGGCCGGGATGTCGCGGATCTGCTCGTCGCGCTTGCCGGCGGCGCGGACCTCCACCGCCAGCAGGTCCTCCAGCGGCAGGTCGAGCAGGCCCGCATCGGCCTGCGCCTGCGCCGCGGGCAGCAAAACACCGCAGACCAGGACGGCGACAGGGAGTTGGGAATAGCGATATCGTCGCGGTACAAACATGCCGTCAGTGTACCAAGGGGCGAGCCCGGCGCATCCGCTCGATCAGTTGCGCCATGCGCCGTAGGGTGTGGTGAGCGGGAGCGAACCGCACCGCGCCGCCACAGGCGACCGCGCATCATTCCCCCGCATCCAGGTCATCGCTGCCCTCCCAGGCCCAATCCGCCGGCAGGAGTCCTTGCTCCACATACCGCTGGAAGCTGGAATAGGGCCAATCCCGGACCCGCGTCACCCAGCCGTGCTTCACCGGATTCCAGTGGACGTAATCCACATGGCGCTGGAAATCCAAGTCGTCGCGAATCCCATGCTCCCAGAAGCGCCGCTGCCAGATGCCACGCTCGCCGCGCTTGCGACGGCTCGCCGAGCGCGCCTCCTCTGCCGGCAAGGCGCGCGAGAACCCTGCCTTGATCAGGCCCCAGCGCGTCGCATAATCCGTGTCCCCAGGCGGCAGCGTCAGCACACAATGCAGGTGCTCGGGCAGTACCACGATGGCATCGACCCCGAACGGGTGGGCCGTCTTCACCGCCCGCATGCTCTCGCCCAGCAGCGCCACATGCTCGACGAGCAGCCGGTGTCCGCGGCGTCGAGCGCAATTGACAGTAAAGAAGAAGGTGCCGCCCGGAACCCGGACTCTGCGATAGTGAGGCATGAGTTAAGACGCGCACATACGCGCTCTTCCTCAAGGTGACCGGATGTGATGATCCTAGCATTCTGCACCCAAATCCGCGCCCACGGTGCGGTTCGCTGCGCTCACCACACCCTACACCCGGACACCGCAATCGAGGCCAGCCGTAGGGTGCGGTGAGCGATAGCGAACCGCACTGAGTCGCCACCAAATCTGCACCCACGGTGCGGTTCCTACGTCACCGCACCCTACAGACCAGTCAAGGCCGTCGGGGACAATACGCCATCGGGCGCGGCACCCCGTAGGCTGCGGTGAGCGAGAGCGAACTGCACCGAGCCGCGCCCACAGTCTGCGCCCTGAACGCTCTGGCTATGCAGGTCAAGCCGCGGGCAGGCCGGGATGATGAGCAAGGCATTCACGTGGCCTTGGCGTCCTTACCAGGGGGTCAGATCGACTCCAGGTGCTCCCGGCCGGCGTTCTGCACCGCGGCCAGCGGGATCGCGCGATCGAAGGTCACCAGCCGCCCGCCCCGTCGCACCGCGAGCGCCAGGAGGTAGACATCGGTCAACTGGCGCGAGCCGAGTACATGGCGCCAGTCCACGCACCCCGGATCAAGCAAGCTCAGGTCATCAGCCCAGAACGCGTGCCACCGCATCCCGGTCGCCTCGGCCAAGCGGGCGGCCATCAGAGATGGCGGCTGTGAGCCGGGATAGGTTGGTTGGGACAATATCCGGATGCAGCCATTTTGAGTGAGTGGGCAGGAGGCCCAGCCCCGCTCGATATTGGCCTCGAGCCAGGCGCGGGCAGCGGCGTGACGAACGTGCGCGGCGTCCAGCAACGCGATCAGGACGTTCACGTCGAGTAGCGCCCGCATCAGATACCTTCCTCCTCGCGCAGTCGCTCGACGGTGCTGTCGCCGACGACCCGCCCTCCGGCGGCCATCGGGCGGAAGCCGAAAAAAGCCTCCGGCTCGCGCTGGCTCTCGCCCAACTGCGGCGCGGGCTGCGTCAATGCCCGACGCACCAGCTCCGAGATCACGGCGCCGGCCGTCGTGCGCTGGTGTCGCGCGATCTCTTTCGCGGCGGTCAGGACCTCGTCATCGATATCCAACGTCGTGCGCATGGCATACCCCAAGAAACGCCAAGATGGCGTGATGCTATCGCATCAGATGCGCTCCAACAAGCCGCTGTCTCCAAGGTTGGCGTCTTCGCCGCAGACCTTCCCGGTCAGTGTCGAGTTAAGTCGCCGTATCAATCAGATCGTATCTCAACCATCGTCCAATTGTGCTTTGTGGCAGCGTCCGATCAGCTCCTCAGCGCTCAGGCGGCGTCGCCTCGGGGTCGAGCGCCAGCGGTGCGGTTCGCTGCGCTCACCGCACCCTACAGACCCGCCAACACCGTCGGATGCAGCAAGCCGTAGGGTGCGGTGAGCAATAGCGAACCGCACCGAGCCGCGCCTAAATCTGCGCCCGTGCGATAAGCCGCACCCTGCCTCTGTCAGTAAAATCCCCGACGTAATCACCCCGGCATACAGCGCGCCTGGGTCTCGTTAGGCTACAGCTTCGGGTGCTCGCGCTTCGCAACGCGTCCTGTCGCTCAGTAATGCAACCCGTGTTGGTCATTACGCAGACCACCGATTTGACCTGATCGGTCGCCCAGTCGGCAACCGCATGCCAAGGGGATGACCAACCACGCACGCAAGGCTTCTGTTGAGTGCGTCGAGTCAGTTCATGGCCGGGCATCAACGCCGGGCGATAACGCATTGCTTAAAAAACGGACGTTGACCGTTCTGTGTCCGGCACCGAAAGCACCGGCCTGTTTACCGCCCGATTCCGAAAACCAGTTCCACCACCCAAGCGAGAAGAAGCAGAGATTCCGCTATGCATCGATCTGAAACCCGACCCGCGGGCATTGTCGCGATGACCATGTCCGTTTTCCTCGTGGCCTTGGCCACCCTCCTGACCGCGCATCCGGTCGCGGCCGAGATCTACACCGTCACGAGCACCCAGTGCGAGGGAATGGGCAGTATCAGCGAGGCCATGAGCAAGGCCAACGACAACCCCGGTGAGGACACCATTTCCTTCAGGGAGAACCTGCAGATCAAAGTCGACGACTGCCCAACCAAGTCAATAAGCAATAGGGATTACTGGATTCTCCAGGCGACCGAGTCGGTGACCTTCGAGGGCAACGGTGCCCGATTGGTGGGAAGGCTCAAGTGGATCAATACTTCTGGAGACATCACGTCTCTTAGTGCCTGCCCTAAGCCCCCCATAATCTTGGTAACGGGTACGCCAGGCTTCATCAAGGTCGGGCGGCCAAACCAGGACAACTCGGCCATCAGCGTGACTGTGCGTGGTCTAGACCTATTCGAACTCAACAGCGTGGCGCGAATTGAGAAAAACGCATCGCTAGTTCTGGAAGACGCTTCGTTGGACAGAATCATCTCGCATGTAATAAGTTGTCGCACACCAGCAGTACTAGGTAAAGAGGGTGCAAATTTCAGCGCGCTTCGTACCAGTTGGAACACCATACTTAACTTTTCAGAGCCTTCAGGTCCTGGTCTTTTCGAAGGTGCGATCAGCAACGACACCTTCGATCCGGTGGGTGGTGATCTTGTTATTGAGGATTCGGATTTCTTTCGTGTTGGGCAGGGCAACGCCATTTACTGGTCTGGGAAGCCGGGAAGCGCGGTCAACGTCGTCAGCTCTATTTTCGATGACGCCGGCGGTGCCATTGTTGCTGGTGAAGCCACGACAAATATCGTCAATACTATCTGGGCACCGGCCTCTTCGTTCTTAAAATTGGATGCGGGAGATCAGTTTATCAATGTAAGCACCGAGCCTATGGAAATTCGGGCGTCGACTCTTTTGCTTCCGCAGCTTACTTGTGATGCTACATGCCAGCAAAACGACAGCCTCGGGTGGATCTATCGTAACCCCGGTGCCGGGAAGATCAACTTCATCCAGTCCGCGGTCGGTGTGAACTTCCCTGATCTCCCTGCCGATACTGGAAATCTCCCTGCCGATACTGGAAAGCTATTGGATCCCGACGATGGCACCGGCTTCAGCGCCGATCTAGACACCTGGATGCAGCCCACAACACAACAAGATGCCGAGGCGCTGGAGGACGCTACCGGTCAACCAGACCTGCTTACCGATTCCCCGGCCCTTCGTACCAAAACAATCTTCTTCAGCGCAGCCGTATGGGCAACACCGCTGGTCCCGGGCGTGCTCATCGACGTTATTGACGATGGATGTGTACCCAACCCCATCGACATCGACGGCGACTGTATCGAATTCGATCCCCTCGGAAATCCCCGTGTGGATGGAAATGGCAGTCGCAACATTGGCGCCGTGCAGCTGAACGAGGCGCCCTATCTCAGCGTCATCACCGTCAGCAATGAACCGGTCCGCGTGGGTTGGACTAGGCCCATAGACCTCGAAGGTCTCTGCGGTTACAGGCTGACCTATCGCAAAACGGGCACAATGAACGACGTTTCCGTGGACATTATCGGTCCCGACACGCTGTCCTATCAGGTCACTGGCCTGACGAACGGCATCGAGTACGAGTTCGAGGTCGAGGGCCTTGTCGACTGCTCTACTAATCCCCCCGAGGAATCGGGCTTTCCGAGCAATGTCGTCACAGCCACGCCCTTTGGTGAGATCGACGCGCCCGAGGTGACGGCCGTACCGGGTGACCGGCAGGTTGCGCTGTCGTGGAACCTTCCAGACCTGGGCGGACGTGAGTTTCTCGACTACACGATCCTGTGGCGCGTCGCGGGTACGGACGAATACCTCGGCACCCAGACCATCGACAATCCCGACACGACCACCACGACCGTCACCGGGCTGAAAAACGGCACGACTTACGAGTTCGTGGTGGGGGTGGACGCCTCCGGTGAGGCCAGCGCATCGGGATCGGCCACGGCCACACCGCACGGCGACGTCGGCACAGTGGACCGCAACCCGGATGAGAGGAAGCCTGCGACCAACAAGGCGAACAAGCCGGGATACTGGGAGAGGGAGCCTTATTCTTTTGGCGACTGCACCAAGTTCGAAGTCGTAGATGATTTCGGCTCGGTGTGGAACCTTGAAGCCGACGCCTCGGCTTTGATCCTGAAGTCGGCTCGTGTCAATGATGTGTGGGTCGCACCCACGGCCGGCCTGTACGGCACGGCCTCCGCGAAGGACATCAGCCACGCGATCGTGTGTTTCCCTACGCTGTAGGGCCTGAAAGCACCTAGGGTGCGGTGAGGTACGAACCGCACCGCACCGGCGTCGGCAACCGCGACACCGGTGCGGTTCCTGCGTCACCGCACCCTACAGACTTCCGTGCCTTCCCCTCGGCGCTGCCGAGAGCCACGTAGTGAACGATGGCCCCTTGTTCGATTCGACCCAGCCGTAGGGCATTTCATCCAACCGTTCGGACCAACCCCGCTTTCGCGGGGTTGGTCCGAAATCATCGGCCGACTATCTGCAAGCGTGATTGTAAGCAGAGAAATGGTCGAAAACTGTCAAACTACTACTGTCTCCCCCCGCACAGCCGGGGGATTTCCCGTCTTTGATCAAAGTCAGGGTCCAGCGGCCACGCTACTGAACGCTGACGAACGGGGGGCAAACGGTTAGGCGCCACAGCGGCGCCTTCAGCGACAGTCGCCGAGACTCTACCTGTTCGCCTTCCAACCGGCCTCATAGCCGCGCGCGAAATAGGGCTCGAAGCGCGAGTCATAGCCGTCGTGACGCTGGTAGGCCATGCTCATGCTCATCTTGCCGTCATCGGCACCGGCCTTGTAGCCGTCCTTGTAATACTCGCATTCATTGCCCTTGATATCCGACGGGCAGGCGTTTCCTGTCTGCATTCCGCCAGCGCTGCCCGTGTCTGTCGCGCATCCGCCAGTGGCAGACGTCAGGGTCAATGCTGCCGCGAGCGCGGCGATTTTGAATCCATCGTACGGCATGTTCTTTACCTCTTGATCATTGTGAGTGGTTGTGGGCGCCGGGACGTCGGGCCGGCCAAACGATTCATCGAACCGGCACGGCCGGCCTGGCATGGTACCATTCTTATCCTGCGGCTTCACGAGTGTGCGCCTTCGCAATAGTATGGTTGCCGTCGGATGTGCTGCTTGAAAGGATTGTGTCGCTAGCGTTACATGGCTCTTCATGATTTGCACTGAATTGAGGTCGCACGCTGTTGCGACGCAGCAAGGAGAGGCTCGCGCAGAGGCACCAAGAAGAGAAGATGCTCGCGTAGAGATGCCACGGCGCGAGAAAGAGAAGAGGAATCTCGCGCAGAGACGCAGAGACGCAAAGGGAAGAAAACGCACTGGTCGATTTGACCAGCGCAACACCCTCCCCAAGTCTTCGCCGCTGCGGGTTCTTTTGCCTCATTTCTTTCTTCTTCTCTGCGCCTTTGCGTCTCTGCGCGAGATAGCTTTCGCCTGGCAGACGCAGCTTCGCAATAATCCGCTTGGCGCTGAATTTTCTGCTTGAATGGGTTGTCTCGCTTGCGTTACATCGCTATTCATGATGGTATTGAACGGAAATAGGTGCCACCGTGTCTGGCCGAGATACCAACATTGAGAAACATCCCATGAAGACAGCAATCATCGCCATCGTTTTCCTGCTGATCGGCGGTGCCGTTGGCGGATTCCTGGCACTCGGCTACGGGGCGGGGATGGGCGCTGGCGCCGGCATCGTCGTCGGCTCGCAGGCGGGGGCCTGCCTTGCCATGGAGTCGGCGAAGGATCAGGGCCTGCTGAGCGCCGAGCAGATCGATCAGGCCCTCGCCGGTGCCATCGGCAAGATCAAGGGCAAGGCACAACTCCCGCCGGACGCCGAGTTCGAGTGGGTTGGCACCGCGGCGGATTGTGCCGCCATGATCGCCAAGCTCGAGACGGCGGCGGAGAGCCAGCAGTGACCCACCGCTTGCAAGCCTACCTGCTCCTGTTGATCAGCACGCTGGCGATCGCGGCACCGCACCAGATCGTCCGCGCCGAGGCGGCAGAGGAGACCCATGGCGACTGGCGCGTGATGTGCGACAACGGGACGTGCAACGCCTATCAGGTTGGCACCGGCGGGGCCGCGCCGGTCATCCTGCGGGTGTTGCGCGGTGATCCGCCCGCGCCGGAGGTCCACATCGAGGGCGGTCCGTTCGACGCGGCGGGGCTGGTGAACTTCATCATCGACGGCAGGGAGCGCGGCGGCGGTCCCGCAGCGCCCGGTCGGACCGGGACGGTCGACACCATCATCCTTGGGCCGGACGACATCAGCCTTGGCTTGAGCCGGCAGATGAAGAAGGCTGCCAGCCTGTCGATCGAGGTGCCCTCCAGCAGGGGATCGGAGACGATCGAGTTCGGTCTGGACGGCTACAGCGCCGCGCTCGAACGGGTGCAACAATCGGCGCACTGAGTGTTGTTGTCGCTCACTCTATTCCACGAGAATTTCTCAGGCTGATCCGGGCTGGCCATGCCGGATTCTTCCACCGCCATTACGGGTGTGTCTGAGAGAGCATATCGTGGTTCGATGCGGTCGGCCCTGGCGTCCGCAATCGGCCATTATGTGGAGTTAGCAACTATGTGAAGCTCGCAGCGGCTGTCACCGCAAGTCACTGAACCGGCCAGGCATTGCAGCAGGATGTACTGCCCGACCGGGGCCAGAGAGTTGGGGCACGGAGCCGTGGGCACCCCTCGGCTCCGTTGCCGCACCCGCTTCGTCCGTCACTGTGACGGGCCCGCATATCGGAAATCTATGGAGCGATCCATGTATTGTCGAGGAATGGTGGGGTCGACCATGTTGGCCGCATTGGTCGCGGTCTGGTCATCGGCATTCGCCGGCTGGGGCTTCAACGGCTCGCCGTCCCCGAACGCCTTCATCCAGACCGGAGACATGACCCTTGAGCTGCAGTGCGACCGGATGCGCTTCGCACCCGCGGGGTACGAGGACGCCCAGGACATCGAGCGCAAGCAGGGCCTGTCCATCCGCTTTATGAAGGACGGTGCGACGGAGGTTGGTGCTTTCCAGGCGGGAGGGGACAACGCCGAAATACGAATCGTCGACAACTACCCCGTCGAGATCGTCTTTCGCGACAAGGCGGACTACGGCTTCGTCCTCGATCAGATCGGGAAGAACGCGGTCCTGAACCTCGCCATGATCGATCAGGACGTCAGCTACGGCATCTTCGACCTCAAGGGCTCCGGGGCGGCGATCAGGTCCCTGCGCACCGCCTGCGGTCCGAGCGCGGTTAGCGCCCCGGCGCGGATCGAGGCGCCCGAGGGCGTGGTCTACTGCGGCGGCGGGGGCATCAAGCGCCAGATCGAATTCACCATCCTCGAGAAGCCGGAGGATAAATGGGACGCCCGCGTCACGATCAACGGCGAGACCCTACGCGCCATGACGGCCTACAGCTATTTCGGCAAGTCAGAACCACCGCGCGGCTTCGTGGTCGCCCTGTTGCGCGAGGACCGAGCGGAGTTCCTGGTCTTCAAGGACGGCGACGAGGACTGGCTGGAATTCGGTGACTACACCTACCGCAAGTGCAACTGAACGCCGTCCATGAGCTCGGGTGACGCTGATTCTCCGGCCGGGGTCCCTGTCACCGGTACTCCGCTGGACTACTCAGAGGATCTGTACGGGTTCTACCTCGAGACAGTCGATGTCGATGGCACCAACCGCGTGCTGAGAAGCTTTCTGGGGCCGCGGCACGCGCAGCGTCTGCGCCGACTTCCGAACGGCTTTGAATTCGCCGCGCCCATCCAGTGCGTCCCCGACCTGATCAGGCTCCTGACCCAGGAGAACATCGCCGTTTACCAGGTTGTGCGGCAGGCGAAAGTCGAGGGGACGTGGCGATGAGAAAAAGGCCCCGCAATCGTTACGCAGAGGCGGCCGGCCGTTCCGGCGACGATGGGAAATGACGGGTCTCAGTCAACAAGCGTCCGGGGACAACGACAGAACGAACATGAAGACGTCTAATTGCCACCGCCGTACTGGCATTCATGCCGATGGCGGCCAACGCTCTGGACCTCACGGGGCTTCCCGCGGCCCTGGCGGAAAAGGTGACCGTGGCCCGGCAGGCCTGCGCGGATAACAGGAACGGGGAATTCGCCCTGGAATGGGGCGCAGTGACACGAACCGACCTGGACGGCGACCTCAACCCCGACTGGGTGCTCGACGAAAGCGCCTACGCCTGCTCCACGGCCGTCTCCATGTTCTGCTCGACAGGTGGCTGTGTGTCGCACTTCCTGGTCGGCGACGTCGTCGCCTCTTTTCTCAACCAGGGGTGGACGGTGCTCACATTCGGGCGCAACCCTGTCCTGCTCACCGACGTCCATGGCACGGATTGCGGCGGGATCAACCCAACGCCTTGTTTCGTCGCTCGTGCGTGGGATCCGGATGCGAAGGTGTGGCGGTCCGTTGAGGCACGGACGGAGTAGCGGCGCTTGTGTCAGGGCACCTAGTACGCGTCCTGCTTTTCGCGGGTAGACATGACGAAGCGCCAAGCAGACCCGGGTACAACCTGGCTTCCAAGCATTTCATAAGTTGCCATCCCCATGACAGTCCAGCAGAAGATCGGATTGCGAACGGCCGGGATTTTCCTCGGCACCTGGCTGCTGCTCGCCCTCGCAATTGCCGACTTGCCGCCGCCGCCGGGATTCGTGATTTTGGTTCTGATCCTGCTCGCCTGCGCACTCCTGGTCTACCTGCGTGTCCCCGTGTATCTGCGCTGGCGGGCCGAGGGCGCTAAAGGACGCGTGCTAAGGGTGGCGCGGGACGGCTTTCTCGGCGGCGGCGCTATCGCCTTGCTGTCCTTGCTCAGCCCTGGGGAGCCCAGCATCCAGCCCGAGTTGTCGGACCGGTTGATCGGAATGAGCGTGTTGACCGGACTGGGCATCGTCAATGCTCTTGCAGCTAACGCCTTCGGCTCATGGTTGTGCCGACAAAGACCCGGCTGAACGGCGAGTCGCCGTTGCCTCGGCGGCCAGGAATTCTCAACATCCAACGTGCAGACAAACCTGGAGCGGTGTTTGGATGGCAGGGCTTGCACCAACCAACCAACTAGCATGTCGATCACACGCGTAGCCGCAATCCCACTGCTCCGCACAAAATCAAAACGACCAGAGGAGCAAACCCATGCGAAGATCCACACAGTCGATCAATGCCGCCGCCCTGCTTGGCGGCGCTTGCATCGTTGCCGGTCTTGCCGGAGCACCGCGGCAGGCGACCGCGGCCATATTCGATGTGACCCAGAACACCTGGGGCACCACCGCCGACGTCGGCTCCTTTGCCTGGGCCATCGATCAGGCCAATACCCAGGCCGGCGTGGATACCATCAACGTCACCCCGGGACTGGAGATCAGTATTGACGGCGCTGCGCCCGCCACGGGCACCAACACCTGGCTCGCACTCTTCGCCGAGTCCGCCGATGTCCAGGGCAATGGCGCGAAGCTGGTCGGCAATCCCACCTATATCAGCTCGGGTGGTGACACAGGGACCAAGACCACGATCCTGGGCAATCCCTACAATCCGGCGATCAAGCCCAATGATGTCATCGTAGTCCCCGGCCTCTCGTTCGCACAGATCGGTACCTCCGGCAGCGACAACTCATCCATCAGCGTCAGCTTCTCGGACCTGCACGCGGACGGGCTTGCGTCCATCGCGCAACTGAACGAAGGCTCGCAACTCACGGTCAGCGGCGGTGATTTCGTCAATACGGTCAACTACACCGACATAAACGCCGCGGGGCGCGCCATCTTCGAGGCGTCTACTGGTTCGACGCTGAACTTGAACGACATCTCCATTACGAAGAACTATCCCTTTGACAGTGCGATCGACATCGGTCCGGATGCGGCAATCTTCTTCGGCAGTATCCAAGGCGAAGACAGCCAGCTGAATATTCAGGACAGTACGATCAGCGACTCCTATGGTGCGGGTGCGATCGCTTGGCTCGGCGGCACCGCCAATATCGTCTCCAGCATCATCAGTGACGCTGGTGGTTTGAGCATTTCCGACAGCCAGCAAGAACAGGGTGTGCTGAACTTCGTCAACAGCATCCTGTACATGACCGGTGGCGACGACCTGTCGCAGACCAACCGTGTCCAAGCGGGCGCGGGCGGTGAGGCAAACATTCTGGCGTCGACCATCCTGTACGATGCGATCTCCACCTCGGAGTTGTGCGACAACGTGTCGTACAACTGCAATGGCATGCCGCTGACGGCGTTGCTGGGCGGTGTTCTGAACTTTGCGTCCAGCGCCGTGGTGCCGCTAAACGCCGAGTTTACTTTTCCCGGCAAAGCTTCCTACTCGGAGTTCACAGACGGCGATCTTGTTGCCGGCGACTACGCCTACATTGGCGCGACACCGACCCAGAACGCCGCGGCGGTGAAGGCCTTGTTCGGCAACCTGGATATCCTGACCGAGGGTGAGACCTATCCGATCACCGACGTGGACCCGCTACAGTTCTTCGAACAGCTGCCGGCGGGTGCCTATCCCCTGGCCGATGGCGTGCTGGTGGGCGTCGTCCCGGACGCTGGCGTCGGCGGTGTCAATCAGCTGATCAACCCCATCGACGGCCAGCCCATCCTGGTCGACGTCTACGGCAACCCCCGAGTGTCGCCCGACGGCACTCGCACGATTGGCGCCGTGCAGGTGCCCGCGCCCGCGGTGTTTCCGCTGGGACTGCTGGCGCTGATCGGCTTCCGATTCTGGTCGCGGCGGACTTAGGGCGTACACCCACGCCAGCCTCGGCGCAATTGGGCAGAAGCTCCCTTCGTCCGGCCAGGGACTGGCCGCCGAGGCCACGGGATAGATCGCTGCCGGGGTAACAACAGGGCTCATGCGGAATTCTCCAGTGCTCGCGGTTGTCGCGTTATCGCTCTTTGCGCAACAGACGCACGGCGCAGACGGGTCCATTCCTGTCTCGGCGTTTTTGGTCGGGGTCACGCTCACCGAGCGTTTGAAGTTTTCCAATCGACTGCTTACTCGATACGCCCAGATGGGTTCGGCTGCGCTCAACCCATCCACGGCAATACTCACCCGCTCTCGGAGCGCGGGAACGAGCGCGACTCGCCATCAATTTTTGGTGCCGATCCTTAGCGCCGCCGTTCAGCGCGTCGGCGCATCCGTCTCCGAGGGCGGTGGGGCCGGCTCGGCGTCCGCCGTCAGTGGTGCGAGCGCGCGTGCGAAATCGTCCGGGTTCAGGTACTGGATGACGACGCCGCCATCGTTGTCGCGAGCGATGTCCATGCCCCTGTCCGGATACAGCCAGTGCACCACGCCGCTCTGTTCAGTGCGTTGCTCCGCGGGCGGGCCGAAGTTGCCGTCGATGTCGCGCGGCTCCAGGCTCTTCCAGGGTAGATAGGTCAGGCTGCGAATTGGTACGTCGGCCAGGGTTTCGACGTCCTCCGGCGCCATGGTCACCTTGCGGCTGCCGCTGCCGATGGTGCTGACGCGCAGACCGCGGTCGTACATGGCGGCCAGTTGGTCTTGGTCCAGCGCCAGCGTGATGATCCAGTCGGCGCGGATGTTGCTCAAGATGATGTTGTCGAAATAGACCTCGACCGCATAACTGCCGTCCGGGTTCACGAACAGATTGACCTTGCCTTCTTCGTCGAGTAGCGCGCGGGCATCCGCGAGCCGACTCTCGCCGATGGTGAGGTCGAAGACGCGCGTGCGCCCGGCGGCGTCGCGGGTCGCATCCCAGGGGTAGAGGCGGAGTCCGGCGCGCTCGTCCGGGATGATCGACAACAGCAGCCAGATGCCGATGAAGGCCATCAGCGCGGCGGCGAGCACGGAGAGAATGATCTTGCGGTCCATAGACGGGGGACGGGGCTCGGTGGGGATGACGGGCCAGCTATTCGGGCCAGCTATTCAGGCCAATATTCAGGCCAGCATCAGGCCCGCGACGACGCGTCGGCCTTCGCTGACCAGGATGTTGTAAGTGCGGCAGGCGGCGCCGGTGTCCATGATCTCGACGCCGATGCCGCGTTCGAGCAGGGCGAAATAGATCGCCGGCTCCGGGAATCGTTGACGCTCGCCGGTGCCGATGATGACCACCTGCGGTTGCCACGCGAGCAGCGCGTCGATGTGTTCCGCCGTCAGGTCGCCGCCGTCGCTTGGTCCCCAGTCAACGGCCACCTGCTCCGCGCTCACGGCGAGGCCGGCTAGGTAGTCGCGGCCATTGATCCGAATGTGCGACGCATCATAGGCCTCGATCAGATTCGTGCCCGCGTCTTCGATTTGGGAGAATTTCATGGCGCGACCTTATCCAATTTCGCCCGGGATGGCCAATGATCCGCGTTCTTCCAAGCGGCATTCCGACCACTTGCGTCAGATGCCGGCGATCGGTGCGCTCATCCGAGCCGGAGCCGCTGCCGTAGTGCCTCCCAGTCCAGCAACTCGCCGGGTTCTGCGTTGGTCGGGGAGCGGTAGCGGTGCAGGTTCATGCCGTCGCCGATGGGCGGCCAAGGCGGTGGCGGATGATGCCAGCGGCCGTCGGGCTCGCGCATGTGGCTGCGGTCGCTGGCGAAGTCGCGGCGGTAGTCGGCGCAGGGGATCGAGCCGAAAGCGTGGCGCCAGTTCCGCCGGCAGCCGGTCGAGAAAGGGGAAGCTGCCGGCAAGCCAGTCCGTTGCCGGTACCGGCAGGCCGAGGCGCGTATCCAAATCCCAGATGCGATTATCCGCGTCGAGCACGACCACGTGATAGTCCCACCACACCAGTCGATCATGGCGGTGCGGCGCGCTGTGCGGCGAACGGGCAATGGCCAAAGGCGTTGACCACGAACATGGCGAACGCCATCGCGGTGCTCGGCACGGCCTCGTTGCACAGCCACCAGGCATTCTCCTCGCAGTAAAACGGATGGTAGCGCAAGCCGTTGTGGTGGTTCATCGCGTGCGCCAATTCGGTTCGGCATTCGGCGTCGTCATTCGGCTAGGCGTCGGCGGCGATGACCAGGTCGCGGCCAGCGCCGGCCGCGCGGTCGAGGCGCTGTTGCGCGATTCGGATCAGGGTGTCGCGGTCAGCGTCGGTTTGCTGCACGGATGTGATGCCAAAGCTGATGGTGATCTCAACATCGGCGGTCGTCGTCCGGCATGCCGATGGGGGTCTGGGCGAGGATCTTGCGGATGCGCTCAGCGGCGATGATGCCTTTTTCTAACTGACGTGTGGGGCATGCATCAGGCCGAAGCGGTGGTCGTCGATCCGGCCGAGCAGGTCGCAGCCGCGGATGGCGCCGGCGAGGCGTGCATCGCGCATTGCATGAGTACGGCGTCGGCGGCGGCTCGTCCGCGCGCGGTTCGAAGCTCGGCGAAGCCGTCGATTTCCAGCATGGCGATGCAGCAGTCGAGGCCATGGCGTCTGCAGCGAACGAGTTCTCTGTCGAGCAAGTGCAGGAAGCCGGGACGATTGTACTGACTGGTCAACTCGTCGAGACTGGGCAGACGATCCAGGTCGCGGTAATGCTCGGCAAGTTCCAGTTGCAGCTCGGCATTGCTGTCGCGCAACCGTTGGCTCAGGGTAATGAAGATCGGCAGCGATGCGATCAATGACACCAGCACGATGCTCAGTGTCGAGAGCACCTGCTGCCAGGGCCGGTCGGCGGACAGGTCTGGCACCAGACTGGGGTCTAACGTCGGTGAGCCTGGACTGGCTTGCGTCGTAGTAGGTCAAGGCAGCCATCAGTGCGATCACGAGTAGATAGAGTAGTGCTGCCCAGTAGACCTTTCGGTCGGTTGTGCGTCTGGAGCGATCTTCTAAAGGCATGATTCTTTGTTGTCGATTTCGTGTGATGCCACCGTTGGAACGGTGTCGGGCGTTGCCGGGTCGATTATCGACCCCAGTCCCGCTTCGGGCAAAGCGGTGACCAGACAATCGTCGCGTATTCCGAGCATGGGCGCCAATCAGCCGACGGTCAGTTCCTGCAGCGCTGCCTTAACCGGGGCTGACCAGGGTCTGGTCAGGGTCTGGGCAGGATCTGGGCGGCGGCGCAGTACCTTGTCGCCGTGTTTATCATTGCGCATTTGAATCCGGCGGTCCTGACGGTACACTCTGACGTCTTCTAATCACAGTCTTTCACAGTCAGAGGTCCAGAGTGGTCGCCCCGGAACCCAATTTTCGCCGCATTGAGCGTCTCCCGCCCTATGTCTTCAACATCGTCAACGAGTTGAAGGCCGCGGCGCGAGCCCGGGGTGAGGACATCATCGACTTCGGCATGGGCAACCCGGACCAGCCGACACCGCAGCACATCGTCGACAAGCTGGTCGAGGCCTCCCAGCGCCGCGATACGCACCGCTACTCGGTCTCGCGCGGCATCCCGCGTCTTGCGCCGTGCCATCGCCCGCTGGTACCTGGAGCGCTACGACGTGCAGCTGGACCCGGACAGCGAGGCGATCGTCACCATCGGCTCCAAGGAGGGCCTGGCGCACCTGGCGCTGGCCACCATGGGGGCCGGCGACACGGTGCTGGTGCCGAATCCGGCCTATCCGATTCACCCCTACGGCTTCATCATCGCCGGTGCCGACGTGCGCCATGTGCGCATGACGCCGGAGGTGGACTTCTTCGAGGAACTGCAGCGCGCGATTCTGGATTCCTGGCCGCGGCCGAAGATGCTGGTGCTGAACTTTCCGGGCAATCCCACGACCGAGTGCGTCGAGTTGTCGTTCTTCGAGAAGGTGGTCGAGATCGCCCGCGAGCACGGCATCTGGGTGGTGCACGACCTGGCCTACGCCGACATCGTCTTCGACGGCTACAAGGCGCCGTCGATTCTGCAGGTGCCCGGTGCCAAGGACATCGCGGTGGAGTTCTTCTCCATGTCCAAGAGCTACAACATGCCGGGCTGGCGTATCGGCTTCATGTGCGGCTGTCCGGTGCTGGTGTCGGCGTTGGCGCGGATCAAGTCGTACCTCGACTACGGCACCTTTACGCCGATCCAGGTGGCCGCGATCCATGCGCTGGAGTCGTCGCAGCAATGCGTCGCCGACATCCGCGACATGTACCAAAGCCGCCGCGATGTCCTGTGCGAGGGACTCAGCGCCGCCGGTTGGCCGGTCGAGAAGCCGAAGGCGACCATGTTCGTCTGGGCTCGCATTCCGGAACAGTACCAGCACATGGGCTCGCTGGAATTCTCCAAGAAGCTGCTGCGCGACGCCAAGGTGGCGGTGTCGCCCGGGCATCGGCTTCGGCGATTATGGCGACGATCACGTGCGCTTCGGCCTGATCGAGAACGAGCACCGCACCCGCCAGGCGGTGAAGGGGATCAGGCAGATGTTGCGCGACGATGCCCGTGCCGAGGTGCCCGAGCAGGCGCCGGCATAGCGTGCCGGATGGCGCAGAGTCTTTGCGTATGCATCTTTAAGGTTAACGGCGACAACGGGCATGTCGTTGCAGGGGCCGAGGGCCAGGGGCCTGGGGCCGACATTGCGGAGTGGTGCTGTACGGCGGCCCCCGGCGCTCGGGCCAGCCCGAGCGACGCACGGGCGTAGCAACAGAGCACCGTACGCTCGTGGATCTGAGACATCGCCTCACGAGGATTCGCGCCCGAACCCAGGGGCTCGAATGGTCGGCGACCAGCAGGGTTGACGA
Source organism: uncultured Gammaproteobacteria bacterium (assembly GCA_963695445.1). GTDB lineage: Bacteria > Pseudomonadota > Gammaproteobacteria > Chromatiales > Chromatiaceae > Thiohalocapsa. The sequence goes on along the minus strand of CAVOGV010000023.1, from coordinate 115,021 downwards.
CAGGCGCACTGAGCCAAGTAACACAAGGTTTTCGGCCCGCCACGGCGCCGCATTGCACGGTGATGTGGCGCTCGCAAGCCGGTCACGACACAACACGAGGATGAGGTTATGGAACCGGTCAATATCGGACTACTGGGGCTTGGCACTGTCGGCGGGGGCACCGCGACGGTGCTGACCCGCAACGCTGGCGAGATCGCCCGCCGGGCCGGACGCGATATCCGCATCTCCCATGCCGCGGCGCGTTCGTACGACCCGGAATCCATCGAGGGTCTGGATCAGATCGGGCAAATCGGCGACGACGCCTTTGCCGTGGTCGACGACCCGCGGGTTGATATCGTCATCGAGCTGATCGGCGGCTATTCGCCGGCCCGGGAGCTGGTGCTGCGCGCCATCGCCAACGGTAAGCACGTGGTCACCGCCAACAAGGCCCTGATCGCCCTGCATGGCAACGAAATCTTCGCCGCTGCCCAGGCGAAGGGGGTGACGGTCGCCTTCGAGGCCGCGGTGGCCGGCGGCATCCCCATCATCAAGGCCGTGCGCGAGGGCTTGGCCGCGAACCATATCGAATGGATTGCCGGCATCATCAACGGCACCGGCAACTTCATTCTGACCGAGATGCGCGACAAGGGCCGGGACTTTGCCGATGTGCTGGCCGAGGCGCAGCAGCTCGGCTATGCCGAGGCCGACCCAACCTTCGACGTCGAGGGCATCGATGCGGCGCATAAGCTCACCATCCTCGGCTCGCTCGCCTTCGGCATCCCGCTGCAATTCGACAAGACCTTCACCGAGGGCATCTCCAAGATCGAGCCCCAGGACGTCGCCTACGCGGCCGAACTGGGCTATCGCATCAAGCATCTCGGTATCGCACGGCGCACCGACGCCGGCATCGAGATGCGCGTGCATCCGACCCTGATCCCGCACCGGCGTCTGATCGCCAACGTCGACGGCGTCATGAACGCCGTGCTGGTCAAGGGCGACGCGGTCGGGCCGACCCTCTATTACGGTGCCGGCGCCGGGGCGCTGCCCACCGCCTCGGCCGTCGTCGCGGATGTAGTCGACATCGTGCGCGCGCTGACCACCGACCCGCACAATCGGGTGCCGCATCTGGCGTTCCAGCCCAATGAACTCAGCGACACGCCGGTGCTGCCGATCGATCAGATCGAGACCGCGTACTATTTGCGCATGAACGCGCTCGATCGCCCCGGCGTCATGGCCGGCATCGCCGGCATCCTTGGCGAGGAGGGCATCAGCATCGAGGCCATCAAGCAAAAAGAGCCTGAAGAAGGCGCGACCCACGTGCCGCTGATCATGCTCAGCCACCGGGTTCAGGAGGCCTGCATGAACACCGCGCTCGAGCGCATCGCCGCCCTCGGCGCCGTCAGCGGCGAGATCGTGCGCATCCGCATGGAGAGCCTCGCGGGTTGACAAGATTTTTCAACACTGAACGCGATCGCTCCGCACTAGCCGCTTAGGGCGTCCTAAGCGACAACATGTTATTGCTAACGGTGCCGGAGTTGTCCCAGCCTAGCTCCCTGGCCGTTCGCCGCTGGCGAACCACTTTTTCTGGGCGCCATTGAGGACGTGCAGCGGATCAGCGTAGCCGCGTCATCCCAAAACCGCCAATCCGGCAACGGGTCGACTAGCAGTCGGCGGTCCCATGGAGCGCCGACCTCCGGTCGGCCAGGGCGCGCTAGCGCCCTTGCGGACGTGCAGCGGATCAGCGGAGCCGCACGAACCCAAAAACCGTCAATCCGGCTGCGGGCCGACTAGCAATCGGCGGTCCCATGGAGCGCCGACCTCCGGTAGGCCAGGGCGCGCTAGCGCCCTTGCGGACGTGCAGCGGATCAGCGGAGCCGCACGAACCCAAAAACCGTGAATCCGGCTGCGGGCCGACTGGAAGTCGGCGGTCCCACGGAGCGCCGACCTCTGGATTGCTTGAGGGCGCCGAATGTTTACAGATGCGTCAAGTTTTATGGCGACAACGCGCTTGCGCGCCGAAGGGCCGAGCGCCAAGGGCCTGGGGCCGAAATTGCACAATGGTGCTGTACAGCGGCCCTTGGCCCTCGGTGCTTGGCCTGCTCAGGGCAACGCACGAGCGTATCAACAGAGCGCCGAACGCTCGTCGGTCTGAGGCATCGCCTCGCCAGTGTCGATGGCGTTTCTCCATCGCTTCGCTATCCCGCCGGCTTCAGATGCACATGTGCGTGCGGCTGCATTGCGTCGCCATGAGTATGGGTCTGCGCGCTGGCCTCGACCGAGAGGATGGAAAGCTTGCCATGGCGCACGCCCGGCTCGGCGATGACGGCATTGGCGAAGGTTCGTACCTGTTCCGCGGGGCCGCGCAGCACCACGGTCTCCATGCAGTGGTCGTGATCGAGGTGCACGTGCAGCGTCGACACCGCGAGGTCGTGATGCTCGTGGTGGGAGCGGGTCAGGCGTGAGGCAAGCTCGCGCTCGTGATGGTTATAGACGTAGCTCAGGTTCGCGACGCATTCGCCCTGTGGCTGTTGTTCTAAACGTTCGCTGTCGAGTCGGGCACGGATCAGATCGCGGATCGCCTCTGAGCGATTGTAGTAACCACGTTGTTCCAGATAGGTTTCAAACTCAAGAACCAGCTCGTCGTCGAGCGTGATGGTCATTCTCTGCATGGGGTAGAGTTCCTCGTCGGCATGTGATCGCGCACCTCGTGCGGTGACGGCGGATGGTCGCACTCGTCGATTGCGATAGGCGTTTTCAAGGGTTCGTCGGTAGGTCCATGGCGGTATGATTCCTCGGTAATTCGTCATACTGCTTGGGGCCGGTCGCCAGCGCATGGCGCGATCACCTCCATGATGCCTTCGCGGAGCCTGTCATGCATCCCTTCGGTTCGATGACCGCCACCAGTCAAGGGCAAGTCAAGCCTCCGCGTCGCGCTGGACCGCCTCCTGCATGCCGCCTTGTTGCTTGCTGTCTTCGCTGCGGTCCTCAGTCCGCAATCCCAGGCCCATTTCCAGGAGTTGATCCCGTCTACCGAGATCGTCGATGCGGCTGCCGATCGCGTGCTGCGGCTGGACCTGCGCTTTACGCATCCGATGGCGCAGGGGCCGGTGATGCCGATGGGCCAGCCGGTGCGATTCGGCGTGCTCGGGCCGCGCGGGCGGCAAGACCTGCGCGGGACTTTGGAGCCGGCGACCATCGACGGCGCGGCCGTCTATAGCGCTGTGTTCACCGTCGAGCGGCCCGGCGATCACGTCTTCTTCGTCGAGCCAGCGCCGTACTGGGAGCCAGCGGAGGGAAAGTGGATCGTGCACTACACCAAGGTGGTGGTGGACGCCTTCGGTGGCGGCGGGGCCTGGGACGCGGAGATCGGCCTGCCGGTCGAGATCGCACCGCTGGTGCGCCCCTATGGGCTATGGACCGGTAACCTGTTCCGCGGCATCGTCAAGCACAACGGCCAACCCGTGCCGTTCGCGCCGGTCGAAGTGGAATGGCGCAACGACGGCTCGGTGGTGCCGCCAGCGGATGCGTTCGAGACGCAGCTGATCAAGGCGGACGCCAACGGCACCTTTGCTTACGCGATACCGCGCGCGGGCTGGTGGGGGTTTGCGGCGTTGTTGGACGCACCGGAGCCCATGCCCGGACCGGACGGCGAGCCGGTGCCGGTGGAGCAGGGCGGACTGATCTGGGTGCGTGCCCGCGATATGACGTCGGCGTCAGATTCCGCGGCGTCTCGGCGCCGCGGCATCCGGCGGCGAGCAATCCGATTGACCCAGGCCGAGCGAAACCATGGCGCACATCCCTGACGGTGTCCTGTCCGCTCCGGTGCTGATCACCGGCGCGGTGGTCTCGGTGGGGCTGCTGGCGCTGTCGCTGCGCCGCCTCGACGATGACCGCATCCCCCAGGCGGCCGTGCTGTCGGCGGCCTTCTTCGTCTCCTCACTGATCACCGTTCCCATCGGCCCGAGCAGCGTGCACCTGTTGCTCAATGGGCTCATGGGGCTGCTGCTGGGCTGGATGGCGGTACCGGCGATCCTGGTGGCGCTGATTCTGCAAGCCGCGTTTCTCGGCTATGGCGGATTGACCGCGCTCGGTGTCAACGCAATGAACATGATGCTGCCGGCGCTGCTGTGCGCGGTGACGCTGCGCCCGCTGCTGAAGCATCCCACGCCCCGTCGGGCCTGGTGGACCGGCGCGGCTGCCGGTGCCCTCGGCGTGCTTGCCAGCGGCGTCCTCGTTGCCGGAACGCTGGCGTTGAGCGGTGAGGCGTTCCGTCCCGCGGCCCAGGTGGTTGCTCTGACATTTGCGCCGCTGGCGCTGGCGGAGGCGGTGATCAGCGGCGTCGTCGTGGGCTTTCTCCAGCGGGTTGAGCCTGAACTACTGGCATTGCGTGGGGCGGCCGATGGCTAGCGGGGCAAGTCACTTGGTTGGGGACGGTGCCTTGCTTCGTCGCGGGTCCGGCGTGCTTTCTCGGCGTGGGGGAAGCGTCGAGGACCGAGGGGCGGCACGGTGCCTGCACCGGGTCGCCTACATCGAGCCGGCGTTTCGGACCACTGCTGCGCATCACGCTTGCTGTGCTGATCCTGGCTGTGGCCTGGGGCGCGTCTCCCGCTTTTGCGCACCGGCTGCAGGTTTTCGCCGCCGCCAACGGTGATCTGATCGAGGGCTCCGCCTACTTTGCTGGCGGTGCGCCGGCAGCCGGGGTCGATGTGCTGATCGAGGACGCCAGCGGCAGTGCTGCTGGCCGAGCTGTCGCCCGCGGCCGATGGCAGCTTTCGTTACCGGGCCATGACGCCGGCGAAGCATGTCGTCGTCGCGCGCAGCGGCGACGGCCATCGTGCCGAATGGACCGTGCGGGCCGCGGAGTTGGCGCCGGCCTTCGTTGGGTCCGCGACCTCTCAGTCAGTAACAACGGCGGGTTCCGGGGCGGATGTCGCATCTGCGCATCGTCTGGAGTCAGCGACCGTGCAGCTCGCCACACCGCTGGCCCAGACTCAGACCCGACCGAGAGCCAGCCCCAGACCCAGGCCGTCGATGGATCGACCGTCGATCCGTCCGGCATCGATCCGGCCCTGACCGCGGCGATGGAGCTGGCCGTTGCCAGGCAGCTACGGCCCCTGCGCGAGGAACTGGCCGCGGCACGCTCCAGGGCGAGCCTGCGCGATGTGCTCGGGGGCATCGGCTACATCATTGGCCTGGCTGGGCTTGCGCTTTGGTGGCGTACCCGCGGGGCCGGTTCTGGGGCCGATACTGGCTCCGCGGGAGGCCGGAGACGGTGAGTAGGTCAATCCACGGGCTGTTTCTGACTGGCGCGGCCCGGCGCGGATTGGATCATGGCCCGCGACCCACGGCTCCGCATCGTCGCGGCGATGCTGTTCGCGCTCTGCGTGGTCGGGTTGCAGCGGCCGGCGACCTTGTCGCTGGCCCTCGCGTTGGCGCTGCTGCTGGCCGTCGCCGGTGGCATCGGCGGGCGCTCGCTGTTGGTTCGGCTGCTGCCGTTGGAACTGTTCATGCTGGTGCTGCTGCTGACGCTGCCGTTCACCGTCGCCGGCGAGCCATTGCTGCGTGTTGGGCCGCTGACCGTTAGCGCGCAGGGGCTGGAACTGGCGCTGACCATTCTGTTGCGCGCCAATGCCGTGCTGCTGGCCATGTTGGCGCTGTTGGGCACGTTAGAACCGGCCCGGCTCGGCCATGCGCTGGCGCGCCTTGGCGTGCCCGAGCGCCTCGCCCATCTGCTGCTGCTGACCGTCCGCCAGATTCAGCTCGTCGGCGACGAGTACGCGCGCCTGCGCCAGGCCATGCGCGCCCGCGCCTTCGTGCCGCGCAGTGACCGGCACACCTGGCACAGCTTCGGCTGGCTGATGGGCATGTTGCTGGTGCGCAGCCTGGCCCGCTCGCGCCGGGTACTCGACGCGATGCGTTGCCGCGGCTTCGATGGTCGGCTGCGACTGCTCGATACGCTGTGTTGGCGGCGCGCCGATAGTGCGGCACTGACGGCAACGGTCGTGCTGGTCGCCGTGCTGTGGTCGGTCGACCGCGTGCTCTCGGGGTCGACGCTATGACCGGGCCATGAGCACGACGGATGCGGAAGTGCTGCGTCTGGCGGATGTCCATTTCCGCCGCGGTACGCGTGCTGTTCTGCGCGGCGTCGACCTGTGCCTGCATGCCGGCGAGCGTGTCGCGCTCGTGGGCCCGAACGGCGCGGGCAAGACCACCTTGCTGCACCTGTTGGTGGGCCTGGTGCGCCCGGCAGCCGGCGACGTGATCGCCTTCGGCAACACCTGTCGGGATGAGGCGGACTTCCTGCCCGTGCGCGCCCGCGTCGGGCTGCTGTTCCAGAACAGCGACGATCAACTGTTCTGCCCGAGCGTGCTCGACGACGTCGCCTTCGGCCCGCTGAACCTGGGCCGATCCCCCGCGGACGCGCGCCAGGATGCCGAGCGCGCCCTGTCCGATCTCGGCCTCTCCGCCTTTGCCGAGCGCGTCACCCATCGCCTGTCCGCCGGCGAGAAGCGCCTGGTCGCCCTGGCCACGGTGCTGGCCATGCAGCCGCGGGTGCTGCTGCTCGACGAGCCCACGACCGGTCTCGACCAGGCCAGCGAGGCCCGGCTCATCGCCCACCTGTCGGCCCTCGATCAGGCCATGCTCATCGTCTCCCATGACCGCCGCTTCCTCGAACAGCTCATCGACCGCGCGGTGGTGCTCGAAGACGGCCGGCTGCACGAGGCCGTGCTGCATCGACACCCCCATGTGCACCGCCACGAGCACCTGCACCTGCACGTGCCGGACCACGTGTCGCTTCGGCATGGGGCCGGTGCCACGGAAGCGGAGCAGCCGGACCACCATCTTGGCAGACGCTGATCTACCGGCCATATTCGGCCACGAAGCACCAAGAATACGGAAAAGCAATTACCGCCTGTCCTCTTGTCCAGTCGCTTCCGCGTCCGAGAATGACGCTGCATCTTGTGCCGCACGGTAAGCGGCGGAATGGATGAGGGTAGGGGGAGGGAAGGGCGCTTGAGCTTTAACGCTGGAGGTCTAGATTGCGGCGGGCTGTCTCAAATCCCAGGATCACTATACTCAACGGCCGGAGTCAGCGCGCCTCTGGGGCGGAGAATAGGACCGTCCCGTCCCCCGACCCCGAATCCATCAGACCGCCGACCAACTCGACGATTTCGTCTGCATCCCACTCTAGTGCGCCGCGTCCGAGATACCGGGGCACGCCTACCCTGTCCAGGACGTAAGTGCTCGGCAACACGCTGACCTCCCACTCAGCAAAGACGGCACTTTCTCGATCGAGCAGCACCGGAAACCGCACATTCAGCCGATCGACCATGGACTGGACCCGCAGCCTGGGCTCTCCGACGTTGACGCCGAAGACTGCAAATGGGCGACCGTCCATGCGCTCGGCGAGACGCTGGATGCTTGGCATCTCTTCGATGCAGGGGGGACACCAGCTCGCCCAGAAATTGACCAATACGACCTGACCTCGGAGATCGCGGAGGCTGTGCTCCCGACCGTCGAGATCAGACAAACGCAGCGCGGCTGGTTCCGCCGCGGGAAGAGGCAAGAGACCGCCGTCGTCGCCGACTGCGATCAGGCACGGAGCCAAACAACCGAAGGCCAATAGAACGGAGATGCCCGTCCGCCAGGAGAGCAAACCTTTCGAGGTCGTCACGGCGCTAGTCCAGGTGGCACTTCCAGAGTGCCTCGCCGAGCAACATGCGGCCGCGGGCAGCGGTTGCATTCATCATGAACGCAGAGCCGCCGCCGATCCGGCCCCTGTTCTCTGCTGGGCGCCCGCCTTGCGGCGGGCTTCCCATGGAGCCGCATCCGCTGCTCGGTCAGCGCCCGAAGCTCTTGTTCAGGCTGTGACAATGGTTGCATGCAACCGGCTCACCCGCGAGCACCGTGGGCTGTATGCTGTCTTCGACATTCCAACTCCGAGTGACCGGTGTGCGCGACAGCACGGTCCCCAGGTGATCACTGCCGTGGCAGGCGCCGCAGGTGCCACCACCGGGTCGACCATTCTGCTGCTTGGCCGCGTCTTTGTGCCCCTCCTTCCAGAAGCGCCTATCGTCGACCAGATGCATACCGTGCGGACCGCCTTGGGTGTCATCGGGTAACTGGCTCGTGATGTGGCAAGTGCGGCAATCGCTGATCGATCCCGCATGGCCCTGGAGTTGGTTGGCCGCGACGTTGTCGTTGGCGTTGGGATTGGCGTTTGGCCAAATCGCATGGGTACTGCCGTGGCAGCCCTCACACATCACGCCGCCATGCCCTTTGCCGCTGCCATCGTCGTTGCCGCTCAGGCGGTACAACGTCTCGTTCTCGGCGAAGCGTGAGTTGGGCGACAGGATGGGCAGTGCGTCACCGGGGGGAGTCGCGCTGGAGTGCTCGTCAACCGTATACGCCTGCAACAACCGGATGCCGTCGTCGGCCACGAGGGCGCCGGCCGGATGGTTCGGGCTGACCGCATCACCGGTATGGCAGGACTGGCACTTCGGCTCGCTGGCCCAAGACACACGCGGGCCGATGTCACGGTCTGCAATGAGGTCCGGACCGGTGAAGTCGTTGCCCACCTGCGTCATGTTGCCATGGCAGTCCTGACAGACGATACCGGCGCCGCCCATCGCCCCGCGCAGGCATTGGGTGCGCTTGCCGGGATGGCACTGGTAACAGGTCTGCTCGAGGATGCTCTGCTGATCGCTGGGCGACCGCTGATCCGGCGCGGGCATGTCCGGGAACACCAACTCCCCGTTAACCTGCAGATCGCCGTGATGCCCGTGCATCGCGCGCGACATACTGATGTTGCCCTGCTGATCCGCTTGCGGGCCAACCTGCGCGAGGTCCAGTGCCGGTGAGTAGTGGCAGCTCGCGCAGACGACGTTGCGGGTCACGTCGAGGGTGGTGCCGTGCTTGGCATCATGCAGTCGCAGGATGTTGATCTTCGCCGCATTCAGCAGCTTCTGTTCCGTGGTGTCTCCCGGCGCGCTTTCGATGATCTCGACGACGAAGTCGGTGTTGGAAACCGCGGTCGGAGACACGGCGATCCCATTGCACTGGTTGGTCTGGATCTCGGGCGGCAGGGCTTCGTCCTGGCAGTCGATCGGGTCCGCATGGCAGAGCTGGCAATCGGCCTCTGCCGCCACCGGCAACACGACGTCGGTGGATGCGACGGCCACGCCGGCCTGCTTGGCCATGACCCGGACCAGCGGGTAGGCGTTGTCGCGGCCACTGTCGTCCACCGGCAGGATCGGGATGCCATCCGCACGGAACCAGTTGACGTTCGTGATCACGCCGCCCAGGGGTTGGTTGGCCACGCCGGGGATGCTGTTGGCTGAACCCAGCAGATCCGCGAAGAACCCTGTGTCGCGATCGAAGTGCATCGGCTGCGGGTCGTTGGCGTAGTACGCGTCGGCGATACCCGGCATCGCCTGCTGCTCGAAACCGCAGTCGGAGCCGTCAGCCGCGCCACTGCCCAACGGGCCGGGCAGGCAGGCCGTCAGCAACGTGGTCTCCGGGGCCGGCAGGCCCAGATCCAGAGTCACAGCGTCCGCACTCAGGAGCCCAAAGAACAGCGGCTCGTAGGTATCGAATCCCTGTGGAGTTCCGGTATCCGGATTGATGTCCCAGAAGTTGCCCTTGTAGACCTGTAGCCCGCCGACGAAGCCCACCGGCCAATTGGCGCTGGTGGAGTTGATCGAATCCGGGCCTGCCGGATCGTCGGGATTCGAAGTCGCCGAGTAGGTTACCTCGACCTGGGAGTCGTCGAGGATGGCTGGCGTCCGACCGCGTCGAATGACCTGCGCATGCAGGACGTTGAACGGCGGCAGCACGCTGAAGATGCTGTCGTCCTGATCGGCGCAGTGCATGCCGAGGTCGTTGGCGCCCACCACCACATGCGTGCCCTGGTCGCGCCCCAGCAAACCTCCGTTGCTCTCCTGGGCCACCGGTTCGGGAAGCGTGGGTTCGGGAGGCACTGGTTCCGCAGGCCCTGGTTCGGGAAGCACTGGTTCGGGAACCACCGGTCCCGCTGACGCGACCAGAACGCTCGCGGAACATTCGACCCGAGTGTCGGAGCGGCGGCGAGAGTCGGTTATCGTCAGCGTGGTGGAAAAGCCGCTGGCGCCACTCGCCGAATTGTAAGTCACGGTCTCGCCCGAATTGGCGCTTCCGCCTGGGCTGCCGCCTTCGAACGTCCAATTGTAAACCCGGTTTGAACCGCGGATGCGCGGGCGTGTATTGTCGAATGTGGCGGACCAGGTTACTGACTCGCCTTGGTTGATGCCTGGGGCCTGCTGATCGATCGTACAACTCGCCGCCTGGCTAAGGCTGGGCCACGCCAGCACGGCACCAAGCAGCACGAGGCCGCCACGGACAGTGCGCGCCGAATCCACGATTCGACATCGGGTTTGCATTGAATCCACTCTCATCTTTGGTATCTCTTATTGGTTGTCTACTGACGGCTGTACGGCGGGCACCGGGCGGGTCGATGTCTTAGCGAATGCCGAGGAGCACAATCGCGGAAAGAATATCGGCACGGTGGCTCGCCCGGGAGACCTAGCTGGCGACAGCCGCATCCGCGCAGATCGACAATTGACCTGCCCTCCCGCGGTGCCCTTATAGCGCAAACAACCTTAAGAAGACCTTAAAGCCAGCGCAATCGGACGTGTCGAATCCATGACGCGATTCGCATTTTGCGCACTTGTAAAGCGCGGAGTGCCGCACGCGCGGCCGATATCCGGGCTGGGGCTGCGCCAGCGGCCCGTCCACCGCAACGCCGTCGTTGCGCCAGCCGGGCGAGCACTGGGGTGAAGGGCTCAACTGAGGTGAAGAGCTGAGAAGGCGCCGCCGCGGGGGCTGGTCAGGTCTCGGCCAACGGGGTCCGGTCTTTTCTTTTTCCTCATGGACAGCCACCCGCCCAAATTTCAATGGGGTCTTAACTCCTGTCAATCCCCGGCGACAAAATGCCTATCCCCAGGGCAACACACGCTCACCTGCCGGAGAGGCCTTGAGCCATGGGCGCCCATGAGCCGTCCCCAGGGAATGGGCACCGGCTTACGCGGTCGTCCTGAAAAGATCGGCTGTAATTGCCAGCGCCGGAAAGCCCCTCAGTATTTCGTCGATGCTGGCCAGCTCCGCATAGCGAATCAGTGCCGTCGCGACGATTAGCCGATCGGCGGGGTCGCCCTCGGGTAACGGATAGGAAGGCCAAGCAACTCTTAGGAAGCCCAAGCAACTCTGCGCGCCCAGCGCTCCAGGCGGCGGTCAGCCACCGGATGACGCCATTGTCGGGCCGTCGCCTACGGAGGCGCTGATCCATCCGGCCTGGCACTTGGCCCTTACTTGCTTCGCTGCTAACCTCGCTTAAATAAATAGGATGACGCAAAAACGTGATCGCCCGTGCTTACACGAATAGTGAAAACTATGAAGCCTGTTCTAGCTCTCCTACTGACGGCACTCAGCACGACGAGCCTCTCCGCCAAGAGCGATGCGACCTTGGTCTACCAACTGCAGGCATCGGGCTCGGTGGCCGTTGATCGAACAGTATCGATCTCCCGGTTCTTCGCCCGTGTCGATGCTTCCGAGACCCCAGGTGAGTATCTGTTGTTTCAGGCCGGAAAGTTCTTCCCGCTCTACAGCGTCGATGCGGGGCAACGCAGCTATCGGCCGCTGACGCCACCTGTCGAAGCACGACTGGGTCCGGTCACGGCGGAGCCGACGGGACCACCGTCTCAATCCGCGCCGTTGGACAAGCAGACCGCAGATGCGCCTCGCGACGGAAATGGGCCGGTGGGACCGACAACTGTGACGGCGCAGCCGGCTCCAACCCCGGCGGCTTCTAGCCGCGATCAGGCGCCGCCGACCGCCGCCGCGGACCTCGCTCCCGATGTTGGAGATCTGGCCGAAAAGGACGCGCCGACACAGACCGAGCCCACGCCGCGGCGTTCACCCGCGCTGCCGACAGAACCGGCATTCAAGCCAAGCGCGAAGATGGACGAGGTCGCCGGCATCCGCTGCCGGATCGTCTTTGAGTTGATCGATGGAGAACCCGCAGTTGAGCACTGCATGGCCAACAAGGCGGCGCTCGGGATCACCGAGCGCGAGAGCCGAACCCTTGCCCGACTGTTCGTTATGGCCAGGAAACGCGGCTACGATTGGCTTGGCGCGTCGACGAAGGACGAAGACTTCGTGTCAGTGCGCAGTCAGGACCTCAAACGCGGCAAGGGGTTGACACTGCAGTCGCTATCAACAGAACCGCTGCCCGTCGGCCATCTCCGTGTGCCCAAAGAGTTCACCGAGATCGCCCGGGACGCCGCGCCCCAGGACGCGGCCGGCAAGGATGCCGAGGGCGGCGACTAACCAGCCCTTGGCGGCCTGACGCTCGTTGCGCGCTGGCGCCACGGCTGCTGCACCAGGCCAGTTGACAGGAAACGAAGACGGCGGCCGCGAGGTGCCGCCGATCGAACCGATCGAACCCGATCGAATTTGGCGACGGCAGAGGCACACAGGGGCTAGACGCGCGCGTCACTCCCGCGCCGAGGTGCCAGCGCCAAGGTACGCTGCTTCCAGAGCAGGTAGATCGCCGGGACCACGAACAGGGAGAGCAACGACGCTGTCATCATGCCGCCGACCATCGGTGCGGCAATGCGACGCATGACCTCCGATCCGGTGCCGGCGCTGAACATGATCGGCAGCAAGCCACCGATAACCACCGCCACGGTCATCGCCTTCGGCCGGATGCGCAGAACCGCGCCTTCCATGATGGCTGCCTCGAGGTCCGCCACGCTGGACAAACGCCCTTCCTCCCGGTAACGCTCGAGCGCGTTGTCGAGATACACCAGCATGACCACACCGAACTCCGCGGCAACGCCCGCCAGGGCAATGAAGCCCACCGCCACCGCCACCGACAACTCGTACCCCAATGCCCAGACAAGCCAGAACCCGCCCACCAGCGCAAAGGGCAGAGACAGCATCACCAATGCCGCTTCGCCAACCCGACGAAAGGTCAGGAACAACAGCACGAAGATGACCGACAGCGTCAACGGAATCACCCGGCCCAGCCGCTCCTGCGCCCGCAGCAGGTACTCGTACTGGCCGGACCAAGTGATCGAATAACCGGGCGGTGGATCCACCTGCTCGTTGACGATTCGCTTGGCCTTTGCGACGTAGCTGCCCAGGTCGACATCGCGAAGATCAACGAAGATCCAGCCATTGAGCCGTGCGTTCTCGCTCTTGAGCATCGGTGGCCCTTCGACCACGTGGATGTCTGCGACTTGCGACAGCGGTACCTGAGCGCCGCGGGCAGTGACCAAGGGCAGTTCCCCCAGCTTGACCGGATCGTCCCGCTGTTCGCGAGGGAAGCGCACATTCACCGAATAGCGCTCAAGGCCTTCCACCGTCTGGGTGACGTTGATGCCTCCGACCGCCGCGCTGACGAATTGGTTGATGTCCTCAATGTTCAACCCAAGCCGCGCGGCCTCACGGCGCTTGGGCGTGATCTCGATATAGCGTCCGGCACCTACTCGCTCCGAATAGGCCGACCGGGTGCCTGGAACGTCCTCCAACGCCTGTTCGATCCGACGGCCGATGCGCTCGATCTCCTCCAGATCCGGTCCGGCCACCTTGATCCCGACCGGTGTCTTGATCCCAGTCGCGAGCATGTCGATTCGGGTCTTGATGGGCATGATCCAGGCGTTGGTCAGCCCCGGGAACCGCACTGTCGCCTCGAGTTCATCGATGAGATCCTGCACCGAAACGCCCGCGCGCCACTCCTCACGCGGCTTGAGCTGGATCAGGGTCTCGATCATGGTCAGCGGGGCGGGGTCGGTCGCCGTGTCGGCGCGTCCGATCTTGCCGAATACCCGTTTCACTTCCGGAATCGTGCGAATGAGACGATCGGTCTGCTGCAGCAGCTCTTGGGCCTTGCCGATCGAGAGACCCGGCAGCGTCGTCGGCATATACATGAAATCGCCCTCGAACAGCTCAGGCATGAATTCGGAGCCCAGACCCCGACCGAGGGCGCCGAGCACCGGGCACGTCGCCGAGTAGCTGAGCCCAGCCGTCCAGCAGGTCCGACTGCCAACCCTCGATGCGTGCCACGACCGGGCCCAGCGCCTGCGGGGCGGCCGGACGCAGCAGCTGCATGGGCCACTTCACCGGTTGCAACAGGCCGGCGACCCCATAGACCGGGATCAACAGGCTGGCGGTCGCCAGCAGCGCCACCACAAGCGTCTGCCGCGGGGACGCCAGCACCGAACCGAGTAGCGGCCGATAGGCTCTAATCAGGAGCCGATTCAGTGGATTGGCCGTCTCGCGAGGGATGTGGCCGCGGATGAGGTAGCCCATCAGCACCGGCACCAGGGTTACCGACAGGCCGGCCGCGGCCGCCATCGCGTAGGTCTTCGTGTAGGCAAGCGGCGAGAATAGCCGGCCCTCCTGGGCCTGCAGTGTGAACACGGGCAGAAAGCTCAGGGTGATAATGAGCAGCGAGTAGAACAGCGCCGGCCCAACCTCCTCCGAGGCGCGTCGCACGACCGCCCAACGCTCGTCCGGCCGATAGTTGCGGACCGGCGCGCTCCAGATGCTTATGCGCGTTCTCGATCATGACGATGGCGGCGTCCACCATCGCCCCGATGGCAATCGCGATGCCGCCCAGTGACATGATGTTGGCGTTGATGCCCTGGTAGCTCATGACCAGAAAGGCCGCCAGAATACCCAGCGGCAGCGTGACGATGGCCACCAAGGCCGAACGCAGGTGAAACAGGAACAGCAGGCAGACCAGCGCGACGACGATGAGCTCCTCGATCAGCCTGTCGCTGAGGTTGTCCACCGCGCGCTCGATCAGTCCCGATCGATCGTAGGTCTCCAGTATCTCCACGCCCTCGGGCAGACTGGGCCGCAAGGCCTCGATGCGCGCCTTGACCGCGGCAATGGTATCCAGCGCGTTGCCGCCGTCGCGCATGACGACGATGCCGCCGGTCACCTCACCTTCGCCGTCCAGGTCGGCGACCGCCCGCCGCATCTCGGGACCCACCTGCACATGCGCCACGTCGCCGAGCAGGATCGGAATATCGCCGCCGGTGACGCGCAGCGGGATATCCCGGATGTCCTCCAGGGATCGCAGATAGCCGCGGGTGCGGATCATGTACTCCGCCTCCCCGAGCTCGATCACGGAACCACCGACCTCGCGGTTTGCACGCTGTACGGCATCGATGATCAGGTCTAGCGGCAGATTCAGCGCCCGCAGCTTCTCCGGATCGACGACGATTTGGTACTGGCGGACCATACCGCCGACGGTCGCGACCTCGGCCACACCCGGCACGGTCTGGAGCTCGAACTTGAGGAACCAATCCTGCAGGCTGCGCAACTGGGACAGGTCATGCCGCCCGCTCCGGTCCACCAGGGCATAGCTGTAGATCCAGCCGACGCCGGTGGCATCGGGCCCCAGCCTCGGCTGGATTCCGGGCGGAAGCCCGGTGGCCGCCTGATTGAGATATTCCAGCACGCGGGTCCGCGCCCAATAGAGATCGGTGCCGTCCTCGAACAGGACGTAGACATAAGAATCGCCGAAGAACGAGTAGCCGCGCACGGCCTTCGCACCGGGCACCGCAAGCATCGTCGTGGTGATCGGATAGGTCACCTGTTCCTCGACCACCTCGGGCGACTGTCCCGGATAGCTGGTGCGGACGATGATCTGCACGTCCGACAGGTCGGGAATCGCATCCAGCGGGATCTCCTTCAACGCGGTCCAGCCCCACACCGCAAGGATCAGGGTGGCGATCACCACCAACAGGCGGTTCTCGATCGACCAGCGGATCAGTCGTGCCGGCATGGCCGACTACTCGCCCATGCGGCGGAAGCTCGCCTGCAGATTGGACTCCGAATCGATCAGAAACTGGCCGGACACCACGATCTGGTCGCCATCAGTCGAGTCCGGATCGCACCTCGACCTCCGCACCGCGCCACATTCCGGTCTCGATCTCGACCGGCTGGAAGCGCCCATCGCCGAGCGCCTTGACCACCAGCTCCCGCTCGCCGGTCAGGATCAGCGCCTCGCGCGGCAGGATCAGCACATCCCGTTTCGGACCGCCATAGATGACCACCTCGACAAATTGATTCGGCTTCAGCAGCTCGTCAGGATTTCTCAACTCCAGCCGGGCGCGCAGTGTCCGCGCCTCCGGGTCCACTTCGGGGTAGACGAACTCCACCCTCCCTTGCCAGACGCGCCCCGGATAGGCAGGACTCGTGATCTCCGCGGTCAGACCCGGCTTCACCCAGGCCATCTGCTGTTCGAAGATGTCGACCATCACCCAGACCTCGCCGAGGTCGACGATCGTGAACAGGTTGTCCAGCGGCGTGACGAACATCCCCTCGCGGACATTGTGCTCGGTCACGACGCCCCCCTGTGGTGCGCGGATCGGGATGAGCGACTTCGGCTCCATGCTGCGCTCCAGACCCATGATGTCCATGCCGGGAACCTTGAGCTGCCGCAGCAGATCAATGCCGGATCGCTTTTGGAAGTCGCGTGTCTCGCTACCCGCGCTGCCGCCGAAGGAGTCGAGTTCCGCTTCTTCGAGCGTGGCGATGTACGCCTGCTGCGCAAGCAGCACGTCGGGCGAGACGTAGTCGGCGAGGTCGTCCTTGCGCTCGACACGCACGCCATCGGTGCGCACATAGAGTGTCTCGATCCAGCCCGTGGTGCGCGGGTGGACCTGGATGATCCTGTCGTCGTCGTAAACCACCTTGCCCTGGGTGCGGATGTACTTCCAAAGCGTCCCCTGCTGCACCCGGACGGTGCGGACGCCCATGGTCTGCTCCACCGCCGCGTCCACATGCACCGCGGGCCGCTCGTCGCCGGTCTCCTTCTGCGCCTTCGCCACCAGGTCCATCCCGCAGATCGGGCAGCTTCCCTGCGTGTCTCGCACAATCTGCGGATGCATCGGGCAGACGTAGGTCGGGTCCAGGTGTTTCGCGGCATGCGCGAGCGCGGTCTCGTCAACGGCCGGCGGCGCGCCGGAAGTGTCGGCTTCCCCGCCGCATCCGGCGGCGAGCGAAAGCAGCAGGACCAGCATGCCAACAGCCCAGCTACGGATAGGTCGTAGCGGCGTCAGGGAACCCTGCTCTAGCTCCATCATGTACGGCTCCATCATCATTTTC
The DNA here is from genome assembly GCA_963695445.1 of uncultured Gammaproteobacteria bacterium. Taxonomy (GTDB): domain Bacteria; phylum Pseudomonadota; class Gammaproteobacteria; order Chromatiales; family Chromatiaceae; genus Thiohalocapsa. The sequence continues at coordinate 97,882 of CAVOGV010000023.1, read as the reverse complement.
GGCCAGCAGCGGCGTGGCAAAATGCAGGGCGCCGGGATGCGCGAGCTGGCCTAGCTCAAGCAGGCCAGGTAGATCAGCGGCGCGCGGTCCGCCCGGCCGGCCTTGTGCCATGCCATGACTCAAAGGCGTTACTCGCTGGCCTCGGCAGCTCCTGCCGTGGCGGCATCTGTCGCCGCCGCCTCCGAACCGGCCGCCTGCGTTTCACCGACCGAGAGCAGCTCCACCTCGAAGATCAGGGTCTGGTGCGCCAGCGGGCCGCGGTCGCCGTAGCCGAGATTGGGCGGAATAAAGAGTTCGGCCTTGCCACCTTCCTTCATCAGCTGCAGTCCCTCCGACCAGCCCTTGATGACGCCGTTGAGCTTGAAGGTCGCGGGCTTGCCCCGTTTGAAGGAGCTGTCGAACTCCCTGCCATCGATCAGCCGGCCACGGTAGTGAACCGTGACCTGTTCCTGCGGCCCTGGGCTCTTGCCAGTCCCGGCCGCAATGACCCTGTACTGCAGCCCGCTCTCGGTGGTGACGACACCATCCTTTCCGGCGTTCTCTTCCATGAAGCGTTTCCCCTCGGCCAATTGCTCCAATTCCCGCTCGACCCGCGCGCTGTTTCTGCGCCGCGACGACTTGCTGCTTCAGTGCGATCAGGGCTTCTCTCATCTCGGCTGGGGGTATCTTGCGGCTCGGCACCGGAGACGGCATCTTCGATACCCTGAACCACCGCGGCTGCATCCATGTCGACCTGCTGGCGCTTGAAGTCGCCGCCGATCTGGTAGCCCAGGCTGTAGCTGATGCGCGTGGCCTCGTCGTCGAGATCTGGGGGCTCGCCCGCGTGCGCAACGTCCGGAGCCGGCGGCCGCGAGCAAACAACAGCGATAACAAACTTCACGGGTTCCTCCTGATAGGCGAAATCTGAATCGAACTTCTAGGTGGTCTGCTTGCGTGGCTGTCCGATGCCAACAGCGCTCCGTGTCACGCCTCCGATGCCGGCGCCGGCTAAAGAACCAGGACTGCGGACGGGCCGCCGTTCGAGGGACAATCCTGCGGCCCAAAAAGGCCGCCCGAAGGCGGCCCGGAGGATGCGCTCTGAGCATACGGGTGCTGCCCGCGGATCTCAGCCTGGCTCGCCGTTGCAATTCAACGGCGGCTGGCAACAAGCTCGGCCGGGCAGTCGTACGCCTGGCGTGCGACACAGAAGGGCACCATCATCTCGTTGTCCTCGTGCTCGAGGATGTGGCAGTGCCAGACGTAGAGACCGGCCGTATCGAACTTGGCCGCGACGGTCGTCACCTCACCCGGATAGGCGATCACCGTATCCTTCCAGCCCGCTCGGACAGCTCAGCACCCTCGAAGGCGCCGAGTGATCGCCAGGCCGATCAGATCGGGGTCGCCGACCCCGATTTCCGCCCGGCTGAGGACCCGGAACTTGACCAGATGCAGATGGATCGGGTGGGCGTCTGCCGACCAGTTCCAAAGCTGCCACTTCTCCGCATCGCCCAGGTTCACGGTCTGAGAGATGGGGTCATCCCAGAGCCGGACCTCGCCGCCGCGGCGCCCATCGACACCGAGTACGGCGGCCTTGGGGCCGAAGGGCAAGGAACCTTCACCGGGCCGCAGTTCGGCGGGACCGCCCCGCTCGTATCCTGAGTGATGGCGCCGGTCACGGCATCGATGAAGACGCAGAGCAGTGCCGACTCCTCCTCCAGCAGTGCGAGGTCGCGGGTCACTGCCGCATTCTGCGCCACCTCGGTCCATTCGGCCGAGTCGGGACGCTCGAGCCTGAGCCGTGGCCGGCGGCGTACTGGGATCGCCGGCCGGGTTGGCCAGCGCCCGCGTTGACCACGAACTGCATGACCTGGCCGGTGGTGCCCGGATCGGCGGGTACGTCCGGGAAGCCGCCGAATGGAGCGTCAGGCGCGGTGTTGATCATCCGGATCGACGTTCCGTTCTCGAAGCCCGTGAAGTCGACAATGACATCGGCCCGCTCGGCCGGCCCCATCAGCAGCGCCTCGTCCGGATCATCGGCGTCCCAACTTCCATAGGTTGTGACTGGGCAGCCCTGCTCCGTGCTGTCCGGTGGAACGGGCGGGTTGTTGATGTCGAAGGCGTCCTGGCCCTGGCCCAGCCAGGTCTTACAGCCGGTCCAGATCTTGGTCACCTTCGGCAGCAGGCTCTGCTCGGCGCCGATCTGGTAGAAGGCAATCTCCTGGTGTCGAATCGATCTGGCCCGTGGTCCGGTCGACAACGAACATCGCCAGGTTCAAGAAGCGCGAGTTGGTGGCATTGAGTAAGCGGAAGCGATAGCGCTCGGGGGCCACCGCCAGCTGCGGCCAGGGGTTGCCGTTGGCCAGGATGGTGTTGAAGAAGGCCTCCGGGTTCCAGACCGGCGAGATATCGGACGTCGGCTCCGGCAGGAACGGGATGGCCACCGGAGTCCCTGGCGGATTCGGGGTCGTAGGATCATTCGCCGCGTAAACCTGCCCGTCGTCAAGCTCCTCGAAAAAGGCGCGATTGGCCGGATAGAAAAGCGTGCCATCTGCGTTGAAGGACTTGCCCTGGATCGCGATCGGGATCTCGCGAATCGCCGCGCGGGTTGCCGTGTCCCCGTTCGGGTCTTCCCCCAATCGGGGAGCGGGTCCGGGCAAGGTGCCGCGGACCAGGCCGGTCTCGCCGTCGTCCGCCTCGCGGATCAGCCAGAAGCCGGCGCCGGCGGCGTACACGTTCAGCCTCGTCATGCCCAGGCTGTGATCATGATACCAGAGGGTCGCCGAGGGCTGGTCGTTCGTGTAACTGTACACGGCCGAACCGGCATCCGCCGCCGCGGTGGTATTGTAGAAACTACCCGTGGTCGCGTAGCCGGCCGGAATGTTGCCCGCGTCCGGCAGCCACCAGGCCTCGGGATAGCCGTCGCTTTCCGGTCCCACATGGGCGCCGTGGACGTGGGTGACCATCGGCACCGGGCCTCGGTATGGACGGCCGCTGGCGCCGCGGCAGTCGGTGCGTGGAATGCCGTCCAGACAATCCTGGTTCGGCGCCGCCCAGTGCAGCGTCTGGTCGACCAGTGGCCGGTTATTCTGATCTTTGAGGACGTGTTGCCGATACTTGCAGGCGTTGATGTTGTTCGTCACATTGTTGGGGTCTGCGTAGCATCGTTTCGCATTCCGAACCAGCTCGTTGCTCCACGTGATCCTGGACGTCGTGTCTTTGGTCAGCTCGATGGTGAAGCTGGGTTGGTTGAAGGTCGTCGGATTCGCCGGGTCGCCGTAGGCCCACAGCGGCGTCTTTGGAAACGGCGCCGGCAGCATCTGCTGGTTGATCTGCCGCAGCGCGACCTCGACGTTCAATGGCGCGGTGCCGCCCTGGTCGTCATACAGAACCGGCGGAATCACCAATGGCGTGGCGTATTTCGGAATGGTGGTCGGGTCTAGGGTCCCGCCCGGCAACGCTTCGCCCAGGGCGTTGGACATGGCTAAGGCGAGCGGTGTAAGCATCAGGGCCGTCTTGCGCAGCCCGTCGAAATGGCGCTTGCTCTTCACTGACGTGTCCTCCACGGTTTTTGGCCTCGAACCGGTTCGATCGCGTATGAATTCATTCGCTGCGATCCCCTCTTGGCGGAACCTCGTCGCGATCTTGGGTCTCACTCGAACCTTAAGGTGACCTAAGGAAGGGCCGCTGTCAGGTGGGGCAAACCTCCAAAATGCGGTATTAGTTACCCGATTGTTGCAGCGGGTTTGGCTGGTGTTACTACCCATCTGATGGGCATTTGCACCCAGCCCTGAGGAGGTCCGGCGAGACCGGTGGAGTAGGGATCACGCTGAAATCAAGCAGCGCGTGAGTGGGCTTGTCAGGGCAATCTGACGCGAACGGACCCGCCGTCGGCAATGGCGCGAGGGTTGCCGAGGCCGATGGTCCAGGCTTCTATGGCGTTTCCGGCTTGGCCGCCGACGATATGCTGAACATCAGCTCGGAGCAGACGTCGCACGCGGCCAATGTCGGCAGCATCCCGCTCGCCCCGACCTGCGTGCGCAACCTGGGCTGCCGGGGCGGACTGACCTTTCAGGAATTCGGCACGCTGAACCAGGTCGAGCAGCCTAAACGTCTCCAGCAGAACCCGCGCTGGTGCCAGGTCGAGTACCTAGGGGTCGCGGGCTGGGTGGCCGAGTCGATACCTAGCGAGGCTTCGTCGCAGACCGACGAGTCGTGATCGCTGCTTTGGCAAGCTGGGCAGCCATCATCGTTGTCGTTGTCGTTGTCGTAATCGACTATTCGACGACGATTACGACAACGACAACGATTAACTCAAACTTGACTCATCTGCAAACATTCGGTGCCCACACGCAATTTAGGGGAGGGCAGTTGGCAGCCATAGCCGGGAACGCACAGTTCAACAGCATGAGCAAATGGATGGATGGCTGGGAGACGCGCCGCTGACGGGGCGAGGGCCGCGACCACGCAATCATCCAGCTCGGCTTGCCCGGCAGCTTGCGCGGTGTCGAGATCGACACCCGGCACTTCACCGGCAACTATCCGCCAGCGGTCTCGCTGGACGCCTGCGATTGCGCCTGGGGCGACCCAGATCAAGGGAGCATCAAGTGGTTGCAGGTCTCGCCGTTGGTGAGCCTGAAGGGCGATAACTTGGGGTGAAGCGCTCAACTGGGATGAAGAGCTGAGAAGGCGCCGCCGCGGGGGCGGCTCAGGTTTCGGACATGCTAACGCCGGTGGCTGCACTCGGCGGACAAGTTCGGTAAGCCCTGGGCTTCCGCAGGCTCCCGCGGCGTCCCCGCGTCGAGTTCCAGTTGGGAAGCTTGTTGCTGTCGCGGCGCGCCTTCCCTGGCGCTTCGGTCGTTAGGGATTCTTGAGCGAGGTGCTCAGTCCGCGTTCCGGACGTGAGAAGTTGTGACAGGTCGAGCAGTCCCTGCGCTTGTCGCGCACGTGCTTGTCATGCAACTTCGCGAAGCTCATGTTCTCCTTTTGGCCATGGCACTGCCTGCAGACCTGTGACGTCGGGCCCTTCAACTCGTAGCCGAGTTCGCCTTGCAGATCCATGCGCACCGGCCCGCCACTCATGCTGCTGTGACAGGCACCGCAAGCCAATGCGTCGTCAGATGCCTCGACGCCGTGGTTGATGCCCTGGTAGGTGTGCACGCCGACGATCTCGACCGGGATCATTGACGCTCATCCCGTCCATCTGCGCCATGCCGCTCAGGACGGCCGTCTGGAAGTCGCCGGTGCGGAAGAACTCGAAGGTCGAGTGCGCCACCAGGTATTGGTCGCTGGTATTGAGCGCGACCTTACCCAGGTGCTCCTTCATCGGTGCCAACTTCGCGCCGTCGCTCGCGACGCTGCCGTTCGGCATGCCCAGCACATAGGCATCGCTTCCCGCAGCTAGACCCAGGCTGGTCGCCTCCTGGTTGCTCAGCGCGATCGTCGGCACGTTGCCGACCACCGGTTCCGTCAGATAGTAGACCTCGCTGGTGCCATCGAACCACTGGTAGGTCGGCGTCAGATCGGCCGCCTTGTCCTCGCGCGGCAGCCAGCCGCCACGGCCATTACAGGCCGTATCCGAGTAGTGCGGGTCTTCCCAGTCGCGTGCCACCTCGGTCGCAACGACCTTGGCGAAGGTCGGGATGTGGCAGGTCTGACAGGCAACGCGCCCGGCGTGGGTATCACGCGCTGCCGCCGTCTCGGCTGTTGTAGTCACCATGCGGCCGATCCTCGTGGCAACTGGTGCAGGTGAGACGATCGGGCACGTCGTTCGGACGCAAGTCGACACCGCGACCGATGACGCGGTGATCTCCCGCCGCATGGCAATCCGCGCAGACCAGCCCGGCGCCAGCGCTGCTCATGTGGTAGTCGGTGTGCGGATCGGGATCGATCAGCGCCGACGACATGTCGCCGCGTTTGGTGCCGTCGCCACCACCTGCGCCGCCATGGCAGTTCAGACAGCTCTTACGTGTCGTCGCATGTACCGTCTGCGCCGCTATGACGGCCGAGATCTCCATCAGCGCAGCGGTCGCGCCGGCGAGGTCCGGGTTGGTCGGGTCCGCCGGCACGAAGTCGAAGTCCATGGTGACGGGGTCGACCACCGGAATGCCGGCTTAGGCCGATCCGCTCGATCGGCGCGATGCTCGGGTCGGGCTTGCCGTCAGTGCCCGGCGAGACGATCAAGAGCTCTTCGAACGTCGCCCTTCGGATCCGGGAAGCGCTTGTACTGCTCCTGATGGCACATCAGGCAGTCGATATTACCGAGTTCCTTGAGCTGCGCGGCCTGATCAAGCTCGCTGAACTCCTCCGGCGTCTTCGGGAAACGACCATTGCCGACGTGGCAACCGGCGCAGGTGAAGCGCGGACTGGTCTCGTGCGCACCGCAGTAGGTATTGATGCCGCGAGAACCCTTCTCCTGGAACGCCGTTCCAACGCTCTCCGGCAGGACCGGGGATATTGGTCGCGTAGTCCGTCGGACCACTCTGCTGGTAGTGCACCGAGCCGTGCATGGCCCGCGCCTCGGCCTCGTGGCAAGCGACGCAGGTGGACGGCCCATCGTAGGCCGTGATCGTCGCGTGCGGATCGCCGCCGATCGATTGGCGGGTTGACGGTGATCGAGACCTCGGCGGCCTCGCTGTTGCCGCCGTCGTTGTCGGTGACGACCAAGGCTGAAGCTGTGCGTGCCTTCACCGAGCATGACCGTCGGACTGGCTTCATCGTCTGGATCGGGTGTCCCTGTCCAGATCCAGCCGGTGACGGTGCCGTCCGTGTCGCTAGAGCCGCCGCCGTTCAGTGTCACCGGCATATTCGTGAAGCCGGGCGGCAGGGTGACCGTCTGATTCGGACCGGCATTGGCGGTGGGCGGCGCGTTCGGGATCGGCGGCGCGTTGGTACCACCGCAATCAGAGGGTGCGTTGCGCACCGCGGTCTCGGCGGAGCCGCCGTCATCGGACAGTGCCCGTACGGTGCAGGGCACAGGCGACGGGCGGCGGGTGCGCACGCGCCAATCGCTGTCGCGCCGGTCGTTATCGACGCCGATCAACTGCGCTGGGTCGGCGGCGTTGACGACACGGACGGTAGCGCGGCGATCTTTGTTGCCCCTGACCACGAGCCGTTGCCGTCCGGAATCCCAAGTCGCTCTTTCGATGTTGAACCGCCCGCTATTGTCCTGGCGATCACGATCATCATCATCGGCGTACGCGATCCCCACCCCAAGTAGCGCGAAGGTCACCGCAATTAAGACGAGAATCCCCCTCGACGCCGCTTGGCCGCGGATATCTCCGTATCCCGGTCGGTGGTCGTTTCGCCAGCGGATCGTCCGCGTTTCAGCGTTCATAGCTAAACCTCGTTGTCGCTTATTCTCATATACAAAAGGGCAAGTTGCGATCCGCGAGACCCCTTCTGCATCGCAGGAGCAGCGCGCCTCGTTGAGTAGTAGCAACCCGCCTCCGGAGCTTCCATAGCATGCGCTGTGGCCCACCCCGGCGAGCGTACCGAAGGGTGGATTAAAAAAGCCTTAAGACTGTGGCGAAATCGAACAAGCGGGATGTAATGCGGCTAGGGGAAGGGAGCGGCGCTTGATCGTTAGCGCCGGAGGTCTAAAATCCGGCTGGCTTTGGCGACACGAGGCAGCACGACGTCCACCCGCAGTCCGACGCCCACGCTGGTCGTGTCTGCTGGCGTCACATCGGCGTCGTTCGACATGCTGTTTGCCTGGCCCAATGTGATCGTTGCACCGTGCAGATCGCAGATGCGCTTGACGATCGACAAGCCGAGACCGGCGCCCGCTTGTTGCTGGTCTGATTGTCGGCAGAAGCGCTCGAATACCCGGTCGCGTTGGTCCGCGGGGATGCCGGGCCCGGTGTCGCAAACGGTGAGCCGCAGCGCATCGCTGCCGAGTGCGGTCACCTCGACCGACACTCGACCGCCATCGGGCGTGAACTTGATCGCGTTGTCGACCAGATTGCTGATCAACACGTCAAGAATCGAGGTTGGCACCCCGACTGCGCAGATATCGCTTGTCGGTAGCCGATCGGTCACTTGAATCGAACGCTCGGCAGCGGCGGCCCGTCTGTCGTCAAGTACGTCGCAGACCGCGAGCAACAGCGACCCGCTATCGCTTTCGCGTTTGGCGCTGTCGTAGTTCAGGCGGGAAAATGACAAGAGCTGAGTGATCAGGCGGGCTGCGCGATCGACTCCGCGCAGGGCGTTTTCTAGCGCTTGCTTGCGGTCCTTGGCGTCGCCTGCCCGCGCGGCGACCTGGGTATGCGTGCGAATAATCGCCAATGGCGTACGCAACTCATGCGAGGCATCTGCGGCGAATCGTCGCTCAATGGATAGGGTCTGCCGCACTTTCTCCATCAGCGCATTGAGCGCCCGAACCAGCGGGACGGTTTCGGTCGGGAGCTCCGCGACCGAGACGGGCTCTAGGCGCCGATCCGATCGTTCGGCGACCTCATTTGCCAGACGTCTGAGGCTTCGCAAGCCATCCGACACTGCCAGCCAGATCATCATCAGCGCGATCGGCAGTGACCACAAGATCGGCTGCAGCGCATGCAGCGTGAGATACTCAACCAATTCGCGCCGGATCGCGTGGTCCTGCGCGACATAGAGCGCCTGGGTCGAATCGGCGCCGGGCAGGCCGAACACGCGCCAGGTGTTACCGTTGAGGTCCGTATCCGAGTATCCGAAGTTTTCCGCCAGGCGCGTATCGGGTGCCCCACCGAAGGCACTTGCCAGCGTATCGCCATCCCAAAGCTGGAAACTGATCTTGATTTCGTACGGATGCCCACTTGGCGTTAATGCATGTGGCGTGCGCCCTACATTCGGCAGGTTGCCGGCCAAGGCGATGCTGCGCAAGACGTTGGCCGTTTGGGCGAGCTCTGCGTCGAGCAGTTCTTCAACTTCGTGATTGGCGCGCTCGACCGTGACCAGCGTGATCGCGGCCCACACCGTGACCCAGAGTCCAAACAACGACGCCAGGAGTCGATTGCGTATGGACATCAGGACTCCGGCTGAGACGCAAGTTGATACCCGATCCCGCGCACGGTGAGAATGCGGTGTTTGCCTAGCTTCCGGCGCAGGTTGTGCACGTGCACCTCAAGCGCGTTGCTCTCTATGTCGTGATGCCAACCGAAAGCGGTGCTGTGCAGCCGTGCCCGCGGAACCACCCGATCAGCGTCGGACACGAGGACCTCCAGCAGTGCGAATTCCTTCGGCGACAGCGACAGCGGGCGACCGTGCAGCTTGACCTCGCGTCGTACTGTGTCCAATACGAGATCTCCCACCTGGAAAACGGCCAATGCCTGGCCCTGCGAGCGGCGTATCAGCGCGCGCAATCGAGCGCTGACCTCGGCGAGGTCGAATGGCTTGACCAGATAGTCGTCCGCGCCGGCATCCAGCCCCGCAACACGGTCTTCCAGGGTGTCGCGCGCGGTCAGAATGAGTACAGGTAGCCAAATGGCTGTCTTGCGTAACTCTTCGAGCAACGATAGACCATCGCGATCAGGCAGGCCAAGGTCAAGAATCGCGGCGTCGAAATGCTCCGTTTGCAAAGCATGACCCGCGGCATTGGCCTGTTTTACCCATTCAGCGGTACAACCCTCTTGGCGCAGCCCCGTCTGTAAACCGGCGCCGAGCAGATGGTCGTCTTCGATGATCAAGATGCGCATGGGGGAAGCGGCAGGCTAGCGGGTCGCGCTGTCGTGCACAAATGACTTGCCTGAGCTCCTCGGGTTAGCCTGGCCTGGCGGCTGTCGGCACTGGCGTTCGCAAGTTCGACTTGACATCGGCTTGATGCTCCATAAGCTGTTGTGTTGACGGCACGCGCCTCGCTCGCTACTGCCCCGATCGCGCAGGTCTTGAGATGGAGCGGCGAGGGCATGCCATATCGATGCCCCGAGCTTAGATCGCCTTGGGCGCGCAAGTCTAACCCGATCGCGCATCGGCTCAGCGCGTTCAAGAGCGTCTGTCGTGATGCTTGCCGGATCGAGAGTCCTGATTCTTCCATCGGGAAAATCCTGATCCGTCGGGAAAGTCCTGACACGAGTCAGATCCGTGAAGTACCCTCACGCACTCGTGTAAGACCCGAAAACTCAAAATGAGCGGTGAAAATCAATTGACGGGCGATGCAGATAGGGTTTTGCAGGATGGCCCCTCTGATTTTACTGCCGCGGAATACTTGCACACGCTGACGCGGATCAGGCAGGGCGTTCGCGACGCCGTGCGGCTAGGCCCCGCCGTTGAAGACGTCCTGGCCGCAGCGGCAGCGCTTGTGCCGGGCACATTCCTCGCGTTGCGGCGAGTATGTCCAGATACTGGCGAAGCCGAGTTTTTCGCCTCCCCCGGCGCGTTCTCCGATTTCCGCGACCCCGCCCTGCTCGGGCGGACTCTCGATCGAGTATTGGCCCAACAATCGCCACCCGACTCGGCAACCACCGTCGGTGGGTGCGTCAATTTCTCAGTGCGGCCAGCCCTGCTGCTCCAGACGACAGGTGTGCGGGCGTCGAGAGTTGAGGCGTTTCTGTCGCCGGCCGGACAGTCCGGTGTCGACTTGCTGCTGGCCTTCTATCGGGTTGGCAGTGAACTGTCGGACAGTTCCATCGACTTCTTGCGCAGCTTTCTGGTGTCGGTGCAGATGGGGCTTGATTCGCGCATCAATAGGGGCCGAGACGCGCGATTGCACGAGCTAATACAGCAGGCAAAGCAGGAGTGGGAGGCCGTCGTCGACGCCTTGCCGCAGCTTGTCTGCTTATTGGATCACGGGGGCTGTGTCGTTCGCGCCAATCGCGCCGTCGAAGAGCTGCGCTTGGGCACCGTGAAAACGATTGCCGGGCAGGAATTTCTTGTATTGTTGTGGCAATTGGGATTGTCGAAGCAGGATGTTGTGCAAAAGCTTGCAGCTTGCGGTTTGCCGGTGGCGCCAACCGTTGGGTTTGCGCATGCTAGACCGAGTGTCGATGGCATTTGGTCCGGCTTGCGAGCTGCGGTGCCGGGAGAATCACTCAAAATCTCCGGGCTGGCCAGTGCGGAGGGACGCGTCTACGACCTGACCATGCAACGTGTTCCGCGAGTGCCTGATGGAGATGGTGTGCCGGGATGCTGTATTGCCGTCTTGGACGATGTAACCGAGCGGCTAAGGGCTCTCCGGCTCGTCGAAGACTTCAAGGCGGAGTTGGAGCGCGAGGTCAGAGAAAAGACGGCGGAGCTCCTACGGACGACCGACAAACTTAAGGTCGAAACCGTAGAACACAGGCGAGACCAGGAAGCGCTTAGGCTGACGGAGTATCGATACCACTCGTTCGTTGACAACACGCTAACTGGGATCTATTTGGCCGCGGACGGTCGCATTAGCTACCACAACGCGCGTTTCGCCGAGCTGCTCGGATATGGTGAGAACGAGCTGCTTGGTGCGAGGCTTGAGGATTGCTTGGGTCATGACTGTTATCGGGCGTCGGTCCAGGCGGTCGATTCGACTTGGGGCGAACGCGGGCAAGAGTGTCTGGTCACCACCAGGCAAGGGCGCCCGGTTTGGCTCTATGTCATGCAACGTCCTTTCCCTAACGGCGACCGCCAACTCATTGTTGGCAATGTGCTGGATGTGACCGTGAGCAAGGAGTCTGAGATTCGTCTCGTCGCGTCAAATCGTCGCGCTGCGGCACTGTCGGAGCGACTGCTGGTTGCGCAGGAGCAAGAGCGGCGGCGTCTTGCGCGAGAGCTTCATGACGGCATCGGGCAGCGACTGACGTCCATCAAGCTCATGCTGGAGAACGCCACCGATAAGTGCGCGCTAGCCGCGGATTCACCGATCAAGACGCAGATCGGGCACCTGAGCGCGGCGCTGCGCGATACGATCGAGGAGACCCGTCGGGTCGCGATGGCGTTGCGGCCATCGATACTGGACGATCTCGGCATCGACGCGACCTTGAGTTGGTTGTTGCGCCAGACATGCAAAGTGCTGCCTGAAGCGCAGATTCGCTATCGGTTCGAGGTCAGCGAAGAGCTGTTGGGGCCACGCTTCAAGACGGAGGTCTTTCGCATCTCGCAGGAGGCCGTGAACAACGCCTGCAAGTACTCCGGCGCCACCGCCTTGGAGCTGTCGCTGGCCCTGGTCCGACAGGACATCGTCTTGACGATTAGCGACAACGGGGCAGGTGTCGCCGCGGATGGGGAGGGGGGTCTCTGCGGATTCGGTCTGACCAGCATGCGCGAGCGCGCTGAGCAAATCGGCGGTGATTTGTTCGTCGTGTCCAGAGACGGAGGCGGCGTCCGCGTCATTGGCCGCTGGCCATTGGCCGCGGCGCAAGCTGGCAGCCCAGAGCGCGACTAGCCGCTAACGAGTCCGTTGCGAATGGCGTAGGCGGTTACATCGGCCACGCCCTTGGCCCCAATTCTCTTCATCGCGCTGGCGCGGTGCTTCTCCACCGTCTTGACGCTGAGGTGGAGGTAGTCTGCCATCTCCTTGTTGCTTTTTCCCTCAGCCGTCAGTTTCAGCACCTCACGCTCTCGTCCAGTCAACGCATGGGCGCCCGGCGAGATCGGTTCAAGACTGTCTCCTCCAGTCGATTCCGGTCCAATCGACAGGAAGCCCGAGACCACATCTCCGCAGACGCCGGGGCTGAGGAACGTCTTGCCGTCGACGGTCGTGTTGATCGCGGACACGAGGACTTCGTGGCTGTCCTCCTTCAGGACGTAGCCGTTCGCTCCGGCCACTAAGGCAGCCCTGACGTATTCGGGTGCGTCGTTTGCCGTCAATACCACGACCTTGACCGTCGCGAGACGCTGCCTGATTCGTGGTATCGCCTCAGTGCCGTTCATGCCCGGCATGGTGAGATCGATCACCACCACCTCAGGGCTCAATTCGACCGCTTTCTGCACGGCATCCTGTCCGTCCTTCGCCTCTCCGACCACGCACATACCGCTGCTCTCCAGCAACGCCTTCAGGCCTTGCCGAACCAAGGCATGGTCGTCGACCAAGAGAACTCGTAATGCCCGGTTCATCGATGTGGTAACCAAATCCGGTTAACGCGTTGGGCAGCGCACCGACAACGCGTCGGCCAGGCTGAGGTGGCCCAAGTGCCACACCAGGGTTGCGCGCCCTTCGAAAACAACTGTTGCCACCAGCGGGACTGCCCCACCCTCCCCGAGCGGGTTTCCCCCCACCCCGCCGGGCGTTTTTGCTCCACACCCTACCGCCTAAATGGGGTTTGACGCCGGAGAAAATGGGTATCCCCCCCCGCAGACCCGTTGTGCCGATCCTGCGATTCTTCAACTGTGTCATTTGCCACAGACGGATCGGCGATTTCACCCATCGGTTTTCGTCCTTACCAGATCAGGACAGTGGGCCGATGGGTTCAGATCAGCTCCGTCGGCAAGCCATGTTGAGCAGATCTCGGCGCCGCCGCTGAGCGCGTCAGGATCGCCGCGACTGGCGCCCCGCCTGTGGACGGCAACCCATGAACGCAACAGCCCCAGAGTTCGACGGCACTAAATCGACAGCCCTAAGAATACCCGGAGTGAACACGCATGACTAGGAGAAGGCTCATGAAGTCAAGTCCAAGGCGCCCAACAATACAGGCGCTCCTGATTGCTTGCGGCCTAATGGCGGCAGGTGCCGTTCAGTCCGCCAACTTCGACATCAACGTCGTCGACGCGGACGGTAACCCGGTCAGCGGCTTCCGATACGTCGTCCAGGAAGATACCACCTTCGCGGTCGATCCAAACAACCCGCCGGCGCGCGAAGACATGCTGTCGTTCGGCTTCCACGCCAGCAACCATCCCGTCGCCACCAACACGAGCACGGGCGAGGCCCAAACGGGCTCGACGCCGGGCAGTTCCGTCAACGTCAACCTGATCGCGCCCGGTCGGTACTACGTCTCGGTGCTGCCGTTCTCCGGCTACGCGATGGGCGGCGCCCCGGTGACCGTGCTGCGCAATGCCGACGATCCCAGCGGGGACTTGGATGCCGCCACGATCGTCGTCGAGCAGCAGCCTATCCCCACGGCGCAGATCGCGATCTTCTTGTTCGAGGATAACTACCCCTTGAACGGGACGCCGGATCTGCCGGAGGAGGAGAATCCAGTCGGCGCGGCCGGCGCCGATGGCTTTGGACCGGTCGACTGGACCCAGTTCAACATCATCCTGGAGGACCCCGCTGGACTCTACGGCCAGCAGGGCGGCCCGGTGCTGCAGGATGCCTTCGGCAATCAGCTCGGCACCACCTATAACCCCGACGGCAGCGTGAACACCCCGGGCGACGGCATCCTGCGCCCCGACGAGAACGGTTACCTGCTGGTCAAGAACCTCGCCCCCGGTAAGTACGGCGTCATCGTGAACCCGCCGGGCACCGGCGCTGGTAACGCGCCTTGGGTCCAGACCTCCACCATCGAGGGCACCCAGGTCATCGACGCCTGGGTCAAGGCCAACGAGCCGCCGTTCTTCGTCGAGTTCGGTCTGCCTGGGCCACACGTCTTCGTCGGCTTCGTCAAGGAGGATCGCGTCGCCTCCGATCTGCTCGACGGCGGACAGACCATCACCGGCACCATCACCGACATGCACCTGTCGCGCTCGCCGGACTTCAGCTTCTACGGCGGCAGGCCCTTGCCCGGCTGCTGGGTGGCGCTGAACGAGGGCGGCGTCGCCCCCGGTCGCGCGCTCTACGCCGCGCCCTGCGACGGCGCTAGCGGTTTCAGCATCCCGAACGTGCCGGACGGCAGCTATCAGCTCAAGGTCTGGGATATCAACCTGGATGCGGTCATCGCGACCCTGCCCGTCGATGTCGTGGGCGGCGACTGCAACGGGCTGGGCAGCTGCGCCCTCGGCGAGGTCCCGGTCTTCAACTGGTTCGCCCGCCTAAACACCGCCATCTTCAACGACACCAACCTGAACGGCTTCTGGGATGCGGGTGAGGCGCCGGTCGGCCCGGAGGCTGGCCCGGTGGGCATCCGCTGGCGCAATGGCGCGGCCTATCAGGCCTTCCCAACCGATTCCGAGGGCTTGGCCCCGTTCGACGAGGTCTTCCCGTTCTTCCACTGGTTGGTGGCCGAGGTTGGCTTCACGAACAAGAAGGCGACCGGCGCCACCTTCGTCGTCGACGCCGGTGGTCTCGTCAACCAAGCCAACGACAGCTTCCCGGACTTTGGCGAGTTGACGCCACAGCCGCAGGCGGAGATCAATCCGAACACCGGCGACAACCTGTCCCGCACCGAGACCGGTCCGGTGCTGACCCAGGCCTTCCAGGCCTTCCTTGGCCAAACCAACGTGCTGCAGTTCGGCAAGACCGAGTACCTGACCAATGCCCTGCCTGAGGTCTGTGAGCCGCCGAACTGCACGCCGCTGCCGTTCCTCTTCCCTTATGTCGGCGAGAACGGCGGCATCTCCGGTGTCGTCCACTACGCCACTACCCGCGCCGAGAACAACCCCCAGAACGCGGTCGCCGAGACTTGGGAGGTCGGTGTTCCGCGCGTCCAGGTCGCGCTCTACGCCGATGGCGACATCGACTGCCAGCCGGGCTCTGTGGAACCCTGGCCCAACGATGCCTGTGACATCGACTGGAACCTGAACTCCGCTGCCAACGACCCGTCGGAACCTGATCCAGACGATGGCGTCATCGACGACATCAACGGCAACGGTCAGGTCGACCTCGCCGATGTGGACAACTATCCGCTCGGCTGGGCCGCCAACAGCGGCACCCCGGCCTGTCAAGTTGTGTCCCCGCCCAACCGCTGTCGGCCCGGACCGGAGGACATCGATCGCAACGGCGACGGCGTCTTCGACTACGGCGACGCGATCCAGGTGACCTGGTCCGACAGCTGGGACGACAACCTGCCGACCGACTGCCAGGGGGCCAACCAGATCGACGTCGATCTCGACGGCAACATCACGCCTGATGAGGACCACCGCTGCTTCGACGGCCTGCGCAACTTCAATCAGGTGCGCCCGGGTGTCTTCGACGGCGGCTATGCCTTTGCCGATTACAGCGTTGAGGCGCTCGAGGCCGCCGGACTTGGGGATCTCGTCACCAAGCTCAATACGTTCTACACCGACCGGATCGCTGTGGCCGGCTTGAGCAGCGCGGGTATCCAGCGGCTGCCCGATGCCTGGATGATCCCTGGTGAGTACATCGTCGAGGCGGCCACGCCCGCCGGCTACAAGCTCGTCAAAGAGGAGGATAAGAACGTCGACTTCGGCGATGAGTACTTCCCGTCGACCCAGGCGACCGATCCCAGCTGCGTGGGTGACCTGCGCACCGTTCCGCCGTACCTGAGCTTCGCCACTGTTGACGGAAGCGGCGCGGCGGACCAAGTGATCCCGGGTTTCGAAGCCGCGCAGGTCGACTGGAACAAGGGCGGCGTCCCCGTCAGTGGCTCGCAGCAACCGCTCTGCGACCGCAAGCTGGTCGGGCTCTCGGCGGCGAAGAACGCGGCGGCGAACTTCTTCCTGTTCACCGACACGCCCATCGCGGCCAACGCCACCGGCGTGATACTCAACGACCTGGCCAACGAGTTCAACCCGAATTCCCCGGCCTTCGGCGAGAAGTACGCGCCGCCCTACGTGCCGGTCGGCTTCTACGATTGGGCCGGCAATCAGGTCAACCGCGTCTACGCCGACGAGTTCGGTCGCTACAACGCGATGCTGCCGTCGACCTACTCGGTGAATCTGCCGATGCCCTCGGGCGTGTCGCCGAACATGCTGGTTTCCTGCATGAACGACGCCGGGCCGATCCCGAATCCGGAAGTCGCGACCAACCCGGACGCGCCGGAATTCATCATCGACCCGAACTTCATCCCGCAGTACAGCCAGTTCTGTTACACCTTCCAGTACATGCCTGGCGCGGCGACCTACCTGGATACCCCGGTCGTGTCCATCGCCGCCTTCGCCAACCCGCCGACCTTCCCGGTGGACTGCGAGCAGGAGGACCGCACGCCGATGATCGCGTCGGTGCAGCGGCGCGCCAACAGCGCCCCGGGTGGTGCGGATGGCCCGTTCGTCGTCGCCGGCAGCACGGTAAGCGCGCCCCAGGAGATACGCATCAAGTCCATGGGCGGTAATGTCGAGGTGCCGAATCCGGACTGGGACGGCACCGCGGCGACGCCGAAGAACATCACCCGTAATTACAACTTCGGCGGAAGCGCCGGCCAAGTCTATCTGGAGGATGCGGACGGCAACCGGACCACGCTGCCCATCGTCAACTGGGGCGGCACGCGGATCGACGCCCAAGTTCCAGTGGCTACGGCCCCGGGTGACTACCAGGTCATCGTCGTGCGCACCGCCGGTGTTCCGGAGCCGGTCGAATCGCCGGTCGGCGTGACCCTGACGGTCGGCATCTGCCAGGGCGGGAGCACCGGCAACAACTGCGATGGTACCGAGGTCGGTGTCCGTCCGCCGCAGGGCAGCCGCGTCTTCGGTGACTACTTCACGGTGCACCGCGTCAACGCCGGTGGGTCCATCCAGACGGCCATCGACAACGCGACGCCCGGCGACCTGATTCTGGTTGCGCCCGGCGTCTACGACGAGCTGGTCGTCATGTGGAAGCCGGTCAGGCTCCAGGGCTGGGGCGCGGGTGCGGTCACGCTGAACGCCCGTCAGGTGCCGACCGAGAAGATCAATAGCTGGCGCACGTTGGTCGAATCCCTGCTCAATACCGACTCGATCACTCCATTGCCCGGCCAAGAGTTCACACTACCGACCGGGTTCGCCGCCCTCGGTGCAGCCGTGTTCCCGACCGAGGAGGGCGCTGGCATCTTCGTCGCCGGCAGCGACAACTTCCCGGATTGGTTCAGCGGCCCGATGAACCAGCGCGCCCGCATCGACGGCTTCACCATCGTCGGCGCGACCCAGGGCGGCGCCATCGTCGTCAACGGCCACGCCAATGCGATGGATATCGGCAATAACCGCCTGAGCGCGAACGCCGGCTTCTACGGTGGCGGCATCCGCGTCGGCCATCCCACGCTGGCCCATGAAGAGAACGGCCTGTTGGTCTACGACGATGCCGACAACCCGGACATCCGCATCCACCACAACCTGATCATTCAGAACGGTGGCATCAACGCGGACGGCGTCGGCGGCGGCATCGCGCTGCACACGGGCGCGGACCGCTACAAGGTCCAGAAGAACTGGGTCTGCGGCAACTTCAGTGTCGGCAGTGGCGCCGGTATCGGCCACCTCGGCTTCTCCGATCGCGGTCTGATCGAGGACAACAGGATCATCTTCAACGAGTCCTTCAGCCAGGCCACGGCGGAGTCCGGCGGCGGCATCTACATCGGCGGCCAGCCCGGTCTGCAGCCGATTCCCGATGGCGCTGGCGCCGGTCTGTTGGTTTCGCCCGGCTCCGGCACCGTCACCATCGACGCCAACCTGATCCGTGGCAACCTGGCCGGTGCCGGCGACGGCGGCGGTATCCGCATCGAGAACGTCAATGGTCAGGAGGTCGTCGACGTGCTCGACAACGGCGGCACCCGAACCGGCCCTTGGGACGATGTGCTGGTGTACAACAACTTCATCACCAACAACGTCGCGGGTCTGGCCGGTGGCGGTATCTCGGTCGAGAACGCCCTGTCGGTGACCATCAGGCATAACACGGTCGCCAACAATGAGTCGACGGCAACCACCGCTCTGGCCGCGTCGGGTGACCCGAACCTGACCACGCCGCAGCCGGCGGGCATCGTCGGCAGGGTGCACAGCGGTGACATCGCGACGCTGATCGCCCAGGTTCCTGGCACGCCGGCCTATTCCGATCCGTCATTGGTCTCCAACATCGTCTATCACAACCGGTCGTACTTCTGGCTGAACGCGGACCCGAACAGCCTCACCGAGACCGGCCTGTATCCGGCAAGCTGCTATCCGAACGCCTGCGATCCGACTGTCCCGAACGTGAATGATTACACCTGGGATCTGGAGGTGCTCGGCTTCGCGGCGCAGCTTGATCCGCGACGCTCGCTGCTGACGGATGCCACCGGCTACCACGGCAGCAACATCTCCGGTGATCCGTTGTTCGTGAACCCGTACTTCAATGGGCCGCGCGACAACGTGAATATCCCCGAGTTCACGACGCTGCAGACGGCCGGGGCCTTCGACGAAGGCGGCAACTTCATCCAGGTGACCTTCGGCCCGCTGTCACTGAGCGCTGGCGACTACCACATCCAGCCCGGCTCACCGGCCATCGATGCGGCAGGTCCGGTAGCGCCCAGTCTGTCCCTGCTTCGGGTCGACGTCGACAACGATGCCCGGCCGCAGGGAGCTGCCGCCGACATCGGCGCCGACGAGGTGCAGTAAGCGAGACGGTTCCGGCGCCGCCGCCACGCCCTGATCGCCCGATGCGGGCGTGGGCCGGGCGGCTCCGGTTTCCGAACAGGCACAACAACGAGGGTTACAGATAATGAATGGTTCCTTCAAGAAGCGTGCGCTCCCGGCGGCCGTCTCGGTGGCATTGATCGGAGGCTTCGGCGTCGTACAGGCAAATGTAAACGTACAGTGCCCGGGCGACGACAACGGCAACGCGCAATGGGATGGCGGGGAGACCCAGCCTCACAACACGGTCTGCAAGCACTTCATCGCGGGCGACGGCTTCGCCGTGATGTCGGACGGCAGCGAGCTCTACACCTTCGGCTTTGGCGACCAGACAGGCGCGCTGCCGAATGATGTGATCGCCAACGGCATCCTCAACAACGAATGGCCCGGACCGACCATCGTGCTCGACGAGGGGGACGAGTTCTATCTGTCCCTGACCAACGTCGGCACCACGATGCGGCCGGATCTGTTCGACCCGCACACCGTCCACTTCCACGGCTTCCCGAACGCGGCGTCGGTGTTCGACGGTGTTCCGGAGGTCTCGATCTCCATCAACATGGGCGGCACCCTGACCTACTACTACAACATCGTCGAGCCCGGCACCTATCTGTATCACTGCCACGTGGAGGCGACGGAGCACATGGAGATGGGCATGCTCGCCAACCTCTATGTGCGCCCGGCCCAAAACCGGCTCCCGGACGGGGCTTCACTGGGCAGCGCGACCCACGGCAATCCCGATTATGACGCCGCGGTCGCGGCCTGCACCGGCGTCGCTGACGACCCGGGCACGCCCGTCGACGAGCACGCTGCCTGCGTGCGGCACAACGACGATCCGACGGTCGGCGACACCTACGTCTACAACGACGGCGACGGTACCACCCGCTACGACGTCGAGAAGGCGATCCAGCTCGGCGGCTTCGACTCCTTCTTCCACGAGGAGCACATCGCCGTGCAGCCACTGCCGTTCTCGACGCTGGGGACCGACTACCCGCAGTTCAACGGACGCGGCTATCCGGACACGGTCAAGTCCGATCCACTAAATCCTCCGCCATCCGGCGGCGGCCAGCCGACCCAGAGGCTCGACTCGGCGATCACCGTGCAGCAGGGTCAGACTCTGCTGCTGCGGATCTCCAACGTCGGTCTCGACCGCTTCTGGACCCTGACCGCGCCCGGCTTGACGATGAAACAGGTGGGCACCGGTGCCCGCCACCGGCGCGGACCGGATGGCAAGAACGTGTACCTGGAGACCGCCTCGATCAACTCCGGCGGCGGCGAGAGCATGGACGTGCTCATCGACACCACCGGCGTGGCCCCGGGGACCTACTTCCTCCAGACCACCGAGCTGCACCAGATGAGCAATCGTAACCAGATGGACGGCGGGATGATCACCGAGATCGTCGTCAACTAGGCCCAGGCGGCAACGGAGAGAACACCAATGACACAGCATCTCAACTCGATCGGGCGCCTATGCGGCGTCCTGCTGCTGGGCATGGCCTTCGCGCTGCCCGGGCAGCGCGCCGAGGCCGCCCACGACATCCGCGGGATCACGGGGCCGAACTTCCAGCTCTACGCCTATCCGTTCTACATCAGCCTGCCGGATGGGACCAGCCTCTACATGTGGGGTTTCGGCAACTTGACGGGCGGCGGCGCGACCCCCGCGTCAGCCGGGGGCTCCCCGTACTATCTTCCCCAGTATCCGGCGCCGACCCTAATCGTGACGGAGGGCCAGACGGTCAACATCACGCTGACCAACTACGGCGTGCCGGATCCGGTGTCCATCGTGGTCGGCGGGCATCAGGTGAGCGCCACCGGGGGCTCCCCGGGATTGGTGACCCAGGCCTCCTCCAACGCGGGCGAGACGGTCACCTATGAATTTACCGCGGGCAAGCCGGGCACCTATGTCTATCACAGCCTGGACGGACAGAACCCGGGCTTGCATCAGGAGATGGGGCTGGCTGGGGCGCTGATCGTGCGCCCGCTCGACGGTAGCCGCACGGTCTACGGAGCGAACACCGGATCGGACTACGACCAGGAGTTCCTCTACCTGCTGACCGAGGTGGATCCGGAGATCCACGCCCAGATGGAGCGCGGGCACAAGGCGCACTTCACCTACAACGACCGCTATGCCACCATCTGGTTCGTCAACGGCCGGGTCTTCCCGGACCTGTTCCAGGGCGACTACAACCCGCTCTTTCCCAACCAGCCCTATGAGTCCCTGGCGCAGGCGCACCCCGGCGACAACGTGCTGGTGCGCGCGGTCAATGTGGGCCAGGACAGCCACCCCTTCCACTTCCATGGCGAGAACCTGCGCTTCATCGGCCGCGACGGGCGGATGCTGACCAGCGGCAACGGCACGGCCGATCTCGGCCGCACCGACAACACGCTGAACTCGGCGCCCAAGCAGACCGTGGACATGATCTGGCGCTGGACCGGCAAGGATCTGAACTGGGACATCTACGGCCCGGTCGACACCGCCTGCACGGACAGCGACAACAACATGGAGGACGATGCGAATCCGGGTGTCATGTGCCACGACGACAACTGCAACGACGGCGACGGCGACGGCTTCGACGACGACAACCACGAGTACTGCCCGGACCATGGCAAGGAGCTCCCCGTGGCCCTGCCCGGTGTCGGCGATCTCACCCTCGGCGGCTGGTGGAGCGGCAGCCCCTTCCTTGGCGATACCGGCGATCTGCCCCCCGGCGAGGGTGGTCTGAACCCGTTCGGCGGCTACTTCCTGGTTTGGCACTCCCATGCCGAGAAGGAGCTGACCACCTTCAACATCTTCCCCGGCGGGACTCTGAGCGCGGTCGTCGTGCTCCCGCCCTATGTCGACATCCAATAAGGGGCGGAGGGAACAGACATGAAACGATCAAGCAACAACATGCCAGACTACTTCAAGCTGTCGGTGCTCGCGAGTGCATTGGCGCTGGCCATGGGACCCGCCACCGCGGCGGACTTCTATCTGGCGGCCAAGCCGTTTTTGAAAGACCTGCCGATCTCCGGCGGAACGACACAGGCTGTACCGATGTGGGGCTACGTCGAGGATACCGGCGGCGTCGACGGCGACGGTCAAGCGGTAGCCCACTGCTACGATATTGCGCCGGCAACGGGCGATTGGCTCTCGCGGCGCGACTTGACCTGCGTAATACGCTTGCCGGCCCCGACGTCTCCCCGGGCCTCGTCTGACGGTGGACCCGAACGGATCCGTATGTTTCGGATCTATCTGAGCAACGGACTTGCCGGAGCCGACGTCGGTGGTCGATGCCGGG
Source organism: uncultured Gammaproteobacteria bacterium (assembly GCA_963695445.1). Classification (GTDB taxonomy): domain Bacteria; phylum Pseudomonadota; class Gammaproteobacteria; order Chromatiales; family Chromatiaceae; genus Thiohalocapsa. Next base: position 75,344 of record CAVOGV010000023.1, on the reverse strand, counting down.
ACAGAAACTGCCCTTCTCGTCGCGTCCAGGCCGATCTGGGACCGACCTGGAATAATGGTGCGACCGGTGGGCGTACGATCCGCCAACCAGCGCGTCCGCTCCTACGGCGTGGAGGCAGCGGCGAACGGCGGCAGGCAGCTGTATGTCTGGGCAATCTCTCGTGAAACGGCCCTGGAACGTTCCGGCACCTTCATCTACCACAGCGGCACCTGGCCCCAGAAGCAGGTCTACATGGGCCTCTACGGCGCGATCGACCAAGGATGCTGCCGCGGGAGAGGTCTATCCCGGTGTGCCCTACGACAACGAGGTGGTGCTGTTCTACAGCGATGTGGACCCGGTGCTGAACCAGGGCATCGCGGACGAGCCTTTACACGACATCAATCCACTACCAGGCCCAGTGGTTCCTGGTCAACGGCGAGCCCTACGAGGACGGCGGTCACTGCCGACATCGCGGCCGGCAGTGCCGTGACCGACGCGAACGACACGCGGCCCAACACCCTGGTGCGTCTGCTGAGCACCGCGAGCGAGACCCATGTACCGACCCTGCAGGGCCTGTACATGACCATCCACGCCGAGGACGGCTTCCGCTACACCTGGCAGGACGGCGCTAACCTTCGGCGACTTTGCGCCGCGCGAGCAGTACACCGCGATGCTGCCGCCGCTCAAGACCAAGGACGCCATCGTCGTCGCGCCGGCCGATGGACGTTACGCGGTCTACGACGGCAACGGCTACATGACCAACCCCAGCAACCCGGACGACTTCGGCGTCGCGGACGAGCTGGGCGGCATGTTGCGCTTCCTGAGTTTCTCGGTCGACCACTGGCGCCGACTGCCGACGCATGACTCGGCGACCACGCGCGAGGACACGTCGGTCGAGATCGACGTGCTGGCCAACGACACGGATCCGAACCCCGGGTGACGTGCTGACCATCGTCTCGGTGACCCAGGGCGCAATCGGCTCGGTCGACCATCAGCGACCCGAGCTGCTGCGTGCTGTACACGCCGGACGCCGAATGCGAACGGGCTTGATCAGTTCAACTACACCGTCGCCGACAGCACGGTGCGACCTCCACGGCGACCGCCTGGTGGACGTGACCGTGACGGCGGTGAACGATGCGCCGCTCGCAGCGGACGATCGGCTACGCGACAGACGAGGACGTGGAGCTTGTTGTGGCCCCGCCCGGCGTGCTTATCAACGACACTGACGTGGACGGCGACACGCTTACGCCGACGGTGCTGGCTGGGCCTGGAGTGGAACCTTGGTACTCAACACGGACGGCTCATTCACCTATACGCCGACGTGCAAACTTCAACGGCAGTGACTCGTTTACGTACTTGGTGAACGACGGACACTGTCGATAGCAACGAGGCGACGGCGAGCATCACAGTGACCCGGTGAACGATGCGCCGGTGATCTCCAGCACGGCCTTGCTGGATGCAACGGTCAACGTGGCCTACAGCTACGATGTGAACGCGACCGACGTGGATGTCGGCGACACCCTGACCTACGCCCTGGATGTATCACCCGCCGGCATGGCCATCGATTCCGCAACGGGAGCCATCAGCTGGACGCCGACCCTGTTCCAGCTGGGCACCCAGGACGTGACGGTCACGGTGACGGACCTGGCCTCGGCAGCGGACTCGCAGAGCTACCAGATCGAGGTAAGCGCCGCGGGTACCGGAACCGATGGGCCGCTGTTCTTCGCGACGAGCGGCAATGGCGCGGTCCCTGGCGTGGCCGGTCCATACAACAACGCGGACATCTATGCCTACGACGGTGCGGCCTACAGCCGGGTCCTGAGCTTCGTCGGCGACCATGGGCTTCAACGCCAATGTGGATGCCCTGGATGTCGTCGATGAGGACACCTTCTACCTGTCCTTTGCCAACACGACCAGGACGGTATCCATTGGCGGTGTCCCGACGGTGGTTCAGGACGAGGACGTCCTGCTCTACGACGGCGGTACCTGGTCGGTCTACTTCGACGGCGCGGCACTGCGGTCTGATGCAACCAATGGCCAGGACATCGACGCCATCTCGATCGACGGCGGGAGGCTGTACTTCTCACGACCGCTCGGGAACAGCGACCGTCGGTGGTAGCTTGGCGCGGGACGATGCCGACATCTACAGCTGGAACGGAGGCACGAACGTTCGCCTGCGGCGTGTTCGATGCGAATGTAGCTCGGTCTACCCGGCAACGCCGACATCGACGGCCTGACGGTGCGGGGCGGGACCTACTACATGTCCTTCAACCGTAACGGCGGCACCAACGTGCCGACGCTCGGGCCGGTCCAGGACGAGGCGGTGGTGTCCTACGACGGACGCGGCGCCTGGAGCTGTACTTCTCCGGCCCGGGACTCGACACGAGCGACGGCCAGGATGTCGGCGCGTTCACGTTCCGTAGCCCTGACGACCGGGGTCCGCAGGCGGGCAACGGAATCTGCCCGCCGCCGGCAAGCTGAGCATCCGCATCGATTGAGTCTTAAACCAACCCCAGTCCCCGCCCAAGCGGGGGGCTGGGTTGAGTGGATGCCCCCGGCGGCGTCCACTCAACCGAGCCGACTTGAGACTAACTGCATGGTCCCTGGGCATGTGCCAGGTGCGAACAGACGACCACCTCCCTGCGCGGGAGGTTTGGCGAGGGGGTCGATGCCTGAGACATGTCGCAGAGGTCGAGCCGACCTCGGGGCCTCAACCTCCTCCTACCTCCCAGTGCCAAGGGCAGGACCGAACTATGCAAGTCAACACGCGAACAGACAGAACCGTTGGATTCGAGGATTTGCAGCATGAAGATGACGTCGGCGAATATTACCGGCTCCCTAACCAACGCATCGCACGTGCCACCGGCGCCGTTGCCCTGCTGGCCCTGGCTGCAGGTCTGCCCGGCTGAGACCGCGGCGGCGCCGGAGACCGCCGGCTCCGACAGTCGAGCCCTGCCGTTCCGGCGGTCAGCCGACAGCCCGAGCAATCCGTCCGAGAGCAATGGCGGGCATCCCGGCGCACCGGCCGGAGGACGGCCCCGCAGGGCGGCGAGCCCGAGCCCTACACCGTCGAGCAGATCCGCGCGGGCATGGAGGCGGCCCAGGAGCGAAGAAAGGAGCTTCTCAAACCCGATGCCGCGGTCGCCGATTCGGAGATCCACAAGGAGCTGATCGAGAAGTGGGGCGTCGAGGTGAACGGCGTGCGGCTCGCGGCGCGGGGCTACATGATCGACTTCCGCTTCCGGGTGTTGGATGCCGAGAAGGCCCTGCCGCTGTTCGATCCGCGACCAAGCCGTACCTGCTCACCGAGGGCACCAACATCAAGCTGCCGGTGCCGGTGGGCGAGAAGGTCGGCGCATTCCGGACGACCAATCGCGGCAAGAACATCACGGCGGACCGCGACTACTACATGATGTTCGCCAACCCGGACTCCTATGTGAAACCTGGACAGAAGGTCAGCGTCGTCATCGGCGACTTTCGCGCCGAGCACATGACCCTGCAATAGCCAAGGTGGTGACTGTATGAAACAGAAGAATCTCGTGACCAGCATCGCCGCCCTCCTGGCGTCGGCGCTGACCCTGGACGCCCATTCGGGAACGCTCGAGCCCGAACTCGAGGCGGCGATCGCCGGTCTGGGTCCGAAGGACAAGGTCGATGTGATCATCCGCTGCACCGACCCGGTGAATCCGAACACGATCGTAGACCCCGACGTCAAGGCGAAGAAGACGAAATTGGTCAAGGCGCTGCGCGCCAAGTCCACGTTCTGCACAAAGCTGATCGAAAAGGATCGAGCAACCAATGCCACCGAGAATGAAACGGAACTGTGGCTGATCAATGCCGTGGCGGCCACGGTCCAGGTCAAGAAGCTGCCCAACATTGCGAAGCGCAAAGGCGTCGAGAGCATCGGTCTGAACGCCAAGGTCTTTCTATCGGACGATCGGCCGGCGCCGGAGCTTGCCGGGCAGCCCGGGAATTCCGGCTACACCTTCTGGAACCTGTCCGAGACGCGCATCACCGACCTGTGGGCGCTGGGCTACTACGGGCAGGAGGTCGTGGTCGGGACCCTGGACACCGGCGTCGATCTCGCCCACTCGGACATCGGTCCGAACTGGCGCGGCGGGAGCAACAGCTGGTTCGACCCCAACGGCGAGCATTCCCTGCCGCATGACGCCGACGGACACGGCACCGAGGTGATGGGCATCATCCTCGGCGGCAACTCGTTGGGGGTCGACATCGGTGCGGCGCCGGGCGCCCAGTGGATCGCGGCCAAGATCTTCGATGACGCCGGCGTCTCCGACCTGGCGAAGATTCACCAAGCCTATCAGTGGATGCTGGACCCGGACGGCGACCCCGACACCGACGACGCGCCGGACGTGGTCAACAACTCCTGGGCCATCCCGGTCACCGGCGTCTGCACCGGCGAGTTCGCCGAGGACATCGCGATGCTCAACGCGGCGGATGTCGCCGTGATCTTCTCGGCGGGCAACTATGGCCCCTACGCCGGGTCGAGCGTGGAGCCCGCCAACAACCCGGGGAGCCTGTCGGTCGGCGCGGTCGATTACTACCGTGACGTGCTCTACACCAGCAGCCGTGGACCCTCGGCTTGCAGCGGCGGCACCTTCCCGCACCTTGTCGCCCCAGGGCAGGACATCTTCACGACCGGACTGACCGGTGGCGGGTCGAATCCGAGCGCCTGGGCCTACCTGACCGGCACCTCGGCCGCGGCGCCTCATGTGGCCGGCGCGATGGCCGTGCTCAAAGGGGCCATGCCCGATGCGACCCTCGCGGAGCTGGAAGGCGCGCTCCAGGGCGGCGCGCTCGATCTCGGGGCAGCCGGCCCGGACGATGCCACCGGCGCCGGCTATCTGGACGTGGTAGAGGCCTATTATCTGCTGGCCGACGGCGCGCCCACGGACGCGGACCAGGATGGTATCACCGACGACATCGACCAATGCCCGGGCACACCCCCCGGTGAGCCGGTCGATGCGCTCGGCTGCGCCGCGAGCCAGCTCGACTCGGACAGCGACGGGGTGAGCGATGCCCTGGACCTGTGCCCGGATACGCCGGCCGGCGAGACCGTGGATGCGGACGGCTGCCCGCTTGGCCCTGTCGACGCCGACGGCGACGGATTCGCGGTGGATCTGGACTGCAACGACGGTGATGCCGGCGTCTATCCGGGCGCCCCGGAGCTGGCCGGCGATGGCGTCGACCAGGACTGCAACGGCTTCGATCTGACCATCGATGTCACGCGGGCGCGGTATGTCGCAGCGCAGGACAAGCTGGTCATCTTGGCGACCAGCGCCCTCGGCTCCGCCGCCGGTCTTCGGGTAACCGTGGAATTGGACGACGGCAGCAGCATCGATCGGGCGCTCGCATGGAACAGTTCGAAAGACCGCTGGCAGAAGACCCTGAGGCCTTTTGCCGCGAAATTCGGTGCGGCGCCCGCTGTGCTGAGCGTCTATGGCGATGAGGGATCGGTGACCGTGCCCGTGGACATCCGGTAAGCGGTTGTTCGGTTGTGATTGGTAATCGCGTCGTCCGCGGACGGCGAGACATTCTGTAACGGAGACGAGAGGGCTATGGGTACTGAAGCGAAGTTAAGGCGGCCGGTGACGGTCGCGTCGATCTGCTTGATCGGGACGCTAGGGGCGGCCTCCGGCGTCCGCGGAGCGGCGGACGCGGGTCATGCCGATCATGCTCATCATCAACATGTGCACGCGGCACCCTCGACCGATGCGGCTCAGGGTGCCGAACAAGGCGCGGCGCAACAGGACCACGCCATGCACGCGGGCGATGATTCGATGCATGCAGGCGATCATTCGATGCATGCAGGCGATCATTCGATGCACGCAGGCGCGGACGCGCACGCCCATCACAAGGCGATGATGGCGCAGACCGGCTACCAACGTTCGGAGCAGGACTACCGCTTGGTCGACGTGCCGCTGGTCGACAAGGATGGCCACAAGACCACGCTATTGAGCCAACTGAACGGCGATAAGCCCGTCATCGTCACCTTCGTCTTCACCACCTGTACCACGATCTGCCCGGTATTGAGCGGGACATTCTCCCAGTTACAGACCGAACTGGGACCGGATCTGGACGAGGTGCAAATGGTGTCTGTTTCGATCGACCCGGAGTACGACACCCCGGAGCGCCTGCGCGCGTACGCCGACCTGTTCGAGGCCGGTCCGCAATGGCATTTCCTGACCGGGAAGCTGGACAACATCGTCGCCGTCCAGAAATCCTTCGACGTCTATCGCGGCAACAAGATGAATCATGAGCCGACGATCCTGCTGCGCAAGTCGCGGGACAGCCAATGGATTCGAATGGACGGGCTCGCCAGCGCGGCTGAGGTGGCGGAGGAGTATCGCCGAATGATGGCCGCCGGCCAGAGTTAGGACGGCCACCAGTGACATCCCTTGCCCGACTGTCGCTTGCGGTGCTGTCTTCAGTCGCGGTGCTGATCACCGCATCGCCCGCGGTGCTGTCCGCCGCCGAAAACGTGGCGACCGGGCCTGCCTCCCATGCACAGCCGTCGCGCCTGGAGATCGGGCGGCGCATGTACATGGAGGGTGTGCTGCCGACCGGGGAGCTCATGACCGGAACTGTCGTTGGGGATGTGAAACTCCGCGGCGATCAAGTCATCTGCGCGGCCTGCCACAGGCGCAGCGGTTTGGGCTCGATGGAAGGACAGGAAGCGGTTCCGGCGGTGACGGGCGACCTGCTGTTTCAGCCGTTACGGTTGCCGACGAGCAAACCGCCATTGGCGCCTGTGCTCAGGCCCGCGTACGATGCGGAGTTGCTTAAGCGGGCGATCCGCGATGGAGTGAGATCGGATGGTCAGCCGCTCGGCGAGCTGATGCCGCGGTATGACCTGTCCGACGAACAGCTGGGCAGTTTGATCGCCTATCTCGATTCACTGCAGAGCAGTTCCGCACCCGGCGTGACCGACCGGGACATGCACTTCGCGACGATCATCGCGGGCCCGGTCGAGCCGGCAACCCGCAAGGCGTTCGTCGATGTGCTGGAGACGTACTTCGAACAAAAGAACAAGGAAACCCGCCACGAGAGCTACCGCGCTAGCAATGCACCCTGGCACAAGGCTTGGATCATGGCGCCCTATCGGAAATGGGTGTTGCACGTCTGGGACATCGAAGGGCCGCCGGATTCATGGCAGCCGACAACTGCAGGTGAAGTACGAGGCCCAGCCCGTATTCGCGGTCATCAGCGGGGTGGCGACCGGCAGCTGGGAGCCGATTCACGGATTCTGCGAGAGCAATCAGATCCCCTGCATCTTTCCGAATACCGACCTTCCCGTCGTCAACGAGTCGGACTTCTACTCGATCTATTTCACCCGCGGCATGGCGCTGGAAGCCGATGCCGTCGCCCAGCGACTGTTGGTCGATGGTCAGATTGCCGCGCCGATTGTTCAGGTGTTTCGGTCGGATGATCCACGAAGCCTGGCCGCCGCCGACCGACTGCGCCGCGAGGTCTTGCGCCTTGGGGGCCAGGTCAGCGACCTGGACCTGGCTGATGTCGGCGGAGGCACCGGCAACACGAGCAGACGCGTTGAAGAGGCTTTTGCATGGGGCGCCCGGAGGTACGGCGGTGATGTGGCTCGCCGCTCCCGAGCTCGACGACTTCTGGGCGGCGTGGATGTCCACCGGCGACGGTGGGCCGGAGCGGGTCTATCTCTCAACGACACTGTATGGAACGGAGCCGCGAACACTTCCCGGCGAAGTTCGGAACCGCGTCTATCTGGTGCATCCCTCGGCGCTCCCGAGCAGCCTGCCGCGCTTGCTGGCGCGATCGTCCGGTTGGATGAGGCCGAAAGGAATTGAAGCGCCTGATGAACGGGATATCCAAGCCAATGTGTTCTTTGCCTTGAAGGCGGCTGGCGAATCGGTGAAACGTATACGCGGCTTCTTCAATCGCGAGCTGTTTCTGGAACGCATCGAGCATATGGCGGAGAACGCCACCTATACAGCGATCTATCCTGCCGTGAGTCTTGCACCGCGTCAGCGGTTCATCTCTCGAGGCGTGTACATTGCGCAGTTTCAGCAGGAGGGCGACGACACTTTGGTTGCGGTGAGCGATTGGTTCGTTCCTGAGGCCAATTAGCAATGCTGATGTCTGGGTCAGGATTGCCAGTTCAATGTCCGTGCAACCACGACCGTCAAGGCGTCAAGTAAGCACAGCGAATGAAAAAGGGGTAACAACGAGAATGAAAGAGTTTCCGAACGCGATTGCCGCGATATGTGCGGGACTGCTGCTGGCGGATGCCCAATTGGCGGAAGCGGCCTGTTCGGGGGGGCCATCCCAGTTTACCTGCCTGTCGGAAGCAGACTTTTTGGCCAAAACCGCCGAGCTCGGTTACACGACATTCACTGAGGACTTCGACGACGACACCGTATGGGGCACGGTAAGGTCACTGATCCAGGTAAACAGTGCGCGAAGCGTCACGAGCCAAGGCGTTATCTGGACGGCGAATTTCGTCCAGAACGAGATTTCTACCACCGGGGGCTCATCCACGGGAGACTGGAGGGTCTTTGATCCCGACCATGGGTCTGCCAGCGGCGCGGTGGCCGAGTGCGACATCGACAATCCGCCCGAGAACTGCCTCTGGTATGACGGTTTCACCGGCACCCGTGTAACCGGCGGCAGTGTGCTGTACGCGGTCGGCGGCTACGTCAATGGTTCGGTCGGATCAAACCTCGTTGCCGTGCTGGACAACGACCTCCCAAACCAAATCGAGCTGGGCAAGCTGTTGGACACCACGCCGCATTTTTTCGGCGTTATCGACACGACCGGATTCTCCAGCTTCCAGTTCGTTGAGATCGACGGCAAGATCGGGCAGAAGTTTCTGATATTTGGAGATGATTTTACCTTCGGCGTCGACGCCACTGGGGAGAACAGCGCCCCGGTGGCCGATGCCGGCGCCGACCAAACGGCCCTCGTCGGCGATACCGTGACCCTCGACGGCAGTGGCTCCAGCGACGTCGACGGTAATGCACTGAGCTTTCAGTGGTCGCTGATTAGCGCGCCCGTCGGCAGCACAGCGACACTCTCCGATGCCACCACGATCGCGCCGAGCTTCACCGTCGATGTTTTCGGCGACTATGTGGCGCAGTTGATCGTCAACGACGGCAGCCTCGACAGCCTTGCCGACACCGTCACGATCAGCACCGAGAACAGCCCCCCGGTGGCCGATGCCGGCGCCGACCAAACGGCCCTCGTCGGCGATACCGTGAGCCTCGACGGCAGTGGCTCCAGCGACGTCGACGGTAATGCACTGAGCTTTCAGTGGTCGCTGATTAGCGCGCCCGTCGGCAGCACAGCGACACTCTCCGATGCCACCACGATCGCGCCGAGCTTCACCGTCGATGTTTTCGGCGACTATGTGGCGCAGTTGATCGTCAACGACGGCAGCCTCGACAGCCTTGCCGACACCGTCACGATCAGCACCGAGAACAGCCCCCCGGTGGCCGATGCCGGCGCCGACCAAACGGCCCTCGTCGGCGATACCGTGAGCCTCGACGGCAGTGGCTCCAGCGACGTCGACGGTAATGCACTGAGCTTTCAGTGGTCGCTGATTAGCGCGCCCGTCGGCAGCACAGCGACACTCTCCGATGCCACCACGATCGCGCCGAGCTTCACCGTCGATGTTTTCGGCGACTATGTGGCGCAGTTGATCGTCAACGACGGCAGCCTCGACAGCCTTGCCGACACCGTCACGATCAGCACCGAGAACAGCCCCCCGGTGGCCGATGCCGGCGCCGACCAAACGGCCCTCGTCGGTGATACCGTGAGCCTCGACGGCAGTGGCTCCAGCGACGTCGACGGCAATGCGCTGAGTTTCCAATGGTCGCTGACCACTGTCCCGACGGGCAGCGCGGCGGTACTGTCCGACCCGGCGGCGGTGATGCCGACGTTCGACGTCGACGTCTTCGGCCAGTACGTGGCGCAGTTGATCGTCAACGACGGCAGCGCTCGACAGCCTCGCCGACACGGTCACGATCAGCACCGAGAACAGCGCCGCCGGTGGCCGATGCCGGCGCCGATCAGACGGCTTTCGTCGGTGATACCGTGACCCTCGACGGCAGCGGCTCCAGCGACGTCGACGGCAATGCGCTGAGCTTCCAGTGGTCGCTGACCACTGTGCCGACGGGCAGCGCGGCGGCACTGTCCGACCCGACGGCGGTGATGCCGACGTTCGATGTGGACGTCTTCGGCCAGTACGTGGCGCAGTTGATCGTCAACGACGGCAGCGTCGACAGCCTCGCTGACACGGTCACCATCAGCACCGAGAACAGCGCCCCGGTGGCCGATGCCGGCGCCAATCAGACGGTTTTCGTCGGTGATACCGTCACCCTCGACGGCAGTGCATCGAGCGATGTCGACGGCGACGCGCTGACCTATCGGTGGTCGCTGACCACGGTGCCGGCGGGCAGCGCGGCGGTCCTGAGCGATGCGACCGCGGTGATGCCGACGTTCGATGTGGACGTCTTCGGCCAGTACGTGGCGCAGTTGATCGTCAACGACGGCAGCGTCGACAGCCTCGCCGACACGGTCGTGATTATCGCGGAGGAACCCGCGGTCGGTCAGCCCCCTGAAGCACCGTCAAACTTGATCTCGGGCGCGAGGGCGCAGTACGTCTATGTCGCTTGGTCTAGCTCTGATGGTGCCGATTCCTATTCCGTTTACCGCCGATTGAACACAGAATCTTCCTTCACGCGCCTTGGTTCGACTGAATCCCCCGGATATGCGGATGTCTTGCCGGCATCCGCGGGCTCTGCTACCTATTACGTCACCGCGGAGAACCAAATCGGCAGCAGTGCCCCTTCGACCGCGGTGACTGTGTCGGTAGGGCTTAGGCGAAGGCGGTGATGCGGGATGCATGCAATGCCCTCTCCAGTGATTGATTAGGTATCAACTATGAAATTGTTAAGACGCGCAAGCCACAGGTCGTGTGGGGCTCTGGTTCTGCTTTTGCTCGGTGCCGACGCGGCCCACGGCTTCGTATTCACCCCGTTCGGGCCCTACGGAGGGGGCGGCACAATCAATGGACAAACCATGACCTTCGGGACGACTGGTTCAGTGTTCGAGATCGACTCCTATCTCAACATCGCCGGCGTAGATCTCAACGGCACGGCGTTCGGCACCTCGGCTCAGCTGTCCCTGGATCCTTTGCCGGCGGGACTGGACTTCCGCTTCGCAGATTTGCTATCGCCGGATACCACGGATTTGACGCTGAGATACACCTTCACCAACAACACGGGGGTCGACATCGCTGGTGTGAAATTTCTCTCGTACTTGGATGCAGATATCAACGGCGCAATCAATCCTTCGCAGGAAGTAGCCGCAGCATCCGGTTCGCAAGCGGTCGGACAGGCTTTTGAGGTCGGCACGCCAGAGGGTACTTTTCCAGAGATTCTCGATAATCTGCTACTCGGCAGCCTGTCCAACACCAATGATTTCCCTCCCGGGACTCAAGGTAATGTCGCAATGGCCCTTTCCTGGGACTTGGGGACACTTGCCAATGGTGCATCCACCCTTGTGGATGTCATGATATCGGAGGATGGCGCGTTTCTCGGCCCATTCTCGCTCCTTCAGTCGGACGCAACGACGTCCCAGACGAGTATCACTTACTCGGGAGCGACAAGAGCCGTGCCGCTGCCCTCTGTGGTCGTTCTGTTGCTGCCGGGTTTCGTGGCGCTTCGTCTGCTCGGCCGGAGGCGGCAGATCGATTAATGACAACACCGATAGGAGATTCCTAAACTCATGAACCACGATGAAGACGTCAACCTCGAGGCTTCCTTGGATCGAACCGATGGCATCAGCCGCCGCTCGCTGCTGATCGGTGCCGGCGCCGCGGGCCTCGCCCTCGCCTCTGGCGCGGGCATCGCGGGCGATATGCCGGGCCACCGCCATGAAGATCACGCTCCGAAGAGCCCCGACGTGCTCCGCGCGGTAAACGAGTGCGTCGTCGCGGCCCAACAATGCTCGGCGCATTGCCTGGTCGCGTTCCAGGAGGGCGACACGACGCTGGCGGATTGCGCCAAGAAGGTCAACGAGATGCTGCCCATTTGCAAGGCCTTCTCCTACCAGCTCGCGGCAAACTCACCTTATGTCAAGGCGCTGTCAGCAGTCTGCATGCAGGCCTGCGAAGACTGCGAGAAAGAATGCCGGGTGCATGAGGACAAGCACATTGAGTGCAAGGACTGCGCAGAAGCCTGCGCACAAGTCATCTCTGCGATCAAGACGTTGAGCGCCTGAAACAGAACATAATATTTGCGGCGCAGAAGGAAATTGTGCCGCCGACGCACCGCGGCGAAGGTGCGATGCATTCGATGCGTCGCGTCTTTAGCCACGCCAAGCTGCAACGCAACGGACGTCCTAGAGGCAGAGAACAGACAGCGCCCATACACCCTGATGTGCAAACCAATCGTGCTCCACGCTCTGCGCCAGCGCGTGGATCGCGCCACCGCGGCTGGGGGCAGCCGGTTCGAATTCTGTGAGCTCGCGGGCGTGTCGCTCGCGTGCCTCCTGCGATGAGACCGTTGGCGTCTGCGGCGTTGATCTTGATCGCCGCGGCGGCGCTTGCTTGGAGTTTGTGGCGACTTTTTCTGGTTGATTCGGGCCAGCACCTCTCGATGTTCCAATCAGAACTCGAGACTGCCTACGCGACGGTCTCGGGTTGCTTTGACCAGGCCACCGAAGTCACCTACGACGTTGCCATCAATCGGCCCATTGTGAGCGGGATGTTGGCTAAGGTCTCCCCGGCAGATCCCGATTCTGCGCAGCAATTGCGTGCCGATCTCTACGAAGCATTATTGCCGACTTACCGGCAACTGCGCATCTACGGCATCAATTCGTTGCAATTCGTTACGCTGGACGGGAACCTGTTCTTGAGCTTCGGTCGTCCGGATCTGGTCGGCGAACCGATGCGGGATGGGCGATCTCTGTTCGATCGGGCGATCGACACCGGCGAGCCGCAGCAGGGCTTCGAGAGTGGGCCTGACGGGTCGGGCATACGTAAGGTATTCCCCTTGCGTTATGAGGGACGCTTATTGGCCGCCGTCGAGTTCGCCATGGATACCGGTACGCTGATCGGTCGAATGGCCGAGCATCGTGAATCTTCGTCGGGCCCGGACACCTTTGTTCGCCTAGTGCCGCTTGGTGACCAAACCGATACTGAGGCGGACGAAACAGAGGCGGCTGAGGAGGCCGAATTCTACTCGCAGCATCCGATCGATGAGGCTCCATCAGCATCGGCTTCCGACGATCGTAGTCTCCGGATCGCCAGGATCGACTTCGGTCTTGCCGAGGATGCGAATACCATCGAGGCCATGGCGGCGGGTCGGTCAGCCGTCGCGCATCAGTGTATGTCCCTGTTCGATTGCTTTGCTGTCGCGCTGACGCCCATTCAAGACAGCCAAGGTGGTCTGAGTGCCTACCTGATTGCCTATACCCCGGATTCCGGCTACGCGCAGCGCCGTGCCCGCTACGCCGGCATTTTTTTGGCTGGTCTACTGCTGCTTGCCTTCTGTTGGCTGTTGCTGCGGCGGTGGGGGGCGTCGATTCGGCGGTTGAACACGATCAGCGGACGCATGGGCGAGGGGTTGTACCTATTGTCGACTCGCGGCCTCATCACCGATGCCAACGCTGCAGCCTGCGCGCTGCTCGGGTACCGCCGGCGCGAGCTTATCGGAGCCGATCCGCATCAGTTGTTTCATGATCACAACGGTACTCTAGGGGATGCCTGCCCGATGCGGGCCGATGCCCTACGGGGTGGTGAATACCGCAGCGACGAGGAGATGTTTCGACGCGGTGATGGCAGTCTGATGCGCGTGAGCGTAACCGCCTCTCCAATGCAAGAAAGGCGGGGTGTCACCGGAAGCATCGTGATGTTTCGCGACATCGGTGCGGAGTACGACAATCGCCATCATTTGCGCTTGGTCGAGACGGCCTTCCAGAACCTCGACGAAGCGATTGTCGTCACCGACAGCGCCTTGCGCATTTCTGCCGTCAATGCAGCCTTTACACGCATTACGGGTTATTCGGAGACCGATGTCCTGGGGCACAACCCGAGCCTTTTGGACTCGGGGCGCCATGACATTGGATTTTATGCCGCGATTTGGGCGACGCTGCAGCGCGTTGGTCGCTGGGAGGGTGAGGTCTGGAGCCGACGTAAGACCGGGGAGCTCTACCCGCAGCGGTTGCGCCTTACGGCGGTCAAAGACGGCGGTCAGGACGTCGGGAGCTATGTGGGGGTCGGTCAAGACGTTAGCGAACTGCGCGATAAAGACGATCAGCTGCGGGAACTTGCCGACCGGGACCAGCTGACCGGGTTGTATAACCGTGGCGCATTTCTCGATGTCGTGGCAAGGCGAATCGAGAATGGGGCAGAACACGGCCGGCGGATGGCTCTGCTGTATTTGGACTTGGACCGTTTCAAGCGCATCAACGAAACCCTCGGGCACCGTGTCGGTGATGACATGATCGGCCTGGTGGCAAAACGCGTACGTGAGGCCGTCAGAAGTCGCGACGTACTGGGGCGGATCGGCGATGACGAATTCGCCGTTCTGCTCGACGACCTGGAGCATTCCGGGGCTCCTTCGGACCTCGCCCACCAGCTGTTGGTGTTGATTCGTGAACCGCTGCTGCTGGACGAAAATCCCGTCCACCTGTCCGCCAGTATCGGCATATCGATCTATCCCAACGACGGCTTGGATGCCCCCACGCTGCTGAAGAACGCAGACGCTGCCATGCACCAGATCAAGCAGCAGGGCCGCGACGGTTATCGCTATTTCACCCCGGTAATGGCGACCGAGGCGGATCGCCGTTTTTCGCTGGAAGGGGAGTTTCGGCGTGCCTTGGTCGACGGTCAGCTCCGGCTGCATTACCAGCCGAAGATTGCGTTGTCAGACGGCGCAATAACCGGTTTCGAGGCCCTATTGCGTTGGCAGCATCCGGAACGGGGACTATTGTCACCCGTCGATTTTCTCGATGCCGCTCGCGACACCGGGATGGTGCAGTCAATTAACGCCTGGGTGCTCGGACACTCGGCGCGTCAAGCTGCGGCTTGGCGCGACGGCGGAGTCGGCGCCGGTCGTATCGGCTGCAATGTCGATGGATCGTTGGTTTCCGATCCACGATCGCTGCTAGCGCTGTTAACGGACAGTATCAGCGAGGCGGGCATTGCGCCGGCCGAGTTGGAACTGGAAATCGTCGAGACTGCGATGAGTGAAACGGTCTCTGCGTCTAGTCTTTGGCAGGATCTGGCAGCGATGGGTTTCGAGTTGGCCATCGACGACTTCGGGACCGGCGAGTCATCCTTCGCGCGACTTAAGCAATTGCCCGTGAACACGCTCAAGATCGATCAGAGCTTCGTTCGCGACATTGAGACCGACGCCAATGATCGTTCAATTGTTCGTGCCCTGATCGCGATGTCGCATACATTGGGCAAGCGCGTCGTGGCCGAGGGTGTCGAGACCCGGGCACAGCTCGAGTTTCTGGTTTCTGCTGGCTGCCACGGGGCTCAGGGGTATCTGATCGGCCATCCGATGCCTGCGGGCGAGGTCGAGGGCTTCCTGTGCAACTACCGCTACGACCAATTGGGCATCTCGGCATGCGATTAGGCGATTGCCGGACCGCTGTCTGTTAAATGGACTTGATCTTCTGGAACTGTCGCCGTACCGTCATTGGATGAATTCGCCGGCTTTACGCAGCAACCGTGGCCGCGGTATGAGTCCCAAACGACCGAGCGCTTGGAAACACTGATGAGCAAGCCGGACCGCGTCCTTGTCTTCGGCACCTGCCTGATCGACCTGGTCTTTCCACAAGCGGGGCTGGCGGCGATGCGGCTGATCGATCGCGCCGGCGTGGCCGTTCGTTTTCCGCAGGGGCAGACCTGCTGCGGACAGCCCGCCTACAACTCGGGCTTTCGTGACGATGCACGCCGGGTCGCTCGTCAACAGCTCCACGCGCTGGCCGGGGACGAGCCGGTGGTGGTGCCGTCGGCCTCCTGCGCCGGCATGCTGCGTGAGCACTATCCGCGCCTGTTCGCCGATACGCCCGATGCAGGGCGGGCGCGGCAACTCGCCGCGCGCGTCGTGGAGCTGTGCGACTTTCTCGACCGGGTGCTCGATCTCGAACTGGCTGACCAGGGTCCGCCAATCACCGTTGCGTTGCACCAGTCCTGCTCCGCGCGGCGCGAGATGGTGGTGGCACCGGCGGCGCTCGGCCTGCTCGGGCGGCTCGCCAATGTCAGCGTGGTGGAGCCGGATCATGCCTACGAGTGCTGCGGATTCGGCGGCACCTTCTCGGTCAAAGAGCCGGAGATCTCCGCCGCGATGGCCGCGGACAAGGCCGCGGCCGTCGCCGCCACCGGAGCCGGCCTGCTGCTGAGTCAGGATTGCGGTTGCCTGCTGAACCTCGACGGCACCGCGCGCAACGCCAGGCTGAATTTTCAGGTACGGCACGTCGCCGAATTCGTCTGGGAGCGCACTGGCGGCTCGGGCTCGCTCGCCTCACCGAACTAGCGAGTCGTTCCTCTCGCCAGCCGGCGAAGCCGGCACTGGGAGCGCCGGTATCTTGCCGGCCCGCCGCCGCCAGGCGGCGATCGAGATGGGCTCGAAACGCGTCACCTATTCGCCGAAAATGCTAGGAGAACGGCGCTTCGCGCCGTGGCCGGCAGGATGCCGGCGCTCCCATGCGCGGCTGCGCGTTGGCCTGGTCACTCCGAGCTGACCAGACCAGCGCGAATCGCGAATTTGACCAAGCCCACCAGGTTGTCGATGTCGAGCTTGAGCATCAGGCGACTGCGGTGGGTCTCGACGGTCTTCGCGCTGATGCCGAGATCGTTCGCAATGTCCTTGGTCCGTTGACCCTGGGCCAGGCGACGCAACACCTCTCGCTCGCGCTCCGAGAGTTTGTACTGGTCCAGTTCGGCGGAGCGTTGCGGATGTGGCGCCTGTTGCCTACACAGGGCCGGGCTAATGAAGGTCTCGCCCCGCAGCACCGCATCGATGGCTTGCTCCAATTGCGCGCCGGCCTCGTTCTTCAGCACATAGGCCTCGGCGCCGGCATCGAACATGCGCTGTCTGTAATGCAAGTCGCCGTACATCGACAGCGCGATGATTCGAGTGTTCGGGGAGACGACGCGGATACCCTCCGCGGCCTCGATGCCGCTGACGCCGGGCATGGACACGTCGAGCACGGCCAGGTCGGGCTTGTGCTGCTCAGCCAGGCGGATAGCCGCGGCCCCCTCGCCGGCTTCGGCGACGATGCGCCAGCCGGGTCGCCGCGCCAGCAGCGCGGCCAGCCCCTCGCGGAACAGCGCGTGATCGTCGCAGAGGAGTATCTTCAAGTTCATGGATGGCGAGGTTCGAGGTTCGAGGTTCGAGTTTCTACAGAGGCGATGCCTCGGACCGATAAGAGCACGGCGCCAAATTGCTTGACCTTGCGGGTTTCTTCAAGCGGGCCCTTCCGGCGGCACGCGGGTCATCGTCAAGAAGCTTGACTCATCTGTAAACATTCGGCGCCGTCAAGCAATCTCGTCGGCCCGCTGTCCGCTTAACGGTTTCGGATTACCGCGGCTCCGCTGCCGTTCCGCACGTCCTCAAGGGCGCTATCGCGCCCTAGCCGACCAGAGGTCGGCGCTCCATGGGACCGCCGACTTCTAGTCGGCCCGCCGCCAGGCGGCTTGGGTTTCGCGCGGCTCCGCTGATCTTTGGCGCGTCCTCAAGGGCGCTAGCGCGCCCTAGCCGACCGGAGGTCGGCGCTCCGTGGGACCGCCGACCTCTAGTGGAATGCCGGATGCGCAAAGCGAGGCATGCGTATCTTTGCCGCTTGTCTCGCCAGTCGCCATTCGTCACTCATATCAAAGATCCGGCAGTGGCAGGCGGATCAGCAGCAGTGACCCGCTTACACCGGATTCGACTTCCAGTTTACCCCCGGGTAGTTGTAGCCGCTCGCGCACACTGTAGAGTCCATAGCCGCCGCCCGATGCGCTGCTGTCGCGGTCGGTGTTATTGGCGTCGAAGCCGCGGCCGTTGTCTTGTACCGTCAACTCAAGCCCCTCGGCATCCACGGTCAGAGTGATCATGCCCCGGCTGGCACCGGAATGCTTGATGAGGTTGTGCACCAACTCGCGTGCGCATTGAAACAGAATCACCGACTGCTGCCGATTCAGCGTCGGCAGCTCGGCGTCCACCGCGTAGCGTAGATCGATGCCCCAACGCTCATGGGTGCTGCCGGCGAGCCAATCCAGGGCGGCGGATAGACCGCGTTTGTGCAGCACCGGCGGGCTGAGTTCGAACTGCAGTGTGCGCAGTTCGCCGATGGCCTCGCGCATCAGTTCGACGCCGGCGCTATGTTGTTGCGCGGCCTCACCGCGGCGGTCGTCATCATCATCGGCTTCGACGGCGGCGTCGATCTGCATCTGTGCCAGCGCCAGCTTCTGCATCGGCCCGTCGTGCAGCTCGGCGGCCAGGCGCGCCTTCTCGGTCTCTTCCAGCAAAGATCAATCCGCCGCCAGCCGCCGGAGCGTTGCATTGGCCTGATCGAGCGCCGTCTCGCGCTGCTCGATCTGCGCCCGCATCTGATTGAAGCCTTTCACCAGGGTGCCGATCTCGCGCTCGGCCCGCGGTGTGGGCACGCGCAGTGAAAAATCTTGTCTTTCCGATACCGCTCGAGTGGCATCCACCAGCTCCAGGATCGGCCGGGCGATGCGCCGCTGCAGCCAGAGCGCCAATAGCAGAGCGGTAACCAGGGTCAGCAATGCCAGCGCGGACGCAAACCAGGCATAGTCGCGGCGCTGGCGCGCCAGTTCGTCCAGCTGGATGTCGAGCACCAGCCGTCCGACCGGCTGCTGGTCGAACTGCAGCAGGTGCTCGATCGCGATCGTCGCCGCTGGGCTCGACGACGCCTCCGGCGGCCCTTGCCAGCGTCCGAAAGCTGCGTCCTTGGCGTCGTAGAGCGTGGCCGAGCGCACCTGGTACTCTCGCGTCAGCGTGGCCAGATTGCGCTCGGCGCTATCCGGGCTGTCGAACACCAGCGACGAGACGCAATTTTCGCCCACCACCGCCGCCAGCACTTGCAGATCGCGCAGCATGTGATCGCGGAACAGCCGCAGGTCCATCACGGCCGACACGCCGGTTGGGATGGTCAGCGTCAACAGCGTCATCAGCATCAATGCCAGCAGCAGACGGGTGCGGATGGAGCGCGACCGTCTCATCGCACGATCTCCGCCACGTCGTAGAGCTGCGCCGAGACCCGGAGCTGCCGGCCCGCGAGCGCCTTCGGATTGATCTCGAATCGCAGTCGCCGGCTATCGCCGAGGATGTCCGGGGCGAGGAAGAAATTGATGGCGACGCCGCGCTTGGCGAACCCAGGACTGTCGCCGACCAACAGCACGGGTTTGCCGTCGGTGCGCGCCCGCCGCCGCGAGAGCTCGCCCGCCGCCGCGGCACCGATCAACAGGATCTGCGCGCCATCGGTTCGGTCGCCGCTGGCAACGGCACGCACCCGAATCGGCCGCCCTTGCACCTGCTTGTCCGGCCGCTCCAGCGCGCGCAGGGCACGGGCAAGCCCAGGATCGGCGACCACGGCGATGTCGAAATGCTCGCCCAGGCTCGCCGCTGGCCATTCGATGAAGCGGGTGAAGTTGTACAGGTAGGCGACCTTGAGTCCCTGTTCTAGGTCGTCGGCCGTCATGCCTGAGCGCCAGGGCAGGAGCAGGGCGAGCGCCAGCAGCAGCGCGGCGGCGGCGCGATGGCGGGGCCCGGTCATGCGCTCATGGCTCAGGCTTGCCTGTCTTGGCGCCGCGTTGTTTCGCCTGGTATCGCATGCTGTAATCGGCGTTTAGGAGCTTGTTTCAACGGCCATGAGCCGAATGTCTTAAAACGGGCGTCAGTCTCGGCACGGTTGCGGATGCCGCGCTGACCAGCCACGCTGCGCCCAACGTCCATTGGATCATCGGATACTCCGAATGCAAACGCCTCTGCATGCGATTGAAGCGATGCTGCCGCGGCTTTCTCTCCAAGAGAAGGCGCAACTGCTGGAGCACATCGTCTTCGATCTCGCTGGCGCGGCGCCCGGCATTGAGAAAGCGCCAAATATTTGTGGTGGAGAAGCACGGGTTGCTAAGACCCGAATTCCGGTTTTGGTTCTGGTTCAGGCGCGCCGCTCGGGTGTCAGCGAAGCGGAACTGCTCGCGATCTATCCGACGCTGCGTGCCGAAGATCTGGCTAGCGCCTGGCGTTGCGAACCCTCGCACGCTGCCGAAATCGAGCATGCGATTCAATCAAGACATGCCGCACACAGGGCAACTCATCAGGGTGAATCGGAGCGGTTGATTTAGGCCGCCACGACGGTCGCGCTGCGTTGGCCATTACAGCATCAAAACCCATAACCCACCGTCGCCGTCAGCGTCCGCCCGGGCCCGATCAGTCCGCGGTCGAGGTCGGTCAATTCGTTGCCAGGGTAGCGGTTGTCGCTGTCGAGCAGGTTCGATAGGTTCAGCGCCGGATAGGGGCCGGGTGCATTCGGGTGTCCCCGGGGTTCCAGCGCAGGTTCGGTTTGCTGCCAGGTCAGGCTCGCCGACAGGTTCAGCGCCGGCAGCGGCCGGGCATCGGCGATCAACTCCAGTCCGCGGGTGAGCCAGCGGCCGCTGTTGTCGTCCACCGAGGTGTAAGCGCCGGTCTCGGTGTCGAACTCCTGAATGGTGCGCGCGATGTTGTTGGTGCGGTTCTGGAACAGGCTCCCGCTCAGCATCCAGCGCGGACGCGTCAGCGTGGCGTTGAGCTCCAGTGTCTGGATCTGCTCCAGTTCGGCAAAAGCACTGTCTCCGCTGTCTTGGGATGCGCTGGCCCAGATCAGCTTGACCACCTGATCCGCGCTTGGGCTCCACAACAGCGCCAGGCGGCCGTTGAGCTGGTGCTCATCATCCGGGCGCCGTGTCCTGTCGATGAACTGGCCCGTTGTCCGGTCGACGCGTTGGCTGCGGTAGGCCGCTGGCAGCAGCGTCAGCCGGGCCCCTGCGACCAGGCGCAGGCGCGGGTCGAACTGCCAGCTGGTCTCGGCGAACAGGTCCTGGATGTTGTAGCCATCGAGCCTCTCCGTACCCTCGGACAGGGGCCGAAGGTCGACCCGGTTGAGCAGTCCGTCGATACGCAGCAAGCGATAACCGAACAGCGCGTCGATCTGGCGCCGCGGACGCCAGTGCAGGTCCGCCTCGAGCTCCCAGCGGCGGGAGGTCTGATATTGACCACCTTCGAGCTCGGCGAGCACAAAGTCCGCCTGATAGAGGTCGTAGTGCTCTTGGCTGTGGGTGCCGGTGACGCGCAGCCCAAGCCTGTCGCTGAAGCGATGCGCCCAGCCAAGCGATGCATGCCAGGTGTCGAGCCGGATGCGGGTGCCGTCGTCGAAGGCCGGCGTAAAGGCGTAGATGCCGTAGTCGCGTCGCGTCCAGCGCAGATCGGTGCTGAGATCGCGCCAGCGCCCCGAGAACTCCAGGCTCGCCTCCTGCTGATCCACATCGCCGTCCATGTCCGGATGCATGGCCGGGTCCAAGCCGGCGAGCTGTGCCGGGCTCATCATGTCGGCGTAGCGGCCGGTCAGCCCGTCGTCTTTGCGTGCGCCGGCGTTCAGCAGCCAGTCAGCGTCGTCGCCGGCCTGGCCGACGCGCGCGAACAGCCCGCCGGTGCCGCGGGTGCCGACGCTCAGCGATGCCCGTGAGCCGTTGGCACCGATGTCGTTGGTGACGATGTTGACCACGCCCTGAAAGGCGTTGTTGCCGTAGATCACCGACATCGGCCCGCGGATGATCTCGATGCGGTCGATGGCCTCGATCGGGCACGTTCAACCGCGCGATCTCCGGCACCGTCAGGGTCTTCTGTCGCGATGGATGCTGCGCAATTCCGTTGACCAGGAACTGCACCCCGCCGCCGACCGCGCCGCGGGTGCCGATGAAGCGATCCTCGGTGTTGTCGAGCAGGAAGAAGCCCGGCACATGGCGCAGCAGGTCTTCCAGGGTTTGCCAGCCGTAGCGGGCGATCTCGTCGCGGGTGACGATGGTGACGCTGGCGGGGATGTTGCGGATCTCCTCCTCGCGCTTGCCCGCGGAGCGGATCTGCACCTGCAGCAGATCCTCGAACGGCAGTTGCAACAGTTCGTCGACGGCCGGCGTTGCGGCCCGCGCGCGCTGCGCGCCCGCGGTCGCCAGCAGGGCGCACAGGGCCAACGAGCACAGGGTCCGACCCGGCGTAAAGGCCCTTGGGATGGACGGGCCCGGTAGTCCGGGTCTCATCGGCGTTGCCTTCGATTCGACTCCGGGGCGCGCTTGTCGAACGTGTGGTCGTCTCGGCTAATCACAGCTTCCAGTTGGTACCGCCAAAGCGCACGGGTTTGGTGCCTTTGAACCATTTCGAGGCTTCCGTTGCCCACAGGCAATAGCGATAGCGCGCCTCGGTGGTCGGCTCGACCAGCTGGGGGCTGCGTTCCGCCGGCGATTGCACCCAGCCGGCCTCGGTCAGGCGCCGAAACGCGGCGCGGTCATCCGCGGTCAGTCTTGCCATACCAGCCTCGCATGCGTTCCAGTTCGGACCGCAGCCCGAAGAGATCGAGGTAGTCGGTCATCAGCGCCCAATCAAGCCTGTTGCCGGTTTGCGCGGACAGCTCGATCATGAGCCGGATGTCTGCCCAGTCCGAAGCCGCCCGCTGCTCATCGTTAACCGCTGCCTGGATCTTCAATCCAACGATATCCTCGGTCTGGACCACCGGGAGGGTCAACCCTTCGGCGATTTCGATGCGCTCCGCACGCGCCAGCATGCTGAGACTGGGTCCGCGGAACGCATGTAGCAGATCGATGCGTCCCAGCGTGGCTTGCTCCGAAGTGTAGTGGGACACATTGTCGCTATGAAAGACACGCCGATAACCGGCGCCAGTCAGGATGCGGTCAGCACGATCGAGATCCTCGAGCATCAGGATGAAATCCAGATCCACCGTGGCGCGCTGAACGCCCCGCAACGCCATCGCAAACCCACCGATCAAGGCGTAGCGAACCTGCGCCGCGTCCAGCGCCCCGCCAATCTGTCGAATCACCGCAAGAAAGTCCATCTCTGCCTCGTGCGTTGCGGACGGTGAGCGCGCTATTGCCCTCAAAACCTGACCCTTCGGCAAGTCTTGCGAAGCCGCAAGGAGTTTAATTGGCTCGTCGCAGCCAAGCGACGTGCGTTTGACGCGACTCCGCTGCTCTGCCGGGCGTCCTCAAGGGCGCTCCCGCGCCCTGGCCGACCAGAGGTCAGCGCTCCGTGGGACCGCCGACTTCCAGTCGGCCAGCCGCCGCTAGGCGGCTTGAAGCCTGCATAACCCCGCCAATCGGTCGACCATCATCACGCGCTTCGGGCTGGCGAGAACAGCAAACCTAAACCATACTCCCCAGCCATGGACGCTGCATCTGCACCTCCCCGAGGCTTTTACTCCCTCGCCTAACTGCCGCACCTGAACACTGCCGGCCTGATCCAATCGGTCGGGATACGACCGGCCGATTCCCTACCGCGTGATGTTCTGGATCAGCTTTACGCCGCGACTCATGATGAGGAGTTAGAACGCGTGCGGCGAATCGAGCGCCTGCTCGATGCCGGCCGCGGCGCATGCTGGCTCCCCCGTCCGGAGGTTGCTCGCCTAGTCGAGCGTAAAATGCTCCACTTCGACGGAACCCGTTATCGGCTGCTGGCCTGGACGGTGATGCCGAACCACGTACTCTTTTTGCTGGAGACTCGCGCCGAGTATCCGTTGTTTCAGGTGACACAGGGCCTCAAGGGCTTTACCGCGCTGCGCGCGAACCGCACGTTTGGTCGGAGCGGCTGCTTCTGGGCACGGGACTATTTCGATCGGTACGTCCGCGACGACCTGCACCTGGCAGCGATTATCCGCCACATCGACAACAACCCGCTGAAGGCGGGACTGGTATCCCGATCCGAGGACTGGCCCTTCGGGCGCGCCCGCCGCTGCGGCTGAAGCGGCTTTGATCTTTAGTCATCTGGGGGTCGCTAGACGATTTGGGGTTGGGGCGGCTCCGCTGGTCTAGGGTGAGTCCTGAAGGGCGCTAGCGCGCCCTAGCCGACCGGAGGTCGGCGATCCGGCGGCGCTGCGGCGTCCTTGGGACCGCCGTCTTCTAGTCGGCAGCGTGGGTACGCCGACTTCAGTCGGCTCCCCGCAGGGTTCAGCCGCCCTCGATGGCCGCCGGCGGCACCTGGCAGACCTCCCCGTTGTCCAGCGTAATGGTCCAGGTGTCGTCATCCAGCCGGGTCTCGACTTGGTGCTTGGTCGCATTCGCGTAGTCCGTCATGAAATTGACCGTGAACTGCTCTCCATGCGGGCTCTGGATCACGATCGACGCTTGGTGGTCCTCCGTACGCAGGATACCCGCCGGGCAATGGCCGTAGTCGCTGTCGTCGGCGGCCTTGCACCGCAGTAGCGTGGTCGCGTCGTAGTCGCCGCCCGCGTATTTGGTGGCGAACGGGGTGGTCGGGTTGTCGTCGGCCGATGGATGCAGCGCCGAGGTGTCCCAGTACACGAACAGGCTCTCGTTCGGGAAGCGGAAGATCAGACCCTCGTTGCCGAGCCCGCTCTGGCGATAGACGGCATGCCCCTGCTGGTCACGGAAGTTCCCCGGCGCGTCGTCGACCGGCGTCAACTCGTGTGTGACGCCGTCCTCGCGGGTGATGGTGACGGAACCCTGCCGCTGGCCGAAGGTGCAGGGAACCATTTTTTCGAGCTGGTCGGAGCCCTTCGGATAGACGTCGCAGCGCGCGTCCATCCAGTCAGCGGCGGCCGGAATGGTCCAGGCGGCCGCCGCGAGGGTCAGTAGGGCGAAAGGATTCGGTTTCATGGATCGCAAGGGTCTCGCAGGCTCGTCAGTCGATGATCATCTCCAACCGGTACTTGGCCACCTCATCGCGGCGCGCTGCGCTGCGCATCAGATAGACGCGCACCTTGTAGTCGCCGCTGGCCGGCAGGGTGCCCTCGTACTGGTTGCCGGAGGTGGAGCCGATGAACATCGCCTCGTCCGTCTTGCCGGGCGCGAGGATGTTGAAGTAATTGGCCGTGTTGTCGGTGGACATGCTGACGTTCATGGACTGGCCCTTGCGAGCACCGAGCACATAGTCAACGCTGTCGTAGCCCTTGATGGTGCCCTGCACCGTGGCGCTGTTGGCGCCCTTATGGAACTGCACGCGCTCGGTGCGGGTGTCTTCGGCCCAAGCCGGAGCAGAGAATAGCAGCGCGGCAAGGAGGGCGCGGGTGATGAATTTCATGGTCGATACCTCATTTGTGATAGCAACATCGCAGAATCGCGACGCCACGCGGCTGTGATCGCCGGCGGGCCGGATCACAGTCGAGCCCGCACCGCGAGCAAAGCGCGGCGGGACACGCGAACAGGGTTATGGCCGTATTCGCCAGTTCCCGCTTTCGCCGATCCGTTCAGGCCCGGCGACGGCGCCGGTTGATGCCCGCCAGGCCACCCAGTCTGAGCAGCATCAGGAGAAAAAGGGTTCTGACCCCTATTTCTGACCCCTATTTCTAGCGAGGCTTCGCCTCAGACTGACGAGTCTTGGGGCGGGTGGCCCCGGTTGATCGACTGGAGTGGCTACACTCCAGTTGTAGCCGCACGTGCCGCAGGTAGGCGTTACGCCTGAACGTCAACCGGTGCCGAGAACAATGATAGGACACACGGTAGCCGAGCCGTTGGACGAACATGTCGGGCTGGACATCGAAGGCATCGACCGGCTCTATCTCAACCTCTACCAGCCGCGCTTGCAGACCGGAGGCGGGGTGGTGGCGTTCTTCAAGGGGCATCGTGGGGCACAGGTGGCTTCGACCACGCTGATGGCGTCGATGACGCGAGAGGTCGCCGCGGCGGTGCAGGCGTTTGCCAAACGCGAAAGGGTGGAAATCGTGCACTTTGGAAAGGGCCAGCGCAAAGATGACGAGACGCAACGCCGGCTCCAGGACTTCAACGCCACCGAAGGCGTGCTCTACATCGGCGTGGCGCAGGAGCGCTGCTCGACATTCCGGGTCACCAAGCGTTTCAGCGAGCGCACCGGCGCCAGCTTTCCCAGGCTGTACCGCTCCAGCGTGATGTGCAACCACTACTACCGTTGCAGATCGCTCCCACGGGCTTGCAGCCGCGATCGAGCCGCGCCCGAGTCCCCTGTTCCGGCAGAAGAGCCACGAGAGGCGAAGACGCTTCGCGAGGAGGATGCGACCTCAGCAGCCCTGATCAGCGACGTCGTCGGAACCGGTTGCGGACCCGGTTGCGCTGCCGGCGAACAGGCGGATGCCGCCGAGCGAGAATTGCCAGACCTGTTCCACCAGCGCGTCGATGCGCTCGAGGACCGGCGGGCGCTCCGGGTGCAGGCGGCTGATGATCGGGCCGGAGTGGTAGTAGTAAAGCACCTGGCCGACGACGCTGGCGGCGCAGTCGATGGTGATCTCGTCGGTGGGCGCTGCGCCGATCAGGTCGGCGACGATGCGATAGAGCTCGCGGGCGTCGGGCTCCAGGTGTTCGGAGACGATGCGGTCGAGCACCTCGGTGGGACGCGCCATCTCGCTTAAGTAAATGGTGCTGAGTTGCACCTGCCGGTCGGAGTCGCCGCCGCAGCAGAAGATCTCCTCGAACAGCGCCTTGATGTAGACCCGAAGCCGCTCCTCGGCCGGTGCCTCCGGCGGCAGGAAGGCGGTCCGCCGCTCGCGCAGCGTCTCGAACAGCGTGCCGTAGATGGCCTCGTAGAGCTTGCGTTTGTCGCCGAAATGATAATGCACCGCGGCCACGTTGGCGTCGGCGCGGCGGCAGATCTCGCGGATGGTAGCGGCGTCGTAGCCATGCTCGGCAAAGACTTCGAACGCGGCCTGAAGCAGGCGCTCTCGCGTACCCTGGACGCATTCGGCCGCGGGCGTGCCAGCGTTATCTGCTTCGTTGTTCGGGTTAGCGTTGGTCGGCTCGTGCATGCGCCTCAGTTTAAAGCAATTGGCGCCGCAGACTCCGATTCCTGTGGCTTTATTTTCCTAGGCTCACCGATATTCATGCGCTGGGTCGGCACCTTGCCATGAGCCTTACGTAGCCACTGCAAAATCAGCACGAGCGGAAGGACAACTTGTCGTCCGCGCCAGTAGCCAGCCACTGACAGCGCGCTTCTCTGGCTTGATGTAGAATCGCGGGCTGTTGTTACACCAGATCCTCATTCGACCTTGCCCGGTTAAACCTTAATCAGGCGGCGCCCGATGGCCAGCTGGACTGGTCCTGGCTGGGCGTCGGGTGTGCTGGGGCATCGCCGGGACTCCAGTTTGCCGCGTTGCCGCGACCGGTAATGTTGCCGTGTGACCAAACGATTGTCGACGAACTTCAAGCCAAGATGACCGAGCAATCGGGCGCTACGCCCACTCCGCCCCGGCGGCCCGCCGCGAAGCAGGGCAGCGCCCGATCGGCTGCCGACTCCACATCTGGGTCGGCCAAACGACAACGCTCGCCAGCGAAGCGTCGACCTAACCCATCGGCGGCCCGTCGGCGGCCCTGGGCACCGTTCGCCGTCATCGGCTGGTTCGCCCGCATCATCGCCGCCCCGCTTGCGATTCCCATGGACCTCGCGCTGTTGGGCGTTGCCGGGGCAGCCGTGGTGCTGTCGGTCATGGTGCAGGATCTGCCCGAGGTGGATGCGCTGCTCGAGGTCAAATTCGAGGAGCCACTGCGCATCTACACCGCGGAAGGGTCCCTGATGGCGGAGTTTGGTGTGCAGCGCCGGCGCGCCGTGGATTTCGAAGACCTACCGCCGGATCTGGTGAACGCGTTCATCACCGCGGAGGACAATCGCTTCTTCGACCATATTGGCTTTGACCTGATCGGCCTCGCGCGCGCCGCCTATGCGGTCGTGCAATCCGGCAGTGCCAGCCAGGGCGGTAGCACGATCACGATGCAGGTGGCGCGCAATTTCTTCCTGACGCCGGAAAAGACGGTCAAACGCAAGCTGTCCGAGATCCTGCTCGCCTTGCGGGTTGAGAGTGCGTTGACCAAAGAAGAGATCATGGAGTTGTATCTGAACAAGATCTTCTTTGGTCATCGCGCCTACGGTATCTCCGCTGCCGCCGAACTCTATTATGGCAAGACCCTAGATCAGTTGACGCTTGCGGAAATGGCGATGCTGGCGGGGCTGCCAAAGGCTCCTTCCGCCAACAATCCGCTGATCGATCCGGAGCGCGCCCGGGAGCGCCGCGACTACATCCTGTCGCGCATGCTGGAACTCGGCTACATCGACCAGGAGCGCTACGCGGCGGCCGTGGAGAGTCCGTTGACGGCGGTTGCCTATACCGCGCCGATCGAGTTTCGCGCCGGCTATGTGGCGGAGATGGCGCGGCAGGAGATCGTCGAGCGTTTTGGCGAGGAGGGCGCCTATAGTCTGGGCTTGCGGGTCACCACGACCATTGAGGAAAAACTCCAGGCGGAATCCGACCGCTCGATTCGGCGTGCACTGATGGCCTATAACAAGCGTCATGGCTATCACGGGCCGGAGGCAACCATCGACAACGTGGCCGATCTATCTGCCCAGGAACTCGACGAACTGCTCGCGGAGCGCCCCAATGTGCCGGAATTGGCGGCCGGCATCGTCACTTCCGCAACCGCGTCGTCGGCCGAGGTCTATCTCGGTGCCGGCGTCATGGAAACCCTGAAACTCTGGCAGGTGAACTGGGCGCGGCGCTACAAGACCGAGAACTGGCGAGGGCCGAAACCGCGCCGTGTCACCGATGCGGTGGCCGTGGGCGACGTGATTCGGCTGCGCAGGGACGACAAGGGCAATGCGATGCTGGCCCAGGTGCCGACGGTTGGCGGTGCGCTGGTGGCGTTGTCGACAGCCGACGGGGCCATTCGCTCGCTGTCCGGAGGTTACGAATTTGAGTGGTCTAAGTTCAACCGCGCCGCCGATGCCAAGCGTCAGCCCGGGTCCACCTTCAAGCCCTTCGTCTATGCCGCCGCCCTCGGCAAGGGCTACACGCCGGCCAGCCTGCTCAAGGACGAGAAGCAGCAGTTCGGTAGCTGGAAGCCGGAGAATTCGGACGGCAAATATATGGGGCCTATCCGTATGCGAGTGGCGCTGACCAAGTCCCGTAATCTGGCCATGGTCAATTTGATCGACCGCATGGGGGTCGATTATGCGCGCGCTTTCATTCAGCGCTTCGGCTACAGCATGGACGACATGCCGAACAGTTACGGCATGGCCTTGGGTGCCGGAACGTCGACGCCTCTACAACTCGCGGCAGGCTACGCGATACTCGCCAACGGCGGCTATCGCGTCGAGCCCTATCTGATCAAGCGCATCGAAGATGCCCAAGGCAATGTCCTGTTCGAGGCGAATGCGCCGCGGGCCTGCCGAGGTTGCTGGGTGAAGCCGAAAAAGGGGGAGGCCGAGGTCATGGCGGATGGCGAGTCGGATGCTCCGCAGGCGGAGCAGGTGCTAGACCCGCGCATCGCCTACAACATGGTCTCGATGATGGAGGACGTGATCAAGCGCGGCACCGCGACGCGTGCGAAAGCGGTGAAACGCTCCGACATCGCGGGCAAGACCGGCACCACCAACGAGTCGCGGGATTCCTGGTTCGCCGGTTTCACGCCGGACCTGGTCACCGTCGCCTGGATGGGGATGGACGACAATCGTCCGCTAGGCCGTGGCGAATGGGGCGGCACCGCCGCGCTCGGCATGTGGGTGGACTACATGGTCGATGCCCTCGATGGCGTGCCCATTGCCGAGATTCAGCGTCCGGAAGGCATGGTCGCGGTGCGAGTCAGCGAGACCACCGGGCAGGCCGTCAAGCGTGGTGGGATCGTCGAGTACATTCGCGACGAGTATCAGCTGATGACCCTAGGGCCGGACCCGGTGCAATACGCCGGTCCGCCCAGCACGTCATCCAAGTCCAAGTCTAGGCCGAAGCGGACAGCCCCCCGCGTGATGGATGAGTTGTTCTAACGGCGTTGCTTGAGTGCTTGCGCGCGCAGTTTTCGCCGCTGCGCCAGTTCTTATCGCGATGATGTGTGTGCCGTTCGAAGTGCCAAGCGCCCGCCGAGGTCCGAGGTCCGAGGTCCGCCGTGGAGCCGGATTGCGCGATTCTGGCCCTGGGCGCTTGGCCCGCTTAGAGTGACACACAGGTTGAGCCATGGCGCCCGTTGCTCTCGCCGATTTGAGGTGTCGCCTCGTTAATTGCGCGAATAGAAGATGCTCTTTCCAGGGGAGTCCTGTTCCGGGTCGTACTGCATCGGCAGGCTGTGAGCGATTCCCTTGTGACAGTCGATGCAGGTCAGACCGGCGTCTTCGGCGTCCTGGTGGCCCTGGCTGCTGCGTGCCTCCTGCTTGGTATAGTCCATCGAGTCGAACTCGTGGCAGTTGCGGCACTCGCGCGAATCGGTCCGCTTCATCGTGCTCCAGACGTTTTGCGCCAGACGAAAGCGCTCGGCCTCGAACTTCTCCGGCGTGTCTACGTCGCCCTTGAAGTGGTGATAAAGCTCGCTGCTAGCCTGGATCTTACGCACGAACTTGTGCACCCAGTCCTTGGGTACGTGGCAGTCTGGGCAGGTGGCGCGCACGCCGGTGCGGTTGGTGTAGTGGATGGTGTCGGTGTACTCCTGGTACACGTTGACCTTCATCTCGTGACAGGAGATACAGAACGACTCCTGGTTGGTGGCCTCCATCGCGGTGTTGAAGCCGCCCCAGAAGATGATGCCGATCGCGACGCCGACCAACAGGACGATCAGGGTCGCGCGGCGAGTACGGGACTTGGGGGCGGGGTTGTTTATGTGTTCGGACATGGTGCCTTCCCGGTCTGTAGCTGAGGTGTGGCGGGGCCGCGCGCGTGCGGCTCAGCGGCCTTGGAACACGTTCTCCACCAGCGGCATGGCGCCGGCCTGTGGGGCGTGGCATTGGGTGCAGAAATAGCGCCGGGCGGCGACCTTCTCGGTGGGGTTGCCGTCGCGGTCGAAGAAGTGACTGTCGCCGACCTTAGGCGCCTTGGCGGTCTCGAAGGTGGCCGGGCTATGGCACTTCAGGCAGCCGTTCTGGCGCAGGTCGATGCTGTACTTGTCGATGGGGTGGGGGATCATCGGGGGCTGCTTCTCCCAGGCCACATTGAAACCCCCAGGCAGCGCCAGCGTCGGTTTGTTCAAGGCCGGGTCGGAGGCATCGGTCACGGCATGGCCACGCAGTGAGGAGACCTGTTCCGCCAGGCAGACCGCCGTTGTTAGCAGCGCGGCAATGCCGATAAACAATATTGCGATTGGTTGTCTCATCATTCTCTCCGCCATCGTTGTTCGCTGAATCTTTGTTGTCGGGGGTCCGCTCGGTCACCGGGTTGGAGTCACCGAATCGGTGTCGTCGATCGCGATCACTGCATCGCGGTTGCGGGCTGATCCTGCTCTGCGGTCGGGGCACTCCGCGCGAGGTCTTTGGTTCTACGGCGCGGGTAACCGTCAGCGTTGATCCGTCCTGGGTGAAACTTAAAGACATCCTTGCTGCAGACGTCGATGCAGCGCCCGCACTTGGTGCAGTCCATGCTGGTGATCACCGGCCCCAAGCCCTTGTCGGCCCCCTTCAACGCCGGCTTGATGACCTGCGGTTCTGGGCAGATGTCGAAACAGTCCATGCAGTCGTCGCAGCGTTCGCGCTGATACGCGACGACGTGCACCGGTGCCTTAGCGCCGATCAGCGCATAGCAGGCGCCCATTGGGCAGAGGTGGCCGCAAAAGCCGCGGCGTACGATGAGCAGGTCGTACAGAAAGACCGCCGCGATCAGTGCCCAGGCCCAGCCGAAGCCGAAGATGATGCCCCGGTGCAGCATCGAGACCGGGTTGACGTATTCCCAGGCCATGACGCCGGTTAGCAACGGCAACAGCAGCACCAGACCCAACATCCACCAGCGCAGGTTCCGCGATAGCTTGCCGCTGGAGCGGATACCCAGGCGCCGGCGCGTCCAGGCGGCCAGGTCCGTGACCAGGTTCACCGGGCAGACCCAGGAGCAAAACACCCGCCCGCCGAGCAGTGCATAGAACCCCAGCACCAGCAGTGCACCGACGATGCCGCTGGTCGCCGGCCAGTGACCGGAAAGCATGGACTGCGTCAGCAGCAACGGGTCGGTCAGCGGCAAAAGGCCCAGCGTCATGCTCGCGGAAAGATTGCCGGTCACCAACCAGACGCCGAACAGCGGCCCGAGCAAAAACAGCGACAACACGCCGAACTGGCTGACGCGCCGAAGCAGCAGCCACTTGTGGGCCTTGAGCCAGCCCTGTTCCGCGATCGCCGTTTTGCCTGGAAAATCATGCATGAGTTGAGTTTCTAGGGTCGAGGAGCGAGTAGCGAGGTGCCTTCCGAGTAGTTCCTAGTCACTCGCCCGTCGCTCCTCGTCACTTCCCATTCAATGTCTCCAGCGGATTGGTTGGGAAGGGTCCAGAATCCTCCATGAGGCCCTCGCCGCCATGTTCGTAGCGCATACCCTCTGGCAGGTTGTAGCGATGCTCTGCGTCCGGTGTGACCAACGCGCCGCCGGCCTGCTGTTTCTGCTCCCAGCCCAGGCGGTAGTGCTCGCCGAGCTTGCCTTGGGCCAACTGTCGCGGCAGCACCTTGATCGCGGCCTCGTCCAGGATGCAGACCTCCTCGCACTTGCCGCAGCCGGTGCAGGCGTCCGGATCCACCACCGGGATGAACAGCGCGTGCTTGCCGGAGCGCGCGTTGTGCTGCATGTTCAGCGTGATGGCATCACCGCGGATCGGGCAGATGTTGAAGCAGACCTCGCAGCGCAGGCCCTGAAAGGCGATGCAGGCGTTCTGGTCGATGACGACGGCCAGACCCATGTCGGCGTCGTTGATGTCGGTCAGGCCATGGTCCAGTGCATTGGTCGGGCAGGCGGCGACGCAGGGGATGTCCTCGCACATCTCGCAGCCGGCCTCGCGGGCGATGAAATAGGGCGTGCCGGTGGGGATATCCTGTCCCAGTCGAGCCAGGTGCAGCATGTCGTAGGGGCAATCGCGCACGCACAGCCCGCAGCGGATGCAGGCCCCGTCGAAATCGTCCTCGGGCAAGGCGCCGGGCGGCCGCCGTGCCCAAGCCGGCAGGCTCGACGCGCGCTGGCTGTAGAGCCCGAGGCAAAGCCCGATCAGCCCGGCGCCGGCGGCGGTCTTCAGCGAACTCAGCACGAAGTCTCTACGGTTCATTGCTTGCCTTCGAGCTTCACACTCCCAAAAGTTCACATTCGTTTCTAGGCCCGCTCGATCTTACAGGCGCATTTCTTGTAGTCGGTCTCCTTCGACAACGGATCGGTGGCGTCGAGCGTGAGCTTGTTGACCAACCGGTTGGCGTCGAACCAGGGGACGAACACCAGGCCGTTCGGCGGCCGGTTGCGGCCGCGGGTCTCGACGCGGGCCTTGATCTCGCCGCGGCGGCTGGAGATGACCGCCATCTGGCCGTCGCGCAGGCGGCGCTTTTTGGCGTCGTCTTTGCTCATGTAGACCACGGCGTCGGGCACGGCGCGATAGAGCTCCGGCACGCGGCGCGTCATCGAGCCCGAGTGCCAGTGTTCCAGCACGCGGCCGGTGCAGAGCCAGAGATCGAACTCCTCATCCGGGCTTTCGGCGGGCGGCTCGTAGGGCGCGAAAATGATGTTGGCGCGGCCGTTCTTGTTGCCGTAGAAGTAGACGTCGCCCTTGGCGACTTGTGGGTTGAACTCGGCCACATGCGGGTCGTAGCCCTCGCGGAAGCGCCACAGGGTCTCCTTGCCGTCGATCACCGGCCAGCGCAGGCCGCGCGCCTCGTGATAGGCCTGGAACGGGGCCATCTCGTGGCCTTTCTTGATGATGTCGGGCGCTGAGTTGAAGCGGCGGTATTCCTCGAAAAGACCCTTTTGCACGTAGTAGCCGAAGTCTTCGCTTTCGTGGTTCTTATAGACGTTGCCGCGGTTGTCGGTGATCTGACCGTCGAATGGAAACTGGTCCACCTGGCCGTTGGTATAGAGCACCTCGTACAGGGTCTTGCCGGCGTACTCCGGCATCTCGGCGATCAGTTCCGGCGGCCAGACGTCCTCGACCGTGAAGCGCTTGGCGAACTCCATGATCTGCCAGACATCGGACTTGCTCTGTCCTGGCGCGCTGGTCTGCTCTCGCCAGAACTGGGTGCGGCGCTCGGCGTTGCCGTAGGCGCCTTCCTTCTCGACCCACATGGAGGTCGGCAGCACCAGGTCGGCGGCCTGCGCGGAGACCGTCGGGTAGGGGTCGGACACGGTGACGAAGACCTCCGGGTTGCGCCAGCCGGGATAGGACTCCTCGTTGAGATTGGCGGCGGCCTGCATGTTGTTGTTACACATCTGCCAATAGCAGTTCATCTTGCCGTCCTTCATCATCCGGTGCATCAGCACGGCGTGATAGCCGACCTTGCCGGGGATGGTGCCGTCGGGCAGTTTCCAGACCTGCTCGGCGAAGGCCCGGTGCTCGGGGTTAGCCACCACCAGGTCCGCCGGCAGGCGATGCGCGAAGGTGCCCACCTCGCGTGCGGTGCCGCAGGCGGACGGCTGGCCGGTCAGCGAGAACGGGCTGTTGCCGGGCTCGGAGATCTTGCCCATCAGCAGATGGACGTTGTAGCAACTGCCGTTGACCCAGACGCCGCGGGTGTGCTGGTTGAAGCCCATGGTCCAGAACGAGCTGACCTTCTTGTTCGGGTCGGCATAGGCCTGCGCCAGCTTGAGCAGATTCTCCTGCGGTACGCCGGAGAGCTCGGACACGTACTCCAGGGTGTAGGGCTCGACCTGCTTGGCGAACTCCTCGAAGCTCGACGGCAGCTTCTTGCCGACACCAGCGTTGGCGGCCTTCTGCTCCAACGGATTTTCCGGGCGCAAGCCGTAGCCGATGTCCGTCGTCGCGGTCTCGAACTGGACGTGCTTGTCGATGAAGTCCTGGTTGTAGGCCTTGGTCTGGATGATGTAGTTGGCGATGTAGTTCAGGATGGCCAGATCGGTCTGAGGCGTGAACACGATCGGGTTGTCCGCCAGTTCGAAGCAGCGGTGCTCGAAGGTGGAGAGCACATGCACCTCGCAGCCGGGCTTGCTGAGCCGCGTGTCGGTCAGGCGCGACCACAGGATCGGGTGCATCTCGGCCATGTTCGCGCCCCAGAGCACGAAGACGTCGGCATGCTCCAGGTCGTCGTAGCAGCCCATGGGCTCGTCGATGCCGAAGGCGCGGATGAAGGCGCCGACCGCGGAGGCCATGCAGTGGCGGGCGTTCGGGTCCAGGTTGTTGGAGCGCATGCCGCCCTTCAGCAGCTTGGAGGCCGCGTAGCCCTCCCAGACGGTCCACTGGCCGGAGCCGAACAGACCGACGCGCGAGGTGATTTCGTCCACCGGCTTGCCGGCGTTTTCTTCCATGCTGCGCTTGATGGCCGCCTTCCAGTGCTCGGCCATCACGTCGAAGGCCTCGTCCCAGGTCACGGCCTCGAAGTCGCCCGTCCTTGTCGAACTTGCCGTCCCGCTTGCGCAGCAGGGGCTGGGTCAGGCGATCCTGGCCGTACAGGATCTTGGGCAGGAAGTAGCCCTTGATGCAGTTCAGGCCGCGGTTCACCGGCGCGTCCGGATCGCCCTGGCTGGCCACCACCTTGCCGTCCTTGACGCCGACCAGCACCGAGCAGCCGGTGCCGCAGAAGCGGCAGGGCGCCTTGTCCCAGCGGATACCGGGGCCTGCCTGCTGCTGCTGGGCCTGAGCTAACAGCGTCGCCGGCAACGTCACCCCCGCGACGGATGCGGCGGCGAGGGCGGCCTGGGATTTGATGAAGTCGCGGCGGGAAATAGGCCGGTCGGTGGTCACGGGGTGTTCCTCCAGAGTCTGCATCGAATGTTGGTTCTGTGTGAGCGCAGCGGCGGTGGGAGTAGCATCCCCGGGTTGCGCCGCTCCGATCATCAATCGATTGCGATATCGTCGCCGCCGTAGTGATAGATCAGCGTCGCGTTGATGACGCCCGGCACCTGGTCGAGCGTGCCGATGGTGTCGGCTGCAAACTGCTCGGCCGTGTCTTCGACCGTGACCACGAGTTTGTCCAGGTCCGCACCCGCATGGACCTCGACCCCGGGCAGCGCATTGAGGCGCTTGGCGACCTCGGTCCCTTGGGCGACCTTGGTGTGGACGACGCAGCTGCAGATATTCCCTGTCATGGTTAATGGCGGATGTCGTGGTGATTCATGTGGGAACTGTATCGGCACGGTAACCTCGGGGTGGTAGGGCATTCTTGATACGCATCAAGAATGCCGGAAGACCTTCTTGTTGCTTGATGGATGTCAATTGGTTGATCTGGTCTCTCGGCTATCCGGGCTGTAGCGCCCTGGCGATTTGGTGCGTGACTGGGCCGGCGCATCGTTGCGGTCCGCCAGCGAACGCAGCGCCCGCAGTGAAGGGATCGTGATCTCCCGGCGGTGCACCGCGATCAGCCCGCGATGGGCCAGACCGTGCAATTCCCGCGAGAAGGTCTCGGCGGTCAAATTCAGTCGCGATGCCACCACGGTCTTTGCCGCCGGCAATGTGACGGTGCCGCGGTCCGGGCGCAGAGGGTCGGTTTCGGCACCGCGGAGCAGCAGGCCGGCTACGCGCTGCGCGGCGGAGTGCAGGCAACAGGCCTCCAGATCGGAGATCAGCGCTTGCGTGCGTTGGGCGACGATGGTCAGCATCACCGTCGCGACCTCTGGCCAGCGTGCGATGGCCTGGCGCAGCCGATCCATCTCGACGAACACAAACCGAGCGTCGGAGAGGGCCTCCGCGTGCAGCGGGCAGGCTTGATCGAGAAAGGCTGCGGCCTCGGCAAAGGTCTGCCCTGGTAATACGATCTCCAGCACCCGTTCGGACCCGTCCGCGGACAGAATCGACAACTTGATTCGTCCGCTCAGGAGGACGAAGAACCCGGTCAAGCTCTGCCCCTTCTCACACAGTACCTGCCCCCGCGAGGCTCCCCTGGTATAGCAGCCGCCGGCTACCCATCGCAGTGCCTCGGCCGGCATGGCGTTAAAGCCTGGCGCGGTCTCAAGCAGGGGCAAGCAGATCTGTTCGCGGTCGATCTCGTTCATGGGTTGGCGATGACAGGCCGGGGGATCTTCGTTGCTTCAGGCCGCAAGGGAGGCGCATGAAGGACTTGATTAACCTCAAGCCTATGCCATCGCGGGGGAAAAGAAAGGGCTTGAAAGACCGAGTAAAACGCTCTTGGATACCACCTTTGGGGTAGTCGGTGGCATCTATTAATAGACTGATTTTTAATTTTTTTCTGGCTCAGATCTGGATTTGCGCGCGACACGAGGCCAGGTTGCGTTCATTGGTGGTATCTAGAATGAGGTTCGAGTGACGAGAGGCGAGCGTCTAGAAGGGGCCGAACGGTCGCTTTGGTTTTCGGCATACTGGGGGTCTTGTGTCGGCACCCCGGACACCTCATCCCGGAATCGCAGCCATGACTCATCAAGCCAATCGTCCAAACCGCCGCTCCATCGTTGTCGTTGTCGGGCTGCTGATGGCTGCCGTTGTGGGGCTTGCAGTCACCGGCATGGTCAGTTCCATGGTCATTGCGCAGATCAATCGCGGTATGGCGACCGCGGTGAATCAGTCCGGCACGCTGCGCATGCAGTCCTATCGGGTGGGTGTCGCATTGGCCGATGACAGGTTGTCTTTGGCGGAGCGTCAGCTCCGGGCGGGCCGCTTGGCCGGCGAGTACGAGCAACGTCTGACTAGCCACCGGCTGACCGATGCGCTGCCGCCGGCCGCCAACGACCCGGTGCGGCTCGCCTACGAACGCGTGCGCTGGCGTTGGGTAGACGAGATGCGGCGTGCGGTCACGCAGTTTGTCGACGCCGGGTCAGATGCCACTGCCGCGGAGGTCGGCCGTGCCGACTATCTCGATCGGGTGGATGACTTCGTCGACGATATACACAGCCTGGTCCGCGTGTTGGAGGAGCGCGCGGAGCAGCACATCGAATTGCTGCGCTGGATTCAGACCGTCGCACTGGTGCTGACATTGGCGATCGTCGTAGTGACACTTGTGGTGGTGCAGCGGCGTGTGGTTGCGCCACTCGGTGAACTGCTGCGCTGTGCTGATCGCGCTCGCACCGGGGATTTCTCGGCAAGGACGCGCTTCGCCGGCGCGGACGAACTCGGACGACTCGGCTCGGCCATGAACCTGATGGCGGAGGGTCTGCTGCAGATCTACAACGAACTGGAAGAGCGCGTCGCGGAAAAGACCCGCGATCTGGAGCGGACCAACCATTCGCTGGAGCTCCTCTATCGCACCAGTCGCACCCTGGATGAGTCGCCGCTGTCGGAGGTGGTGTTGCGGCGGGTGCTGGAGGACGTGTGTTCGCAGTTGCATCTGGCCGGGGTCGCCCTGTGTCTGCGTGAGGGACAGGGCGTCGGGGAAGGGCGCTGCATCGCCACCGGCACGGACAGCGCCGCTGGCGGGACAACGGCAATCGCTCCGGGCGGGGAACGCGCGACGGGGCTGGTCGAGCCGTCGGCGCTCAGTCATCGCACGCGGCCGGACTTGCGCCAGACGGTGTGCCGGTTGTGCTCAGGCGCGAACGCCGGGGTCGCTGCCGCCGCGCTGGAGTTTGGTATCCCGGAGGCCCGCGGTCCCGAATTCGGTCAGCAGGTCTTCGATTTCCCAGTCGGTGACCAGGGGCGTAGCTTTGGTCTCTTGCGCGTTGCGGTTGGCGCAGGGCAGCGGCTCGAATCCTGGCAACGTCCGTTGTTGCAATCCCTGGCGGGGCATGTGGCGACCGTGCTGGACTTGCGCAGCCGCATGCGCGAGGGGCGGCGATTGGTGTTGCACGAGGAGCGCAGCATCTTGGCGCGCGAGCTACACGACTCCCTGGCGCAGTCGCTGTCCTATCTCAAGATACAGATAACGCGTCTCGAGGCGGCGCTGAAGCGTGCCGACGCGAGCCAAGATCGGGGCGGGGACGCGGCGGCTGGAGTGAGTGGCGCGTCGCGGACCAGGAACGGCAATGCGCTAGCCAACGGCCGGCGTAGAGCGCCGGCGACACCTGAGGAGATCGTGACTGAAATCCGCACCGGAATCAGCAGCGCCTATCGGCAACTGCGCGAGCTCTTGACGACGTTCAGGCTGAAGATGGATGGTACCGGGCTGGGCAGCGCGCTGATTGCGACGGCGGAGGAATTCCAAGCGCGCAGTCATCTGAGCATCGAACTGGACGACCGCATGCCCGCGGATCTGTTGTCGCCGAACGAGGAGGTGCATGTGTTGCAGATCGTGCGCGAGTCCCTATCGAACGTCGCCAGGCATGCACGCGCAACGCGCTGCCGGATCGCATTGGCGTTCGAGGCCGGCGACGCCACGGTCGTCATCGCCGACGACGGCGTGGGCTGTGCCGCTGGTCGCGATGACCAGGCCGCTGACCATGCGCACTATGGCACCACCATCATGCGCGAGCGTGCGCAGAGCCTCGGCGGCAGCATCGAGACTGACAGCCAGCCCGACGTCGGTACAACCGTCCGGCTGCGCTTCCGGCCGCGATTGCTTACTGCGCGGAGCGATGGCGATCGCATTGCGCCAATTGCCGATGCGCCATCCCATGCGATCCCGGACGCGGCGCGTGTTCGGGCGCATTCGCAGGGGTAGGGACAATGCTGGAGCTCGCATGAACGACGCCATCGATACCCGCGTGCTGGTCATCGACGATCATCCCCTGTTTCGCAAGGGTGTCGGCGATCTGCTCGACATGGAGCCGGCGTTGCAGCTGGTCGGCGAAGCGGCGGACGGTGAATCCGGTGTCGCCTTGGCGCGACGCCTGCTGCCCGACCTGATCCTGCTGGATCTGAACATGAAGGGCATCGACGGCATCGAGACCCTGCGGCGGCTGCGCGCCGACGACGTGCTGGATGCACGCATCGTCATGCTGACCGTGTCCGATACCGAGTCCGACGTGCTCGCGGCGCTGCGCGGCGGAGCCGACGGCTACCTGCTCAAGGATATGGAGCCCGAGGACATGCTGGCGCTGCTGCGCGATGCGATGCGCGGCCGGCTCGTCATCAGTCCGCAGCTGACCGAATTGCTGATGCGCGCGCTGCGCGAGCCGCCTGGGCCAAGCCATCCGGATCAAGCCGGGCTGACGCCGCGTGAGCAGCAGATCGTGGAGCTGATCGCCAAGGGCTGGAGCAATAAGCTCATCGCCCGCGAGCTGGATTTGGCCGTCGGCACCGTCAAGGTGCACGTCAAGCATATCCTCAAGAAGCTTCGCCTAAGGACTCGCGTCGAGGCCGCCGTCTGGGTGGTCAACGCGCAGCAGCATTGACCTGACCTTCCCGCCCGTGAAGCGACCGCAACGCGAAGGGCCGAGGGCCGCGGTACCGCGCTCGTCCGCAGGTTTGGCCCGAGGCCCTTGGCGCTCGGCGCGTTGGCGCACAACCGGACATCGATTCGTCAGAAATACGACTCGATCCGGCGCCGCTGCAAGCCGCTCCAGCAGCGCTCATTGCGACTCGCCCGAGCGCTTGATCGATGCGACTGATCAAGTCGTCGATTTGAGGGGCCTTGTCCGGGTCGAGCCGCCGCGCCTCGCCGAGCGCGGCCTTGGCGGCGCTGAGGCGGTCGGAATGCAGATAGGCGATGCCCATGCCGATGAAGGCGGACGCGTTGTCCGCGTCCAGGCCGATGGCCTGTTGAAACTGGTCGATCGCGTCGTCGTAGCGCTGACCGAGCAGATAGGCGCCGCCGAGACGGGTGCGGGCGAGGCTTGAGCCCGGTTCGTTGGCGACCGCGCTCGTCAGAGTCGCGATCGCGCCGTCGATATCGTTGTTCTGTAGCTGCAGTTCGCCCTTGGCTGATCAGTGTCGCGGTGGTGACGGGTGCCTCGTCCGCGGCCAACGCGATGCTGAGCAGGGCGAGTGTCATGGCCGTGATGAGGCCAATGGTCTTGCGCATGATGTGGTCCGATCTGGCCGACTGCTGCCAGAGGCCCGACTGAGCGATCGGTCGGGCAGGCGGCTGTCGGTGTGGAGGCTGGGTGAGCGCCGCGCCACGGCAACCGGTCCGACCAGGACCGGCTGCCGGGTCGCGGCGTGTTGGGCTGCCGCTGCTATTTCAGCGCGCCCTTTCCGTAACGGGCCTCGAAGCCCTTGCGCACGGTCTCGAGCTGTTCCTTGCTCATGCCGTTGAAGTACCAGTCGTGGCCCTCGATGGGCTTGAAGTATTCCTCCAACAGCGCGACGGCGACCTCATCGTTACCATCTTTCTCTATCACCACTTCCTTCAGCTCCGGTATCCACTTGAAGTAGGTGTGCTTCGCCACGTCGTAGATGCCGTTCCACCAGGTGTAGTCCGGGCCGCTCATGGAGGCGCCATGACGGGCGCGACGTCCCTCGTGATGCCAGATTTCCCACCAGGTCCATTCGATCTTGTCGTCGAACGGCGCCGGCGTGATGTAGCCCTTGTCCTTAAGCTGACCCATGACGGCGGCGATGGGCTTGGCGAACTTGTCGTTGTAAAGGTCCACGACGTTGTCGAACTGCTCGTAGTGGCCGTCGATGACGCTTTGCTCGTGGCAGCCGTAGCAGACGTCTTCCATCTTGCCGCGGCGATCCTTCCAGGTCAGCACCTCGACCACGGTCGAGCCCTTGGCGGCGTCGCCGACGGCCGGGATGTCCTTGCCCTCGGGCACGTCGAACTCGTCGCCGTTTTCCAGCTTGACCAGGTTGATCTTGGTCGAGATCGGTGGCCTCAGGGTCCAGGAGATGCGCTCGCCGACGTTATGGGTACGGGCCTCGTTGGGTGCCGCGCTCATATGGCAGGTGGCGCAAGTCGGTGCCGCCGAGTAGTCGACGCCGGCGACCCACTTGTCCGAATCAAGGTTCATCTCATTGACCATGGCGCGGTAGATGATGCCGTGCTTGGACTCGTTGTAGACCTCGATCTGCGGATGGTCGGGGCCGACGTGGCACTTGCCGCAGGTGTCCGGTGTGCGGGCTTGCGCCTTGCTGAAGCGATGCCGGCCGTGGCAGGCGGTGCAAGAGCCGAGGCTGCCGTCCGGGTTGATGCGGCCGATGCCGGTGTTGGGCCAAGTGCCGGGGGTCGGGCGACCCTTGTTCTTGCCCTCGGCGACGAATTCGAGCTCGCCGCCGTGGCACTGCTTGCAACCGGCATTGACTGCCGCGGGACCGCCGACGACCTCGCCGAGCAGGTTGTCCAGCGAGCCAAGGATTTGTCCGGCCTTCGCATGATGCGAGCCGTCCATCTGCTCGAACTCGGTCTGGTGGCACTTGGAGCAGTCCTTCGGCGTGACGACGATGGAAATGAACTGCTCCTCATGGCGGAAGGCGTCGATGTCGCTCTCCTCGGCCTGATGGCAATCGAGACAGGTGACGCCGTTCTGGCCGTGCTGGCTATGATTCCACTCCAGATACAGTCCGGGGTTCTCGCTCATGTGACATTCCACGCATTCCTGCCCCTCCGGTGCGCCCCAGTCGACGCCGGGTTGCCCGGCCGGGCGGACCGCGCCGGCATCGGCGGCAAATAACAGCAATAGGGCGGCCAACGGCGTCGATAGTGACGTGATGCCCGCGGTAGCCAGCGTTCGGCCTCGGCTCGAGTTCGACATCTCGCAATCCTCCAGTTTGGTTGCTCAGCATGTACCCGGCGTTGTGTCGGTCGTGGCCGGGATGATCGTGCCGCCGTGTTCGCCCCGCCGATCGTCTTCGCTCCGTCGATCGATGGCCCCGCCGGCTGGGTTGTGGCGGCGAGTCGCAGTGCGCATCCGCGGGTTTTTGCGGCACGACCACGGCAATCTGTCGCGACTGTCGCTGACCGGCCTTGATGCGCATCAAGGTTATCCGGCGATCGAGGTTGAATTGCGCTAGATCAATGTCGGCAAACGCCACTTGACCGAGGTCAAGGCCGCCGATCGAAGGGGGCCGCAGAGTGCGCGTCGGCAGCCGAGAACAACGCCGAGCCGCGTGTTCGATGGGTGCCGTCCCCTATGTCATTTCCGTTCGTCGATCGAGGCCAGCATGCACTGCAACCAATGTGAACAGACCTTTCGCGAAACCGCCTGCGTCAATAGCCCGGGGGTCTGCGGCAAGGACGAAGATATCGAATCGCTGCAGCAGACCCTGCTCTACGGCCTCAAGGGCATGGCCGCCTATGCCGCGCACGCCCGGCGTCTCGGCAAGCATGACGAAGAGGTCTCGGCCTTCATCGAAGAGGCCCTGTTCGCGACCATGACAAACGTCAACTTCGATACGCAGACCCTGCTCGGCCTCTGCCTGACGTGCGGCGAGATGAACCTGCGCGTGATGCGAATGCTCGACCAGGGGCATGTCGATACCTTCGGCAAGCCGGCACCGACGCGGGTGATCGAAGGTACCAAGGCCGGCCCGGGTGTCCTGGTCACCGGCCACGATCTGATGGACCTGTGGCAACTGCTGCGGCAGGTCGAGGGCACCGACATCAACGTCTATACCCACGGCGAGATGCTGCCCGCGCACATGTACGCGAAGTTCCAGGCACATCCGAACCTGGCGGGCCACTACGGCGGCGCCTGGCAGGAGCAGAAAAAGGAATTCGCCGCCTTTCCTGGCCCGGTAGTGGGCACGACCAATTGCGTGTTGATCCCGCCGGAGAGCTACAAGGGCCGGCTGTTCACCACCAACGCGGTGGCGGTGCCGGACGGCCAACGCATCACGGACGGCGATTTCTCGCCGGTGATCGCCGCGGCGCGCGCGTGCGAGCCTTGCGCGGATCGCGTCACCGGCCATTCCACGGTCGGCTTCCATCGAACCGTGCTGCTGGACCAGGCGCAGACCATCGTCGACGCCGTCAAGGCCGGCAAGATCAGCCGCTTCTTCGTTATCGGCGGTTGCGACGGTGCCG
This sequence comes from uncultured Gammaproteobacteria bacterium, assembly GCA_963695445.1. Taxonomy (GTDB): domain Bacteria; phylum Pseudomonadota; class Gammaproteobacteria; order Chromatiales; family Chromatiaceae; genus Thiohalocapsa. Next base: position 31,434 of record CAVOGV010000023.1, on the reverse strand, counting down.
AGAAGGGCCGCAACTACTTCACCGACTACGCGCAGGCCACACCGCCGGATTCGTTCATCCTCACACTCGGCTGCGGCAAGTTCCGCATCCGCGAGCACGACTACGGCGAGCACCTGGGCCTGCCCCGGCTCATGGACATGGGCCAATGCAACGACGCCTATGGCGCCATCGCCGTCGCCGTCGCGCTGGCCGAGGCCTTCGAATGCAGCGTCAACGACCTGCCGCTGACGCTGGTCATCAGTTGGTTCGAGCAAAAGGCCGTCGCGGTCTTGCTGACCCTGCTGCACCTGGGCGTCAAGGGCATCACCCTCGGCCCGAAGCCGCCCGCCTTCATCAGCCCGAACGTGTTCAAGATTCTGCAGGAGACCTACGACCTGCGCCTGACCGGCGACGATGCGGCAGCGGACCTACGGGTCGTGATCGGCAACGCGGCTTGAATCGAGCGCTCCGCCGTGGCGGCTGCCGGGCGAGGTCACCGAGTCCCGCAATGCCGAACCGTCCCTGGCCGAAGTCACGACGGTTCGCGCTGTTGTAATGGAACTGAGGCCCCGGACTGTCGGCGTAACGGCCTGGACCGGAGGGATTGTGGCGCCTGGCCGCATTGTGGAGGTTGTTCTCAGCGAGTCGCTATACTCCGAGTTCTATTTTTCCGCCTGTTGCGTTGGGGCACGGTCGATGATTGAACCTGTTAAGGAGTCGCCATCAGGCGCTGAGGTGTCGGCGGTCATGCGGGCCGATCTGAAACAGGCGCCGCTGTTGGCGGCCTTGAGCGGCGCGCAATTGGAGCGCGTCATCGCCCACGCGACGACCCTGAACCTCGACGAGGCGGAATGGTTGTTCAGCCAGGATGACCCGGCAACCCGGTTCTTCTTCGTGCAATCCGGCCAGATGCGGCTGTTTCGGCTCTCGGCCGATGGCGACGAGAAGGTGATCGAGATCATCGGCGCGGGGCAGACCTTTGCCGAGGCCTTGTTGTTCATGGGGACGGGGCGCTATCCCGTGTGCGCGGCGGCCTTGAGTCCGTCCCGGCTGGTCGCGATCGATGCGGCGGACTTTGCCGCGATGCTGCGCGAGTCGCCGGAGACCTGTTTCGCGCTGCTCGGTGACCTGAGCCGCCGGCTGCATGCGCTGATCGCCGAGATCGACAGTCTGACATTGGTCTCCGCCACCGGCCGGGTTGCGCGCTGGCTCTTGTCCCGGCTGCCGCCGGACCAGGGTGCGCTGGCGCTGGACGTACGCAAGTCCGTGATCGCCTCCCGACTGTCCATCAAACCGGAGACCTGGTCGCGCATCACGCGGCGACTGGCCGAGGACGGCGTCATCGCCGTCGATGGACAGCGGATCAGACTGTTGGATCGGGCCGCGTTGCAGGGGTTGGCGGATGAGGTGGATAGCGGCTAGCGGTTTTTCCTTGGCCTGACTCATTCTCAAGCTAGACTCTGTTCAGGTCTTCATCCGCTGCCGGTTACCCCATGTCCAGTCACGCCTCCCGTCTGCTTCCGCCGTCCTGCTCGTCTCTATTGCTCCCGCTGTTGCTGCTCCACGTCCTTCCGGCGTCGTCGGCGCCGGCGTCGTCTGCGCAAGAGCAGCCGCCGCGCCGACTGGTGACCATCGACGGCGCCGACTATTTCGGGCTCGACTACGACACCCTGCAAGACGTGACGCTGGCGGACTGCGAGCAGGCCTGTCTGAGCGACACCCGCTGCGGTGCCTTTACCTTCAATCGCAACGCCGGCTGGTGTTTTCTGAAGACCGGCCACGGTCAGTTGCGGGCATTCGACGGTGCGGTGTCGGGGCGTATCGTCACCGGCGCGCCGGACCCGGCGGATCAAACGGCCATGCGCCGCTCTGAGCTGGCATTCCTGCCCAGCGGCTATCGCGACGAGGCCCGCGGTCTGCGCGAGCGTATCGAGACCGCCGGCGATGGGGCGGACGGCAGCTTTGATCAGATTGTCGCCGATGCGCGTGCCGCGGCGCTCGCGGGCAATCCGCGGCGGGCCGGCGAGCTGTACCGGATCGCGCTGCGGCTAGCGCCGGACGACCAGACCCTGTGGCTGCGGCTCGCCGATGCCGCGCTGGCGGTCGATACCAACGACTGGACGCTGCGACAGCGCGCGCAGCAAGAGGCCACCGGCGCGGCCGTGAACGCCTATCTGCAGGCGAGCAGCGTGCAGCAGCGCGCGACGGCGCTGGCGACGCTGGGCCGCTCGCTGGAGCGGCGCGATGCCTGGCGCCCGGCGATCCGCGCCGAGCGCGCGTCGCTGGCGCTGGTGGAAGACGCCCGGCTGCGCACGCATCTGGACGAACTGGTCGCGGAGCATGGCTTTCGCGTGGTCGACCACAGCATCTCGTCGGACGCCCGCGACCCGCGCATCTGTGTGCAGTTCTCCGACCCGCTCGCCCGCGACGGTGTCAACCTGGCCGACTATGTCCAGCTCGACCGGGCGGATTTGGCCATCGAGCCGGAGGCCAAGCAGATCTGCATCGACGGTGTGCGCCATGGCGAACGCTATCGCATCGTCCTACGCGCGGGGCTGCCCGCCAACGACGGCGAGCGCCTGGCTAAGGCGGTGGAGCTTGAGGTCTATGTCCGCGATCGCTCCGCCGCGGTGCGCTTTCCGGGCCGCGCCTATGTGCTCCCCCGCGGCGGCGATGCGGCGCTGCCGATGGTCACGGTCAATACCGAGCGCGTGGAGGCCGAGCTGTATCGCATCGGCGACCGCGCCCTCGGCGGTTTCGTCGCCGACGAGCAACTGCTGAAGCAGCTATCGCAATACGACGCCGCCAACATCGCCGAGCGTCGCGGCGAGCGGCTCTGGCAGGGCCAGGTCGAGGTCCGCTCCGAGCTCAATCGCGAGGTGACCACGGCGGTGCCGGTCGGGGCCTTGCTGGCCGATGCCGGGGTCGAGCCCGGTGTTGGTGCTGGTGCTCAGTGCTGATACAGGCGCGGCTCGGCTGCCAAACCGGCCGGCATCGGCCCCGGCGTCTACGTGCTCACGGCGAGGCCGCGCGACGTCGACGACGACGACGCATTGGCCACGCAATGGTTCGTCGTCTCGGACCTGGGCCTGACCGCGCTGGACGGCAACGACGGCCTGCATGCGCTGGTGCGTTCGCTGACCACGGCCGGGCCGGTCGCCGACGTGCGCCTGCGGCTGGTGGCGCTGAACGAGCAGGTGCTGGGCGAGGCGGTGACCGATGCGCAGGGCCATGCCCGCTTCGCGCCGGGTCTGCTGCGCGGCAGCGGCGGCAACGCGCCGGCGCTGCTGACGGCGGAGACCGCCGACGGCGACTACGGCTTCCTGGACCTGAAGGCGAGCCCGTTCGACCTCAGCGATCGCGGCGTCGACGGCCGCCCGGCACCGAAGCCGCTGGATGTCTATCTGGTCAGCGAGCGCGGCATCTATCGCCCTGGCGAGTCGGTGGCGCTGACCGCGCTGGTGCGCGATGCCAAGGCCGATGCCGTCGCCGGCGTGCCGCTGACCTTCGTCGTCAGGCGCCCCGATGGCGTCGAATTCCTGCGCCTACAGGTGCCGGATCAGGGCCTCGGCGGGCACGGTCTCGACCTGCCGCTGCTCGCCGATGCCATGCGCGGCACCTGGCAGGTGCAGGTCTATGCCGACCCGAAGGGCGAGCTGCTGGCGCAGTTGCCCTTCCTGGTGGAGGACTTCGAGCCGGAGCGGCTGGACTTCTCGCTGAAGAGCACGGCCGATGTGATCGACCCGGCCGATCCGCCCGCCATCAATGTCGATGCACGCTTCCTATACGGCGCACCGGCGGCGAAGCTGTCGGTGGAGGGCACGCTGCGCCTCGAGCCGGCGGACGGGCTCGCGGCCTGGCCCGGTTGGCGCTTCGGGCTGGTCGATGAGGAGATCCAGCCCGTCAGCCAGCCGATCCCGAGCGCCGAGACCGATGCCCAAGGTCGCGCGCGTCTGGGGCTGACGCTGCCCGATCAGGCGCCCCGAGCCAGCCGCTGCGGGCCAAGATCGACGTGCGCGTCATCGACGGCAGCGGCCGACCGGTGGAGCGCGAACTGACCCTGCCGATCGCCGATCGACGCGTGCGCATCGGCATCCGACCGCTGTTCGAGGATGCGGTGGAGGAGGGCGGCAATGCCGGCTTCGAGGTCATGGCGCTGGACGCGGACGGCGCGCGCATCGCGCTGCCCGGCCTGCGCTGGACGCTGTCGAAGGTGCAGACCTCCTACCAGTGGTACCAGACCGATGGCGACTGGCGCTTTCAGCCCATCGTCAGCCGCGCGCGGGTCGCCAGTGGTGAGCTGGACCTGAGCGCCGTCGCCGATTCCGATCGCATTGGCGGTCGCATCGAGGCCCGCGTCGACTGGGGCGGCTATCAGTTGGAGGTCGCCGCCGTCGAGACGGATGCCGGCCTTAGCGCCACCGGCGTCGTCCCCGCCAGCGTCGGTTTCGAGGCCGGCTGGTATGTCGCACCCAAGGCCTTCGACACGCCGGATGCGCTCAAGGTCTCGCTGGACAAGGCCGAGTACCGCATCGGCGAGACCGCCCGCGTGCGCCTGGAGCCGCGCTTTCCGGGGCTGGCGCTGGTGCATGGTGGTCGACGACGGCATCGTCGCGATGCAGCCGGTCGAGGTTCCGGAGACCGGCGCCACCGTGGAACTGCCGGTCACCGCGGACTGGGGGCCGGGCGCCTACATCACCGCGGTGCTCTATCGCGGCATGGACCTGGCCGCTCGGCGCATGCCCAAGCGCGCCATTGGCCTGCAATGGGCCGGCGTCGACCCCGAGCAGCGACGGCTGGACCTTAAGCTTGAGGTCGCCGACCGCGGCAAGCCGCGCGAGCCGCTCCAGATCGGTGTCGACATCGGCAACCTGCCCGCCGGCAGCGAGGCCTTCGTCACCGTCGCCGCGGTGGACATCGGCATCCTCAATCTGACCCGTTTCGATGCCTGGGCGCCGGACGCCTGGTACTTCGGCCAGCGCCGACTCGGGCTCGCCATCCGCGACCTGTACGGGCGGCTCATCGACCGCATGCAGGGTGAGCCCGGTCGCCTGCGCACCGGCGGCGACAGCGGCCCACAGATGCAGTTCGACGGCCCGCCGCCGAGTGAGGCCCTGGTGGCCTTCCATTCCGGCATCCTGCGCGTCGACGATCAGGGCCGCGCGACGGTCGACTTCGACCTGCCGGACTTCAACGGCAGCGTGCGCGTCATGGCCATGGCCTGGTCCGCGGACGGCGTCGGCCATGCCGCGGACGACGTGCTGGTGCGCGACCCGGTGGTGATCTCGGCGGCGATGCCGCGCTTCCTGGCCCCCGGCGACCGCTCGCGCATCCGGTTGGAACTGGCCCATGTCGAAGGCCCGTCCGGGCAGATGGAGGTCGCGCTGACCAGCAACGGCAACGGGCTCGTCATCGACAACGACGGCACGCCGCTGTCGGTGGAGGTCTCCGAGGGCGGACGCGTGCAAGTCAGCCTGCCGGTCCAGGCCACCGCCGTCGGCGACAACGAACTCCAAATCACCTTGGTCACGCCCGACGGCCTCGAACTGACCAAGACCCTGGTGCTCGGCGTTCGCAACCTGGAGCCGCCGGTCTTTGATACCACCGCGAACCTGCTCGAGCCCGGCGGCGCCGCGTTGACCCTCGACAGCGGCCTGCTCGACGCGGGCGGCGGTTTCATCCCCAACGTCGATTTCACCCCCGGCAGCGGCGCCTGGCTGGTCTCCATCAGCGGCGCCGGCGCCATCGACGTACCGGGCGTGCTGCAAGCGCTCGACCGCTATCCCTACGGCTGCGCCGAGCAGATCACCAGCCGGGCGCTGCCGTTGCTGTATCTGGACCGGGTCGCCGTGTCGGCCGGTCTTGCCTCCGACCCGGCCGCGACCGATGCCGACGATGCCGAGGTGGCGAAACGCATCGACGATGCCATCGCCAGCGTGCTCGGGAACCAGTCCTCCCGCGGCGGCTTCGGTCTTATGGGGACCGGGAGACAGCGACCTCTGGCTGGACGCCTACGTCACGGACTTCCTGACCCGCGCCCGCGAGCAGGGCCACGCGGTGCAGCAGACCGCCTTCGAGCTGGCGCTGGACAACCTGCGCAATCAGCTCGGCTATGCCGCGGACTTCAAGCACGGCGGCGAGGGCGTCGCCTATGCGCTGTACGTGCTCGCCCGCAACGGCCGTGTCGCCATCGGCGACCTGCGCTGGAACCTGGAGACCCGGCTCGACGCCTTCGCCACGCCGATGGCCCGCGCCCAGCTCGGCGCCGCGCTGGCGCTCTACGGCGAGCGCGAACGGGCCGCGACCGCCATGCGCTCGGCGCTGGCGCTGTGGCAGGCAACGCCCGCGAGCAACGCCGACGGCTGGCGCGCCGACTACGGCTCCCCGGTGCGCGACGGGGCCGCGCTGCTGACCCTGGTCGCCGAGACCGACCCGACCGCCATCGACCTCGCCGACCTGGCGCAGCGCCTGGAGCGGGCCTGGAGCCAGACCGACTACGCCAGCACCCAAGACCAGGCCTGGATGCTGCTCGCCGCCCACGCGCTGATGGACGGCGCCGCCAAACCGCGGCTCAACATCGACGGCAGCCCCCACGACGGCCCCTACTATCGCCGTCTCGACGAGGTCGACCTCGCCGCGTCGGCGCTGCGCATCGCCAACGCCGGCGACCGCCCGGTCACCGCCATGGTCACCGCCACCGGCATACCGCTGAACCCGCCCCCCGCGGGCGGCAACGGCTACGTCATCGAACGCGCCTACTACGACCTCGAAGGCCGCGGCGTCGACCCGTCACGGGTCGAGCAGGGCGCCCGCCTGGTCGTGCTGCTCAGCATCCGCGCCGACGCCCCCGAGGCCGCACGCCTCATCGTCGACGACCCGCTACCCGCCGGCTTCGAGATCGACAACCCCAACCTGCTCAACGCCGGCGCCATCGACGGCCTGCCCTGGCTCAACGTCGTCGACCAACCCGCCCACGTCGCCTTCCGCGCCGAACGCTTCGTCGCCGCGCTGGAGCGCGGCAGCCGCGACCCGACCCGATTCCAGCTCGCCTACGTCGTCCGCGCCGTCTCCCCCGGCAGCTTCGTGCACCCGGCCGCGACCGTGGAAGACATGTATCGGCCGGCGCGACGCGCACGGACCGGCTCCGGACGGATCGATGTGATCGGCCCGGATGATGCTGCGACGAGCGTCCAGTAATCCGCATGCACAAGCGCTTTCCAGATGATTTCCTGTGGGGTGGCGCGGTCGCCGCCAATCAGTGCGAAGGTGCCTATCTGAGCGACGGCAAGGGGCTGTCGACCGCCGACCTTCAACCGCGCGGGATCTTCGGCCCGGTGGTGCCGCGCACCGACGGCGATGTCAACATCAAGGACCTCGGCATCGACTTCTATCACCGGTATCCGGAGGATATAGCCCTCTTCGCCGAGATGGGCTTTCGCTGCTTTCGCACGTCGATCGCGTGGTCGCGCATCTTTCCCGCCGGCGATGATCCAGACCCCAATGAAGCGGGGCTTGCGTTCTATGATCGCCTGTTCGATGCGCTGATCGCCCACCGCATTCAGCCGCTGGTGACGCTGTCCCATTACGAGATGCCCTATGCGTTGGTGGCCAAGCATGGCGGCTGGGGCAATCGCCGTCTGATCGACCTCTTCGAACGCTATGCAAGGACGTTGTTCGAGCGCTACCGCAACAAGGTCAAGCTTTGGCTGACCTTCAACGAGATCAACATGTCGCTGCACTCGCCCTTCACCGGGGTCGGCTTGTCGGCCGGGAGCAGCGAGACCGCGGTCTATCAGGCCATTCATCACCAACTGGTTGCCAGTGCGAGGGCGGTGCGTGTTCTGCACCAAGTGATCCCGGACGCAAAGATCGGCAACATGTTGCTGGGGGCGCTTACCTATCCGCTGACCTGCAAACCCGCCGACGTGCTCGCATCCTGGCGGGAGAACAACAAATGGCTGTTCTTCGGCGACGTGCAGGTGCGTGGCCGCTATCCGGGATATCAACTGCGAACCTGGCGCGAACAAGGGATCAAGCTCGAGATCACCGACAGCGATCTGCTGGATCTGCGCCATGGCGTCGACTTCATCTCGTTCAGCTACTATGCCAGCGGCTGCGCCAGTGCCGAGCCCGGCCAAACCACCCGCGGCAACATCGTCGACATGCAGCCCAACCCCTATCTGGAGGCGTCGCAATGGGGCTGGCAGATCGACCCGCAAGGCTTGCGCTATCTGTTGAACCTGCTCCACGACCGCTACCAGAAGCCGCTGTTCATTGTCGAAAACGGTCTGGGTGCCCGCGATGTCGTGCGCGCGGACGGCAGCATCGCAGACGACGACCGGATCAGCTATTTGAACGACCACTTGGTGCAAGTGGCCGAGGCGCTGGAGGATGGCGTCGAGGTGATGGGTTATACCAGCTGGGGGCCGATCGACTTGGTCAGCAACTCCGAAGCGCAGATGAGCAAACGCTACGGCTTCATCCATGTCGACAGGGACGACGACGGCCGAGGCAGCCTGCAACGTCGGCGCAAAAAGAGCTTCTACTGGTACCAGGAGGTGATTCGTACCCAGGGCGCGAGCCTGAAGGCATAGGCGGCGAACGGGGTCTTTGGTTTTTGGCTCCCCTTGGCCCTCGGCCCTTATGCCGGCAAGCGACGTCTACGCCGCTGGCTTTGGGCGGGGTCTCGGGCGTCTGGTAACACTTCGTTGCATTTTGGCAGCGGACCGTCGCACTTCTGTTCGGAATCGACATCGGTTTTACATAAGTAAAGACTAATATAGTGACAAAGCTTAAAGCATTAGGAGTCTTGTCATGTTGTTTCCAACGTTGATGGCCGGCGGGTTCAGCCTGATCATGGCCGCTGCCCCGGACGCGGCCGCCGAGCAGGTGGCGATGGCGCAGCAAAGCCAGGTCGCTCCTGTCGTCGCCGAGGCAAACATCCCGACCAACGCGTTCCCGAGCAACCTGTTTCCGACCGAGGCGATGGCGGAGCAGTTCGAGGCGTATCTTGCTTGGACGAAGGCGCAGGGTCTGAGCCGTCTGGCGGTGTTCGAGCGGCTGAGCGACGATCAGATTCACTACTCGCCGAATCTATCGGCGGAGATGCCGCTGCCGACGCCGGAGATGGCGGAACAGTTCGCGGCGTACCTGCGTTGGACGCGGAAGCAGAATCTGAGCCGGTTCTACGCCTTTCAGTCCGTCAACTTCGATTGACCCGAGGGCAGGGGCGAATGAATTCGCCCCTGCGACCGGGTCAGATTCGATCGGGCGCCGTCATGGAGGTTGGTGATGCCTTCGATGAACTGCTCGTTCATGGTGATGAGAACGAGGTCCGGCTCGAACAGCGGCGCAACACCACGCGTGCGTCGGGCCAGCCAGATCAGCAGGCGGGCGACGTCCGTGACTGGATGCCGAAGCAGCGGCGTTCGGCACGTCGGTCTTGCAATCAGAGGTCGCCGTTGGCGCCAGCTTCCATAATGGAATTGATGTTGTTGCGCACCAATTCCGCCTTCTCCAACAGTTCCGGCGTCAGGTTGGCGCTGGGGATGACCTTGCCCAGGTCCAAGGTGACCAGCCAGGCTTGGCCTTCGCTGTCTTCGATTAGCGTGATTCGGCAGGGCAGATAAGCAGAGAAGTCAAGGTTGAACTTGACCATTTCGTTAGCGATGCGCGCGTCACAGAACTGGAAAATCTCGATTCGCTTGGTCTCGACGCCCATGGACTCGAGTTCCTTGTACAGCGGCAGGTGGGCGACCAATTTGAAGTTCAGCGAATTGGCGCGGAGCTTCATGGAGTCGACCGCGTCGTCCATGCTTACGTCCTCAGCCAATGGCATCTTCAGCACCGTATCTGAGATCGAAAAGCCTTGCGCGAACAGGGTTAGCGGTGCCAGCAGCATCGCCAGCAGGGCAAGCATGGGCAGGGATTTACAGCGCATCTGGTAGTCACTCCTCTCGTGCCCGCCGTGATCTGGCGGGAGTCGTTGTCGGGGGCACGGCGGTAGCCCGTGCCCGATTTGATGAGTCGTACCCCGCCGCCTCGGCGTGGCTTACGACCTGCGCCATTGTGCCGCTTCAGACGCGCGCTGCCAATCGCCGAAATCACTGATCTAGCGCAATGTTGTGCTGGCTCCTGCAGCGCGGTGGCGCGAAGTCCGTATACTGATTCCGCCCGGTTACCGTGAAACAGACGCTTCAGTCTCTGGGGGGCGCGAGCCCGGATCACCGTTAGGTCCTTGGCCCGGCCGCACCACAATGATCCCGTCAGTGCGAACCGGGGCAGAGGAGGAACAATGGATCAACGCTTCGAGGCGCTTCGCGATCGACTGAGCGCCCACCAGGCCGTCGCAGTGGCCTTTTCCGGCGGTGCGGACAGCACGCTGCTGCTGGCCGCCGCGCGGGATGTCTTGGGGGCGGACCATGTGGTCGCGCTCACGGCGGTGACACCCTACATGGTCCGCGAGGAGATCGGCGACGCGATTGGTATTGCGGCGGAACTGGGTGTCCGCCATGAACTCGTCGAGATGGACATGCCCGAGGGCATGGACACTAATCCGCCCGATCGCTGTTACCGCTGCAAGCGGGGCATGTATGGGCTGTTGCTCGCGAGGGCAGCCGAGCTTGGCTTCCAGACCTTGCTCGATGGGAGCAATATCGACGATTTGGACGATTTCCGCCCGGGACTGCGGGCGACTCGGGAGCTTGGTATCCGCTCACCGTTCATCGCTGATGGAATCGCTAAGGGGACGATCCGAGCCGCTTCCAAGGAACTCGGGCTGCCCACCTGGCACAAGCCCACGAACGCCTGTTTGCTGACCCGGATTCGCTTCGACGAACGGGTCTCCATGGAACGTCTGCAGCAAATCGAGGAGGCCGAGCGCTTCTTGAGCGCGCGGGGCTATACCTGGGTGAGGGTGCGATGCCACGGTGATCTGGCACGCATCGAGGTTACCCCGGAGGAGCGCGAGCGCCTCCTTCAGGACGCCAGCGTTGTCTACGAAGGCATCCGCGCGTTCGGTTTTCAGTACGTCTCGCTGGACCTCGTCGGCTACCAGCTCGGCAGCATGAACGCGCCTCGTGATTAGGCGATTGCTTGTCGATCAGCCGAACGTAAAGTGCTTTTCGACGGCTTCGGTGATCTCCCAGGTGCACGACAGGCCCGCGGGGAAGGTGATCAGATCACCGCGGCTGAAGGCATGCGGCTCCCCGCCGTCGGGTGTCACCGTAAAGCGACCGCGCATGACGTAGCAGGTCTCCGACTCGCCGTAGGTCCAGGCAAAGGTCGATGGCTCCTTCTTCCAAACACGCCAGTCTTCGACGCCAAGCACATCGAGCTTGGCGGGAGAGGGCTTGTGCTCACAGCGGATTTCCAAATCGGGCATGTTGGGGTCGGACATGGTTTGGTACTCCTAGAGGTCTTCGGTCTTCTCCGCGGTCTGCATCGTATCGAGTCGCACGCCGGCCAGGTCGTCGTCGCTGATGTCGAGGCGTTGGCCGGTGAGGTCCTCAGCGGCGCGGACTAGGGCCATGGCGTCGAGCCCGTATTCGCGCATCAGGTAGTCGCGGCTGGCGCCGTGGGCGTAGCGATCGCGCAGACCGATGCGCCGAAGCGGGCTGGTCGCGCCCTGCTCGGCCATCAACTCGGCGACCGCGGAGCCGAGTCCGCCGATGATGCTGTGGTTCTCGATCGTGATCACGCCATAGCGGGGGCTGCGGATGGCCGCGAGCACGCGCGGGTCGTCGAAGGGCTTCAGCGTCGAGACGTGCAGATGTGTGATGCCGATGCCGCATTTGCGCAGGGCGGCGGTAGCGCGCATCGCCTCCTCGGTGCAAATGCCGCAGGACAGCACGCAGAGATCGGCGCCTTCGCTCAGCATTCTAGCGCGGCCGAGCTGCATGGGTTGGTTGGCCGGGAACAGCCGTGGCACCTCGCCGCGCAGTTGGCGCACGTACACCGGGCCGTCGATGGCCTGGGCGACGTCGAGCACCGATTCGACATCGGTGGCGTCGCCGCACTCGAGCACGGTCATGTTCGGGATCAGACGCATCAGGCCGATGTCGTCGATGGCCTGATGCGTGACGCCGCCGGGGGTCGTGATGCCGGGCAGGAAGCCGATCAGCCGCACCGGCAGGTTCGGGTAGCCGATGGCCATGGCCACCTGATCGAAGGGCCTGCGGGTGATGAACACGGCAAAGGTATGGACATAGGGGAAGAATCCCTCGCGGGCCAGGCCGGCGGCGAAGCCCATCATGTTCTGCTCTGCCATGCCCATGGAGAAAAATCGCTCAGGGTAGGCGTCGCGGAAGCCGTCTGCCTCGCAGGAAGCGGTCAGATCCGCGGACAGCAGCAGCACGTCGGGGCGCTGCTCGGCCCAGCGCACGAGGTTCTCGCGGTGCGGGCGGGTGACGATCTCGCTCATGCGCCTGCTCCCGTGCTGGCTCCCTTGCTGGCTCCCGCTGCCTCCGTCGCCTCGCGCTGACTTCAGTCTCGGCGGCTTGCGATAGCTGCGTCAGCAGGGCCTGGTAGGCGCCAAATTCAGTGTCGCTCTTGAAGCGAACGTAGTGCAGCTTGGGCGTGCGCTCACGCATCAGCTCGATGCCCCGGCAGGGATCGGTGCGGGCGATCACCACGAGCGGGCGGTCGCCGGAGCCGAAACCTTCGGCGGCTGCCGTCAGGGCGTCGCTGTCGTGGCCGTCCACCTCGTGCACATCGCCGCCGAAGGCGCGCAGGCGCTCCGCCAGGGGTTCGATGGTCATGACGTCGCTCATGGCACCATCGCATTGCTGGGCGTTGGCGTCGATATAGACGCCGAGATTGCCGATGCGGTGATGGGCCAGCGCCGCGAACGCCTCCCAGGTCTGGCCCTCTTGGAACTCGCCGTCGGACATGAACACCCACACCCGCCCGCGCTCGCCGCGCAGCCGCCGCGCCAGCGCGATGCCGCCGGCCTGGCTGATGGCCTGCGCCAGGGAGCCGGCGGTGACCTCGTGGCCTGGCGAGTGCTCGGCGCCGATCAGCTCGACCGTGCTGCCGTCCTGATTGAAGGCGTCGAGTCCGTTCGGCCCGAGCCGGCCCAGTTCGATCAACAGCGAGTACAGCACCAGCGCATAGTGCACCGGCGAGAAGATGAAACGGTCCAGCTCCGGGGCGTGCGGGCCGTTGTAATCGGCGCCGGTGAAGGCACGCGGATTGTTCGTGCCCGGCGTACCGGCAAACGGCAGCGGTGTCAGCGGCGCCTGGCTCGGACCGAGTCGCATCACGCGCAGATACAGTGTCGCCAGCACCTCCGCCGATGAGCAGGCCTGACTCAGGTAGCCGCCATTGTTTTTCAGCGTGTATTCGAGAACACGGCGGCGGACCGCATCGGCGACGCGCTTGACCTCTTCCAAGGACGCAGGTGCGGGCTTGGCGGGATCGACGCGACGGACGGCTGCTGGCATGGTTCGATACTAGCTCTGAGCTTATTGATGATTCACGGGGTTTAGGAAAATGTCGACGGTCGGCATTGTACTCGGAGTTCGCTGCTATGCCGTCTGGCACGGGCTCTCGGTCAGTTCGAAATGTGCGGGTTCGCACGGTGGCGATCGCGCCGGGCGCGCGCGGTTGTCGACGATCAGTGCGCTTGGATCTCAGAATACTCCGCTAGATTCGTCCGTGAAGGTATGCTTGCACTTTTCCTGCTTTCAGCTATCGTTTTCGGTATGAATAGTAAGCATCGCAAAACCCTTGAAGCGATCTTCGCTACGCCGACGCGGACGAGTCTCGAGTGGGCACGCATTGAGGCGCTGTTGGTCACACTCGGGTGCGAAAGGGTCGAGGGGCGCGGTTCCCGCGTTCGCTTTGTGGCGGGCGGGACCATCGGGACCTTCCACCGGCCGCACCCCGCGAAGGAGGCGAAAGCGTACCAGGTTGAGGATGCGCGAACCTTTCTCACCGCCATCGGAGTGACACCATGAACACCATGACGTACCGGGGCTACACCGCCAACGTGGAGTTTGACGACCGGGACAACATCCTCGTCGGACGTGTCATCGACATCACGGACGTGATCGGCTTTCACGCCGATACCGTGGCCGACCTGCGCACGGCCTTTGAGGAGGCGATCGACGACTACCTGGAGACCTGCGCCAAGCTCGAACAGTCACCCAATAAGCCCTTCAGTGGCAAGCTCATGCTGCGTGTTCCACCCGAGGTCCATGGTGCCGCGCTGGCGGCTGCGAAGCGCGCGGGGACGAGTCTGAATAAGTGGGCGGCAAAGGCGCTCAAGGAGGCGGCGCACAGCTAATGACATGTCGGGAGTAGTTGTACGGTCTTTGGATGCCAACTGCCTGTGATGCACTCTCGATTCTCGCAGGCGATTAGTGCTCGTGGTTCTTGGGCGTCGGAATGCGCCGCCACAGGCGGCCGTCGTTCTTGGTCAGGTCGCCGGCTGCGCGGTGGACCCCAGGTGCCGGCCTCGTAGTTGGGGAAGTCGCGCGGGGGCAGGGCGGCCCAGACGTCGAGCACGGATTGGACGATCTCCCAGCCCTTTTCGACGGTGTCGGCGTGCTTGAACAGCGTGGCGTCGCCCTTCATGCAATCGTAGATCAGGGTCTCGTAGCCGGTGGCGGGTTTGTTGCCGAAGTAGTCTTCGTAGCAAAAGTCCATGTTGACGGTGCCGACGCGCATGGTCGGGCCGGGCACCTTGGCGCTGAAGCTCATTTGGATGCCCTCGTTGGGCTGGATGCGCAGTACCAGCATGTCCGGCGTCACGTCCTCGACGTCGGTGTTCTGGAACATGATGGTCGGCGCCTTCTTGAACTGGATCGCAACCTCGGTGTACTGCGCGGTCAGGCGTTTGCCGGTGCGCAGATAGAACGGCACGCCGGCCCAGCGCCAGTTGTCCATGGTCAGCTTTAGCGCCGCGAAGGTCTCGGTGTGGGACTTGGGATCGACACCCTTGGACGCGCGATAGGGCAGCACCTGCTCACCGTTCGGCATGGTGCCGCTGCCGTATTGGCCGCGCACGGCGTGGGTCAGCACCTGCTCCGGCGTCAGCGGCGTAATGGCGTCGAGCACCTTGTTGACCTCGTCCCGCAGGGCCTTGGCCTCGAACGAGTTCGGCGGCTCCATGGCCAGAAAGCCGAGCAGTACCAACAGGTGGTTCGGGATCATGTCGCGCATCGCGCCGGCTTCTTCGTAGTAGGCGCCGCGATGCTCGACGCCGACCGACTCGGCCACGGTGATCTGCATGTGGTCGATGTGGTTGCGGTTCCACAGCGGCTCGAAGAAGCTGTTGGCGAAGCGGAACACCATGATGTTCTGCACCGTCTCCTTGCCCAGGTAGTGATCGATGCGATAGATCTGATCCTCGTCCATGTTGCGGTGCAAATCGTCATTGAGCGCGATGGCGGACTCCAGGTCGTGCCCAAAGGGCTTCTCGATGATCACCCGACGCCAGTCGTCCTCGGTCTCGTGCAGCAGCCCAACCTCACCCAGGTGGTCCGTCACCTCGCCGAACAGACTCGGCGGGATGGCCATGTAGAAGAGATAATTTCCCTCGGTGTCGCGTTCCGCGTCGATGCGCGACAGGCGCTCGCAGACGTGCTCGTAGTCAGCCCCGTTGAGCATGTCGATCTTCATGTAATGAATCCGCTGCACCAGCCGGTCCCAGACCTCCTTGTCGAACACATCGCCGACGTGGTTGTCGATCTGATCCGCCATCAGCTCGCGGAAGCTGTCGTCGTCGAGGTCGAGCCGGTCTAAGCCAAGCATGGCGAAGCTCTCGGGGAGTAGCTCGGCAGCGCATAGGTGGTAGAGCGACGGGATCAACTTGCGCTTGGTCAGATCGCCGCCGGCGCCGAAGATGATCATCACGTTCGGCGGCGCCGGCGCTGCCTGGGTAAAGTCGGTCTGCATCAGGGACATGGTTTGGTTCTTGCTGTTGAGCGTTTGCGTTGTCTGGGAGCGCCGACTTCCAGTCGGCCAGCCGCCGTTAGGCGGCTTTGGGTCTAGGCGCCGGGCAAGTTTGTGCGACGAATGTGTTTCGCTGCAGGACCCGGGGAGACGGCGCTAGCGCGCCGGGCCGACTGGAAGTCGGCGCTCCCAAGGGGTGCTCCCGGGCTGGGCTCCGGGCAATTGGTGAAAGTGAAAATGCAACCTGGACAGGTAGGGTGGAACAAGCGCAGCGGTTCGACCTAATTCCGCTGCCCGTCCAGGTTGCTTTTGCATCCTTGCTTACGTTCACGACTCGGGCTTTTCGTGATGGCCGCCAAACTGATAGCGCATGGCCGACAGGATCTTGTTGGCGAACTCGCCCTCGCCGCGGGAGCTGAAGCGCTCGTACAGGGCCGTGGTCAGCAGCGGCGCCGGGGTGCCGGTCTCGATGGCGGCCTGGCAGGTCCAACGGCCCTCGCCGGAGTCGGATACGCGCCCGCTGAATCGCGTGAGATCCTGGTCGTCGAGCAGCGAGATGGCGGTCAGGTCCAGCAGCCAGGAAGCGACCACGCTGCCCCGGCGCCAGACCTCGGCGACGTCGGCCAGGTTGATGTCGTATTGATAGTGCTCCGGGTGCTCCAGCGGTGCGGTCTCGGCGTCGACCTCGTGGTCTTGTCGGCCGACACCGGCGTGTTTGAGGATGTTCATTCCCTCGGCATAGGAGGCCATCAGCGCGTACTCGATGCCGTTGTGCACCATCTTGACGAAGTGGCCGGCGCCGCTCGGGCCGCAGTGCAGATAGCCGCGCTCGGCGGTGCCGGGCTTGCCGCTGCGGCCTCTGGTGCGCTCGATGTCGCCGATGCCCGGGGCCAGCGTCGCAAAGATCGGATCAAGGCGCTGCACCGCGTCGGTGTCGCCGCCGATCATCAGGCAGTAACCGCGCTCCTTGCCCCAGACGCCGCCGGAGGTGCCGCAGTCGAGAAAGTGAATCCCGGCGTCGCGCAGGGACTCCGAGTGGCGGATGTCTTCCTTGTAGTTGGAGTTGCCGCCGTCGATGATCGTATCGCCTGCCTCTAAGTGCGGCTTCAAGTCGGCGATGACGCGGTCCACCACCGCGGCGGGGACCATGATCCAGACCGCCCGCGGGACGGTCAGCTTGGCACAGAAGTCGGCCATGTCTTTGGCGCCAGTGGCGCCTTCTTGCACCAGCGCCGCCACGGCGCCGGCGTTTTGGTCGTAGACGACGCAGTCATGGCCAGCTGCCATCAGCCGCTGCACCATGTTGGCGCCCATGCGCCCGAGGCCGATCATTCCGAGTTGCATGCTGGTCACTCCTCTCTAGTCAGATAGATCATTCGCGTCGATGCGTTGCGCGAGTGCCTTCGCATTGAACACGGGTTCGAAGAATTGCGTTGTCGTTGTCGTAATCGACGATCCGCGCGACAACGACAACGATAGCGACAACGCCAAATTAGCGCGATTCCAGCACAACGACGCTTCGCCCGGCGACCCGCAGCTTGTCGCCATGCACGAGCTGCTGCTGATCCGGTACGTGTACCGATGGGCTCGCCGCGGTATCCACCGCCAGGTGCCATCGGCGCGCGTCGATGCTCGGCAGCGCGAACTCCAGCGCGTCGTCCCACATGTTGAGCATGATGTGGAGATGCTCCTCGTACTCGTCCAGGCCGGCCAGGGTAAACGCCAGCACGCGGCCATTGCCGTTGTCCCAGTCGGGGTCGTTCAGCTTCAGACCGTGCCATGTGATATCGGGTATGCGACCCTCGCGGTCCGGCTCGCCGGTCAGGAAGCGATCGCGCCGCAGCGTCGGATGACGGCGCCGGAACGCGATCATGGCACACGTGAAATCGAGCATCTCGCGGTTTTGGTCGACCAGGCGCCAGTCGAACCATGACAGGTCGTTGTCTTGGCAGTAGGTATTGTTGTTGCCGGACTTGCTGTGCAGCACCTCGTCGCCGGCCAGCAGCATCGGTACGCCCTGGCTCAGCATCAGGATGGCCATAAAGTTTCTGGCCTGACGCCGGCGCAGCGTCAGGATCGCCGGGTCGTCGGTGGCGCCCTCGACGCCGCCGTTCCAGCTGATATTGTGATCGTGGCCGTCGCGATTGTCCTCGCCGTTGGCGTCGTTGTGCTTCTCGTCGTAGCTGACCAGGTCGTTGAGTGTGAAGCCGTCGTGGCAGGTGACGAAATTGATGGCGTTGGCGGGCAGCCGGCCGCGGCCGGCGTACAGGTCGCTGGAGCCGGCGATGCGCGTGGCGACATTCGGCATCAGCCCCTTGTCGCCGCGCACGAAGGCGCGGATCACGTCGCGATAATGACCGTTCCATTCCGCCCAGCGAAAGCCGGGGAAGTCGCCCACCTGATATAGCCCCGCGGCATCCCAGGCCTCGGCGATGATATGTGCGCGGCCGAGCTCCGGCGACAGCTCGATGGACCAGAGCACGGGCGCATGGTGCTCCGGCTTGCCGTCCTCGCCGCGGGCCATAGCGCTGGCCAGGTCGAAGCGGAAGCCGTCCACGTGCATGTCGTGCGCCCAGTAGTGCAGGCAGTCGATCAGATAGCGCGTCACCAACGGGTGGTTGCAGTTGACGGTGTTGCCGCAGCCAGTGTAATCGCGGTAGCGGCTGCGATCGTCGAAATCCAGATGGTAGAAGATCTCGTTGTCGATGCCGCGGAAGTTCATGATCGGCCCGTCGGCGCCGCCCTCGGCGGTGTGGTTGAAGACCACGTCCAGGATCACGCCGATGCCGGCGCGGTGCAGCGCCTTGACCATGTCGCGGAACTCGTCGCGCGCGCGCGCCGGCTCGCAGGCGTAGTGCGGATGCGGCGCGAAGAAGCTGTGGGTGCTGTAGCCCCAGTAGTTTGCCAGCCCGAGGCTCGCGGTCTTCGGCGGCACGTCCTGCACGTCGAAGGCCATGATCGGCAGCAGCTCCACATGGGTGATGCCGAGGGCCTGCAGGTACGGAATCTTTTCGATCACGGCCCGATAGGTGCCGGGATGCTGGGTATCCGCGGATGGGTGCCGGCTGAAGCCGCCCACGTGCATCTCGTAGATGATCGCGTCCACCAGCGGCATGTGGCAGTGCTCCGTGCCCTCCCAGTCGTAATTGTCGCGCACCAGTTGCGAGCGCATCGATGTGGCCAGGTTGTCGCCGGGCAGACAAGCCCGTTGCCGGTCCCACAGGCGGTCGCTGACGGTCCGACACCAGGGGTCGAGCAGCAGCTTGTCGCGGTCGAAACGACAACCGCTCTCGCGGGTGTCGCCGGGGCCGTCCATGCGCCAGCCGTAAAAGACGCCATCCGGCAGCCCCTCCACCAACACGTGCCAAAAGAAAAAGGTACGGTGGATCTTGGGGTCGAGATGAATGGTCAGGAACGGCTCGAGGCTGTCGTCGCGCTCGAACAACAGCAGCTCCACCGCCGTCGCATGGCGCGAAAAGCAGCAGAAATTGACGCCGCCATCGATAAAATTAGCCCCGGAGAGATCCCAGTCACCGGGTTTCACAGGATAGCTGGTAGATGACATGACGGCTTGGCAAACGCGCTGATGAGGTGAACACGGGTTGCGAGCATTAGCGAGCCGATGGCCAATCGCCACGACCCGAGGCCAAGCCTAACCCGGAACGGCCCGTTGCGGTATCGCAGATCCGCAAGTGCGCGCCGTCCTCCATCGAATCGATCCGTTTCGATCCGGCAGCTACTGGCGCCCCGCTACCGTCGCCCCAATATTCTCGCTCAGCACACAGTTGTGCGGTTGGGAGGCGCGAAGCGAAACCCATCGCCTTCGCTCATTGCCGATTTGCCCGGTCTCAGCACGGTTGTGATCGGACTTGGCGTAAAGACGGCCAGGTGCGACTGGCGGGCGCAGCCATTATCAGCAACATTTTTCCACGCGGTCGAGCAGACCGCAGAGGACCTGCGGCGATGAACTATTGCAGCCAGTGCGGCGAGACGGTAACGGTGAAGGTACCGGCGGGCGACAACGTGCCCCGCCATGTCTGCGACGCCTGCGGCATCATCCACTACCAGAACCCAAAGATCGTCGTCGGCTGCATCCCCGAGTGGGAGGACCGCATTCTGCTCTGCAAGCGCGCCATCGAACCCCGCTACGGCCTGTGGACCTTGCCGGCCGGCTTCATGGAGAACGGCGAGACGGTGCAGCAAGGCGCGGCCCGCGAGACCCTGGAAGAGGCCAACGCCCGCGTGCAGGTCGGCGCCCTCTACGCCCTGTTCAACCTGCCGCATATCAACCAGGTCTACATGCTGTTCCGTAGCCGCCTGCTGGACCTGGACTTCGGCCCCGGCGCCGAGAGCCTGGAAACGGAGCTGCTGGATCAGTCTCAGATTCCTTGGGATGAGATCGCTTTCCCCGTCATCCACGAAAGCCTGTCGCTGTACTTTCAGGACCGCGCTAATGGCGATTTTCCGCTACGTACCGGCGATATCCAGCGTTTGGCAGGGCCTGGACGACGCTATGAAGTGTGCATGCGCGACACGGCTGAACCGACTTCTTGAGCGGGGAGGGCAGTCTAGGGCGCGTTGCTGGATTCGATAGAAACGGCGGGGATTATTGCTTGCGACTGACGAATCGCTTGAGCCGCAGACGCTGGCGTTCCTGCCGCGGTGTCAGCTTGTTGCGCTTGCCCTCGTAGGGATTGGTGCCGGTCTTGAACTCTAGGCGCATCGGGGTGCCGTTGAGCTTGAGCGCCTTGCGGAAGCGGTTGATCAGATAGCGGCGGTAGGTGTCCGGGACGTCGTCGGTCTGATTGCCGTGGATGACGATGATGGGCGGGTTGCGCCCGCCCTGGTGGGCGTAGCGGAGCTTGATGCGGCGTCCGTGCACCAGCGGCGGTGAATGCTCCTGGACCGCGTCTTCGAGCAGGCGCGTCAGTATGGGCGTCGGCAGGGTGCGGGTGGCGCTGGCGAAGGCGGCGTCGACCTCGTCGAGCAGCAGTCCGACACCGCTGCCGTGCAGTGCGGAGATGAAGTGGGTGGCGGCGAAGTCTAGGAACATGAGCTTGCGGGCAATGGCGTCTTTGATGCCGGCGCGTTGCTCGGGGTTGAGGCCGTCCCATTTATTGACGGCGATGACCAACGCGCGCCCGCTCTCGACCACGTGGCCGGCGAGGTTGGCGTCCTGCTCGCCGATGCCCTGATGGGCGTCCAGTACCAACACCACGACGTTGCAGGCTTCGATGGCCTGCAGGGTCTTGATGACACTGAATTTCTCGATGACATCATCGACCTTTGCCCGGCGCCGGACGCCAGCGGTGTCGATCAGGGTGTAGCGGCGCTCGCCGAGGGTGAAGGGGATGAAGACACTGTCGCGGGTGGTGCCGGGGCTGTCGAAGACGACCACCCGTTCCTCGCCGAGGATGCGGTTGATCAGCGTCGATTTGCCGGCGTTGGGCCGACCGACGACGGCGATCTGGATGCCCGCGTCGGCGCCGGTTGGCTCAGCGGATTCGTCCGGCGGCGGTAGCTGTTCGAGCACATGATCGATCAGTGTGGTAACGCCGCGACCCTGGGTGGCGGCGATCGGGCGCGGGTCGCCCAGCCCGAGTTCGTGGAACTCCGCGCTGACCAGGTCCTGGCTCAGGTGATCGATCTTGTTGATGACCAGCGTCAGCGGTTTGCCGGTGCGGCGGAGTTCGGCGGCGATGTCGATGTCCGCGGGGCTGACGCCGTCGTGGGCGTCGACCATGAATAGCAGGTGGTCCGCCTCATTGATGGCAAGCCGTACCTGGCGTTCCATCAGCACCTCGACGCCGTCGCCGCCGCTGATGCCGCCGGTGTCGACCACCAGATACGGGCCGGAGCCGATGCGCCCGATGCCGTATTGGCGGTCGCGGGTCAACCCCGGAAAATCCGCGACGAGGGCGTCGCGGGTGCGCGTGAGCCGGTTGAACAACGTCGATTTGCCGACGTTGGGACGGCCCACCAGGGCGATGACTGGGAGCATGAGGGGTCTCTTGCGGCTCGTGTGGATCTTGCTAGGTGGCGATTCAAGAATTACCTGTACAGCTTCTTAGAACTACGAAACACGCGAAAAACGCGAAGGCTAAATTTACAAACGAGCGTGCGCTGTTTCTTCGCGTCATTTCGTGTATTTCGTAGTTTCTTGTCGTCCGCGCAGTTGTTTCTGTACCGTTCCTACGGTTACGGGTCGAGTTTCAATTCGGCATTCGCTCCCGTCTCGGCATCGCCAGTCGGCGCTTCGACCTTGGACGCTGCGCCAGCGCCGCTGACCGAGGCGCCGGGGGCGGGTAGCGCCGCAGCTCCGGCACGCAGGGCAGCCACGGTGCCATCGTTGGCGTAGACATAAGCCACGCCGCCATCGACAACGGGTTGATGGCCAATACGGTCTTTCGCCACGCGCTCGAAGCCGAGCAGGCGTCCGTCGCGACGCGAGATCAGGTGGACGTAACCCTCCAAATCACCGACGGCCAGGTAGTTGCCGAGCAGTGCCGGTGCGGTGAGACGCCGGTGCGCCAGCCCTTCTTGACGCCAGCGTCCGGCACCGTCGGCGGGATCGGCGGCCCAGAGGTTGTCTTCGGAATCGGTCACGTATAGCGCGGTTTCGTCCGCGCTGAGCCCGGCGTGGGCCGACAGCTCGCGGCGCCACAGGATGCTGCCGGTCACGATGTCAACGGCGGCCAGGTCGCCGTTGTAGGTGCCGACATAGGCGATGTCGCCCACCACCACCGGGTCGGCGTCGATGTCTGCGATGCGGTCGAGCTCGCTGCGGCCGCGTGGTGGCGTGACCGTGGTTTCCCACAGGGGAACGCCTTGCTCGGGCTCCAGGAACACCAGCTTGCCGCCGGCGAAGCCGACGATGATGCCGTCGCGCGCCGCCACCGGCGTGCTGCTGCCGTGCAGGGTCAGCACCGGCGCCGGATAGGAAAACCGCCAGCGCTCGGAACCGTCGGCGAGTTCGATGCCGTAGACGGAGTCGTCGATGGTGTGCACCACGACCAGGTCGCCGATGATGCGCGGAACGGACAGGATTTCGCTGCCCAGCTGCGCGCGCCATTGCTGCGCGCCATTGCGGGTCGAGAGAGCCAGTAGCTCTCCATTGGTAGTGCCGAGCACCAGGGTCTCGCCCTGCACATCGGGCCCGCCGCTAAATTGGAAGTCGGTCTTCCGCTCCCACAGCGTGCGGCCATCGCGCGGCGATAAAGCAACGACCTTACCGCTCGGGTCCGCCGCGTACAGCTTGCCGTTGACCACCGCCGGCACCAGCCGCAGCTGGCGATCGTCGGTGCCCTTGCCGATGCGGGTCTTCCACAGCGTGCTGATGCTCACCTGCTGCGGCAGCTTCTTGTTGATCGCCGTCGGCGGGTTGGGGTCCTTCTCACTGCTGAGCCAGGGGATGGCGGCGCAGCCGGACAACAGGCTTGCTAGCGCCAGGATCAGGCCGATGCGGACGGGCAGCGTGTTTGTGCAGCGCATGACGTGCGGCTCAGGAGGTGCCGCTGGCAGCGGGCAGGTCCTGAAGTTTGAGTTCGAGCAGCCGCGCGTTGCCCGCGCCGCCGTCGATGGCCTTGCGGTAGGCGGTGCGTGCCGCGTCGGTGTTGCCCTCAGCCGCGGCGATGTCGCCGCGCAACGCGGCGAAGTCTGGCGCGAACGGACCGCCGTCATCGTGCTTGTCAATCAAGTCAGCGGCCTTGCCGGGCTCGCCGCTCTGGATCAGCACCCGTGCCAGCCGCAGCGCGGCCAGCTTGGCCAGGCCAGGGTCCGGCGCCCGCTCGATGGCCGCGTTCAGTGCGGCGGCGGCACCGGCTAGATCGTCGCCGGCGACGCGGACCTTGGCGGTGGCCAGGTCTGCGAACATGGCGTACGGCGTGCCGGGGTACTCGTCGATCAGGATCTCGGCCTGCTTCTCGGCAGACTCGCCCGCACCGGAAGCGCTGCTCGCCAGCACTTGCTCGAAGGCGATGGACGCCCGCTGCGCGACGCTGTTCTCATGATTCACCCAGGCGCGCCAACCGATCACGCTGCCGAGGCCGATAGCGACGCCCGCGACTACCGATACACCGTTGTCCTTCCACCATTTTTTGATGGCTTCAACTTTTTCGTCGTCTGTCTGCAGATCCGTCATGGATGCTCCGTTGGGTCAGGGTCTTGATGTTGAATTCGCTGCCGAAGTATACGACGAGCCGCCGTGGGAGCGATTTGCAATCGCGACGGCAGCGACGCCGAGCTGCCGCGTCGGCCTCATCGCGGCTACAAGCCGCCGCCCCCACGGGCGAAATCGGTCAGGGCCTCGGGCAGAGCGTCGATCGCGACGTTGCGCTGCTCGCCGTTGTCGCGCAGCGGCTTGATGCCGATCGTGCCCTGGTCGAGTTCGTCGTCGCCGAGCACCAATGCGACGCGAGCGCCGCTGCGGTCGGCCTTTTTGAACTGGCTCTTGAAGCTGCCGCCGCCGCAGTGACACAGCAGGCGCAGCGCCGGTATCTGCTCGCGCAGCCGTTCCGCCAGCCGCACGGCGTCGGCCTGGGCGCGCTCGCCGACGGCGACCAGATAGGCATCCGGGCCGGTCTCGATACGGCTGGTGTCGATCAGCTCGATCAGCCGTTCCAGACCCATCGCGAAACCCACCGCCGGGGTGGGCCGACCGCCGAGCTGCGCAACCAGGCCATCGTAGCGCCCGCCCGCGCAGACGGTGCCTTGGGCGCCGAGCGCGTCGGTGATCCATTCGAACACGGTACGATTGTAATAGTCGAGCCCCCGCACCAGCCGCGGGTTGACCTGATAGGCGATGCTGGCCGCGTCGAGCCCGGCGCAAAGGGTCTCGAAGTGCGTTCGCGTGGTGTCGCCGAGATGGTCGAGCAGGTTCGGCGCACCGGCGATGAGCGCGCGCATGTCCGGGTTCTTGGAGTCGAGCACGCGCAGCGGGTTGGTGGTCAGGCGCTTTTGGCTATCGCCGTCGAGCTGGTCGAAATGGGCCTCCAGATAGCCCACCAGCGCGTCCCGATACTGGGCGCGCTCGTCGGCGTCACCGAGGCTGTTGATCTCCAGGCGCAGATCCTTGAGCCCGAGCGTGCGCCACAACTGGCGCGTGAGCAGGATCACTTCCAGGTCGATGTCGGGGCCGTCGAGCCCGAACACCTCGACGCCGATCTGATGAAACTGCCGATAGCGGCCGCGTTGCGGGCGCTCGCGGCGGAACATCGGCCCGCTGTACCAGATGCGTTGGGGCTGATCGAGCAGGCTGTGCTCGATGGCCGCACGCACGCAGCTCGCGGTGCCCTCCGGGCGCAGCGCCAGCTGGTCGCCGCCGCGGTCCTCGAAGCTGTACATCTCCTTTTCGACGATGTCGGTGACCTCGCCGATGGAGCGTTTGAACAGCTCGGTCACCTCCACCAGCGGCGTACGCAGTTCGCTGTAACCGTAGCGCTCCAACACCGCGCGCGCCTGGTCCTCTAGGAACTGCCAGACCGGCGCCTGCGCTGGCAGGATGTCGTGCATCCCGCGGATTGCCTGAATCTTCTTGGCCATGTGTGGTGTGTTCTGGGGCGTCGACGGCCGGGGGTCAGTCGTCGCTCGGGCCGGCTGAACCGCCGACGCCCGCGGGTGCAGCGACGATGTCGGCGGGATCGAGCTCGAAGCGGGCGACATTGCCCTTGGCGATGGCGCGCACGTCGAACGGCGTGCCGCCGACGGTCATGGTCACTGCCGAGGCGTTGCCGATGACCAGGGAGTAGGGCGGTTCGCCGCCGAGCACGTGGCGGTCGCCGTCGGCCATTTCGCCGAACAGTTGTACCTCGCCGGCGGCATCGCGGACATCCACCCAGCAAGGGCCGGCGAACGAAACCACCACCTGATCCGCTTCCCCCGCGTCCTCAACCGCGGTCTCGGATGTCGGCTCGCCTACGATTTCGGTCGAGTCCGGTTCCGGTCCTGGTAAATCCTCGGCGGCGACGTCGAGGCCGGCAGGTGAACCTGGTTGGGGCAAGAGTGCGACATCCGGCGAGGGCAGTGTCGGGGCGCTGCCGATGCTGCTTCCAGTGTCGGCCGCCGCATCGTCCAACGCCGGTGTGGAATCCACTGCGCCGATTGTCTCTAAGCGATCGGCATCCGCCGTGGGCTGCTCGACCAGGGAGGTGCCGGCTGCACCGTCCGTATCGCGCGCGGTGCCGGTAGCCGTTGTCGGCGCTGTCAATGATTCGTCGTAGGATTCGTCACCCGGTTGTGCCGCATCCGCGGGTTCAGCATCAGCGACGTCCCGATCCGAGCCCCTGCCGAAGACCCCTGTTCGATAGGAATCGACCTGGCTCCCGGTCCACCAGAGATAACCGCCCGCGGCGATCAGGACCACCGCGGACAACAGCAACGGTACCACCCAGCCAGAACCGGCTCGCGCCAACTCCTGGTTTTCGAGGGCAGACCGTGGCGGGGCCTCGGCGCCGGGATGCAGCACGTGGAAGCGCGCGATCAGCGGCTGTGGGTCCATCCCGAGCAGGCGCGCGTATGTGCGAATGTAGCCGGAGACGAACACCGGGCTCGGCAAATGATCGAAGTCGTCGCGCTCCAGCGCGTCGACGGTCTCCGGCGATAGCCGCAGTTCGGTCGCGACCCTTACGATTTCGAGCTTGCGAGCTTGGCGAGCAGCGGCCAAGGCTCGGCCGGGGCTGTCGACTGCCGCTTGTGGGCGGTCTGGGGCGGGATCGGGATGCACGAGGTCAGGGTCGTCCATTGTGGGTTCGGCCGTTCTGAATTCTTCCGGAGTATCGGTATCT
Organism: uncultured Gammaproteobacteria bacterium; assembly: GCA_963695445.1. Taxonomy (GTDB): domain Bacteria; phylum Pseudomonadota; class Gammaproteobacteria; order Chromatiales; family Chromatiaceae; genus Thiohalocapsa. Next base: position 4,777 of record CAVOGV010000023.1, on the reverse strand, counting down.
ACACGAGTCATGTCGAGCGTCTAAGCGAGGGGCCTGTCGGTCACAACTGCATCACTTGCGGGGAGTCCGGGAAGCGCTTCCGCAAGGCGTCCGCCGCCGCCTTGGCCTCCTTGGGTTTGCCGAGTCCGGACAGCACCCGCGACATCAGCAGCAAGGACTCCGGCGTGACTTGGCCAACACGAAAGTAGCGCACCATGTACTCATAGGATTCTGGATAGGCACCGCGCTTAAAGCTCAGTTCCGCCATGGAGTAGAGGGCCGGAGCAAAGTTGGGGTTGGCCGTTAGTGCATTGCGCAGATGGCGTTCCGCCTCGGTGCCCTGTTTGGCGCGCTCGGCACACTTGGCCGCATTCATCAGCGCAACCTCGGGGGTCTGGTACAGCGGATTCTTCAGCGCCTTCTCGAACTGTGCGGCGGCTTCGCGGTACTTGCCGGCCAGGCAGAGCATCGAGCCGTGGGCATTCAGGATATCCGGATTGTCCGGGGCAATCCTGAGCGCCGCGGCGAACGCTTGCTCCGCCTCCTTGGTCTGGCCGAGGCGCTGGTGAATCACCGCCAACATGTAGTGGGCGTTGGCGTTCTTGTTGTCCGCCTGGACCGCACGCTCGGCGTTCTCCAACGCGGCGGGCATCTGACCGCGCTCGTAGTACGCCGTGGCCAGTCCGATATAAAGGTTCGCCGGGCTGTCCGCGGCCGCGTCGGCCGCCGCGAGCTTGCTGTTCTTGCCGCCGCCGCAGCCGGTCAGCAGCAGGCAGCCGCACAACAACAGCCAGGCAGCCCGTTTTGGCACGCGGATCAGCCTCTGGCACTGAGCTAGGCTCATCCGGCGGCGATCCCCTGCGGGAACGGTACCTCGATTCGACGCCGGCTGCGATCCTGCACCCGGCCCACCAGCTGACCACAGGCAGCGGCGATCTCATCGCCGCGGGTCTTGCGCGTGGTGGCCACCAGGCCGGACCGAATCAGCCGCATGCGGAAGGCGTCGACGCGCTCCGGCGGGCTGGTATCGAAGCCGCTGCCCGGGAACGGGTTGAACGGGATCAGGTTGACCTTGGATGGCGTCCCCTCCAGCAGTCTGATCAGCGCCTTGGCATGCCGGTCGCTGTCGTTGATGCCATCGAGCATCACGTATTCCCAGGTGATGCGTCGGCGCTTGTCGCCACGCAGATAGGCGCGGCAGGCCGGAATCAGCTGTTCCAGCGGGTACTTCTGGTTGATCGGCACCAGCTGATCGCGCAGTGCGTTGTCTGGTGCGTGCAGCGACACCGCCAGCGACACCTCGCTGACCTCCGCCAGGCGTTGGATGTTGGGCACGATGCCGGACGTGGACAGCGTGACCCGCTGCTTTGCCAACATATAGGCAAAGTCGTCCTGCATCACGTTCATGGCCTTCACCACCGCGTCGAAGTTCGCGAGCGGCTCGCCCATGCCCATCATCACCACATTGGTCGGCGCGCGCCCGAGCCGGTGGGTCGCATACCAGACCTGCCCGATGATCTCGCCGGCGCTCAGATTGCGGTTGAAGCCCTGTCGTGCCGTCGCGCAGAACCGACATTCCAGCGCGCAGCCCACCTGCGACGACACGCACAGCGTGCTGCGCCGCTCCTCCGGAATGAACACCGTCTCGATACGCTGTCCGTCGGCGAACTCCAACGCCCACTTGACGGTGCCGTCCGCGGAGGGCTCCTCGACGACCATGTTCGGCGCGCCGATGCGGGTCTCGCGCGCCAGCCGCTCGCGCAGCGGCTTCGACAGATCCGTCATCGCGTCGAAGTCCACCACACCGTGCTTGTGAATCCACTTGAACAGATTGCGGCCATGGAACGGCTTCAGACCCCAGGTGCTCACCAGGGCCTCGCACTCCGCGCGGTCGAGATTCAGCAAGTCGATGCGCTGATCGGCGTTCATAACGGTTGCCTCAGCGTTGCGAACGGCCGCTCAGCGGGTCCGCGCGCAGACGCCTTCCGGAAAGAAGAAGCCGATCTCGCGCTCGGCCGTCGCCGGGGCGTCGGAACCGTGCACCGCGTTCTCGGTGAAGGAATCGGCGAAGTCCGCGCGCAGCGTGCCGGGTGCGGCATCCGCCGGGTTGGTCGCGCCCATGATCTCACGATTGCGCGCGATCGCATCCTCACCCTCCAGCGCCATCACCATGCACGGCCCGGAGGTCATGAAGCCCACCAGCTCGTCAAAAAAGCCCTTGCCCTGGTGCTCCGCATAAAACGCAGAGCCCTGCTCGCGGCTCAGGTGCAGCATCCGCGCCGCGACGATCTTGAGACCGGCGTCCTCGAAACGAGCGCAGATCTGGCCGATCACGTTCTTCGCAACGGCGTTGGGTTTGATGATGGACAGGGTTTGTTCGACGGCCATGGGGACTCCGGAGTAAGACTTTGTAGGTAGTTGATGATGCGCCGACAAGAGGACGCCCAGTGCGCGGACAGCTCGCCGCGTGCCGTTGTCACCAGGGGTGATCCGGCTGCGATCCGGCGCGACGCATTGATGCGATACAGAACTAGCAATTGTACGCATCATCGAGTGTCAAGGTCTATCATTCGGTTGCGAGGCCAGCGCCAACGCACGAACGAGTTGCCCGAAGCGGATTCAGTCAATCTGTGGACAATGAGCCCCCGAACGTGACGGAAAGCGGAATTGACGGGTTCGCTGTCGTGCTAAGCAGAGGCTGGGCTGGGTGGTTGGGCGACGTCAGGCAACGGGCTGGCGCCACCTGCCGACGCGACAAGTGGTGGCAAGCGCCAGCGCGCGGCAGTCAGATCAAGCGTAATCGGAAAGGCCGGCTCAGGCGCTCCTCGATCTGCTGTGCATCCAGCGCCCGTCAAAGGGATGAGCATGCCGTTGCGAAAGCCCGCTTAGCAGGCCGCGCTCTTGAGACCGACGGCAGGTTGGTTGGGCTCTCGGTGTGGCCTTGACCGTTCCGTCCGCCCCCGCTAAGGTCGCAATACAAGCGGCGCCAGAGCGCGATGGCGTGTGGTTGGGCCTCCTGTTCGTTGGCCCACGACGGGTTGCAGCAGGACCTCCGTCGGGTCCAGCGACGTGCGCAAAGTGCGGTTTCCCCGCCCCAGCACCCCCTCTTAATGTGATCGACGCTAGATGATCAAAGCTCACTCTCAACGTCTCCTGCAGCCGTACTCGGCTCAAGTGCAAATCGCTGAATCCGAGCATGCGCGCGCGCTATCGATGGATGGCGATCTGTGGGAGTTCCAATTCATTTATGCGAACGGTAACGGCGGCAACGCAGACGCGAGTCGGCAGCAGGGCCGCTTTACCAGGGCGGCGCACATCAGGCATCGCGATCTCGAAAGGGTGATCGAAAACCCTTCGACCGAAGACGGCCAAGTGGACCAGCGCATACTCGACTTGGCGACGTTCTTGATCGGAGCCGAACTGCCGTTTGAAGCCGCCGATCGGTACGAATACTGGCTGCTGGACCCGAAAGACAACTCGCCGCTCGCGTTGATCTTTTCTTGCGTCGACGCGTCGGAGATGGCGTCATTTCCAAAACTCACGGACTGGACCGCGCTCCCGGCCGCGGTGATGCCGATCGAGACGAGCGAAGCTGAGCGAAGCCGATCGTATGGGCCTGTGAACTACCGGTTGGAACGATCTGTCGCCGAACGGGCGGGAACCAAACCGAGGGCGCGATGGTTCACCCGGCGATACCACGAGAGTGAGGATTTTCCGCCTTTCCTGGTTCGCGAAGATTGGGAAAGCGACGAGCATCAGGATCTTTGTCGACGTTATCTGCATCGCCAGGCCCCCCGATTGTTGATGCTGCATGGAGTGATTTTGGAGGAGCGGCGGAGAATGGAATTGGCGGCGAAGTCGAACGTGCTCGACGTGGCCCGCTTCTATCCGCTTTATCCCGAAATTGCCGACAGCGACGTGATGAATAAGATCCGGATCGAAGCTCGGCTTCGGATGGCGGCAGGGGAGACGGCGTATGCGATGGGGCGGCGGGATGGTGTCCTGTACCAGTGATGCCGTCGCCTTTGATCGCTCAACGCGGCCCTGTGGCATTGGCAAGGTGCTGAAGACAGCCCGACATCGTCACACCAACGAGGAGGTGCATCGCGACGCTTCGCCTCGCTGGTGGGGCGGCTCATACAGTTTTGTGTACGTATCGCGCAGTGCCCGGAGCCTTGGCCGCGGCTCGCCGACGTCAGCTGAGCCATCGAGCTAACTACCATGACTGAACATGATCGCGGCGTCGATGCGTCAAAACTCGAGGAATCGATCGCGATGCTTGAGCAATACATCGCTTCCGAGGACCTCGCTCCACTGGTCGGCGTTTTGCGTGAGCTGTCGGATAGGCCAGATGATGAGGCGTTATTGGCCCGGCTCTCCGAGGTCTTTGACAGCCTCGGTATACTGCAAGGCGCCGTGCTGACTTACGCTCCGGCCATTGCGGGTGTTCTGTCCGATGATCCGTTCAGGGACTAAGCTTCGCGCAAGCTTTGCGGGCTTCATCCGGTGAGGGCGCGCCGCAGACCAGCGGAACGGCGGTAAACCTAAGCCGCCTGGCGGCGACGGGCCGACTAGAAGTCGGCGGCCCCACGAGCACCGACCTCCGGTCGGCTAGGGCGCGCTAGCTCTCTCTTGAGTGGGCGGCGCGGATCAGCGGAGCCGCGGTAACCCTACCGCCAAGTCGAAGCGGGCCGCCTAGGTGGAGTGAGGGCGTCGCATCTTCACAGATGAGTGAAGACGCTCGTTGTCTCGGGTGGAGGTGAAGCGTCAAACCGGGAGGTAGCCGCCTCGAAGCTCT
>CAVOGV010000022.1:0-116098 GCA_963695445.1 uncultured Gammaproteobacteria bacterium | reverse complement strand
GCCCAAGCTCGACGGCATGGTTCGTGATGGGCTGCTGGAGGTCGATTCCACTGGCATTCGGGTGTTGCCCAAGGGACGGCTGTTGATCCGCAACATCTGCATGGCCTTCGATGCCTATCTGGCGGCTAAGCAGGGCCCATGGGCTTTTCCAAGGTCATCTGAGGCACGCGCGGATGGGATCGACTTCTGGCAGCGGCGCTGCCCCGGACGCGAGCGGGGACGAGGCAGGGAGTCTTGTCGGTCAAGACGGCGCCGATCTGCCGGCATTGTTTCGGCCGCATCGCCGCCGCCCATCATGAGGCGCCGGCGATCTTTGCCGAGTCGCCTACCTGGACCTACTCGGCGCTCGATATCGCCACCGACGGCGTCGCCGCCTCCCTCGCCGCGCGCGGCGTCTTGCCCGGTGAGCACGTCGCGCTCTACTTGTCCGAATGGCGCCGAGTTCGTCGTCGCCTACCTCGGTATCCTCAAGGCCGGCGCCGTGGTGGTGCCGATCAATCTCCTGCTGAATCCTCACGAAATCGCGTTCATGCTGGGCGATGCGGGCGCACGAGCGCTGTTCTTCACGCCGCCTTCGCCGAGCAGGCCGCCGCGGCCCTGGCCGGCGCGCCAGTGGTGGCTTTGCGGATCGGTATTGGCCTGGAACAGGACGGTGATGTCGCGGACTGTCATCTGCATCAACTGGTGCAGCCGGAGCAGGCGCCGGCGGTACAGATCGACCCCTTCGCGGATGCCGCCGTCATCCTCTACACATCCGGCACCACCGGCCGGCCCAAGGGCGCGGTGTTGACGCATGCCAATCTGGCCAGCAACGCCCATGCGGTGGCCGAGGCACTCGACCTGACACCGGCCACCGACCGCTTCCTGGTGGTGCTGCCGATGTTCCATGCCTTCGCCGGCACGGTCGGCATCCTGACGCCGCTGCTTGCCGGTGCCGCGCTGGTACCGGTGCCGCGCTTCGATCCCCAGGCCATCACTCAGGCTATTGAGATGCACCATGCAACCATCTTTCTCGGCGTGCCGAGTCTGTATGCGGTGCTGATGCGACTCGATGACGCCCAGGTGGCGTTGTGGCGCAGTGTGCGGTTGTGCATCTCCGGCGGCGCCGCATTGCCACGGCGCTGATGCAGGCCTTCGAGCAACGCTTCCAGGTGCCGATGCTGGAGGGTGACGGTCCCACCGAGTGCGGACCGGTCACGGCGGTGAATCGACCGGACGGGCCACGCAAGCCCGGTTCCATCGGTCCGCCGATCCCCGGTGTCGAGATGCGGATCAGCGACCCTGAGGGTCACTGGCTGTCGGACGGCGAGCACGGCGAGGTCTGCGTGCGTGGTCCCAGCGTGATGCGGGGCTACTGGAACCTGCCGGAGGATACCGCCCAGAGCTTCTTTGGCGACTGGTTCCGCACCGGCGATGTAGGCTGGCGCGACGCCGACGGCTGCTTTTACCTGGTGGATCGGATCAAGGATCTGATCATCAGTAACGGCATCAACGTCTATCCGCGCATCATCGAAGAGATGCTGGTCCGGCATCCCAGCGTTGCCGAGGCTGCGGTGGTGGGCGAACCGAATCGCGTTCACGGCGAGATCCCGATCGCCTATGTCGCATCGGCGCACCAGCAGCAGGCCGACGACGCGGAACTCAAGGCCTGGTGTCGGCAGCACCTGGGCAGCCACGAGATCCCACGCCGCATCGAGGTCGTGGATGCCTTGCCCAAGAACGCCACCAGAAAGATCCTCGAGCGCGAGCTGCGTCGGCGGCCGGGAGGTAGAGCGGGGTGTCGAGACGGGAGGCCGCCGATAAACGCGCCAATATGAAAGCGCCTATCGGGCTTGAGGGCGCAGAATCTCCGCAAATGCGTCAAGTTTCGTATCGACAACCCGCTTGCTGTCCGAAGAGCTGAGCGCCAAGGGCCTCGGGTCAACACCGCACAATCCTGCTATACAGCCGCCCTTGGCCCTCGGCGCTTGGCCCACTCAGCGCAACGCGAGGGCGCGGCAATCAAGCGCCGTAGCTCGTCGGTCTGAGGCATAGCCGCGCTCGATGAACACGCCTAGATGCGAGCGCTAGGGTAATGGAGTCCGCAGCCCACTCAGCCTTGCGATCGGTACCATCAGTCCGCGGCGTCAGTGGTCTGCTGATTCACCGGCAATCGCACCCGCAACTCCGGCCAGACGGCAAGCCCCTCGGTGGAACTGGTCAGCGTGCCGGCCTCGGCGTCCTCGACCATGCTGCTGAGTGCGGTGCGAACCACCAGCTCACTTTCGCCGGTGATGCCTCGAGCGCGCCGGTGCCGCCGGTCAACACGAAGCGCCCGCTGCATGTCTCGCTGCCTCCCTTGCAGTTGAAGCGCGCGAAGGCCAGGTCGCCTTGCTACTGGTCATGGCGCAATGGCCGTTGACGTCGACGTGGTCGTCGAACTGACGTATCTCGGCGGTCGCCGGACAGGTGAAGATGGCGGCGTCCAGCGGTTGCTCCACATCACCGGTTTCGATGTACATGATGCCCTCGTAGGTGCCGAGGAACATCAACGTCTCGGGGCCGATCTGGTGCACCTCGCCCTTGCCCTCCCAGGGTGCCAGTATCTTGACCGAGATCTCCTCGTACTCGATCGTGGCGCATCGGCCACGCCGGCTCGGCGGCGCACTGGACGCGGATCAACAGGGTAGCGCTGACGAGAATGGCCGATTTCATCAGTGGTTGCTCCGGCAAGGGTCATGAGAGTTCACGAACCCAAGATGTCACGATTGTAACGGTCGAGCGTCGACAGCCCTTAGAATGACAACTTGTTGCAGGATAACAGCACGCGGTTCGCTGGCGCGGCCTCTGATAGAATTCCACGATCCGCACAGCTCGCCGCACGGCTAATTTCGAGGAACCGCCGGATGGAAATCGACGTTGTGAGCCTGCTACGCAGCAATGGCATGTTGCTGCTGTTCAGCATCATCGGATTCGGCTATCTGCTCGGCAACCTGCGTATCGCGGGTGTGGAGGCGGGTCCGGTCGTCGGTGTGCTGCTGATGGGTTTGTTGTGCGGGCATTTTGGCTTCACGGCGCCGGCTGGCGCCGATACCTTCGGTTTTGCGTTGTTCATCTTCTCCGTGGGCATCCAGGCTGGGCCAACCTTCTTCAGTGCCTTTCGCGCCGACGGGGTGCGCTACATGATGCTGGCGGTGGTGGTGGCGACCACGGCGGCGACGCTGGCGTGGACCCTGTCGATGTTGCTCGGGCTCGAATACGGCTTTGGCGCAGGCCTGCTCGCCGGGGCGCTGACCAGCACGCCGACCTTGGCCGGTGCCCAGGACGCGGTCAATAGCGGGCTGGCGACCTTACCCAGCGGGATTACCGCCGCTCAGGCCAGGGAGAACGTCAGCGTCGGCTACGCCATCACCTATCTGTTCGGCACGATCGGCATGGTCGTTGGCGTGCGCTTTCTGCCGCGGCTGATCGGCCTCGACCTGCCCGCCGAGGCTGCCCGACTGGCGCGCGAGCGCGGGCTCGGCGCCGCGCGTCGGTTTCGCGGAACCTCCGCTAGCATGCCGATCATCCGCGCCTACCGTGTGGCGCAGGAGTTCGTCGGTAAGTCGCTAACGCAGCTGAGCGCGGAACGGGGGCCTAACCGCGGCCGTGCGATGAAGCTCCGACGCAACGGGCAGCTGATGGACATGGACCCGGACATGGTGCTGCAAGAGGGTGACGTGATCTCGTTCATCGCCGGCATCCGCGTCCATGAAGAGGCGCAGTCCGCTGGTCATCAAGAGGTGCTGGACAGGGACCTGCTGAATTATCAGATCCGCTCCCGCGAGATCATCGTTACCGATCAGCGCGTCGTCGGCAGGACGTTTCGCGACCTGGACCTGCCCGGCCAGTACGGCTGCTTCGCTACCGGCCTAGTTCGCGCCTCCATCGAGCTGCCGGTGGACGCCAATCTGCCGCTGCAAAAGGGCGACCGGCTGTTGATCTCCGGCGAGGAAAAGAGCCTAGAGCGCCTGGCCGGCGACCTGGGTTACCTTGAGGCCGACGTGCAGCATACTGACCTGGCCACGTTCGCGTTCGGCCTGATTTTCGGCACCATGCTCGGATTGTTGATGATCAGCTTCGGTACGATCTCGGTCGGGCTCGGCTCGGCCGGTGGCCTGCTGATCATCGGCATCATCATCGGTTATCTGGGCTCAGTGATGCCCACCTTCGGCCGTGTGCCGGCGCCGGCGCGGTTGGTCTTAATGGAACTGGGCCTGATGATGTTCATGGCCTCGGTGGGGCTCAACGCCGGCGGCGGCGTGGTTGCCGCGCTGACGTCGGTCGGACCGGTGATGATCTTGGCCGGTGTCGTCGTCACCTTGGTGCCCGCCACCACCGGTTATCTGTTCGGACGCTACGCGCTGCGCATGAACCCGGCCCTGCTGCTCGGCTCCATTACGGGCGCCATGACCAGCACCCCGGCGCTCAACGTCCTTAACGATGCCGCACGCAGTGCGGTACCCTCACTCGGCTACGCTGGCACCTATACATTCGCCAACGTGCTGTTGACGTTTGCCGGAACCTTAATGATGGTGCTGCAACCATGACGACGCCGTTACTGACGCTGGGCTGGCGCGAGTGGGTGGACCTGCCGGAACTCGGCCTGCCCGTGATCAAGTGCAAAGTCGACACCGGCGCTCGCACCTCGGCCCTGCATGCCTTTGAGGTCGAAACCGAACTGCGTGACGGGGTCGAGATCGTGCGCTTCGCGGTGCACCCGGTGCAGGGACGCGATGACCTCGTCGTTCGCTGCGAGGCTCCGCTGCTGGATCGACGCGCCGTCACCGATTCCGGTGGCCATCGCGAACAACGCTGCGTCATCACCACCGACCTCGTCGTCGCAGGCCATCGCTGGCCGGTCGAGCTGACGCTGACCGACCGCGACAGCATGCGCTTCCGCATGCTGCTCGGGCGCACGGCACTGGCCGGGCGCGCGCTTGTCGATCCACGGCGCTCCTTTGTGACTGGCCGCCGGACACCGATCTATCCGCCGACCGACGCCAAGGTCTGATCGAGCGGCCAAGCGCAGTCGCCCATCGCAACGCACGAGTTTTCGCCATCCAGTGGTGGATTATCCACCACGCGGTGGCTAAAATTCCGCCATGTACCAGCGAAATTCAGAGACCGAGCTTATGGACGGCGCTGGCCGATACGCCGGTCGTGCGTTCTGAATGGTGCTCGCCAGACCGGCAAGAGCACCCTGGCCGCACGGCTGACTGGGCCGGCTCGGCCACGATGGTGACGCTCGATGAGGCGACCGCGCTGGCGGCGGCGACGGCCGACCCGCAGGGCTTTGTCGCCGGACTCGGGGAGCGCGTCGTCATCGACGAGGTGCAGAAGGCCCCGGGGCTGTTCCAGGCCATCAAGCTGTCGGTGGACGCGAACCGCACGCCCGGGCGGTTCCTGCTGACCGGCTCGGCCAACGTGCTGCTGCTGCCGCGTATCTCCGAGTCGCTGGCCGGGCGTATGGAGATCGTCACCTTGGAGCCCTTGTCGCAGGGGGAACTGCGCGGGCGACGGGAGTCCTTTATCGATGCGTCTTTGCCGGCGATGCTGCCCGAACTTGGCCGGGGAGCCCGTGGCATCGCTGACCGAGATCGTCGTCGCTGGCGGTTATCCGGAGGCCCTCGCACGCGCGGCGGGCAGGCGCCGGGCCGCCTGGTTCGAGGCGTACATTCACGGCGCTGCTGCAACGCGACGTTCGCGATCTGGCAAACATCGAGGGTGTGACCGAGATGCCGCGGCTCTTGGCCCTGCTCGCCGGACGGGTCGGCGCGCTGCTCAACATGTCCGAACTGGCGCGCAGCACCGACATCGCGCAGACGACGCTCAAGCGTTATCTCATCCTGCTGCAGGCCACCTTCCTGTTCCAGCCCGCTTCCAGCTTGGTCCGCGAACCTCGGCAAGCGGCTGACCAAGTCGCCCAAGGTCCACCTGATCGACTGCGGTTTGAGCGCGCACCTGGCCGGACACACCGCGGAATCCGCGGCGAACCCGATGCACCTCGGCGGATCTGCTCGAGACCTTCGTCGTCGCGGAGCTGCGCAAGCAGGCCGCGTGGTCCGACACCCGGGTGAAGCTCTTCCATTACCGAACGGCGGCCGGCCGAGGTCGACCTGGTGATCGAAGATGCGGCCGGTAGAATCGCGGGGATCGAGGTCAAGTCGGCCCGCGGCGTGGCCGCCAAGGACTTTGCCGGGATCGATGCGTTGGACCGAGACGCAGGCGGGCGCCTGTGCGCGGAGTCGTTCTTTACACTGGCGAGCAGGTCGTTTCCTTCGGGCACAACAGGTTCGCGGTGCCTGTGACGGCGCTCTGGACCGCTCGCGGCGATCCAAGCGACTAGCGAGTGACGTCTCAATGAGTTGGCGACGCAGTTAATCAAGGAACCGATACGGAGGGCCGAGCGGGCCTACCGTCAACCCGAAACCGAAGGCGGGCGTCGAGATCAAGTCAGATGGCCTGCAAGTTGACGGCAATCGCCTTGGTGCCATTCGGGTCAGAGTCCAGCGTCGGCACGTAGCGCGTCGGCCTTGTCGGTGCGCTCCCAAGTGAACTCGGGCTCGCTGCGGCCGAAGTGGCCGTTGGCCGCGGTGGCGCGGTAGATCGGACGCAGCAGGTCGAGCATCTGGATGATGCCTTTGGGCCGCAGGTCGAAATGGGCGCGGATCAGCTCCTCGATGCGGGTTTCGTCGATCTTGGCGGTGCCGAAGGCGTCGACGTGGATCGAGACCGGCTGCGCGACGCCGATGGCGTAGGCGACCTGAACCTCGCACTTCTCCGCCAGGCCGGCGGCGACGATATTCTTGGCCACGTAGCGGGCCACATACGCCGCGGAACGGTCGACCTTGCTCGGGTCCTTGCCGGAGAAGGCGCCGCCGCCATGACGGCCGACGCCGCCGTAGGTGTCGACGATGATCTTGCGTCCGGTCAGGCCGCAGTCACCGACTGGGCCGCCGATGACGAAGCGTCCGGTGGGATTGATGAAGAACTTGGCGTTCTTGGCCAGCATCTCCTCGGGGATGACCGGGTTGATGATCGTTTCCATGACCGCCTCTTTCAGCGCGTCGTAGCTGATCTCCTCGGCATGCTGGGTGGACAGCACCACGGCCTCAATGGCGACGGGGGTATTGCCCTCGTAGCGGACCGAGACCTGGGACTTGACGTCCGGGCGCAGCCAGTCCAGCTCGCCGGACTTGCGGACCGTGGCCTGGCGCTTGGTGAGCTGGTGCGCGAGCTGGATCGGCATCGGCATCAGCGCTTCGGTCTCGTTGGTGGCGTAGCCGTACATCAGACCTTGGTCGCCGGCGCCCTGATCAAGGTCGATGCCCGTGCCCTCGTTGACCCCTTGGGCGATGTCCGGCGACTGCTTGTCGAGCGCGATCAGCACCGCGCAGGCGTTGCCGTCGAAGCCCATCTTGCCGTCGTTGTAGCCGATGTCGCAGATGGTGTCGCGCACCACCTGGGTATAGTCGACAACGGCCTTGGACGTGATCTCGCCGGAGACCACCGCCATGCCCGTGTTGAGCATCGTCTCGCAGGCCACGCGCGAGGTCGGGTCCTGCGCGAGGAGGGCGTCGAGGATAGCGTCGGAGATATTGTCGGCGACCTTGTCCGGATGGCCCTCGCCCACGGATTCGGACGAGACCAGGTAACTGCGTGCCATAAACGTGTTCCTTGGGATTCGGGTTGAAAGTGGCGGATTGTCGCGTTGCCACGGCAATCGACGCGATGGGCGGCTGGTGATCTGGCTTTGGCGTCGACTTTCCTATTTCTGGAGATGGTGACGTGGCTGGTTTGTACCGTGTTTCGGGGCGCGCCCTATTCGGCGTCGACCGACCATAAGCGCCGTTTTCGGCGACGCATGATACCGCAGGTGAACCTGCCGATGCGCCTCATGGCTGATCTGCGGACGGTTCCATAGTCGCTAGGTGGTCCTGCAGTTGCTCCAGGTGTTGCTCCGCAACGGCGATATCCTGGGCGTAGCGCGTATTGATGACCTGCATCTCCTCGATTAGCGTATGGTCCGCCGTCTCCGCTGCGACCAACTGCCGCGGGTCGAGCCCCGCGCCGCTGTCCTGTCCCGGCTGGACGGCTTGAATCACGGCGCCGGTGTTGATGCGTGCCCGCAGTTCCGTCAGCGCGGCATCGCGCTCTTTCTGCAGATCACTAACCCGGCCCTCGGCGCGGGCGATGGCCCGCTTGAGTTCGAGGCGGTCGATGAAGGCGTCGGTGCGCTCATCCGCGGCAGTCTCCGCGGTCAGGCTGTGACCCGCGCTGGGGAGATCCTTCGGCGAGCTGTAGCCGAGGAATACGCGCCGCTCGACGCGGCCGCAGGGCTTATCAGAGAAGGTCTTCACGCCGTTCTCGGTGCACTCATAGGCGCGCAGCGTGGCCGGGTCCGCCTGCGCCGATGCACACATGAATGCGCCGAGACAGCACAGGGCGGTCGGCAAGCCTGCCTCCACGCGGGAATGGCTTTGGGCTGGCGCCGCCTGCTTCGGGCGCGCCTGGACTAGGTCGGATGATTGCCTCTGGTTTGGCACCTGACCGTGCGTTTGTTCCCGCTCCCGACTTTGATCCTGGGGCGATTGCACCCCGGAATGTTGAGCTTCGGAATCATCAGGCATGCCGCCACCGGAGGCATTGGCGCCGAAGCGCTTTTCCAGATAGGCAATGATGTCGCTGGATTCGTATAGCCAGCGGGTGCCGCTGAGCTCGTCGATGCGCAGACAGGGCACCTGGATCTTGCCGCCGTCCGTGGCCAGCGCGGCACGATGCTCTGGGTCGTTCTGGGCGTCGCGCAGTGCGATGGGGAGATTGAGCCGATGGATCGCGCGGCGGGTCTTGATGCAGAACGGACAGGCGAAGTACTGATACAACGCCATCGGCTGGACTGCAGCGTCGACGTCGCGTTGGACCTCGGGCGGGCGCGTCATTGGCGCCGGACGCGTGACCTGATCGATGAAGGCGACCGTGCGGCCCAAGCCTTCGCGGATGATCTTCAGCAACATGGCTCTCTTTCCGGTTCGGTTGTGCGGAGACTTTGCCGGCGACGCCGGCCGAGGTCGCCGATTATTGCAGCCACGATTGTAACGGCAACCGCCTGGCGCAGGTTGAACAGGCCGCGCGGAAATCCGCTTGGCATTGGCGTCGCGACTGGAATTTGCGCGGACGGGCGGAGCGGCTCGGGCTCGCCACCGCGACGGGGCAGGCTGACATCCGCTGTCGCTGCCGTCGCGATTGCAAATCGCTCCCACGCCTGTGGGAGCGGCTTGCAGCCGCGATGGGGCCGCACCCACCGTCGCTGACGTTGCCGTCGCGAGCAGAGCGTGCCGGAGTCAGGAGCGTGGCGATCGTCTCTCCCGATCGCGGGTTGTTTCATGTCCGCGCGGTGTATTCCAGCAGCACCCGCCAGGCAGCGCGTTTGGCGTCGACAGACATGCCGGCGTGGGCCGGACTGGTCGACGGCAGTCGCAGCAGTTCCATGCACCGGTGGACCGGGGCGAGTCCCGCCAGTACGCGACGCCGGTACTCGCGCTCGGCGGTGCCGCCGTTGAAGGCGATACAACGGATGTCCGGGTGGGCATCGAAAAAGGCCCCGAAGTCGTTGACCCGAATACTGTCGGGGCGAATGTTCGCATCCAGGCTGCCGTGCCGAGCGCAGGTCGCGATCACGTCCCAGAGCGCAATGCGGTGGGCCTTCAGCGCCGCGATGCGGGTGGAATAGTCGCTGTCCGGTGGTAGCGAAAGCAGATCGCATAGGATCGGCCAGAAGGCATTGCGGCGGTGGCCGTAGTATTGGCCGAGCCGCAGCGATGCCTCACCCGGCATCGAGCCGAGGATCAACAGGCGTGGCCGCTCGCCGATGATCGGCGGGAAGGCGGATTTGAGCAGGTCGGCCATTGGATCAGCCCAGTACATCAGCTCGGCGAATCAGCCCCGCGGGTCAGACGCGAATGCGGTGTTCGGTGCGCGGGTCATCGGTTCAGCCCGTCAGGATCGTAGCCACGCCAATCAGCATCAGCACGCCGGCCGGCAGCCGTGTCCGCAGGCCGGTCTCGTGGAACAGCAGCGCGCCGTAGAGGATGCCGAACAGCAGACTGGTGCGCTTGACCGCGATCATATAGGCCACCTCGACCTGTTGCAGCGCCATAAAGTGCGTGTAGATCATCACCGCGTTCAACGCGGCGACGGCGAGTACCGCACGCGGGCGCCGAAACAAGCGGGCGATGGCGCGCCACGGCGGGCCGCGGCCCGCGGGTGCGCTGCCGCGCAGTCCCGGTAGCGCGAATGCCAGCGGCATCAGCAGGCCCAAGGCCAAAAAATAGAACGCGCCGAATTGCTGCGGCGGGATGTATTGCAGCACCAGCTTGCCCCCGGTAGCAGTCAGCGCAAAGATCACGGCGACGGCGAGCATCATGCGTGAGCCCGGTTCCCAGATGATCGCGCTGAGCGGCCTGATCCAACTGCGCCAGTCGTCGCGGCGCGCGTGCTGCACGTTGAGCATCCAGGCGCCGATCACCACCAGCAGGACACCCAGCGCGCCTTGCATCGATACCTGCTCGCCGAGCAGTAGATGCGCGACGCCGAGCACGAATACCGGCGTAAAGGCCAGGTAGGGCAGCGTCAGCGATAGCGGGTGATCGCGGATCGCGGCCATGTACAACAGCATCGCGACGATCTCCAGCGGCCACAGCAGCAGCATCCAGCCCCAGAAGGCCGCGGGCAGCGTGGACAGGGCCGGCAGTCCCGTCAGCAGCGGCAGCAGCAACACCGCGGTTAGCGAGAAGCGCACCAACGCCAGTTCGCGGGTTGAGTAGCCCTGCAACCACGCCTTGGTGGCGGCATCCGCGGACGCCAGGCTGAAGGCGCAGATCAGCGACAGCGCAAACCAGTGCATCAGCGCTGGCGTGGTGCGCCGCCGATGCGCCCCGGGGCGTTAGCTGTGACGGAGATCCTCCCCCGGCTCATTCGCGCTCGGCTGCTGATCCGGTCGCCGCTGGAGCAGTGGCCCAGGCGGAGTCGAAGTCGTAGCCGAGCAGTGCGATGTCGCGGGCAAAATGCTGCGCGACGAGTTCGCGCGTGCAGTCGTCATAGTACCGCCGGTAGTCGTGCTCGCGGTCCGCGGCGCGGCGGCGGTGCGGCAGGGTGATCTCGCGCAGGCCGATGCTTACGCAAGCGGCCTGGAAGTCTTGTTCCAGGCGCTCGTAGCGGCCGATGAAGTCGACAACGATGTTGCCGTGCAGGTCGATGAGATAATCGGTCTGCAACTCGATGGAGGTGTCCACGTGGAACTGGTACGGGCGCTCCGGATCGAGCTTCCAGCGCAGAAAATCGGCAAAGCGATCGTGTCCGCCCAGGTACTGAGGTCGCTCGCGGCGGATGTGGTGGAACGAGCTGACCTGCAGGTCCCACGGATTGCGCACGAACGCGAACTTGAACAGGGCATCGAAGTAGTCCTTCGGCAACAGCTCCTTGGCGGCGACCACCTTGGCGTGCCTAGGAAACTTGGTGCCGATGCGGTGCCCGCTCAGATGGCTGAAGCGGCTGCACAGGAACATCGGCCAATACCAGGGATCGGCCCAGCGCCGCGCCGCCAGCGCCGCACGCACGCTGGTGCCACCGGTCTTGGCGATATGGACGAACAAAAAACGGTGTTTGGGCGACAGCAGCATGGGGCGGCATTGTAGCCTGGATGTCGCCGAGCAAAGTCCGTCCGCTCGATAAAAAGCTTGAGTTCCGAGGCGAAAGAGATATCGTTTGACGCTTTTCTGCCTGCCGCCTCGCGTTTCGGGATCGACGTCGTTCCGCCGGGCTACCTCCTGAGCCAACAGTCATGACAGCGACTACCAATTATGCCCTGCGGCTGCAGAAACCGCTGCTTGATGAAGTAAAGCGCATTGCTGCAGCGGAGGGCACGACTATCAGCCAATTCATCAACGTTGCGGGGTGCCGAAAAGGCGGCCGCACTTCGTACCGAGGCCTATTTTCGAGAACGAGCCGAGCGCGCTGAATTTGACACCTTTGACTGTATCCTGGAAAAGGCCGGGACCTAGCCGCCACGCTCTGGTGACGCTTTGCCGGAGCATAGAGACTCGTAAGCCGCGCTTCAAAGCCAGCGGTTCGTTATCGTCTGCGTCGGTGTTTGTCACCAAGACTCAGACCTGTTCGCTAAGAGCGCCCATCCGCCACCGCCACCACACCGCTATTGGAGTCGACCCCATGCATATCGGCACACCCCTGTCCCCAAACGCCACCCGAGTGATGCTGCTCGGCGCCGGTGAGCTCGGCAAGGAGGTGATCATTGCGCTGCAACGGCTTGGTGTGGAGGTGATCGCCGTCGACCGATATGCAAACGCCCCGGGACACCAGGTCGCGCACCACGCGCGCGTCACCGACATGGCGGACGCCGACGCGCTGCGCGCTCTGATCGACGCAGAGCGCCCGCGGATCATCGTGCCCGAGATCGAGGCCATCGCCACCGATGTGCTGGTGGAGGTTGAGCAGGCCGGCCTGTGCGAGGTCATCCCCACCGCCCGCGCCGCGCGCCTGACCATGAACCGCGAGGGCATTCGCCGGCTGGCCGCCGAGGAGCTGGGCCTGCCCACCTCGGCCTATGCCTTCGCCGATGACTTCGCTGAGCTGCAGCGCCATGCCGACGCCATCGGCTATCCCTGCATCGTAAAGCCGGTGATGTCCTCGTCCGGCAAGGGCCAATCGCGGCTTGAGTCCGCCGACGACCTGCAGGCCGCCTGGGACTACGCAATGGCCGGTGGCCGCGTGAACCGCGGCCGAGTCATCGTCGAGCAGGTGGTGGAGTTCGACTTCGAGATCACGCTGCTGACCGTGCGCACCGGTGCCGACGCCGCGCACATCGAGACCCATTTCTGCGACCCGGTCGGTCATCGCCAGGTGAAGCGGCGACTATGTCGAGAGCTGGCAACCGCAGCCGATGACCGCCACGGCGCTGGAACGCTCCCAGGACATCGCCCGCCGCGTCACCGGCGCGCTCGGCGGACGCGGCCTGTTCGGCGTGGAGCTGTTCGTGCGCGGCGACGAGGTCTGGTTCAGCGAGGTGAGCCCGCGCCCCCACGACACCGGCATGGTGACCATGGCCTCCCAGCGCCAGAGCGAGTTCGACCTGCACGCCCGCGCCATCCTCGGCCTGCCGGTGGACACCAGCCGCGACGCCGTCGCCGCCAGCGCCGTGATCTACGGCGGCATGGATGCCGTGGGCATCGCCTACGACGGGCTGGCCGAGGCGCTCGCGGTGCCGGAGTCGGACCTGCGCCTGTTCGGCAAGCCCGAGTCCTTCACACGCCGGCGCATGGGTGTCGCACTCGCCCGCGGTGTAGACACCGACCAAGCGCGCCAGCGCGCGGCACAGGTGGCAAAGGCGGTGGTGACGCTGGGGCCCTAGCTGCTGAGGACACCGTTAGCGACAACATGTTGTCGCTAACGGTGCCGGAGCTGTATCAGCCCATGCTCCCTGGCCGTTCGCCGCTGGTGAACCACTCCTTCCGAGCGCCGACCTCCAGTCGGCCAGGCCGCGCTAGCGACCTTGGGGGCGCGCAGCAGACCAGCGGAGTCGCGTCCCTCCCAAACCCGTCTATCCGGCAGCGGGCCGACGAGACGTCGGCGGTCCCATGGAGCACCGACCTCCGGTCGGCCAGGGCGCGTTAGCGCCCTTGAGGACGTGCAGCAGATCAGCGCAGCCGCGTCACCCCAGACCCGTCTATCCGGTAGCGGGCCGACGAGGAGTCGGCGGTCCCATGGAGCGCCGAGCTCTGGTCGGCGAAGGTGCGCTAGCGCCCTTGAGGGCCTGTGGTGAAGCAGCGGAGTTGTACCAGTCTAGCCGATGACTCTTCGCCACCGGCGAACCACATTCTTCCGAGCGCAGTCTCGGAAAGCCTAACCAGAAGCTGGCCCTGAATCAGAAGCTGGGGTTTGAAAGCCATTCAATCCACTGTGTCGGGATCGATGCCCAGCGCTCGGAGCCGTTCGGCACGCCGTTCTGCGCGTAGCGTTCCTGTCGGCGCGCTGATCTGCTTGCTCGGCACGCTCCTGCGCCTGCGCCGCGCGCTGCTCGGCCTGTTCCATGCTTCGCGCCAACTCCACCGGGCTCAGGAAGGGCCGATCGTCGGGGTAGAAGATCGTCAGGTTGTCCTTGTCGAGCCGGAAGCGGATGCCGAGCCGCGGGCTGGTCCAGCCGTTGATCGTGGGACATTGGCCGCAGTTGTCCGCCCTGACGCAGCCAGACCTCGAGCCGGTTGGCGTCGGGGTCGAAATGGCTCAGCGGGTTCATGGCGGGTTTGCTCCGGGCCCATTGTTGCCGATGGATGCGCCTGGTCGGTGGATAGGCGCTAGGTTGTCTGTGTTCGAGTGTAGCCGGTTGGCGGCAGTCGGTCACGGGTGCAGCGACCTTCGACGGACCTCGTGACAACCATCGAGGTCGAGCCCCGCGTGCCTGCTCAGTTGGCCGAAAGAGAAGCTGGCGTTGTCCAAGGCGCGGAGCAATTTGCTGATTGTGAGAGCGCTAAACGGGCTATCCTCTCCCCAGTCCCGTGAAGATCCAGATTTTCTCCGCTGCGAACCGCGATCTTAATCAGTTCGCCGTGCCCAAAGCCGCTTTCCGCTGTCGTCCATGCAACATCCGCTACGTGTCCTTGCCCTCTGCGTCCTTATCCTAGCCGCCGCTGGCGGCTGGTGGTGGCTGTCGCGTCCGCAGCCGATCTCGGTGCGGGTGGAAGCGGTGCAGCGCGGACCGGTGGAGGAGGTGGTTGCGAACACCCGCGCCGGCACCGTGAAGGCATGCCGTCGGGCGCGGCTTGCGCCCGGTACGGGCGGGCAGATCGCGACGCTGGCGGTGCACGAGGGGGATCGGGTCGAGACCGGGCAACTGTTACTGGAGCTGTGGAATCTGGATCGCAAGGCGCAGGTGACGCTGGCAGAGCGCGAGGCCGATGCCGGCGACGCCCGTGCCCGCGCGGCTTGTCTGAACGCGGACCAGGCGGAGCGCGAGGCGGCGCGTCAGGTCAAGTTGCAGGAGCGTAAAATGGCCTCTGAAGAGTCCCTCGACCGGGCCATCACCGCTGCGCAGGCCGGTCGCGCCGATTGCGAGGCGGCACGCGCGACCGCGCGGGTCGGCGCCGCTCGGCTCGGCGTTGCACAGGCGGAGCTCGAGCGCACCAGGCTGACGGCACCGTTCGCCGGCGTGGTCGCCGAGGTCTCCGGCGAGCTCAATGAGTATGTCACGCCGTCGCCGCCCGGTATTCCAACGCCGCCGGCGGTGGACCTGATCGACGACAGTTGCTTCTACATCTCCGCCCCCATCGATGAGGTGGACGCGGCCAAGGTCCGGCTCGGGCTCGATGCGCGGGTCACGCTCGATGCCTTCGGCGAGCAGGCCTTCGCCGGCACGGTGCGGCGTATCGCGCCCTATGTGTTGGATCAGGAAAAGCAGGCGCGTACCGTCGAGGTCGAGGTGGTCCTGGCCGAGCTGCCCGCCGACAGCCCGTTGTTGGCGGGCTACAGCGCCGATGTCGAGATCGTCGTCGACCGTCGCGACGACGCCCTGCATCTGGCTACCGCGGCCATCCGCCCAGGCGAGCCCGCCAGCGTGTTGTTGCTGGAGCAGGCTTCGCACGGGGGCGCCGGCCTGCTGGTCGAGCGCGAGATCGAGACCGGGCTCGCGAACTGGGAGCGCACCGAGGTGCTGTCGGGGCTGGCCGAGGGTGATCAGGTGGTGCTGTCGTTGGACCGCGACGGCGTCGAGGCCGGTGCGCTTGCGGTCGCCGACGAGGACCGGGCGCGGTGATCGAACTAGCGGGCGTCGAGCGGACCTTTCAGGTCGGCGACGAGCGTGTGCACGCGCTGCGCGGGGTCGATCTGAACCTGGCCGACGGCGACTATGCCGCGGTGATGGGGCCGTCCGGTTCCGGTAAGAGCACGCTGTTGAACATCCTCGGGCTACTCGACCGCCCCGATGCCGGCCGTTACCGGCTCGACGGCATCGAGACCACGGACCTACCCGAGGAGCGCCGCGCGCGGCTGCGGCGCGAGCGCATCGGCTTTGTGTTTCAGGCGTTTCATCTAATCCCGCGCCTGACCGCGTTCGAGAACGTCGAGTTGCCGCTGGTGCTGGCCGGCGTCGCGCCGCGGGTGCGCCGAGCGCGCGTCGCTGGTGTGCTCGACGCGGTTGGTCTGACCCCGCGCGCTGGACACCGACCGGACCAGCTCTCCGGCGGACAGCGCCAGCGCGTCGCCATCGCCCGCGCCACCGTCATGGAGCCGGGCCTGATCCTGGCCGACGAGCCCACCGGCAACCTCGACCGCGCCTCCGGTGAGGACGTGATCGCGACCCTGGAAGGCCTTAATCAAAAGGGCCTGACATTGGTGGTCGTGACCCACGACCCCGCGCTTGGTGAGCGCGCGCATCGGCGCATCCGGATGGACGATGGCGCGGTGTTGGCGGAGCGGGATTGAGGGCGAGACGGAGCGCGGCAGTGGGTCAACCGCCCCTCTAGATCCTTTTGATGCTGCCCATCATGCGGCTCGACGACTCACGTCTCGCTCCAGCCTGTCGCCCAGCCGCTTGCGTGCCTCCTCCAGATCGTAATCTGCCTGCAGACCCATCCAAAACCCCTCGGATGTACCGAAGTAGCGGGCGAGTCGCAGTGCGGTGTCCGCGGAGACCGCACGGTTGCCATGGACGATCTCGTTGATGCGCCGGGGTGGCACGGCAATGTCTCGCGCAAGGCGGTTCTGGCTGATGCCGAGCGGCGTCAGAAATTCCTCGAGCAGAACCTCGCCTGGGTGCACATTGTCGAGCACGATGTTCATGGTTGCTCCTCAGTTATAATCGACGCTTCGTGCCCTGCGGTGCGACCAGCGCTAACACAAGGAGCAGCGAATCATTGCTTCGGCAGGGCCGCTCTCGAAGCAATCGCTTGCGCCGGCGCTTCTGTCGGGGACAATGACTAGATGCGATTCGCAGACATGTTCAACAACGCCGGCCGTGCCCTGGCTGCGCATGGGGCGCGCAGTTGGATGACGCTGCTGGCGGTGGCCTTCGGTGCCGCGTCGGTCGTGCTGCTGTCGTCGCTGGGGGAGGGGGCGCGGCGATATGTGCTGGACGAGTTCACACAACTCGGCACGCATCTGTTGATCGTGCTGCCGGGGCGCAACGAGACCGCCGGCGGACCGCCGCCGCTGCTCGGCGAGACGCCGCGGGACCTGACCTTGCAAGACGCCTTGGCGCTGCTGCGCTCGCCCTATGTGGAGCGCGTTGCGCCGATCTCGGTCGGTCAGGCGCCGGTGTCCGTGGGTAGCCTGGAACGAGAAGTGACCATCCTCGGCACCACCAGCGAATTCCTCAAAGTCCGCCATCTGGAACTCGCCGCCGGGCGCTTTTTGCCAGCGGTCGACGCCGAGCGCGCGCCGCCGGTCGCGGTGCTCGGTCAGACCCTGGCCGCCGAGCTGTTCGGCAAGGCCAATCCGGTGGGCCGGCGCGTGCGCATCGGCGATCGGCGCTTTCGCGTCATCGGGCTGCTGGCCAGCGGCGGTGTGTCCTTGGGCGACAACCTGGCCGACCTGGCGGTGATTCCGGTCGGCGCGGCTCAGGCCCTGTTCGATAACCCGGCCCTGTTTCGCATCTTGGCCCAGGCCCGCGGCCGGACTGCGCTCGAACCCGGCGCGGAGGACCTGCGCCGCATCATCCGCGAGCGCCACGAGGGCGAAGACGACGTGACTGTCATCACTCAGGACGCGATCCTCGGCACCTTCGACCGCATCCTCGGCGCGCTCACGCTCGCGGTCTCCGGCATCGCCGCCATCAGCCTCGCGGTGGCCGGAGTGCTGATCATGAACGTGATGCTGGTGTCGGTGTCGCAGCGCACCTCGGAGGTCGGTCTGCTCAAGGCCCTTGGCGCACGGCAGCGCGATGTCATGGGTCTGTTCCTGACCGAGGCCCTGCTGCTGGCCGGCGTCGGCACGGCGATCGGCATCGCGCTGGCCTATGCCGGGGTCTGGCTCTTCAACGCACACGTTGCCGCTTTTCATCTCGTCGTGCCGATCTGGGCGCCGGTGGCCGCGGCGGTGGTGTCGCTCGGTGCCGGGCTCCTGTTCGGGCTGTTGCCGGCACGACGCGCCGCACGGCTCGATCCGGTGGTGGCGCTGTCGGGGCGCTGATCGGATGCTGACCAGCGACTTCGTCGGCTACACCGTTGCCGCCGTCCGCGCCCAGCACGGGCGCAGCCTGCTGACGGTGACCGGCATTGCCATCGGCGTCGCGGCGGTGGTATTGCTGACCGCCATCGGCGAGGGCATCCATCGTTTTGTGCTGGCGGAGTTTACGCAGTTCGGCACTAATCTGATCGCGGTGGCGCCGGGCAAGACCAGCACCATGGGCATGTCCGGTGCCATGATCTCCAACGTGCGCCCGCTCAGTCTGGCCGATGCCCGTGCCCTGCAACAGATACCGGACGTGGAAGCGGTGGTGCCGGTGGTGCAGGGCAATGCCGCGGTGGAGGGGGGCGGTCGCAGTCGCCGGACCATGGTCTTTGGGGCCGGTTCCAAAGTGCCGGAGATCTGGTCCATGCGCCCGGCCATTGGCCGCTTTCTGCCGGAGGGCGCCGGTGCCGCGCGGGCGTTCGCGGTGCTGGGCTCCAAGCTCGCCAAGGAGCTGTTCGGCGGCGCCTCGCCGCTGGGCGCGCGCATCCGCGTCGGGGGCGAGCCCTATCGGGTGATCGGTGTGATGCAGAGCAAGGGTCAGATGCTCGGCTTCGACCTCGACGACACGGTCTATATCCCGGTGGAGCGGGCGCTGGCCATGTTCGACCGCGACAGCCTGATGGAGGTCGACCTGCTCTACGACCGCGCCGCGGACAGCAGCGCGGTCGCCGAACGCGTGCGGGAGATGCTGCAACGCCGCCACGGCAGCGAGGACTTCACCATCACCACCCAGGATCAGATGCTGGACGTGCTCGGCTCGGTGCTCGATGTGCTGACCGCCGTGGTCGGCGCGCTGGGCGGCATCTCGCTGGCGGTGGGCGGAATCGGTATCCTGACCATCATGACCATCGCGGTGCGCGAGCGCCGCCGCGAGATCGGCTTGCTGCGCGCGCTCGGCGCCGGTCGCGGTCAGATCCTGACGCTGTTCCTGCTGGAGGCTGTGCTGCTGGCGCTGGTGGGCGGTGTCCTCGGGCTGGTTGTCGGTGCCGGCGGTGCCTGGCTGATCGGTGCGCTGGTGCCGGCATTGCCCACCGAGACCGCCTGGGACTTCGTGCTCATTGCCGAGGTCATCGCGGTGCTGATCGGCCTGGCCGCCGGGGTGCTGCCGGCGCTGCGGGCCGCGGCGCTGGACCCAGTGGCGGCGTTGCATGAGGAGTGACTTGTGGCTTGCGAGGCTTCGTCTCAGACCGACGAGTCGTGATCGCCGCTTTGGCAAGCTGGGCTGCGATCGTCGTCGTCGTTGTCGTAATCGTCGTCGAATAGTCGATTACGACAACGACAACGACTAAGGCAAACTTGACTCATCTGCAAACATTCGGCGCCCTCAAGCAATCTAGGCGGCGCAGCGTCAGATCAATCGGGAAATGCGTCGCCATTCGACACTAGAAACTCGCCACTCTCTCAGGAGGATGAATCCAATGCCGAACTGTGCTGTTGTTGTAGGGGCCGGGAGCGGGACCGGCGCGGAGCTCGCAAAGTTGCTCGCGGCGGAAGGCTATTCCGTGGTGCTGGCGCGGCGGGATGCCGCGTCGCTGGCGCCGCTGGTGGCGGAGATCGAACAGCAGGGCGGAGACGCGCTTGCGGTGGCCGCGGACGCGTCCGATGAGGCGCAGGTGGCGGCACTGTTCGACGCTGCGGAGCAGCGCTTCGGGCCGCCGGAGCTGGTCGTGTTCAACGTTGCCGGCATCACGATGGGCAAGGTTGTCGATACCAGCGTTGGGCAGTTCGAGGACATGTGGCGTGCAGCGTCCCTGGGTGGCTTTTTGGTCGGCCGCGAGGCTGCTCGGCGGATGCTGCCGCGGGGCTCCGGTTCCGTCTTGTTCGTCGGGGCTACCGCGTCGGTCAAGTCCAGCGCCGGCTTTGCCGCCTTCGGCGCCGGCAAGCAGGGGCTGCGTGCGGTCGCGGGGAGTCTGGCGCGGGAACTGGGTCCGGAGGGCATCCACGTCGGTCACGTCATTATCGACGGCATCATCGACGTGCCGCGCGTGCGCGAACGCATGCCGGAGATTGCGGCGACCAAAGGGGAGGGCGGGCTGATCGATCCCAGGAGCGTCGCCGCGACCCTGCTTTGGCTGCATCTCCAACCGCGCAATGCCTGGACCTTCGAGTTGGACCTCAGGCCCTTCAAGGAGCCCTGGTAGCCGGCCGCGCAGCTTTCCTGGTGCCGCTCTGTCATACTCGCAACCGGCTGCAGCGCAGGGCCTCCCGGCGCGCCGACAGTCAGCACGAGCATTAAGACGGAATTCGCGCGACCACGGGGTCGGAACAAGCATGCGACCGGAGTTGAACGCACAGACCAAGCCTCTACCGGCGTCGGCATCAGCGCCGTTGCGGGAGCAGGATCGCACGCAGCAGGTTAACGACGAGCTGGTTCGGTCTTTGTTCGATCAGGCGCCGACTGGGCTGGTGGTCACGGCGCTGAATGGCCTATTGGTCACCGCCGCGGTCGCGCACTTCTACCAAGTGGTACTGGCTTGGAGCTGGTTTGGCATTCTGCTCGTCATTCTGCTGTTGCGGGGACTGACGGTGGCGCGCTTCCGGCGCGACGAGACCAGGTTGTCGATGACGGCCTGGTCTCGGTGGTTCATGGCCGGTGCCGCCGCGACCGGTGCTTGTTGGGGACTGTCGGTCTACATGTTGCCCTGGGAGTCCTACACCGACGAGGTCTTCCTTTCTTTTGTGATCGCCGGCATGGTGGCAGGCGCTATCCCCAGCCTGTCGCCGCGCCTGCGCGTCTATGCCGTCTACTTGGCGATGGCGCTGATTCCGCTTGGCGTGCGCATGGTCCTGATCGGCGGCGAGTTCGCGTTGACCTTTTTCGCGCTCATCCTGCTGTTCGGCACCTTCATGATGGTCTCCGCCCGGGCGCACAATCGCAGCCTGCGGTCGTCGTTGGAGTTACGCGACGCGAATGCTGACCTGGTGTCGGAACTAACCGAGGAATCCCAGCGCGTCAAGCGCTTGAATGCCCGCTTGACTTGCGAGATCGCCCAACGTGAGCGTATCGAGCACGATCTGCGCATCGCCAAAGAACAGGCCGAGGGCGCCAGCGTGGCCAAGAGCGAGTTCGTCGCCAACATGAGTCACGAGATCCGTACGCCGATGAACGGCGTGCTGGGCATGATCGAGCTGTTGTCTCAATCCGCTCTCAACTCGCAGCAGCGCGGCTTCTTGGAGGTTGCGCGAACCTCCAGCGAGAGTCTGCTGAACCTCATCAACTCGATTCTGGATTTCTCCAAGATCGAAGCCGGCAAGCTCGAATTGGAGTCGGTGCCGTTCGATGTGCGTGCCGTCGCCGAGGACGTGGCGACGCTGTTCACGGCCAATGCCCAGAGCGCGCACCTGGAGCTGGTGTGCTTCGTCGCCCAGGATGTGCATAGCCGGGTGCGCGGTGATCCAACGCGGCTGCGACAGATTCTGACGAATCTGCTCGGTAATGCCGTCAAGTTCACCGAGCACGGCGAGGTCGCGCTGCGCGTGCATGAGGGTGGCCGGGTCGGCGACGAGGTCATGCTGGAATTCGAGGTCCGCGATAGCGGCATCGGCATGACGGCGGAGCAGATGCAGCGGTTGTTCGAGCCGTTCCAGCAGGCCGACGGATCAATGACCCGTCGCTTTGGAGGCAGCGGTCTGGGCTTGGCCATCACCAAACAACTGACTGAATTGATGGGCGGCACGATCGACTTCCAGAGCGAACTCGGCAAGTGGACGCTGTTTGCCGTGCGTATTCCATTTCCTCTGCAGCCGGCCGAACCGCTTGCGGCCGACGCCGCGTCCCTGGATGGACGTCGGGTGCTCGTAGTCGACGATAACGCTACGAATCGCGAAATTCTGGCTCACTATCTGCGCGGCTGGGGCGTCGAACCGGAACAGGCCGGAAACGCGCAGCAGGCCCTGGCGCTGCTACATGCGGCGGTGGATTCAGGTCGTCCCTTCGACGCCGCGCTGCTGGACTTGCAGATGCCCGGCACCGACGGCCGTGAGTTGGCGCGTCAGATCAAGGCCGATGCCGTTCTCGCCACCACACCGCTGGTACTGTTGAGTTCACTCGGAAGCACGGCGATACCGGATGGCGCCGAAGCCGATTTTGCGTTGGGCCTCACCAAGCCCGTGCGCTATGGACTGATGCGGGACGCGCTGTTTCAGGTGGTCCATGGCGTTACGCCCGCCTATGCGCGGATGGAGAAGCCCGCGACCGATACCGGTCCGGCCCTCTCGGGCCCGGTGCTGATGGCGGAAGACAATCGCGTCAATCAGATGGTGGCCATGTCCATGCTGCAAGGGATGGGGCTCGACGTCGACCTGGCGGAGAATGGCGAGGAGGCCCTACGCATGAGCGCGACGAACCGCTATCGATTGATCCTGATGGATGTGCAGATGCCGGTGATGGACGGCTTGGCCGCCGCCCGCGCGGTACGCGAGCGCGAGCGGAGAGCCGGCTCGCGGCGGGTGCCGATCATTGCCATCACGGCAAATGCGATGACCGATGATCGCGAGAGCTGTCTTAACGCCGGCATGGACGACTACCTGGCCAAACCCTTTAAGCGGGGAGAGCTGCGCGCGCTTGTGGCGCGTTGGTTAACGCCAAACGCGGGTTGAGCAAGAAGGCACCTTGCGTACGTTTTCAATCCGGCAACGGCATCTCAGTCGGGTAACGGCATCAGCTCCGTGAGCCCGCCGTCGTTCTTGGCCTCGACCTTGGCGTACAAGTCGTAGAGCGCCGCTTGCAGCGCTTCTTCGATCACCGGGTGGTAGAACGGCATGCGTAGCAGTTGTCCTACTGTCAGCCCCTGTTCGATACACCAGCACAGCAGATGCGCTAAGTTCTCGCCTTTTGGGCCGATCATCTCGCCGCCGAGCAACTGGCCCGTGGTCTTGTCGGCGTAGACGCGCAGCACGCCCCGGTTTTTGCCCATGATCAGCGCCCGGCCCACCGGCGCGAATTTGATCTGGCCGATGGCGGCGCTGTCCGCGTCCAGCTCGCTGAAGCGGCGGCCGATTGCGCAGATGTTTGGGTCGCAGAAGTTGATGAACAGCGGTGTCTTGCGGCGAAATTTCTGGCGCTTGCCGTGGGCCGCGTTCCAGCCCGCGATCTTGCCCTCGTCGCCGGCCTCGTGCAGGATCGGGCGCTCGCCGTTGACGTCGCCGGCGATGAAGACAGGCAGACCTCCCACCTGCATGCTGTTGTTGTCGAAGGCCGGAAGCCCTCGTTCGTCTAGCGGCACGCCTAGGTTTTCGAGTCCAAGCCGATCGATGTTCGGTACTCGGCCGACGCTACACAGCACCCGGTCTACCAGCACGCTGTGCTCACCGGCGGTGACGCGCAGCTTGTCGCCCTCGTCGACGATCTCCGCGGCTTGCCCCAGGTGCAGCGGGAACTCCTTGCTGATCAATTCGATGGCAGCTTGGGCCACTTCCGGGTCGGTGATGCCGGCGATGCTGGATAGCTGATCGAAGCCGGTCACGTCGACGCCGAGCCGGCTTAGGCTCTGGCCCAATTCGAGGCCGATGGTGCCGAGGCCGATGACGGCGACCGACGCGGGCAGGTCTTCCAACTCGAACAGCGTGTCGGTGGTCAGGATGCGATCGCCGAACTGGTGCCAAGCGGCCGGCACCAATGGCCGCGAGCCGGTGGCGATGACCACCGCGCCGGCACGGATGCGCTGCTCGCCCATCTCCAGCAGGGTCGGTTCGATGAAGCGGGCGTAGTCCTGGATGAACAGGTCCTCGGGCATGTCGTCGGTGCTGTTGGTCAGTACCCGATCGACGAAGGTATCGCGCAGGTCCTGCACGTGTTCCATCGCCTCGCTGACGTCGAGCGTCAGGGCTTCGTGGCCGTCGACGCCGAACTTGCCCAGATGGGTGCGCCGGTGATAGTCCTCCGCGACCTGGATCATGGCCTTGGACGGCATGCAGCCGACCCGGGCGCAGGTAGTGCCGGCCTCGCCGCCGTTGATCAAAACGAAGGTCTTGCCGGCCTTGCGGATCTGGCCCATGGCGTTCAATCCGGCGCTGCCGGAGCCGATGATGGCGACGTCGACGTTGCGTTCTTCCACGTTAGTACTCCTGTCGTAATGCCTATTCGGCGTGCTGCTGTGTACAGGCGGGGGTGCCGGTCGCTGCCGGGTGCCGGTCGGATGCCGTTTACAGCCGCGCGGCAATCCGCTATTTTGGCTGGCTTTTGGTCGTTCGAGCGGCAGAGCATGGCCTCGGTGTCTGCTCGGCGGTTGGTACCAGTGACCGGGTCCGCCGAGCTTCGAGCCCGGTCCGGACCGCTTCGCCTATTTGTGAGCCCCCACTTGAGCGCATCCGCCGAAATCCCAACCGCCGAGCCCCGTGGGCCGACGCCCCTGCACTTTCAGATCGCCCCCGGGGGCGGCCTGAGCGGCCGCGTGCGCGTTCCCGGAGACAAGTCCATCTCGCATCGGGCCATTATGCTTGGCGCCATCGCCGAAGGCACCACCGAGATCAGCGGCTTTCTCGAAGGTGCCGACAGTCTCGCCACGCTGGCGGCATTTCGCGCCATGGGCGTCAGCATCGAAGGGCCTCAGCAGGGTCGCGTGCGCGTTTCCGGCGTCGGGCTGCACGGGCTGCGGGCGCCGGCGGCCGTGCTCGATATGGGCAATTCCGGCACCTCGATGCGGTTGTTGAGCGGGCTGCTCTGTGGTCAGTCGTTCGCGACCACACTGACCGGCGACGCGTCGCTGTCGCGGCGCCCGATGCGCCGAGTTACCGAACCCCTGGCACGCATGGGGGGGCGTATCGACAGTAGCGAACAGGGTACGGCGCCGCTGCGCATCCGGCCAGCCGGCGGGCTGGACGGCATCGATTACGCGATGCCCGTGGCCAGTGCGCAGGTCAAATCGAGCCTGCTGCTCGCAGGCCTGTACGCCCGCGGCGAGACCTGCGTCAGGGAGCCGGCCCCGACCCGCGATCACACCGAGCGCATGCTTACCGCGCTGGGCTATGAGGTGCGGCGCGCCGGCAACCGCGTGTGCCTAACCGGGGGCGGTCGTTTGACCGCGACGCCCATCGCCGTGCCGGCGGACATCTCATCGTCGGCCTTCTTCTTGGTCGGCGCCAGCATCGCGCCGGGCTCGGACCTGACGCTGGAGCAGGTCGGTCTGAATCCGACCCGCGTCGGCGTGATCAATATCCTGCGCGCGATGGGCGCGAACCTCGACATCGAAAACACGCGCGAGTTCGGTGCCGAGCCGGTCGCGGACATCCGCGTGCGTGCCGCGGGCCTGCGTGGCATCGAGATGCCGGTGGACCAGGTGCCGTTGGCCATCGACGAGTTTCCTGCCCTGTTCATCGCCGCCGCCTGTGCCGAGGGCGAGACCCTGTTGACGGGTGCGGCGGAATTGCGGGTCAAGGAGAGCGATCGCATCGCGGTGATGGCCGACGGGTTGTCGACGCTGGGCGTGCGGGCGGAGGTGTTGCCGGATGGTATCCGCATTTTTGGTCGTGGTGGTGAGGCCGGGGCGGTGTTCGGCGGCGGCCAAGTGCAAAGCCATGACGATCATCGCATCGCGATGTCGTTCGCGATGGCGGCGCTGCGCTCGGCGGCGCCGATCGAGGTCCGCGACTGCGCAAATGTCAACACATCCTTCCCCGGTTTCGCCGCGCTGGCGGCTGGCGCCGGACTGGCAATCTCGGAGCAGGCCGAATGAACGAGCCGTCTCGTGACCAGCTGCGAGCGCCGGTCATCGCTATCGACGGCCCGTCCGGTACCGGCAAGGGCACGATCGCGGAAGCGCTGGCGCGCGCCCTAGGCTGGCACGTGCTCGATAGCGGCGCGCTGTATCGTTGTCTGGGGCTGGCCGCCGAGCGCGCGGGCCTCGACCTGGACGACGGCGATGCCATGGGTGCGCTGGCCGGACGCATCAGGATTCGCTTCGACGACGACCGCGTGCTGCTCGACGGCGACGACGTCTCGAGCGAGATCCGCACCGCCGAGGCTGGCGTGCGCGCGTCGCGGGTGGCGGTACATGCGCAGGTGCGCGCTGCGCTGCTGACCTTGCAGCGTGCCGCGGTGCGCCCACCGGGGCTGATCGCCGACGGCCGCGACATGGGCTCGAAGGTGTTCCCGGATGCGCTGCTCAAGGTCTATCTCGACGCGAGTCCGGAGGAGCGCGCGAATCGTCGCTATAAACAGTTGAAAGACAAAGGGATGGATGCTAACCTGCTCGACCTTGTCAGAGAGCTGCGAGAGCGCGATGCCCTCGACAGCAACCGTGCACACAGTCCGCTTACCGTTGCCGAGGGCGCCGTCGTCATCGATTCGACGCGTCTGTCCATCGACGACGTGACCGAACGCGTGGTCGCGGAGGCGCGGCGCGTCCTGCCGGGCGCGATCACGAACAGAGGCTGACAAGTTAGCTGGTCGACGGACAAACCGTCGCCTTTTTTGTTCACTCAACCCCTTGTTTTTGAAGGAAACGACTTCGTTGTGAAGTCGTAATTCGAACAAGGGCCAGGCACTATGCCGGGAAACCTCCAACCCATGACCGAAAGTTTTGCCGAGCTCTTCGAAGAGAGCCTTAACACCACGCAGCTGCAGCCGGGCACCATTGTTACCGGACAAGTCGTCGCTATCACCCCCGATGCCGTCATCGTCAATGCCGGTCTCAAGACCGAGGGCATCATTCCACGTAGCCAGTTCCTGTCGCCGGAAGGCGAGTTGGAAGTGGCCATCGGCGACGATGTCCAGGTCGCCCTCGACGCGGTCGAGGACGGTTTTGGCACCACGCGGCTGTCGCGTGAGAAGGCTAAGCGCTTCGCCGCTTGGGACACGCTGGAAAAGGCCTTCGACGACGGCGATACGGTCAAGGGTTTGATCAACGGCAAGGTCAAAGGCGGTTTCACCGTGGAACTGGGCAGCGTGCGTGCATTCTTGCCCGGCTCGCTGGTGGATGTGCGCCCGGTCCGCGATACCACCTACCTCGAAGGCAAGGAACTCGAATTCAAGGTCATCAAGCTCGACCGTCGCCGCAACAATGTTGTGGTCTCGCGCCGCGCCGTGGTGGAGGAAGAGTACAGCGCCGAGCGCGAGCAACTGCTCGAGAAGCTGGAAGAAGGGTTGGAAATCCAGGGTGTGGTCAAGAACCTCACCGACTACGGTGCGTTCCTGGATCTGGGCGGTATCGACGGCCTGCTGCACATCACCGACATGGCCTGGCGCCGGGTCAAGCATCCGTCCGAGGTGGTCGAGATCGGCCAAGAGATCATGGTCAAGGTGCTCAAGTTCGACCGCGAGCGCCAACGCGTGTCGCTGGGCCTGAAGCAGATGGGCGAGGACCCGTGGGTCAACATCTCCCGGCGCTATCCGGAAGGCACCCGCGTCTTCGGCAAGGTCACCAACATCGCCGACTACGGCTGCTTCGTCGAGATCGAAGAGGGTGTCGAGGGTCTGGTGCACGTCTCCGAGATGGACTGGACCAATAAGAACATCCATCCGAGCAAGGTCGTGTCCCTCGGCGACGAGGTCGAGGTCATGGTGCTCGACATCGACGAGGAGCGTCGCCGCATCTCGCTTGGCATCAAGCAGTGCAACAGCAACCCCTGGGATACCTTCTCGGCGACCTTCAAGAAGGGCGATCACGTCAGCGGTCAGATCAAGTCCATTACCGACTTCGGCATCTTCATCGGTCTCGACGGTGGCATCGACGGCCTGGTGCATCTGTCCGACATTTCCTGGGACGAGAACGGCGAAGATGCCCTGCGCCGCTACAAGAAGGGTGACGAGGTCGAGACCGTGGTCCTGTCCGTCGACCCCGAGCGCGAGCGCATCTCGCTGGGCGTCAAGCAGCTCGACAAGGACCCGTTCTCCAGCTTCGTTGCGCTGAACGAGAAGGGCAGCATCGTCACCGGTACCATCCTCGATGTCGACCCCAAGGGCGCGACCATCGATCTGGGCGATGGCGTCGAGGGCTATCTGCGCGCCTCCGAGATCTCGCGCGACCGCATCGAAGACGCGCGTGCGGTGCTGAAGCAGGGTGAGGAAGTCGAGGCCAAGTTCATGGGCGTCGACCGCAAGAATCGCACCATCTCGCTGTCGATCAAGGCGAAGGACTTCGCCGACGAGCAGGCCGCCATCAAGGGCTACGCCCGCGAGGCGCAGGCCGGTACCGCGACCCTCGGCGACATCCTCAAGCAGCAGATGGAAGAGGCTGCCAAGGATTGATCTCCTGCTGACGTTGCCGTCTCCGACCCGGCGTTCGCGCCGGGTCTGATCCGAACCCGTATCGCAGGCATACCGATATGATGAAATCCGAGCTCATCGAGACGTTGGCCGAGGGCCAGAGTCACCTGGCTTATAAAGACGTGGAGCTGGCCGTCCGCTGTATTCTGGAGCAGATGAGCGCCGCGCTCGCCTCGGGCGACCGTATCGAGATCCGTGGCTTCGGCAGTTTTTCGCTGCACTACCGCCCCCCACGTGTCGGGCGTAATCCCAAGACCGGTGATTCCGTCGCCCTCGACGGCAAGTACGTACCGCACTTCAAGCCCGGCAAGGAACTGCGCGATCGCGTTAACGACGCCTATCAGCAAGAACTCGCCAATCTCGAGTCCGACATGGCCCCCCATGCCGCTGCGGGCGTTGGCTGAATGCGGCCCAGACTCTGATGCGTTCCTGATATGACCCGGCAGCCCTGCCGGGTTTTGTGTGTGTTGCTGATGGCGACAACGGCCATCGCAGAAGTCGCCCCTGTGAATCAGTGTAAGCTCATCCCCAAGATTGCTTGGGGGCGCCGAATGTTTGCAGATGAGTCAAGTTTGCTTTAGTCGGTCTGAGGCGAAGCCTCGCTAGAATTTCTGTGTCCTGGAATCGCTGTCTCTTGGATGCATCACCGGCAGGAAGGGACGTCCTTGGCCCTCGAAGAAGCGCATGAAGAACTCAAGCAGCACCAGGCGGGTGGTCTGGACGCCGACCACCAGCCCCTCGAGCACCACGATGACCAGATTGCCGATGATAACGACGATCGTGGCGACCACGATGCTGTCCAGCCCGACGGCGACACCGACGATGGCCGATTCCAGTGCGGCGTGGGCCAGTGCGAAGGCGCCGACCCGCGCGAATGAGACAGTATTCAGCAGCAGCTGCAGGGTGCTTTCGATCAGGTGGCCAAGGCTCCCCAGCAGCGCCAAGGCTGTTGGCTGTTGCCAGAGACGATTGATCGCGCACAGTAGAACGCCGGCGACCGCGAGCCAGGCCAAGCGCAGATCGGCGAGGGCGAGTAGTAGCCCCCAATAGGTCAATAACTGGGCCGCATCTGCGATGCCCGCGGAGACGCCGTCGCCGCGCCAGCACGTCTGCAGCGAATGCAGGAGCACGCCAAGAGTCAGCACCAGGGCACCGGCGCCGATCGGTACGGCGAGCACCTGCAGCGGGTCATCCAGCGGGTGTAGCCACAAGGACGGGATTAGGTCATGGAAGCCGAACAGGTCGCCATAGACAAAACCAAAGCCCATCGAGGCCAGCCCGCAGAATGCCAGCAGCGGCCACAGCCGAGTGCGTCGGCGCAGCAGCAACCCGCCGATCACGATCAGGGCGCCGTGCCCGACGTCGCCGCACATGTAGCCGAACAGCAGCGGCACCAGGAGAGCGACCCAGGTCGTTGGGTCCGCCTCGCGAAGGCCCGGCACGCCGATGGCGTCGGCGAATACCTCGAACGGCTGCAGCCAGCGTGAATGTCCGGTCAGTGACGGTGTGGGGGCGCCCCGAGGCGGCGGCATGAACTTCAGCTCCGATGCGACGCCGACCTCGCGCAATGCGCGGTTCATCGACTCTGGACTCGCCTCCGCGGTCCAGCCGCTGATACAGCAGCATTGGTCATCACAGCGAATCTGAGCGGCGGTCTCCAAAAACCAGTCGATCCGCTCAAGAACCCCAAGCGCAGGGCCCACGCCGCGGCGCTTGGCAAGCTCGCGCAGCGCCGAATCGAGGCGGGCGGCTTGTTGCTCGGCGTGTTTGATGCGGGCACTGAGTTTGGAGTCCAGGGTTGGCGAGCGGGCGTCGCCCAGCCAGTCCGGGAGTTTGAGGCAACGCCCGCCGGCAACCCTGGCTTGCTGGCATAGGCTGTCGATCTGACCCAGCGCTAGCAGCACCAATGCGGACGATTGACCGTCTCGTGGTGGCAGCGGGCGCGCAAGGGTGGAGGAGGGCAGCGTAACCTCCGCTGTCTCCGGCCAGACCAGGAAGCGGCCGGCTAACGCGGGCCCCGTGCTCGACAACAGCTCCAGCGCCAGCTTCGATGTTCCGAGGGCGGGTAGCGCGTGTTGCCAGGCGTGCAGCTCGTCGAGTTCGCCCTCGATCCGACTGAGTTCCGCGAGCCGCGGGGCACCCTGCGCCTGCCAATGCTCGAGCTGGTTCAGGGCCGCGCGCGCCGAGATTTCCAGCGGTAGCGTGCAGCAACGCCGCTCGAACACCGGTGCCGGCCAGAAACGCGCATAGTCGGCCGCGAGCCGGTGCCATTGCCGACTGATCTCGCGCAGCGGATTGAACCGGTTCGCCGCATCGTTGATCCCCTGTCCACTCGAACTGGACGCCGCCACGTCGTGCCAGCGCCTCCGTCGCATCATGGACATCGGACTCCGATACCACCAGTTCGAACCAGGTTGGCGGCAGAGCATGGAGGCTCATAAGCCACTCCCGCCCGGGGGCAGGCGAACCCGGTCCCGGATCGTCAATGCACCACGGCGAGCAGAGTTTGCGGGCCGCGCTTTCGTCACTCCTCTGAGCAGAGTTTAGTTGAGCTAATAACGATACGTTGTGCGTCCGGCCGGATGTCGAAGCCGATCATGGGCGTACCCGTCGCCGAAGCGCAGACGGAAAAGTCGGCGCTCGCTGTTGAGCGGCGCCGATTGCGGGTCAGCGGATATCTGCAGGCTGATCTTTGCGCAGGTAGGCCTCTTCTTCCGGTGACAGGTCGACCTCGTCGAAGCCCGTGATCATGGGCATGACGTGGTCGCGGAACGAGTGGCCGGTGGTCAGCATGTAGACGTGGACCAGGACGAAGGTGAGGATGGCGAAGGCCGCGGCGGTGTGCACCAGCGCGACGCCGTTGAGCCATTGCGTGGCGTAGGGGATGTCGCGCCACGCGAAGTAGAACAGATACGCCAGGCCGGTGATCCAGATGGCCGGGAACAGCACGATCTTGAGCATCAGGTAGGCCAGTGCCTGCAGCGGGTTGTGCTTGCGCCAATAGGCCTTGCGGTAGGGATGGCGCTCGCCCTTGAAGATGCCGTAGCTGTAGAAGCGCAGCACGCCCCACATGCCAGTGATGGTGGGGATGAAGTGGCGCCAGGTGCGGGTGGTGAAGAGCCAGAAGATGCTGAAGATCCACAGCAGCAGCAGCGCCAGCGCGAAACTGGTGTGCAGGGTCACGGCGTCTTTGAAGCTAAAGACGTCGTGGAAACCGTGCAGGCCGAAGCCGGTGATCAGCAGGCCGACGATGAGCAGCATCTGCGACCAGTGCCAGAAGCGTTCGAACAGGCTGAAGATCTTGACGCGTTGTGTGCCATCCGTGTTGCTCCCCTTTGGATTTCGGCGAGAAGAATCGGACCAAGCCGTGGATGATGATGCCGGCCAGGTGCCGGCGACGATCAGGGTGCCGATGATGTCGAGCCAGCGGTTATGGTCGCGGCCCGGCATGTAGACGCCCTCCACGGAGGCCAAGTCGGCTGCCGGTCGGGGCATGGCAGTCGCCGCAAGCCAGCGCCTCCTCCTTGGGTGCGACCATGTGGGTGATCGGCCACCAGGAGATGGTCTGGATGAAGCCGAACTCGCCGGAATAGTGCAGCCCGAAATCGGCCATGCCCTTGGCGATGGCGGCGCCCATGTCGTAGTTGCCCCAGTAGGCGGCATCGTCCTCGCCCCACAGATGGGTGTAGACCAGGGTGCCGTTGCCCTTGTCGTAGGGTTGCCAGGTGTGCATGCGCTTGAACGGCCAGATGCGCGAGCGGTCGTCCTCGCGGGAGCCGCTGAAGCCGTTGATCTCGATGGAGTCGGCCTGTGGGTCGAACTTGGTGTCGATGGTGGTGTAGAGCATCTGGCCGTCGAACCAGTCGTATTCTGGGACGAATTCTTCGTCGTAGGTGAAATTGCCCTTGATGGACTTGTAGGTGTAGCGGTGCTCGCCGTTGCCCTGGATGTAGTTGTGCTCGTGGTAGCCCTCGCCGTCCTTGGTCTTGCCGGAGGTGCGCCAGTCCCAATCGACGATGGTGGCGACGCCGCCGCGGGCGAACTCGGGGATATGGCAGGTCTGGCAGGCGATGCTCTGCACGTGGTCGTTGAGCTTGAAGCCCGCCAGCGAGTCCACCGGATGCGGTGACAGACCGTGGCAGGACTCGCAGGTGGCCACGTCGGTGCGCTGGCCGGGCTTGCCCGTGCCTTCGGTGTCCTTGGAGACGACGTGGTAGCGGCTGCCGGCCCAGACATGGCTGTTGGTGATGTGGCAGGCGGTGCAGGCGAAGTTCAGACCGTCCTCGCCCATGTGGACGTCGAGTGCTGCGCGGCGGCGCTCTTCAGCGCTGAGGAGAGGTCGCCGTGCTTGACGTTGTCGCCGCCGCCGCCGTTGAAGTGGCAGGTGCCGCAGTTGGCGCGCCGCGGGCAGGTCGACGCTCTGGGCGACCGCGGCCAGATCGATCGGCGGCTTGCCCTCGAACATCACCGAGCAGGCCGGGCTGCCCTCGGAGTTGGGCGTCTTGTAATAGGTGCCGGTGGTCTCGTGGCAGACCAGGCAGTCGATATTGTGTCTCGTCGCTGAAGTCGAAGTGTCTCGTCCTTCCAGCCGTAGCCGGCGTGGCACTGGGCGCACATGCCCTCGTTGCCGCGCGAGTTGGTGCAGAAGTTGTTGATCAGGTAGCGCTTGCCGAGCTGCTGGCCGGTGTCCGGGTCCTTGTAGGACCAGGTCCAGTGGATGTTCTCGCATGAAGTGCTTGCCAGTCTCGGTATGGCAGCCGAGACAGGCCTGGGTCACTTCCGGGCCCGGACGCGAAAGGCCCTTGCAGCTCTTTGAATTTGGTATGGTCGGCGGTACCGCCCTGCAGCGGTCCGGAGATCTGCGCCGGTGGCGCGGCGGTGGCCGGTGGTGTTGGCCAGTTGTCGATTGCGTTCGCTGTTGGGGCCGAGACGGTGGCCAGCAACAGCATGACCGCGCTGATGAGGGCTCGCATGTTGTTGTGCTCCTAAGGTGCAACCACGGGTAGGGGCGTTGAATGCTTCTCCGCCCGATGGTCGACCTGGATCATGCATACCCATCGTTGTGCTGTCTGTGACATCCCGCAACTGGCCCGGAGCCTGTAGCGGTTGGCTGCGCCGGATCAAAAACGCTGACATGGGGGGGCGGATCAGCGCAGCCGCGTCACCCCAACACCGCCAATCCGGCAGCGGGCCGACTATAAGTCGGCGGTCCCACGGAACGCTGACCTCCGATCGGCCAGGCATGGAACGCCGACCTCTGGTCGGCCAGGGCGCGCTAGCGCCCTTGAGGGCGTGCAGCGGATCAGCGGCGCCGCGTCACCCCGACCCCCCGATACCCCGGCACTGTCAATCCGGTAGCTGTCCGACTTACCGCTTAAGGCGCCCGAAACGGCAACATGATGTCGCTAACGGTGTCGGAGTTGTGCCAGCCTATCCTCCTGACTGTTCGCCGCTAGCGAACCACTTTTTCCGAGCCTAGCCTCGTAAAAGGCCTAGATTGCTCGAGGGCGCCACATGTTTGCAGATGCGCCAACTTTTGCAGCGACAACACGCTCGAAGGGCGAAGGGCCGAGGGCCCAGGGACAAGGACTAATCGTCCCCAATCGAGCTGAACGGGCGGCCCTCGGTGCTTAGCCGGCTTTGAGGCAAGCCGCAGGTTTGGCAGTTCAGCGTGGTGCGCTCATGGGGCTAAGGCATTCGTGCGCTAAAACTGCTTGACCTGGATATTCAGTGTCTGGATGCGGTAGGCGATCTGGCGCGGGGTCATCTTGAGCAGGCGCGCGGCCTTGGCCTGCACCCAGCCGGCCTGCTCGAGTGCCGCGATGACGCGCTCGCGTTCGTCGATATCGGGGTCGTCTAGGTCGACATTGGCGTCGGCGAAGCTCGTGCCGCCGATGGGTCCGGTGGCAACCGGCTCCGGCAGTGCGCCGACGTCGAGTCCAGTCAGGTTGATGACGTCGCGGTCGATAATGCCGGCCTCGCTCATGACCGCGGCGCGCTCCATGCAGTTCTCTAACTCGCGCACGTTGCCGGGCCAGTCATGGCGCATGAGCACGCGCAGCGCGCTGTCGGTGATGCTGAGCTCGCGTCCCTGCTGTTTGGCGACCTTCTCGACCAGGAATCGGGCCAGGTCCGGCACGTCTTCGATCCGTTCGCGCAGCGCCGGCATCCTGATCGGCATGACATTGAGCCGGTAGTAGAGGTCTTCGCGGAATAGGCCGTCCTTGACCTCCTGTTCTAAATTGCGGTTGGTCGCGGCGATCACGCGCACGTCCACCTTGAGGGTACGACTGCCGCCGACACGCTCGAACTCGCCCTCCTGCAACACCCGTAGCAGCTTGGCCTGGAAGGCCGGCGTGATCTCGCCGATTTCGTCCAGGAATAGCGTGCCGCCGTCGGCCTGTTCGAAGCGCCCCTTGCGCTGGTTGGCGGCGCCGGTGAAGGCGCCCTTTTCGTGACCGAACAGTTCCGACTCCAGCAGGTTGTCGGGCAGCGCGGCGCAGTTGAGTTTCACCAGGGCGCCACGTGCCCGCGGCGAATTGTAGTGGATGGCGTTGGCGATCAGTTCCTTGCCGGTGCCGGACTCGCCACGCAGCAAGACCGTGGTGCTCCACTTCGCCACCTGGCGGGCCTGGTCGAAGACCATGCGCATGCGCTCGGTGTGGCCGATGATGTTGGCGAAGCCGTGGTTGCCCTTCAGGTGACGCCGCAGGGAGTCGCGCTCTTCGCGCAGGGCGCTGCGCTCGGCCTCCACCGAGCGCGACAGCAGCACCGCCTGGCCGATCAGGTTGGCGACCATCTCGGCGAAACGGGCGCGCTGTTCCAGCAGGCCGTCGTCGGTCGGTGGCTGGAGCGCGAAGACGCCGATGGCGCCGTCGCCGCCGACACGGATCGGAACGCCGATGAAGGGCAGGTTGCCGTCGAATAGGTTGAGCCTGTCCAGGAAGCGCGGTTCATCGCCGATGCGGGGCAAGATCCAGCGCCGGTTGGTCTCTAGGATGTGGCCGTTGATACCCTCGCCGGGGCGATAGCGGACCTTCTCGAACGGCGCTGCCTCGTCGTCGTGCAGTGCGCTGACCAACAACTCCCCGCTGTCTTCATCGAGCAGACTGACCATACCCAGGCACATGCGACCGTGTTCGTGCAGTGTGCGCAGGACTTCGCGCAGGGTTTCGCGCAGCTCCAGTGAGCGGCTGAGCACGCAGCTGACATCGAACAGTGCGGCCAGCTGCGACTCCAATAGCCGAAGGCGCCGTACCTCGTCGGGGGCGGCGCTGGTGGGGACGGTTTCGGTCATCATCCAGTCTTGATCATCATATAGAGAGGCGGTGCCTCAGACCGACAAGCGTACGGCTCGAAGCCCATGCGTTGCTCTGCGTGGGCCAAGCGCCGAGGGCCTAGGGCCGCTGGACAGCACGACTGCGCAGTGTTCGCCCCAGGCCCCAGGCCCTGGGCGCTCGGCCCGCCGGATGGCGAGCGCGTTGACGACGTGGACCGCGACGCATCGGCAAACAATTGGCGCTCTCAAGCAGTCTCCGGCGGGCCTTACTCAGACGGCTCGACATGGCTCAGGGTCACGCGCATGCGGCAGCCGTCCTGGTAGTCGCGATCGATCTCGATACACCCGCCGTGTTGGTTGACGATCTCCTGCGCGAGCGCCAGGCCCATACCGGCACGCCCGCGCCGCTGGCGCCAGCCGATATAGAAGGGTTCGAAGGCCTTGATGCGCGCTTCGCTGGCGATGCCGGGGCCGTTGTCCTCAATGATGACTTCCACAGCATTGTCCAGCGCGCGCGTGGCTAGGCGAAGCTCTCGGTGCGTGCGGCCACTCTCATGCAGGGCCTGCAGGGCGTTGTCGATCAGGTGCTTGAACAGCGAGCGCAGTTCGTTCTTGTGGCCCGAGAGTTCCGGCAGCACCAGTGCCGGTTGCCAGTCCACCACCACGCCGGAGGCCAGCAGGCGGTCGGTCTCCAAGGTGAGCACGTGTCGCAGCAACTCGTTGATGTTGACCCTGACGCCGGGCTCCGAAACCTCCGCGGGCAGCACGGCTTGCAGGGTTTGGAGCGCGGTCTCGCCAGCGCTGCTGATCTGGGCAAGCATGTCGGCGAACACCTCGACATGACCGCTGCCGCTGCGGAACATGTCGTTGGCGGCTCGGATCAGGTTCAGCGGTCCCTGGATCTGATAACTGGCCGCGGTCAGCGCCTCGCGCATACCCTGCGCAAGCTGTTGCTCGGCCAGGCGTGCGCGCAGGTTCTCCAGGTGCGCGCGCTCGATCTCGCGTCGACGTGCGGTGATGTCGTTGGCCAGCAACAGCAGTCGTAGGTCGCCGCGGTTACCGCGGATGAAGTAGCCGCTGATGCTGTTATCGGACTCGTTGACCGCGGTGCCGGAGCAGGAGAACCAGCGCGGTCCGCCGCTGCCCGGTACCTCGATGCTGATCTCGATGTCGCGGAAGCCGGTGCCGGCCTCGGCGCGTTCCAATGGATCGAATCCGGCCTGCTCGCGCAGCGCCTCCCGCAGCAGATTCAGAGGCTCGCGACCACGCAGATCGCCGAGCAGTTTCTTGTACTCCATGTTGTCGAGGATGATGCGCCCGTCCTTGTCCAGCAGCACCACCACCACCGGGGCGGCGTCCAGCACCGTCTCGATGCGCGTCTTCTGCTGGCGCAACTCGGCGGCGAGCTCGTGCTCGCGGGTCACGTCGCGGTGCATGCCCAGGAAATAGCGGATCTGTCCCGCCGCATCGAGCACCGGAGAGATCACCAATTCCGCCAGGTAGTCGCCACCGTCCTTGCGCCGGTTCACCAGCGTGCCGGTCCACGGTCGCTTGCGCTGGATGGTGCGCCAAAGCTGTTGATAGATGGAGTCCGGTGTCGCGTTGCTGGACAGAATGGATTCGTTCTTGCCCGATCACGTCGTCGCGGCTGTAGCCGGTGAGTTTCTCGAACGCCGCGTTGGCGTAGAGGATGTTGGCTCTGGCGTTGGTGATGGAGATGGCCACCGGTGCCTGTTCGACGGTCTCGAAATACAGCCTCGGTGGCAGCGGATCGGCCGGATCGCCGACCATCAGCGTGAGCGCCTGCACAACCTCCGGCGGCGTGCCTGGCGGAGGCTGGCGCAGAAACTGCCCCATCGCGCTGGCGACCAGCGTCTGCTGCGCGTCGGATTCCGGGCTGGATTGTTGCGGCTCGGTCGAATTTCTGCGCGTCACGCTAGGCTCCTGGACTGTGGCGATCGACGTCGATAGCTAAAGCAATATTCATCAGCAATATTCATGCCGTCGTGGTGGGTTCGTATTGGGCGGGCCTTGGCACCCGTGTGGTTCCGAAACGGATGGAACCGAATGTGCATTTTCCTACAATCTTGTTGCGCTGCAACATGGTCCTTGTCCGTTCCCCGACAGCCGCGCAGAACGTCCTGAGGCTGCTGGACGCTGCCCCCGTTGCTGATGTTGCCGATGGCTACAGGCGGGCGATGCGCTGCATCGGGGCGGTCGCGCTGGCCGGCTGGGGGCTTGATGCGCGCTGTCGAAACCGGTTGCATTGTCCGGTCGCGTTGCTGGCATCCGTTTTGCTTCAGCGTGGCAAAGAGCCGAATGTTGGCGTCGCCGGACCTTCAGATGACCGAGTACCTGCTGCTGATTCTCGCCACCGCGCTCGTGAACAACGTCGTGCTGGTCAAGTTCCTGGGTCTTTGCCCCTTCATGGGTGTATCCAACAAACTCGATTCGGCGTTGGGCATGGGGCTCGCGACGACCTTCGTGCTGACCTTGGCGGCAGCGGCGAGCTGGGTGCTGGAACATCTGGTGCTGACGCCGCTGGATATTGGCTTTCTGCGCATCCTGACCTTCATCCTGGTCATCGCCGCAGTGGTGCAGTTCACCGAGATGGCGGTGCGCAAGCTATCGCCGACCTTGTATCAGGTACTCGGCATCTTCCTGCCGCTGATCACCACCAATTGCGCGGTCCTTGGGGTCGCCCTGCTCAACGTGCAGGAGCACCATGGCTTTTTTGAGAGCCTGGTGTACGGATTTGGCTCGGCCCTGGGCTTCACGTTGGTGATGGTGCTCTTCGCCGGCCTGCGCGAGCGCCTGGCCCTGGCCCAGGTGCCGGCAGCCTTCGCTGGCGCGCCGATCGCTTTCGTGGTCGCCGGGTTGCTGTCGCTGGCCTTTATGGGCTTTGCCGGGCTGGCTTGAATCGGACTATTCGGAGGCACTGCATTGATCGCCGCAATCTTCATCCTGACCGCGTTGGGACTTGCCCTGGGGGCGTTGCTCGGCGTTGCCTCGCGCTTTCTGAAAGTGGAGGAAAGCGCGCTCACCGGCGAGGTCGAGGCACTGCTGCCCGGATCTCAGTGCGGACAATGTGGCTTTCCGGGCTGCACACCCGCGGCCGCGGCGGTGGCCAATGGTGAGGCACCGGTCACGCTGTGTCCGCCCGGCGGGCGCGCGCTCGCGGAGTCGTTGGCGACGCTGCTTGGCGTCAGTGTCGACCTGTCCGCGGTCGAAGACAAGGCGCCGATGATCGCGCACATCCACGAGCGGCTCTGCATCGGCTGTACCAAATGTCTGAAGCGCTGCCCGACCGACGCCATCATCGGCGCCAATGATCAGATCCATGCCGTGTTCGAGGACGCCTGCATCGGCTGCGAGAAGTGCGCGGAGGTCTGTCCCACCGAATGTATCGAGATGCGCCCAGCGACACAGACGGTGCAGAACTGGGTCTGGCCGGTACCGGAGTTCGCCTGATGCAGCACGATCATCAAGTGGTCCGACGGGCACGAGCGATGCCTTGCGCGACCGCGATTCACTGTCGCAACGGAAAACGCCCATGAAACTGTTTCGCATCCGCGGTGGCGTTCACCCAGACGATCGCAAGGGGCTCGCCGCTGGACGCCCGATCGAAGACCTGCCGTTGCCGGCGCTGCTGCATATTCCGCTGCAGCAGCACATTGGCGCCGCTGCGCAGCCGGTGGTGGAGCGGCGCCAGCAGGTCGCCAAGGGCGAACTGCTGGCGCGCGCCCAGGGCATGATCTCGGCACCCATCCATGCGCCCACGTCCGGTCGGGTGGTCGGGCTTGGCTACTATCCGGCCAACCATCCGTCGGGCCTGTCCGTGCGCACCATCACGTTGCAGCCGGACGGCGAGGATCGCTGGCATGCCGACATCCGCGGCGTCGATGATCCGTTCGCGCTGGAGCCGGACGAGGTCGCTCAGCGCGTGGCCGCGGCCGGGGTCGTCGGCATGGGTGGGGCCACCTTTCCGTCCGCGGTCAAGCTGAACCTGCGCAGCCGGTATCAGTTGCACACGTTGGTCATCAATGGCTCCGAGTGCGAGCCCTACCTGACCTGCGACGATCGCCTGATGCGCGAGTCATCGGATGCGGTGCTGGATGGCGTGCGCATCATGGCGCATGCCCTGGGTGTTGCGCGCATCATCATCGGCATCGAGGGCAACAAGCCGGAGGCGCTGGCGGCCATGGGCGTCGCGGCAGCGGCCTTCGATGCCGTCAGCTGTGGTCAAGCTGCCGACCCGCT
The DNA here is from genome assembly GCA_963695445.1 of uncultured Gammaproteobacteria bacterium. GTDB lineage: Bacteria > Pseudomonadota > Gammaproteobacteria > Chromatiales > Chromatiaceae > Thiohalocapsa. Next base: position 76,100 of record CAVOGV010000022.1, on the reverse strand, counting down.
ATCCGATGGGGTCAGAGAAGCACCTGGTGCAGACCCTGACCGGGCGCGAGACACCGGCCCGCGGCCTCACCGCCGACATCGGCGTGGTGGTGCACAACCCGGCGACGGCGTTCGCCGTGCACGAGGCCCTGCGCTTGGGTCGCCCCTTGGTCTCCCGGGTGGTCACGGTCACCGGTGGGGCGGTCGCCGAGCCGCGCAACCTGCGCGTGCCCATCGGCACCAAGGTCGAAGACCTGGTCGCCTACTGCGGCGGCTTCACCCAGGAGCCGGAGCGCCTGATAAGCGGCGGTCCGATGATGGGGCAACCCCTGCGCGAGTTGCGGGTGCCGATCATGAAGGGCAGCAACGGCGTGCTGGCGCTGACGCGGGCCGAGACCAACCGGCGCGAGCCGTCGCCCTGCATCCGCTGCGCCAGCTGCGTCAGCGCCTGTCCTTGCGGGTTGGTGCCGCTGGACATGGCCGCCCACACCCGTGTCGGCGACCTCGACGGCGCCGTCAGCCGCGGGCTCATGGATTGCATTGGCTGTGGCTCCTGCGCCTACGTTTGCCCCGCCCACATCCCGCTGGTGCAGTTTTTCAACTACGCCAAGGGAGAGATGGCCGCCCGCGGTCGCGCCACGCAGAAACAGGCCGAGACCAAGCGTCTGGCGGAGCAGCGCAGCGAGCGTCTGGAAACGCAGAAGCGCGCCAAGCGAGAGGCCATGGCCAAGGCCAAGGCCAAGCGCGACGCGGAGGCCAAGGCAAAGGCCGCGGCTGAAGCCGAGGCGGCGGCGGGCTGACGCCCCGTCCTGGCGAGACCAGCGGCCAAGAGCGCAACCGACCTACCAAACCCGAGACCGGTCATGATCAATCCGACCATTGCAGCCAGCCCGCACGCCCATGCGCCCGTCAGCATCGCTCGTACCATGGGGCTGGTGATGCTGGCGCTCGTGCCGGCGACGCTGTTTGGGCTCTACCATTTCGGCTGGCCCGCGATCTTCCTGTTTCTGATCACGCTTGGCGCCACGGTCGGCTTCGAGGCGTTGTCCCTGATCGTCGCCGGCAAACCGGTCCGTGCGTCGCTGATGGACGGTTCGGCGCTGCTGACGGCCTGGCTGGTGGCGATGACACTGCCGCCCTGGGCACCCTGGTGGATCGGGGTCGTCGGCGGCTTTCTGGCCGTGGTGCTGGGTAAGCAATTGTTTGGTGGCATCGGCCAGAATCTGTTCAACCCGGCCATGGTCGCACGGGTGGCGCTGTTGATCTCGTTTCCGCTGGAGATGACGCGTTTCCTGGCGCCGCAGCCGCTCTTTTCCGCGGATGCGCCGGGCTTTCTTCAGGGGCTTGCGATTACCTTCGGCGGGCAGTCCTACGATGCCATGACCGGGGCCTCGATCCTGGGCCACGTTCGCACCGAACTGGGTTTGGGCGCGCCGTTGAGCGAGGTGTTGGCGCAGGTGTTCGATCCGATCGATGCGCTGCTCGGTTTCGTGCCAGGCAGCCTCGGCGAGACCTCCGCGCTGCTGCTGCTGCTTGGTGGGCTGTTTCTGATCTACAAGCGGGTCATCGGTTGGCAGATCCCCACCGCGATGCTTGCCACGATGGCGGCACTCGCAACGCTGATGAGCCTGATCGAGCCCGATCGCTACCCGAACGCATTGGTGCATCTGCTATCCGGTGCGACCATGCTGTGCGCCTTTTTCATCGCCACCGACCCGGTAACATCGCCGGTCTCGCTCCGAGGACAACTGCTGTTTGGGGCTGGTGTCGGCCTGCTGGTCTATGCGATCCGCACCTGGGGTGGCTATCCCGAGGGTATCGGCTTCGCGATCCTGCTGATGAATGCCTGCACGCCAATGATCGATCACTATCTCAAACCGCGCATCTACGGCCGTGATCGCCGCGGCAAACCGATCGAGTATGGCGAGCAAACGGCCACGTCCGCGGAGAAGGTACGATGAATACCGTCGCCAACCCGACCTATCGCCAGCGCGTCGGCTATCAGGCCGGACTGCTTGGGGGCTTCTCGCTAGTGGCCGCGGCGCTGCTGGTGATGGGCGACATTGCCACCCGCGACGCCATCGTCGAGCGCAAGGCAGAGGACCTGCTCGCGTCGTTGGCGCAGGTTATCCCGCCAGCGATGCACGACAACGACCTGCTGGCCAATACCCTGAGCCTGGGGCCTGACGCGACTGAAGCGGACGGGACCCTGACTATCTACCGCGCCTTGCAGGGACTGGAGGTCAAGGCGGTCGCGTTCGAGGTCACGGGCCAGGGTTACGCCGGGCCGATACGCGTGTTGCTCGGCATCGGCGTCGACGGCCGCATACTCGGTGCGCGCGTGTTGGGCCACGCCGAGACGCCGGGTCTTGGCGACAAGATCGAGGTGGCCCGCAACGACTGGATCCTGTCCTTCGACGGACGCTCGCTCAAGGACCCAGCACCAGATGGCTGGGCAGTGAAGAAAGACGGCGGGCTCTATGACCAGTTTAGTGGCGCCACCATCACCCCGCGAGCCGTGGTCAAGGCGGTGAAGGGCGGGCTGGAGCTGTTCGAGGCCCGGCGCGATACGCTGACTGCAAACGCAGTAGTGACTGAAGCAGCGGCCATTGATGACCAGCAGCAGTGATGACTGGACCAGCGCCGAAACAGAACGGACGCACCCGGAAAACTGAAAGCGTCAAGCTGAAAACGTAAGACTTAGTCAAAACCATGGCCACCACCGACAAAGACCTGCAGACACCCAAGACCGACTGGGCGCGGATCGCCAAAGACGGTATCTGGGACAACAACGTGGTGCTGGCGCAGGCGTTGGCGCTGTGCCCGCTGCTGGCGGTCACCGGCACCGCGACCAATGGGCTCGGGCTCGGGCTTGCGACCACCTTCGTGCTGGTGCAGTCCGGGTTCTTGGTCTCGGTGCTGCGGGGCATCATTACACCGCAGGTGCGCATCCCTGTGTTCGTGCTGATCATCGCCACGCTGGTGACGCTGGTGGACCTGGCCATGAATGCCTGGATGCACGACCTGCACAAGGTGCTCGGCCTGTTTATCCCGCTGATCGTGACCAACTGCGCCATCCTTGGCCGTGCCGAGTCCTTCGCGTTCCGCAACCGGGCGCTGCCGGCGGCGTTCGACGGACTGATGATGGGCGTGGGCTTCACGCTGGTGCTGGTGGCGGTGGGCGCCATGCGCGAGATCATCGGTTCCGGCACCCTGTTTGCCAATGCCTCGATGCTGCTCGGCGATGCGATGGGCTTTCTGGAGCTGACGCTGATCCCGGATTACCGGGGCTTTCTGCTCATGATGCTGCCGCCCGGTGGCTTCATCGCCCTCGGCGTATTGTTGGCCGGCAAACGCGTGCTGGACCGTCGCCTGGCGGACAAGCGCCTGGCGGCGCAGGGCCAAGGGCCGAGCGCCGAGGGCCAGGGTGCCGTCGCCTGAGCGCAGCACGGTTGTCGGTCTCAGGCATCGCCGCGCTAGCAGCTCGATTTACTGAACTTTAGACCTAAACCCACAGACCCCACCGGAGCCCTCATGCATATCGGCGTCGCTTACGCGGACAAATTCAAACGCACTTGGCTCAAACTCGATGTGCCGGACGGGAGTTCGGTGCGCGAGGCCATCGAGCATTCCGGGTTGCTGAAGCAGTATCCGGAGATCGATCTGGAGACTCAGCGCGTCGGTGTCTTCGGCAAGCTCACCAAGCTGGAAGCCAAGATCAAAGACGGCGACCGGGTCGAGATCTATCGTCCGATCACCGCCGATCCTGAGACCATTCCGCGGCGGGATCAGGACAACTAAGAAGCAAACTTATTCCGAGTAACTGCCGCCGTAGCCGCCGATGCGCGCGAAGACGTTTGGTTTGCCTGCTGGCACGACGGTGACGCCGCCAGCGGTCACCGTGTAAAGCTTGCTATCGGCCTCCCGATCGAAGCCAATCACGCTGCCGGCCTCGATAATGTTGTGTCGGTCGATGATGACGCGACGCAGACGCGATCCCTTGCAGACGCGCACGTAGTCCATCACGATGCAGTCTTCCATGACGACATCCTCTTCGATCACTGCCTCGCGGCGAATGATGGAGTTTGAGATCTGGGCGTTCTCATGGACCACGGTCGCGGCGCCGAGCAACGCGTCGTTGAGTTGCGCGCCGAGCACCCGGGCCACCGGCCCCTGATAGTTGCTCGAGTAGATGGGCCAATCGGGATTAAAGGCATCGAACACGGGCTCGGCGCCGAGCACGTCCTTATGGGCGTTGAAATAGGCGTCGATGTTACCGACGTCGCGCCAGTACATCTTGGCCTCGTAGGGCTTGATGCCGGGGATCACGTTGCTGGCGAAGTCATAGGCAAATAACCGGTGCCCGCTTGCCAGTAGCCGCGGCAGCACGTGCTGACCGAAGTCGGTTTCTCCGGCTTGCTGCGATGCTTCCAGGGCTTCGATCAGCACCTTGGTGCTAAAGACGTAATTACCCATGGACGCGTAGGCGCAAAACGGGTTATCCGGCAGCGGCGATGGGTTGGCGGGCTTTTCCTGGAACGCCTCGATGCGGCCGTCGTTGCCCGCGGCAATGACGCCGAAGCTCTTGGCGTCTTCCAGTGGCACCGGCAGCGCGGCGATGGTGACATCGGCCTCGCGCTCCTTGTGGAAGTCCACCATCTGCTGGATGTCCATGCGGTAGATGTGGTCGGCGCCGAACACCACTACGTAATCAGGGGCATGTTCCTCGATCAGGTTTAGGTTCTGGTTCACCGCATCCGCCGTGCCTTGGAACCAGGATTCGCCATAGCGCATCTGTGGCGGTACCACGCTGATGAATTGGTCCTTGAGCAGCGGTGATATCGTCCACGCTTTTCGGACGTGTTCGATCAACGACTGGGATTTGTACTGCACCAGCAAGTAGATCGTGCGAATCTGCGAGTTGACCAGGTTGCTCAGTACGAAGTCCACGAGGCGGTAACGCGAGCCGAAGGGTACCGACGGCTTGGAGCGAGCGGCGGTTAGGGGCTGTAGGCGGGAGCCTTGGCCACCGGCCATGACGAAAGCGATGATTCTGTCGGGCATCTCTCCTCCGGGCGCTTTGTCGCGCCGTAATTGTCTCACTTTAGAGCCGGCTTTCTTGGCGCGGATATCGCGGTGAGGTCGCCATCATCGAATCCGCGCCGACCTTACATCATAAACCGCTACTGTACGTCTTGCTCAGGCTCGGTGCAGCAAGCCAGTGCGCTCGGCTGTTGCCATGCACTTTTCTCGTGCACCGCTGCGGGGTCCGGTTGCAGAGCCGCTGCGTTACACGCAGAATCGATGCAAGATACAGCAGAAGTTCGCGCCGATTTTGCGATACCTGCGCGACAGAAATTGCCGAGGATTGCCGATGTCGATTTCCCTTCAGTCCTCGCGTGCGGCCATTGCCGCTGCGCGTGGGGTGCTTGCGTGGGTCGCGCTATGCTCGCTGAGTGCGCTCGCCATGCTGCTGATGCCCACCACCGGCGCACGCGCCGGCCCGACCGTGAATGAGCTGCTGGCAGCCTGCGAGCGCGGCGTCGCCGAAGGCAATACTGGTGTCGATTCCGCGCTGTGCGAATGGTACGCGGTGCCTTGTGACTGCAAGCTGACCCGACCGAACCTGGCCATCGAGCCTTGGTGTATGCCGGCATCCGTGTCAATCGATGAAGCCATGCTTCAGGTGATCGGCGAGCTCCGGCGTCAGTCGGATCGCAGCGCGCCGGCGGAGCAAGTGGTGCCGGGTATCCTCGGTCGGCTATACCCTTGCCCGCGGTGACACGCCTGCCGCTGGCTTAATTTCGGTGGTACTGCTGGCGGTGGTTCCGGTCTGGCCATTGGCGTGAGTTAACGGCAATGGCCCGCACTTCCTGAGCATGAGCGGGTAAACTGATCGCAACCTGACTGCAGACGCGGAAAAACCGCGGAGGTGACGCAATGGGCAAGGGCTTCAAGGTACCGCGCCGGCCGGTGGTCCTGATTATCATGGACGGCTTCGGCGCCAACCCGGCGAAGACGAACAATGCCGTCTTCATCGCCGAGACGCCCAATTTCGACCGGCTGTTCGGCAGCAATCCGCACACCGTGCTGCAGGCCTCGGCCCGCGCCGTCGGTTTGCCTGATGGGCAGATGGGCAATTCCGAGGTCGGCCATATGACGCTGGGTTCCGGTTGCGTCGTGCGGCAAGATCTGGTGTTGATCGACGATGCGCTCGCCGACCACAGCTTTTTCGACAACAAGGTCCTGGTGAACGCTGCGCGCCGCGCCGCGGAACTGGGCCGGCCGCTGCATCTGATGGGGCTGGTATCCGATGGCGGCGTGCACAGCCACGTGCGCCACCTCACCGCGCTGATCAAGCTCGCGAAGTACAACGGCGCCAAACCCGCCGTGCATATGATCACCGACGGTCGCGACACCGCACCGCGTTCGGCCAAGACCTACCTAGGCGCCGTCAACGAGGCGTTGGCGGCGGCGGGTGGTTGTTACTCGAGCGTTTCCGGGCGCTACTACGCGATGGATCGCGATCAGCGCTGGGATCGTACCAAGCTTGCCTTCGACGCCTTCGTCCACGGACAGGGAAGGCGCGCTGGTTCGGCACTGGACGCCATCGAGCAAGCCTATGCCGCCGGCGAAGACGACGAATTCATCACGCCCACCCTCATTGATGGCGGCGAGCAGATTCGCGACGGCGATGTCGTGCTGTTCTTCAACTTTCGTAAGGACCGGCCGCGGCAGATCGTCTCGGCCCTGTTCCAACGGGATTTCGACGCCTTCGACCGTGGCGGCTTCAAGTCCGCGCAGGTCTCCTGCATGATGGAATACGACCAGTGGTACGGCTTGCCGTTCGCGTTCGATCATGAAATGCCGCCGGTGACCCTCGGCGCGATCCTCAGCGATGCGGGTCTGCCGCAGTTCCACTGCGCCGAGACCGAAAAGTATGCGCACGTGACCTTCTTCTTCAACGGCGGGCGCAGCGATCCGTATCCCGCCGAAGAACGTTGCCTGATCCCGTCGCCGAAGGTTGCCACCTACGACCTGCAGCCGGAGATGAGCGCCCGCGAGGTCGCCGACGCGGTCATCGCGGCGATCGAGAGCGATGCCTACGCCTTTATCGTCGTCAACTTCGCCAACGGCGACATGGTCGGCCACACCGCGGTGCGCGAGGCCGTGATCGAGGCGGTGCGGACGCTCGACCGCGAGGTCGGCCGCGTCATCGAGGCTGCCCAGGCCAGCGGCTTCTCGGTACTGTTGACCGCCGACCACGGCAACTGCGACGAGATGGTGGACCCGATCACCGGCGAGCCGCATACCCGCCATACGGTCTATCCTGTGCCTTGTCTGGTGATCGACGAAATCCCCTGGACCCTGTCGATTGGCCGCGGTATCGAAGACATCGCCCCTACCGTGCTCGCGCTCATGGGTCTGCCGCAGCCGGAGCAGATGCAGGGGAAATCATTGCTGCTCAAGCCGGTGAAGCAGTGACGAGCGGCTAGCTACTTGCGACTCGCTTTTCCTTCGCCATACGAACCAACCAATGCATGACTATCTCGCGCTCCTGCAGGACGTCGTCGACAACGGCGGCGACAAGGCCGATCGCACCGGTGTCGGCACGCGTTCGGTGTTCGGTCGGCAACTGCGGATCGATCTCAAGGCGGGCTTTCCACTGCTCACGACCAAGCGGATTCATCTGCGCAGCGTGATCCAGGAACTGCTGTGGTTCCTGTCCGGCTCCACCGACAATCACTGGCTGAATGCGCGTGGCGTGACCATCTGGGACGAGTGGGCGGCACCGAACGGCGATCTCGGGCCGATCTACGGCGCCCAATGGCGGAGCTGGCGGACGCCGGATGGCGGCGTGATCGATCAGATCAGCCAGGTGGTCGATAGTATTCGCGGCGACCCGGACTCACGCCGCCTGGTGGTGTCGGCCTGGAACCCGGCCGACCTGCCGCTGTCCGGCCTCTCGCCTGCGGAAAATGCCGCCGCTGGGCGCATGGCGCTTGCGCCCTGCCACTGCTTGTTCCAGTTCTATGTTCAGGACGGGTGTCTGTCTTGCCAGCTCTACCAGCGCAGCGCGGATCTGTTCCTCGGCGTGCCGTTCAATATCGCCAGCTATGCCCTGCTGACGCACATGCTGGCGCAGCAGTGCGATCTGGATGTCGGTGAGTTTGTACACACGTTTGGTGATCTGCACCTGTATCGTAACCATCTCACCGACGACATCGTCTTTGCGCAACTGCGACGCGAGCCCCGGCCGCTGCCGCGGCTTGTGATCCGCCGGCGTCCACCGACCCTGTTCGACTACGAACTCGACGACTTCGCGTTCACCGACTACGATCCCCACCCGGCCATTCGCGCCCCCATCGCCATTTAGGCCGTGGAAGCCTGATCGCTTCTCGGCCGACAAGGAGTTTTCGCTTGATCGAAGCCCTGATCGACTACGCACTATTTGCCGCAAAAGCCCTGACTATTCTGGCCTTTTTTGGACTGTTCGCGCTCGCGCTGGTGCGCGCCCGCCAGCACGCTGGCGGCGCCGGGGATGAAGACGGTGGCCACTTGGAGGTGATCAGCCTCAACGACCGCTACGCGGACATGGCCGACACCATCAAATGCGCGACGCTGCCGCCCAAGGTCTACAAAAAGGCCGCCAAGGCGGAGCGTAAGGCCGAGAAGCAGCGCGTCAAGGCCGAGGAGAAGGCCCTGAAGCGCATCTTTGTCATCGACTTCCACGGTGACATCATGGCCAGCGAGGTCGGCGGTCTGCGCGAGATGGTCTCGGCGCTGCTGATCGAGGCCGGCGCCGAAGACCAGGTGCTGGTGCGCATCGACAACGCCGGCGGCGCCGTGCACGAGCACGGGCTCGCGGCGTCGCAGCTGCTGCGCCTGCGCCAACGCAATATTCCCCTCACCGTCGCCGTCGACAAGGTCGCCGCCAGCGGCGGTTACCTGATGGCCTGCGTCGCCAACCGCATCATCGCCGCCCCGTTCGCCGTCATCGGCTCCATCGGTGTGCTCGCCGAACTGCCCAACTTCCATCGCCTGCTTGAGCGTAACGGGGTCGACTTCGAGCTACATACCGCGGGTGAGCACAAGCGCACCCTAACCCTGTTCGGCGAGAATACTGACGAGGGCCGCGCCAAGCTGCAGGAACAGCTCGAGGAAACGCACCAATTGTTCAAGGCCTTCATTCGGGAGTACCGTAAGGACCTGGACGTGGACCGGGTCGCCACCGGTGAATACTGGCACGGCGAGCAAGCACTGGCGCTTGGGTTGGTGGACGCGCTCCAGACCAGCGACGATTATCTGCTGTCGGCGCGCGATGATGCGGAGTTGTTCAAATTGCGCTACAAGACCCGTAAGCGCCCACTGGAGAGGCTGCTCGGGGCGATGCGCGTCGGCGCATCGCAGCTGCTGGGTAGGCTGGCCACCCGCTTTGCGACCTAGCTCGATTGCGGTACGTGGATAGGCGCGGGGCCATCTATCAACTTTAGTCCGGGTGACGACGCGGATGAATGCAAACCATCATGCTGCCAGAACGCAATCAAACCGGCAGATCGCCGCCAAGTCGACCTGTAAGCAGTTGCTGCTGTGTGCAGTCTTCCTGGTCATGATCGGCCTCGCCGGAATCGCAGGCGCCGAGGCAGACGTGGGGCCGAGCGATGGCGCCGGTACGAATGCGCCCGACGCTCCGGCAGATCGTATCGCGCAGCTGGAAGCCCTGTACCAATCCTCGGAGCAGGCGCGACTACGGCTGTCCCGCGAGAATACGAAGCTCACCGAGCGGCTGCGTCAAAGTGAGGCTTTCAAGGCCCTCTCGCGGCAGATCGAAAAACAGACCGCACTATTGGCGCGCCTGGCGGACAAATTGGGTCTTGGTACGGAGTCGGCCGGCGAACGTGCAGGGCAGGGCGCTGACGGGGTCGCGTTGGTGGACGAGAATGCCCGCCTGCGCGCCGAACTGGCCGTCTCTGAGCGAAGGCTGGGGCTACTGGTCGACCAATTTGCACAGGCCCACAAGCTGCGCCTCGACGCATTAGCCGATGCCGCCGTCGCCCGCGAGCAGAGCGCGGAGCTCGACGCCAGGCTACGCCAGCGCCGGCAGGCCGCCGACGAGGCGTTGATGCGCGCCGACAAGGCGGAGAAGCTTTATGCCGCTCTCGAAGAGGCCCACATGCGGGTGACCACCGAGAACGAACGCTTAACCCGCGACCTCGCCACCGCCCGTGAGCGTCAGACGGAAGCCATGCAGCGGGTAGTGGAGCTTGATAGCCTGCTCTCGGGTAGCGAGGCCCAGGCGGTTCGGATCAGCGCCTCCAGCGACCCAACCGCCAAGCCCGGCGACTTCGACACGTCAACCAGCGGCCGCTCCGATGCCGTTGACAGCCACGCCGGGAGCCTTGCCCCCGTGGTCTATCAGGTACGTGCCGACGACACCCTGTCCCGCATCAGCGCCGTCGTCTACGGCGACGCCAGCGCTTGGCCGCGGATCTTCGAGGCCAACCGCGACCAGCTGGCAACCCCCGATGATCTCGTCCTCGGGATGCGCCTGATCATTCCTTAACTTGCCGGGACAGGGGGGCGACTCGTTTCTAGCCGGCAGGGTCGACTGGGCCGTGGTGTTGAAGAACCGGGCGCGAGTCGGAGCGCCGTGTTGGCGGTGATCGAACGATTGCCGCTAAGGACTCGGTGGACGGGACCAGGTCGGCCCAGAGGCCGTCGTGGTCGGAGGGCGGATCGGATTGTCCCTTGCCCGTCAGGCCGACCGCGATGGGGACCAGCCGCTGGGTGCTGAGGATGCGGTCGACCCGCCGGCTCGGCTCCGCCGCGAAGGCGTGCTCGCGGGCCAGGGGGTTAGACTCCAGGTCATAGGTATGGCCCGCCTCGTCTCGGCGCAGCTGGGTCCAGGCATCGGTCAAGCCGGCGAGTTGGGCTGCCTCGGGGTCCTGGTCGCCGAAGTTGAAGTCTCCCAGCCAGAGCGTGAGCCCGCGGCTCGGCAGGCGGTCCTGCACGAAGGTCACTTCCTGCAACGCGACGATGTCCGGGTCCAGCGCCTTCGCCTGCCGCAGCAGCGCCCGCGCCCGCGCGTGGCCTGGGGCTCGAACACAAACCCCAGCAGTCGGTCCAGCGGGGAAGGCTCCAGTACGTTCCAGGTCAGTACCCGGATCGCGCTTGCAGATGCGTCGACGGCGCGGGGCTGGGACTCGTCATCCGGCGCGATGCCAGCGGCATGGGCGCCGACACAGAATGCGGTCAGCATCGCCAGCAGCCAGTACCTGCCCGGCGCACGGCGGAAACGGAGATTGCGCACGGCCGTTCGCCCTCGCGACTTTGCGGCGATGCTGGGACTTTGCCAGTCTGGGTGCGTGGTCCGGTGTTTGCGCCCGCGGCAGCTCGACCAACTCCGCGTTGCCGCGAGCCTGCAGCAGGCCTTCTTCCTTGCTGGCCTACTGCATCGGCGACGACAGTGCGGATAGCCGCGTCATCCTCGACGATCTACACCTGAATCATGCGCAGAGGCTTCGTTGTCTGAGGCCACTGCTTGGGTCGCCTTAGGCCTTGGTGGCCAGTCGATGCTCGAAATGGCTCAGCAGCCGCGAGCGCAGCGTCTTCTCCTTATGCTTAGCAGCCGCGGCCAGGCGCTTTTCGGCGACGCCGATGAGGGTCTCTTGGGCGCCCTTGGCACTTTCCTCCTCAGGGACCCGCTGCACGTAGGTACCGTCCGGCTGCATGTCCCACGCGGAGCGCTGGTCGGCGAATTGCACGTCGAGGATCAGCCGCAATTCCTGGCGTAGCTCCGGGTTCTCCACTGGTGCGTGCACCTCGACGCGGCTCTCGAGGTTGCGGCCCATCATGTCTGCCGAGCCGATGTAATATTCCTCGTCCCCGCCGTTCCTGAAGTACAGGATGCGTGCGTGTTCGAGGAAGCGCCCGACGATGCTGACCACGCGGGCCTTCTCCGACAGACCGGGGATGCCGGGGCGGAAGCGGCAGGTGTCGCGTACGATCAGGTCTACCTTGACGCCGGCGCGGCTGGCCCTGTAGAGCGCACGGACGATGTCCGGGTCTTCCAGCGCGTTCATCTTCATCTGGATCAGGCCGCCGCCGTCTTTTTCGTGCAGGCTGATCTCGCGCTCGATCTTCTGCAGGATGCCGCGCTTGAGGGTGTAGGGCGCCGCTAGAATCTTGCGGTAGCTCGGCGGTGGCGAGTAGCCGGTGAGGTAGTTGAACAATTCGGTCAGGTCGGCTCCGATCTCCTCGTCGCAGCCAAGCATGCCAAGGTCGGTGTAGAGCTTAGCGGTGCCGCCGTGGTAGTTGCCGGTGCCGATGTGGTAGTAGCGGCGCAATTGGGCGTAGTCGCGGCGCACCACGAAGATGAGCTTGCAGTGGGTCTTCAGGCCGAGCACGCCATAGGTGACGTGGATGCCTTCCGCTTCAAGCCGTCTGGCCCAACCGATGTTGGCGGCCTCGTCGAAGCGCGCCTTGAGTTCGACCATGACCGCAACCTGCTTGCCGTTTTGCGCGGCCTTGATCAGGTAGTCGAGGATCGCGCCGCCGGAGGTGCGGTAGAGCGTCATCTTGATGGCCAGCACCTTCGGGTCCTTGGCGGCACTGGACAGGAAACGCTCGACCGTGGTCGCAAACGATTCGTAGGGGTGCTGCAGCAGCAGCGGCCCGTTTTCGCGGATGATGTGGAAGATGTTACGCCGGTCGTTGCCGAGTAGTGGATGATCGCCGGGGCGATGGGGCTTGTCGTGCAGGTCCGGGAAGTCGAGTCCGGCCAACTCGAACAGATCGCGCTTGGCCATCATGCCGGCGACCTCGTCGACGTCCTCACCCTCGTTCAGGCCAAGTTCGGCGGCGAGCATGCCGCGGTGCACCGGGTCCATGCCGGCCTGTACCTCGAGCCGCACGATCGGTGCGAAGTGGCGCTCGCGCAGCTCGGTCTCGATCAGTTCCAGCAGGTCGCTGGCGGCCTCCGCCTCGGGTTCGACGATGGCGTTGCGGGTGACCCGGAACAGTTCGCAGCTCTCGATCTCCATGCCGGGGAACAGCATGTCGAGGTTGTTGATGATCAGGTCATCGAGCGTGACGAAGGTGTTGACGCCGTCGACCTGGATCAGGCGCTTGGAGACATCCTTGCTGACCGGCACCTTGACGCGCGCCATGTAGCTCTCGCCGCCGCCGGGGTAGCGCAGGGTGACCAACAGGTTCAGCGCCAGATTGGAGATGAACGGGAACGGGTGCGCCGGGTCCATCGCCAGCGGCGTGACCATCGGGAAGATGTCGGTCCGGAAGTGTTCGCGCAGGCGTCCGCGGGCGTCCGCGGGCAGCGCGTCGATGGTCACGAGGCGAATGTCGTGGTCCTCGAGTTCGCGCATCAGATCGTTGAAGATACGCTCCTGATCGCGTTGCATGGTCGCCAGCACCTCGCGGCACTCGACCACCTGCTGCCCCGGTGTGCGGCCGTCGACAGTAGCGGTATGTACGCCGGCGGCGATTTGCTGCTTGAGCCCGCCGATGCGCTTCATGAAGAATTCGTCGAGGTTGTTGCTGACGATGGCCAGGAACTTGACCCGCTCCAGCAACGGTGTGCGCGGGTCTTCCGCCTCATGCAGCACGCGCTGGTTGAACGCGAGCCAGGTTAGCTCGCGGTTCATGTACAGCGAGGGGTCGTCCAGGTCAGCCTCTACGACGGTTGGCGGCAGCTCGGTGTCGATAGCTTCGATGTCGGTTTCGTCCTCGAGGACGACGTCGGCGTTGATCGCACTCATTGTTTTTCCCCCTTGGCGCGCGCGCCCTTGTGTGGTGTCTAACCGTTAATCCTAACAATGATGGGCAAAAGTTGTAGCAATGTTTTTGAGGATTCAGTCAGATTACGTCGTTTCACGGCGCCGCCGCGCCTGTCTTCGGGGCCTTGAGCGATGATCGACGGGCAGCATGACCAGCAGAAGGACCGGTCGTATGATTGGCAGCCCGATCGGCTGTTCGCCGGTGCTGATGCGCCAGCGTCTGATTTCGTCTTCGACCAGCGTGTCGCGCGCGTCTTCGCCGACATGCTCGATCGCTCGGTCCCCTGCTACCGCGAGTTGATCCGGCTGATCGGCCTGGTCGCCGCTCGCCATGCCCGCCCTGCCGCGCGGGTGCTAGATCTGGGGTGTTCGCTGGGTGCCGCCAGCGCCAGCATTCTGGCGCGGGTTCCGGACCCGGATCTGCGCATCCTCGCGGTGGACAATGCACCGGCGATGATCGACGAGCTACGCCGCCGATTGTCCGATGCCGTGGTCAGCGGACGGGTCGAGCCCAGCTGTGCGGATGCCAGCGCGGTCGCCATTGCCGATGTAGACATCGTACTGCTCAATCTCACGCTGCAATTCCTGCCCCGCGCCCGGCGGCTCGCGCTGTTGCAGCGTATTCATGCCGGGCTTGCACCGGGCGGCGTGCTGATTCTGGTGGAGAAAGTGGATTGGCCCGACGTTGCCGTGTCGGAGCTCATGCACGGCTTGCACACGGACTTCAAGCGCGCGCATGGCTACAGCGAACTCGAGATCAGCCGAAAGCGCGCGGCGCTGGAGCAGGTGCTGCTGCCGGACAGCATCGAGGTCCACGAGGCGCGGCTGTCCGAGGCCGGTTTCGCGCGCAGCGAGCGCTGGTTTCAGTGCCTGAATTTCGTAGGCTGGTTGGCGTGGCCATGAGCGTGGCGGCGCCGCTGATGGACCTGTCGCGGCGCTTTGAGCCGTTTTTCGAGAGGCTCTCGGCGTCGCACCTGGCGCCTTGGGTGGAACGCCTGCGGCGGCTCAGCGACGCGCGTCTGGATCCGCAGTGCAACGGCGATCTGCCAGCGTGGATGGCGGTACTGGACGCCTTGCCGCGCATCGTCCCCGCGGCCATCGATCTGCGCACCCCGTGCGTCAGTGTGGAGACCTCATCGCCGCTGAACGACGCCGCGCGCCATCAACTGGCGCGTCTGCTCGACGCCTTTCATCCCTGGCGTAAGGGCCCATTTTGCTTGTATGGCGTGAACATCGACGCAGAATGGCGCTCGGATTGGAAATGGGCCAGGCTCGCCGATGGGATTGCGCCACTGCAAGACCGTTTGCTGCTCGACGTCGGTTGCGGCAATGGTTACTACGCCTACCGCGCCCTCGGCGCCGGTGCCCGGTTGGTGCTTGGTATCGATCCCACGCTGCGCTTCGTGCTGCAGTTTCTCGCTGTAAACCAGTTCATTGCTGACCCGCGCCTGGCAGTGCTGCCGCTGGCCGATGATGATTTGCCTGATGATCTGACCGGCTTCGATACGGTGTTCTCGATGGGCGTGCTGTACCATCGTCGGGATGCCGCCACGCACCTTGCGACGTTGCGTCGGTTGCTGCGGCCGGGCGGCGAGTTGGTGCTTGAGACCCTGGTGCTCGACGAGCCTGGTCGGCGGGTGTTGGTGCCCAGCGGACGCTACGCCAAGATGCGTAATGTCCATGCGATCCCGACGCCGGATGCCCTGTGTGGCTGGTTGCGGGCTGCCGGGCTGCGGCAGGTGCGGGTACTGGACCTGACCTCCACCACCACGGCGGAGCAGCGCGCGACGGACTGGATGCGCTTCCAGTCCTTGTCCGACTTCCTCGACCCGGCCGATCCAGCGCGGACCGCTGAGGGGCATCCGGCACCGGTGCGAGCGATCGTGCTGGCACAGCGTTAATTGGCCCCTGACGGGTCGGAAAGTTGCGAGGTGCTCGAGTCTCGCAATCCATCGTGCATCGGGAGATTCCGTTGACCACCTTCCCTGACAAGCTTCGGCTTAAGGAACGGGCTGAAGAAGACACCTACTTCGCGCGCCGCGATCGCGAACTGATCGCGGCCCTGCATCGTCGCAAACCCGTGCCTCTGATCGAGGTGCGCTCCGGCGGCCAGACCGGTGTCGACCGCGGGGCGCTGGAGGCGGTGCTCGCGTTGCCAGAAAGTGCCGGCATCGGCGCCGGCGGCTGGTGTCCCCGCGGCCGGTTGGCCGAGGATGGCGTGCTCGATGCCCGCTTTCCGCTCGTTGAAACGCCCGCGGCCGAGCCGGCGCAGCGCACCGAGTGGAACATACGCGATGCGGACGCGACGTTGATCCTACATCGGGGCGAGCTTGCGGGCGGCACCGCGCTGACGGCCCAGGTCGCATCGCGGCTCGGTCGGCCGCTGCTTCAGATTGATCTCAACCAGACTGATCTGAATGCGTTGGCGACCGTCGATGAAATCCGCGCTTGGTTACGAAATCAGGGTGTGCGTGTGCTGAACGTCGCCGGACCCCGGGAATCGCAGTGCCCCGGCATAACGGCGCAGAGCCGCCAGCTGATGCAGCGGCTCTTGATGGCCATCGTCGAGGGCAATGAGCAGGCGCGACGGCGAGCGGGGTGAGCGTTGGTAAAGGGCTTCAGTGGGCAAATGCGCCGCCAGTGTCTGGCCGCTGTCCGGCCTCGTGCGGGTTGGTCTGCGGTGCCTCGGTGTTGCTGACGCGCTGGATGCTGGGTCGGACGATCGGTGCGCTGATGGATGGGTCGGCAGGCTGTCCAATCGGATCGCCTGTATGAACGACCAGATCGAGCCTGCAGGCTGGAGCCTCGGCGACGTTGTCAGCGTCGCTGATGCCGAGCAGATCGCCAATGGACTTGGTCTCACCCGCGAGCCCGACTTCGAACGAGCTGTGCCGATACCGGCAAACACGCACCGAGGCGCCCCGCAGGGGTATCCGCCGCAGTGGCTCGATGAGGTCGAGCGCGAGCCTGGCGGGCTGGACGGCGACCAATCCCTGGTGGCTGACGGCGCCGGTGTGGGGATGAGTCAGACGCAGGATAGTGCAATTGGATATGGCGGGGGACATACGAAGCGACCGGCCGCGGAGCGCGTCGATACCGCCAAGCACGAATGTCTTCAAATCCTTTATCGAGATCCCCACGGGCAGATCGCTGATGCATAGCAGAATTGACCCGGGCTTAATGAACATTTCCTTGCACCTCGGCGGGCTAAGATAGGGCTGCTCGCGTTTCGGTCGGTCATGCGTTGTGGTCGGCCAAGTATCCGCTGCACGTCGGATATACATCGGTCAAAAGAGCCTTAGCGGTTGTGTTTGTCGCCTGGAGCGACCGATCCCAACCAACAGGATACCGATCAACGATGACTATTTAGATGCGCCGATTTGGCCGCGATCAAGCGGCTTCGAACGCGTTCCACAGGGGCGTGCAGGCGCTGTCGGCATCTCGAAGTGAAAACCCTAGGTCCCGCTCAGTCTATGCCATCGCGCACGCTAGGAACAGACCATCCCGCGAGCGAGTAGGACCGTCGGTCGGGGATCAGCCCTGTCGTTGTTGCGGATAATCGACGCCGCGAAAGGCCCGTTGCTGGTGCGGTCGGTTGGCCGGCTGGGGCCGTAAAGCCCTGCGACTCACCGCCGATGACGCTTGTCGTTGCCATTCTCGCGCGTCACCCCGACCATACATCTCCACCGGTAGACCGTTGCCGACCAACTCGGCGCGCGATGCCGACGGGGTCCCGGTCGGCGCGTCCGGCGGCCGCCCCATGATGCTCAAAGGTTGAGATCGAGCGCGGCCCGGCGAACTAACACAACCCACTATGGATATCTCGCGTGCGCACTGCGTTAAAAGTCCTCTTGCCCATCCTGATCCTCGCCGTTGCCGTCGGCGTCTTCCGCATGCTCAAGGCGACCAAGCCGGAGCAAGAACCACCGCAGGTACAGGAGCGTATCTGGCGGGTCGAGGTTGCGCAGGCCGAGCCGGGCAGGCTTGCCCCCGAATTGGAGCTTTACGGGCGTGTCGAGACCCCCGATCTGTTGCGGGCGGCGGCTTCCGCCGTGGCTTGGGTCGACCAGGTGGCGGTGCGCGATGGCGACGTCGTGACAGCAGGCCAGATCCTGCTGCGGCTCGATGAGCGCGACTTTCTGCCAAGAATCCACCAGCAGGAGGCCGAAATCGCGGTTCTGGAGGCCGATATCGCGAGCGAACGGAACCGCTACGAGACCGACAAGCGGGCGCTGGAGCAGGAACAGCGCCTGCTGGAGATTTCGCGCAATTCCGTTGCCCGCCAGCAGAAGCTGAAGACGCAGAAGGTCGGCGCCGAGCAGGCCCTAGATGAAGCCGAGCAGGCCGAGGCGCAGCAGGCACTAACGGTCAGTAATCGCGAAATGGGTCTGGCCGACCATCCGAGCCGTCTGAGTGCGTTGGAGTCGCGCCTTGCCAGCGCCCGCGCCCGGCTGGACGAACTCAAGCTGGAGTTTGACCGCGCGACCATCCGCGCACCCTACGACGGCGTCGTTAGCGGGGTCCAGGTGACCGCCGGCGACCAGGTGTCGAAAGGTGCCGTGTTGTTACAGCTGTACGCACTCGACAGCCTGGAGGTGCGTGCGCGCATCCCGGCCCCGTATCAGGCCGAGCTCATCGACGGTCTCAGCGGCGAGGCGCCGCTAGAGGCCATCGCCCATGTGGGTGACGCCCGCATCGCGCTGCGGCTCGATCGGCTCGCTGGTGAAGCCGACCCCAGCGGCGTCGACGGTCTGTTCCGCGTGGTCGATGATCCGGGTTTGCTGCGCCTCGGTCAGATGTTGACTCTGCGTCTGGAGCGTCCACCGCGAGAGGATACTGTCGCCGTGCCGTTTCGCGCCGTCTACGGTGGCGACCGTCTCTACAAGCTAGTGGACGGTCGTATGGTCGGCGTGACCGTCGATAGCCTTGGCGGTCGCGTCGACGACGACGGCAATGAGCAGTTGCTCGTGCATTCGCCCAACTTGCGAGATGGTGATCTGATCGTGACCACGCACATGCCGAATGCCATGGACGGACTGCGGGTGGAGACGGTCGCCGATGCGGCGCTCGCCAAGACAGCGGCAGACGCATCCGCCGCAGCGGGGCAGGTCGCACAATGATGGAACCCATGAAGCATCGCAGCGACCTGATCGGGCTGTTCGCCCATCACAAAGTCGCGGCCAACCTGCTGATGATCATCATGATCATGAGCGGCGCATTTGCGCTGGACCGGCTCAATGTGCAGTTCTTCCCCACCTTCGAGCTGGAGATCGTGCAGGTCCGCGTGGTCTGGAGCGGGGCCAGCGCCGAGGACATCGAGGACGGTATCACTAACCCGCTGGAGCAGCGGCTGCGCACGGTCGACAACCTGGATAAGATGACCTCCACGTCCAGCCAGGGCATCTCGGCCATCACCATGGAGTTCGAGGAGGGGACCGACCCGTTGCTGGCGCTGGATCAGGTGCGCCGCTTTGTCGACGAGTTTCGTAACTTCCCGCAGGACGCCGAGAAGCCCGAGGTGTCGCTGCTGACACGCTACGAACAGGTGGCCCGGCTGCTGATCACCGGTCTCGACGATCCGGCCGAGATGCGCGGTTTGGCGCGACGCTTCGAGTCCGAATTGCTCGACCAAGGCCTGGACAAGATCGAGATCAAGGGCCTTCCGGACGAGGAGATCGGCATCCAGGTGGCCAACGAGCAACTCGAGCAGATGGGGCTGAGCCTGCAAGAGATCGGCCGGCGGGTCGGGGACTTCAGCCGCGACCTTCCCGCGGGTTCCGTGGGCAGGGGCGAGGGCTCGCGGGAGTTGCGGAGTCTGGACAAGCGCCGCGATGCGCTGGAATTTGCCGGGCTGCCGGTGCGAACCGACAACGAGCTTCGCGTCAATCTAGGCGATATCGCCGAGATCCAGCGCGGGCCGAGCGACAACACCGTGGGGGTCTCGGTCGACGGCAAACCGGCAGTGGAGATCATCGTCCAGCGCTCGGAGCAGGGCGACACGCTGGAGGCGGCCCGCAACCTGGCGCAGTGGCTCGACAAGACCCGTCCTACGCTGCCGCCGGGGGTCGAGATTGCGGTCTACGACGCCTCTTGGGAACTGGTCCGCGACCGCATCATGTTGCTGGTGCGCAATGGCATCGGCGGTCTGGTGCTGGTGGTGCTGATCCTGTATCTGTTCCTGACCGGTCGCGTCGCATTCTGGGTCGCCTGGGGCATTCCGGTGTCCTTCGCCGCGACGCTGTTCATCCTGTATCTCACCGGCGGCAGCATCAACATGATCAGCCTGTTTGCGCTGATCATGGCGCTCGGCATCATCGTCGACGACGCCATCGTCGTCGGCGAGGACGCCATGGCCCATTACCAGATGGGCGAGGCACCGCTGCTGGCCGCCGAGGGCGGCGCCCGGCGCATGCTGGCGCCGGTCATCGCGTCATCGCTGACGACCATCGCGGCATTTTTGCCGCTGATGCTGGTCGGCGGGCGCATCGGCAATATCCTGGGTGCCATCCCGTTGGTGATCATCTGCGTGATCCTGGCGTCGCTGGTGGAGAGCTTCCTGGTGTTGCCGGGGCACCTGCGCAATGCCTTCGTGCATTCGCACAAGGTTAAGCCCAAGTCCGTTCGCGCCCGGCTTGATCGTGGCTTCGAATACCTGCGCGACCGTCTCTTCCGGCCCTTCGCGATCGTCGCCATCCGCAATCGCTTCGTTACTGTGGCGAGCGCCTTGGCGACGCTGATCGTCGCCGTTGGGCTCATTGCCGGGGGACGCGTCAGCTTCGTGTTTTTCCCAACCCCCGAGTCGCAGATCCTCAGCGCCAACGTCACCTTCGTTGCCGGCACCCCGCGCGCGACCGTTGACAACTTCCTCGCACACCTGGAAAAGACGCTGTATCAGACCGAGCGCGAGCTCGACAAAGGCCAATTGATCAATGTTGTGCTGGCCTATCATGGGTCTAAGGGTGGTGGGGGTGCCGGCGGCGGCGCCGCCGACCAGCTGGGCGGCTTGCAGATCGAACTCACCGAGCCGGATGTCCGTCCCGTGCGCAACAACGAGCTTATCCGCGCCTGGCGCGAGCGGATCGTACAGCCAGCTGGACTCGAGTCCCTGAATATCGCCGCGCGCCGGGTCGGTCCGCCTGGCCGCGACCTGACCATCCGCCTCACCGGCGCTGACGCGGAGCAGCTCAAATCCGCCGCCATCGATCTGGCGGAGACCCTCGGCGGTATCGATGGCGTGCTCGAGGTCGAGGACGATATGGCCTACGGCCGCGAGCAGCTGATCTATTCGCTGACGCCCGCCGGCGAGGCCCTGGGCCTGACCGTCGCCGACCTGGGCCAGCAGTTGCGTACCGCCTTCGACGGCCAGCTGGTGCAGATCTTCCAGGACGGGCCGGACGAGGTGGAGGTGCGGGTGCGGCTGCCGGAGGCCGAGCGTAACCGCCTGAGCAGTCTCTATCGGCTCAACGTGCGCACGCCGGACGGCCGCTCGGTACCGCTGACCGCGGTGGCCGAGTGGCGTTCTCGCCGCGGCTTCGAGGTGTTGCGGCACGCCGACGGCAAGTTGGCGGTGGAGGTCACCGCCGATGTCGATACCACCGCCAACAATGCCAATCTGATCATTGCCGCGTTGGAGGAGGGCCCGCTGGAGGAACTGCGGCGCGACTACGGTATCGATCATTCCTTCGAGGGGCGTTCGGCGGATCAGCGTGAAACCCTATCGGATATGCGCAAGGGACTGATCCTTGGCTTGATTCTGATCTATCTGATCCTGGCCTGGGTGTTTTCGTCCTATGGCTGGCCGGTGGTGGTGATGGCGGTGATCCCGTTCGGCCTTACCGGCGCGCTGTTCGGGCATTGGGTCATGGGCATCGACCTCACCATCCTGTCGCTGTTCGGCATGTTTGGGCTGTCCGGCATCGTCGTGAACGACTCCATCATCCTCGTCAGCTTTTACAAGAATCTGCGCGCGGATGGCATGGCGGTGGCCGATGCGTTGGTGGAGGCCGCCTGCCAGCGCCTGCGCGCGGTGCTGCTGACCTCGCTGACCACCATCGCGGGTCTGACGCCATTGCTGTTCGAGAAGTCTTATCAGGCGCAGTTCCTGATCCCGATGGCCACGTCCATCGCCTTCGGCCTCGCCTTCGCCACCGTGTTGGTACTGCTCGTGATCCCGTCACTGCTGTCGATGCATGAGAGTGCACACGGGCGGCTGAAGCGGCTGTTTCGGCCCGCCGAGCCCGCGGTTACGCATTGAGTTGCGAGCCAGGATGCGGGATGATCGTGTTGACCGGGGGACCGGTATCCGTCGATGCTGCGATGTCGATCCGCGTCGGATCGGGGCCGGCGTTCGTCTCGCCCAGCACGCACGCCGACTGCTGAAGGCGACCATCTGGCATGGGCTGACGGCGGCACTGGATCGAGTGGGTCTGACCCTCAGTACAGTGCAGATTCTGTGCATCGATCGGACGCGCGGTCTGGTGCTGGTGCTTCGCACCGATGAATACCCGAGCGGCTATTGTCCGGTGCAGGGGCTGCGCAAGCAGCGTGGTCCGCTGCCTTTGTTCGGGTCCGATGCCGCGGACGTGCGTGAAGACGCCCGCCGCGAACTCGGCGAGGAGGCGACACTGGCACCGCCGTCACTGGCGCGCTTTCGCATCGCGCTGAAGTATCGGGAGGGACCCTATCGACAGTTCGACTGTACCGTACTGGTGGTGGACTGTGAGGCGGCGGAACTGGAACTGCGCCCGGAGACCGCCGAGGGCATCGCCTGCTGGTCCCCGGTCGCCGAGGTTGTCGGTGTCTTGAACAATCCTGCGCTTTCCCGTGTACTGACTGCCGAAATGCCTGCGTCACATGCCTGACGCGATGCTCGGAATCATGCTGACGCGCGCCCGAGCACGGGGGCAGCGGCGTTTGTCGATGAAACGCCTGTCTTCCGCAAACTCTCCGTCGATTACGACCGGCAGCTCGAGCCGCCGGATCGAGACTATCTGGACGCCGCCGCTCTGCACTGGCGCGATGCTGCCGCGCTGTGTATTACTGACGCCCGGGATCTGGCGCGGCTTTGGCCCGGTGCTGTGCTGTCCCACCCGGGCTCGTCGCCCTTGCCCGCGGAGGTCCATTCCGCGCCTGGCGTGATCGATCCGTCGGTGGCGATCGAGATCCAGCTGCGCTGCGACTGCGAGGTGTCCGCGGACCTGGTCCGTAACATGACCCGTTTGTTTTCAGGGCAACGATGAAAAACATCCTCTGCTACGGCGATTCGAACACCTGGGGAATGGTTCCCATGGCGACCGTGACCAGTGCCGAGAGACACCGCCAGCCTGACCGATGGCCGTCCGTGATCGCGGACCAGCTCGGCCCGGAGTTCAGCGTGATCACTGAGGGGCTGAATGGACGCACAACGGTGTTCGATGATCCCATCGACGGTGCGCACAACAATGGCCGCACCTATCTGTTGCCCTGCTTGGAGAGTCATGCGCCGCTGGATTTTGTGATCATCATGCTCGGTACGAATGACTTGAAATCCAGATTCGGGCTTGGGGCGTATGACATCGCCGCCGGTGCCGGGCAGCTTCTGAAACTGATCTCCGGCGACGTGCGCGGGCTAAACGGCCTGAAACCACAAGTGCTGCTGGTCTGCCCCTGCCCGATCGGGCCGCTAAACCTGTTCTCGGACGTTTTTGCGGGCGGTGTCGAGAAATCTCAGCGCCTGCACGCCTATTACGCCCAGATCGGGGCAATGCTCGGCTGCCATCTGCTCAACGCCGGCGATCATGTCGTGTGCAGCCCCGTCGACGGGGTACATCTGGCTGCGGAACAGCAGCATGCGCTGGGGCTAGCGATCGCCGACAAGGTGCGGGACATCTTGGCGTAAGGCATCCTGAAGGCCGAATTCGATACCCCTCCTTTCCCATAACTCTCTCCCACAACCCGGAGCAAGCCCATGCGCGCGCTGATCACTGGCATGTTGATGGTCGTTGCACTCTGCGCGCAGGCCCAGGACCATCGAGATGTCTTGTACCAGGTATCGACCATCGACGCCCTGCTGTCCGGCATCTATGACAGCATGGCGACGGTGGACGACGTGCTGGACCACGGCGGCTTTGGCCTTGGGACCTTTGATGCCGCAGACGGAGAGATGATGGTGCTCGATGGCATCGTCTATCAGGCGACCTTCGACGGTTCCATGAACGTCATGCCGCCCTCGACCGGCACTCCGTTCATGGCGGTGACTGATTTTGTGCCCGATCGAGTGCTGGATACGCCAGAGTTGCAAACCTACGCGGCGTTTACGGAATGGCTCGAAGGTCATCTGCCGAGCAAGAACATCGCCTACGCCGTGCGGGTGGATGGTCGCTTTGCGAACATCACCTATCGCAGCGTCGCGCGCCAGCACAGACCCTTTCCGCCGCTCGTGGAAGTCACGCGGAATCAGGCCGTTTTCGAGCGCAAAGCAGTCGATGGCACGCTGATGGGTTTCTGGTGCCCTGAGTTCATGAACGGAGTCAACGTCGCCGGCTTGCATCTGCACTTTCTCTCCGCGGATCGGCGTCACGGCGGGCATGTGCTGAACCTGTCGCTGAACGCGGCCAAGGTCGGCATCGACGACACCAATGGCTGGGACGTGCAGTTACCCATGATGCCGGCCTACCTGAATGCCGATCTCGGCGCCGATAACGGCAGCGATTTGAAGGCGGCAGAGCAGGGGGGCGCTGTTCCCGATGCATCGGCGCACTGACAAACCCGCTTCAGGCGCGGCAGATCCCGCGCCGTCTCCGACCGCTCTCAGGCTTCGCTCCCCAAACCGTCGGTATGCTGCCTGCACCGACAACGTCGGCTAGGCGCTATACTCGAACCCGAATCATCTCGCTGCCGAGCGGAGGCTGGCCATGACCGCCCAACCTGTCCCTCAACTCTCCTTCGACGATTGGCTCGCCATCGAGCGTGCCGCCTCGGACCAGCGCAGCGAGTTCGTCGCTGGCGAGGTTTTCGCGATGACCGGTGCCACGGAGGGGCACAACTTGATCGTTGCGAACGTCATTGCGGGACTGCACGGACAACTCAAGGGCAAACCCTGCCGCGTCTACCCGAGCGACCTCAAGGTCCGCATCGAGTCCGATAATGTCGGTGCCTATCCCGACGTCATGGTGATCTGCGGCGAGCGCGCGTTTTACGACGACCGCAAGGACGTCGTCACCAACCCCACCCTGATCGTCGAGGTCCTGTCGGATTCGAGCGAGGCCTACGACCGCGGCGACAAGTTCAAGCACTACCGCACGCTGGCGAGCCTGCAGGCCTACCTGTTGCTTTCCCAGGATCGCGTGCAGGCGGAATTGTTCGTACGCTTGCCGAACGGCTCATGGAACCTAAGCGCCTATACCGACGCGTCCGACCGCATCCCGCTGGCGGCGGTCGATGCCGAGCTGCTGCTCGGCGAGGCCTACGACAAGGTGGCGTTGGAGCGATAGCCTCGCCACGGGCAGCCGGCGTGGACGTCGGGCACCGAAGCGGTCTCTGTCAAGGCCCCCAGCACGGCTTCGCCTCAGACCGATGAGTCGTGATCATCGGTATCGGTATCGGTATCGAAATCGGAATCGAAATCGGTATCGAAATCGGTATCGAAATCGAAACGAGTGGCAAGCGACCCGATCCCGATCCCGATTTCGAGGACCCTCGCCGGTCCTAGGCTGCGTCGAAACTTGACTCATCCGCAAGCATTAGGCGCCCTCAAGCAATCTAGTCGGTCCCGCCGTAGGCCGCTCCGACCCGCCACAACTCCGCTGCTTGACCAGGGTCCTCAAGGGCGCTAGCGCGCCCTGGCCGACCAGAGATCGGCGCTCCCTGGGGCCGCCGACTTCCAGTCGGCCCGCTGCCGGATTGACGGTTTTTGGGTGACGCAGCTGCGCTGATCCGCTGCACGTCCTCAAGGGCGCTCGGAAAAAGTAGTTCGCCAGCGGCGAACGGCCAGGGAGCTAGGCTGGTGCAACTTTGGTACCGTTAGCGGCAACATGTTGTCGCCTAGGACGCCCTTAGTGGCTAGGGTCGAACGTTAGGTTCCCATCTGAGGAGACTATCCGCGACGCCTGATCCGCCAGCAGTGGTGGATGCCTTGGTGGCGTGCAAAATCGCGCGGTATCGTCGCCGCGGTGATGTCCTCAATCTCCAGGTCGGCCAGCGACTCGGCGTCGAGTCGGAACCGGCGCAGGTTGTTGGAGAACACCAACTCGCCGTCTTCCGTCAGCAGGTCCATCGCGGTGTATATCAGTTCGACGTGGTCGCGCTGGACGTCGAAGGTGCCGCGCATGCGCTTGGAGGCGGAGAAGCTCGGCGGGTCGAGAAAGATCAGGTCGAAGTAGCCGCGATAGGCGCGGGCCTGGTGCAGCCAGTCGATGCAGTCCGCCTGGATCAACTCGTGGTCGCGGCCGCTGAAGCCGTTCAGGGACAGGTTGCGGCGCGCCCAGTCGATGTAGGTGCGCGACATGTCGACGGTGGTGGTGGAGCGGGCGCCGCCGCGAGCCGCGTGCACGCTGGCGCTGCCGGTGTAGCCGAACAGGTTCAGAGAAGCGCTTGCCGTCGGCCAGTCGTCCGATCAGTCGGCGTGTCTCGCGATGGTCCAGGAACAGGCCCGTGTCGAGATAGTCTTCGAAATTGACCAGCAGCCGCAGACCGTCTTCGCTGACCTCGTGAAAGCGGCCGCTGTCGGCGAGCCGTTCGTACTGCGCCGTGCCCTTTTGTTGCCGGCGGACCTTGAAGAACAGGTCCTGCTCCGGTACCTGGAGCACCTCCGGGATCACTCCGAGCGCCTCGCGCAGGCGCCGCCGGGCGTCGCGCGGATCGATGCTGGCGGGGGCCGCATATTCCTGCACATGCACGAAGCGGCGCGCGGGCTCGTCCGCGTCCGCCGAGCCGTAGATGTCGATTGCCAGCGCGTATTCGGGCAGGTCGGCGTCATAAAGGCGGTAGCAGGAGATGTCTTCGGCGCGTAACCACTTCTGCAGCCCCTTTTGATTCTTGCGCAGCCGGTTCGCGAGCATCTCGGCGCCGGGGCCGCGCTCGGCCGCGGGCAGCGGTCGCGGTTTGTCCGAGACATGGGCCGCCGCGCTGATCTCGAAATGCAGCAGCCGGCATTCCACGGGGCCGTTGTAGAGCGTGTGGAAGCGCTGCGCGCGCAGCCCCATGCGCTTGCCGAGGTCCGGGTTGCCGGTGAAGACGGCCGCATGCCAGCCGTCGAAATGCTGCTTCAGCCGCTCGCCCAGCAATGCGTACATCGCCGGCAGATGGCTGTCGCCGCCGAGACGCAGGCCGTAGGGCGGGTTGGTGACGACCAGACCGGGTCGCTCTTGTCCGAGCGGACGGCAGTCGGCGAGGTCGGCCTGTTCGAACCGGATGAACCGGGTCAGGCCGGCGCGCTGGGCATTGTCCTGCGCCACCCGCACCGTTCGCGGATCGCGGTCGGAGCCGCGGATCAGGTTGCCGGCCGCCTTCAGCCGCTCCAATCCCGTGTGCTGTCGCCGGCGCGCCTCTGCCAACAGCGCCTCCCAGGCGGCGGCATCATGCCCAAGCCAGCCAGTGAAGCCCCAATGGTCGCGCAGCAGGCCGGGAGCGATATCCGCGGCGATCATCGCGGCCTCGATGGGCAGCGTGCCGGACCCGCACAGGGGGTCGAGCAGGGCGCCGCCATCGGCGGCGATGGCCGGCCAGCCGGCGCGCAGCAGGATGGCCGCGGCCAGGGTCTCCTTCAGCGGTGCGGCGCCGCCTTCGGCGCGATAGCCGCGCCGGTGCAGTGAGTCGCCGGAGAGGTCTAGCGACAGCGTCGCCTGGTCGCGGAACAGGTGACAGTACAGGGCGACGTCGGGACACTCGGTGTCCACGTCGGGGCGTGAGCCGGTCTGCTCGCGGAACTGATCGACGATGGCGTCTTTGATCTTCAGTGCGGCGAACTTGCCGTGATCGATCCCCGAACGCGCGCTGTCCGCGTGCACCGCGAGCGTTCGGGCCAGATCCAGGTGTTCGGACCAGTCGATGCGTCGCACGCCGGCGTAGAGCGCATCGGCGTCGGCGGCCTCGAACTCCGCCAGCGGCAGCAGCACGCGATTGGCGACCCGCGACCAGAGGCAGACCCGGTAGGCATCCGCGAGGGTGCCGCTGAAGCGCGCGCCGGCTCGGGTCTCGGTGACGTCTTCGATGCCCAGTCCACGCAGTTCCTCCGCGAGCAGGGTCTCCAGATTGCGGGCGGTGGTGGCGAAGAAGTGCTTCTGGGGCATGGGAGCGGTCGCTGTGGAGGAGGAGAGTGGGTTGCTTAGAAGCGGCTCTAAAATAAGTGGAACAACTCGGCGCGAGAATACCGTTGTCGTAATCGTGATCGACTATCCGACGACGATTACGACAACGACAACGATGATCGCAGCCCAGCTTGCGAAAGCGGCGATCACGACTCGTCGGTCTGAGGCGAAGCCTCGCTAGAATTCGGAGATCTGCCGGATGCCCAGTTCACTCCTCAGTTGCGACGGCCCGAACCGTGTTAGGCAAATGCTCGCGCAAGATCTCGGCGAAGGCATCCAGCGCGGCGCGGCGCGGGAAGCTGCGGCGGTAGACCAGTGAGATACGGCGGAAGGCGGCATCGAACGCCAGCGGTCGCGCGATGATGCCGCTGTCGGTCATCCAGCCGCCGCGGATGGCCAATGCCGGGACCAACGTGCAGCCGAAACCGGCACCGACCAGTTGCAGCAGCGTCTCCAGGCTGGCGGCGCGCAGGTCCGCCATCTCACCCTCGCGAGGCCGGTCCGCCAGATGACAGACCTCCATCACTTGATGGGTGAGGCAATGGCCCTCGGAGAGCAACAGCAGTTCGACGTCTTCCAGGTCCGTCTCGGTGATCTCGTCCTTGTCATAGAGCGGATGGTTGCGCGGATGCGCCAGCCAGAACGGCTCGTCGAACAGCGGGATCACGGCCAGGTCCGGGTCCGTCATCGGCGTCGCCAGCAGCGCGGCGTCGAGTTCGTGTTGCTGAAGCCGGCGCAGTAGGGAGTCGGTGATCTCCTCGAATAGCACCAGTTTCAATTGCGGAAACCGGCGTTTCAGCGGCACCAGGATCAGCGGCATCAGGTACGGACTCAGCGTCGGGATGGCGCCGACCCGGAGCGGCCCCGCCAGCGGGTCCTGGTGAGCGCGGGCGACCTGCTCGATGGCGTCCGCCTGTTCCATCAGCAGCCGGGCGTGGGCGAGCAATTCGGTGCCGATCGGCGTGATCTCCACCGAGCGGTTGGTGCGCTCGAAGATGGTCACGCCGAGTTCGTCCTCCAGCTTCTTGATCTGTCCGCTCAAGGTCGGCTGGCTGACGAAGCAGCGCTCCGCGGCGCGACCGAAGTGGCGCGTCTCGGCGACGGCGAGGATGTATTTGAGATCGCGCAGGTTCATTCGGTCACATCCACTTGTTGCGCTTGAAGAGGTACAGCATGACCCCCGCGATGACGATCATCAGCACCCAGACGGCGGGGTAGCCGTAGTCCCAGCGCAGCTCCGGCATCGCCCACCAGCTGTGGGTGTTGTCGCCGAAGTTCATGCCGTAGACGCCAGCGATGAAGGTCAGCGGAATGAACAGGGTGGCGATGATGGTGAGCAGGCGCATGGATTCGTTGAGACGATTGCTCAAGCTCGACAGGTAGACATCGACCATGCTCGCGGCCATTTCCCGATAGCTTTCCAGCAGATCCAGGATCTGCACCGTGTGATCATAACAGTCGCGTAAGAAGAACTTTGTATCCTGCTCGATGCACGGACATTCCTCGTGGAAGAGTTGGCTCAGCACCTCGCGTTGTGGCCACAGCATGCGCCGCACCAACAGCAACTCTCGGCGCAGCTGGTGGATCTGGGCGAGTGTGTCTGGCTCCGGACGGTCCAGCAGCGCGTCTTCAAGCGCCTCGATCCGCTCACCGTAGGTCTCCAGCAGCGGAAAGGCGTGGTCGATGATGACATCGAGTAACGCGTACAGCAGGTAATCGCTGCCCCGCCGGCGGATGCGCCCCACATGTTTGCGCAGACGGGCCCGCACGGCGTCGAACGGATCCTGCGCCTGGCCACAGAAGCTGATCAGGTGGCCTTTGCCGACGAACAGGCTGATCTGCTCGCTCTGCAACGAGCCGTCTTGGTCGATGATTGGAAGCTGGACGACGATGAAGACCTGCTCATCGTACGCCTCCAGCTTGGCCCGCTGGCCGACGTTGACGACGTCTTCCAGCGCCAGCGGATGTAGACCGAACAGTTGTCCAAACTCCGCTAGGGTCGCCGGTGGAACGCCGCCCTGGACCTGCACCCAGGTGGTCGAGTCGCGCACCAGGAAGGGGACGCACTCGGCCGGGTCACCGATCTCCTTTTCAACGTAGTCGGAATCCGAGTAATCGATCAGCCTGATCGCCAGTGGCACGGTGGAGATTAACGGTGCCAGCGTGCCCGGCGACGTACCCGGCGGATGGTAGCGTTTGGGAAAGACCTTCATACGCTTAGCAAGCGGGTGCCATGGGCCGACGGGGGCACGACGCGGCGCTTCGCAAGCTGTGCCTTGCTTCGATTGGGCCAAGCGCCCAGGGCCGAGGACTGTCGTACGGCACGACTGCGCGGTTTTGGCCCCAGGTCCCTGGGCCTCGGCCCTTCCGAGGGTAAGTGATGATTCAACAATAAGCGGTTCATCTTCTTTGAACTACGAAACACGCGAAAAGCGCGAAAATTCTCTATATACCGGGTGAGCTCCTGCCTACTTTCGCGTGTTTCGCACTTTTCGTAGTTTGTTTCTGTCCGCGGTGATGTTCATGTTGTGTCTGAACTGTTGCCAAGCGCGTTGTTGTCGTGAAAGTTGACACATGTTCAAAGCTGCTGCGCCTTCAAGGAACCTGGTTAGGCAGGCTCGCGCCGTCGTAAACCCAGCGGAGCAGGTCATGATGGACGGCGTGGCCGCGCCAGGCCTGCAAGGTCTGGCCTTCGATGGCGTTGACCAGGACCACGACGACCCAACGGTTGCCCTCGGCGTCGAGTACGTAGCCTGCGATGCAGCTGGCATCGCGGACGGTGCCGGTCTTGAGGTGGGCGCGGCCCTCGATGGGTTCGCGGCGCATTCGCCTCGTCAGGGTGCCGTCGACGCCCATGATGGCCAGCGATGCCACGAGTTCCGGCATCCAGGGCTGGTGATAGGCCCAGAACAGCAGTTCGCCGAGAGCGGTTGCGCTGATGCGGGTATTTCGGGACAGGCCAGAGCCGTTGTCGATGTAAAGCCCGGGGAAGTCGAACCCGTGCTCCGCCAGCCAGTCGGCGAGCGCGGCGCGGGACTTGTCGACGCTGCCGGGCGGGCCATCGCGGGCGATGCCGAGTTCCAGGAATAGCAGCCGGGCCATCAGGTTGTCGCTGTACTTGTTGACGGTGCGGATGATCTCGCCGAGGGGCTGGGATTGGGCGCTGTGGAACAACTCGGCGTCGGCGGGCACGCTCCCGAGTAGAACGCGACCTTGGATGCTGCCGCCGAGCTGGCGCCAGAGCGCGTCGAAGGCCGCGGCGGCGTGCTGCTCCGGGCTCAGAATCAGGCGCCTGACTTGCTCTTCCGGGCATTCGCTGGCGAAATTACCGGCCACCTTCAGCCGCGGCAGTCCGTCCTCGGGCTCGACGAACGTGGCCGTTAGACGATGGAAGCGGCCCTTGCAGGGGGCGGTGACGACCTTGGCCTCGTTGACGATGTCCAACGCGCTGAGTGGCGGTTCGGTGTAGACGCCGACGCGGCCGTTCTGGTGGTTGTTGTAGATGTGGATGTCGGTGACCTGCCGGTTGACGCTGAGCGCCGCGGGCAGGGCGTTGTAGCTGCGCTGGGCGGCACCGTCGAAGTCGCCGCGCTCGGCCGTTGGCGGCAGCAGTTGGCTGTCGTCGAAGACCAGGTCGCCGTCGATGTGTTCGATGCCCTTGGCGCGAATGGCGCGGATCAGCGCCGCGTAGGCCTCGCTGGTCAGGTAGGGGTCGCCGTAGCCTTTAATGTAGAGGTCGCCGATTAGGCGACCGTCGTGTACGGTGCCGGAGATCAACACCTCGGTGTGCCAGCGATGCGCGGGGCCGAACATGTCCAGGGCGACGATGCCGGTAATGAGCTTTGCGACCGATGCCGGGATGCGGGGCTGCTCGGCGCGGTAGGTAAGGTAGGGCCGATCGGCGTCGACCTGGCGCACGTAGACGCTGACCTGACTTGGGTCGAGGGCGAGTTCTGGCAAGCGTTGGTCGACCTGCTGCGGCAGGTCGATGGTCCAACCTGGTGCGTCCCACTGTGTTGGCTCGTTGTCCGGCTCGCCGAGGTCTGCGGAAAGCGGGTCGGGCGACGGCAGCATCGGCTGCTCGGGTGGCGTGTCCGGCGTCGCCGCAGGTGCGTCTGCCGCGGTGTGCTGCCCGACCGGGCGATCGGCATGCGGCTGAGCGTGCCCCGGTGCAGCCGCGGTCATCGTGACCGCCGCCACCAGCGCCGCCGCCAGGCAGCCGCAGAGGCTGCTTGCCGTCCACTGCATGACGGTCGGGTTCTCAGGCGTCGGCTTTGGACGGCTTCGCGCTTGGCTGCTCGGCGGCTGCTGAGCTGGCCTTGGCGGCGGACGCGGCGGTTGCTGTGGGTGTCGCGGTGGCGTCGGCGGTCTCGTCTGGGGCCGAATCGGCGTCTTCGTCGGTGGATTCCAGCACCATCACCACGCCCGCCAGCGGCGGCAGTGCCATCGGAATGGAATTGGGTCGTCCCATCCAGCTCACCGGCTCGGATTGCACGCCGCCGCGGTTACCGACGTTGCTGCCTCCATAGAGCTCGGCATCGGAGTTGATGGCCTCACGGTAGAAGCCCGCCTTGGGCACGCCGATGCGATAGTTCTCCCGTGGGACCGGCGTGAAATTGAAGGCGCAGGCGACGATCTGTTTGCCATCGGCGGACTTGCGCAGATAGCTCAATACCGACTGACTGCTGTCGTGGCAGTCGATCCACTCGAAGCCTTTGCTGTCGAAGTCAATCTCGTGCAACGCCGGCAGCTCACGATGCAGCTGATTGAGATCGGCGACGATCTGTTTGATGCCCTGGTGTAGCGGGCGTTCCAGAAGATACCAGTCCGCGGGGGCATCGAAATTCCATTCCGCGCCTTGCCCGAACTCGCAGCCCTGAAACAGCAATTTCTTTCCAGGGTAGGTGAACATGAAGCTGTAGAGCAGGCGCAGGGATGCGAACTTCTGCCAGGCATCGCCGGGCATCTTGTCGAGCATTGACTTTTTGCCGTGCACCACCTCATCGTGGGAGAACGGCAGCACGAAGTTTTCGGTAAATGCGTACAGCAAGCCGAATGTCAGCAGGTCGTGGTGGTAATGCCGGTAGATCGGGTCCTTTTCCATGTACGACAGCGTGTCGTGCATCCAACCCATGTTCCACTTCATGCTGAAGCCGAGGCCACCAAGATAGGTAGGCCGCGAGACCTGCGGCCAGGACGTAGACTCTTCCGCGATCATGAGCGAGCCCGGATGCTGCTCGTGGGAGACGGTATTGAGTTGGCGGAGGAAGTCCACCGCATCCAGGTTCTCGTTGCCGCCGAACTTGTTCGGAATCCATTCGCCGTCGTTACGGGAATAGTCCAGATAGAGCATCGACGCCACCGCATCCACACGCAGACCGTCGATATGGAATTCGTTGAGCCAGTACAACGCGCTGGAGAGCAGGAAGTTCTTCACCTCGTGGCGACCGAAATTGAAGATCAGCGTGCCCCAATCCTTGTGCTCGCCCTGGCGTGGGTCGGCGTGCTCGAAGAGCGCGGTACCGTCGTAGCGGGCCAAGGCAACGGTGTCGCGCGGAAAGTGCGCCGGCACCCAGTCAAGCAGCACGCCAATGCCGTGGCTGTGCAAATGGTCGACGAACCAGCGGAAGTCGTCCGGTGTGCCGAAGCGGGCGGTCGGTGCAAAGTAACCGGTGGCCTGGTAACCCCACGACGCATCCAGCGGATGCTCCGTGATGGGCAGGAGCTCGATGTGGGTGAAGCCGAGTTCGGTGCAGTAGTCCGCGAGTTGTCGCGCCAGTTCACGATAATTTAGGAAGTTGCCATCCGCGTCGCGCTGCCAGGAGCCCAGGTGCACCTCGTAGACGGACATGGGGCTCTGCTGCCAGTTTCGCTCCGCGCGTTGCGTGAGCCAGTCGGCGTCAGTCCATTCGAAAGTGCCGGGTGCCTGCAGGATGCCGGCGTTATTCGGGCGCTCCTGGAAGGCGTTGGCGTAGGGGTCGATCTTGACCGTGGCGTTGCCGGCCTGGTCGCGCACCTCGAATTTATACAGGGCGCCCGCGCTCAGGCCGGGGATGAACAACTCCCACACGCCGCTGCCGCCACGCACCCGCATCGGGTAGACGCGACCGTCCCACTGATTGAAGTCGCCGACCACGCTAACGCGGGTTGCGCTCGGCGCCCACACCGAGAATTGGTAGCCGGAGATGCCGTCGACGGTGCGCTCGTGGGCGCCGAGAAAACGGTAGGCGTGCCAGTGTCGGCCTTCGCCGAACAGGTGCAGGTCGAAGTCGCCGAGCTGCGGCTCGAAGGTGTAGGGGTCGTGCTGGGTATGGACCTTGCCCGCCTTGTCATACCAGGTCACCTGATAGTGGCCTTCGACCTGGTCGGCCGGACCTTCCCAGACGAACAAGTCGGTGCCCTCGACACGCTGCAGGTCGATACCGGCGGCGTTGATGCGCACACGCTCGGCCTGCGGCAGGAAGACCCGCACCACCGCATTGCCGTCGTCGGTTGCATGGCGACCCAATACTTCGAAGGGCTGGTGGTGGCGGGCCTCGACGATGCGCAGCAGCGGATCGGGAAGGATGGCGGGCTTTGCTGGACCGATTGCCATAATCTCTGATTTCCGGGTGGGTCACGGACGTTTGACGAGTTCCGGTGGCCGTGCTGACCTTTAGAGCGCCGGGCAGGCCCGCGCGAACCGGAGGCGGGCGTGCTGATGACGACGCCCTGATCTGCGTTGATGTTAACATACGCGTCGGTTGGCCTATCCCGCCCGCGACAGTGGTCGGCGCGCCAACTTCACCGCAGCGGGAGTGACGCACCGCCAGCAGAGTCCAGAATCATTTACGCGCAGTCGAGAACAAATCCGGCGCACCTTAGCCCCGGTCGAACCGACCCCCGTCGGCGGCAATAAAAGACACGCGCAGAGGTCGAAGCAGGTCATAGCATGCCGGATTCCAATCCGCGTTTCGTCAGTCGTCTCACTCGTAATACGTTGGCGCTGATTCTTGCCGGTGGTCGCGGTTCGCGGCTGCAAAATCTGACCCAGTGGCGTTCGAAGCCGGCGGTGCCGTTCGGCGGAAAGTTCCGGATCGTCGACTTTCCGCTGTCCAACTGTATCAATTCCGGTATCAGGCGCATCGGCGTGCTGACCCAGTACAAGGCCCATTCGTTGATCCTGCACATCCAGAAGGGCTGGGGTTTTCTGCGCGGCGAGTTCGGCGAGTTCGTCGAGCTGTGGCCAGCGCAACAACGGGTGGTGGAGACGGCCTGGTATGCTGGCACCGCCGATGCCGTGTTCCAGAACCTGGACATCATCCGCAATCATGATCCGGAATACGTGCTCATCCTGGCCGGCGATCACATCTATAAGATGGACTACGGCACGATGATTGCCCGGCATGTGGAAACCGGTGCCGACATGACCGTCGGTTGCCTGGAGGTCGACCTGGAGCGCGCCCGCGAGTTCGGCGTCATGGCCGTGGATGAGGACGGGCGTGTGCGTAGCTTCTCCGAGAAGCCCGTCGATCCGCCCACCATCCCCGGGCGTCCGGATGCCGCACTGGCGTCGATGGGCATCTACGTCTTCAATCGCGATTTTCTGTTCGAGCAGTTGATCAAGGACGCCGACGCCAGCGGCTCCAGTCACGATTTCGGCAAGGACATCATCCCCGCTGTCATCGGCCGCTACCGGGTTATGGCCTACCCGTTTCGCGACGCAAAGAGTGGCGAGCAGGCGTATTGGCGTGACGTTGGCACGGTGGACGCGTTCTGGGAGGCGAATCTCGAGCTCATCGGCGTTACGCCGCCGCTGAGTCTTTACGACGACACCTGGCCCATCTGGACCTATCAGGAGCAGTTGCCCCCGGCCAAGTTCGTGTTCGACGAGGATGATCGTCGCGGCATGGCAGTCGATTCGATGGTGTCAGGAGGCTGCATCATCTCCGGCGCCGTGGTGCGCCATTCTCTGTTGTTCTCGAGCGTGCGGATCAATTCCTACTCCTACGTCGAGGATTCCGTGGTGCTGCCAAACGTCGAGATCGGTCGCAATTGCCGCATCCGCCGCGCCGTGATCGACCGTTGGTGCAAGTTGGCGGAGGGCACCGAGATCGGCTTCGATCATGCCGCGGACCGGGCGGCCGGGTTCTTCGTGACCGACAGCGGCATCACCCTGGTGACGCCGGACATGCTTGGCCAGCAGATCAATCGTCTGCGCTGACCGCCGCCACGGTAGATCACCGATACCTGCCCCAATCGACCGACAATCCCAGCGGCAGCCCCATCGACACCGCGATGCCGGACGCAACCGTCATCCGCGCTTGCATACGCGACATGCCCCATGGATATCACCACCTCCTCCGAAAGCCTCGATCAGCGGCGGGCCGGCGTGCTGCTGCACCTGACCTCGCTGCCCGGTTCCGGACCCTGCGGCGACCTGGGCTGGGAGGCGTTCAATTTCGTCAACTTCCTCGCCGATTGTGGCGTCTCGGTCTGGCAGATGCTGCCGGTGGGGCCGCCGCAGGGCAGTGACTCGCCGTATCAGACCAGTTCGGCCCACGCCGGCAGCGCACGTCTGATCGGGCTGGAGCCCCTGATACAGGCGGGCTGGCTCGATGCCGCGCCCGCGGGCGAGTTCGACGAGTCCGACAAGCTCGCGGCGCTGCAACAAGCCCACCAGCGCTTTCACCAGACTGCTGGCGACGC
Source organism: uncultured Gammaproteobacteria bacterium (assembly GCA_963695445.1). Lineage (GTDB taxonomy): Bacteria > Pseudomonadota > Gammaproteobacteria > Chromatiales > Chromatiaceae > Thiohalocapsa. Next base: position 39,355 of record CAVOGV010000022.1, on the reverse strand, counting down.
GGAGCGCAGCGCTCTCGATGCCTTCGTCGCCGAGCAGGGCTACTGGCTGGACGACTACGCCCTGTTTCGCGCCCTGCACGAAGAGCGTCAGGTGCCTTGGTGGCAATGGCCGAAGGGGCTGTGCAAGCGGGAGAGTCGGGCGCTCAGGCAGGCGCGCAAGCGTCTAGGGGCGCAACTCGACTACATCCGCTGGGAGCAGTTCGTGTTCTTTCGCCAGTGGTTCGCACTGCGCGAGCATGCCACCCAGCGCGGCGTGCTGTTGTTCGGCGATATGCCTATTTTCGTAGCCCACGACAGCGCCGAGGTCTGGGCTCGGCCGCTGGACTTCGATCTCAACGATGACGGCACCTTGCGGGTGGTGGCGGGTGTGCCGCCGGACTACTTTTCGGCCACCGGCCAGCGCTGGGGCAATCCGCTGTACCGTTGGGATCGGCTGGCCGCTAGCGACTACCGCTTCTGGACCGACCGCATTCGCACCCAGATGGCGCTGTTCGACATCATCCGCATCGACCATTTCCGCGGCTTCGAGGCGTTCTGGGAAATCCCCGGCGACGCGCCGACCGCCATCGACGGCAACTGGGTGCAGGCTGACGGCGATGCGCTGTTTGCTCGCCTGGAGCGGGAGTTCGGCCGGCTGCCGCTGGTGGCTGAGGACCTGGGCGTGATCACGGACCAGGTGACGGCGCTGCGCCGCAAATACCGCATGCCAGGCATGAAGGTGCTGCAGTTCGCCTTCGACGGCGGCGCGGACAACCCCTATCTCCCGTATCGACACGGACGCGATTCCGTGGTCTACACCGGCACCCACGACAACGACACCACGCTGGGCTGGTATCAGTCCCTCGGTGAGGCAGAGCGCGACCACATCAACGACTATCTGGGCCGCTCCAGCGAGCCCATGCCCTGGCCTTTGATCCGCTGCGCGTTGGGCTCGCGCGCCAACCTGGCCATCGTGCCGATGCAGGACCTGCTCGGTCTCGGCACCGAGCATCGCATGAACGTGCCGGGCCTTGCCGACGGCAATTGGCGCTGGCGTTTCGATTGGGCGCAAGTGGGTGCGGAGTTGCCGTCGCGCCTTACCCATCTGGTCAAGTTGTACGGCCGCGCGGAGCAGCACTGAGCCGATGCCGGCGTGGCGCGTTGGTATCGACAACCTGCTTGCCATGCCTTTGCCGACTGCGACGGGGCCGTGGCAAGTCGCCCAAGACTGGTCCGGCCGGCGGCGACGGCGAGAAGGTGCTGGAAATCAGCCGGCGCGGCCACATCCTTACCCCAACCTGAATTAACGCGCCGATCTGGCCCCACATATCCGCCCGGATCGATAGCATCGGCAAGGAGCGTCGGCGAAGGAATGGACAAAGGGCCATGATAGGCCGGATCGACGTCCCCACCTTATCCAGCAAGCGCCGTACGGTAGTGGATTCGGTCGTCCTAAGACCAACCGGCACCGCGCACACCCCAACCCTCGCAATGTCGCCCGAGGCCGGCGTTGCAGCGAGCAGTTCGACGAGAGCGCCATGCAGTCAGCAATGCCATCAGCCGCAACACCCGTCCCGTCCCCTACCGACTCCGCGTCCGACCAGATACGCGACCAGTCACTCGACCAGCCGCCAGATCAGGCAGTTGGGGGTTTCCGAGCCGCCCTGGTAGATGATTATCGCCGCGTTCGAGCACTTACCGAGCGCCTGTGCGAGCCGCTGGTGGTGGAGGACTACGGTTTGCAGACCCGGGTCGAGACCAGCCCGCCGAAATGGCATCTGGCGCATGTGTCCTGGTTCTACGAGACCTTTCTGCTCAAGCCCTTTCTGCCCGGTTACCACGTGTTCCACGAGCGCTTCGACCATCTGTTCAACTCCTACTACGAGCAGACCGAGGCCGGCTACTGGCCGCGCCCGGAGCGCGGGCTGCTGTCTCGACCCACCGTTACGGAGGTCTACGCTTACCGTCGACACGTCGACGAGGCCATGGAGCGCCTCATCGGCGATGGCGCCGGGGAGCACTGGCCGGCATTTCTGGAGCGGCTCGCCATCGGTCTGAACCATGAGCAACAGCATCAGGAACTGCTCGTCACCGACATCAAGTTCAATTTCGCCTACAACCCCCTGTGCCCCGCCTATCGTGCTGATTTGCCGGTGAACGACAGCAGTGAGCCGGCGAGCCTGGATTACACCGGCTTCGACGGCGGTATCGTTTGGATCGGTGCCAATGACGAGGGCTTCGGCTACGACAACGAGTATCCGCGGCATCGCACGCTGCTGGAACCCTACCGACTCGCCAACCGGCTGGTGACCAACGGCGAATACCGTGCTTTCGTCGACGACGGCGGTTATCGCAATCCGGCGCTGTGGCTGTCGGACGGTTGGTCCCGTATCCGGCAAGATCGCTGGCAGGCGCCGCTCTATTGGCGATATATCGACGGTGCGTGGCACGAGATGACCCTCGCCGGCCTGCGACCGCTGAACCCCGCCGAGCCCGTCTGTCATGTGAGCTACTTCGAGGCCGATGCCTTTGCCCGTTGGGCCAACAGGCGCTTGCCCACGGAAGCGGAGTGGGAGCACGCCGCGACAGACCGGCCGGTGGTCGGCAACTTCGTCGACAATGGGCGTCTGCATCCAGCGCCCGCGGTCTCACGCGCGGAACAGCCGCAGCAGCTGTTCGGTGACTGCTGGGAATGGACCGCATCTGCCTATTTGCCCTATCCGGGCTATCGCGCCGCGGCGGGCGCGCTCGGCGAATACAACGGCAAGTTCATGAACGGCCAGATGGTGTTGCGGGGAGGGTCTTGTGCCACGTCGCGAAACCACGCTCGGGCCAGCTACCGGAATTTTTTCTACCCCCACGAACGCTGGCAGTTCAAGGGCATCAGGCTTGCAGAGGACGTCAGATGATGAATGCGGCGGCGAGACTTACCGAAGACGCGCTTAGCGATCCGTTCCGTGGTGAGCCGGTCGATTCGGTGCATTTTCACGACCTGCACCCCGCGCGTGCGGACATGCGCGCGGAGGTACTGGCGGGGCTTGCGCTGCCGCAAAAGCGTATTGCCCCGAAGTTTTTCTACGATGCCGCGGGCTCGCGCCTGTTCGATGCCATCTGCAGGCTGCCAGAGTACTATCCGACCCGCACGGAGATCGCCATCCTGCGCGAACACGGCGCCGAGATGGCGCGGCGGCTCGGCCGCGATGCGTTGCTGGTGGAGCTCGGCAGCGGCAGCAGCCTGAAGATTCGCGTGCTGCTGGAGGCCCTGCGCCCGGCCGTCTACATGCCGGTGGACATCTCCCGCGATCATCTGCTGGAGTCGGCACGCGCGTTAGCGCAAACCTTTCCCGACCTACAGGTGCACGCGGTCTGCGCCGACTACTCGGTGCCGTTCGTACTGCCAGTGGACGTGCACGACCACCCGCGGGCGGCCTTTTTTCCCGGCTCGTCGGTGGGCAATTTCGAGCCCGCCGAGGCCGAGCGCTTCTTGCGCCGCGTCGGCGACATGCTCGGCAGGGAAGGGCGGCTATTGATCGGCGTCGATCTGGTCAAGGATCAGCAGGTGCTTGAGGCTGCTTATAATGATGCGGCTGGCACCACCGCGGCGTTCAACCTGAACCTGCTGCGGCGCATCAACCGCGAACTCGACGGCGATTTCGATCTGAATGCCTTCCGCCACGACGCATTCTTCAACACCGAACTGAGCCGTATCGAAATGCATTTGATCAGCACCCGCGATCAGCGCGTGCATGTGGGCGGACAATCGTTCGGTTTCCGCGAGGGCGAATCCATCCACACCGAATGTTCCTACAAGTATCGTACCGAAGGCTTCCACGCCCTCGCGCGACGCGCCGGCTTCGAGCCGGAGCAGGTCTGGACCGACCCCGATGCCCTGTTCAGCGTGCAGTGCCTGGTGAACCGCCGCTGATCCACGGCGCCTGTGGGAGCGGCTTGCAGCCGCGATTGACCCGTGCAGAGATCCGTTGCCGTGACCGTCGCGATTGCAAATCGGTTGCATGCTCGGTTGGGGACGGTCTGGCGTTGCCGCGGCCGACCCGGAACGCGCCGCGGGCCGACTGGCTTCACCGCCTTCGGCATCACCCGATCGGCCCGACGATCGCCCCGGCTACAGGTAGTAGAACACCAGCGAGATGCCAAGCAGCGCCGCGACCCAGAGCACCATGCTGCCGATGGGCCAGGTTCCGCCCAATCCGCCGTACATACCGTGGTAGCGCTCCAAGCTGTAGAGTCCCCGGTCGATCGCTGCACCGGCGCGTTGGCGCAGCTCGCGATCGACCGGTGCCAGCTGACGGAGCGCGGCGCGAACCGCATCGGGCATGACTCGGCGGTAGAGCCAATCCACATCCAAATTGACGGACTTGAGTTCGGGCGGGTAGATGCCGGCCAGTTTCAGCCAGGTAAAGGCAAGCGCCGAGAACGCCAGCAGTTGTAGCTGTGCCAGTACGTGGGTGAAGTCGTACGGCGAATAACCGGTGTCGTAGGGTAGCAGGCTGTAGAGGAACCCGGGGAACGTCCCGATGCCGATGCACAGCACCGCGGCAATGGTCATGGCGAGCAGCATGTTGCTCGGCGGCTCGTGCGCGGTCGCGACGAAGCGTGAGTCGTGGGCGAAGAAGGCAAAGAACGGGATCTTGATGCCGGCGTGATGAAACACGCCGGCCGATGCGAACAGCAACGCCAGCCAAACGAACGAATGGCCCTCCTGGATCGTGGCACTGACCACCATCGACTTGCTGACGAAGCCGCTGAACAGCGGGAAGGCTGAAATCGACGCCGCGCCGACCATGCAGAGGATCGTGGTCTTCGGCATCTTCTTGTACAGTCCACCCAGCTCGGAGCCGCGTATCTCGCCCGTGACATGCAGCACCGCGCCCATACTCATCATCAGCAGGCCCTTGAAGATGACGTCATTGAAGGCGTGCGCGACGGCGCCATTCAACGCCAGCTCGGTACCGAGTCCGACACCGACCACCATGAACCCGAGCTGGTTGATCAGGCTGTAGGCGAGCACGCGCCGCAGATCGTTCTCGATGACGGCGTAGAAGATCGGGAAGCACGTCATCAGGGCGCCGACGTAGATCAACAGCTCGGTACCCGGGAAACCGCGCGCAAGGGCGTAGATCGCGACCTTGGTGGTGAACGCACTGAGAAAGACCGTGCCGGTCGGTGTCGACTCCGGGTAGGCGTCGATCAGCCAGCCGTGCAGCAACGGGAAGGCGCTCTTGATGCCGAACGCAAGAAAAATCAGCCAGCCTCCGGGGGCGTCGAGGCCAATGTAGTCGAATCTTAGATCGCCGGTGGCGGAGCCATAGACCAGTGCGCCGGCAAGCAGCAAGACGCCCGAGCCCACCTGCATGATGAGGTAGCGCATGCCCGAGGCCTGGGCCCGCTCGGTGCGGCGGGCGAACACCAGCACGGCCGACGTCACCGCCAGCAGCTCCCAGTAGACGAACAGGGTGAGCAGGTCGCCGGCGAACACCGCGCCCACCGCGCTGCCGGCATAGGCCAAGGCGGCGACGTCCTGCACCCGGTCCTTGATGTGCAGCGAGAACAACACGCCGATGAAGGCGGCCAGGTGGAACAGATAACCGAACAGCAAGGACAGGTCGTCGACGCGAACCGGGGTGACGGTATAGTCGAATAGCTGGAGCGTCAGTTCGGTGCCCGGTGTGAGTTGGTACAAGCCGTAGGCGCCGAGCAGCGGCGCCCCCAGCATGATCGCGGCACGGTTTCCGCCGCGCAGCACCGTGGCCAGGGCAGCGCCGAAGAACAGCGGCAGCGCGGGCGACCACTCAAACATCCTCATCCCCCGTTGCCGATGCGTCACGGCGGGCCGCGTCGCGCTCGTAGTAGTCCTCGTCGCGCATCAAGAGCTTGCGCATCTCCGCCGCCAGCAGGACCAGCAGCACGCAGGCGACGAAGCCGTACAGGGCGTAGAAGCCGAACAAGGCTTCCCAGGCATGCGACAAATGGCGATGGACCACCAACTCCAGCCCGACCAACAACACGCAGGTCCAGGTCAACCCTAGTACCACGCGGCGCACGTTGCGCGGATTATCGAACAGGTAGCGCCTGCCGTCGCTGCTCATCGCAACACCTCGCCAACCAGTTGATAGAGTGGGTCGGGCCAAAAAAACAACAGGATGCAGCCGGCCACGGTGACCCCAATCGCGAGCAGACTCGCCAGCGGCGCCTCGCTGATCCCACCGCCCGGCACGGCGGGGGCGGCGAAGAAGCCGCGGACCGGAATGACCACGAGGTAGGCGATGTTCAGCAGTGAACTGATCAGCAACACGGCGGTCAGCATCCAGGCGCCCGTGTCCAGGGTGCCCTGGACCAACCACCATTTGCTCCAAGTGCCGCCGAAGGGCGGCAGGCCGACGATGGACAGGGCGCCGATCAGGAAGGCGAACATGGTCAGCGGCATGGTCCGGCCAAGGCCGTCGAGTTCGCTGACGCGCGTCTTGTGCGTGGCCACCAGGATCGCCCCGGCACAAAAGAACAGCGTGATCTTGCCGAACGCGTGCATGACCACGTGCATGCCGCCGCCGACCACTCCGGCGGCAACCCCCAGCATCGCGCCCAGGATGATGTAGCTGAGCTGGCTGATGGTGGAATAGGCCAGCCGCGCCTTGAGGTTGTCTTTGGTCATCGCCACCAGCGAGGCGAGCAGGATTGTCAGTGCGGCCAGCGCTGCCAGCCAGTCGGCCGCGGCCAGATCGGCGACGGTATCGATGCCGAACAGGTAGACGGCCACCTTGAGGATCGTGAATACGCCGGCCTTGACCACGGCCACGGCATGCAGCAACGCCGAGACCGGAGTCGGTGCGACCATGGCCGCCGGCAGCCAGCGATGGAACGGCATCAGCGCGGCCTTGCCGGTACCGATCACATACAGCACCAGCAGCGTGCCGAGCACGAATCCGCTCTCGTCGCCGAACACACCGCCCGGTGTGAACTCGAGCGTGCCGGTCAGGCCCCAGGTCCAGATCATGGCCAGCAGCAGGAACAGGATCGAGGTGCCCATCAGTAGCCCGAGATAGACCCGTCCGGCCCGGCGCGCGTCGTCGGTACCGGCATGGGTCACCAACGGGTAGGTCGCGACCGTCAGCACCTCGTAGAAGACGAACAGCGTGAACATGTTCGCCGCCAGCGCGATGCCCATGGTGGCGCCGATCGACACCGCGAACGCGGTATAGAAGCGGGTCTGGTTCTGCTCGTGGTGGGCGCGCATGTAGCCGATCGCGTAGACCGAGGTCACCGGCCACAGGAAGCTGGCGACCAGCGCGAACATGAGGCCGAGCGGCTCGGGCGACAGCGCCAGCGCCAGGCCGTCGATCGGCTCCGCCAGGACCAGCCTCGGCGCGGCGTCCCAATCGACGGTAAACGCCAACCCGGCCACCAGCAGGAACAGCAGCACGCCGGCGACGACCGTCACCGTCTCGCGCAGATTGGGATGGCGCCCGGCGGCGACCACGCCGGCCGCCGCGACGAGCGGCAGCAGCAGGATCAGGGGCAACAACGGCGCGGCATTCACCCGCCACCTCCCATCAGCAGGCCGGCGGCCTCACGCGCGCTGCCGACGCTGAGCCCTGTCGCCAGCCCGAAGTAGATGTTGGCGGCCACCAGCAGCCAGATCGGCACCAGCATGGACAGTGGCGCCTCACAGGGCGCAGCGATCTCGTCCTCGGGCGATTGGAAATAGGCGACCTCGACCAGCCGCCAGACGTAAACCAGGGCCAGCATCGATCCGATCAGCACGATTAGCGCCACCGGCCACCAGCCTCGCTCCATGACCGCAAGCACCAGGTACCACTTGCTGACAAAACCAACGGTCGGCGGCACACCGATCAGGCTCAGACCGCCCACCACCATGGCGCCCATCGTCCACGGCATGCGTCGGCCGAGGCCCCTAAACTCGCGCAGATTCGCGGTGCCGAGCCTGTAGGCGACCGCGCCCAGCGCCAAAAACAGCGTGCCCTTCATCAGGGCATGATTGAACAGGTGCAGGATCGCGGCGGTCACCCCGGTTGCCGTCGCCACGCCGATGCCGAGGACCATGTAGCCGATCTGTGCGACGCTCGAGTACGCGAACATGCGCTTGACGTCGGTCTGATAGATGGCGACCAGCGACGCCGAGAGGATGCCGAGCAGTCCGAGCACCAGGAGGATCTTGTCCAACGGCATCTCGTGCAGCGCGAAATCGGCGCCGAACAGACCAAGCATGAAGCGCAACATGACGTACAGCGCGACCTTGGTCGCGGTCGCGGCGAGGAACGCGCTGACGATCGACGGTGCGTAGGCGTAGGCGTTCGGCAGCCACAGGTGCAGCGGGAACAAGGCTAGCTTCAGGCCGATGCCGACGGTCAGGAAGGCGAAGCCGGCGCGCACGGTGCGCGTGTCCTCGACCGCGGGCAGGCGTGTGGCCAGATCCTGCATGTTCAGCGTTCCGGTCATCATGTACAGGAAGCCGATGCCGATCAGGATGAACGTGGCACCGATGGTCCCCATGATCAGATACTGGAACGCGGCATTCAGCGCCCGGCGGTCGCGGCCCATGCTGATCAGCGCGTAGGAGGCCAGCGACGAGATCTCGAGGAACACGAACACGTTGAACGCATCGCCGGTGGCGACGATGCCGAGCAGCCCTGCCAGGACCAGCAGGAAGGCCCCGTAGAAGCGCGCCGCGCGGTCGGCGGGGATCTCGTCTTCGACGCTGCGGCGTGCATAGAGCATCACCAGCGACGCCATCGCGCTGACGATCAACAGCACGAAGGCGCCAAGGCGGTCGACCCGGTACTCGATGCCCCATGGCGGCGCCCAGCCGCCCAGGTGATAGCTGATCGCACCGCCATCGGGGACCTGCAGCAACAGGCCGATCGCACAGACGAAGCTGAGCAGTGCCGCGCCGAGGGCAACCAACCAAGCCGGCAACGGCCGGTCAACGACCACGCACAGCGGCGCCGCCAATAACGGCACCACGACCACCAATACCGGCAACTGCTCCCAAAGGGTCAACTGTCCGAGCCTCTGTCCGTCGATTCGTCGTCCACGACTCGCGGCTGTTCGGCGGCACGATCCTTAGCCTGGATCTCCTCTTCCTCGACGCTCCCGTAGGCCTCGTTGATCCGCACCACCAGGGCCAAGCCCACCGCCGTGGTGGCCACGCCGACGACGATCGCGGTCAGGATCAGGACGTGCGGCAAGGGATTGGAGTAGAGCGTCACACCGTCGGTCAGGATGGGCGCATGGCCGCCGGCGACCTTGCCCATGGAGATATAAAAAATGAACACCGAGGTCTGGAACAGTCCCAGCCCAACCAGTTTCTTGACCAGATTGCCCTGGGCGATGACCACGTAGAAGCCGGCCATCATCAGAAAGATGGCGATGAAGTCGTTGTAGAGACCCGGCAGCCCGCTCACGAGACACGCCGCCGGCCCGACAGGGCGTAGAAAATGGCTAGGATGACGGAGAATACCGTGATGCCGACCCCCAGCTCGACCAGCAGCACGCCGAGGTGTTGGCCATGGACCGGGTCGTGCGACAACACCGAATAGTCCAGGAACGCCTTACCGTCCAGCAGCGACACCAGGCCGACGCCGCCGTAGATCAGCACGCCGAGGGCCGCGAGGCGATGCAGCCAGCGGGGCGGAACCACGAGGCGTGCGTTCCCCTCGCCGAACACCAAGTCGTAAAGTACGAATCCGGTCGCGAAGATCACGCCGGCCTGGAAACCGCCACCGGCGCCATAGTCGCCGTGGAACTGCACATAGAGGGCGTAGAGCAGGATCAGCGGAATCAACATCTTGACCACGACCCGCAGCACCAGCTGGTCGCCGATGGCGGCGCGCCCGGGCTTGGCCTCTGGATTCTCCTGGATACCTAGCAGCAACAGAACCGCGAGCCCCGCGGTGAAGATCACCACCGTCTCGCCGAAGGTGTCATAGCCGCGATAGCTGGCCAGCACGGCCGTCACCATGTTGGGCATGCCGACCTCGGCCGCGCCCTGCTCGATGTAGCGCGGCGCCACGTGCTGATGCACAGGCGCGTTCGGGTCGCCGAGTAAGGGCGCGTCGAGGGTGCCGTAGATCAGCGCGGCGCCCGTGACGCCGACCACGATCAACGGCACCAGCGGGCTGTGCTTGGACCGTTGCTCCCATCGGCCGGTCAGACGCAGGCTGGAGAGCATCAGCACCGTCGTGACCCCGGCGCCGACCGCGGCCTCGGTAAAGGCCACATCCACGGCGTCGAGATCCATGAACAACGCAGCGGTCATGAGGCTGTAGACGCCGAACAGCATGACGACCGCGAACAGGTCGTGCAGCCGGATCGCGGCCAGTGCGATGAGCACCAGGAAACCCAGCAGCAAGACGTCGATCAGGCCTTCGATGACGCATCCTCCTCGGCGGCATGTTCGGCACCGCGCGCCTTCTGCAGGTAACCCCCGTGCAGCGCTGCCTTTGCCATGGCGTGGGTCGCGGTTGGGTTGGTCGCGAGGACCAAGAACAGAATCATCAGGACCTTGAACAGGTCCAGCGACCAGTCCATCTGCAGCATCAATCCGGTCAACAGCAACGGCGCCGCCAAGGTTTCCGTGACACCGGCGGCATGCACACGCGAGAAGAAATCGGGCAGTCGCAGCAGTCCAACCCCTCCGGTAATACACAGAAACCCGCCGCCCAGCATGCAAAAGCCGCTGAACCAATCGATCACCGCGTTCACGGCCGACCCCCTTCTCCGCCATTGCCGCGCGGCATGCCGCTGTATTCGAAAAAACGCATGACAGCGATCGTACTGACAAAGTTGACCAAGGCGTACAACAGCGCGATGTCCAGGAAGCTTTCCCACGACAAGGCATAGCCGCCCAGCGCGATCAGCAGAACGGTCTTGGTACCGAACAGGTTGGCGGCGAGCATCCGATCGTAGGCGCTCGGGCCCTCGAACGCACGGATCAGCGCGAGGACCATGGTCACGAGGACCGCGATGATGGCGGCACTGAGCATCACGTCAGAGCCCGAGGCGTCGGATCCGACGCTCCATTTCGCCTTCCCGCAGTTCGTCGATACCTTCCTGCGACAGGGCGTGGATCATGAAGTGATCGTCGCGCACATCGGTTGTGAGAGTGCCCGGCGTCAAGGTAATGGAATTCGCGTACAGGGTCTTTTCGAGCGGTGTCGTGACTTGGGTGTCGAGCCGCGCCCAGAGGGGATCCACCGGTAGCGTTGGATCCCAGATACGACGTGCCAAGTCGATATTGGCCTTGATGACACTCCAAAACAACCAGCCCAGATAGAGCAGCAGACCGAAGCCGGGGCGCAGCGCGATCGGCTCCCGGTCGATGCGGTCCATGCGCCGCTGGAACCAGACCACCAGCAGGACCGACGCCAGGCCCAAGCCAAGCAGCAGTGGCGTGTAGTGGCCGGATAGCAGCAGCCAGAACAGACTCAGCACGGACAGGATCAGAACGTTTTGCATGGCGAACATGTAGACCGGTAGCGCGGATCACGGCACTGTCGCAACGGTGTCGAAGCCGATTCGGAGCGGGCAAACTACCGAAAAGGGCACCGGCTGGCAATGCCCAGAGGCGAGCCTGCCCTGCCACGATCTCCGACTTTTGCAGCGAGCTGGCGCGTTTGGCCCACCTCGCCGGAAGCCGTGGCCGCGAGGATCGGCGCGCGGCTAACTGAATCAGCCCGCGGCCGGCAACCCGAAGGTCCAGAAATTGACGATGAAGTGGCAGATGATGCTGGCCAGGTAACCGAGGGCAATGTAGGGCGTCCAGCGCAGATGCTCGAAGAAGGTGTAGACCCCCTTCGCTTGCCCCATCAGCGCAACTCCGGCCGCCGAGCCGATGGACAGCAGGCTGCCGCCGACGCCGGCTGTCAGCGTGACCAGCAACCAATGGCCCTGCGACATGTCCGGGTTCATGGTCAGCACCGCGAACATCACCGGGATGTTGTCGACGATGGCGGACAACAGACCAACCATGACGTTGGCGAAGATCGGGCCGACATCCACGTAGGCGAACTGGGAAACCAGTTCCAGATAGCCGATGAAGCCAAGCCCGCCGACGCACAGGACGACGCCGTAGAAGAACAGCAGCGTATCCCATTCCGCCCGCGCCACCTTGTTGAAAATGTCGAACGGCATTGTGTCCTCGACATTGCCGACCTTGACCGTCGACATTTCGCGGGTCCTCATCAGGTAATAGCCGAAGAACTTCAGATACGCCAGGCCGGTCATCATGCCCAGCACCGGCGGCAGATGATAGAAGTTGTGCGCGCTTACAGCGGTTGCGATGGTGAGCAGGAACAGCAGCACGATCCGTTTCGCGCCGCGCTTGGTCTTGACGACCTCATCGCTCGGCGGCGGGGTTTCGTCCGGCACCGCGCGGTGCAGGAAGTAGGCGGGTACCAGATAGTTCACCAGCGCCGGCAAGAACAGCAGGAAGAAGGTCTGGAACGGGATGATGCCCTTCTGCCAGACCATCAGCGTGGTGATGTCGCCGAATGGGCTGAAGGCGCCGCCGGCATTGGCGGCGATGACGATATTGATGCAGCCGAGTACGACGAAGCGCGGCTTGTCCGCGCCGACCGACATCACCACGGCACACATCAGCAGCGCCGTGGTGAGGTTGTCCGCTACCGGGGAGATGAAAAAGGCCAGGAAGCCGGTCATCCAGAACAGCTTTCGATAGCCGTAGCCGCTGCGGATCAACCACGCTCGCAGCGCCTCGAAGACGCGCCGTTCCTCCATTGCGTTGATGTAGGTCATCGCCGCGAGCAGGAACAGAAACAGCTCGGCGAACTCCATGATGTTGTGGCGAACCGCGATCTCGGCGGCGTGTGGGTCGCCGTGATGGTCGGTGTAGTAGTAAGCGATCAGCAGCCAGATGATGCCGGCGGCCAGCACGACGGGCTTGGACTTGCGTAGGTGCGTGAACTCTTCGGCCATGACGAGGGCGTAGGCCAGTACGAAGACGGCCAGGGCTGAATAGCCGACCCAGGTGGCGGTCAGGTCGATCTGGGTGGACGGGTCGGATGCGAAGACCAGTGATGGAATCGCGTAGAGCAGGACGATGAACATGGCCTTGACTGCCGGATGGTGCATGGAATCTCCTGGGCAACAGCGATCTCTGTTCGGATGGCGGGCAGGGCAAAGAGGCGATCTTGGCCGAGCTCAACCCATGCACCACGCGGGTGCGTAATCCGGTTCCAACAACGATCATGGCGATGCACCAGCCCGGAGGGTGATGCGTATGGCTCACGGCCGGGCGCTAGTCGGCTTATGAACTGCCCTGACCGATTGGCTTTCGGCCGAGTGCAGAGCTTCGCCGGCGCCCCAATCTTTGGGGAACCCATCCGGATTGTGGCGGAGAACGCTAGCCAGCGGCAAGTGCTACGGCGACTGACCGAAATCGCCTGGGGCGCTGCGTTACCGCAACGGCCATCGCATCACTGGCTGTACTCGCTTGCGCGCCGCGCATCCCCGCGCACCTTCTCCGCCGGGTAGCGCCGCTCGTTGATCGCGATCTTCTCGTTCGTGGCCGCCAGCAAGTCAATGTCCAATCGCTGTGCGAGCCGGACCAAATAGTTCAGGATATCCGCCAGCTCGTGGCTCACGGCGCGCTGCTTCTCCGGGCTCAGATTCGCGCTTTGCTCCTCCGTCAGCCACTGAAAATGCTCCAGCAATTCGCCGGCCTCACCTGCCAGCGCCATCGCCAGATTCTTTGGCGACTGAAACTGCTCCCAGTCCCGCTCCTGCGCGAACCGCAGCAGGCGCGCGTTGAGCTGCGCCAGACTGTCGGGTGCCCGATCAATACTCATCGTCCTCACCGCCGCCGAAGAAATCGTCGAAAAAGCCGCCTTCGTCCTCGCTGGTCGACTCATCAGGTTCCTCTGGTGCAGCCGTTGCGGCGGGCTCGGCCGCCTCGGCCTCGTCCGCGAATAGGCCCGACACCGCGTTGGCTAACAACATGCCACCGCCTACACCCAAGGCCGTCTGCATGGCACCGGCCATGAAGCCGCCGCCTTGGGCCCCGGGCTGAATGCCGGGCTGCTGCAGGGCGGCTGTCGAACCCCGTGTCGGCAGGCGACTATTGCTCCAGCCACCGGTCTTCGGTGTGGCCGGTTGGGACGGGGGCTGCGGCTGGCCGCCGCCAAAGAGCCCACCGAGAAATCCACCACCGTCCTGGGCGCGTTCGGCCTGCTGGCGCTCCAGTTCCTCGACCCGGGTCTGCAGGTTGCGCAGCCCCTGTTCTTGCACCAGTACCACCTGGGCAAGCAGGTACGGCGCGCTCGGCTGGCGGGCCATAAGGTTCTGGATCAACGCCTCGGCCTCCTGGTCGCGGGGACCGCTCTGGGTCTCGGCCTGTTGCAGGCGCTGGAACAGCCCCTCGATCATGCCGCGTTCTTGTTCATTCATCGATCTTGCCTCGCGTCTGAATTCGTTGATTGCGCATCCCGCCGGTCGGGGCGCGCCAGTGGGAAAGGCATATGATGGCTGATTTCGGCGGAACATAGGGTAGGCCTTCTCGTTCCGCTCGCGGGTAACTGCCGCGGCCTCGCACTTGGCTCGCATTTGGCGGTGCCGGGGCAATCTGTCCCCATTCGCCTCACAGCATCTTGTCACACCCTTGGGGTACACTCGGGCTCATCGGGTGGCCGAGGTCTGGCCGCCCATCGATTGAGAATCCCCATGCAGTTCCACCCTCACAAGACTAAGATCGTTGCGACCATCGGTCCGGCCTCGGATTCACCCGAGAGACTGCGCGCGATGATCAATGGCGGTCTCGGCATCGCGCGCCTGAACTTTTCCCACGGCGACCCCGACTACCACGCGGCGGTGATCGCCCGCATCCGCGACGCCGCCCGTGACACCGGTCGTCGCGTCACCATCATGGGCGACCTGCCTGGCCCCAAGATGCGCATCGGCGACATCGCCGACGAGCCGGTGGAACTCGTTCGCGACGAACTGATTACACTGACCACCGATGACTGCGTCGGCAGCAAGTCGCGTGTCAGTATCACCTTTCCGGGGCTGCCGGCGGCCGTTAAGCCCGGTGACCGGTTGTTCCTGAACGATGGCTTCATCCTGCTCAAGGTGGTCGAAGTCACCGACACCGACGTGGTCTGCAATGTGCGCGCCGGCGGTGAGCTACGCTCGCGCAAGGGCCTGAACCTGCCCGGCATCGACCTCGGCATCAGCGCCTTCACCGACAACGATCACCATTGGCTCCGGTTCGCCGCCCAACACGGCGTCGATGCCGTCAGCCAGTCCTTTGTCGCCGGCGCCGACGACATCGCCGCGGTGCGTACCGCGGCCAAGGCCCTCGATTACGCCCCCTTCGTGATCGCCAAGATCGAGCGCGCGACCGCTTTGGAGAACCTCGACGCTATTCTCGACGTCGCGGACGGCATCATGGTGGCCCGCGGTGACCTCGGCGTCGAGATCCCCATCGAAACCATTGCCGTTGCCCAGCGCCGAATCACCGAAAGGGCCAACCTGATGGGCAAGCCGGTGATCACGGCCACCCAGATGCTCGAATCCATGGTGACCTTCCGCCGCCCCACCCGTGCCGAGGCCACCGACGTTGCCAACGCCATCCTCGGCGGCACCGACTGTGTCATGCTCTCTGCAGAGTCCGCCATGGGGCGCTTCCCGGTGGAATCCGTGCAAATGCTTGCCAGCATCGCCACCGCGATCGAGCCCGAACGCGACAACCGCCTGCTGGCCCAGGCGCTCGGTGCCTACGGCGCCGGCGGCAGTCAACGCGCCGTCGACCTGATCGCCCGCAGCGTCTATCACACCGTCGAGCGTAGTGCGCCGCGGGCCATCACCGTGCCGACCCGCAGCGGCAACACCGCCCGCAACATCGCCCGCTTCCGCCTGCCTTGCTGGATCGTCGCCTTCAGCCCCAACCCATCCACCTGTCAGGCCCTGCAATTCTCCTACGGCATCCGCGCCGAACAAGTCGACGGCGACCGCGGCGACTGGTCCAGCTTCGTACGCCAATGGCTGGCCGCCCAGGGAATCGACGACGGTCTGGTCCTTTTGACCCAGGGACCATCAGAAGAATATCCCTGCGGTAACCATCGCCTGGAAATCATCGAACTCGACAACGCACGCCAGGATGCCTGCAACTGAGAAATCAGCCACCATGACTGCACGCGATCAACTGCCCGACGATCCGGCGCAATTCGTCGAGACCATAGACGGTCGACGCCTCGCGTACTCCGAATTCGGCAGCCCGACCGGGCGACCGGTCATCTACTGCCACGGCTTCCCCAGTTCCCGCCGCGAGGCCATGCTGTTGCACGAAGCAGCGCTCGACGTCAATGCCCGCATCATCGCCCCGGACCGACCGGGATACGGCGACTCCGACCCCGCCCCCGAGCGCGGCATCGCCGATTGGAGCGACGACGTCGCCCTGCTCGCCGACCGACTGAAGCTCGGCAAGTTTGGCCTCATCGGCGTTTCCGGCGGTGGCCCCTACGCCCTCGCTTGCGCCGCCCGCATCCCCGAGCGCCTCAACGGCTGCGCGCTGATCTGCCCCCTCGGCCCCATCTACATCGACGCCTTGCTCAACCAGATGAACTGGGCGGTGCGCACCAATCTGGCAGTCGGCAAGCAACCCCAGTGGCTCGGCAACCTGATGTTCGGCGGCCACACCACCGCGCTGCTGCAGCACTGGCCCAAGCTGGTCGAAGACATGCGCAGCATCGCCGCACCGAAGGCGGACCGCGATGTCCTCGAGCAAGGCAATAACGCCGCCATCCTCAACCAGACCATCGCCGACGCCATGCGCAATGGCGCCCCCGGCGCCCGCCGCGACCTCTACCTCTACACCCACGATTGGCAGCTACCTATCGCCGACATCAACCGCTCCATCAGCATCTGGCACGGCGACGCCGACGGCACCGTCCCCATCGAACACGCGCGCTGGTATGCCGAGCACCTCCCCGACGCCGGTCTGATCGAACTCCCCGGCGAAGGCCACTACTCGGTCCCGCTGCTCTATAGCCGCCAAATCCTCGCCAACCTCTCCGATGTCTGAATCAAGAGTCTGAACCGAAACCCACACCGGCGATTGACCCCACCGCCCACTCGGCCTATCATTCTGCGCCTATCCGCACACCCCCAAGCGGGCGCGTAGCTCAGTGGGAGAGCACTGCCTTCACACGGCAGGGGTCGCTGGTTCGAACCCAGCCGCGCCCACCAATAATATCGAGCACTTGAAAGCTGGCTTCATGCCAGCTTTTTGCTGTGTGCCCGCGTAGTGCCCGAGATGTCCACGTCAAGGGCAGTGTTCACCCGCATGGATGACTCCTGTCTTGGGCCCATCTCGGACTTCTCCCGAGTCGGCACAGCGATCCCAAGTGTATGGCGCTTAGCC
Organism: uncultured Gammaproteobacteria bacterium; assembly: GCA_963695445.1. Taxonomy (GTDB): domain Bacteria; phylum Pseudomonadota; class Gammaproteobacteria; order Chromatiales; family Chromatiaceae; genus Thiohalocapsa. The sequence continues at coordinate 21,963 of CAVOGV010000022.1, read as the reverse complement.
CCGAGAAGATTGGCCTAGACGCGTCTGCGTGCTCTGACGATCGAGTCCACGCCTGATGCCGCGCGACAGCTTTGTCGAGCGTTTGCCTCTGTTGCGGAGGGGACGGATGTTCCGCCCACTGAATCGAATGGTCGAAGCGCGGAGCGAATAGAGCGAATAGAGTTAATCGACTTTGTTCCGGGTATCCCGCGCGCCAACATAAGCGCGGTCAGGCAAACCCCGGCAGGCGTGCGCCAGGCAACTTTGGCAACCGACGCCCAGCCCTTGGCCAAGGCCGCCTGGAAAGCCGTCTGCGAAACCCAAGCCCAGACGTCTACCGAAGGCGCGCGGTCCGAATTGCAGCTGGCACCTGTCGATGGCTCGGCATGACTTGCGGTGATTCCAAATTGGGCCAGGTTCCGCTGGCAGTGCAGCAAGATGCGATGACGACGGGAACCGCATCGCCGATGCTTCTTTGCTACACTCCAGGCAACAACTTGACTAGCTTCTGGGCCATGATGTGATCCAAATCAACCTGCATGAGGCCAAGGCCAAGCTCTCCGAGTGTATCGAGGCCGCGATGCGCGGCGAGCGTGTCGTCATTGCCCGGCGCAACGTACCCGCGGTGGAACTGACGCCGATTCGCCAGCGTTTGGGGGAGCCGCGCAAGCTCGGACAGGGGCCAAGACAAACCGGCTATGCATTACCCGACAGCTTTTGGGAACCGCTGCCCGATGACTTGAGTGCGGCCTTCAACGGCTGCTCCGATGACCGGCCGAATCCGCTTGGCTGAGGCGCATGAAACTTATCGTCGATACCTGCACTTTCCTCTGGCTGGCAAGCGCGGAAGAGAAGCTGTCGGCCACCGCTCGTGCTTTGCTCGAGGACAGCGGGAATATCCTCCTGCTCTCGGCGGCGTCGGTCTGGGAGATCGGCGTCAAGCACGCGCTGGGACGATTGCCCCTGCCGAACAACCTGACGCCGGCAGAGTTCATCCCCGAGGCGCGGTTGCGCAATGGCGTCGATGCGTTGCCGATCACCGAGGACGATGCCCTGCAACTCGGCAAGCTGCCAACCTTTCACCAGGATCCATTCGACCGGATGCTGATTTGCCAGGCCATCGCTAATCAGGCGATGCTGGTCACCCCGGATCCGCTGATCGCGCGCTATCCGGTCTCGGTCCAGTGGTGAGCAGGACGTTCGTGGCGGAACCGTCTCTGTCACGGCATCTTGGAACGGGTGATCCGCGAGCAGCGCCACGCCGCGAAGTGAAAGAACCATGGGCTCCAGAAGCAGAAGGTCTTTTGCTTCTTCAACACGCCCTTGGCGCGGACTATCAACGAGCAGGCGTACCCGCAGCTTGGCCGCTCCTGGGGCGATTCGGAATACCCCGACTGCTCCGACTTGTCGATCCATGAACTGGAACGGCGCAGCTGGCGCTGCGCCGCTTTCGGTTCATCGAAGCCGTAAGCATGCAGGATGGCGGGAATCGAGCGCACATCGCTGAAGAAGTTGTGCCGCCCTTCGCCGAACGCTACGGTGGCGAGCGCTGGTTGAAAGTAGTAACGTAGCTACTTTTAAGCGTGAGACGCGCAATATGGCCACAGTCTCCAGCCGGGAATTCAACCAAGCGATCAGCCAGGCCAAGAAGGCGGCACGGGACGGCCCGTTGTTCATCACCGATCGTGGCCGCTCGGCCTACGTGCTGATGACGATCGAGCGCTACGAGCAACTGCTCGGCAATCAGCCGAGCATCCTGGACTTACTGGCCCAGCCCGACTGCGCCGAGATCGAATTCGAGCCGCCCCGGTTGCGCTCAGGCATCGTGCGGCCCCCGGATTTTTCCTGATGTATCTCCTCGATACGAATGTGGTGTCCGAGTTGCGCAAGGCTCCGGCCGGAACGGCGGACTCCAACGTGGTTCGTTGGGCTGGACAGGTGCCTGCGGCCAGTCTGTTCCTATCGGTCATTACGCTCCTGGAATTGGAACTGGGCGTCCTGCTGATGGAGCGACGCGATCCCCGGCAGGGCGAGATTCTGCGCTCCTGGTTGGACCGGCGAGTCATGTTGGCCTTCGCCAACCGCATACTCACGATCGATGTCGCAGTCGCGCGGCAATGCGCGCGACTGCATGTACCCGATCCGTGCGCGGAGCGCGATGCGCTCATCGCCGCGACGGCCTTGGTGCATGGACTGACGGTAGTAACACGCAACCGGGACGATTTCGTCGCGACGGGCGTTGCCTTGCTCAATCCGTGGCGGACGGAGTGATTCCCGACCTGAGCCGGTCATAGCCTTCGACATCAGCCGTTCTCGGGACTAACCAGAGACCGATCGGGCTTCCTCATCTCACCCGGCACGCGCCGCCACCACCGCGACCAGCAAACTCGTAAAGACCGGCTCCCCCAAAGTCGCGCGCGGGGCCACCCCCGTTGCCGCAGCGACACCGTGGAGCGTGTGCAGCGTGTTCCGAGGGCGCTGGCGGCCGGTGATTTGGCCGTAATCCTCGGCAACCTGGTGCGGCACCGGTTGCGAGCCTTCGATGACGACAAGCTTGCGCAAGAAGCGCACCTGCAACGGGCGCACGTCCGCAGCGGCGCGGTCCAGTATCCTGGCCAGCACTGCTCGCTGTTGTAGCCTGAGCAGTTCCGCGGCCCGCTCGCGCCAGCCGGCCGTTTCTACACAACGTGCTGCCAGCAGCCAGAGCAGGACGGGGTTCGTGTACAGTAGATCCCTTGCGCACGGGTGCATGGCGCAGATCTGCATAACGGCGGACTGGGCATACCAGACCGGGAGCAGGGCGTCGACGACCTGCCGCGGCGAACCCTCGAGACTCGTCGGCCAAGCGGATTATGGCGGCGGCCAAGGGGGCAGGGACCAATGCAGCGCAGCTGCTGACGACGGATTCCGACATCGCGCGGCTGTCGCTAACGGGCGCCAGAGCCGTTATCCTGCACCGCGATGATCCTCGATCGCTAACACGATCGCCCCCATGCGCTCCTCGCGCTCGACGCGACGATGGGCCTCAACCGCCTGCTCCATGGGCTCCACGCGATCGACGATCGGGCCGATCTTGCCCTGCTCAATCAGTTCGCGCAGCGCATCCAACCCGGCCCGCGTCTCGGGGGCGAAGGCAACGTCGGCGCGCTGGCGCGTGAAGCGGTTGGTGATCAAGGCCCGCAGCATATCGGACAGGCGAGGATTGGCGATCAGGTAACGTCCGCCAGGGCGCAACGCCCGGATACAGCGATGGTAGGGCGTGCTTGCGACCATGCTCAGGATGACGTCGTAGGTCTGCCGGTTCGCGGTGAAGTCCGTTTGCCGATAATCGATGACGGCATCGGCGCCCAGGCGACGCAAAAATGCCTCCTTGCGCCCATGATCGACCGCCGTGACCCGCGCGCCCAGTGATTTCGCGAGCTGCACCGCATGGGCGCCAATACTGCCGCCCGCGCCATTGACTAGCACCTCGTCCCCGGGCTGAATGTTCGCGCGGCTGAGAAAATGCAGCGCGTTCAACCCGCCCAGCGGCACCGCGGCGGCCTCCGCGAAGTCCATCCTCGTCGGCATTGGAGCAACGGCACCATTCGCCGGCAGGGCCACATAGGCTGCATAAGTGCCTAGGCGCAGCCCGGTCCCACCATACACTCGCTCACCGACCGACAATCCTGTAACGTCCTTGCCGACCGCGGCGACCTCACCGGCGAAGTATCCGCCCAACACGCGTTGGCGCGGACGGCGCACCCCCAGCGCCAGGCGCAACGGCAACCAGAACCAGTTCACCGCGAAGCGAAAGCGGCGCAACTCGCAATCAGCTTTGGTGGCCTCGGCCGCGCGCACCCGCACCAGCACCTCGTCGTCGCCACAGACAGGCTTGGGCAAATCCTCGACCCGCAGCACCTCTGGCGGGCCGTATTCGCTGTAGGTGATCGCCTTCATCACCTGATTCGTGCTGATCAAGATCGCTCTCCCGGTGATTCGATCGACGAGCATCAACGGACAACGCAAGACTGAGGTTGTGTTACCCGTCGCACAAGGTCGCCCGTGCTCGGCCTGTGGCGAGATCAATGTCCAGCAGCAACTCACAGTGCTCCGTGATGGTGTCGACCGGTAACGGATCATCGGCACAGCTGCAGCCGGCGATGATGCCGCCGTAGAAGATACCGAGATGCACCTGGATGCGGCCCTCCTGCTCGCGACTGCTCATCAGGTGGACCGCGAGTGCGACATCGGCAACCGCGCTGGTCTGCCGCAGGCCCGCTTGCAGCAACGGATGGAGTGCCGGGTGGTCGGGGCCGAGGGTTTCATCCTGCGAGCGAGAATTGCTGCGTAGACACGACCCCTGGCTACAACGGGTACAAAACGCGGTCGACAGGGTCGAGTTTGCAGACGATTCAGGTGCCCCGGGTCGTCTTGCGAGTTCCAGCAAGTGTCGCTGGTCCGCTCACCGGCAAGCCCTATTTTGCCCAGAGGTTCTGCACCGAAACCACCACCATCCTGATGTGGATGCTCGCAGTCCGCTGTCGCGCGCACAGCAGAGGAACGGTGGTTAAGAGATGAATGGCGGCGGTCGGCCGGCTTTGGTCACCCATTGGACGCTTCGCGGCCGGATCGCCCTGCGAACATGCCTGCACCTCGAGGGACGCGCCTGCTGCAGACCCGAGTGCGCCAAACAGGAGAAAACGGTTTATGCTCAGTGCACGCAGCGCTTGGTCCTCGAAACCAGCTTCGTCTGTGCTGGTGTCAACCAAGATGGGTCAAAGGGCGACGCCATCAGGGTCAGCCCCACACTCACGACGATCGGAGATGAATTGCAATGGCGACCGGATCAGAGTTCGTCGATCTCGGAACGGATGACCCGAGTGTCATCGCTCTAAAGGTGAGCGGCAAGGCGACAGCCGACACGATTAGCGAGCTGGTCGCGCGAATCGAGCAGATTCAGGCCGCTGGGCAGAAGGCTCGCCTCTATCTCGATCTGACGGCCTACGACGGCTACGACCTTGGTGTGGTCAAGGAAAAGCTCGCCCACATGACCACGCTGTGGAGCGGCATCGAGCGCTGCGCCTACATTGTCGACAGGGGCTGGATGGCAACGATGATCGGCCTGGTCGACGCGGTAACCCCGATGCACCTGCGTGCTTTCGGCTCGGACCAGGACGCCGAGGCGCGCGCCTGGGTCCTGTCCGGCGACGGGTCAGCCACAACGATCACCTGATGCACGGCTGATCGGCCGACACGCAAGAAAGCGACACGGAAGCAGCTTGCGGGACTGACAAAGCTCGCGTTAGAGGACATCAGATTCGATGTGGTCGACGCGAGGACTGTTCATTGCGTTCGGCCTGTAGGCCTGGTTCGATCCCTGGGGAATTGCGACCGCATGACTGTTGATCCCTCACTTGCAGACTTGGGCTGGCGACCGTGGTTCGATCAGCAACTGAGCGATGCGGAGCGTGAAACCAGCTCGCCTGTGCGCGTCGTGGCCGTCCACCGCGACCGCTTGCGGGTCCGCGGCGAAGGCATCGACCAGCTGGTGACCATCTCGCCGTCGATGGCCACGCCGGCTGAAGAGCGGGCGACGATCGGCGACTGGCTGCTGCTCGAGCGCGAGCGGTGGCGTATTCACCGTTTGCTGAAACGTCTCAGCCTGTTCAAGCGTCGCGCGCCGGGAACCGGTCGGCAGGTGCAGTTGATTGCCGCCAATGTCGATACGCTCTTCATCGTTTCGTCCTGCAACCAGGACTTCAACATCGCCCGCTTGGAGCGGTATCTCGTGCTCGCCCGAGACGCCGACGTCTGGCCCATCGTGGTCCTGACGAAAGCGGATCTTTGTGACGAACCGGACGTCTTCGAACGGGACGCGCGGCGGTTACAGAACGGGCTCCACGTGGAGGTGCTCAACGCACTCGATGCCACATCCGCGCAGCGCCTGGCGCCGTTTTGCGGACTGGGCCAGACAGTCGCATTCGTCGGCTCGTCCGGGGTCGGGAAATCGACGCTCATCAATACGCTGCTGGGTCAAGACCAACTCGTCACGCGGGCGATCCGCGAAGATGACGACAAGGGGCGCCATACGACGACCGCGCGTGTGCTTCATCGTCTCGCGCACGGGGGCTGGCTGCTGGATACTCCTGGTATGCGCGAAATCCAGCTGACCGATGCCGAAGACGGCCTGTCCGAGGTCTTCGACGACATCGAGAGGCTCTCCGCCAGCTGCCGGTTTGCAGACTGCAGCCACGGCTCGGAGCCTGGTTGTGCGGTGCAAACCGCCGTTGTCGAGGGCAGACTCGATCCGGCGAGACTCGCCAGGTGGATGAAGCTCGCGGCTGAAGAGCGGTTCAACACAGAAACGCTTGCCGAACGTCGTTCGCGCGACCGTGCGTTCGGAAAAATGGTCCGCACTGTCGTGCAGGCAAAGCAGGGCCATCGGAAGGCGTAGGCGTTCACCATCGTCACCGGTGTCTCCACCTTTACCCTGAAACCAACGCTTCATCTCGCGGGGGTGGTGCCGCGCCATGAACGTCAGGTACATGGCAATCGCCCTGGTCGCTCGCCGCAGCCTCGCCTAGGCCAATGCCAGCAGAGCCGCGCCGGCACCGGCACTGGCACCGGCACCGATCACGACGATCCAAGCAGGCACCTTCCACAACTCCAACAGCGCAAAGGCGGCAAGACCCAGTGCCACATCGCGCCCGTCTTTGATGCTACTGACGAAGACCGGATCGTAGAGCGCGGCCAGCAACAGCCCGACCACGGCCGCGTTGATTCCCGCAAGCGCCGCACGGGCCGCGGGATTACCTCGCAGACGCAGCCAGAACGGCAGCACGCCGAACACCAGCAGAAACGATGGCAGGAAGATCCCCGCTGTGGCGATGAGGCCACCCAGCCAGCCATTAGGTGTCGGTGACTGCACCGTGCCCAGGAAAGCGGCGAACGTGAACAGCGGACCGGGAAGCGCCTGGGCCGCACCATAGCCTGCCAGGAAGGCATCCTGACTCACCCAGCCGGTGCGGACCGTCTCCGCTTCCAGGAGTGGCAGCACGACATGACCGCCCCCGAACACCAGCGCGCCGGAGCGATACATTCCGGCAAGCAACTCGATCCAAGGCACGCCGACGCGATCGGTTGGTAGCAGGGTCAGCGCGAGGAGGACGAAGAAACCGATCAGCATCCCGGTCGCGGTTCGTTGGCCCACCGGGATCGACAGCGTGCTCTGCGCCGCGAGGGGCGTCCGTCCTGCACCACCACCAACCGATGAGGCCAGCCACGACGATCAGAACGACCTGTGCGGTCGCCGTGTGCCACAACACCATCAGTGCCGCCGCGGCCAACGCAATGGTGCCCCGTCGGCGATCTGGGCACAGGTTACGCGCCATCGCCCAAACCGCTTGCGCCACGACCGCCGCGGCGACCACTTTCAGCGCGTCGATCCAGCCTGTTCGACCAACATCTTCCCCGAGTACAACGAGTCCGTACCCGAAGGCGATCATGGCCAACATGGAGGGCAGCGTGAAGCCAAGCGAGGCGACCAACGCCCCCGGGAAACCAGCTCGACTGAGACCGATGCCGATCACCACCTGGCTGCTCGCCGGTCCTGGCAGAAACTGACAGAGCGCGACCAAATCCGCATACGCCTGATCCGATAGCCAGCGGCGGCGCTCGACAAACTCGTTTCGGAAGTACCCAAGGTGGGCGATGGGCCCACCAAAGCTGGTCAGCCCGAGACGCAGAAAGAGCAGGAACAACTGCGTGAGCGGTGCGCGTCGATCGAGCATGAGATCCTCGGCAACTTGTCAGCAATCGCAAAAAGACCTGGATTTTACGCGCTTGGTTCCGAGCGTCGTGCCTCGACCATCGGACGAACGCCGGCGCCGCCGGCACCATGAAGAGGCGAAGTCAATGATCGAGTACAGCACCTTCAAGTCCCTACAGATCTTGTTGTTCTGGGGGGCGGCGATCGGGTTTTGCGTCTGGCAACTGCGCTCCGTGCAGCGCATGCGCAGGCAGCGGGCAAAGGTCGAGCAGGACCGGCCGGCGAGTCGTCTGCGGCATTCGGGCGAGCAGCGGTCGGATTGACGCCGCGTGCTGGCGGTCTCGTCACTGATCGGCGGCGGCCTGGTCCCGAGGCGTCGTCAACAGCGGCTCGATGCGCTGAGCGTGAGCGTCCGTTGGTGGCACTTTCCATCCGGGATGTCCGCCCCGATCTCGATCACGACCAATCTTCGAGAGATCGCTCGACGACGCCGTCTTTCCACTCGCACCAACAGGCTCGCCGCGTATGCCCTGGATCGCGCTATCGCTGCTCTCGCTCGGCGCCCTCGTCGTCGCCACCGCGCTGGAGACCCGCCGCCTTGAGGCGCGTTTCCCGCCCGTCGGTGCGTTTGCCGACGTCGATGGCGTGCGTCTGCACTACAGCATCGCCGGCCCCGAGGACAAGGGCGGGGCGCCGATCGTGCTGCTGCACGGGGCCAGCACCAGCCTGCTCGATTTCCACGCGAGCCTGCTGCCACCGCTGGCCGAGCGGCATCGGGTCATCGCGATGGATCGGCCTGGGCACGGCTACAGCGAGCGAGCTCAGCCCACGAGCGGAGACTGGCCGGACCCCACTGAACAGGCACGCCTGCTGCACGGCCTGTTAGCGCAACTCCAGGTCGACCAGCCGGTGCTGGTGGGGCACTCGTGGGCTGGCGCCGTGGTGCTGGCCTACCTGCTGGCCTATCCGGACGAGGCGGCCGGCGGGGTGCTGCTGGCCGGCGGCAGCCATCCGTGGGAGGGCGGCGTGGCCTGGTATAACGACCTGGCCGGTCTACCCGTCGCGGGCGATCTGTTCGCCTACACGCTTCCGCTGACCTTCGGCCGGCTGCGCCTTGGCGACGGGCTCGCGGACGCCTTCGCGCCGAATACCCCGCCGCCCGCGTATCTCGAGCGGACCGGCGTCGAGCTGACGCTGCGCCCGCGGACCTTCCTCGCCAACGCCGAGGATATCCGCCTCCTGAGCCCCTTCCTGGAGCGCCAGAGTGCCCACTACGACGCGATCCGCCGGCCGCTGCTGCTGATTACAGGCGACACCGACGGCGTTGTGCCGGCCTGGAACCACGCGGAGCGTCTGATCCACCAAGCGCCCTTCGCACAGCTCGTCATTCTGCCGGGGATCGGGCACGGGCTGCATCATGTCGCAACCGAGCGTGTCGTCGAGCTCATCGACGATTTCGCCCGCCGCGTTGCGCACTAAGCCAACTGCACATGGTTCGACATGCTGGAGACCGGAGCGCAGGTCTGCAACAGGACGTTTCGATCAAGTTGGGGATGGCAGACGCGACGACTGCGCCAAGCGTTCCAGGCGCTCGAGCACCGTGCGCAGCTCGCGCGCCAGTGCCTGTCTGACCAGGGTGGTACCGATGACCGGCGGCAGCGCGAAGTCGGGCACCAGCTCGGCGCGGTATCGTACAAGCACTTGCGTGCCGCGTGGTTCGAGCAGCCACTGCGTGCGCCCGGCGGAGAAGTTGCCCTGTTCCGGCACGATGACCGCCAGCAGCCGGTCGGGCGATGCGCGCACATCCTCTACCCGCTGGAGCGTTTGGCAATACACCAGCACGCAGGCCTTGATCAGCGTCCTGACCCTGGCGTCGAACGTGGCGGGCGCCTTGAGCACCTCGCTGCGCAGGATCGACGGATTCAGTGCGGTCAGATTCGCGTAGTCCGTCAGCCGGTCGTGAACGGCGGTCGCGGGTGCGTCGATGACGACATCCGCGGACAGCCGATAGACACCGTCCTCGTGCGATACGCGCAGATTGAGCAGCTCGCCGGCCTGCAGTGCGGGTGTCGCCAAGGGGCCATGGAGGAATAGGGCGATCACCAAGGCCGCTTGGTATCGGGGCATGTCTCGGGCTCCGTCGGTAGTATGCGTGGCGCGTTCCGTTCAACGCGTCCCGGGGATTTGTCACCAGATGCCACCGGCATGGGCCGAAGCCAACGGCGCTCGGCTCGACCAGCCTAGATGACCGATCACCATCGCCGGCAGCCGGTTGTGCCGGTGGCGTCGAAGGCCGCCAGCAGCGCGGTGGCAGACTTGGCACCGAAGCCGGCCACGCGCCAGACTGCTCAGTCGCCCGGTGTTTAAGCGGCTCGGTTTCGTGCAGGCTGGCATCGAGGACAGCGCGCGACGGGGTTGGTGTCGATCGCTCCCCGATGCGGAGCGACCGCGCCAAGTGCGTCGTCGACTTGCTTGAAAGTGGTTCCACGGGATAGCTCCTGACAAACAGCCGATGCGCGTTGTCTTCGCGATTTAACGCTGCGGTCCTGACGGCGGTCTCCCGCCCGTCGTGGTTCCGCCGAGCGAATCCAGAAAGCCCGCCAAGGATTCCTGGTACTGCGGTTGCGAACGCAGGAAGCCGTCATTGTGGCCGCCGCGGAGATCGACGAACGTCTTCGGTGCCTGGCGCCGCCGCGAACAGACGTCGCCCGAGACGATCGGGAACGATGCGATCATCCGGGCTGTGCAGCACGAGCACGGGGCAACGCACGGCGGCCATGTGATGCGCGGCGGGGAATCGATAGCGCAACGGGACCAGTCGCGAGAGCAGCGGGTAGTGTTCTTCGGCCAGGCTGCCGAGGTCATCGAAGCTGGATTCGACGATCAACGCGGCCGGCTCAGTCTGCGCCGCAAGTTGCGTCGCGACGGCCCCACCCAGGGAGCGCCCGAAGATGACGATCTCGTCGGCCGGGATGCCGCGAGTTTGCGTCAGCCAACGCCACGCGGCGGCGGCATCCTGATACAGCCCCTGCTCCGAGACCGACCCTTCGCTGCGGCCAAAGCCCCGATAATCCAAGATCATCACGTCGAGACCGAGGTCGCTGAAGATGGCGATCGAGTCGCGCCGGTGCGAGATGTTCCCGGCGTTGCCGTGAAAGAACAGCAGCGTGCTCGGCGGCGCCGCTCGGCCCCGCGCCGCTGGGATCAGCCAGCCGTGCAGCGCGATGCCGTCTTCCGTCGTCAGCCGGACATCCTCGTAGGCCATCCCCCAGTCAGCCGGCGTCGACTGCAGCGGTTTGATCGGATAGAAGATCATGCGCGGCTGCAGCCACCAGATCAGGATGCCGGCGAGCAGCAAGCCCAAGAGAACGTGAGTTAGGATTGCCGCGAGCTTGATCAGCATACCTTGGTCAGCGTACTGGGATGCTTCTTTTGCGGGTTAGCGGTCATGGTTCGGCTGTGCCATCTGACTCCGTTGGGCAGGCTCGGAGCTGCTCAAAAGACTGGCCCGCTCGCTCGGCGGCACCAAGGTCAATGTTGCCTGGATCGGCAACCTGGTGCCACAGCCACACGTCCATGTCGCGACAACTGTTGTCGAACTTCCGCACATACTCCGCGGTGAAAATCCGAAGATGAACATGATTTGAGCATTGTGATTTGGCTATATGAACAGAACTTGTCAACACGGCGACGCGCGAACACGTCGCCAAGTCCAAGCCTCTGTCCATCCACACCGAAAGAGAACCTAACATGTCATTTCGCAAAGCAACGCTTGCCACCGCCATCATGCTCGGCCTCGGGTTGAACGCAGTCCTTATCCAGAACGCCATGGCTGGCGATGGATGTAGTCGATCGAGCGCCGCCCACGCAAACGCCGACGTCGGCACGGCTGCGGCGCAACAGTCCGGCGCTGTCATGTCCAGCGGAACAGCATACGACGCATCTTCAGCACGGTCCTCGTCGGTTCGTCCGGCGATGTATTGGGGCACGCAGGCGCCGCAGGTCGTGAAGACGGGTATGACCGCACATGACGGCGAGGCCAAGGGCGACATCGTCGACGTCGCCGTCGGCGCGGGCAGCTTTGAGACGCTCGTGACAGCGGTCAAGGCCGCGGGCCTCGTCGACACGCTGAAAGGTGAGGGCCCGTTCACGGTGTTCGCGCCGAGCGACGAGGCCTTCGCGAAGATTCCGAAGGAGCAGTTGGCTGCACTCCTTGCAGACAAGGACGCGCTCATTGCCGTCCTGACCTATCATGTGGTGCCGGGAAAAGTGATGGCGGCAGATGTGGTCGGCCTAGACCGCGCGACCAGCGTGCAGGGTAGCAGCATCACGATCGACACCAGCGAAGGGGTCAAGGTCGATGGTGCGAACGTTGTCATGACCGATATCGAGGCCAGCAACGGCGTCATTCACGTGATCGACACCGTGATCATGCCCAAGTCGTAAGTCGGCAGAACGCCGTCTCATCCCGCCGTTCTCCAGCGGTTCCGATAAGGGCTGCTGGGGAACTGTTTCCGCAAGAGACTGACACGAATAGTCTTTTGCTCCGCGTCAAAACAGCTTCTGCTCACCGAGTTCCTGTCCGACAAGACCTTCGCGCAGGACGCGAGCGTAGAAATCCTCGAGTGTCTCATTGCCGTAGCTCGGTGTGGCCTCCGCGTCGTAGGCCTGCGCGGCCTCGTCCCAAAGCAACATGGATTCGGTCGCGTAGTACCGGCCGATGCGCGCGAACTCGGCCTTGGCCTCGAGTGACGGAATGATGCGCGATAGCGGCGCGAGCACGGCGATGGCCGCGTCGAATAGCTTCGGCGAGATGCGCCGGATGCGCGTCGGACGACCCGCCAGCCTGCACAAAAGCTCGCCTTGCTCTCGCGGGGTAATTGCGGGCCCCGGCCCACCGACTGGCAGGGTCCGGTTTGCCAATGCCGGGTCTTCCAGGCAGTTGACGATGAGATCGGCGAGATCCGCTTCGCTGATCGGTTTGCAGGCGGTTGCGCAGCCGTCCCCGAAAACAAGAAACGGCCGTCCGGCCTGAACGCGATCGATCTGTCCCGCGAGCGACTTGAAGAACGCCGTCGGCCGGACGATGGAATAGGTGATGCCGGATTCCTTCAACGCCGCCTCGAAAGCGAGCTTGGCGTGCTGGAACGCCAGGCGCGGACGCTGCACACAGATTGCCGAGAGCAGGACAAAGTGGCGAGCGCCGCCGCGCTGCGCCGCAGCGAGGAGATTTTGGTTGGCTTCGCAGTCGACGCGCCAGGCGTCCGCGGGTGCGCCATTGCGCGAGGCGATGCAGGACACCACCGCGTCGATTGTCTCGCCCTCAAGCGCAGCGGCGAGCGGTGCGGGATCGGTGATCGAGGCAACCCGTACATCGCAGCCGGAGAGCTGCGCGCGCACTTCCTCGAGGTTTCGTGTCGCTTTGCCGGTCGGTGTGTCGCGCACAAGCGTGACCACCTCGTAGTGCCTGCGCACGAGCTCACGCGCCACCGCGCGGCCGATGTAGCCCGTCGCTCCGGCGAGTAGGACCCGCTTCACCGGCGTACGGTCGTTGTCAAACCCGTCCAAGTTCTACCTCCTAAACGCGACCCCGAGCCCACTTAAGGCTCCGGGTTGCCACCATTGCCCCTGTTGGCCCCATCGCTGCGCCAAGTGGTTCGGGCCGAGCGTGGTCTCGCAGTGCTGAGCCATTTCAACCTCAGGTTTGAGCGGGCACTGAGGCCCGGATGGCGGCAAGAAGATGTCTTGACCCATCGGCGGGAGTCCCAGCATCGCGACGGTCACCGGGTCTAACAGACCATGGGTCTGAAGGAGACCGTTGCGCAGTTGAAACCGGTCGAGCGAGCCCAGGGTCAGCTTACCGGCGATACCGTCAAAGTGCGCAGGCTCGGTGCGCTTTCTCTGACGCGTTTGTGTCTGCAGCCCGTTGTCGGCGAGTGCTTGCTGTAAGCGGGCGATGTGGGGTCTCGAGGCGCGCTGCTGGCTCTTCAGCCGGCGGTTGATGGACGTGAGGTCCACGGCTTGTCGCATCGACGCCTGCTGACTGAACTGAAAGACCGCATAGCGGGCGATACGCTGATTGTAGACTTCCAGAGCGACGAGCTCGGCGGGCATCAACAGGTCGGCGTACGCAGGATCATCCGGCTCTGCCTTGCCAACCAGTTTGCGAAAGGCGTGCAACGCCTCACGCAATTCTGGGCTGTCGGCATCGAGAGCCGTATCACCAGGCGCCAAGACACCCAGATGCTGAAACGCCGAGACGACGCGCGACGGCGACAACGGGGTGGTCTCGCCCTGCCGGATCAGCTCGGCGAGGCGCTTCCTGTAATCCTGTGTCTCGGCCACATCGAGCGGCCCAGTGATCAGCGTCTTAGGTACCAGCACGCTGCCGCTGATCTCATGACGGAACTCCACCACCTCCGCGGGCTTGTCGGGGTTCAATGTCCAGCCGGGCATGTCGCCGCCGTTCATCTGAAAGCCCACGCCATACTTGGCGCGGACCATTGCCGGTTGTCGCTTGGCCTGTACGCGTTCGGAGAGCGCGCTCATGAACTCCGCCCAGGTATAGGGGTCGGTCCTCTCCCGGCCATCGCGATAGAACATCCCCGGATTTCCGGTCACGACCGGAGAGTCAGCGGGGAAACCCCACTCGCGACGACACCTGCACTGGGTAGACAACGTCTGGGCTCGACCAGGTTGCAGAGTCGGGACGCGACGTCCAAAGGCAGGCGATGAAGCGTCGAACCGATGCGACTAGGGCCGGTTTCGTCGAGTGAACCTCGCTGCAATCCTGGGCTGAGGTAGCCTTTAGGGACAGTCCGCTCTAGCGTCACGAAAACGTCTCGACTGGGGGCCGAAGACTCCGTTGTCTTGCCAGGCGCTGGGCGGAACATATCGGTCCCGCGGAGAATGACCCGCTCCCTCTCAGCACCTGCCAGGACTAACCCTGGTGTCCCTGTGGAGTCCAAGGTGGGTTCTGTCGGGCGCACGCTAAGGGTATGGCTGGCTTGCCCTTGCGCTAGCGCCAAGATCTCCCTGCCGCGCTTTTCCCCGAGAAAGTGGAACAGATAGTCCTCTTCGGGCGTCTTCGCCCCGGATGCGACACTCAGATAGTGCTTGGCGAAGGCCAGCACGGCGAAATTGTGTCGCAACAGTTGTAGCTGTTCGTCATCGGCGCCTCGTAACCCGTCGACGGTATCTTGGATAACGGCGCGCACCTCGGCATCGCAGAACGGCCCGGCTCCCAGGTCCAACGGCACACGGCCCAAGGCCTCGTCCGCTGAACTGGCGGCCAGGAGGTCCGCGCCGTATCGCTTGATGATCCGGTGGAAGGTCGACGGGATAAACTGCCAGACGCCGGTCGCCGAGCCCAACCGGCCGTTTCCCAGGGTTGGACGAACGAAGTTGTTCCACGTCTTCGCGCTCTCGAACTCCCCGGTTGCTAACGCTTGCCCCAAGTTCGCCCCTGTACGCTCAACCACCTCCAGCAAGATCAGCAATTGCCGAGGCGAGATGTCTTGGGCTCGATCGTAGTTGTCCGCCTGACTCTCCGCCATGGCGCGATACTCCGCTAACCCTCCCTCCTCGATCGATAGAGCGGGGGTGTCAGCGTCGACCTCGGCGAAGCCGTTGGTCACCGTCGTGGATGCGAGACCCAAGGCCAACAGGCCAAGGGCGAAACACCGGGGTAGGCCGCTTGCCTGTTTCCGTCTGCACACAATCAACTGACCACTTTCTGAACGGGGGGAGAGGCGAAACATACCGACAATCGTCACGCGATGATGCGGAATTTTAAATCATTTAGAGGCTTATCAAGCCGAGCCGCTGTCAAACCCGTTGCGACAGCCTAGCAGCTTATGACCGATGCATCAGGACATCGGTTCACCCTATCCGTGAACCCCCGGGAAACCTGTCCCGAGATCAGGCGACCGCCGAAGCGCAGGCTTCGGCGTCCGCTCGGCCCCGGACTGAGCGGGGTAGGGTGCACTGATCAAACTTTTGTTTCCCATGATATTTCTATGCGAACATCTGAAATTCGCCCGCCGCGTCACGGGTTATCTATCCCACACTACGGTACCGACGGGGAGGTCGCGGCAACGTCCGGAATCGACCCATTGGAGACACCGGCGCCGCGAACAACGACGGCGGCAATGCAACCTAAAGCAGACAGTGCAAGAGTCGTGTGCGGTGTCGTCACTGGTGCCGCCCATTCGCACCTACCTGCGGCCCACCCACCTGGGGTGATGCCCCAGAGCCGTTGCCAGACTGGGATCACCTCCGGCAGCCCGAGCCGGACTTTGAATTCGATCAGCACGTTGCCTGGTCGCCGCTGCCTCTTGCAGGCGGGGATGCAGCCTTCCCCGTGTCACACCTATCCGGTGAGAAGCAGAAGCTCGCCCAAGACTTCCCTCCGGGCTTGATCGGCACCGATCTGGACATCCGTCAGCCCCCCCAAGCACGCATCAAGCATCCTGGCCCGCTAGCTCCCTTGCTTCGGCCATAGCTGGATGCTCAAGGCTGCCTCGAGTTGGCTATCCGTTTCTGCTGCGGCTTCCTCCCGCTTAGGCCTAGGACGTCGGGAACCGGGCGTCAAAACAGAGACCGGAACAAGGGCTTCAGCTGCGCCGCGCCGCTTAGACTCAAGTGGTGCTCGTCGTAGTAAAGCACGACGCCGTCGCGGTAGAAGTAGCAGCGCACGTCGTCGCACAGCCGCTCGCTAGGGAAGATCGTTCCTATCCGCTCACTCGCGGTCAGACGATCCAGGAATGCGAGAACCGGCGCGAAGGCCGAGCGAAAGTCCGCCGACGCGGGTTAGGATGGATTTCAGGGCTGCGCCCGAATTCAGCGCCCGCCCCATGACCAGCGGAACATGCTCACCCAATTCCGGCACCGGATAGATCACGTAGACCTGCTTGCGGCGGTGCGCAATGCGTGAATGCTCCGACGCAGCGCCGCCTCGAAGCCCGAGTCAGGGTCTTCGACTGGATAACCGTCGAAGCGCCCAGAGAGCAAGACCGTGCGGATGCTGGGCGTTCCGGAAATGGCCTCCAGCGCCCGCCGCTGGAAGTCCAGGCAACGCTCCCGCGAGGACCGATCCGGTAGTGCCCAGTCGTCCACCGGAGGGCACGAAGGCATGGTGAACGCGAGCAGACTCTGGCCTTTCTCTGCGGCCAATTCACCGAGCATTACCGAGTAGACCGCAGCGTGGCTGTCCCCGAAGAGGGCGACGCTTGGCGGCGCCCCGCGAGCGCCATAAGCGCAGCCGTTGTTCTCTTCCCTGGTGTTCAGGCACTGGTGTTGCCGAGGATCGCGATCCTGCTCAGCGAACAGGATGCGCGCGACCTCCGGCGGGTAACGCTGGCTCCAGCCGTTGCTCAGCACCCCCGCCGCGCCGACGCCGACGAACAGCGCAATGCCAGCCGCAGAGAGCTGGAAGATCCGACGCCGAGTCAAGATCGCCCGCCGACCGCGAAATGGCCGCTCGATGAAGCGCGCCGACACCGCTGCGAGCAGCACTGAGAGCGCGACTAGGACCGCGACGCCAACTGCGCCGAGCGATGCACCGAAATACAGGCCGGCAAATATCAGCAGTGGCCAGTGCCAGAGATAGAGCGAGTAAGAGATCTTCCCGACCCAGACCATGCCTGGTGTCGACAGCATCCGCCCACCGGTGCTCTCGCCCTGTTGCCCGGCGTAGATCACCAGCGCGGCTCCGCCGCAGGGCAGCAAGGCTGCGAGCCCCGGGAATGGCGTCTCCGCCGAATAGCCGACCACCGCCAATAGGATCATGCCGACGCCGCCCAGCGCGAGCGCATCGCGCAGTCGCGGGTCGGCGCTAGGGAGCACGTAATACGCCAGCAAAGCGCCGACCATTAGTTCCCAGGTTCGCGAATAGGGCAGAAAAAACGCCGATTGCGACCTCGGATCCTGGGCCAACGCGATGCTTGAGGCCGCGAGCGAGAGCAGCGCGATGGCGGACAACACCCGGAGCTGAGAACGCCGGGGGCGCTTACCGATCCCCAACAGCAACAGCGGGAACAGGATGTAGAAGATCTCTCCACGGACAACGACCAGGTGTGCAAAAGTGGCTTCTGGTCGGACTCGAGGTCGAAGTACCCGGCCTCCGAGCGGAACAGAAAGCTCGACACGAATAGAGACGCCGCGATTAACGAGCGGGAAAATGCCAGGAACTGATGCGGATACAGCGCCCATGCGGCAAGCACTACCGACACCGCGAGGACCAGGAACAGCGCCGGCAGAATGCGACGGGCGCGACGCTCGTAGAAGCTGACGATGGTGAAGCTGCCGCGCTCCATGTTGTCGCGGATGATCGACGTAATCAAAAAGCCCGAGATCACGAAGACGTCGACGCCGACATAACCGCCCGAAAAGCCAGGTACGCCGGCATGAAACAGCACGACCGGCAGAATCGCGACGGCGCGCAGCCCGTCAATGTCGCGGCCATAGGTGGTCAAGACAGGTTCCCGATTGTAGCAGGCTTCGCGACGGCACAAAGACGCGGCAGGATAACCGATATCACCGCCACTCAGGCACGCGCCGGCGCCGTGCCGTTACCATATGGAGAAATTGGGGGTACTACCACTCGCTCGCTTGCGATCGGCCCGTCTGGGTCTTTACTCGGGCCCAGAGGAACAACACCCAGCGTCAGGGTAGGTCGGTTTTTCCAGCGTCCGCTTATGATTTCTTTACCGTCGGCTCGCGACGGCGCACGAATGACCGCAGTTGGCCGGGAGCGGTCATTGTCATTCGTAGAACCCGGGCCGAACACCCGTGAGCGGGTGGTTTCTGACCAAGGGGGAGCCCGAGGCAACGAAGGTTTGTCGAGGCTCGCAGGCATCGACAACGTCGGGGGACGAATCCGCAAGCGCCGGCGCGTGTGATTCCGGGGAAAATCCGGTGCAAGCAAGCGAGCGAGCACAGCGGCGCTCCTGAGCCGACTGGAAGCCGGCGTTGGACCTGAACCCGTCGCTTCTCTACACTCTTGGGGCTTGCCGTCACCCACACGCCCCACGCTCATGGCGATGTCTGCCCGCGCCCTGCTGAACGACCAAAAACACCTCGCCGCGACCTGGCTGCGCGTCGCGGTTGCGCTCGGCCTTGTCAACGGTTTGCTCATCATCGGCCAGGCCTGGCTGCTGGCACACGTCATCGATGCCGTCGTCTTTGCCGGGGCGAACGTCGACCGACGCTGAGCCGTGGCTATGGCCGCTGCTGGTGCTGTTCCTCGTCCGCTCGGTGCTGGCCTGGGGCTCGGAACAGAGTGCCTTTCTGGCGCTGCCGCCAAGTCAAGGTGACGCTGCGCGACCGGGTCTATCGCCACATCCAGGCGCTGGGTCCGGCCTGTCTGAGCGGGCAGCGCAGCGGCGCGCTGGTCGAGAACCTGACGCGCGGGATCGATGATCTGGAGGGCTATTACGCCCGCTTCCTCCCGGCCATGACCCTGACGATGATCCTGCCCGTGGTGATCCTGGTCGTGGTCTTTCCGGCGGACTGGGTGGCCGGCTGCGGTCATGCTGGTCACCGCGCCCCTGATCCCGCTCTTCATGATCCTCATCGGATCGAGCGCTCAGTCCAAGAATCAGCGCCAATGGAAGGAGCTCTTGCGCGCATGAGCTCGCACTTCCTCGACGTCATCCAGGGCCTGACGACCCTGAAGCTCTTCGGCGCGAGCCGTCGCGAGGCGGACGAGGTCGCGCGCATCTCCAACGCCTACCGCAGCAGCACCATGCAGGTCTTGCGGGTCGCCTTTCTCTCCTCGGCCGTTCTGGAGTTCTTCGCCGCCATCGGCATCGCCATCATCGCGGTCTTCGTCGGCTTTCGGCTCTACGGGTTGGTGATGCCGCTGCCGGAGTGGCTGATGGCGCTCCCCGAGATCACCTATCTGCAGGGCTTCTTCATCCTGATGTTGGCGCCCGAGTTCTACGCCCTTGCGCAACATGGGGATCCAGTACCACGCGCGCATGGCCGCCGCCGCCGCCGCCGAGCAGATGATCCGGGTCCTGGATGCCGAGCCGGAGGCGCGATCCGCACCCGCGCGAACCGCCCGAGCGGGCCGCGTCCGGGCATGCCCCGCTGCAGGCCCCGAGCCCCTTCGGTCTGCGTTTTCAGGACGTGCATTTCAGCTACGAAGAGGGCCGCGATGCCCTGCGCGGCATCGGACTTCGAGGTTCCCGCCCGGCGAGCGCCGTGGCGCTGGTCGGGCCCAAGCGGGGCCGGCAAGACCACCGTGATCAACCTCCTGCTGGGCTTCATCCGCCGACGCCGGGGCGCATCCGATCGATGGCAGGACCTGGCCGACTCGACCTCGCGACTGGCGCAGACGGCTCGCCCTGGTTGCCGCAGCACCCGCGTCTCTTCCAGGGGACGATCGGCGACAACATCCGGCTCGGCTCCCCGACTCCGGCACCCGAGCCCAACCCGAGTTGCGTCCTGGCCGCCGCCCGACGCGCCCGTGCCGCACGACCTTCATCGAGGCACCTGCCCGCCGGCTACGACAACCCGGTCGGCGAGCGTGGGGCCGGGCTCTCCGGGGGTCAGATCCAGCGCATCGCGCTCGCCCGCGCCTTCCTGCGCGACGCCCCGCTGGTCATCCTGGACGAGGCGACCGCCAACCTGGACCCGGAGAGCGAGCGACTGGTCCAGGCAGGGATCGACGACCTGGCCAAGGGTCGCACCCTGATCGTCATCGCCCACCGACTCGAGACCGTGCGCCAGCGCCGACCGGCATCCTGGTGCTCGGACGGCGGTCGGGTCGCCGAGTCCGGCGACCCACGAGAGCCTCTCCGGTCGAACGCGATCTACAGCCGGCATGATCGGCGACCAGCCGAGCCGCAGTGCAATGCGGTGGCGGTGAGGCCGACGTCATGAAGGACCTGCTTCGTCTGTGGAGCCTGTTTCGGCCCTATCGCGGCTGGATGTGGCCGGCACCCGATCGGCCCTGCTGACCCTGATCGCCAACGTCGCGCTCGATGGCGGTGTCCGGCTGGTTCATCACCGCCATGGCGGTGGCCGGTGCGCGCGGGCGTCGCCATCAACTACTTCGCGCCCGCGCGGCCCTGATCCGCCCGAGGCCATATGCGCACCGCCGGTCGCTACGCCGAGCGGCTGGTCAACCACGAGGCGACCCTCCGACTGATCGCCGAGCTGCGGGTCTGGTTCTACCGCCACCTCGAGCCCCTGGCCCCGGCGGTCTGCAGCAGCTATCACAGCGGCGACCTGCTGAGCCGCATCCGCTGCCGACATCGACGCCCTGGACAACCTCTATGTCCGGGTGCTGGTGCCGGTGCTGGTGGCCGCCGTCGGCGGCCCTGCTGTTCCTCGGGTTCCTGCTGCTGTACGACTGGCGCTGGCGCTGCTTGGGCCTGGCGATTCCTGCTGATCGCCGGCGTATCGTGCCCGTCTGGTCGCAGCGTCTCGGGGCCGAGCCCGGACGCCGGCTCGCCGAGGACGAGGGCGAGCTGCGCACCGCCTTCATCGACGGGCTTCAGGGGATGGCCGAGCTGCCGGTCTACGGGGCCAGCGGCACACAGCCGCGGCCCGAATCGACGGCCTGGGCCGGGCGCCTGATCGCCGATCAGGTGCCGCTTGAGCCGCGATACGCCGGCATCGGCGCAGGGGGCGGTGGGTCTGAGCGCCCAGCCTGAGCCTCTGGGTCCTGCTCTGGCTGGCCATCCCCTTGGTGCACGACGGGCATCTTGATGCCGCCGCAGCTGGCCATGCTGGCACTCTTCACGCTGGCGAGCTTCGAGGCCGTCGCGCCATTGCCGCTGGCCTTCCAGCTTCTCGGGCGGACGCTGGCCGCGGCGCGGCGGATCTTCGCCATCGTCGATACCGATCCGCCCGTCGTCGAGCCGACCACGCCCTCGCCCCGGCCGGAGCGCTTCGACATCCGCTACCTGTCGGATTCAGCTATCCGGGGCGCGAACCGGCCGTCGCCGACTCGATCTCGATGTCCCGAGGGCCGGCGCCGCGGTCGTCGGCGCCACCGGCTCGGGCAAGAGCACGCTCCTCAACCTGCTGCTGCGCTTCTGGGAGCCGGATGCCGGAGACATCAGCATCGGCGGTCACCCATCACCGCCTTCCGCGGCGACGACCTGCGCACCCACATCGCGGTGGTCAGCCAGCAGACCTATCTCTTCGACACCACCATCCGCGAGAACCTCTTGCTGGCGGCGCCGGATGCCCCCCAGGGCCGGCTGGAGCAGGTCTGCGAG
>CAVOGV010000021.1:0-10062 GCA_963695445.1 uncultured Gammaproteobacteria bacterium | reverse complement strand
CGCCGCAACGTCGGCACTGGTCAGTAGGGTGCCGTCGCTGAAACGGCGACCGTCGTCGCCGAGGTGGAACAGGTAGCGGGTGGGTACAGTCTGCTCCCAACGGGCGATGCCCGGTGCTGGACGGCTGGCATCGTCGAAGTCCACCAGCGCCGCGTACAGCAGCCGGTTCAAGCGCTCGGACGTGGCGTCGGTGGCAAGCCGCGGGTCGAGGTTACGCGGCGCATTGGCGATGCCGAAGCGGATCACATCACTGTCGTCCGCTTCACCCCGACCCCCGCAACCGCCCAGCAGCGTGGCCGGCAGCAAGCTGGCAGGAAGGAGAGGGCCCGCGAGCAGTGCGCGGCTGAACAGCCGCCGGTTCATGGCCAAGACCTGGTATCCGCGCCCCGCTACCAGCGCGTGTAGGGAGTTTGCGCCAGATTCACGTTGTAATAGCGCAGATCATCGGACACCTCCTGTCCTGCCCAGGACGGGCATCTCGAAGGGCTCGTCCGGGCGCTCGAGCTCGACCTCGGCCATGATCAGCCCGGCGTTCTCGCCGTGGAACAGGTCCAGGTCCCAGACATGGTCGCCACAGCGCACGCTGGTAGCGGGTCTTGTCGATCGGTGTCGAGACCGACAGCTCGCGCAGCATCGGCTCGGCGTCCGCGACCGGGATGGGATACTCGTACTCCGAGCGGCTGATGCCCTGCATCTTGCCCTTGATGGTCAGGAAGGCCGCGTCGCCCTTGATGCGTACCCGCACCGTCGCGGTCTTGCCCTCGGACAAGTAGCCCTGCATGACGTGCGACTCGGACTCGACGCCGGCACGCCAGCTGTCGTTGATGACCAGAAACTTGCGTTCGATCTCGGTTGCCATGTCGGTCTCCTCGGGTGGGCGGTTTCAGCGCTCGAACAGCGCCATGGATTCCAGATGCGCCGTGTGCGGAAACATGTCCATAGCCCCAGCCGCGACCAAGCGATAGCCAAGCCCATGCACCAGACGCTCGGCATCGCGCGCCAGCGTGGACGGATAACAGGACACGTAGACCAGACGCCGCGCGCCGCTCTCGGCAAGCAGGTCCAACACCTCCAGCGCACCGCTGCGGGGCGGGTCGATCAGGGCCTTGTCGTACTGATCGCGCCGCCACGGGGCGAGTTCAATGTCGCCATACAAATCGGCGCTGTGAAAGCTCGCGTTGCGGATCGCGTTGCGCTCCGCGTTCTGTCGTGCCCGCTGGACCAGGCCCTCATCGCCCTCCACGCCCACCACCGAACGCGCACGGCGCGCAATGGGCAGCGTGAAGTTGCCAAGGCCGCAGAACAGATCGAGCACCTGTTCATCCGGCTGCGGGTCCAACAGCTCAAGCGCCCGGTCGACCATCAGCCGGTTCAGTTCCAGGTTCACCTGAGTGAAATCCAGAGGCTCGAAATCGACATGTACCTGGTGGCGCGGCAGGCTGTAGCGCAGCTCGACGCCCTGCCCCGCTAGCGGCCGGACCGTCTCAAGGCCGCCCTCCTGAAGATAGACATGAAAGCCGGTCTCGGCGGCAAATTCCTGCAACAGCGCAAGATCAGGGTCCGACGGCGGGTCGAGCACACGAAACACCAGCACCACGGGACCGTCACCCATGGCCACCTCGATCTGCGGCACCCGATCGCGGATACTCAATGCCTCGATCAGCCGCGCCAGTGCCGGCAGCTGATTGCCGACGCTCGGGTGCAGCACGTCGCAGCCCGTGATGTCGGTCACGAAGGCCGAGCCGCGCTCGCGAAAGCCGACCAGCACGCGACCCTTCTTGGCCACCCAGCGCACACCCAAGCGGGCCTTGCGCCGATAGCCCCAATGCTCCGCCGCCAACGGCTCTAGCCAGCGCTCCGGCTCCACCTTGCCGATGCGCCGCAGCACGTCCGCCAGGATCTCCTGCTTTGCCGCGATCTGCGCGGCCGGGTCCATGTGCTGCAAGGAGCAGCCGCCACAGATGCCGAAGCTCGCACAGCGCGGCACCACCCGCTCTGGTGCCGGCTCCAGCACCTCGGTCACGACACCCTCGTCGTAGCGACGCTGCACACGGGTATAGCGGAACAAGACCCGTTCGCCAGCCAGTGCGCCGTGCACGAACACCGCCTTGCCGTCGACGTGGGTCAGACCGCGGCCGTCGTGGGTCAGGGATTCGATCCGAGCCTCGACAGGATCAGGGGGCAGTTGCTTGCGCTTTCTTAGACATCACTCAACCCGGATAGACACCGGTCGACAGATACCGATCGCCACGGTCGCAAATGATCGCGACGATCACTGCATCCGAGACCTCGCCGCTGAGCTTGAGTGCCGCGGCCACCGAGCCGCCGGAGGAGACCCCGGCGAAGATGCCCTCGCGGGCGGCGAGCGCACGCATCGTCTCTTCGGCCTCGGACTGGGACACATCAATGATGCGATCCACCCGTGACGCGTCGTAGATCTTGGGCAGATAGGCGACCGGCCAGCGGCGGATGCCGGGGATACTGGAGCCCTCCTCCGGCTGCACACCGACGATCTGCACCGCCGGGTTCTGCTCCTTTAGGTATCGGCTGGTGCCCATGATGGTACCGGTGGTGCCCATGGCGCTGACGAAGTGCGTCACCGTGCCGCCGGTGTCGCGCCAGATCTCGGGGCCGGTGCTCTCGAAATGGGCCAACGGGTTGTCCTGATTCGAGAACTGATCCAGGCGCGTGCCGACACCCTGCGCCTCCAACTCCGCCGCCAGGTCGATGGCCGCCTCCATGCTGCCCTCACGCGGTGTCAGGCGGATCTCGGCACCGTAGGCGGCCATCGCCTGGCGCCGCTCCATGCTCATGTTCTCCGGCATGATCAGCAGCATGCGATAACCCTTGATGGCCGCGGCCATGGCCAACGCGATGCCCGTGTTGCCGCTGGTCGCCTCGATCAGCGTATCGCCGGGGTGGATCAGACCACGCTCCTCGGCATGCTGGATCATGCTCAGCGCCGCGCGGTCCTTGACCGAGCCGGCCGGATTGTTACCTTCCAACTTGGCGAGAATGATATTGCTGGAGTCGGCGGCCGGTAGCCGCTGCAATCGCACCAAGGGCGTGTTGCCGACGAAGTGCTCGATGGTTGGAAATTGCATGATCTGCCGGGATGTCTGTCAATCGGGATTGGGGTCAAGGTCGGGATTGTGCACCAGCGGGGCGGCGGGAGAAAGGCAAATGGCCGGAATTGCTGCCGACAGCGAGGCTTTCCCGCAGACCGACGAGCCATAGTCCACGCTGATCAGAGCAGCACACTGATCGTTCCGTCGTTGTCGTTGTCGTTGTCGTGCTTCGAGAGGTAATCCGATCTGCGCACGAGCCCCTTGATGTGAAGCGTTGAGGCGCCCGGAAGTACCGTCGGCTGGGGGAAGTTTCGATTACGACAACGACAACGGCAACGGCAAAGACAACGAGACATTTGACCTGCCTGCTTGAAGATGAGGTGCCCCCAAGCAATCTCGGCCGGCCGCTATCCCACTCGCCGCAGCAACAGCATCGCCGCCACGACGAACAGTAGCGGTGGCGCGATGGCCGCCAGCGCCGGGTTGAGCCCATACAGCAGAGACAGGTAGGAAAAGCTGCGGCTGACCAGATAGAACGCGATGCCGATGATGATGCCGACGAAGACCTTGGCCCCGAGGCCGGTACTGCGGGCGGAACCCAACAGCACCGGGATCGAGACGAAGATCATCGCCAAGACCAGAAACGGGTGCACCACCTTGCCCCAGAAGGCGACCTCATAGCGCCCGGCGTCCTGACCGCTCTGATGCATGTAGCGCACATAGCGCAACAGGCCCCACACCGGCAATGCGTGTGGCTCGACGACGATCACCTTCAGCAACTGCGGGTTCAGCAATGAGTCCCAGCCGGCCTCGTCGATCTTCTCCACCTCGATGCCGGCACCGGAGATATGGCTGCGCTCGATGCCCTCGAGCACCCATTGGCCGTCGCGATAACGCGCCGATTGGGCATGGGTCGCCGAAAGCAGGCTGGTGCCCTCCACCTGATAGATGGCGATGTCGCCGAGCCGGGCACCCGGCTGCACATCGCGTACATTGACGTAGGTGTCGCCATCGCGCGCCCAGAAGCCGGCGGCCGTCACCTGCATGTCGCCATCACCCTGCGCCGACTGACGCAGCGACAGCGCGTACTGCTCCGCCGGCGGCGCGACGCCCTCCCCGATCGCCAAGGCCGTCGCCGCCAGCACCAACCCACCCAACAGCGCGCCCAGGACCACCCGGCCGATCGAGATACCCGCCGCCCGCATGGCCACCAGTTCAGAGCGCACCGCCAGTTGGCCCAGGCCGACCAACGAACCGATCAGGGTCGCGATCGGAAACACCTGGTACGCATAGCGCGGCAGGCTCAGCGTCACGAACAGCAGCGCATCGCTGAAACGATAGTTGTGGGTGCCCACCTGATCCATCTCATCGGCGAGGATGAAAAAGCCAAGCAGCGGCAGCAGCACGGCCAGCGTCAGTAGCGTCCCGCCGATGACGGCGCCGGCGAGATAGCGATCGATGATCTTCAAGACGTTACCCAAACCCCATGTCGGCGATCGGACAGCGCGCCCCGTCGGACCGGCCGCCCGTTTCCAGATCGTCCCCGCGCGACCGGCCGATTCTGCCCATGGCTCGATTCCTGTAGACTCATGCGGCGCGAAACTACCACAGCCGGGCGGACCGCGGCGCATCGCGATGATGCGCCGGGGCATCGGCCGACGGCACCGCCACAAGAATACTCAGTACTCGGAGCATCCATGGAGTTCAAGATCAAGAGCGGCGATATCGCCAAGGCCAAGACCCCTTGCCTGATTCTCGGCGTCTACGACAAGCGCAAGCTGTGCGCCGCCGGCGAAGTCGTCGACAAGGCCAGCGGCGGCGCCCTGAGCGCGCTGCTGAAAAAGGGCGATATGACTGGCCAGAAGGCCGGCTGCCTGGTGGCGTACGACGTGGCCGGCATCGCTGCCGAACGCGTGCTGCTGCTGGGATTGGGCAAAGCCAAGGAGTTCGACCGCGGCGCCTTCGACAAGGCCCTCGCCGCCGCGCTGAAGCGCCTGTCCGAGATCCGCGTTACCGAGGCGCTGCTTGCGCTGCCGGAACCGCCCGCCGGCATGGACCTCTACCGCACGGTGCGCCATGCGGCGATGCAGGCCGCCCATGCCAACTACCGCTATCAGCAGACCAAGGAGCTGCCAAAGGATGCGCCGCCGCTGCTGCGGGAGCTGTCGTTCTGGGTCGAGGGCAAGGACGAGCAGGCCGTCGCCACCCGCGCCGCCGCCCACGCCAAGGCCATCGGTGAAGGTGTCGCCCTGACCCGCGAACTCGGCAACCTGCCCGGCAACATCTGCACCCCCAGCTATCTCGCCAAACAGGCCCGCACGCTCGGCAAGCGCTTCGACGCGCTCAGCGTCGAGATCTTGGAAGAAGCGGACATGGAGGCGCTCGGCATGCGCGCGTTGCTGTCGGTCTCCCGCGGCAGCCGTGAGCCCGCCAAGCTCATCGTCATGCGTTACAACGGCGCGCCCAAGCGAAAAGATCCTGGCAAGCCGGTCGTGCTGGTCGGCAAGGGGCTCACCTTCGACGCCGGCGGCATCTCCATCAAGCCGTCCGAGGCCATGGACGAGATGAAGTACGACATGGCCGGCGGCGCCAGCGTCTTCGGCGCCGTACTCGCTGCCTGCGAGATGGCGCTGCCCATCGATCTGATCGGCGTCGTGCCGTCGTCTGAAAACCTGCCGGACGGCGCCGCCAACAAGCCCGGCGACATCATCAAGAGCATGTCCGGCCAGACCATCGAGATCCTCAACACCGACGCCGAGGGCCGCCTGATCCTGTGCGATGCGCTGACCTACGTCGAGCGCTTCGACCCCGCCGTGGTGGTGGACATGGCCACCCTCACCGGCGCCTGCATCGTCGGCCTGGGGCGGCACCCGTCCGGGCTGTTCACGCCCGACGACAAGCTGGCCGCGGAGATCAGCGAGGCCGCCGACGCCGCCGCCGACCGCGTCTGGCGCCTGCCGCTGTGGGACGACTATCAGCAGCAGCTCGACAGCAACTTCGCCGACATGGCCAACATCGGCGGCCGCGATGGCGGCGCCATCACCGCCGCGGCGTTCCTGTCGCGCTACACCAAGAAGTACCCCTGGGCGCACCTCGACATCGCCGGCACCGCCTGGGTCACCGGCAAGGAAAAGGGCGCCACCGGCCGGCCGGTACCGCTGCTCAGCGAACTGCTGATCCGCCGCGCCGGCGTCGACACCTGACCCAACCAGCCGGGCACATGACCCAGATCGACTTCTACGTCCTCAAGCAGGGGGCGCCGGGCAACCGCCTCGCGCTCACCTGCCGCCTGGTGGAGCACATCCGCACCACACGAGATTTCCGCATCCTGGTGCACTGCCCGGACCCGGATCAGGCGCGCGAACTCGACCGCCTGCTCTGGACCTATCGCGACGAGAGTTTCCTGCCCCACGGCCTCGTCGGCGAGACCGACCCGGAACTTACGCCGATCCTGATCAGCGCCGACGGCCAGCCCGAGGACGAGCACCAGGTGCTGATCAACCTCGGCACCGAGGTGCCCGAGTTCTTCAGCCGCTTCGAGCGCCTGTGCGAGCCCCTTGATCACGACCCGGTCGTGCGCGACGCCGGACGCAAGCGCTACGCCTACTATCGCGACTGCGGCTATCCGCTCAAACATCACGAGGTGTAGCGGCGAAGGCGGGAGGCGGAATGCTTACGCGTCGCCCCGACAGCAGCAACAGGCCTCGTTTCCGTGAGTATTTCGTCACGGAGTTTTGAGACCCTCCCCTCATCACCTGTATGTTAGACCACACTCCAAGACCGCAACAAAGCTTGGACAAGCATCCCAACACGGTCGACCCCTGGCGATCCGAAGGCTTGCTGGAGCTTGCCCCGGCTTAGTGCCCGCTGACGACCCACTGCGGCCATTCCGTCAGCAAACCGAGATGTCTGCAATGGGGTGGTAAGCCGACAACAAAGTAAACTGTCACCGGAACTCGCGATCAGTACGCGGCCGAGATGAAGGGCGCCATGGGGGGATAGCGAGGCTGACAGACTCAGGCGGAACGCGGCAAGGGTCAGGCAGCCTGACGGGTATCCTCGTCGGCGACTTCGCTGATCGGAGTCGGCACCGTGGGCTCCGCCTGTCGGGGTGCCAAGCCCCATTCGACCAGTTCCATACGTCCGTCGGTATGCTCGACAATGGCGGTGCAACTGTCGACCCAGTCGCCGCAGTTGATGTAGGTGATGCCATCCAGATCCTTGATGGTCGCGGCGTGGATGTGGCCGCAGATCACGCCATCCAGGTCGCGGTTCTTCACGGCGTGAACCACGCACTGCTCAAATTCATAGATAAAGCTGACGGCTTCTTTGACCATGCGTTTGGCATAACCGGACAGGGACCAGTAACCGGGCACGCCGAACCGACGACGGGCCCAGGATACAAGGGTGTTGAGACGCACGACGACGGCATAGGCGCGGTCGCCCAGGACCGCGACCCAACGGTGGTAGCGCGTCACCTGATCGAATTCATCGCCGTGGCACAGCAGCCAGCGGCGGCCGTCGGCGCCGGTATGGATGTGTTCCTCTTCCACTTGGATTTGGCCAAAGGCGACGCCGACGTGCTCGCGCAGGGCCTCGTCATGGTTGCCGGGGATCAGCACGACATGGACGCCATGACGGGCGCGCTTGAGGACCTTCTGAACCACGGTGTTGTGATGCGTGGACCAAAAGATGCCGCGCTTCATAGACCAGAAGTCGACGATGTCGCCAACCAAGAATAGGTGTTCGGATTCGTACTCGCGCAGGAATTCCAGCAGCCGTTCGGCTTGGCAGGCACGGGTGCCGAGATGGATGTCGGACAGGAAGATGGAGCGGACCTTTGTCATCGGAAGACTCCTTTGTTGCTATCGCTAGCCTGGCGTTGCACGATCGACCTCAGCGTGGCCGACGAAGCAGTAGTAGGGCACCCACAGTCCGGGCAGGTAGGGCAACTGCGCTCGGGCCTCGATCAGCCGATGCCTCGGCAGACGCTCTCGCAGCAGGGCCAGGTGCGCCGGGTTCGGATGCACCCCGTCGTGACCGAACCACCTGGGCCAAAACCAGCGCGTCATCGGGCCATGGCGCTGCAATCCGGAATCTGGCCTTGCCTTCGAGACATAGAAGTCGACGACGCCCAGGCGCCCGCCGGGGCGCAGCATCCTGATGGCGTTGTCGATGGCGGTATGCCAGTCCGGAATCATCGTTAGCGCGTAGGAGAGGTAGACGCAGTCCACGGGCTGTTGTGGTTGCCAGCGGCTCGCGTCGTCCTCGACGACGCGCACGTTCGGCATCGCTGCGGTGCGCTTACGCGCCTGTTGCAGCAGCGCCGGGCATAAGTCCACCAGCGTTGCCTGTTCGAGTCCGGCTAGCCGGTTGCCGAGGAACAGCAGATTGCGGCCGGTGCCGGCGCCGAGTTCGACGACGCGCTCGCCTGGGGCAGGCGCCAGCATCTCGATCAACTCGCGGCGGCCGTGCAGCAGGCGTTCGCGGAAGTCGTCGTAGGCATCGGCTTGCGGGGCGTAGAAGGCTTGCAGGCGATCCGCATGGCTGCCTCGACGCGGCTGGCCGCGGAGCAGGTTCAGCAGGATTCTGGCATCAGTCGCGGCCATGGCTTACCGGTCTCAGGTGCGCACATCGGCAATGTGGAAGCCGGCATAGGTGTGTACGCGATCCAAGGGTTGCAGGGCCGCGGCCAGGTCTGGGTGGAAGTTCAGTTGGTCCCTGAGCCGGCCTTGTCCGGCCCCCAACTCCAAGGTCTCCAACCAGCGCGGCGCCGCGTTGGCGCTACGGAAGATGATGCGGGCATCGGCGCGCGCCCGTTGCAGGATTAACGACCATTCCTCGGACAGTGCTTGCGGGTGATACGAACTCATCCAGTCCATGTGGTCGAGCAGCACGTACTTGGAAATCGGCTCCGCGGTCTCGGCGAGGAAGGCCGAAACGGTCTGCGTGTGCAGCTGGATGCTGTCCGCGAGCCCTGCCTTCAGCGCCGCGAAGTTGTCGCGCTTCAGATACTCCGGGCAGCAGCTCTCGGTGTAGTGGCCTTGGACATAGACCATCCAAAAATAGTTGGTCCAAACCGGTACATGGCGGAACACATAGTCGATGGCATCGCGCACAAAGCCGGCGACGCCGCGCTCATGCTGGGTCTGCACCTCCTTGCGCTGCGGATGCGGCACGCCGAGCATGCTCATCGTGAACTGGCGCGACAGGGCCCAATTGATGGCCGAACCCCAGATCAGGGGCTCCACGCGTTTGTCGTAGATCTCGCGTTGCTGCTCCAGCGAGCGGGTCTCGAACAGTTCGGCAAATACCGGCGGCCAGACGCGGTCGCATTTGCAGATAGCCGCGAAAGCCGCGAGCGACCGTGCCGGAAAGCCCGTGAAAATAGAAACTGCCGCGGGGGTTGCCGAACCAGTCGACGCGCCGATCCCAGAAGCCGCGTGCGAAGGGGTCCAGTGCATCGCGCAACTGCTCTAAGTAAAGGGCACGAAAGTTGGGATGGTAGCCGCGACCGAAGGCCGCGAAGAAGTCGTCGTAATCCAGCAGCCGGATGCCCGCGAGCTTGAGTGCAAGCAGCGCATTTTGGCGCGGGTTGGCGTCGACCGAATGGATGCGCTGGGGGCCGAGCAGCGCATAGTCCAGCACATTGCAACCGGCGCTGGTGATGACCAGCATGTGATCGTCCGGGCTGATGTCCAGTACCTGCCGATCGACGGATGGGTCCTCCCAGCAGGTGTTGTAGACCAGGGCTCGGGAGTAGATCGCGTCGAAGATGGCTTGGTCGAAACGGTCGCCCAGGGTGGTACGGGTCGGATCAGTCACGGCGGTTTCCTATCGGCGAACGCGCGTCGCGCAGGCTGTAATAGGCTCGAGATACTAGCGCTGGCGCATGACGCCCTCGTTGCCATCGGGCGACACCTGGATTGCAATTGGTTTGCGGGCTAGTGTCGGAAGACGCTAGCCAGTTTTCCTAAGTAGCTATTCGGAATAG
>CAVOGV010000020.1:0-93525 GCA_963695445.1 uncultured Gammaproteobacteria bacterium | reverse complement strand
ATAAGGCACCGATTAGACCTGAACTGGTTTGCAACGAGTTTGGTGGGTCCGCTTTGATTGACCCACCCGGCCTTCGTATTGCTTCGTGGTGATCCACTCTTTCTGGCCGAAACCCCGCCGTTATAGTCGTTCGCCACTCGCTACTCGCTACTCGCTACTCGCTACTCGCTACTCGCTACTCATCATCACCTCGGCGGCGTCGATGCCCACGGCCGATGCAGCATCGCCAGCAGCGCGTCGATGCGTCCGTCGTGGTTCGCCTCGGGGTGGTGGAAGGCGTAGGTGGCTCGTTCCATCAGCGGCGCGCCGCGCACCGGCAGCAAGCGGCCAGCGGCCACGTCCTCGGCGACCATTGCATCGGGGAGGTACGCGCTGCCCCCATGCTCGCGCAAGAAGTCATGGGCCAGCCTGCCGAGCCCGATCCGCAGTCTCGGCGGCGGCGCACCACTGAATGCCTGGGCATGGGCGTTGGCAAAGCCGGTGCCCCAATCCACAAGCACGTAGTCGTCGCGCTCCATCGCCTGCGCCGGGTCGATGCCGCCAAGGGAGCTGACCATGAGCAGTCGAATGCTCGCCAACTCGACGATGCTGATCTCGGCGAGCTGGGGCGACTCGAAGCCGAACGCGAGGTCCAAGGTGCGTTCCCGCACGCGGCGCAATAGCACCTCCGGCCCGTGTGCCTCGGCGGTGACCGACAACGCCGGCCTTGTGCGTGCCACCCGCGCCAGCCAGTCCTTTAGATAGATATCCCACAGGCTCGGCACGCCGCCCACCGCAAGCGCGTTCGCGCCATCGCCGGCAACCGCGATCTCCTGTCGCGCTCGCGTCCAGATATTCAGGATATTCTCGGCGTATCGCCGCAAGCGCTCCCCCTGGGGCGTCAGCTGGACGTTGTTGCGGGTGCGCGTGAACAGCTCAACGCCCAGGAGTTGTTCCAACTGGCGGATACGGGCACTGACCGCGGATTGGGTCAGGAACAGATGCTCGGCGGCCTTGCCGAAGTGTCGGGTTCGATTGACCTCGAGGAAGGTCTTCAGGAGTTCTATGTCCATCGCGATGCGGCAAGGCCGAGCGTGCTACGCACTGTCAGCCACGATCCCGGCAAGGCGCCGCCAGTGTCGACGCCCGATGCCGGGTGCCGGGTGCATCGATAAAAATGTTCGATGAAAACCATGAAGATATTTCATTTCCGTTTTCGTGGTCGTCTGTTCGTAAATTGACACCCAAGTAAGTAGTAACCCCTTTTGAGGGCACCCATGACGTACGAAACAGACGACACGCCAGACGACGACATCCAAACCGGTGACGACGAGATCACCCCGCTTGTAGAACGGTTGACCATGCTGCGCTCCAGCCGCGGCTCCGCCGGCGGCTACTCACCCGAGGCGCGCCAGCGCATCGAGTATCTGCAAGAACTCCGGCGCCTGCGGTCTCAGATCGGCGACGACGGCATCGATACGTTCTAGCGCACGGTCCGGAACTGGAGTCGACTACCGCGCACGGCATCATTGACCGCACCGTCCTCATATGCGACCTGCCCGTTGACCAGGGTCGCGGCGATGCGGGCATGAAACTGCCGGCCTTCGAAGGGTGACCAGCCGCATTTGTAAAGGACCTGGTCACGCTCGCGAATATAGGGCGTGCTGAGGTCCACCAACGCCAGATCCGCCCAATAGCCCTCGCGGATGTAGCCGCGCTCCTCGATACCGAAGCACTCCGCCACGGCGTGGCTGGTCTTGCGCACCAGGGTCTCCAGGCTGAGCCGACCCGCCTGCACATGCTCGAACAACGACGGCAAGGCGTCCTGCACCAGCGGTAGTCCCGCAGGCGCCTTAAAATAGGTCGCGGCCTTTTCCTCCAGCGTATGGGGGGCGTGGTCGGTGGCGATCACGTCGATACGGTCCTCGGTCACCGCCGCGAGGATGCCGTCGCGGTCCTCCGGGCGCTTGATGGCCGGGTTGCACTTGATCAGCGTGCCCTTGTCGGCATAGTCGCGGGCATCGAAAAACAGATGGTGCACGCAGGCCTCGGCGGTGATGCGTTTGCCCGCCACCGAGCCGGGGGTGAACAGCTCCAGTTCCCGCGCCGTGGTGATATGCAAGACGTGCAGCCGTGCGTCATGCCGGCGTGCCAGCGCTACCGCCAGGGTCGAGGACTTGAGGCAGGCCGCCTCCGACCGGATCAGCGGATGCGCGCTCATTGGTACGTCCTCGCCATAGCGGGCACGGAATTCCGCCTCGTTGGCCTGGATGGTGGGCGTGTCCTCGCAATGGGTCGCGATCAGCAGTGGGCTGTCGGCAAAGATCGCGTCCAGCGTCTGCTCGTTGTCCACCAGCATGTTGCCGGTGGAGGCGCCCATGAACACCTTCACGCCGCAGCACTGACCCACACGGACGGCGCGGATGGCATCGATGTTGTCGTTGCTGGCGCCCAGGTAAAAGCTATAGTTGGCTCGCGAGACCTCCGCCGCGCGGGCGTGCTTGGCCTCCAACAGGTCCAGGCTCAGGGTCGCCGGGTTGCTGTTCGGCATCTCCATGAAGCTGGTAATGCCGCCGGCCACCGCCGCGCGTGACTCGCTGGTGAAGTCCGCCTTGTGGGTCAGCCCCGGCTCCCGAAAATGCACCTGATCGTCGATCATCCCGGGGATCAGCAGTCGCCCCATGGCGTCGATGACCCGGTCCGCGGGGCGCGCTTGCAGATCGCCGCCGATGGCCGCGATGCGGCCGTTTTCGATCAGCAGGTCCGCCTCGAACCGGCGGCCCTCGTTAACGATCTCGGCGTTGGTGATCAACAGGCTGGACATGATGCTTCCTCTCTGATCTGGTCGAAACCCACGCTGCGACTTGCGCAACCAGCGCAGATGCGCCCGCGCGAGCGGCTGGCTTGGTCTGCTAACCTCTCTCAGTCTAACGCCTGCAGAGACCCATCGCATGACCGCACAAGATCCGTCCACCCCAGCCCAACCGATGCCGGGCATCAAGGCCAACGAACGTGCCGACCTCGGCGCCAGCCTGCCCTGGGCTCAGGTTCGGGCCGGCCTGAAGCTGAACCCGGACGGCCTCATCCCCGCCATCGCGCAGCAGCACGACAGCGGCGAGGTGCTGATGCTGGCCTGGATGAACCTGCAATCCCTCGACGAGACCCTCGCCACGGGCCGCGTCTGTTATTGGTCACGCTCCCGCGCCAAGCTCTGGCGCAAGGGCGAGTCCTCCGGCCAGGTGCAGCATCTGAAGGAAATGCGCCTAGACTGCGACGGCGACACCCTGCTGCTGCTGGTCGACCAGACCGGCCCCGCCTGCCACACCGGCCGCGGCAATTGCTTCTACAACGCCGTACGCGGCGACCGCGTCGAGGTCATCGCCGAGCCGTTGATCGACCCCGATCAGCTCTACAAGTAGAGCGGGGCGAGGCCTCCGGCCGACGAAAGCACGACACCGGACCGCTCAACCCGCGCGTCACTTCGAGTGGGCCAAGCGCCGAGGGCCGAGGGCCGAGGGCTACTGTGCAGCGCGGTTGCGAACGAGTGGACCTTGGCCCTTGGCTCTGCAGGCGCCTT
Source organism: uncultured Gammaproteobacteria bacterium (assembly GCA_963695445.1). GTDB lineage: Bacteria > Pseudomonadota > Gammaproteobacteria > Chromatiales > Chromatiaceae > Thiohalocapsa. The sequence goes on along the minus strand of CAVOGV010000020.1, from coordinate 89,969 downwards.
GGCGTCATGAAACTTGACGCATCTGCAAAGATTCCGCGCCCTCTATGAATCTCGGTTAGGACAGACCAAACGACGCACGAGCGATGCTCGACATAACAAGATTTTATCGAAATACCACGCAGCTATAAAAAATATATTGCAATATTAGAGAATTCTGATATTCTGTCTTTCATCGCAGGCAAGACGACCTAGCGACCAACCGCCCACCAAAGATGAGATAGAGACCAAAATGAACAAGATTCTAAAAGCTGCTGCCGTCACCACCCTGATCCTCACCTCCGCGTCGGCCTTTGCCTGGGGCAACGGTCCCTTCAACGGCTTCAACAACGGCTTCTCCGACATGACCAATCAAGTCTTCGGCGACGGCGATGGCTACGCGAACGGCAATGCCGACTTCAACATGAGCATGAGCGGAAACGGGAGCGGCCGCGGGTACGGTCGCGGCTACGACCGCTTCCAGGGCTATAACGGTTACCAGGGCTACAACGGTTACGGCTACGCCCCGAATTATGGCCCTGGCTACGCGCCGAACTACGGCCCTGGCTATGCTCAGGGCTACGCGCCCAACTACGGCCCCGGCTACCCAGGCGCCCCGATGACCATGGCCGGCCCGCAGGCGCAGGCGCCTCTCGCCCCGCAGGCACCGGTCGCTCAATAGCACCGGGTCATACCGCCCCCTGCGCATCTAGCGCGGAGGGCCGGTAAAAAAACCCCGCGAATTTCGGTTCGCGGGGTTTTTTTTGGCCCCTAGCAGGGAGACCGGGAAAGTATTCCCCGGAACGCCGAGAATGAAATTCAACCACGCATCTGCACCTAAGCCGAGCGCATGGCGACAACGACAACCATCGACGGCGAGCGAACGACGCCGCATGCTATCGCCTGGCCTTGATCACCGCTCGGGCCAATTCAGCAACGCAACCACCAGGCAAGCACCTGCACGATGGACAACCAACACAAAACCTTATCGATGACTTTGCTGATGACGCCAGACATGGCCAACTTCTCGGGCCATGTCCACGGCGGCGCGACGCTGCGACTGCTGGACCAGGCGGCCTACGCTTGCGCGTCGCGTTATTCGAATCATTACGTCGTGACCATGTCGGTCGATCAGGTGTTCTTTCGCGAGCCGATCCACGTCGGGGAACTCGTGACCTTTCTAGCGGCAGTGAACTTTACCGGCACGACATCCATGGAGGTGGGCATCCGCGTCCTCGCGGAAGACATCATCCACAAGACGACCCGCCATGCGATGACCTGCTACTTCACGATGGTTGCGGTCGACCAACAGGGTCGGCCGGTTCCGGTCCCTCCTTTGCAAATCAAAACCCCGCTTGAGCGCCGACGCAACGAGGGGGCCCGGCTGCGCCGCGAGTTCCGGCGGGAGATCGAGGCCCGGAACCGGGCCATACGCGAAGCGTCGATCACGCCGAACGACACCACTCCGAAGCAGCCGGGGGAACCCCAGGGGCGTGGCTAAGAGCAGCGATCGGCAACGGCGACGGATGTCTGCGGCGCGGCCAATCGCGGCTGCAAGCCGCTCCCACAAAGAGCGCGTCCCCGTGGGAGCGATTTGCAATCGCGACGGCAACGGCAACGGCAACGGCAACGGCACGGCACCGATTCTATAGGGCCGGCGAACCATAAGAACGCTTTATCGAAAGCCAGGCAGCCCATAAATTTTTCTTGTAATATTAGAAAATTCTGATATTCTGTTGTTCATCCGAGGCGACATCGCCTCGCCGGCTTCCCAACTCAATCAACTTCGAGCAAATAGAATGAACAAGATCATCAAGGCTGCTGCTGTCGCTTCCCTCGTCCTGACCTCCGCGTCGGCCTTTGCCTGGGGCAACGGTCCCTTCAACGGCTTCACCGATATGGCCAACGACGTCTTCGGCGACGGCTTTGCCGATGGCAATGCCAACTTCAACATGAGCGGCAGCGCGAATGGCAGTGGTCGCGGATACGGCCGCGGCTACGACCGCTTCCAGGGTTACAACGGTTACGGCTACGCGCCCAACTACGGCTATATGCCGTACTACGGGGCCGGCCAGCCCGGCGCACCGGTCGCGATGACCGCCCCGCAGGCGCCGATCCCGCCGCAGGCACCGACTGCCCAGTAACAGCGCGCACAAATCGACCTCGGCACATCGGTGCCGAGCGGAATGAAAAGCCTCGCGGACCTCGGTCCGCGGGGCTTTTGTTTGCCTGCCCCGCGGACGCACGATCAATCAGTCAGGGGCGGGCGAATCCGGATTGGCGGCATCGAGCCGCAGCCGTACTTTGACGATCTCCAGGTCCTCCGGATCGCGCTTGGTGGTGAAGCCGAACACCTTGCACAACTTGAGCATGGTGCGATTGTCGCGCAACACATCGCCATCGATTTCGCGAATGCCGCGCTGGCGGGCGTAGTCGATGATGCGGCGCATCAGCAGGATGCCGAGCCCCATGCCCGCCATGTCGTGTCGCACCAAGATCGCGTACTCGGCGCGCTCGTTGTCGGGGTCCGCACTAAGACTGACCACGGCATAGATCTCGGTGCGACCGGGGATGCCGGGATCGGTCAGCACCAGGGCCATCTCGCGATCGTAATCGAGCTGCGAGAAGCGGGCGGCGGCAACGTGGTCGAGGGTGCTCATCGGCGCAAAGAAGCGCAGCCGCACCTCCTCCGGCGTCAGCTTGGCGAACGCTTCCTGCAACGAGGGCTCGTCCTCGGGGCGAATCGGGCGCAACAACAGGCTGCGTCCGTCGCCGAGGGTGACGGTCTCCTCCAGCGCCTTCGGATAGGGGCGGATCGCAAGCCGAGCGTGGCCGCTCACGCCCGGCACCGGCGGCTCCAGCGACACCCGGATGCGGGCATCGAGCGCGACCACGCCGTAGTTGTCGGCCAGCAGCGGGTTGATGTCCAACTCGCGGATGTCCGGGAAGTCGCAGACCAGTTGCGACACCCGCACCAGCACCAGCGCGACCGCATCCAGGTTCGCCGCGGTATGGCCGGGCGTGCCTTGCAACAAGCGGTGGATCCGCGTGCGCGACAGCAGCTCGCGTGCCAAACGCATATTCATCGGCGGCAGGCCCAGCGCCTTGTCGTCGATGGCCTCGACCTGGGTACCGCCGTGTCCGGCCAGGATCACGGGGCCGAATTGCGGGTCGTCGGCGACGCCGATGATCAGCTCGTAGGCGCCGGGGCGGCGCACCATGGGCTGCACGCTGAAGCCGAGCAAGCGCGCATCGGGATGGGCAGCAGCGACCTGCTGATGCATCGCCCGCGCCCGCTCCTCCACCGCGGCCGGGCCGATTAGATCGAGCGCGATGCCGCCGGCGGCGCTCTTGTGCAGCAGGTCCGGCGACTGGAGCTTCAACGCTACCGGTCCGCCGATCTCTGCCGCCAAGGCCGCGGCCGCCTCCGGAGTCGCGGCCAGGCGCGTCGGCACCACCGGTATCCCGTAGGCGGACAGCACCTGCTTGGACTCAACCTCGCTGAGCCAGCCATCCCGGTCTGGCCCGATGTTGTCGATCAGTGCCCGCACCCGCGCCAGGTCTGGCACGTAGTCCTCGGGCACCGACGGCGGCGTCTCGGCCAGCAGACGCTGGTTGCGACGGTAGCGCACCAGATACATGAAGGCGCGCACCGCCTGCTCCGGCGTGTCGTAGCTGGGGATACGCCGTTGCGAGAAGGCGGCGCGAGCGGCGCGCATTGCCTCCTCGCCGACCCAACTGGTCAGTAACAGTGGTCCGCGCGGACCAGGCGCGGCGTCGATCACGGCCTGTGCTGCATCCGTCGCGGAGGCCACCGCGGTCGGACAATGCAAAGCCAGGATGCCGTCGACGTCGGACGCCTGGCTCAGTATTTTCATGGCGTCAGCATAACGGCTGCCGGGTGCGTCACCGATGATGTCCACCGGATTGGCGCGCGACCAGGTGTCGGGCAACACCTGATCCAGCGCCGCGACCGTCTCCGTGGACAACTCCGCCAGCCGCCCGCCCTGATCTACCAGTTCGTCGGCGGCAAGCACGGCGATGCCGCCGCCGTTGCTCAGGATCATCAGCCGGTCACCCTTCGGCGGTCGCGCCAGTGCCAGGATCTCGGCGGCATCGAACAGCTCCATCAGTCCGTGCACGCGCAGGATACCGGCGCGCCTGAAGGCGGCATCGTAGACGGCATCGGTGCCGGCCAGCACGCCGGTGTGGGATTGCACTGCTCGTGCGCCCTCGGGATGACGGCCGGCCTTGACGACGATGATCGGCTTCATGCGCGACGCCGCGCGCGCCGCGGACATGAAGCGGCGCGCATCGGTGACGGCCTCGATGTAGAGCAGGATGCCGCGGGTACCAGGGTCGCTGGCCAGATAGTCGAGCATGTCGCCGAAGGCGACATCGGCCATATCGCCCAGCGACACCAGATGCGAAAAACCGATGCCGCGGGGCTCGGCCCAGTCGATCACCGAGGTCACGATGGCCCCGGACTGGGCGACGAATGCCAGCGAGCCGGCGCTCGGCGTGCGGTGGGCGAAGCTCGCGTTGAGCCCGATACCGGGCACCAGGATGCCAAGGCAGTTCGGCCCCACCAGACGCAATCGATGACGTGCCGCGGCCTGCTGTACAGCCTGCTGCAACTCGGCGCCACCGCTGGCCCGGCGCTCGCCGAAGCCGGCGGTGATGACGACCGCGGCGCGCGCCCCGCGCGCACCGAGTTGTTCGATAATCTCTGGCACCGCCGAGGCGGGTGTGCAGATCACGCCCAGGTCGGGCGCCTCGGGCAGGCTTGCGATGTCTGGCCAGGCGCGATGCCTGGCAATCTGCCGATGCTTGGGGTTCACCGGCATCACGGCGCCCTGATAGCCGGCACCTAGCAGGTTGCGCGCAAGCATCGCACCGATCGAGCCGCGCCGGTTGCTGGCGCCGATCAGCGCCACGGATCGGGGTTTGAACAGGGCGTCGAGATTATTGATGGTCATCGTTTTATCTTCCTGGATGACGAGCGGAAAGTCCGACAGACCCCTAGCAACGCAGCAGGCATCCCCGTGGGAGCGGCTTGCAGCCGCGATTTGCAACCAACGGGACGCCCAGCACAAGGTGCGCTCTTGCGTGCAACCTCGTCTCGCCACGCACCGCGATTGCAAATCACTCCCACGGCGGCACTTCCCGCCCTCGGACGTGCCCGTGGGAGCGGCTTGCAGCCGCGATTTGCAACCTGGACGACGAGCGGGAAGCCCGACAGACTCCTAGACTATAGACAAGCTGGCGATGTGATGCCTCGGGCCGACGTACGCACGGTGCCGTTTTGTTGAGGCGATTGCCGGAAAATCTCATACCAGATGACGCCGGATTGAGGTTTGCCTTCTAGGAGCACCGGCAGGAGCATAGCCGGGCTATGTGACTGCCGGTGCGACACAGAAGGCGGGCGTCAAGACAAGTCAGCTGGTATGAGATTTGACAGAAATCGCCTTAGCCTGGGCACGCACGCCGTCGCCGCGAAATTCGACCTGTCCGCAAACACTTTGCGGCCCCAAGCAATTTAAAGGACAGCATTGTGACCCAAGAGACCCTGCAACAGACCGTCATCGACGCACTCACCGGCATCGCGCCGGAGGTCGATCCCAGCGCGCTGGACCCGGACATCAACTTTCGCGACCAGTTCGAGCTGGACTCGGTGGACTACCTAAACTTCGTGCTCGACCTGGAGCGGCGCCTCGCGATCAAGATCCCCGAGATGGACTATCCGCGGCTGTCCTGCCTCAACGGCTGCCTGGCCTATCTTGGCAAGGCGCCAGACGGTGCCGCCAAATAGACAGCCTTCGAGGCCAGCATACTGAATTCAATTTCTTGCCGATGCATCAAGTGGTAGATCGACAAGGCGCCTCAAGCACCGATCCATCGCACCGGCCAGCATCGAACCAGTCCGATGCGACCACATCCGCTCGGTGCAACTGGGATCAGGCCCGCGCCGAGCTGACCGGATTACCGGGCGGCGGGCTCAATGTCGCCTTCGAGGCATTGGACCGGCACCTTCTCGACGGCCTCGCCGACCAGACCGCGCTGCGCTGGATCGGCCCGGACGGCGACCGACGTGATCTCAGCTACCGCGACCTCGCGCAGGCCACGAGCCGCTTCGCGCACCTGCTGCGGCAGCTCGGTGTGCAGCCCGGAGAGCGGGTGTCTAGCCTGCTCGGGCGCGTGCCGGAGCTCTATGTCACGGCACTGGGGACGCTGAAGGCGGGCTGCGTCTTTTCGCCGCTGTTCTTGGTGTTCGGGCCGGAGCCGGCGCAAGCGCCCTGCTGGAACAACCGGCCGTCGCTGATGCCGTCGCCATCGGCCTGGCGGACCCGACCCTGGGCGAGCTGGTCAAAGGACTGGTCGCGCTGAAGCCCAGCTTCGACGCGAACGAGTCGCTCCGCCGCGAGTTGCTGGCCCACGCCCGCCGCAGACTGGGACCAGCGGTGGCGCCGCGTGCAATCGCGTTTCGAGAGGAACTACCGAGAACCCGCAGCGGCAAGATCCTGCGCTGGTTGTTGCGCGACCGCGAACTCAGGCGGCCGCCGCAGCAATTAATCGGGATTCGGTTACCGAGGTCGACCAAGTTACCGCCGCCAGCGCAAAGGCAGCCTCAAAACCAACCGTCGCGGGCGGGATCGCGATAGAGCCAGGACCGCAGACCCGTGCGCTCGAACGGGTGCCACTGCCCCGGCGGCTGGGCAAGTCGGTCGGCGATGGCGAACAGCGTGAGCGGGTGTGCGCCAAGGCCGAGGTGGCTGGATTCCACCTCGATGCTCTCGGCCTGGGGCGCCGTCGGCGCGACACTGCTCTGCCAAGGCACGATGCCGTCGCTGCGGCTATAGATCGACGTGCTCGGCACCGGCAACGGCCGTGCCGAGCCGGACAGGTGCGGCGGCAAGCCCATGGGATCGCCGGTGACCTGCTCGTACAGGCGCCAGATTTGCGCCGGGCTCGGATCGCCGCTGATTGGCGTACCAAGACTGATGACCAGCCGCACGTCGTCCGGCGCCTCCAGGGCCAGGGCGCGGGCAAACAGACCGCCGAGGCTCCAGCCGATCAGACTCACCGGCCGACCATGGCTTTCGCGCAGCGCACGCAGACGCCCGAGACAGGCATCGAACACCCCCGCGCGGGGACCCAGGTTGACACCCAGATCCCAGGCCGAGGCCGCATAGCCGCGTGCGTCCAGAAAGCTGCGCAGGGGAAGTGTGCTGAGGTCGTTGCCGAACATCAACGGCAGCACCAGCACCGGGTGGCCGTCGCCCTTCGGCAGCATCGCGAGCAGCGGCTGGGCCGCCAGCCCGGCACCATGCTCCCAGGGAGCGCGCACCTCCAAGGCCATGCGCAGGGGTGCAGTCATTTGCATGAGGGCGAAATCGTTGAGGCTATCGAGTTTCATGGGCCTTGCTTTCATGGCCTGGGGATCGATCAGGAGCCGCGCCGCTTGGGCGGCTCGAAGCCAGCCTCGGTGCTCGCGGAGGTCGCGGCTTCCGATGCCGGTTTGCGTCGCTTGCCGATGTTCTTCCGATCACGGGCGCGGTCTTTGGGCTTGGGCTGGTTGCCGGTCTGGGCTTGCTTCGCCGCTTTGGCGGCTTTGGCCCTGGCGGCTGGATCAAGTTTTTTCTTTCCGGGTTTGGCACGCGTCGGGGCGCCCTTGAAGCGGGCCTCCAGCCCTTTGATGGCGCGCTGCTTCACGTCCAGGTGCAGGTAGCGCTGGATGCCTTCCATGCGGTTCCATTCCTGGGAACTGACCAGCGTGATCGCGAGGCCTTGCTCACCGGCGCGGCCGGTGCGGCCGGTGCGGTGCAGGTAGTCGTCGCCGCTGCGAGGCACGTCGAAGTTGATCACGCGCTGCACGCCGGGCACGTCGAGGCCGCGGGCGGCGACGTCGGTGGCGATCAGCACGTCGACAGAACCGTCGCGAAACAGGCCCATGACGCGCTTGCGCTCACGCTGGTCGAGATCGCCGTGCAGCACGGCGCAGCGCTGTTGCTGTCCGACCAGCCAGCTGCCGAGCTGGTCGGCCCGTTCGCGAGTGTTGACGAAGACCAGCGTCTTGCCCGCGTGGATAGCGGCGGACGGAGCGGGAGCCTGATCGTCGGCCGCCTCCGCCGGCTCATCGCGCAGCAGCCGAAGCAGCTGTTCGCGCTTGTGCTCCGGGTCATCGCTGAGCAGGATCTGGTGCGTGATGTCCGGATGCGGCTCCCGCACGACATCCACAATGATGGTCTGCGGCTCGCGCAGCAGGCGTTCGGCCAGGGCGGGCAGGCCTCGCTGTTGCAGCGTGGCGGAGAACAGCAGCGATTGACGCTCGCGTCGGCAGCGCCCGAGGATGGCGAACACCTGCTCGGCAAAGCCCATGTCGAGCATGCGGTCGGCCTCGTCCAGGACCAGATGTTCCAGGTCGCCGAGTTCCGCCTCGCCGGTCTCCAGGTGCTCCAGCATGCGGCCCGGCGTCGCCACCAGGATGTCCGGGTTGCGCCGCAGTGCCGAGACCTGATGGCCACGGTTCTCGCCGCCGGTGATCACCTCCGCGGTGAGCCGCGTATAGCTACCGATGTCCATGAAGTGGGCATGAATCTGCCGCGCCAGCTCGCGGGTAGGCACCAGGATCAGCACCCGCGGGCTGTCGTGGACGGGCCGCTGGTCGAGCAGATGCTGCATGATCGGCAGCAGGAACGCGACGGTCTTGCCGGAGCCGGTGGCGGCGGAGACCAGCAGGTCCAGCCGCTGCATCGCCGCCGGGATGACCTGCTGCTGCACCGAGGTCGGGGTGCCGAAGCCGGCCTTGGCGAGACCGCGCAACAGCGGCTCGGTGAGGTCTAGCTCGTCGAAGGTGGCCGGGTTGGGGTTCGTGGACATGGCGGCTCAGGTGTGGTTCCGGTGTCGTCGCCACCGAAGGAAATTCGCCATAGGCAGGGGTGAGGAACGAACCCAGCGTCGGCGACATGTGCGGCTCGTTCACATGCTGGGGTTCGCAAGCTCACCCCAGCCTACAACATCCGCCGATCCAGCGACCAGGCGCGGTGAGGGTCAGCGCCGGAGCTGGTAGCGGGCGCCGCAATAGGGGCAGGTTGACTGACCATCGGGCTCATCCTCGATGGCTAGATAGACCCGCGGATGCATGTTCCAGACCTCGTCCTCGGGCAGCGGACAGCATAGCGGCAAGTCGCTGCGGGTGACGGTCTTGATCTCACCGGAGCGTGGTGGGGGCTGGACACCCTTGGTGTCGAGGGCCGGATCAGGGCTGATCATTTCCATGATGGTTGTGCTCGCTAGCCTATTACTGTGGGGAAGAGTACAGAAACAAGCGAAACAACTGCGCGGACGACAAGAAACTACGAAATACACGAAATGACGCGAAAAAACAGCGCATGTTCGTTTGTATATCTAGCTTTTTCGCGTGTTTCGCGTGTTTCGAGTTCCAAGAAGATGTACCGGTCGTTCTTGAATCGTCACTAGGGATTCGAGTCGACGTCAGACCAGCGTCAGCCATTCCAGGTGCGCCTCGCTGCGGCCATGGACCACGTCGAAGTACAGGCTTTGCAGACGCTCGGTGATGGGACCGCGGGTACCCCTGCCGATCATGCGGCCGTCGACCTCCCGGATCGGCGTCACCTCGGCGGCGGTGCCGGTGAAGAAGGCCTCGTCGGCGATGTAGACCTCGTCGCGGGTGATGCGCTTCTCGACCACCTCGATGCCGATCTCCCGCGCCAGCGTGATCACGGTGCGGCGGGTGATGCCGTCCAGCGCTGAGGTCAGGTCCGGGGTGTAGAGCACGCCGTCGTGGACGATGAAGACGTTCTCGCCGCTGCCTTCCATGACGAAGCCCTGGGCGTCGAGCAGCAGCGCCTCGTCGTAGCCGTCGCGCAGGGCCTCCTGCAACGCCATCATGGAGTTCATGTAGTTGCCGTTGGCCTTGGCCCGGCACATGGTGACGTTGACGTGATGGCGGGTGAACGACGACACGCGGATGCGGATGCCGTTCCTCATATTCTCCTCGCCCAAGTACGAGCCCCAGTCCCAGGCGGCGACGATGCAGTGGACGTTGAGGTTGTCGGCGCGCAGGCCCATGCCCTCCGGTCCGTAGTAGAACATCGGACGGATATAAGCGGACTCCAGGTTGTTCTCGCGCACCGCCGTGCGATGGGCCTCGTTGATGGTCTCGCGGTCGAACGGCGCCTTCATGGCCAGGATGTGGGCCGAGTTGAAGAGTCGGTTGGTGTGATCACGCAAGCGAAAAATGGCCGTCCCGCGGTCGGTCTTGTAGGCACGCACGCCCTCGAACACCCCCATCCCGTAGTGCAGGGTGTGAGTGAGCACGTGGGTCTGAGCGTCGCGCCAGTCCACGGTGCTGCCGTTGTGCCAGATCAGGCCGTCTCGGTGGGCCATCGTCATGTTTGCAGTTCCTATGGGGAAGGGCCGAGGGCCAAGGGCCGAGGGCCGAGAAATACGGGGCTCTATCAGCAGGCGTTGCGGCGCCGACGCGAGAGCGGTGTCTGCTCGCCCGAGCGCAGAGATCGACGCGACTCAACTGCAGCCCGGACTCAGTGATTCCATCAAGTCTTGCCAGACCGCGGCGACGCGCGCCCGTTCCGGCTGGAGCTGTGCGTCCGGCACCAAACCCGGCGTGTCCTGCAGCGCGTTGCGATGATAGACCGCACGCAGCGCCTTGTAGGCGTTGGTCAGGTCGACAGCGGTCTCGCCCGGCAGCAGTTGCAGGCGCTCGAGGGTCTCGAGCAGGCGCACGTTGTCGGTCCAGATCGTCAGGTCCGGGTGGGTTTCCGCCCAGCGCAGGACTGCGTATTGAACCATAAACTCGATATCGGCAATACCGCCATGGCCCTGTTTCAGGTCGAACAGGCCGTTGCGGGTCTTGTCCAGGTTGTCGCGCATCTTGTTGCGCATGTCGCGCACCGCCTCGCGCAACTCGTCCGGGTCGCGCTCGCGGCGCAGGATGCCGGCGCGCACGGCGGCGAAGCGTTCCGCCAGGCGCTCATCGCCTGCCACCGGGCGGGCGCGCACCAGGGCCTGGTGCTCCCAGGTCCAGGCATCGTTCGCCTGGTACTCGGCGAAGGACTTCAACGAGCGGGCGATCATGCCCTTGTTGCCGTCCGGGCGCAGGCGCATGTCGACGTCGTAGAGAATGCCGGAGTAGGTCGGCGTGGTCATGATATGGATCAGGCGCTGGCCCAGGCGCACGTAGAACTGTGCGTTAGCGACCGGCCGCTCGCCATCGGTGCTGCCAGCGCCGAGCTCCTCGTCGAACAGAAAGACCAGGTCCAGATCGGAGTTGTAGCCCAGCTCGATGCCGCCGAGCTTGCCGTAGCCAAGCACCAAAAAGCCCGGATTCGCCACCTCGGTATCGGCGGGCTGACCGTGACGTCGGGACAGGTCGCAGAAGGCGATGGCGAGGCTGCGGGCGGTGGCCACCTCGGCGATCTCGGTGAGGTAGTCGCTGACCACCATCAGCGGGATGCGATCGGTGACGTCGGCGGCGGCCACCCGCAGCATGTTGCCCTGGGCGAACTGACGCAGCCGCTCCATGCGCTGCTCCAGGTCGTCGCCGTCGACGGTCGCGAGCAGCAGGTCGAGCTCGTGCTCCAGGTCGGCGCGGCGCAGCGGTGCGAACAGCCGACGCGGGTCCAGCAGTTCGTCCAGCAGCAACGGGTGGCGAGCGGTGCGCTCGCCAAACCAAGTGCTCTTGGCACACAGGGTCACCAGCTGATGCAGCGCATCCGGATGCTCGGCCAGCATGGCGATGTAGGCAGTTCGGCCGATGATCGCCTCCAGCACCTTCAGTACACCATCCAAGGCCAAGTCCGGCGCGTCGCAGGCGGCGATCTCGCGTAACAGACGCGGCATCACCAGCGCCAGGCGCTCGCCGCCGCGGGTAGCTGACGCCCTTGCGCGCAATGCCGTCGCGAAAGGCCGCGAGCTTCGCGATCGCCGCGGCAGGATCATCGAAGCCGGCCTGCTGCAACAGCGCCATCGCCGGTACCTCGTCGACCCCTCCCGCCCACAGCGCCGCGAGGGGCTCGTCGGCACCGGCGTCGGGCTCAGGCCCGGCGAAGATGCCGTCGAAGCGGGCCTGCACCCGGTTCCGATGCGCGTCCAGCTCGGCCTTGAAGCCGTCCCAGTCGGCAAAGCCCATACTGCGGGCCAGGCGTAACCGCGCCTCGGGCTTGTCCGGCAGCAGATGCGTCTGGCGGTCCTGCCAGGCCTGGATGCGATTCTCGGCCAGGCGCAAGAACCGGTAGGCGGCGGTCAGCTCGGCCACGGCATCGGACGGGAACAACCCCTTGGCACCGAGCAGCGCAAGCACCGGTTGGATCGGGCGTATCTGCAGGTCCGGATCGCGGCCGCCGCGAATGAGCTGAAACGACTGGCCGATGAACTCGATCTCGCGAATACCGCCCGGGCCGAGCTTGATGTTGTCGGCCATGCCCTTGCGCTTGAGTTCGCGGTCGATCAGGGTCTTGAGGTTGCGCAGGGATTCGATAGCGCCGAAGTCCAGATAGCGCCGGTAAACAAAGGGCCGCAGCATGGCCATCAGCTCGGCGATGGGGCCGGGCTCGCCGGCCACGGCCCGCGCCTTGGTCATGGCGTAGCGCTCCCACTCCCGCGCTTGGGAGTGGTAATAGCCTTCCATGGCGTCGAAGCTCATGGCCAGCGGACCGGCGGCGCCGAACGGCCGTAGCCGGGTGTCGACGCGAAACACGAAGCCATCGACGGTCTGCGCGTCCAGGGCCTTGACCAGGCGCTGACAGAGGCGGGTGAAGAACTGCTCATTGCTCAGCGGGCGCGGTCCGCCGGACACCTCACCGCTGCGGGGAAAGCCAAAGATCAGGTCGATGTCCGACGACAGATTCAGCTCACGGGCACCGAGCTTGCCCATGCCAAGCACCACCAGGGACTGCGGCACGCCGTCGGCGTCCCGCGGCGTGCCGAGTTCGGTCTCGGTCCAGGTGCGCAGCAGCGCCAGCGTCTGGCCGATGCAGCAGTCGGCGAGCGCGCTCAGGTCTTCCAGGGTCTCGTCAAGATCGGCCCAGCCAGACAGGTCGCGCCAGATGATGCGCAGCATCTGGCGCCGACGGAACAGCCGCAGGGCCTTGTGCAGACCGGGCTCGTCGGTCACGTCCGCCAGCGCCGCGCTGAGCTGACCGGACAGGCCGTCGGCGCCTAGGGAGCGAGCGAGGTCGCCGTCGGCGATCAGCGCCGCTAGCGTCTCGGGGCTACGCGCCGCGGTCAGGGCCGCGAATTCGCTCGCCTCCCACACCCGCTGACGCGCCTGCTGGAAGGCGGCATCGTCGGGAACCGCGACGGCATGCTCCGCGGCCCAGTCGAGCCATTGCTGCCAGTGGTGACCGAAAGGGGCCTGTTGATTGTCCTGCGGCATGCCTCAATCGCGACGGATCGCGTAGCGAGACGCAAGCCGGCAGCTGTCGCCAGGCGCAACCTGCACCGCATCCTTGGCGGCGTTGGTGGTCTCGACACAGACCATGCGCAGATACTCCTCGTCGCCGAAGTCGCCCATGGCGCGGGACTGCTCGATCCAGGGGTTCCAGACCACGGCGGACCGGCTGCCCTCGCGCTCGATGCGGATGCGCCGGTCCAGGGACGGATCATCGATGATCAGCTCGTCGGCGGTGTCGAGGTAGATGCGATTCACCGGACCATCGAAATTGATGGGGCCGGACTGGGTGCGCTCGGCGGTCTCTCCGACCTTGTCGATATAGTCGTATCCGGCCAGGCCGAGCACCTGTGCCTGGCGCACATCGCCGATCTTGAAATAGGCATGCAGGGCCTGGGTCAGGGTCACAGGCGTATCGCCGGTGTTACGGCTGATCAGCGCCACGTCCAGCGTTGCGCCGACGGTGACCTCGATCTCGAGGGAAAACGGATGCGGCCACAACGCCCGACTGGCCTCGTCGTCTTTGGTTCCGAGCCGCACACGCGTTGCGCCATCGACCATGGACTCGGTCACCAGCAGCTGCCACTGCCGCGCGCGCACAAAGCCGTGGTCTGGTCGACCTAGGCCTTCCGGGTCCGGTCCGAACCAGGGCCAACAGACCGGGATGCCGCCCTTGATGGCCTTGCCGGGCTCGGAAGTTCGCGTGTTCGCTGACGAACAGCAGATCGTGGGGGTGATCGTCAGGCTGATACGAGAGCACCTGACCGGCATAGGCACAGATCTCGGCACGGGCATGCTCGTTATCGATCGTGATCAGCGGCAGACCGCCGGTACCGGCGCAGATCTGCAGGATGCCGTCGATGCCGAACTCGTCATTGGCCTGGGCGATGTCCATGGGGTCTCCTGGTAGGTCGACTAGATTGCTTGGGGCCGAAACATGTTTGCGGATGTGTCAAGTTTCTCGTTGTCGTTGTCGCCCTAAGCCAGCGCCGACCATGACTCGTCGGTCTAAGGCGAAGCCTCGATATAGTTGCTACCTGCCGAGGCCTCACGGCGAGTCAGGCGATCAGCTCATCGGAAGAGGTTGCGCGATTACTTTCCAGCATGCGCTCGAACTTTTGCGGATCGTGTTTCAACGCGTCCACATACTCGTCGAGCAGCGACTGCCACTGCGCGCCGCCATGCTCGCGAAACTTGCTCAGCGCGACCAGCAGAATCTTCGCCGCCGCGCGCAGTTCGCGCTTGTCGCCTTCGCCATAGTGGGCGACGAGGTCCCCATACAACTGCTCGACGCGTTCCATGGGCGTTTTCGCATTGGCTGCCATGGTGCAGACTCCCGAATCGGTTTGACCGCCAAGTATAGCGGTCGCGCGCGCCGAAGCGAGCCTCGGTGTAGTTCCCAAAATACTTCGCCACGAACCTCCAAGATTTCGTTCACCTCGCCACCGGCCATTTATCCCACACTAAGATGCCGCCCGGGAGGTGGCGGCAAGGTCCGGAATCGACCCCTATGTAAAGTTGCCAACTATGTAAAGCAGGCCTGCTGGCCCCAGCAGTCCTGGGCGTCGGAGCCAGCGGCTTCTTTACATAGTTAGAGGGCTTCAAGGAATGCTCGCAGCGCTTCAGCCGGGCGGCAGATGGCCGTCGAGAAACGCCGCGATCTGGTCTTTATAGAGGGACCGGACCTTGAGTCGGCGCCGGTTCATCCAGCGCCCGAAGTGGGCCGGGTACCCGAGATAGGTCGCAGTGGTTTGCCATGCGCAGTCGGGCTCACCAAGGTAGCGGGCGAAGGTGCGAACGCAGGCCGCCAGCGGGCTGCGAACCAGCTGGCGCATCGGTCGGCCGGGAAGTCGCCGTGAAGGGCTCATCGCGGTTTCCTGAAGTGGCTGACGCCTCTCAGCAAACCAAAAAACTATGTGAAGTTCGCCCGCACCAATTTTCAGGCAAGACTCACAAACACAGCGACTTGCGAGGACGGCGGTGCCAGGCTTTACATAGTTGGCAACTTTACATAGGGGTCGCTATGTAAAGCTTTACATAGCGACCCATTGGAGACATCGGCGCTTCGAACAACGACGACGGCAATGCAACCCATAGCGGACATTGGGAGCGTCGCCGCCTGCGTCACTGGCGCCCCTAATTGGCCTCGCCGGCAGACCCTCCTAAAGGCAGGTTCCTGCCAGGTTGATACCGGACTGGGACCTACTCTGCCAGCCCGAGCCCGACGTCGAGTTTGACCAGCGCATCGCCTGGTAGCCGCCGTCTCCTGCTCGCCGTCTCCAAAGGCGAGGCGGCATCCGCCCTTTGTGTTCCGCCCGTGCGCGGTGCTGCGGCGTCGCGTTGCAGCACTTGGCAACACGGGATTTCTGCTCCATCGTGAGGCCGCTGAGCGCCAACATCGCGCGCTAACCGATCGTCGATCCCCCACCAGGATCACCAAACAAACATCGCTGAATCGCGCAGAGGCGGAAGTCAGGCCAGTTCTTGCACGTTCTCGGAGGTCTCCCTGCATAGGTCTCTGTCGAGACATCCCTGTCGCCGTCAACAGCCCCTGTTTCGGAGAGCGTATCCGGTCGCTTGCTACTTCCTCGCCTCAATGATCAGATTGAAGGGCGTTTGCGTCGCCCGCCGGACCTGTCCGAAGCCGGCTTCACGCAACAGGTCTGTCAATCGGGCCTCACCGGCCTGCGCGCCGAGCGCCAAGCCGACCTCTTGTGACTTCGAGCACGGGGTGCAGACCGCGGTCGATGCCGCGTAATAGAGGCGGCTGACGGGGTTGATGTTGTGCTCCACGGCGTTTCCCGCGGCCGGCTCGACCAGCAGCAAGGTACCGTCGTCCTTGAGGGCTTGTAGGGCATGCTGGGCCGCGCCCAGCGGGTCGCCCATGTCATGCAAACAGTCCATGAAGCAGATCAGATCGAAGTCCCGCTCCTGATAGCCCTTGGCGGCGGCGACCTCGAAGCGGATGCGACCCTCCACCTGCGCGTCCTGGGCGCGTTGCCGCGCGGTCTCGATAGATGCCGCGTGGGAGTCGAAGCCGTGGAAGCGCGCGTTCGGGAACGCCTGTGCCATCACAATCGACGATGCACCGTGCCCGCAGCCCACGTCCGCCACCTTGGCCCCGGCGGCCAGCTTCTGCGAGACCCCGTCCAGGGCGCTGATCCAGGCCGTGGTCAGATGCGCCTTGTAGCCGGGACGGAACAGGGACTCGCTGCCGCAGAACAGGTGGTGATGATGATCGCCCCAGGCGATGCCTGCGCCCGTTTTGAACACGTCGCAGACCTTGTCCTCATCCAGCCACAGCGAGGAGGCAACAGCCAGCGCCGGCACCAGGAACACCGGGCTGTCGTCGTCGGCCAGCACCGGAACGTGCTCGTCGGGGAGTCTGTAGCTCTGGGTCTCCGCGCGATAGTCGACGTAGCCGCCAGCGGTCTGGTTGTTTAGCCACTCGCGCACATAGCGCTCGTCGGTACCGGTCGCTTCCGCCAGTTGAACGGAACTCAACCATCCGGCACCGGCCATGGCCTTGTAGAGGCCGAGTTTGTGGCCGATGTTGGTCATCACGCCGGAGAAGGTGGCGGCGATGTCGCTGACGACTTGGCCGGCGAAGGCCTCGACTTTGCTCATATCTGGATTCATTGGGTTTCTCCGTTCAAGCCGCTGCGCGCTGGATGTTGACGATGCTGGTCGCGTCCTCGTGCCATGCGTACGGCATGAAGGCGTCGTCCAGAGGGAGACCGATGGCGTTGCTGGTCAGGTTACTGAAGACCTTGACGCAGACACCGAGGATGACTTCGAGCAACTGCTGCCGGGTGTAGCCCGCGGCGAGGAACTGCTCGATCTCCGCCTCGGTCACCATCCCTTGCCGTTGCAGCAGGGCCGAGGTGAATCGTCTCAGCGTCTCGAGCCGCTGGTCGGGGATCGGTGCGCCGTTGCGCACGGCCGTGACGATCGCCTCGTCGACCCCCTGCATGGCGGCGAAGGCGGTGTGGCCGGCAACGCAATAGCCGCAGTGATTCTGCGCGCTGACGGTGAGTTGGATGACTTCGCGCTCGGTGGCGCTCAGCGTCGAGCCTGCGAACTGCGCATTCATGGTCGCGAAGGCCGTCAGTGCGCTCGGGGAGCCCGCCAGTACGCCGAAGACGTTGGGCACGAACCCGAGCGTCTGTTCCAGGTCTTGGAGGATTGGGGTCGATGCTTCCGGGGCATTCTCGGGGCTGTAGATGGTGGTAGGTGTCATTGGTCTTCTCCGCTTGGTGGTCGTCGGTCTCGGGTTTGCGGACGGGTTGTTCGTCCGTTGGTGAAAGCCTAGAGAACCGCTGGTTTGCCGACCACTTCGCAACCTGTAGTATCCAACTACAGTTTCCGGAGTAACCAACTACAGATTGAGAAGCTCAATCGCGGAGGTGCGCGGTGGAGTACGGACAATTCTGTCCCGTGGCCAAGGCCACCGAGATCCTTGGCGAAAAGTGGACCCTGCTGATCATCCGCGAGCTGTTGATGGGGGGCACGCGGTTCAACGTGCTGCAACGGGGGCTGAGCCAGATCTCCCCGACCATCCTGACCAAGCGGCTCAGCTCACTGGAGTCGCAGGGATTGATCGTGCGCAAGAAGATCCAGGGTCAACGGGGTTACGAATACTTTCCGACCGGGTCCTGCAAGGAGCTGTTGCCGATCATCCGGCAGGTCGGTGATTGGGGGATGCGCTGGGCGCGCAATCATCTGACCGAGAGCGACTACGACGTCGAGCTGCTGATGCTGTACCTGCAGCGCAGCATCGTGCCCGAGAAGCTGATCGGCCCGGAGACCGTGTTGCGTTTCAAGTTCACCGATATCGACGATCTCTCCGATTGGTGGCTGTTGGTCAAAGGCCAGGACGTGGATATCTGTGTCACTGATCCGGGCAAGGACGTGGATGTTTACTTCACGACCAGCGTCCGTGTGATGGCCGGCATCTGGATGGGCGATACCACGTACAGGAAGGCCATGGCGGAGGGCAGCCTGACGGTGGTTGGTCCGAAGACTCTGACAAGGGAGATCACCATCTGGATGGGCAACAGCATCTTTGCCGAACTACCGTCCGCCGGTGAGATCTAGCCGGGCGTTGGCCAGTCGCTGAATCGCCCGCCGCGCCTGCACACTCTTGGATCGCTGTGGTTTGGAGGCAGGGAAGCCGGTTTCTCTGGATCCTGGCCACCCGCGAATTGTCCGTATTCAATTGATTTGTAGAATAAAATAATTACGTTGGAAAAACGTTGGTGTTTCGTTGGGACGCCAAGGCCGGTCTGATCTACTTTTCTCCTCGAAGCACGTTCCCGAACTTGGGGGCGACGTTCACAGCTATCTGATGAACCAGCTATCTGCTCAATCAGGAGAAGACTATGAAACGAGCGACCACCGCGACAGTACTGTCCTCAGCACTTCTGCTATCACCTCTTGCCGCCATGAGCGCTGATACTCCGGAGACCGGCGTCATGTTGCCGTCCGACCACATTTCGTGGCAAGACAACCCCCGCGTGCCTGGGCTGGGACTGGGGCTGGGGCTGGCGAAGATCATGGGCGACGCGAAGAAGCCAGGGGCTTTCGTCCATCGGGTCAAGTTTCCGAAAGGGCGCGTCGTCCAGGCCCATAGCCATCCGGACGACCGAACGTACACGGTGTTCTCGGGCACCTGGTATATCGGTTGGGGTGACCAGTACGATCCCGAGAAACTGACGCCACTCCCAGCAGGTAGCTTCTACACGGAACCTGCCGGCGTAACGCACTTCATCGCGACGCTGGACGTAGAAACGGTCGTGCAAGTGACCGGAACCGGCCCTACCGCAGCAACCTTCGGAGATCCAGCCCATGCGCCGAAGAAATAACCCGGGGAACTGGCGTCTCGCATGGGCGACATGCGCGAACATCGGGCTGGTCGCAGGGTTGCTTCTCGTCAACGTCAGTTCACGAGCGGAAGACCTAAGCGATATCGAACTGCGGCGCTTACTCCAACCGACCGAGGCTGAACTCCGTCAGGAGGCCGAAGGACGCATCTACATCTACGACGGTCTCCGAGAGATCGATGTTGAGGGGGCTATGGACGAGCAGTACCAGAGGATAGAGAACATGATGTTCATTCGCCAGAAGAAGACCGACGAACAGGGTGAGCTTCTGAAGGACCCCGCGACCGGAGAGGTCGAAGTCGAGGATGACGGGTGCTGAGTTCGGACGTTCCCGCAGGCAAGGCCCCCAAGAAACAGATGCCTCCGACGTGGTAGGTATCTCCTTTTGGAGTTGAAACATGCACCGAAGAAACCTGATCCGGGCGATAACAACTGGCGCTCCCTACACGGCCATGCTTGCCATGGGATTCCTCCCGAGGCGTTCCATGGCGTCATGGCCAGCCGATGCCTTTCACGCAGAGGTCCTTGCCGACGCCCAGCGCCTGCTTTTCGGCGAGCGTGCGATCAAGGACAGTGATCGAATCGTGATTGACGCGCCTGATATCGCCGAAAACGGGCGTGTCGTACCGATCGATGTGCGCATAGAGCTTCCCGAGCCCGCGTTCGTCGTCTTACTGTCCGACGCGAATCCCTTCCCCTTCCTCGCCCGCGCGCACTTCACACCCGCCGTGGCCCCCAGGCTGTCGGTCCGCGTGAAGATGGCCGGCCCCGGTAACGTGATCGCGGTCGTCGATTCGGATGGCGAGTTGCACCGCGCAATGCGGTCGATCAAGGTCACCGCCGGAGGCTGTGGTGTGTGAAGCAACAGTCGCCTTGCGGCGTTCCTATAGGAATAAGGAGCTATGACAAACAAAGACTCGGGCAGAGTGCGTGCCCGTCTAAATAACGGTATCGTCACGGTAAAGGCGCTTCTGCGGCATCCGATGGAAACCGGTAGCCGCAAGCATCCGGGCACCGGCGAAGTGCTGCCGCGCCAGTTCATCCAAGAGGTGGTCTGCGAGCACAATGGAAAGCCGGTCTTGACGCTGGATTGGGGATGGGGAATCTCGGCGGACCCCTATCTCTCTTTCGACCTGAAGGAGGGCAGCGTGGGAGACGTGATCGCAATCCGTTGGATTGACAACTTGGGCCGCGAGGATCGCGTCGAGGGGGCGATCGTTTAGCGTCCATCTGTCGTCCGGGGCCGGCCGTGCCGACCACGAAATGCTCAATAAGCAGTCAGGTTTGCGTTCAAAACCGCCTTCCACCGCTACCGTAACGTGAGCCTATCGAGGTAACGGCTTTGGATTCAGACATCCGACTTTTGATATCTGCCTGCGGCGTTCAGGAAGCTGGGCAGGACCAATCCTCGGCTTCACGGAGCCGGGAGACGAGCACGTAACCGGTCGAGCAAAGGATCATTGCTGTTTTTGCGCCAATAGCACGCCGCGTCACTGCTCCGCGTCACCACCGTGGAACCCCGGCCTTATCCAGACCTGCCAGTAAATGATCCCGATCCAAGGGACGCCGGTAGGGCCAACGGTTCGTCAGCCAATCCATCGTGAAAGGACGTAACGCTTGCGCTTCATGCTCCTTGTTCAACGCTGCCAACACTCGCCTCGCCTGATCTGACTCTTCCAGATACCCATAAGCGGCAAGCAGCACGATAAGGGCATCCCGTTCATGGGGGTTGATGGCGACGGCGCGGTTCAGCGACTCAACAGCATCCGCGTGCAAGCCCTTGTCGAATTGGGCGCGACCGATCACCAACAGGTACGGGGCGACAAAGTTGGGATCGAGCCTCATTCCTTTTCGTGCCACCTTGATGGCATCATCTGGTCGACCGAAATAACTAAGCGCATCCGCCAGCGCCAGGTATCCCCCGGCGTGGTTCTTATTGAGCTGAATCGCCTTTTCCGCCTCGGCAATGGCGTCTTCGTAACGGCGGTTGATCAATAGCATAGATGACTGGGTACTATGCGCAAGCGGCGTCGGATTGTTCATCGCTAGTTTCAATTCACGACGCGCACGGGTCCAACCTGCATGGGGATTGCCGAAGTTTTCATGCCATTTTTGGCGCCACGCCTGCCAGTAGATCAGTGCTAGTCCTGCATGAGCACGAGAGTTAGAGGGATCAATGCTCAGCGCCTTTTTGAAATGTTGCTCGGCCACGGCAAAATCCTCGCGAGAAAACCGCCAGTAACGTTCCCAGCCCTTCAGAAACTCGTCGTATGAGGTCGGATCAAGCGTTTCTCTTTGCGTCAGGTTTTGTCGCTCGGACTGGGTCAACCGCACCGATAATGCGGAGGTGATCTGTCGTGTGACCTCGTCCTGCACGGCGAACAGGTCTTCCAACTCGGTGTCGTAACGTTCTGCCCACAGGTTACGCCCAGTGATGCCATCCATTAGCCGGACATTGATGCGAAGTTGCTCGTTGTCGCGGCGTAAGCTGCCTTGCAGAATGAAGCGCACCCCCAGCTCGCCCGCCACCTGAGTCACATCAACTGCCTTGCCTTTATAGGCAAAGGAGGAGTTGCGCGCAATCACAAATAGCCCGGAGACATTCGACAGATCAGTGATCAGGTCTTCGGTAATACCATCGATAAAGTAGTTTTGTCTGGGGTCATTCCCGGTATTGATAAACGGCATCACAGCAATGGACGGCTCGTCGGGCAACGGCAGCCGAGTCGCCGGATGAAACTGCCACCAGAAGACAGTCAATGCCAATACCACAAGAACAGCAGGTATCGCCAGCCACCAGCGAGAGCGGATATGTTGGGCTGGCATCGATGGCAGTTCACCCAGAAGTTCGGGCACATCAGGCTCCGCCGGGGTCACGGTGGCGATCATGCGATAACCGGTTTTGGGAATGGTCTCGATGAACCTGGGCTCGCTCGAGCTATCGCCAAGGGCTTTGCGCAGCTTGGTAATCGTGTTGGTCAGCGCGTCATAGCCGACCACCATCCCTGTCCAAACATGATCTTCCAGCTCCTGCCGGGAGACAACCTCACGGGGGTGTTCAGCGAGATAGACCAGAACCCGCATGACCCTGGGCTCCAACCGTATCTCCTTCCCCGCGGATGCGATACGCAAGGCGTCCGGTTCGATTTGCCATTCATTAATGTAGAACGTGCTTGCGTTTCGGGGCATGGGCATCACTCTGTCTGTTCGGCCGGTGGTCATCGATACGTCCAGTTTACTCAGCAAGGTCGCTCTTCACAGCCACTGCAGCACAGCAACACCAACGACCACGGTCGGAACCGAGCAGACAGAGTAGCCTGAGAGTGACACTGAGCTATCGGCCTTCATGTCCACAAAGCTTTTCCGACGAACGAGGAATCTTGCGCCGATTGTGGGCACTGAGAACCCGCTCCGACGCAAGTGCAAGGCATCCGGTCAGCGCACCTCGACGGGTCTTGAGGTTCCGAGCCCGGCCGATCGGGCCTGTTCCAGCACCCCAACCACCGGCTGCTTCTCTCCCTCGCATCGGCGACTCGTCGATCGCAGTCGGTTTTCGCCCGCGCGACCACCGCTACCCGATCGCCCGCCTTACGTCGGCCGCAACCTTGCGCTTAGCATCTCCGGCCGAATTGCTAACCTGCTGATTTTTCGAACCCGTCTTAAAATGAACGGAAAACCGTTTGCTGTCCGTCGCCCGGTTCTGCTCGTTGTGCCCTATAAAAAAGCTCCGAACCACCAGTCCCGATGGAGGATGCTCATGCACACATTAAGCTTTCCGAGCCCGTTGGTTGTTTTGCTACCTACACTATTATTTGGTTGGCAGACGGCAATCTGTGCCGATAACGGCGACCTGCGAACTAACGACTATTTCCTTAGCCATGCCAGCGCCGAGCCCTTCTACACTGAACAAGGGCTTCAGCCCGATGTTCTCTTGCATGTTCGAGAAGTGGTCAACGCGGGTACCGAGCGAACCGCAGGCAGGGATAACAGGGTGTTGCTGTTCCTCCACGGCGCCACCTTTCCGGGGTACGTCGCCTTCGATCTCGATTATGAGAACGTGTCGATGATGCGCCATTTCGCTCGACTGGGCTGGGACACCTTCGCGCTGGATCTGGAGGGCTACGGCATGTCGACTCGCCCCCCCATCATGGATGAGCCGGACAAGTACCCGGACAGTCCCGCACCCATCGGCCTGGACGTGACCCTCAGTGATCTCGACCGGGCCGTCAACTTCATTCGCGACCTACGCAACACGGACCAGGTACACCTTTTGGCCTGGTCAGCCGGAGCCATGGCCGAAGCTCCCCGTTACGCCAGTCAGCATCCGGAGAAAGTTGCCAAACTGGTTCTCTATGGCGTCAACTACCTCGGCAAAGGTAAGAGCGCAGAGGAACGCAGGCAGCAGGATGTCACACGCCATGCCGAGAAAAACCGTTACGGCGATCCGGCGGCCTTGCAGCGCTGGGGCAAACTGGGTACCAAAGAAGAAAACCTGATACCAGGCGCTTTCAACGCTTACACCGAGGCGCATCTGGCTTCGGACCCGAGATCAGCCGAACTGGACGGACGTGTCCGCGCGCCTTGGGGCCGTTTCATCGGCTGGCCTGAGCCACACTTTGACGCCAGTTCGATCACTGTGCCGACGCTGGTCATCCGTGGTGAAACGGATGCGCTAGGAAGCCGAGAAGACAATGAACAGCTGCTTGACGACCTTGGCAGCCAGGTCAAGGCGTATGTCGAGATCGAAAATGCTGGTCACATGATGCACTTTGAAAAGAACAACACGAAGTTCTACAGTGCAGTCGAAGACTTTCTGAGTCAATAACGAACACCACGCACGACCACCGAGAGGAAGCAACCAAGATGATAAGCCGTAGCTCGTTGTGGCTGATACTTGTCGGCCTTTTGTCGATAACGTCGTTCACCAGCGTCAAAGCGGAAGAAGTCAACCTGGATTTCAAGGATTTGACCCTGAACGCCAATCTGGAGATTGCGGAGGGAAAACAGCTCAGTGATGGCGTTGTTCTGATCATGCACAGCTTTCTTGCGCATAACCGCATGGAGATCATCGAAGCCAGCCAGACCGCACTGCTGGAAAACGGCCTGAATTCGCTGGCGATCAACGTCAGTCTTGACGTCGACAATCGTCACGGCTTTTATGACTGCATGATCCCCATCCGGTTCAAGTTGGCGGATGCGCTGGATGAACTGGACGCCTGGATCGCCTGGCTGAAAGGACAGGGGGCGACGACCGTCGTGCTGATGGGACACTCCATCTCCGCTAACCAAGTGCTGACTTACGCTGCCAGCCGTAGCAAACCGACCGTCAAGGCGCTGGTCTTGTTAGCGCCCAACACGGTCGGCCATCCCAGCTCTCCGGCACGCTACAAGGAGGACTACGACAGCGATCTTCAGCAAGTACTCGCTCGCGCCAAACAGTTAGTCGATGCGGGTAGAGGCGATGAGCTAATGACAGAGACCGATTTTGGCTTCTGCCCGAAAGCCACGGTTTCGGCGGAAGCCTTTTACGACTTCTACGAACAGAACAATGAATTCTGGAACGCGCACGTCTTCTTACCCAAAACGGATGTGCCGGTACTGGTCATCGCCGGCTCGATAGATGACCGTCAGCCAAATATTCCGGAGCATGTCGAACCCTATGTCGATGATGAAAGGGTGTACCTGACGGTGATTGAAGGCGGAGATCATTTCTTTCGCGATCTGAATATTGAGGAAGCGGTAGAAGCTGCGGTGGAGTTCATCAGCTCACTGGATCAACGCAGTTGACCTGGATTCATGGTAGGACTGGCCCACCGATCGACACGATCCACAAGCCGGGCTAATGGCATCAACTTAAGTCGCTCGTTTGTAAGCCGAATGGAATCAAGACTTGAGCCTCTCGCGAGTTGTGGGGCGGAAGCGGCGATCTGGGTGGACGGCATTGGCCGCGCTTGACGTATTGCGGACTGTCCGAACAACGCTCTAAACGAGCAATTCGTCACCCAGGGCAATTGCATCAGATTATTATGAGATACTTTTCGACTTGAACCGAGACAAACTACACAATCCACTGAGTTGACGGATCTCGTGGAGACGTGGGCATGTGCGAAGCAAACGCGGCCAGGGCCGAGCCATCCCTTGTCGAGGCGTTTTCCTCGCTGGAAGATACGCGCTGCCCGATCAACCGGCGCCATCACCTCACCGACATGTGCGTAGCCTTTTTTGGGCGACAGGGGTTAGTCGGCGAGATGATGCCGAATTTCCACTTATGGCCGTAGAGCACCTCCATGAACGGGCTGATAATGGGTATGCGCCAACTTCTACTGAGCCTAGTCGCGATTGGTACTTTGGCCGGGCACTGGCTTCCGGCAATGGCGCAACCGACTATCGAGGAGTTGCAGGCGCGCGATTTCCTTGATGATTACGAGAGCAATATCGTCTATGGCTACAACATTGTCATGGAGACCGAGCGTTACGCCACGCGCTACGTCGGCAACAAGCTTAGCTGCACCAACTGTAATCTGAACGGCGGCATGACACCCGATGCGCTTCCGCTGAATGTCGCCGGTCTGTATCCGCAGTGGCGCTCCAAGAACGGCGTTCGTATCGGCATTGTGCTTCGTATTCGTGAGTGCTTTCTGTACAGCCACAATGGAGTCTTGCCTCCTGATCACGCACCGGAAGTGCTGGCGGTAGCCGCGTACTAGGCTGTTCAATTTCGCATCGTAAAGCCGCGAACCGTTCATGCAGTTTTGATGTCAGGTCGCAGGGCTCGGCGGCGGCGTGCGAGCATGGAATCGCCGAGATGCTTGTCGACCCACTGCTGCACATCAAGGGTCCGCACCGATGCCATCGCCTCGCGGATGACCGGGGCGGTTAACTCCGAGAGGAAGGCCGGAATCAGCAGCACCAGTCTGCCGACTTCCTTGAGTGGGCCGCGGCTGGTGAAGGTTTTGTAATGACCGAAGATCGATTCGATGATATCGGAGGATGCCAGCCAGATCATCGACCAGGGCGGTGACTACGTGCTGGCGCTCAAGGGCAACCAAGAGGCACTAGCTGCTGAGGTCGAGGAGGCCTTCATCGACGCCAAGGACTACGCCGACATGCCCTCGGACTACGTCGAAACGGTCGAACAAGGTCACGGTCGGCGCGAGACCCGTCGCTATCGCACCCTGGGTGATCTCGACGGTGTCGCACACAGCCCCTTGTGGAAAGCCATGAACATGGTCGGCATGGTCGAATCCGAACGCGAGCTCAACGGCAAAATCACCTGCGAGACGCGCTTCTACATCGGCAGCATCGGCACCGATTCGGCGACCTTTGCCCGCGCCGTGCGCGCGCATTGGGGATCAAGAACAGCCTGCATTGGAGCCTGGACATGGCCTTCCGCGAAGACGAGTCGCGCGTACGCGACGAACGCGCCCGCGAGAAGCTTGCAGTACTGCGCCACATTGCCCTGAATCGGCTGAAGAACGACAACACCAAACTCGGTATCCAAAACAAACGCCTGCGCGCCGGATGGGACGAAAACTACTTGGCTCAACTGCTCTTCGAACCACCCAAACTGCCGCGACAACATCCTGTATCAGCTACTGCGAATATTAGCTGAGGTTGATGCGATTGCCCTGGGCACCAAGAGGGTCGGCGACTGTTGGCCCGTGAACGGTTACAATTTTTACCGAACGATCTGGCCGCTGCGCAACATGCGACGCGAAAATGAAAATCCTGTAGAGGAACTGGAGTAATCTATGCCTGCCAATATACCTCAAGTACCAACCTTTACCGCGCGGACGGGAGTTTCCGGGCAATTAGACCTCGAAACCCGGGTTCGGCAGCTTGAAGAGCGTTTAGCGACGCTGGAGGCAATCATCAAAATCAACGGTACACGGGTCGATATAAAAACGACTGGGAAGATGAGCATCAAAGCCGCATCGTTAGACCTTGACGCCGGACACTCGAATTCGTCGTCAGTCAAAGTTGGAGGAAAGGTCGTCGCCCGCAAAGGAGATCGGGTGACCGGTGAGACTAATACTGGCCAGGGTTTACACCAGCTGCAGAATGGCAAAATCGAATAGCGGCTTTTCGCCCGTTTGGATAAGGGGTTAGGGATAAGCTTAGAAGGCGCGCTTTGCGCTTTTCCCTCAAGCGCGAGAGGACGGGGTCAGACGCGAGAGGCCGGGGTCTCACACTGCACACGACACGCTGCGCCAAGGCTGTTACGTGTGCGACCTAACCCTAAAGCCTTCGTGAACGCCACTGTAAAAAATCCTGACACTTCTTGAGCCTAGGAATGGTATCGGAGCGGGATGCGGGCTCGGGTCGAGGTTGTTGCGATCTTGCTGCAATGGCGGTCCGGCTGACCGAGCTGGATTCACGCGGAAGCGCTCTCATCCGGCGGCCTGATCAGGCTTTCCGCTGGAATACCCAGTTGTCGGTGCAGGCGCCAGATCATCTTCAGCGTCAAGGGCCGCTTACGATTCAGAATCTCATAGACGCGATTCGAACGCCCGATCATCGGCTCCAGATCCTTGGGTACTAGCCCTTTCTGTTCCATCTGAAACCGGATCGCTGCCACTGGATCGGGCAGATCCAACGGAAAATGCTGTCGCTCGTAGGCTTCGATCAGCGTGACGAGGATGTCGAGCCGTTCGCCCTCCTTGGAATCGGGCTCGGCTGACATCAGGCTCTCGATAGCGCGAAGTGCTGCGCGATAATCCTGATCGGTCTTGATCGGCTGGATGTTCACGGGTTGTTGTGGATCTCCTTCGGTTTTTCGGATCTCAAATCGTTTGCGCGTCGATCACATCGTATTGCGCGTGGGTCCCAATGAAGCGGACATAGACCACGCGATAGGGATAGTTGATCCAAACGACGAGCCGATACTTGTTGCCGCCCAGATTGAAGACCACCCGGCCGTCTTTGAGAATGCTGGCGTTGCGGAAGTCCGCCTTGACGTCTGCGGGTGTTGCCCAGTCTGCCTGGCAAGTCGCTCGGTACCATGCAAGCGTCGGCTCTTTCGCATCGCGAAACGCGGGGGCCACTTCCCAGAAAGTCTTGAGGGTGGACAGGGCGATGATACGCATGGAAGGGAAGGATAGTCCCGGGTTGGGACAAATACAAGGAGAAGTCCAAGATAGCCCGGAGCTGGCCTAGGCTGTCGAAATCCGGCGATTCGGCGACACGCGGAGAAATAGGGGACGGAGAAATAGGAGACGTACCACCATTCGCTCGCTTGAGATCGGCCCGCTCGGATCTTCACCGAGGCCCCAAGGAAAAGCACCAGGCGGCAGGACAGGTCGGCAATTCCAGCGTCCGCTTATGATTCCTTTGCAGTCGGCTCGCCACGGAGCGTAAATGACCGCTGCTGGCCGACTGCGGTCGTAAGGAAAGCTGAGGACGAGCGAGGGTTCGGAAGGCTCTACGTAAGCACTGGCGGCGGTGGGGCAGCCCGGCCAAGTTGGCGCGACTTATTCCGAGAAAAGCCGGCGAGATAAAGTGCACGCTAACATTCGGCACCAGCTCGGCAGCGGATCAGTGCCAACTCAGCGGCGCATGGCCAGCAACAGCCCGTCGCGGATCGGCAGGATCGAGCCAATCCAGCGGTCGCTCGATGCCACCATGCGCGTGAACCGACGCACGCCCTCGGTCGCCGCATCGCGGTTGGTGGGGTCGAAGATGCGGTTGCCCCAGAGCATGTTGTCGACAATCAGCAGGCCGCCGGGGCGCAGGTGCTGCTCGATGACGGGCAGCGAGTCCGGATACCCTTCCTTGTCGATGTCGCTGAAAATCAGATCGAAATGCCCGCCGACCTCGCGCAGCGATTGCACCGCCTCGTTGCAGTGAAAGCGCACCAGGTCAGCGAGACCCAATTTGGACAGATGGCGCCGTGCCTGGTCCGACAATGCCTGATCCCAAACCGTATGATGTACTTCGCCGACGTGATGCTCGCGTTCGCTATCGTCCGCATTCTCCTTGACCGCGCGAGCGAACCAGGCGGTGGAGTAGCCGAAGCCGGAACCGAGCTCGAAGATGCGCCGCGCCCGAATCATACGAGCAACCAGATAGCAGACCTGTCCGCAGGCGGGACCGATGATCGGAAACCCTTCCGCCTCCGCCATTGCCTCCATGGCGCGCAACTCCCGCGGTCGATCTGGCACGAGTTCTTCGAGGTAGGACTGCAACAAGGCAGGGATGGCGGAATCTGGCATATGCGAGCGCTCTGTGGTCGACGGCCTGAGTTGATGGGAATGCAGTGACTGCTGCGCGCGCATCGGCGTCGGTGCGGGCAGGGCTAGCACCATGGAGGTCAGTTGCGTCATAACGCGCCACGGCCCTGCCGCATCGAGCCGCCACCTGCGCCACCCCTAGCGTCGGCTTCGACAACGTTCGTGTGACGAGATTCCAACGTCTCAGGGGAAAGGATCGGGGCACGGCACCTTTGACGCAATGACGAATTGCGTGCTCAGCGCCGGACGGGGCTCCCGGCTCCGGCCAATACGCCTGTTTCGGTTACCATTGTTGTCTTGGTTCTAGGCCGATGCGCGTCGACACAATCGGGTCGCCTCGCACCGCAAGTCGTTTCGGACCTGCAGTCGCTTCTCGGCAAACCGCCGCGTGGCGAACGCTTGTTTCGCTGGAGTTGTCATGATCGTCTACCTGCACGGGCTCAACAGTTCGAGCCAATCGCACAAGGCCGCGTTGCTGCGCGAGGCACTGGCAACGGAAAAGCTTCTGGCGCCGGACTATCCTGCGCACAAACCGAACGAGGCCGTGGCCGAGCTGACGGGGCAGATGCAAGAACTCACAAAAAAAGGCGCGGCACCGATGCTGATCGGCAGTTCCATGGGCGCCTTCTACGGTCAGTACCTGGCTCGTCAGTTCCCTGTTTCGCACCTGTTCATGATCAACCCGGCACTGAAACCCTGGGAACTGCTGCCGGCATTCCTGGACGTGCCGATGACTACGGCCAACGGCGAAGCCTATCGATTGAGCGCGGACGTGATCGAGTCCACCCGGGCCTATGGCATCGAACATCCGTGCGAGGACGACGACGACGGCGTGCCGACGACGCTCTTCCTGGACCAGGGCGACGAGGTGATCGACTATCGCATCGCAGAGGCCATGTACCGCGACTGCGGCCGGCTGCTGCTGTACGCGGGCGGCGACCACGCGTTTCAGCACATGGAGCACGCTATTGGCATCATCCGCGACACGCTGCATGGACGCGACGACGGCCTGCAACCATGAGCATCCAATGGGACGATCGCCGCGCGGACCATTTGCGCCGCACTGCGGGCTGATGGTGAAGATACGCTAGCGCGCCGTGTCAGCAAGGATACGTCCGGCCAGCGCCTCGCCGCTAAGCCAGGCGCCTTCGATGCGGGCGCCGCGACACCAGTCGCCGCAGGCGCCGATGCCGAGGTCGGCGTCCCACAGACAGTCGGTGTCCAGCGGGTTGTCTGCCAAGCTGTAGAGCCAGCGGTGGGCACGGGACCAGACGACCGCGGGTAGGGGCGGGCCGACGATGGACGCGAAGGCTTCGAGCAAGATCGCTACGACGGACTCCTGATCCAGTTCCAGATGCCGGCGGCTCCAGTCCGCGTTGGCATGCAATACCGCCACTGGGCCGCGGCGGCCGGGCTTCGCCCCGTCATTGGCGATCCAGCCAAGCGGACCCTGGTTGACGAACAGACCTTCCCAGGGAAGATCGACCGGGGTGTCGAAGCCAATCATGACGGTCCAGCAAGGGGCGTAGCGGACGCTTGCGGCTTGATTGGCCAAGGCCGGGGCAGCCGCGAGCAACTCCGCGGCCTGCGGGGCCGGGGCGGCGATGAGCATGCGATCGAAGCGTCCGACTTCGTTGGCCGCATCGTCCAACAGCAACCAGGCGTCGCCGTCGCGACGCGGTGCGATGACGCGGGTCTCCAGTCGTATCGTCAGGTCCGCCGCCAGCATGCGGCCCAGCCCGCTCATGCCGGGCAGGCCGACCCAGCGCTCGTCGTCTCCGCCAGCGGCGCGGATACGGTCGCCGTCCCAGGCGCCGATACGCCCCTGCCAGCGCGCGACGACGCCGCGCTCGGCCCAGCTCAGCACGCGGCGGCGAAAGCGCGGGTCGCGGGCGGTGAAGTATTGCGCACCGTGATCAACCTGTTGGCCGAACTCGGCGATGCGACGCGTCGCGGCCCGACCGCCGTAGCCGCGGGACTTCTCGAAGACGATGACCTCGTGGTTTTGGTCCGCCAGGGTTCGCGCAGCCGCCAGCCCGGAGAGCCCGGCACCGATCACGGCGATTCGCAGGCGCTCGCCGCGGGCCGGGCTATCGACCCTGCGCGCGAAGGCATCCAGATCGAGCCGACGCGCGTGGCCGGCGGTATCGCGACCGCGCACCGTGCCCAGGATCGGGCGTTCCGGCGTGAAGGGCCGATCAAACAGCCCCAGCGCCCAGAGCAGACCGCCGTACGAGTTCGGATCGGACCCGTCCAACGCGTGGCGGTGATTCAGGTCGATCAGTTCCGCCATCGCGCGCCGCGGGCCTGGGGTCCAGCGCGGGATGGCCTTGGCCCAGGTCATGCGAAGATTGTTATGCAGTTCTCCGTGCACCAGCAGGGAGCGTTGCGCCAGGTCCCAGAGCCGGTCGCCCGAGATGCCACGCGCCAGGCGCTCGTGGTCGATGCAGCGCTCGCGGCTGTCGTCCGCATGGGCTGTCAGTGTGGCCTGCGCCCATTCGGGTAGGACCGACCACGCCTCCGGGTCATCGGTGTAAAAACAGAAATTGTGTGCAAGCTCGCGCCAGATGAGCAATTCGTCGAGAAACTTCTGGGCGCCCTCTCCGCCCAGCCGCCTGTGCCTCGCGCGCGATGCGAAAGGGCGACACCTGGCCATGGTGCAGATAGGCCGACAGCCGGCTCACGCCCCTTGGCCAGGGCTCGGCGGCATCGTTGCGCAGGCGGTGATAGCTCGCGAGCCCGTCGTGCTTGAAACGCTCCCAACGGGCATAGCCGGCATCGGAGCCGCCCGGCGTGTGCGGCACGGGCGGTAGCGTATGATCGATATCGCAGGCCGCGCACAGCGCGGGGATGTCGGCAATCGCAAGGTCCAATGGTTGGAAGGGTAACGGCCCCTGGTACACGGCGGGCGTCAGATCCGTCTCGGGCCAAGGCCGCGGCACGCGCTCGGCGTAGGCCTGCTGGTTGTGTCGGCGCAGCTCAAAGGCGCGATCGAAGCGCCTGGGCTGCAGCCGCATCGGCACGATGCAGGCACAGTCGACGGCCCAGATCGGCACCTCGACACGCGCCGCGAGGCCGCGCGTCCAGGCCGGAAACGGTGGCGCCGGAAAGTCTTCGGTCACCACCAGCGCGGCCCGCGCGGCGAGTTCAGGCAGCGGCGAGGGGGCTGCCGGGTCCGTGGGCAGGTGAAACACCACCTGAACACCACGCCGGGCCAGCTCGCGATGGGCGTCTCTTGCACCTTCGAGAATGAAGGCATGATGACGGTCGGCGTTGAATCGATGCCGGCCCGCGAGCCCTTGGTACACCAGCAACGGCAGTTGCAGCGCGGCAGCCGCGTGCAGGGCAACGTCAAGCGCCGGATTCTCATGTCCGCGCACCGCGTGGTGCATCCAGTACAGGACCAACTCGCCCGCTTCGTTGACGGGATGATCCGAGACCGGACGCAGTCGTTCGCGCAGATGGTCAGGCAGGCAATCGGGGTGCAATGGCGGCATCGCGTCGGACTCCTCGGCGGTCGGGACCGGTTCCGGTCAGCATATCGTCCCCCATATCTGACAACGCTCGATTCAGCGCCCCCATCAGGCGCCCATCAGGCGCCCGACGATGCTGAACCCGGCCACATAGGTGCCCGCAGCAGACCCGATGGTGCTGAAGATAAACACCAGAAGCACGCGCGAGACGCGATTGCGCCACCAGCCGCGGACCGTGGTGACATCCTCGCGCAGACTGGCGAAGTCACCGACGCTAGGTCGGCGCAGGGTCAGCTCGATGGCGCCGGCCACCATGCCGGCACCGATGGTGGGATTCAGCGACGTCAGCGGCGCCGCGCAGAAGGCCCCGAGCACGGTCAGCGGGTGCGCGCCGGCCAGCACCGTGCCGAGCGCGGACAGGCCGCCGTTGATCAGCACCCAGTCCAGCACCAGGTTCCAGCCCAGCTCCGGACTGCGGGTGAAGCCGTAGGCGAACAGCCCCAGCACCACCGCCGCGATGGCCCAGGGCACGAACCGCCAGCCCCGCGCGGGCGGCGACACATGATCGAGTTCAGCCAACTCCCGTTTCGGGTCCGGGTGCGCCTGCTCCAACTGCTCGGCTAGTCCCTTGAGATGACCGGCACCGACCACGGCCAGCACCTTGCGATAGCCATGTTCGCGCAGCTCATCGGCGAGGCGCGCGGCCATGTAGCGATCGCGCTCCTCGATCAGCGGCAGGTACAGGTCGCGACGGTCCTCGGCGAACTCGGCGAAGGTCGTCTCGAGCACATCGCCCTGCTTCAGCCGCTCGATCTCGTCCTCGGTGACCTGCTCGCGCGAGAGCATGCCGGCCATGAGTCCGGAGAACAGATTGAGCCGTTTCCACCAGCCCAGGTTCTGCGCCGCACGGCGCAGCGTTACGCCCACCTCGCGGTCGATCAGCAGCACCGGCAGCCCGCGAGCCTCGGCCAGGCGGATGGCCATGCGCTGCTCGGCGCCCGGCTCGATGCCGAACTGGTCGGCCAGACGTTGCTGATAGGCCGACAGGGCCAGGCTCGCCGCCACCATATAGACACGCTTTTCGCGGATCACGGCGAACAGGTCCATGCCGCTCAACGCGTCCGGCTGCATGATGGCGTTGAAACGGCTCTGGCACAGCTCCACCGCGACGGCGTCGAAGCCGCCGTCCTGAGACTCCAGCAGTTCGCGCACCTTCTCGGCGCTGCTGCGCGAGACATGGGCGGTGCCGAGCAGGGTCAGCTCGGCGCCGTCTACGTGCGCCGTCAACACGGGTTCTTGCGGGATGTCCGTCATGGGATTTCCGTCTTGGGCCGGAGAGAGGGAGATGGGGGCAAAGGGGGCGGCATGATACCGCAGCGGTGCTCGCGAATGCTGCCCGCGTCCGCCAGCGCAGCAATATGCCGTTTGGCGCCAGCAGCCCGTCTCAGGCTGCAGGCCACTCGCGGATGAGACCGTGCAAGTATTCCGCGAACCACGAAGAACATCTTTCGCACGCTTTTCGCAAATACTTGCGCAATCTCAGAAACGTGGGAGCGATTTGCAATCGCGACGGCAACAACGACCGATTCAGGGCGCAGCCCGATCGCGGCTGCAAGCCGCTCCCACAGGCGCGGGAGCGATTCTCGATCACGATGGCGGCTATGGTCGGCGATCGCTTATGATCCAAGCGTCTTCTCCGACCGTCGCCGGAACCCCCGAATGAATCAGCTACGCATGCTCTCCGTCCTGTTGCTCACCGCCGCCATCGGTGCGGGAGCCGCGGGCTGTGGTCGCGTCAAGGAGGACAAGATGGCGTCCACGCTGTACAGCGCCACCAACGGCTATCGCGAATCCATCCGCTGGAGCTATTTCGATGCCGCGGTCGGATTCCTGCATCCGGACGTGCGCGAAGACCTGGATCTCGACAAGTTGCAGAACATCCGCGTCACCGGCTACGAGGTGCTGCAACCGGCCGTCATCACGCCCCAGCAGACAGCGGTGCAGCTCGTGCGAATCAACTACGTGATCGATGACGAACAGCGACTGAAGACCCTCGCCGACCGACAGGAATGGCGCTGGGATGAAGATCGCACCGCCTGGTGGCTCTACACCGGTTTGCCCAAGTTCGCCGACTGATATACCGCTTGTTGTTGAATCGTTACTTACCGCTCTTGGACCGAGAAGCCAATGTCGCCGAACCAGGCGCGCACCGTTTCTCCGGTCTGGTCGGTATCGGCGCCGACCGCAATGCCGGAGATCGGTGGCGGCTCCTCGCCGAACGCCGCACGAAAGTCCGCCGCGACGTCACGCTGCTCCTCCACCCACTGACCGAGCCGGCCGCTGCCGCTCTCGACGACGATGACACGGACGCGATCGGTGTAGGCATTCCACAGCGATGTGTCGGCTGCCAAATTGCCATCCCAGACGTAACAGATGGCAGCGGCTGGGACCATGTCTCCCGCGACCGCGCGGGCGAGCTTGATCTTGCCGCGCTCGATCAGTGACAGTCGCTCCAGCGGATAGTCGAACATCACGTACAGCCGCGCAGGCAGATCGTCACCGTCCTTGCGGCGGATGTCGGCGGTCTCGATCAAATTGTCCACCCGCCAGCGCCAGCGCAGTATCGGCGTCCGCGCCGGGTCGATGCGAACCGGCCGGAACAGCGCCGCACCCGCATCGGCGGCATCCATCCGCAACGCAACGACGCCATCGGCGTCGACCAGATCGAAGCGCGTGGGCTCGACGCCGGGGAGCTTGGCGAGTCGCCAACCGCTCGGCAATGCGCCGCCCGCGGTCGCCTCGGAAAAGGCGCCGATCGGCTCATCCGCGTCCGCGATGGCACAGACGAGCAGCAACGTCATGGCAGCAAGCCGTCTCAGTGAACTTGGCATGGATTGTCCGCTTAGGTGGATTGAGGAAAGGAAAGATGAGCATTCAATGCCGGCGATTTCCAGCACCTCGCCCGCAATGGTCCCGGTTCATTTCGCAGACCGCTCAGCCCCCGCAATCGTTTCATCGCCGGACCGCGGCCCGAACGACAGCCCCCTTCGCGGCCACCAGCGCCAGCGTGAGGACCGCCAACAACGGCAACGGCCAGAGTGGATCACCCAGCACGGCCAGGGTCGCGGCGCTGGTCAGACACCAAAGCGTCGGCAGGATCAACAGTATCCAGGCAAAGCGCGGGCGCACGAGCGCCATCAGGCCGAGGGTCGCGACCGCGGTCGGGTCCGGCGCGCTGCCGAATAGCTCCAGCCCAAACCAGACCCGTCCTCCAAACCAGAGCCCGACTAAGTAGCCGAGCAGCGGCATACCGATGACCGCAAACGCGATCAGAGCGTAACCCGACCAGGCAAGGCTGTCCCAGGCCTGGGCAGCGGGCTGTTCGTCTCCGCGGATGCCGAGGTCAACAGCAGAGACGATCAAGAGGACGCCCTGCAGCGCGAAGGCCGCCGCGAAATAGGCCCCGGCCCAGTTCAGCGGGGCATAGCTGTGCCAGTGAAAGGCCCAGGCGATCCAGACCCAGCAGACCCCGAAGGCGACCAGGACCAATGCTGACGCGGGCCCCGCCCCCAGATCAGCCCTGAACTCAACCCTGCGCCCAACCTTAGGATCGCTAAGCCGGGTTCCGAGGGCCGTTCGGGTGACCAAACCCGGCCCCACTGAACACCTCAATTGGCGCTCGCGCGGGTCTTCGCAGCAGCCACAACGAACCCAGACCGACGCCCACGCCGACAAGCACGGCGGGCCAGAAGCGGGCATCGTAGCGTTCGAACAGGCGCAAGTAGGTGGCGTGGGAGAACGGCACGAAGTCCGCCAGCGAGTAACTGAGCCAGTCCGTCACGATCCGGCCCGATCCTGGGCCCATGCGCCCCAGCCAGGCAAGGCGGGCATCATAACGCCGCAAACTCCGCTGCCATGCGCTGGCGCAGGGCTGCGTCCGGCAGCGGACCACGGGCCGCGCCCATGTTCTGCTGCATGTGCGCAACCTGGCTGGTGGCCGGTATCGCACAGGTCACGGCGGGGTGCGAGACGATAAATTTGAGCAGCACCTGAGGCCAGTTGTCGCAGCCGATCTCGGCGGCCCAACCGGGCAATGGATGGCGCTGGGCACGCTGCACCAGTTCGCCGCGCCGGAACGGACGATTGGCGATGACGGCAATGCCGCGCTCGCGCGCCAACGGCAGCAAGCGCGCCTCGGCGTCGCGATCGGCGATGTTGTAGGTCAGCTGGACGAAGTCCAGCGGCTGCTCGGCCATGATCCGTTCCAGGTCCCGGTGGCGCCGGCCATGGGACGTGGTAACGCCGACGTAGCGCAGCCGCCCCTCCGCCTTCATCCGCGCAAGGGTCTCCAGATGTCCTTCCCAGGCGAGCAGGTTGTGCACCTGAAACAGGTCCATGCGTTCGATGCCCCAGAGGCGTTGCGAGGCCGCGATCTCCGCCGGCCCGTCGTCGGCCGAGCCGGTCCAGACCTTGGTGGCGGAGAACAGGCCAGACGGATAGTCCAAACGCCCGAGCACCTTGCCGAGCACGGCCTCGGCCGAGCCGTACATCGGAGAACTGTCGATCATGCCTCCGCCGGCGGCGAAGAACGTGCGCAGGATCTCGGTGCGAACGTCCAGCGCGCGGGGGTCATCGCCCACGTTGAAGGTGATCCAGGTGCCCATGCCGATAACGGGCAGCGGTTCGCTGCTGGATGGAATCGGCTTGGTCAGCACGTCCGCGGGCCTGGGGCTCGCGGCGGCCGCCCGCGGCATAACGGCGCCAGCGGCGATGCCGCTGGTCAGGGCCAGGAATTCGCGACGACTGTAGCGCGCGGTAGACATCGATTTCACCTCCTCTCGGTCGCCGGACGAATGACCAGCGTCCTCCCGGCGACCATGACAAGCACTCAGTCTATCGACATGGGAACACCCCGAGCCGAATGCACGCCTCCGACTCCGAGCGCGTCTCGCTCGGCCTGAGCGGAGTCCGGTTCTCCGCCCGGCGACAGCCACGGGCGCCGACTGACGGGGCTGCAACCGACCCAACCAGGAAAGCTTCATGGCTCAGTGCCAGCCCCGATTCGCCGGCCACTCCGCCGCCATCGAACAGGATCGCCGCGGGATGGCTCGGTCGTCGCCAACAGACTAGACTGCGCAAACGCCAGCCTCTCCGTGTTGCCGACAGACTGATGCCATGCCCCTGAGAAACGACGCATTCTTGCTGACCATCGTACCGGCCATTGTCCTGGCCAGCTGTCTCCTGGGTGCCTGTCAGTCAAAGCCCGTGCAGATGCCTGATGGCGGACCCGGCCCGACTCCCTCGTCGACTCAGCCTGGCGCCGGTGTCCAGGCCATCTCGCCCAGCCCCGTTCCGGAGAACGTCGACGCGGCCGAGACAATCGCCTACCCGACCGCTTCGGGGCCGTGCGTCGCGTCGGACAGGGTTCGGCTCTGGGCGACACCGCTCGCCCCACGCCCGGGGGAGCCGATGGAGATCGTGGCGGTCGCAACGGATGCAGCGCTCGGGCAGCTGGTCGTGACCGGCCCCGACGGCGCGACACGTCCCTTGCCCGCGGAGGCGGGCGGCGGGCCGCCCTGGAGCCTGCACGGCAGCATCCAGCGTCCCTCGGCCGGAACCTACCGGATCGACGCCCTCCGGGGCGGACAAATCGCCGCCTGCCTGCAGGTCGCCGTCGGCGGCGGCCCCGGAGATCGCGGTAGTGGCGACTGGGACCTGGCCGCCCAGGCCCTGTATGCGGTCTGGGTGGAGCGGCTGTTCGACGATCCCCCGGAGCAGTCCCTGAGCTTTCCGTCCCTCGCCCCCGTGCTCGCCGATCCGCGGCGCAACTTCCTGCACGACTACCTCGGAGCCGGAGACGATCAGGGGCTGACCCTGGAGCCCGACTGCGCGGACCTGTCCTATATCCTGCGCGCCTACTTCGCCTGGAAGCTCGGCCTGCCCGTCGCCTATCGGGCGTGCAACCGGGGCAGCGCCGGCAGCCCGCCGCGCTGCGACGGTGCGCGCATCGACGACAGCCTGATCGGCACGCCGGCCTCGACCGACAGCTTCCGATCCCTGAGCCGCCAGATCATGGACACAGTCCATTCCGGGAGCGGACGCACCGCCCTGGCCGACGAGGCCACGGATTTCTACCCGCTACCGTTGGAGCGCTCGGCCCTCTGGCCCGGCACGCTCTACGCCGATCCCTATGGCCACACCATGGTGCTCGTGAAATGGGTCCCGCAAACAGCAAGCCGCAGCGGCATGCTGCTCGCCGTCGATGCCCAGCCGGACAACTCCGTCAGCCGCAAGCGCTTTTGGGAGGGCACCTTCCTGTTCGCCAACACCCCGAGCGCCGGACCGGGTTTCAAGGCATTCCGGCCGCTAGTGCGTGCCGGGGGCGGATGGCAGCCCTTGCCCAATGCCGCGCTGCACGGCGACGCCGGATCACAGCCCTACTCCGGCGAGCAAGCCGCGCTCTCCCCGGACGATTTTTATGCCCGCATGGAGCAACTGATCAATCCCAGCGGGCTCGACCCCGCGAGCGCCTACGAGGAGACCCTGAGCGCGCTGATGGAGCAATTGCAGACCCGCGTCGCCTCGGTGGACCGGGGCGAGGCCTACATGGCCAAGCAAGCGGGCCAAGTGATGTCGATGCCCCAGGGCACGGCCATCTTCGAGACGACGGGACCCTGGGAGGACTATGCGACCCCGTCGCGGGACATGCGCCTGCTGATTGCGATGAAGGTGCTGGAAGGCTTACCGGAGCGCGTCCGCCGCTACCCGGAACTCTACCGGCTGGGGAGCGAGAGCCCGGACCAGGCCGCCGCCCGCCTCAACGCGCTGCATACCCGGCGCAGCGAAGAGCGTGCCATCGAATACACGCGAAGCGACGGCAGCCCCTGGCGGCTCAGTGTTGCGGAGCTCTATGCGCGGCGCGGCGCACTCGAGGTCGCCTACAACCCGAACGATTGCGTCGAACGGCGCTGGGGCGCGGACCCGAACAGCCAGGAATACAGCACCTGCAAGCGTCAGGCACCGCAGGATCAGCGGGCACGTATGGAACAGTACCGACCCTGGTTTCGCGACACGCGCCGACCGCCGCGCTGAGCCTGCGATCGCGCGACTGGCGATTCCGAACCAGCAGAGCGCGGGCCTTGGCCGCTGTTTCGGCCACGCCTGCATGGTCCTCGGATGTGGTTCCCATCGAGCCCACCCGGGTACGCCGGATTTATCCGGCCCCCTGGGGACGGGCGACTTCAGTCGCCCGTCCGCGCCGTCACGGCGGACTGAAGTCCGCCACCCCAGGTGCCGACTGAAGTCGGCGGACCCGATAGCGCGGAGACGGGAACGACGATCGAGGACCCTGGCTTGCGGCCTCCACCGGCTAGCTTCTGAGTTCAGCTAAGCTGCGCTGAGCCGAGCCGGACAAGGTCGGGACCCAATAACAATCTCAATCAAATCCGCCGCGATCCGGCGGCCATCGACTCGGAGTCAGTCCCATGCCCAGCCCAAGGCCTACACCAACCAGACCAAGGCCTTCCCAAGAGGCAAGCCAAAGATGCCCCCGGCACGGTCCCGTTCAGCGACAAGGACTCGTCCTCGCAAGCCTGCCCGCCATCTTCCTGGCCATCGCCATCAGCGGCTGCGCCTCGGCCCCATCGCCCACCCCGCAAGGGCCGGAACAAGGCACCTGGGCGGGTCGCCCGATCGGCAAGCCACCCGCTCCCAACCCCGCCGTGAAGCGCGCCATCATCAGCCGAGCCACTCGGGAGTGGGAATACTTCGGCCGCCAGACGGTGGTCTACCGCGGCACGGAGGAGAGCATCCCTCACGTCGGTTATTGGGAGGACGACGACACCGGTCACAGCCAGCGGGTCAACGCCTACTGGCGCGCCGTCGGACAACCAGGGCTCGACGGCATGGACTGCCAAGAGCCCTGGTCCGCTGCCTTCACGGGCTGGGTCATGCAGGGCGCCGGCGTGCCAGAGAGCCAGTTCCGCCCATCCATTGCCCACTGGGTCTATCTGAGCCAAGCCGTCGAAGACGCCGTTTTCCCGGGTCGCTGGTTCGTCCCCCGGCGCATAGCCGACTACAGTCCGCAGCCCGGCGATCTGATCTGCGCAGCCCGCGGTTCCAACCGCCCACGCAT
This sequence comes from uncultured Gammaproteobacteria bacterium, assembly GCA_963695445.1. Classification (GTDB taxonomy): domain Bacteria; phylum Pseudomonadota; class Gammaproteobacteria; order Chromatiales; family Chromatiaceae; genus Thiohalocapsa. Next base: position 48,843 of record CAVOGV010000020.1, on the reverse strand, counting down.
GGTAGGCGGTTACACCAGCCCCAGCATGCTAAAGGGCACCAGCACCCACTGCGACCTAGTCATCGCCAAGAGCGGCAACACCCTGGAGGCCATCGGCGGCAACGTGCGCAACTCCGTGTCCAGAATCTCCGTCGAACTCGACGGCAACGGCCGGCTCCAAACCATCCCGCGCAGACCCTGGTTCATGATTCTGCAGAATCGGCTGTAGGGGATTTCGCAGCAATCCGGTCACCGGCCCGCCGCAAGTCATTACCGTTGGCAGAGCGATGGACCACGCTGAGAGTTGCGGCCGGCATGGGTCGCGACCGGGCGGCAGTGGCGCGCATCTTCATTAGATTGCGCAAGCAAGATTGCGCAAGCACAACAAGAGCGAGGCCATCCGGCCCTTTGACGGTGCGGATGGCATTGCTGACGGTACCCGACACCGGCCCGCGGCCTCCGGCTGGTGACTTCGCTCAGGCCGCTGTCAAGCAAGCGCCCGACCAGTTTCGGATTGGCGCTAAAGCGATGGCCATTGGCTGTCAGGCGCAGCAGCTGGCGTTGCCGCGGTCAGCTGTGAGCCCGCGCCCGGATCTTGGAGTAGTTCTCGGTACGATCGTCGGCGTCGAGCAGGGACTGGGCGTTGAACCGACAGACGCTGGCGGCGGCGAGTGTCGTTTCGTGCTCGGTGCGCTCCGTCTCCAGACAGGTGTCGTTCTGCATGTTCTGAATCCTCGCCCGGCCAAATGGCCGGGCGATGCTGTTGGATTGCAAGACCCTTCCCTTGCGGAAGAGTGGCGTCTGGGGCGTCCCGCATCCTACGGCTACATCCGCATGGGGATGCAGGACGTGGTCGATCTGTACAGCCGGGTCGGCGAAGGCGCGGAGGTGAGGGTGATCCAGGACACTTTGCTTCAGACCCGGGAAGGCCGGAAATATGCACGATAGGGGCCGGGAGACGCCCAGTACTACCGCCTCGCCGAATCCTACTGAGTTTCTGGCCGCCCAGCCTAATGCGACGGAGCGCGAGCGGAGAGTCGCGCCCGCCACTGGCGCGACCGGATGGAACGAGTGGTCTTGGCCGTAAGCCTTCGGTCGGCTCTCTGCGCGCGACGGTCTGCTCCCTGCCCCATAGCAAACGCTCAGGGCACGCAGCGCGATTGGCAGCAATCGACCCATTCCGGCCATTGATGTTTCGGGGATCAACGTCCGCAGTAGAACGGAAAGCCGACACTCGCCACGTCCACGACGTCACCGATACTGCCCCTGAATTGGGTCTAGCGGGCCTTGGGGCGCGCTCGGCGCAGGGTCTGAGAGGGTAGCTCGCCGAACATCTGCCGGTATTCGCCGGCGAAACGACCCAGGTGAGAGATGCCGTGTCGCGCGGCGAGGTCGGCCACACGCTGGTTATCCTCGCAGGCATTGAGCAACTCGCGATGCACGGCGTTGAGGCGCAGCACAGCCAGGTAGCGCGCCGGGGACAGCCCGATGTAATCACGGAATGCGAACTCCAGAGTGCGGCGTGCGACCCCCAGGCCCAGTGCCAACTCAGCGATGGAGCGCCTCTCTGCGCCCTCTGCGTCCGCCAACTGTTCGAAGCGCCGCACCAGGTTCGCGCGCTCGGAGAAGTTGGGGTGGCGACAGTGCCCCCCCTGCTGGCCCAGGGTCTGATAGAGCGCTTCGAAGAGCGTGTCGCGGAACGCGTGCTGCGTTTGGGCAGTGACGAGACCGTCCAGCGCGAAACGCATGAGTCGCGCCAGACGGCCACGCTGTCCGGCATCGGGCGAGACCACCGACATCCTCCCGATGCACGCCGGATCGATGCCAAGGGCCAGGAGGGCGTTACGCTCGATCTGCACGCTACACCACTCGGTGTCGGCGGGTAGCACATAGTCCAGCTCGCCGTTCTCGGGGAAGACAATCAGGTCGTGCGCGCGCACACGAATCCCATTGACGTACCCGGGCTCACGATCCGAAAGCAGAAATCCAACGGTGATCGAGCGCGGCGAAAAGGCACCCTGCGCGAGCAGTGCCTGCGAGTAGCAACCCCGGTCGATGACGATCCCTCCGACCTCGGCCCGCACCAGCTCGCCGCTGAAGCGTCCGGGGTGAAGCTGGCGGTGCTCGAAGCCCGCCCCACGAACCGCCTCGGCGAGCAGATCGGGATCGAACACCGTAAGGGCGATGCGGCTGGGCTCGGGAGCCACCGGCGCCGGTGCCGCGTTGATGTCGGGCTGTTCTAACGGCGCAAGGGTCATCGTCGTTCCTCAATCGTCGGGCCTTGAACGCGAGGTTACCAGCTCAAACCGGTTGCAAATAGCATCATAGCCTGCTGGGGATTAGTTTGCGCAAAACGGATACCTGCCTTGACGCTGTCGCCGCGGGCGACATACTTGCCCGAGGTTCCGTTCCAATAAAAAAAAGACCACCGAGGAGGATGAAGGATTGTGAACCACCATGCGCAGACTTCTGCCGGCCTTCCAGGACCGAAAGCGATGGCAGCCGTCCATCGCCCGCTAGGTTGCGACCTGGACGCAGCCGTTGAGTTGGCCGTGGAGCGCGAGCGACGCCGTCTTGCAGATGCGCTCCACGACACCACCATCCAGCAGCTTGTGCTGGCTCGGATTCTGGTCGATCTTGCGTCCGAGGAAAGCTCCGACGACCGTCTGGAGCGAGTCCAGGGCCTGCTCGATGACTCCCTGACGCAGCTGCGTTCTCTGCTCTGGAAGCTGACCCCTGCGATCCTCCATCCGGTGAGCTGGGACGCCGCCATCGAGGGGCTAGGCGAGCAGCTCAGTGCCCGCTGGCACCTGTCCTATCGGTGTCGTGTGGTTGGCGAGGCCGGCGCCAAGTTGCCCAACGAGCTCGCCGAGACTTTGTTTCTGGGCGCGCGGGAACTCATGGCCAACGCGGGCCGGCATGCGCGCGCGAGCGCTTGTGAGGTCGTCGTCGCATTTGAGGACGACCGCGTGGCTGTGACCGTGCGCGATGACGGTATCGGGATCCGTTCCGCACCGAAGGCGGGCCGCCGCGAGGGAGGTGGATACGGCCTCTGCCGTTTAAGCTCGCGCGTTAGACACCTGGGTGGAGAGCTGAGCCTGGGCACGCCTGACGCAGGCGGCACCCTAGCCACCCTGCGTCTGCCGATCCAGCCCTGCCATTCCATTCGTGCTGCCACTGCCGACGCAACAGCGGTTGTTCGGCGGTAACGCACGATAGCCGAAGTGATCACAACCCGGAGACGGGACCAATGACCTCTGACCGAGAACAGCTGCGCGCTACCGCCGTCCAGGTGCGCGTCCACCTCAGCGACAAGCTGGGGGATGTCTGGTGGTTCCTACTCGCCCGCGGACTGCTGGCCCTGGCGCTGGGCGTTGCCGCGTTGTTTTGGCCCACGGCCACCCTGGTGTTGCTGATCCGTCTTATCGCCATCTACGCGCTGGTTGACAGCGCGGTGGGGCTAGTCGCCGCGTTTCGTGCTCACGACCTCCAATCCAACCTTGCGCCCGGACTGGTCAGCATCACCGTCGGCGTGATTCTACTCTCCTGGCCCGACTTGACGGGCCGGTTGCTGCTGATCATCGTTGGCCTGTGGGCCTTGTTTCAAGGCGCGATGCTGATACTCGCCGGCATCGAGACCGAGGCGGACGACCCCGAGCGCACGCCGGCGATCACGATCGGCGCCGTCGCTGTCATCGTTGGCCTGATCCTGGCCCTCTGGCCTGGAACCGGCGCGGTGACCATCGCATGGGCCATCGGCATCGCTGCCCTGCTGATCGGTGCATCGTTGATCTACCTGGCGTTGCGGCTGCGAAAAGTGGACAAGCGGGTGGAAAAACCTGAGGCGTCGATAGCATGAGTTGGCGCAGCTCGGGGCAACGCATCGCCTGAGCCGTCGCCCAAGCAAGGCCGGACGGGCTGTCCGCCGGCTTACCCCCCACGTCCCGGCAAAGATCTGTCGCCGACGACGCGATAACCACCGAAATTGGAGCGCTGACATGAACCCCTTCGACATTCTTGGCTCACTGATGCAAGGCGGCATGGGTCCGTCCGCCGGCCGCATGCAGGATATGTTCGGCCGCCAAGGCGGCGGGATGCCGGGCGGCATGCCCCAGCAGGGCGGTCCCGGCGGCGGCCTGTTCGATATGCTCGGCAAGATCGCCGGGCCGATGATGAGTGGTGGCAGCCAGGGTGGCGGCGGCATGCCGTTCGACATCCTCAAGCAGCTCGGCGGCGCCATCTTCAGCGGCCAGGGCGGCCCGAATGTTGGGAGTTCCGGCAATATTGCTGCCGGCGCCGGCGCCCTGTCCATGTTTGGTGCGCTGGCCGCCCAGGCCCTGGACGCGGCCAAGCAGATGATGTCAGGCGGCGGCTCGGCCCAGGTTCCAGCCGGAGCCCCGACCGGCGGCGGCTTCAACCTCGATGACGCCAGCGCCATCATCGCCGGGCTGCGCAAGCCGGCCAATGCCGCGGAGGAGCGGAAGGTCGAGGACATGGCGACGTTGACCATTCGCGCCATGATCAACGCCGCCAAGGCCGATGGCCAGATCGACCAGCAGGAGGCGCAACGGCTGCTCGGCAAGATGCAGGAGGACGGCGTCTCCGAGGAGGAGCGCCAGTTCGTGCTCAGCGAGATGCAGAAGCCGATGGAGACCGATGCCATCGCCCGCGCCGTACCCAACGAGCAGGCGGCGGCGCAGATCTATACCGCCTCGCTGATGACGATCAAGGTCGACACCGATGCGGAGAGGCGTTACCTGCAGGAACTCGCGTCCAAGCTCGGTCTGAATCAGCACGCGGTTGCCTATCTGCACCAGACGGTCGGCGTCGCCTAAGGGCAGCGCTAAGGGACGGTTGACGTCCCTCCTGGCCGGGGACGTGACCGTCGCGCGCCTGCGTGGTATGCACGAAAACGTGACCGAGCAACACTGATATGGTACACGCCGGCGATCTGATGACAGATCCGATCCCCTGGAGGCGCGCCATCCGGGTGCCGTTGAATCGGATACAGGCGACCATGAGCCAAGACGATCAACAGACTGCCGGGACAACCCATGTTTGACTTCCTCTACGATCTTCCCAACACGACGCTGGCGCTCCTTTGCTCCGCGGCGTTCGTGGCGGTGACCTGGTTAGGTATCCTGTTCATTCGCCCATTCCTCCGCCTATGGCTGCGGGGTCAGACTGGGTCCAACGATCTGGTGAACCACGCATCATCGGGTTTCGGACTACTCTACGGCTTGCTGCTGGGGCTGCTATCGGTTGCGGCCTACCAGAACATGGAGAAAGTACAGCAATACGTCGGTTTGGAGGCGGCCAGCATCGGCTCGCTGTATCGAACCGTGGCGTCGTACCCTGAGCCAACGCGCGGAGAGATCCAGGGGCTCCTGCGCGACTATATCCTGTTCGTCATTCACAAAGATTCGCCAGCCCAGAAGAAGGGCCGGAGCATTTCGGGCGGGGTGGAGCGCCTGAGTGTCATCCAAAAACGTCTCACCGAGTTCGAGCCGGCGACAAAGACTCAGGAGATCCTGCATGCGCAGGCTCTGGAAGACCTAAAGGACCTCCGCGATGCCCGCCAGGCTCGGGTGGCAGGCAGTTTGATCGCGATCCCGGGCGTGCTCTGGTACGTGGTCCTGGTGGGTGCCGGCGTTTACGTGGTGCTTTTCTGGTTGCTGGACTCAAAGATTCTGGTCCAGCTCTTTCTCGGCGGGATCGTCTCGTTTTTCCTGGGAGTCATGTTCTACCTGATCATCGCCATGGACAGACCAACCCGCGGTGAGGTGAGCGTCTCGACGACTATCTACCAGACGGTCTACGACGATCTGATGATCTGGGATGATCGCTGATGCGGGCGTTATTCATCAGCTCGGCGATGACATCGACGAGACATTTGGCGTCCCGCCTCCACTCACCTTTATTGGGCGTGCCGGCGTGCTGCTGACTCGTTCCATCCTCGGGAGGTTTCTATGGCGTGTCGATCGAGACTCTGGTTGACCTCGTTTGTCGGCGCTGGTCTTGACCTCGGTGGTGGCTGTCGGGCCCGGGCGGAAACGGAGCTGAAGTTTGTCAGCGTCGGGACGAGTCAGAGCCTGTATTACGACATCGGCCGGGTCACTCTGCTCCGTGGTAGATCTGACCAGGAGAGAGCACGGTATCCGCTGCTCGGTTGAATCGACCCCGGGGTCGATCTACAACCTCAAGCATCTGGACCCTGGGATCTCGACTTTGCCTTGGCGCAATCGGATGCACATTACGCCGCCTATGCGGGAGAAGGCGACTGGCAGGGCCGGCCGTTCAGGCGCCTGCGCTCGGTCATGTCCCTGTACCCCGAGGTGCTGACCCTGATGGCGCCGGCGGATTCGACCATCGGTTCAATCGATGACCTCAAGGGTAAGAGAATCAATATCGGTCCCCAGGGCTCAGGGACGCGGGCGACCTGGGACAACCTGCAAGGAGAGCTGAAATGGACCAAGGAGGATCTCAAAATGACGGTGGAGACTCCGTCCAGACCAAGCGGGCGAGTCGCTCTGTTCGGGAGAGTTGGATGCAAACCTGCTGATGGTCGGTCACCCATCCCCCATCGTGAAGGCCGACCTCGCGCGTTGCCGGTTGCTGTTCGTGCCTATACAGGGCCCAGCCGTTGCGAGGCTCTTGGCGGAGCGCCCTTACTATGCCGCGGACACCATCCGGGCAGGTGTCTACGGACTCGCGAACGACGTCCCCACCTTCGGCGCACGTGCCACCCTGGTAACGACGGCAGACATGCCCGAGCCGGTTGTCTATGCCTTGACCAAGGCGTTGCTTGACGACCTGGATGCATTGCGTGCGGCTGATCCGATCCTTGGCTTCCTGGACCCTGCCAAGATGGCGGCCGACGCGCTGACCGCCCCGCTGCATCCGGGGGCGGCGCGGGCGTTTCGTGAACATGGAATCATCCCCAAGCAAGAGCAAAGCGCCGAATGATCAAGGCGCCGTCACTGGATCAAGGAATCCAACATGGCCAAATTTGACATCGTCGAACTTGAGGGGATGCGCTACGTCGAGGCCCGCCTGGAAAAGGAATCGATCCAAGCGGAGTCGGGTGCACTCTCCTACATGCGAGGTGAAATCCGCATGCATACGCCCATTCCAGGCCTGGGACAGATCGTCAAGTGCGCGCTGTCGAATGAGTCCGCTGTGCGGTCGCGCTATGATGGAACCGGGTTGGTCACGCTGCAGTCGAGCATGGGCGGATACTATGCCCTGGAGGTCGATGGGGAGGACTGGATCCTGGAGAATGGGGCCTACTGGGCGTCGGACGGCGGCGTGACGCTGGGCCTGCATCGCGAGGCCGTGCTCACGTCGCTTTGGGGCGGGGAAGGCTTCATCGACTACCAAACCAAGCTCGGCGGCCATGGAGTTGCGGTGCTTAATGCGGATGGCCCAGTCCACGAGATCAGCCTGGATGACGAATCCATTTCGGTGGAGGGGAAGCTTGTCATTGCACGCACCGCTGGGCTCCGCTACCGAGTGCGTAGGCCGGTCAGGAACCTCATCGGTTATTGGCTCTCGGGAGAGTCCGTGGTGCGGGTCTATTCCGGGGCCGGCCGGGTGCTGATGAGCACGACCCCTTACTGGAATCAGCGGGTGCTTGCGGCGGCCAGTCGCTGAGCATCGGAGCACGAGACCATTCGGAACACCAAGAAGAGCCTCATCGCACGCGCGGCCTCCGGCCTGGCGCTCGCCGCCTGTGTTCTGGTCCCGCCAATAGCCGGCCCTTCGGAGGGTGGGGCCGGGCGCTATGTCCCGGGCTCGGTGGCCACTCTGATCCATCTCGCGCCCACTAAGCCCGGCTAGGTGATCGAGCCGATCTACCTCCACTACCAGTGGCGACGCCGGGGGATCGAAGAAAATTCCCACCGCCGGAATCCTCGCCCTCGGCCCGGATGCCATCAGCGACGCCCTCATGCTCGGCGGTTTCTATACCCTCAAGCAGCCTATTCTGGGCGCCTCCTACACGGTTGCCGCGGTGCTGCCCTATGTCTGGATGTCGGTGACGGGGGAGTGCAGGCGGGGTTCGGGACCAAGCGCGTCTGCGACAGCGTATCCGGGCTCGACGACCTGACCCTGATCCCGGAGATGCTCGCCTGGAAAGACGGCCCTTGGCAGTACAACGCCGCCCTGTCTGTCTATGCCCCGACCGGCGACTACGAGGTGGGTCGGCTGGCCAACCTCGGATGCAACTATTGGCCCTTCAACCCCTGGGTCGGGGTCTCCTAAAACAATGCCACCAACGGCTTCGCCGCCCTGCACTGCGGCCCAGCAATTCCGGGAACAGTGTGAATAACTCACCACGTCCACGGGTTACATATACTGCCCCTGAAATTGAGTCTAGCGGGCATGGGGGCGCGCTCGGCGCAGGGTCTGAGAGGGTAGCTCGCCGAACATCTGCCGGTAGTCGCTGGCGAAACGGCCCAGATGAGCGATGCCGTGTCGCGCGGCGAGGTCGGCCACACGCTGGTTATCCTCGCAGGCATTGAGCAACTCGCGATGCACGGCGTTGAGGCGCAGCACAGCCAGGTAGCGCGCCGGGGACAGCCCGATGTAATCACGGAATGCGAGCTCCAGGGTACGGCGTGCGACCCCCAGGGCCCGCGCCAGCTCAGCGATGGAGCGCCTCTCTTCGCCCTGTGCGTCCGCCAACTGTTCGAAGCGGCGCACCAGGTTGGCGCGCTCGGAGAAGTTGGGGTGGCGACAGCGCCCCCCCTGCAGCCCCAGGGCCTGATAGAGCGCTTCGAAGAGCGTGTCGCGGAACGCGGGCTGCGTTTGGGCAGTGACGAGACCGTCCAGCGCGAAACGCATGAGTCGCGCCAGAGGGCCACGCTGTCCGGCATCGGGCGAGACCACCGACATCCTCCCGATGCACGCCGGATCGATGCCAAGGGCTAAGAGGGCGTTACGCTCGATCTGCACGCTACACCACTCGGTGTCGGCGGGTAGCATATAGTCCAGCTCGCCATTCTCAGGGAAGACAATCAGGTCGTGAGCGCGCGCACGGATCCCATTGACGTACCCCGGCTCACGATCCGAGAGCAGAAATCCAACAGTGATCGAGCGCGGCGAAAAGGCACCCTGCGCCAGCAGTGCCTGCGAGTAGCAACCTCGGTCGATGATGACCCCTCCGACCTCGGCCCGCACCAGCTCGCCGCTGAAGCGTCCGGGGTGAAGCTGGCGGTGCTCGAAGCCCGCCCCACGAACCGCCTCGGCCAGCAGATCGGGATCGAACACCGTCAGCGCGATGCGGCTCGGCTCGGGAGCCACCAGCGGCGGTGCCGCGTTGATGTCGGGCTGTTCTACCGGCGCAAGGCTCATCGTGATTCCTAAATCGTCGGGCCTTGAAGGCGAGGTTACCAACTCAAACCGGTTCCAAATAACACCAGAGCCTGCTCGGGTTTAGTTTGCGCAAAACGGATACCTGCATTGACGCTGTCGCTGCGGGCTCCATACTTGCCAGCCGTTCCTGTCCATTAAAACATCACCGAGGAGGATAAAGGATTGAGATCAACCATGCGGAGACTTCTGCCGGCCTTAGCGCTGGCCACACTGGGCGCCGGTTCCGCCTATGCGGCGGATCAGCCTAACATTCTCGTCGTCTGGGGCGACGACGTCGGCCAGTCCAACATCAGCGCGTACACCCACGGTCTGGTCGGCTACAAGACGCCGAACATCGACCGTATCGCCAACGAGGGCATGACCTTCACCGACTACTACGGCGAGCAGTCGTGCACCGCCGGCCGGTCGTCGTTCATCACCGGCCAGAGCGTGTTCCGCACCGGCTTGTCGAAGGTCGGACTCCCGGGTGCCGAGCTGGGACTCAGGACCGAGGACCCGACCATCGCCTCGATGCTGAAGGCGCTCGGCTACGCGACCGGGCAGTTCGGCAAGAACCACCTGGGTGACCGCGACGAGCACCTGCCGACCAATAATGGCTTCGATGAGTTCTTCGGCAACCTCTACCACCTGAACGCCGAGGAGGAGCCAGAGAACGAGGACTACCCCGGCGACATGGTGCTGGCCAACGGCAAGACCTTCAAAGAACAGTACGGCCCGCGCGGCGTGATCCACTCCTGGGCGCAGCCCGATGGGACGCAGAAGATCGAGGACACCGGCCCGCTGACCAAGAAGCGGATGGAGACCGCCGACGACGAGACCTCCGACGCGGCCATCCGCTTCATCGAGGACAACACCAAGGCCGGCAAGCCCTGGTTCGTCTGGTGGAGCGGCACCCGCATGCACTTCCGCACCCATGTCAGCGACGAGAACATGGCAACCTGCAAGGCGCAGTACCCGAACGCCGACGAGTATGCCTGCGGCATGGTCGAGCACGACGCCGACATTGGCAAGTTCCTCGACAAGCTCGACGAGCTGGGCATCGCCGACAACACCATCGTCTTCTATTCCACCGACAACGGCCCGCACTACAACACCTGGCCCGATGCGGCCGCGACCCCGTTCCGGGGCGAGAAGAACACCAACTGGGAAGGCGGCTGGCGCGTGCCTGCAATGGTGCGCTGGCCCGGCAAGATCCCAGCCGGCGAATGGACCAACGAGATCGTCCATCACATGGACTGGTTCCCGACCTTTGCTGCCGCTGCCGGTGATCCGAAGGTCAAGGAACAACTCATGCAGGGCGTCGAAGTGCCGGCGCTGAAGCGCAGCTACAAGGTGCACCTGGACGGCTATAACATCCTGCCGCTGCTGACCGGCGAGACCGACAAGAGCCAGCGTCACGAGATCTTCTACTTCTCGGACGATGGCGACCTAACCGCGCTGCGTTACGACGACTGGAAGCTGATCTTCATGGAGCAGAAGGCCACCGGCACCTTCCGCGTCTGGATGGAGCCGTTCGTGCCGCTGCGGGTGCCGCTGATCGAGAACCTGCGCCGTGATCCCTACGAGCGCGCCGAGATCACGTCCAATACCTACTACGACTGGGTGCTGGACCGCGCTTACCTGTTAGTACCGGCACAGGCGTATGTCGGCAAGTTCCTCGCGACCTTCCAGGAGTTCCCGCCGCGTCAGAAGGCCGCGAGCTTCAGCCTGGATCAGGTCATGGAGAAGCTGTCGCCGCCCGGCGGCTAGGCAATTGCCGGGGTCGTCTCGAGCGTCGTCAGACATCGCTGACGCCGCATCGAGCGACCCCCAGGAAGTGACCCCCAAGAGCCGCTCCTCCCGACCACCGCCGCCTGATGGGGCGGTGGTCGCTGACTACGGGCATAACCCCAATGACCCGCTCGCCAATTCGTACCGGAACCATGTCCTATTCCCCACTGCGTGCGGCAGTCATCGCCGCCTGTCTGCTGCCGGCTGTCAGCCTCGCGCAACAACCCCGAACCGCCGAGGCTCGTCCTGCAGATCACTGTCGACGCGCTGCGCGGTGATCTACCGGGGCGCTACGCCCATCTGTTCGGCGACGGCGGGTTCCGGTATCTGATGGACCAGGGCGTCAACTACACCAACGCCCAGTACCAGCACGCCAATACCGAGACCATCGTCGGGCACGTGTCCCTGGCGACCGGCACGGTTCCGGCCGAGGAACACCGGGGTCAAGGAACACCCGGAACAAACACCGGGGTCAGAACAAACACCGGGGTCACCATTTAGCTGACCCCGGTCAATGGGAGACAAAAATTCCTCGCGGTCGTGCACGATGATCTCGGTCAATATTCCACGAAACGCTGCGTAGTACGTGTGACGCGCCGTCAGTTCTCTTGTGGTGGTTGCGAGTCCGATCCGCACCAGTCACCCTTCAGGATCTAGGCATCAGGGCTGCTCCCAGTCGGGAGAAGTCACCTACGCCCGTTGCTCATACGAGCCCCAGAAAATCATCGGTGCCCCGCACAGGTCCAAGTGGTGCACGGCGGTGCTCAATGGCGGGCCGTGCGTTCACAGATCTCTGGCTTGCGCTCCAGCGGATCGCAGCCAACCCGTTCTGGCTCACTGGCGGGGGCGTCTCGGTCACATACGCTGTTGCTCCGTGTCGGTTGCAATCATGGGCGGGAATGCCTCGGGGCTCAATCAGGTCTGGTGGCTGGTCGCCAACCCCGTCTCCAAGCTCACCGAGGCATGCCCGATTCGGTTCAGGCGAAGGCGCGGTTCACGTCGAACGCGCTGCCGTCGCGCAGAATGTGATAGCAGGCGCGTGCCAGTTTGTGGGCGACCGCCTTGATCGCGACCACGCCCTTGGTCTTCGCGCGCTTGCGTTGATAATAGCGCTTGATCTGCGGGTTGTAGCGCACGGCGAAGTTGGCCGCCTCCACATACGCCCACGCCAGATACTTGTTGCCGTTCTTAGTGTTGCCCTTGCCCTTCTGCTTGCCGTTGGAGACGTGCGTGCTGCCGACACAGCGGCAGTAGGAGGCATAGTTGCCGACCCCGGCAAAGCGCTCGATGGGGCCGGTCTCCAGCGCGATGGTCAGCCCGAGGATGCGCCCGATGCCGCTGACCGTGAGCAGCGGTTGCCAGACCTGCGTCGCTTTCGTCTGCCGCCAGGCCTCGCGCTCCAGCAGATCGATCGCTGCCTGCTGAGCGCGCATCGCCAGCACCGTGCTCTGGATCGCCAGCGCCAGGTTGGGGTCGGTGACCAGCTCGGCGACCGACTCCGGCGTCAACCGCCGGGCCTCGTTGGCGCTGAGCGAGCGTCCGCGGTTGCGCGAGAACAGGTTCTGCACCGCCAGGAGGTTGGCCGTATGTTGATGCACCAGGCTGAGCCGACGTCGCAGCAGATCGCGCACCGCTCGCTCGGCCTTGGGGTAGATATACCCCTCGGGCAACAGCCCGAGGCGCAGCAGCTTGGCCAGCCAGGCCGCGTCGGTGTCGTCGTCGCTGTACTTCAGCCCGCTGTACTGCACGATCGCCGCGGTGTTGGCCAGGTGCACTCCGTAGCCCGCCTCCATCAACGCATCCACCAGCCAATACCAGTTGTACGTCGACTCCACCACGATGCCGCTGATCTCTTCTCGGTACGGCGCCAGTGTTGCCAAGACCGTCTCCAGGTCATTGGCCAGACGCTTGCGATACACGATCCGGTCGGCCTCGTCCGTCAGGGCCACGACGTTGTTGTTTGAATGAAGATCGATTCCGCCGTACAGTGTCATCGTCGACTCCTCCTCGGGGCTGTGGTTGTTGGATATTGCTAACCCAACTGTAGCTTGCGGGGTGGAGTCGGCTAGATGATTATCAGGTCTTGTCTTTTGCCCCTGGCGTGCTAAGGTTAGGGCATGGCTCGCCCCCTCAGAATCGAGTTTCCCGGCGCTTTGTACCACCTCACCTCGCGCGGTGACGGGCGTGAGGACATCTATCGCGGTGACGGCGACCGGCGAATGTTCCTCGGTCTGCTGGCCGATGTTTGCGAGCGCTTCAACTGGTGGGGGCACGCCTACTGTCTGATGACGAACCACTACCACCTGCTGATGGAGACGCCGGACGCGAACCTGGCCAAAGGGATGCGGCAACTCAACGGCGTCTATACCCAGCGCTTCAATGACGTGCACGGGCGCTGTGGGCACGTCTTCCAGGGCCGCTACAAGGCGATCCTCGTCCAGAAAGAGACCTACCTCACGGAGCTGGCGCGGTACATCGTGCTGAACCCGGTTCGAGCGGGGATGGTCAGCCGAGCAGAAGATTGGCCTTGGAGCAGTTACCGCGCGACGACGGGGGAGGCGGCATGTCCGGAGTGGCTGCGCCGGGATTGGTTGCTTTCGGCCTTCGGCGCCACCGAGCAGGCTGCCGTCGCGAGCTATCGGCGCTTCGTCGCCGAAGGCATCGGCCAAGCCGGGCCTTGGGAGCAACTCAAGCACCAGGTCTTTCTCGGCTCGGAGTCGTTCGTGGACAATCTCCGGCGCCGGCTGCCGAAGGACCGGGATCTCTCGGAAGTCCCGCGCGCGCAGCGCCGCCCGCCCGCCAAGCCGCTGGCCGAATATGCCACCCTGTACCCGGACCGCGATGAGGCAATCGCGGTCGCCTATGCCAGCGGCGGCTATACGTTGAAGGAGATCGGCGAGTACTTCGGCCTCCATTACGCGCGGGTCAGCCGCATCGTGCTTCGGGTAAGAGAGGCAAAACGCAAGACCTGATAATCATCTAGCCGACTCCACCCCGCAAGCTACAGTTGGGTTAGCAATATCCAACAACCACAGCCCCGAGGAGGAGTCGACGATGACACTGTACGGCGGAATCGATCTTCATTCAAACAACAACGTCGTGGCCCTGACCGACGAGGCCGACCGGATCGTGTATCGCAAGCGTCTGGCCAATGACCTGGAGACGGTCTTGGCAACACTGGCGCCGTACCGAGAAGAGATCAGCGGCATCGTGGTGGAGTCGACGTACAACTGGTATTGGCTGGTGGATGCGTTGATGGAGGCGGGCTACGGAGTGCACCTGGCCAACACCGCGGCGATCGTGCAGTACAGCGGGCTGAAGTACAGCGACGACGACACCGACGCGGCCTGGCTGGCCAAGCTGCTGCGCCTCGGGCTGTTGCCCGAGGGGTATATCTACCCCAAGGCCGAGCGAGCGGTGCGCGATCTGCTGCGACGTCGGCTCAGCCTGGTGCATCAACATACGGCCAACCTCCTGGCGGTGCAGAACCTGTTCTCGCGCAACCGCGGACGCTCGCTCAGCGCCAACGAGGCCCGGCGGTTGACGCCGGAGTCGGTCGCCGAGCTGGTCACCGACCCCAACCTGGCGCTGGCGATCCAGAGCACGGTGCTGGCGATGCGCGCTCAGCAGGCAGCGATCGATCTGCTGGAGCGCGAGGCCTGGCGGCAGACGAAAGCGACGCAGGTCTGGCAACCGCTGCTCACGGTCAGCGGCATCGGGCGCATCCTCGGGCTGACCATCGCGCTGGAGACCGGCCCCATCGAGCGCTTTGCCGGGGTCGGCAACTATGCCTCCTACTGCCGCTGTGTCGGCAGCACGCACGTCTCCAACGGCAAGCAGAAGGGCAAGGGCAACACTAAGAACGGCAACAAGTATCTGGCGTGGGCGTATGTGGAGGCGGCCAACTTCGCCGTGCGCTACAACCCGCAGATCAAGCGCTATTATCAACGCAAGCGCGCGAAGACCAAGGGCGTGGTCGCGATCAAGGCGGTCGCCCACAAGCTGGCACGCGCCTGCTATCACATTCTGCGCGACGGCAGCGCGTTCGACGTGAACCGCGCCTTCGCCTGAACCGAATCGGGCATGCCTCGGTGAGCTTGGAGACGGGGTTGGCGACCAGCCACCAGACCTGATTGAGCCCCGAGGCATTCCCGCCCATGATTGCAACCGACACGGAGCAACAGCGTATGTGACCGAGACGCCCCCGCCAGTGAGCCAGAACGGGTTGGCTGCGATCCGCTGGAGCGCAAGCCAGAGATCTGTGAACGCACGGCCCGCCATTGAGCACCGCCGTGCACCACTTGGACCTGTGCGGGGCACCGATGATTTTCTGGGGCTCGTATGAGCAACGGGCGTAGGTGACTTCTCCCGACTGGGAGCAGCCCTGATGCCTAGATCCTGAAGGGTGACTGGTGCGGATCGGACTCGCAACCACCACAAGAGAACTGACGGCGCGTCACAGGTACCACGCAGCGTTTCGTGGAATATTGACCGAGATCATCGTGCACGACCGCGAGGAATTTTCGTCGCCTATTGACCGGGGTCAGCTAAATGGTGACCCTGGCCGCTCCCAGCAAGTACGCCGAGCATTACCTCGGCGCCGTTGCCTACCGCTTCAATCGCCGCTTCGATCTGCGCGCCCTGCCGAGCCAGCTGCTCACCGCGACTGTCGCCTGCGGTCCGTGTCCGCAGCGCCAGATCCGGTTTGCTGAAGTTCCTTGCTAATCAGGACCGGTCTTGTCGCGCACGGACCTCGAACCTCTCTATCCCGGTTATCGGTGCGCAGCCTTGCCAAGCCGCTGCGGCCCCTTTTCTGTTAAGCGCTAGCGGGCCTCCCATCGACTCGCTGTCGAAAACGCCAGATCCGCGACACGAAAAGTGTGCGCGCTGTGACCCCCCGGACGTGCTGGCGTGGCGTCTGCGGCCCAGGGCTCATCTTGGACCTCGATGAGGACAGTCTGGAGGTGCCGCGTACCGGACCGGCCCGCGATCTAGCGGAGGCGCCGGCAGGTCGCTGACCAGCAGTGACCTACTTCCGCATCGAAGCCCAGAAATCCGGCGTTGAGGTAGCGGGCGAAGACCGGCCTAGAGAAACGCTCACGGTCGCGAGGAGCGATGATGGCCTTGGGGAAGGCAAGACCCGAACCCCACCGACTAGGCTTGTGGCACTTGGCCGGATCACGGCACACAGGCGGTCGGAGACGCAACACTACCCTGCCGAACGCCCAGCGCGACTAATCCTGTACCTGCACCCGTTTCGCAGAACGCGATGCGCCTGTTATTAGCAGGATCATCGGCATTACGGTAGAGGTCGAAGGTGTAACTGGGTCCTCCATCGTAGTCGTACCGGATGGTCCGAACCTGATTGGCGTTATTAGGACTTGAAACGACGATTGTCCAGGTCCCGATTTTCCTGGTGGGGTCGACCGGATCGCCCGGGCCCTGTGCGTACTCCACCAAGTCTCCGCCCACCTGATGATGTTCCTGGTTCTCCCAGCCGGTGTTATCAGCGTTCCTGACACAAACCATTCGGTCGTTGAGATTAATGCTCAATCTCCAATCCCCCGCGGGAGCGGAGTTTGTACAGTCACCCGTGAAACCAGTTATCGGCAGAATCAATATTAGGACGCCCACAAATAAGCAAGGCTTCATGAGAAACATGTGGTTACCTCCATAGCGCCGGCACTCTACTCTAAGTTAAGGAACGGCGAGATCGCAAACCGCACGACTTTACCGAATACCATTTCCAGCCACGACCACAAGCCTTCTGCGCGAATAGATGGCATGGCCAGCGTCGCGCGTGTCGTTAGTCACCGGATTCTCTAGCATCAGGTGACGCACACACACGCGGAAGGAAAATTAAGGAGATTCAAGCGTCCCTCCGTCTCCGCCGCGTGAACCGTGAGTCTAGGTGAAGCGCGCAGATAGATCAAGACCCCACCACGGGCTCCGCTTCCCAGCCTTCCCCGTTTTCCGCGCCTGCCCCGCCAAACCGACACAGTCGGCGCTCATCATGTCACATTTTCAGTGAATGTTTCGCGCGTCCCGCCAACTCGCTTTTTAACGACCACGGAAAAGATGATGCGGAGCCGGTGGAGCCGTTAGCGATTAATGCACCGATTCACCTTCCTTCAGCATAGGTTTCCGGCTCTCCATGAGAACACCCAGTAGTGCGGGCAATGATGTCCGCGGCCGCGTAAACAATGCGTTCTTGCGCTCGACAGGCTTGCTCGTGATCTTGGCGGCTGCGTTGATGGCAACACAGTCCCAAGCCGCATCAGTGCTGCCGACCCACATAACAACCTCGGTACCGGCCGGAAGCAACAACCCCGCAAGCGGCGCCTTTACGGACGATGTCTTTCTCGAATCGCTCACATTCGCGGGGGCGACCTTTACAAGCGGCGCGAGCTTCAGTGCCGTAAAGGATTTCGTCGTGCTCTCGCGACGCATCAATATAAATGCTGAGTGGGGTGACGCTGACAATGACAGCGATGGAGACGACAATCCGTTCAGAAAGGCGGGATTGGATCCGGCGGATAAGGAGAGCACAGATCCGGCGATCCAGGAGCCCGCGCTCCTCAACGCCTTCAACAGCCTGAGCTTGAGCGAGATGTCAGATGGCGAGAGCGGCTCCTTCGCATTCAAGGTGCTGTTTCAGAATGGACTAACGGACAACGACCCGTTGTTGCTCGATTCTGTACCCGATCTGGTCTTCTTCGAGCGCGGCAGGAATGACACTTTCGATATCGAAGTCATTATTGGCGGGACCTTCGATGACCCCGTGTATTCCACGCCTTTTACGGTCAGCAGCAGCGCCTTCTGGCCGAGCGCCATCTACGTCAATACGACGGAGATCAACAGCGATCAAGAAATCAGCGTCGCCGGCATCGACCTCAATGACTTTGGCCTGGGGGACGGTGCGGTCGCCTACGGTTTCCGATTGACGGTGTCGAACAGCGGGCCGGATCTCAACGGGTTCTTTCTGAGCACCGAAGACCCAGCAAACTTTCTTCCCCCGCTCGACGCGACCCCGGTGCCCGTGCCCTCTTCGCTCCTACTGCTGCTGGCCGGCCTTGGCGGCATTGCGACCGGCGCGCGCCGTCGAAGGGCCGTTCGCTGACCCGCCGGCAGGCTACTGGCAACCTGTTTCAGTGAGCCGCCGCCAACGACTCGACTAGTTAGTCCACGAACACGCGCACCTGGAGAGTAGCGCCACCGGATCAGAGCGCGAGAGCGCCACCCGGGCATGGCAGGCCACTGGGGTCAAAGAAGCGGAATTATGTAGCAACCGCACATGAATTTCGCATCAACAACTTAGCGCGCAGGCTCACGTTTTGAGCCACCCCCGGGAGCACACTGGCACGATCGACCCAGTCCCCGGAGCATGCCATGTCCCAGCACTTCCTCTTGTCGGCCGCCGCCCGGACGCTCTCCGTGCGCGAGGTGTTCGCGATGACCGACGTGCAAGCCTTCGAGCGCTTCCGCACGATGCGCTGGGGTCTGGAGGGCGAAGCGGTGTGTCCGGCCTGCGGTGTCGCGGAGAAGCCCTGGTTCTTGCCGAGCCGCCGGCAGTGGCGTTGCCGCGCCTGCGGGCACACCTTCTCGGTGACCTCGGGGACGATTTTTGCCCACCACAAGTTGCCGTTGCAGGTCTATCTCGGCGCCATCGCGATCTACAGCAATGCCGCGAAGGGGCTGTCGGCACTGCAACTGAGCCGAGACCTGGACGTGCAGTACAAGAGCGCCTTCGTCATGATGCACAAGATCCGCGAGAGTCTCATGGTGCAGCGCGACGAGACCGCGCTGAGCGGCGAGGTGCAGCTCGACGGGGCCTATACGAACGGCTCGGTACGCCCCGAGAACCGGGCCGAGGAGCGCGTGGATCGGCGCCTTGCCGAGCATCAAAACCCGGATAAGCGCTGCGTGCTGGTCATGCGCGAGACCCATCCGGCGGACGATCCGCTCGGGCGGGTCGGCGGCAAGCGCACCCTCACCTTCATCATCGGGCGGGAGAATCAGACCGACGTCGGCGCCCTCGCGGCGCGCTTCATTGCCCCCGGGGCCACGCTCTCGGCCGACGAGTCCGATGCCTACGATCTGCTGCACGGGCGCTATGCGATGCGTCGGGTCAATCATCAACACGCCTACCGCGCCGCGGACGGGACGACCGACAATCAGGCCGAATCGTATTTCTCGCGGTTTCGGCGCATGCAGATCGGCCAGCACCACAAGTTCGGCTTGTCCCATCTGGCGCGCTACGCCAACGAGGCCGCCTACCGAGAAGACACCCGGCGCTGGTCCAACGGGGCGATCTTCGACGACATCCTCGCCAAATGTGCCCGCACCCGCCCGCATCGGGACTGGTGCGGTTATTGGCAGGGCAATACCGCCCGCCCGGAGCTGCTGCTGGCCGCCTGAGCGGCTCAACCGCGCGTCCAGACCTGCGTCTGGCCGTCCAGCGCGACGACCCGCGCCGCGCCCTTGGCCGCGAGGCGGCGCAGCACCGCCTGGACCGTCTTCTGCACGCCCGCGCGCACCTCGGGATGCTCGGGGAGCGCCTTGCGCGCAGCCACCAGCTGCATCACCGCGCGCGCCGACAACGGCTCGAGCGCATCGCGCAAGGCTTCCAGAACCAGACGCTGGCATTCGCCCGAGGCGAACCACTGTTGCCGGTGACGTGGCCCCTTCGACTGAACGGCGCCGACGTCGTAGTCCGGATCGAACAGACGAATCGTGGCGTCCAAGTGGCTCAATTCCTCCGCCAGCCGCTGCACTTCACGATGAGACTGCTCCACTTGCCCGGCCAGCTCGCCCCGCTTCGCGACCAACCCACTCAGTACCTGCGTGTCGGACATGATGCCAACTCCTCTGCGTAAGATGAGGGTCGGATTCTCGTCCTGCGGCCGCGCCCGGTCATGTGCACTTGCTACATAATTCCGCATCTATCGCGGTGAAGGCGATCGGGGGATGTTCCTCGGTCTGCTGAGCGATGTTTGCGAGCGCTTCAACTGGTGGGGACATGCCTACTGTCTGATGACGAACCATTACCACCTGCTGATGGAGACGCGCGACGCGAACCTGGCCAAAGGGATGCGGCAACTCAACGGCGTCTATACCCAGCGCTTCAATGGCGTGCACGGGCGCTGTGGGCACGTCTTCCAGGGCCGCTACAAGGCGATCCTCGTCCAGAAAGAGACCTACCTCACGGAGCTGGCGCGGTACATCGTGCTGAACCCGGTTCGAGCGGGGATGGTCAGCCGAGCAGAAGATTGGCCTTGGAGCAGTTACCGGGCGACGACGGGGGAGGCGGCATGTCCGGAGTGGCTGCGCCGGGATCGGTTACTTTCGGCCTTCGGCGCCACCGAGCAGGCTGCCGTCGCGAGCTATCGGCGCTTCGTCGCCGAAGGCATCGGCCAAGCCGGGCCTTGGGAGCAACTCAAGCACCAGGTCTTTCTCGGCTCGGAGTCGTTCGTGGACAATCTCCGGCGCCAGTTGCCGAAGGACCGGGATCTTTCGGAAGTCCCGCGCGCGCAGCGCCGCCCGCCCGCCAAGCCGCTGGCCGAATATGCCACCCTGTACCCGGACCGCAATGAGGCAATCGCGGTCGCCTATGCCAGCGGCGGCTATACGTTAAAGGAGATCGGCGAGTACTTCGGCCTCCATTACGCGCGAGTCAGCCGCATCGTGCTTCGGGCAAGAGAGGCAAAACGCAAGACCTGACCCTGGCCGCTCCTCTGACGGCGGTTGCGTCGAGCATCAGCAAAGCTAGCGGAACCGGCCCCATCGGGAGCGAATGCTGTGCAGGCTCTACGGCCGCGATGTCCAGTTGGCGAAGGAGCGCAGACTTACCGGCAGCTCATGCTAAGTCTCCTGAGCCTGCCGTCCAGTTTCTTGCCTGTCATCACTTCGCAGCATGCTCAACGCCGCCGTTGCCGCGCCGGGTGACGTCGTGGCCCCGGAGCAGCCACCGCTCACCTGAAATAACCGTTTCAGCCAACAGGGTGGTGCCGCGCCATGAATGCCAGGTCTGGTGCCGGTACCCCCTTGGTCTTTCATTGCGTCCAGAGATCATCGAGGGAGAGGCTGACGGCATCGAAGGGGATGGCACGGACCGCGTCCTGGCCGCTGTAGCGACCGCTTTCCTGCCAGGCGCCGTCGATCAGGTCGTAGGTTTCCAAGGTGCGCTTGCGCAGGTCCACGAGCCAGGCGTGGGCGACGCCGAAGCGGGCGTACATCGGCAGCTTGATCTCGCGGTCCTTGCTCTCGGTGGACGGCGACAGGACCTCGCAGACCCAGTCCGGCACGACGGTGAAGCGGTGCCCCTCGGGCAGGCGCGGCATACGCTCGCGCCACCCACCCGCGATGTCCGGCACATCGACCTCGACATCGATTAAGAAGTGCAGCTCGGGCTGGTCGATGATCCACCAACCGCCTGGCCCGCCGCGCCCTTTGTCGAAGGGATGCGCCAAATCGGCGCCGAGCATCGAGGCGGCGTAGGCGTGTGGCCCTGTCGGCCGAGGCTGGGCGTGAAGTTGACCGTCGAGAATCTCGCCGATCAACCCGTCGGGCAGGCTCTCCAGCTGTTGGTAGAGCGAGGGGCGGACGCGTGCATGCATGACAGTGCTCCGATGCCGTGTTCGTTAAGCCAAACCGTACAGGACCAAAGACATGGTCAATCCCGAGCGGACAAAGCGAAGAACAGACGTCCGGTGGTCTCTTGGCGCACCAACGGCAGCGGGCCGGCAAGATGCCGGCCCGCCCGGTCGCTAGGCGTGCACCACCAGCCGCAGTGCATCGAGGCGCAGGTGGATGCGGGTCAGCGCCTCGCGCAGCTGCTCACGTTGCAGGCTGAGGTACTCGATCTCGTCGGCGCGGATGGCGGGGTTGACCGCGGCCAGCGCGGTCAGGCGTTCGATCTCGGCGTCGATCATGTCTTCCATGCGCTTGATCGCCTGGCGTTGCAGCCGGCCCTTGGCCTTGGCAAGCAGCGTCTCGCCGGTGGCGAGCAGGGCCTCGATGGGCTCGGCCTTGGCCTCCAGCAAGGCGCCGGCGAGCTTGCGGTTGCCGGTCAGGCACTTGCCGGTGAGGGCTTCGCTGGGGATGTCCTTGGCGCGATCACGGCCGCGCTCGTCGAGCAGCAGGCGCAGGCCGAGCCGGGGCAGGAAGCGACCCACCGCCAGCTCGGGCGGGGCCGGACATTCGGCGACATGCAGCAGCTCCAACAACAGGGCGCCGGTCTTGAAGCGCGGATCGCGGGTCAGCAGCACGCTGGCGGTGCCGAGGTCGGAGTTGGACAGCAGGTCCATGGCCGCGCGCGTCATCGGGTGCTCCCAGGTGAGGAAGGCGCGGTCCTCGTGGGCCAGGGCGTGGGGCCGGTCGAAACTGACCGTGAGGCCGTCTTCCGGCAGGCCGGGAAATTGCTCTTGCAGCATATGGCGGCCGGGATGCAGCACCGTGGAGCCGCCAGGGCCGGGCTCGTGCTCCACGCCGAAGGTATCCCAGAATGCGCACAGGTACTCGAACAGGGCCGGGTCGCGATCCTGCTCTAGCAGCGCATCCACCAGCGGCGCGGAGACCTCCGTGCGGTGGGAGCTGAGTTCGAGCAGCCGGTCGCGGCCCGCGGTGAGTTCAGCGTTCAAGGTGTCGCGCAGGGCTGCTGCCTCGGCGACGAGGGCGTCCGTCTGGGCCGGGTCGGTCAGCGCATCCCGAAGCCTTGGCGCAAGGCGCTCATAGACGGCCGCCGCGGACGGGCAGTTGGCGCTGAAGGCATCGAGACCTTCGGCATACCAGCGGTATAAGACCTCGGCTGCCGTTCCGGCCAGGTAGGGCACGTGGATCTCGACGGTGCGGGTCTGGCCGATGCGGTCGAGGCGGCCGATGCGCTGCTCCAGCAGGTCCGGGTCTAGCGGCAGGTCGAACAGCACCAGGTGATTCGCGAACTGGAAGTTTCTGCCCTCGCTGCCGATCTCCGAGCACAACAGCACCTGGCTGCCCTCGTCCGCATCGGCGAAAAAGGCCGCGGCGCGGTCACGTTCGACGATCTCCATGCCCTCATGGAAGACCGCGGCATGGATGCCGGCACGCTCCAGCAGGTGTCGGCGCAGGTCGAGCACCACATCGGCATCGCTTGCGATCAGCAACACCTTGGCCGGATGCAGTCGACGCAGGGTGTCCATCAACCAGGGTACGCGCGGGTCCAGCGTGGTCCAGTCTTCCTCGTGGTCGCGCTCCGGATGCAGCGGGTCGGCGGTGTCCGTCAGCACGTAACCGTCCGGCGTGGCGAGCGGATACGGATGGGCGTGGCGTTCAGGAAAGCCGGCGATGGCGGAGCGGGTGTTGCGAAACAGAATCCGCCCGGTGCCGTGACGGTCGAGCAGACGCGAGAGGATCTGGTCCGTGGTCAGCCCGGCGTTGTCGCCGAGCAGCGCATCGAGCCGTTCCTGCTGCGCAGGTTCCAGCGCGTCGCCGTCCAGCAGGCGCGTCGCGATCTCAGCCACAGGCGCATAGCTGGCCTCTTCGGCCAAGAAGGCGTCGTAGTCGCCGAAACGTTGCGGGTCGAGCAGGCGTAGCCGTCCGAAGTGGCCGGCGCGCCCGAACTGCTCCGGCGTCGCCGTCAGCAGCAGCACCGCGGGCGTCTGCTCCGCCAGCGCCTCGACCAGATCGTAGTCGAGCCCGCTGTCCTCCGGCGTCCAGTGTAGGTGATGGGCCTCGTCGACGATGAGGAGATCCCAGTCCGCCTCGAGGACGGCTGCGGCGTTGGCGGGGGATTTGGTCAGCAGGTCCAGGCTGCACAGCACCCGCTGCACGCTTTCGAACGGGTTGCCGTCGTCGGCGTTGGTGCTGGCCAGGCGTTCTTGGTCGAACAGCGAGAAGCTTAGATTGAAACGCCGCAGCAACTCGACCAGCCATTGATGCAGCAATGGTTCCGGCACCAAAACCAGCACACGCCGGACGCGCCCCTCGAGTTGCAGCCGATGCAGGATCAGGCCAGCTTCGATGGTCTTGCCCAGGCCGACCTCATCCGCCAGCAAGACCCGCGGCGCCCAGCGACCGGCCACCTCAGAGGCGATGTAGAGCTGATGCGGGATGGGGCTGATGCGGGTGCCGGCGAGCCCCCGGATCGGCGCCACCGCCCACTCCCCCTGCTGTTGCCAGGTGCGCTGGCGCAGGCGGAACCAGACATCCTTGTCCAGGCGCCCGGCGAGCAGTTTCTGCTGCGGGCGGTTCAGGTGGAGGTGCGGGTCGAGATCGGACTCGGGCAACTGGTGTTCGCCGCCGTGCATGTCCCGCACCCGATAGATGACCAGACCGTTCTGATCATCCAGCGCGGTGATTTCCAGGTCTTGCCCGTCCAGATCGCGGATACGGTCGCCGACGCCGAACATCGCCCGCCACAGCGGGGCATTATGCCGAGCGTAAGAACGCTCCTCGCCGGTGGCTGGGAACAACAATCGGACCAGGCGGGCATCGACCTCCGCCACCAGCCCAAGCCCCAACTCAGCCTGGGTCTCCGACAACCAGCGCTGGCCAGGGGTAAAGGTCTGCAGTGCCGCGCGGCCTGCGGCTGCGGCCGCTTTTTTCGATAATTTTTTCAACGTCCTGGAACACCTTCGCTGCCGGTATAGACACGCATAATCCGAAACGGTGGCTCGGCGGCCTCGACGCCGCCGTTCAACGGCGGCGAGCGATGCAACTGGTTGACGGCGATATAGAGCCAGCCCGGCTCGCCAAAGCTCAGCGCATCGGGCCACAGCAGTCGGTCGTCCTGCACCAGGGTCTCCAGGGAGCCATCGGTGCGCAACACCGTAATGGCATTGTTGCCCAGGTCCGTGAAGTAATGATTGCCGGCTTTGTCCGTCGACGCGCCGTCGGAGACGGGCTTTGGACCGACCCGCACGATGGCAGCCGCAACCGTCTCATCATCGGCGCCGTCGCGCAGCAAGCGGGCGGGCAGGGCGTACCAATTGGTGCCATTCATGGCGCCGAAGTACAGCGTCTCGCCATCGGCGGAGAGCGTGATCGGGTTTACCGCAATCCGCGCTGGGTCGAGCTTGCCATCGTCGTCGCGTGGGCCCAGCACGCGGCCCTCCACCACGAGATCCACATCCTCGGCGGCGAGCGTGTCGGAGGCGGTGAAGCGGCGGGAGCGATTGGCGGCGAGGTCCACCACGACAATGGCCGGTTCAGCACTGCCGCCGACATCGGCGATATAGACGAACCCGCGCTGCGCGTCGATGGCCAGATCGTTCAGGAAGCTGCCAACCGGGCCAGTCTCGGACGGGAAATTGTGCCGGAATACGGCCTCGCCCGTCTGCAGCGAGAAGGCGATGAGCTTCGGCGCTTGCGGCTCTGGCCCGAGCCCGTTGTCGATGACCCAGAGCCGGTCCTTGCTGTCGATCTGGATGCCGAGCGGCGCGTTGAGCACATCGGCACCGGAACCGAAGGCGCCATTCCAGGCCGTATTCGGCCAGGGGCGGTAGCTGTCGCGCCCCGTGATCTCGATCAGCCGCGCCTCGGCGGGCCGAAACTGGTGCACGGTCGCGAACACGCGCCCGTCCGCGGTGACCGACAGATTACCCGGATTGATGGGCAATTCCGCTACCGTCTCCAGCGTACCCACCGCGGGCGCCTCCGTCGCCAGGACGACGATCGGCCCCAGCAAGAGGCTGGCGAACAGCAGCGCGGCGGTGGCAAACCCAGCAACGGCCGTCTGCCCCGCGCCGCCAACGGTGCTGGCCGAACTTGCCTTCACGGCAGAATCCGCTGCGTTCCACTTCATGTGCAGCCCTTTTTGGTTTAACTCGGTCATCGGCCCACCTCCACCAGATGCGAAATCACCGCGTCCGCCTCAGCCGGCGTTAAGGCCGCGCAGCGTTCGCTGTCGGCATGGCCGCGCCGGCCATCGGCGAAGTCCGCGATCTGCTTGCGCAGATAGGCCGGATACTGATCGATCAGCGGCGGCCCACCGGTGTCGGCAACGCCTCCGCCATCGGTACCGTGGCAACTCGCGCACTTATCGGCATAGGCTTCGGTACCGGCGGTCGCGTAGTCGGCGCGCGAGGCAAACGCCTTGAGCGCATCCGGGTCCGCCTCGTAAGGCCACAGCGACAACCCCGGCGGAGGCATATCGGCGATGTGCGCGGACACCGCGGAGATGACCTCGGCATCGAAGCGATGATGCTTGAAGATCGGAATCATCGGTTTGTTGACGCGCTGTTGGGACTTGAAGGCATGCAGTTGCTTGTCGACATAGACCTGCGGCAGGCCGGCAATGCGGGGATACTTGCCGCCCTCGCCACCGGCCCCGCGCTTGCCGTGGCAGGACTCGCAATACTTGTAGATGGCGTCGCCGGTGACCTCCTCGGCCCAGACCTCGCCAGCACAGCTCAGCGCCGCGACGAACGCGGCGGAGGCGAGCACGATTGGCGCGACGGCGGCTGTGGTATGAGATAGGGCCGCCGCTGGCAGCATTCGGAACATGACTCGAGTACCTGCTTTGATGTTCTCATCGGCCGGGCAATCCGCGCTTGGACGCTGGGCATTGGCGTACGGAGTACGCATTAACCCTGCATGGTAACAGCGCGGGCGCGGCCCTTCACGACTGCGCATCCTTTGACGATCGACAACGCGCCGGGGACCGTCCCATGATTGAATGCGCGTTGGTTCATTGCCGAGCACTTGCCGAGGGGCGAAAGGTTTGAAACGAAAGACGCTCGTGATCGTCGCGTTGCTGATTCCGCTGGCGCTGTTCGCGGTTGCCCTGATGTCGCTGGACGAGCCCGAGTACGAGGTGATCGAGCAAACCGACGCCTTCGAGTTGCGGGCGTACAAGCCGTTCCTGGTCGCCGAGACCCGCGTCGACGGTGACTTCGACGAGGCCAGCGGCCGCGCCTTCCGCAGCCTGGTGAGCTACATCCAGGGGGGCAACCAAGGTGAGCGCAACCTACCGATGACGGCCCCCGTCAATCAGCAGCGGATCACCGACGGCAACGACGACACCTGGCTGTTCCAGTTCGTCATGCCAAAGGAATACGTGTTGCAGATGCTGCCCCAGCCAATGGACGAGGGGGTGACGCTGCGCCAGATTCCGGCCCGGCTGGTGGCGGCGCGCCGCTACAGCGGTGGCTGGGGCGAACAAAAATACCGCGACAACGAGCAAGCACTGCTCGAGGCGTTGCAGCAGGAACGGCTGATGCCGGTCGGCGCGCCGATCTTCGCGCGTTACAATGCCCCGTTCGTACCGGGGTTTCTGCGCCGCAACGAGGTGCTGGTGGACGTCGAGCGGTAATCGATCCGAACAGAGCGGCCGCTGATGTCGATGCGCACACCGGGCAGACACCGGCCGACAAACCCACAGTTTCAAATGCCCGGCGGCCCATCGCCGACCGAGCTGAGGATAGCCTTATGAATCGCCAAACCGATGCCGTTGCGCACGCCACGACCGGCACCGCAACCCAGGGTTCGGTCACCCTGCCGCCCGCGGTTGATGCCCCCCGCGACACCTTCTCGACCATGCATCTGAAAGAGATCAGCTATTACGCCGATGGGCCGGAAGGCACGCGGCCGCTGGTCCTGTTGCACAGCATCAACGCCGCGCCAAGCGTGTTCGAGATGAAGCCGCTGTTCGATCATTACCGGGGCACGCGTCGCGTCTACGCGATGGATCTGCCCGGCTTCGGCTTCTCCGACCGCAGCGACCGAAAATACTCCCCGAACTCTATGCGAACGCCATCGCCGCGTTCCTGACCAACATCGTCAAGGAGCCGGCGGACGTCATCGCCTTCTCACTGAGCTGCGAGTTCGCGGGCCGCGCTGCGCTAGTGGCGCCGGAACGCTTCACGACACTCACGCTGCTCTCCCCCACCGGTTTTAGCAAGCGCCGCCTGCCGTCGGGCAAGACCGGCCGGCGACTGCATCGCATCTTTACCCTTCCGGGCTTCGGCGAAGGCGTTTACCGGCTGCTGACCAAGCGCGCCGGCATCCGTTATTTCATGCGCAAGAGCTATGTCGGCGAGCCGCCCGAGGAAATGATCGACTACGCCTATGCCACGTCGCACCAGCCCGGCGCGCGGCACGCACCCTATTATTTCCTGTCGGGCCAGCTGTTCACGCCCAACGCCACCCAGATCATCTACGGCAAACTCAAGCTGCCGGTGCTGGTGCTCTACGATCGCGACGCCAACGTGTCTTTTGACCGCATGCCAGAAGTCGTGGGTAAGCTGCCCAACTGGCAAGCGGTGCGCATCGAGCCGACCCTCGGCATCCCGCAGTGGGAGCGCCCAACACTGAGCATCCAGGCCATCGATAATTTCTGGGCGCAGGTCGAGGCGGGCACGCTCGGCGCCTGACCCGCGGATTTCAGGGAGGGTAGGTCGGAAAAAGGCGCGGGCAAAGCTCGAACGGTGCAACCGCGCACCGCCGCATCAATCCGATATCGGGAAAGCCCGCCTATCCGCGCGCATCGGGGCTGAAGACGCGGCCATTGGGGGCATCGCTCCAAGGCGCCCTTTTCAGAGTGAGCGGGAACCCTGATTTTAAGATGGCACTCCAAACTCCGTAGAATCCGAGCCGCAATGCCTCGCCGGCGAATGCTTCGGCGGCGGTTTCCGCGACGAACCGCGCCCGGGACCGCGGCCACGCCACCGATCTCGACCAGAATAATTCATGCTCCAACCGACGCACTTTCCGAATTGCCCGGCCGTCCGAATCCAGGGCCACTGCCGCTGACCCATGTTGGCCCCGACACAGATTCTGGATCAATTGAAGGCGCGCCTGGTCGAGACGCTGGACGCGTTGCCGCTGCCTGATGGTGGCAATCGCGACGGCGACGACGACTGCGCGCTGGTGTCCGTGATCCTGTCGCTGCCGCGCGTACCCACTGGCGCGCCTCAGCTTGACGGGCGGCAGTTTCAGTTTTTGCATGGCCACGGCACCGAGATACGCGCCGGCTATGGCTGCGCCGCGGAATGGGAGGCGGAGGGCACTGATCGGCTGCAATGGCTCGCGTCGGTTGCCGAAGCGCGAGCGGTCGCTGGCACCGCGCGGACCCGGACGAGACCGGCTTCGATGCCTTTGCCATGCTCGGCTTCGCGGCCAGTGCCGAAGCCGCGCCGCAGGTCGAAGACCATCTGCCGAATGCGATCTTCTGGGTCCCGGAGATCGGCCTGCGCGTGCATGAGGGTGACGCCGCGCTGGTGCTATCGGCGACCCTTCCCACCGATCGCGCGCGCCTCCGGGCGGGCTGGACGGCGGCACTTGAGCGGCTGGTACCGAATCTCTATCGGCCTTTCCCCAACCCATTCATGGCGGCGTCGCTGGAGCGTGACTTTGCGGAGCCGGACTTCGACGGTTGGTCGACGCTGGTAGACGACGCGCTGGCCCGCATCGCCGACGGCGACCTGAAAAAGGTGGTGCTATCGCGCCGGCTCGACGTCACCGGCCCGCGCTGCTTCGACATCGGCCGCCTGGTCGGGGCCCTCGGTTGCCTGTTCCCGTCTTGCCAAATCGTCAACCTGCGGCGCAACGGCAAGAGCTTCGTCGCCGCTACGCCGGAGCGCCTGCTCAGTCAGCGCGGCACTCGGCTGACCGTCGACGCCATCGCCGGCACCGCGGTGCGGGCCGAGACCGCCGAGCGCGACGCCGAATTGACGCTTGCGCTGCGCAACAGCGACAAGAATCTGCGCGAGCACCAGTTCGTCATCGACGCCATCGCGGAGGCGCTGTCCGACTGCTGCGACCGCATCGCCACGCCAGCCCAGCCGCAGGTGATGCAGCTGAGCAATGCCCAGCATCTGTGGAGCCCGATCGAGGCGGTGCCGCGATTCGGCACCAACGTGTTCCAACTCGCGGAACGGCTGCACCCGACCCCCGCTACCAATGGCCAGCCCCGCGATCGGGCGCGCGAGTGGCTGCGCATTGGCGAGCCGTTCGACCGCGGCTGGTACACCGGCGCCGCCGGCATCGTCGAGCCGGACCTGACCGGCGAGCTATGGGTGCTGCTTCGCTGTGCCCGCGTCTGCGCCAACCGCGCCGAACTCTACGCGGGCGGCGGCATCGTTGCTGGTTCGGATGCCATCTCCGAATGGGACGAGACCGAGGCCAAGCTCAAGGCCATGCTCACTGCGCTGCAATACGCCTGACAGATCGTGCAAGCCGCCCTGAAATCCGCCGAAAGACGCGCAGCCGATCCGTATTTGCCTCGTGCTTCGCGGCGAACATGCCGAGACCCGCGGCGGTTGTGGGAGCGATTTGCAATCGCGACGCGCCGGCGCTGCCTGCAAGTCCGCATCGCGGCTGCAAGCCGCTCCCACAGTGACCTGCCTCCCGGTGGGAGCGATTTGCAATCGCAATGCGCCGGCGCCGCCTGTGCAACATGGCATCGCGGCTGCAGCCGCTCCCACAAAGACTTCCCCGTGGGAGCGATTTGCAATCGCGATGCGCCGGCGCTGCCTGCCATTCCCTATCGCGGCTGCAAACCGCTGCCACAGCACCGCGGGGCGCTCCAACGGTCTGGGAACTTCCGCAGCGGCGCACGAGCCTGCCGAGCTCGGGCGGATGAGCACGCCGCCGCGGTCGGGCAGCCACGGGCGCGATGCCGTCGATACCGGCTGCCTCAACCTGCGCTGGTGCGACGCGTTGCTCGACGGCCTCGCCGCGGCCGGGATGACCACGCTGGTGCTGTCACCCGGCTCACGCTCGACACCGGTCGTGCTGGCCGCCCAGCGTCGTGACGATGTCGACATCGTACCCATCCTTGACGAGCGCAGCGCCGCGTTCTTTGCCCTCGGGGTCGCCCGCGCCTCGGGTCGCCCGGTGGCGCTGCTCGCCACATCGGGCAGCGCCCCGGCGCATTGGTATCCGGCCGTTATCGAGGCCAGCGAGGCCGGCGTGCCGCTGATCCTACTCAGCGCCGACCGGCCACCGCGGCTGCGGAACTGGGGCGCCAACCAAACCATCGATCAGACACGCTTGTTCGGTGCCTTTGTTCGTGAACAGCATGATCCCGGTCTGCCGCAGGATGATGCGACGGCGCTCAAGGCCATGCGTGCACTGGGCCTGCGCGCCGGCAGCATCAGCGTCGCGCCCAACCCCGGCCCGGTCCACCTGAACTTGCCGTTCGACGAACCCTTGCTGCCGACGGGGGACTGTCAGCCAGATGCTACGGCGCCAGCGCCGGGCAGCCCGCTGCCGTGCCGCTCGAATGCCGTGCCGGGCCAGCCTCCGCAAGCACCCTTCGCATTGCCGGCTGGCCGCGGCCTGATCGTTTGCGGTCCCGGCCGCTTCGACGATGATTTCAGCGCTGCGCTGAGCCGCTGCGCACACCAGCTCGGTCTTCCGGTGCTCGCCGATCCACTGTCCGGACTGCGCTTCGGCCCCGACTCTGCCGGATTTGTCAGCGGCTACGACACCCTGCTGCGCAACGCCAAGCTCGCCGGCGCGCTGCGCCCGGACTGGGTGCTGCGCTTCGGGCGCACGCCGGTCTCCAAACGGCTGGGGCAGTGGCTCGATGGCATCCCGAGCATCCTCGTGGACCCGGCCGGGGGTTGGTCAGACCCGAGCCACGACCTGGTGCAACGGCACTGCCTCACACCCACCGCCGCGTGCACGGCCCTGGCAGGCACCGATCAAGACCCCATCGATCACCGCTGGCGCGACGACTGGCTGGCCGCGGACCGCCGCAGTCGCCGAGCGCGCGAGTCGGCACCTGGCGGAATCCCCCTGGTGCGAAGGGCACATTGTGCGTACGCTCATGGCCCGCATCCCCGCCGGCGAGGCCCTGCTCTGCGCCAACTCCATGCCCATCCGGCAGTTCGACACCTGGTCCGGTACCCGCACCGCCCCGCTGACCCTGTTCTGTAATCGCGGCGTCAGTGGTATCGACGGCCAACTCTCCACGCTCGCGGGGCTCAACCACGCCGGCCTTCACGATGGCAATCGGCCGACCTGGGCGCTGCTTGGCGACCTGTCCCTGTGCCACGATCTCAGCGGACTGCTGCTGAGCGCACGCCTGCAACGCCCCGTCATCGTCATCAACAACCACGGCGGGCGCATCTTCGACTATCTACCGCAGCACGGCAGGCCAGGCTTCACGGAACTCTGGCGGACGCCGGTGGAGATCGATTTCGGCGCCCTGGCCGCAACCTTCGGCTTGCCGCATCGCCGGGTGAAAGATGCCGCGGAATTTGACCAAGCCCTAGACGACGCCCTGCAGCAAGACCGGGCCGGCCGACTGATCGAGGTCTGCATGGATGGCGACCAGAGCCGGCGCGTGCACACGCAATTCTGGAGCCAGGCCGAAGCCGACTAACCATCCCTGCCATGCCGCGCCTGCCCCGGTTACAATCGACCGCTTTCCCCCTCCAGAAAGTACCCAGACAACCGTGCGCACCGACGAACCACGCAACGCGGACCCGATCCAGTGGCAGACACCAACCGGGGTCGACTACGGTGACATCCTGTATCAGCAGGCCGAGGGCATCGCGAAGATCACCATCAATCGGCCCGAGGTGCGCAACGCCTTCCGGCCCGAGACCGTGCAGGAACTGATCGACGCCTTCCATCATGCGCACATGGACCCGGCGGTGGGCGTGATCATCCTCACCGGCGCCGGTGACCTGGCGTTCTGCGCCGGCGGCGACCAGCGCATCCGCGGCGACGGCGGCTATCGCGACGGCGACGGCACCGAGCACCTGAACGTGCTGGAACTGCAACGGCAGATCCGCACGCTGCCGAAACCGGTGGTGGCGATGGTGGCGGGCTACGCCATCGGCGGCGGCCACGTGCTGCACCTGATCTGCGATCTCAGCATCGCCGCGGACAATGCCCGCTTCGGCCAGACCGGGCCGAAGGTCGGCAGTTTCGACGCTGGCTTCGGTGCCGGCCTGATGGCCCGCACCGTCGGCATGAAAAAGGCCAAGGAGATCTGGTTCCTGTGCCGTCAGTACGATGCGGAGGAGGCGCTGACCATGGGCCTGGTCAACACCGTAGTACCGCTGGCGGACCTGGAGACAACCACCGTCGACTGGTGCCGGCAGATGCTGCGCCTGTCGCCGACCGCGCTGCGCGTGCTCAAAGCGGCATTCAACGCGGATACCGACGGCTTGGCCGGCATCCAGGAGCTGGCAGGAAACGCCACCGGCCTGTTCTACACCACCGACGAGGCGCAGGAGGGCCGCAATGCCTTTCTGGAGAAGCGACCACCCGACTTCTCCCGCTTCCGGCGACGGCCTTAGCCATGAACGACTCCATTTCGGCAGATCCATCGGCGCTGCGGGAGCAGGCCGGGCGCTGGATCGCGGCGTCGCGACCACGCACGTTGCTGCTGGCGATCACCCCCGTGGTCGCCGGCATACTGCTGGCAGTGGCGGGAGGCGATCGGCTCGCGTTCTTCACCGCGCTGGCCACGTTGTTGGCGGCGGCCGGTATCCAGATCGGCACCAACCTGCACAATGACGCCGCCGACTTCGAGCGCGGTACCGACACGCCTGAGCGGGTCGGCCCGCCGCGGGCCTCGGCCCAGGGCTGGTTCACCAGCGCCCAGGTGAAACGCGCCGCGCATCTGGTGTTTCTGACCAGCTTCGTGCTTGGCCTGTTGCTGGTGCTGCGCGGCGGTTGGCCCATCCTGCTGCTGGGCATGGCCGCGATTACCGCGGGCTACGCCTACACCAGCGGCCCCAAACCCATCGCCTACGGCCCCCTGGGCGAGATGTACGTGCTCAGCTTCTTTGGTATCGCCGCGGTGGCAGGCACCTACTATCTGCAAACGCTATCGCTGTCCGCCGGCGCCATCAGCCTCGGTATCGCGCTGGGGCTGCCGGCGGCGGCGGTGCTGCTGCTGAACAACTATCGTGACTTCGATACCGACCGCGTCGCCGGCCGGCGCACCCTATGCCACGTCTTGGAACGCCCCACCGCCCGCTACGTCTACGCCGGCCTGCTGCTGCTGCCCATCCCGCTGATGCTGCTCGGCGGGCTGCCAGGCCAGACCTGGCCGGTGCTGCTGGCGCTGCCGATGGCCGTGATGCTGATCGGCAAGCTGTTCGGCGGCACCCAGGGTTCGGCGCTGAATCCGGTGCTGGGGCAGACCGCGCAATATCAGGCGTTGTTGGTGCTGCTGTACGCTGTCGGCCTGTTGCTCGAGCTGGGTGACGCGCCTGTTGTTCGGCGCCTGACCGACATGCGCGCGACCGGACTGGACCTGACCATCCAGCCCTATCGATTGCCGCTGCGCCGGCCCTGGCTCAGCGCCCGCGGCGAAGAGCGCGAGCGGATCGGCTGGCTGGTCATCGCCAGCGCCGAACGGCATCCACGGCTACGGCGACTGCGCGCCTCTGCCGGAGGCGGGGACGGAGACCCTGGCGTCGGCCGAACGCCGCCTGCGCCACTGGTGCGAGTTCGTGCACGCGCTGACCGACAACGACCCCGTCGAACGCATCCTCGGCGCCCTACCCGATTTAGGACCAAGCCCGGCCCCGAGCGCCGACTGCGCCGTGGAATCCGCGCTGCTCGACCTACAGGCTCGCCAGCGCGGCCTGCCGCTGCGGCGGCTGCTGGACCCGGATGCCCACGCCGACATCGCGGTCAACGCCGCCCTAGGTGCTGCCGCGACGCTGACGCCAGAGCAGGTGTCGACCGCCTGCTCCCAGGGCTATCGCGTCCTCAAGGTCAAGGTCGGCATCCGCCCAGCCGACGAGGAGCTACCGCGCATCCTGGCCGCGGCGCAAGCTCTGACGAGCGGAGCCGTCCTGCGGCTCGATGCCAACGGCGCCTGGGACGGAGACACGGCCGCTGCCGTCATCGAGCGCCTCGCGGGCCTGCCCATCGACTGCGTCGAAGAACCGCTACGAGACCCGGACGATGCCGCGCTCGGTCAGCTACAGGCGCGCGCGACCTTCGCCATCGCCCTGGACGAGTCCCTGCCGCGACGACCGCAACCCATCGATCCTGCCCGGCTACCGGTGCGACGGCTGGTGTTGAAGCCTGGGGTGCTCGGCGGACTGCGGCCGACCCTGCGCCTGGCCCGTCTGGCAACGGCCGCGGGACGGGAGGTCGTGCTGACCAGCCTGATCGAGTCCGCAGCCGGACTCTGGGCCACGGCCCAACTCGCGGCGGCCACCGGCAGCCCGCTTGCCCATGGGCTCGCGACGGGAGACTGGCTCGCCCGCGACCTGGGGCCGGCGCCGATGCCGCAACAGGGGCGCATCGGGCTACCGCAGACGCCTGGCAGCGGCTTTGAGCCGTTGGAGTCGCTAACTTGAGCGCGTCGCCCCCGCGGGTCGGGCTCCCTGGCTACGCCGGCCGGTTGTTTGGTCGGGCCACTGGTGGAGCAAGGGAGGTCGTGCGCGTGCTGCTCTTGCACGGCTTCACCGGCGACGGACGCGATTGGTCGCTCTGGCCCGCCGACGCCCCCGCGGCCCTTGCCATCGACCTGCCCGGCCATGGCGACAGTCCGGACCCGATGGGCGAGCTTCGGCGACGAGATCGAACGCCTGCTAGAGGCATTGCCGCCGAGCATCGATCAGGTCATCGGCTACTCACTGGGCGGGCGTCTTGCGCTGTCGCTGATCGCGGCGGCCCCGGCGCGCTTTCGCGCCGCGACCATCCTTTCCGCCCATCCCGGCCTGCGCGATACCGCGCTCCGCGACCTCCGACGCCAAGCGGACCGCCGGTGGATCGAGCAGCTGCGCTCGGAGGGCATCGGCGCCTTCGTCGATGCCTGGGAACGTCAGCCCCTGTTTGCAACCCAGGCCACCCTAGCGCCGGAGCTGCTGGCCACGCAACGCGAGCGCCGACTCGGCCAACGGGCGGAGGGTCTGGCCCGGAACCTCGCCTGTTTCGGTCTCGCGGAGATGCCGGAGACCTGGACCGCCTTGGCACGCTGGCCAGGCCGATTGCGCTGGCTGGTTGGGGCACGGGACGAGAAATTTGCGGCGATTGCGCAGCAGGTCAGACAGCAACGTCCCGATACGCTGCTGACGCAAGTCCCCAACGCGGGTCACAACCTGCTGCTGGAGGCACCGAAGATCGTAGAGCAACTGTGCACCAGCATCGGACCATGAACACGCTGCGCCACGCTTTTCCCGCCCGGACACCGGCTGGCGCTGCTACCCCGAACGCCCCCGCTAACGCCGCGTGATGGCCTATGCTTGCACGGTACCGCCAATGAATCCCGAGTCCTTTCAGTATCAGTTCATGGTGTCGCTGCACGACATCGATGCCGCAGGCGTGCTGTTCTTTGCACACCTGTTCCGGCGTGCCCACGACGCCTATGAGACATGGATGGAAGTATTGGGCTTTCCGCTGGACGCGATGATCCGCGACGGCGATCTGGCGCTGCCGCTGGTCCATGCCGAGGCCGACTATCGGCGGCCGATGCGCCATGGGGACAAGGTCTGCGTGCTGCTCAGCGTCGCCGAGGTGGGCACCAGTTCATTCAAGATCGACTATCGATTTCAAACCCCGGACGGCGACCTCGCCGCCACTGCGCGCACCGTCCACGTCTGCGTGCACCCCGACAAAGGCCATTCCCGCCAGCTGCCCGAACTCTTATCGACCGCACTGCGCCGATTGTTGGCCAAGCCCGATGCGGCGCATTCAGGTGATCAGCGTCTAACGCGATTGGCGTTCAATCCGAGCTGACCAGGCCAGCGCGGATCGCGAATTTGACCAGTCCCACCAGGTTGTCGATGCCGAGCTTGAGCATCAGGCGGCTGCGGTGGGTCTCGACGGTTTTGACGCTGATGCCAAGATCCCGCGCGATGTCCTTCGCGCGCTGCCCCTGGGCCAGGCGACGCAACACCTCGCGCTCGCGCTCGGAGAGCTTGTCTTGCTCCAATTCAGCGGAGCGTTGCGGCTCCGGCGCCTGCCGCTCGCGCAGGGCGGGGCTGACGAAGGTCTCGCCGCGCAGCACTGCATCAATGGCCTGTTCCAACTGCGCGCCGGCCTCGTTCTTCAGCACATAGGCATCGGCGCCGGCGTCGAACATCCGCTGCCGGTAATGCACGTCGCTGTACATCGACAGCGCGATGATACGGGTGTCCGGGGAGACGCCGCGGATGCCTTCGGCGGCCTCGATGCCGCTGACTCCGGGCATCGAGACGTCGAGCACGGCAAGGTCGGGCTTGCACTGACCGGCCAGTTGTATGGCCTCGGCACCGTCGCCGGCCTCGGCGACGACGCGCCAGCCGGGTCGCCGCGCCAGCAGCGCGGCCAGCCCCTCGCGGAACAGTGCGTGATCGTCGCAGAGGAGTATCTTCAAGTTCATGGATGGGGAGAATGGCGAGGTTCGAGTTTCTAAAGAGGCGATGCCTCGGACCGATAAGAGCAGGGCGCCGAATTGCTTGACCTTGCGGGTTTCTTCAAGCGGGCCCTTCCGGTGGCACGCGGGTCATCGTCAAGAAGCTTGACTCATCGGGTCGGCCGGATAGTCGATCAGCCGCGCCACGTCGCGCAACGACGAGACAACGACATCGCGCGCAGAGACGCAACGGCGCAGAGAAGACGACGCGCATTGGGACCATCGAACCATGCTCGACTTCCTTTGCGCCTCCGCGCCTTTGCGCTAGCCTCTGCTTATCGTCCTCCTGCGCGAGCGCGCTCTTGCCGATCGCAACGGGTTCCGACATCGTTTGCGAGGCCGCACCTTTGCGAGCGATATGCGACGCCAAGCGCGCTCATCGTCGACGACTACGACAACGACAACGAGAAACTTCAATCAAAGCTCCGGCAGTGGCAGGCGGATCAGCAGCAGCGACCCGCTTGCACCGGATTCGACCTCCAGTTTACCGCCGAGCAGTTGCAGCCGCTCGCGCACGCTGTAAAGTCCGTAGCCGCCGCCCGATGCGCTGCTGTCGCGGCCGGTGTTGGTGGCGTCGAAGCCGCGGCCGTTGTCTTCCACCGTCAGTTCCAGCCCCTCGGCATCCGCCGTCAGCGTGATCATGCCGCTGCTGGCACCGGAATGCTTGATCAGGTTGTGCACCAGCTCGCGGGCACATTGAAACAGAATCACGGACTGCTGTCGGCTCAGCGTCGGCAGCCCGGCATCGACCGCGTAGCGCAGGTCGATGCCCCAGCGCTCGCGGGTATTGCTGGCGAGCCAATCCAGAGCGGCCGATAGACCGCGTTTGTGCAGCACCGGCGGGCTCAGCTCGAACTGTAGCGTGCGCAGCTCGCCGATGGCCTCGCGCATCAGCGCGACGCCGGCGGCATGCTGTTGCGCGGCCTCATTGCGGCTGTCGGCGTCGTCGTCTTCATCGTAGTCGGCGGCGGCGTCGATTTGCATCTGTGCCAACGCCAATTTCTGCATCGGGCCATCGTGCAGTTCGGCGGCCAGACGTGCCTTCTCGCTCTCTTCCAGCAACGATAAATCCGTCGCCAGCCGCCGCAGCGTCCTGTTGGCCTGATCGAGCGCCGCCTCGCGCTGCTCGATCTGCGCCAGCATCTGGTTGAAGCTCTTGACCAGGGTGCCGATCTCGCGTTCGGCGCGGGGCGTCGGCACGCGCAGCGAGAAGTCTTGCCGTTCGGAGACCGTTCGAGCTGCGTCCACCAGATTCAGGATCGGCCGCGCGATGCGCCGCTGCAACCACAATGCCAGCAACAGCGCGACGGCGAGCGTCAGCAGCGCCAGCGCGGACGCGAACCAGGCATAGTTGCGCGCCTGGTGCGCCAGCTCCTCGAGCCGTACCTCCAAGACCAGACGGCCGACCGGGCGCTGATCGAACTGCAGCGGGTGCTCGATCACGACCGCCAATGCCCGGCTTGGCGTATCGGCCGGTGCCCGTTGCCAGCGCGCAAAGGGCGTCTCGTCGGCGTCGTAGAGCGTGGCCGTCTGCACCTGGTACTCACGCGCCAACGTGGTCAGATTTCGCTCGGCACTCGTCGGGCTGTCGAACACCAGCGCCGAGACGCAGTTCTCGCCGACCACCGCGGCCAACACCTGCAGATCGCGCAGCATGTGGTCGCGGAACAGCTTCAGGTCCATCAAGGCCGACAGGCCGGTGGCGATGGTCAGCGTCAACAGCGTCATCAGCATCAATGCCAGCAGCAGACGGGTGCGGATGGAGCGTGGCCGTCTCATCGCACGATCTCCGCCACGTCGTAGAGCTGCGCCGAGACCCGGAGCTGCCGACCCGCGAGCGCCTTCGGATTGATCTCGAATCGCAGCCGCCGGCTATCGCCGAGGATGTCCGGGGCGAGGAAGAAATTGATGGCCACGCCGCGCTTGGCGAACCCGGGACTGTCGCCGACCAACAGCACCGGCTTGCCCGTCGGTGCGCGCGCGCAGCCGCGACAGCTCGCCCGCTGCCGCGGCACCGATGAACAGGATCTGCGCGTCGTCGACCTGGTCGCCGCTGGTCACGGCGACGCACCCGAATCGGCCGCCCCTGCACCTGTTTGTCCGGCTGCTCCAGCGCGCGCAGGGCACGCGCCAGGGCCGGATCGCGCGATCACGACGATATCGAAAGTGCTCGCCCAGGCTCGCCGCCGGCCATTCGATGAAGCGGGTGAAGTTGTACAGATAGGCGACCTTGAGTCCCTGTTCCAGGTCGTCGGCCGCAAGGCCTGAGCGCCAGGGCAGGAGCAGGGCGAGCGCCAGCAGCAGCCAGACGGCGGCGCGATGGCGGGGAGCGGTCATGCGCTCGCAGTTCGGGTGTGGCGCATACGTTCGGCGCTCGGAACCATCAACGCGTTGTTGCGGAGAGCATCATTCGTAGTGCGTCCACAGGCGGAGAATCTTCACGATGTGCTC
Organism: uncultured Gammaproteobacteria bacterium; assembly: GCA_963695445.1. Taxonomy (GTDB): domain Bacteria; phylum Pseudomonadota; class Gammaproteobacteria; order Chromatiales; family Chromatiaceae; genus Thiohalocapsa. Next base: position 8,972 of record CAVOGV010000020.1, on the reverse strand, counting down.
GTCTTCGAGCACTTGATAAACGATACGATGCTGGATGTTGATCCTGCGGGAGTACGCGCCCGCCAGGTCGCCGAGCAGTTTTTCATAACCCGGAGGGTTCTGATAAGGATCAACTTCAAGCAGCTCCAGCAGTTTCCGTGCTTTGTCTTTCAGGCCTGATGCAGCAAGCTTTTTTGCGTCTTTTTGCGCTTGTTTGGTATACACCAATCGCCAACTCACCAGTCGAGATCCTTGCTGCAGTCGGTCGTCGGTGTTTTCATGCCTGCTTGTATCGACTCGCGCATTCCCGGAATGGAGAGCAGGTGCAGGGTCTCGGTGATTGCTCGCCAGTCCTCTTCTGCAATCAACACGGCGCTGGCCCTCTTGCCCTTGATGATGACCGGCTCATGTGACGCCGCGGCTTCATCGATCAGGCTGTAGAGCCTGGCCCTCGCCTCCGTCGCGTTGAGAATGGTCATGATGGTCTTGCTCGTTGTGAAAGGTACGTGAAAGCGTACGCTAGTTTTCGGTGCAACGCGCGTCCCTCGCGTCAAAACCCATAACCCACGGTCGCCGTCAGCGTCCGCCCCGGCCCGATCAGCCCGCGGTCGAGATCGGTCAATTCGTTGGCGGGGTAGCGGTTGTCGCTGTCGAGCAGGTTCGATAGGTTCAGCGCCGCATAGGGGCCGGGTGCATTCGGGTGTCCGCCCGGGTTCCAGCGCAGGTTCAGTCCGATGTTCCAATAACCCGGTACTTGCTCGCCGATGCGTTCGATCACGCCTTGTGCGGGTCCGGCGACGAAGTCCCAATCCGCCTCCATCGCGTCCACGTACTGGGCATAGGCGGCATAGGTGAAGGCGCCGTGGCTGTAGTCGGCCTTGAGCTTGGCGAGCAGGGCGGGGGAGTAGCCGGGGTCGATATCGCGTACCTTGGTCCTCGGTCCGTTGCCAGGTCAGGCTGGCCGACAGGTTCAGCGCCGGCAGCGGCCGGACATCCGCGATCAACTCCAGTCCGCGGGTGAGCCAGCGGCCGCTGTTGTCGTCCACCGAGGTGTAAGCGCCGGTCTCGGTGTCGAACTCCTGAATGGTGCGCGCGATGTTGTTGGTGCGGTTCTGGAACAGGCTCCCGCTCAGCATCCAGCGCGGGCGCGTCAGCGTGGCGTTGAGCTCCAGGGTCTGGATCTGCTCCAGTTCGGCGAAAGCGCTGTCTCCGCTGTCTTGGGATGCGCTGGCCCAGATCAGCTTGACCACCTGATCCGCGCTTGGGCTCCACAACAGCGCCAGGCGGCCGTTGAGCTGGTGCTCGTCATCCGAGCGCAGTGTCCTGTTGGTGACCTGGCCCGTTGTCCCGGTCGACGCGTTGGCTGCGATAGGCCGCTGGCAGCAGCGTCAGCCGGGCCCCGGCGACCAGGCGCAGGCGCGGGTCGAACTGCCAGCTGGTCTCGGCGAACAGGTCCTGCATGTTGTAGCCGTCGAGCCTGTCCGTGACGTCGATCACGGGTTGAAAGCCGACCCGGTTGCGCAGTCCGTCGATACGCAGCAAGCGATAACCGAACAGCGCGTCGATCTGGCGCCGCGGACGCCAGTGCAGGTCCGCCTCGAGTTCCCAGCGGCGGGAGGTCTGATATTGATCACCGTCGAGCTCGGCGAGCAGAAAATCCGCCTGATAGACGTCGTAGTGCTCTTGGCTGTGGGTGCCGGTGACGCGCAGCCCAAGCCTGTCGCTGAAGCGATGCGCCCAGCCCAGCGATGCGTGCCAGGTGTCGAGCCGAATGCGGGTGCCGTCGTCGAAGGCCGGCGTGAAGGCATAGATGCCGTAGTCGCGCCGCGTCCAGCGCAGATCGGTGCTGAGGTCGCGCCAGCGCCCCGAGAACTCCAGGCTCGCCTCCTGCTGATCCACATCGCCGTCCATGTCCCGATGCATGGCCGGGTCCAAGCCGGCGAGCTGTGCCGGGCTCATCATGTCGGCGTAGCTGCCGGTCAGACCGTCGTCTTTGCGTGCGCCGGCGTTCAGCACCCAGTCAGCGTCGTCGCCGGCCTGGCCGACGCGCGCGAACAGCCCGCCCGTGCCGCGGGTGCCGACGCTCAGCGATGCCCGTGAGCCGTTGGCACCGATGTCGTTGGTGACGATGTTGACCACGCCCTGAAAGGCGTTGTTGCCGTAGATCACCGACATCGGCCCGCGGATGATCTCGATGCGGTCGATGGCCTCGACCGGCACGTTCAACCGCGCGATCTCCGGCACCGTCAGGGTCTTCTGTCGCGACGGATGCTGCGCGATGCCGTTGACCAGGAACTGCACCCCGCCGCCGACCGCGCCGCGGGTGCCGATGAAGCGATCCTCGGTGTTGTCGATCAGGAAGAAGCCCGGCACATGGCGCAGCAGGTCTTCCAGGGTTTGCCAGCCGTAGCGGGCGATCTCGTCGCGGGTGACGATGGTGACGCTGGCGGGGATGTCGCGGATCTCCTCCTCGCGCTTGCCGGCGGAGCGGATCTGCACCTGCAGCAGATCCTCGAACGGCAGTTGCAACAGGTCATCGACCGCGGGCGTTGCGGCCCGCGCGCGCTGCGCGCCCGCGGTCGCCAGCAGGGCACACAGGGCCAACGAGCACAGGGTCCGACCCGGCGCACAGACCCTTGGGGTGGACGGGCCAGGTAGTCCCGGTCTCATCGGCATTGCGTTCGATTCGACTCCGGGGCGCGCTTGTCGAACGCTGTGGTCGTCTCGGCTAATCACAGTTTCCAGTTGGTACCGCCGAAGCGCACGGGCTTGGTGCCTTTGAACCATTTCGACGCTTCCGTTGCCCACAAGCAATAGCGATAGCGTGCCTCGGTGGTCGGCGCGACCAGCTGGGGGCTGCGTTCCGCCGGCGATTGCACCCAGCCGGTCTCGGTCAGGCGCCGAAACGCGGCGCGGTCATCCGCGGTCAGTCTTGCCATACCAGCCTCGCATGCGTTCCAGTTCAGACCGCAACCCGAAGATATCGAGGTAGTCGGTCATCAGCGCCCAATCCAGCCTGTTGCCGTTTTGCGCCGACCCCCGTAACGCCATCGCAAACTCACCGATCAAGGCGTAGCGGATCTGCGCCGCGTCCAGCGCCCAGCGGACCTGTCGAATCACCGCAAGAAAGTCCATCTCTGCCTCTTGTGTTGCGGATTGTGAGCACGTTATCGCCGTCGAAACCTGACCCTTCGGCAAGCATTGGATAGCATCAAGGAGTTTACTCGGCTCGTCGTAGCCAAGCGACGTTCGTTTGGCGCGACTCCGCTGGTCTGCGGCACGCCCTCAAGGCCGCTAGCGCGCCCTGGCCGACCGGAGGTCAGCGGTCCGCGGCAATGGGAGCGTCGAATTCTAGTCGAACGTGTCGGTTACAGCGCCAGGTGCAAACGGATCGCCGCGTCGACCTCCCGCAGCTTTTCCGCCGCGAGTCGGCCCAGCGGCTTGCCGATGATGCGCTCCTTCGCGATGGTGCGGATCTGCTGGGCCTGGGCCTTGGAATCCTTGGGCAGGCCTGCGTCCGCCCGCGACAGGGCGACCTCGAAGGGATAGACCCGGGCCAGGTTGGACGTGATGGGCAAGACCGTGACGGTGCTTGCCGCGCGGTTACTGGCGTCGTTGCTCACGATCAGCACCGGGCGGCGTTTGTTGATCTCGGAGCCCACCGTGGAGCCGAGATCGGCATAGAGGATCTCACCACGTTTCATGCGACAGTCCGTCGCCGGTCGTCGTGTCCCAGTCCGGTGAATCGGCCGCGGATGCCTCCCGGTAGGCCGATTCCAGGTCATCCTCGCGCAGCCGACGCAACGCCTGCTCAATGACTTGGGACCGGCTCTTGATCGCATGGGCGGTGCGATAGGCATCAATCACCCCGATCGCCTCGGGGGTGAGCGAAATGGACAACTTCTCGGTGCGCAAGGGGTTTCCTCCAACGAATGCTACCCGTGATACTACCCCTACTGCCACCACGCGGCAACGCGATTCCGCGCCCTCGGGCAACCAGTCCCGCAGGGTGCGGCGAGCGCAGCGAACCGCGCCGGTCGAGGCAACGGAAAAGGGATTCAGATCGATATCACATGGACGTTGGCTCTGTCTCAGAGACTCGATGCGCGTCGATCGAGACGGGACGCGCTGCGGTCGGGGGCTGCAGCCGCGCAAGCACGGTCAGCGCGGCCTCCGCGCGGGCGAACAGGTCGGCGCACAGGTCGGCATCGATGGGCGCGTCGCTCGCCAAGGCCAGCTCGAGGCGCTCCGCCGACTCGGTCAGGCCCTGGGCGCCGAGCGCGGCTGCGCCCCCGCGTAGGCGATGCAGCAGGTCGGCCGCCTGCGCTCGGTCGCCGGCGTCCAGCGCGGTGCGGATGGCGGCGACAGTCGCCGGGTATTCGCCGACGAAGGCCCGCACCATCACGGACCAGGCATCGGGTGCGTGGTCCAGCCAGTGCCAGACCTTGGGCGCATCGAAGCCGGGCAGCGCGGGCCGCGCGGCAGCAGCGGGCGCCGGCTGCGGAATGTCCTGCTCGTCGGACGCGGGGCGCAGCCAGCGGCAGAGCTCAGCGTAGAGGGTCTCGGGCTCCAGCGGCTTGGTGAGGTAGCCGTCCATGCCCGAGGCCAGACAACGTTCGCGCTCCTCGGCCAGGGCATTGGCGGTCAGGGCGACGATGGGCAGACTGCCGTTCGGCAGGGCGCGGATACGCCGGCATGCTTCCAAGCCGTCCATCTCCGGCATGCGCATGTCCATGAGCACGATGTCGAAGTCGCCGCGGGCCGCCGCGGCGACGGCCTCGGTACCGGTGGCAGCCAGCGTGACCAAGGCGCCGCGCCTGCCCAGCAGATCGCGCGCCAGTAACTGGCTCACCGGGTCGTCTTCGGCCACCAGCACACGCATACCGCGCAGCGCCGTCGGCGTCGGCGCGGTCGCCACCGAAATCTCCTCCGCGATCCGGGGGAACACCAGGCTGAACCAGAAGCAGCTGCCCTTGCCTTCGATGGATTCCAGCTCAAGACGACCGCCCATGAGTGCGACCAGGCGCGCGCTGATCGCCAGTCCCAGACCGCTGCCGCCGTGGCCGCGGGTGGCCGAGTTGTCGACCTGGGTGAAGGCATCGAACAGGTCGGCACGGCGCTCCTCGGGAATACCGATGCCGGTGTCGGTGACCGTGAACGCCAACTGCAGCTCGCGCTCGTTCTCGTCCTCCACCCAGGTGGCCAGCGTCACGCGGCCCCGCGCGGTGAACTTGACCGCGTTGCCGACCAGGTTCAGCAGCACCTGGGTGAGGCGCAGGTCGTCGCCCAGGAGCGTGCCGACCGGCTCCGCCGGCCCCTCGATGCGCAGCTCGAGCCCCTTCTCGGCGGCCTGCTGCTCGACCATCGCCCGCACCCGCGCGAGCACCGCGTCCAGCGCCAGCGGCTCCCGGCGCGGTCGCAGCTTGTCCGCCTCGATGCGGGAGAGGTCGAGGACGTCGTCGATCAGGCCGAGCAGGGTCCGAGCGGACAGGTCGATCTTGCTCAGGTAGTCGCGCAGCCTCGGCGCCGGATCGGTCTCCAGCGACAGGCGGGTCAGGCCGATGACGGCGTTCAGCGGGGTGCGGATCTCGTGGCTCATGTTGGCCAGAAAGTCGCCCTTGGCGCGGCTGGCCCGGTCCGCCCTGTCTTTGGCGCGCAGCGATTCGGCCTCCGCCTGCCTGCGGCGGGCCACCTCGCGACGCAGCCGGCGGTTCCAGTACAGGATGGTCGCCAGGATCAGCAACGCCACCGCCAGCACCTGCCACACCAGGCTGTAGTCGGGGGCGGTGACTAGCTGGCGCAGCAGCCACTTATTGTGAATGGAGGCGCGCTCCTGGGGGGTGATGGCGGCGATGGCGCGATTGATCAGCGGCAGCAACGCTGCCTGGCGCCGGCCCACCATGACCTGCAGCGGGAACTGCACGTCGGTGACCCCAACCAGCTTCACCCGCCCCGGCGTGAAGCCCTCGATCTGGTGATTCAGCACCGGCAGGATGTCCACCGCGAACTCGGCCCGGCCCGCCGCGACCGCCTCCAGCGCCGCGCGCGTGTCGTCCACCAGCACGAAGTCGACCCCCGGAGAGCGCGCCTTGAGCAGATGGTATGCGCTGTAGTCTCGGCCCACCGCGACGCGCCGCCCATCCAGGGACGCGGTGCCAGCGAACAGGCCCGCGTCGGCGGCGCCGGCGATGGCGATGGGGTAGCGCTCGTAGGGGTCGGAGAACAGGGCGTAGCGCTCGCGGTCCGCGGTCCGCGTGGTGGATGCGTAGAGGTCGATGGCACCCTGCTCCATGGCCGCGAGGATGTCGCCGAACGGCCGACGCTCGCCGGCGGTCTCCTGCAGGTCGAGCTTGTCGCGGATCAGCCGCCAGTAGTCTTCGGCAACACCCGCCGGCGTGCCGTCGGCATCGGCAAAATCGAACGGCATCCAGGCCGAGGCCAGGGCACGGCGAAAGACCGTCGCGTCCAGATAGGCCCGCTCCGCGACGTTGAGATCGACCTCGCCGGCGCCGGTCGCTTGGGTGAACCAGCGGTTCCAGATGCGCTGCAGCTGGGCATCCGGCATCCGTGCGCGGGCCTTGTCCAGGATCGAAGCCAGCAGGGGCAGGCGTCGGTCGACGCCCCATTCGTGTATCGGGTAGCTCTTCCGACCGCCAAGCACCGCATCCGCCTTGGGCTCGAGGCCAGTGAGCAGATGGCGCCGCAGCGTCTCCTTGCCCGACGCCGATTCCAGTATGGCGGCGTCCGCGTGGCCGTCGGCGACCAAGCGGAACATCGCCTCGACGTCGGCCGCGGTGACGATGCGCGTGTCCGGCAGCAGCTCGGGGAAGTGGGCGTTCCATGGGTTGCCCCGGTAGGTCGCCAAGGTCTTGCCCGCCAGGGATTCCACGCCCTGGATGTCGCGGTCTTGCTTGCGGGCAAAGACCTGAAAGACGAAGCCGACGGACGCCTTGGAGCGTTCCAGCTGTGCCTCGGGCTTCTGCATGGGGTCGACGGCCAGGGTGGCGTCCAGCCCGACGCCAGCGATGTCGTCGAGCAGCTCTGCCGGTGGCGCGACCTGGAATTCGGCACGCAGGCCGGCCCGGGCGGCCACGGCCCGCATCAGCTCGACCAGATAGCCGTCCACCCGCCCATCGCGCGCCTGCATGTAGGGCGGCAGCGGGTAGGCACCGACCTGGATGGTCGGATGGGCCGCGATCCAGGCGCGTTCTTCAGAGCTGAGGTCCAGCGGCGCCTGCATGCCGCCGTCGGCTACCGAGGCCAGCCAGCGCTGGCGAATGGCGATGTGCTGCTCGGCGGGGATAGCGTCCAGCCCCTTGTCGATCAGCGAGATCAGCGGCGCCCAGGCCTTGCGCGTGACCATCGCCTGCTTGTGCTCGCCGAAAGCGGTGGGGCCTGCCATCCTGAGATTGGTGATGCCCAGGGCCTGCATCAGGTAATCGGTGACCAGCAGGTTGCCGACATAGGCGTCGGCGGTACCGGTCGACACGGCCAGCAGCGCGTCCTTGGTGCTGTCGTGGACGGACAAGTCGATGGCAGGCTCGGCGCTTTCCAACAGGCCCTGCATGACATAGCCGCGCTCGACGGCAACGGTTCTGCCTCGCAGGTCGTTGAGTGCGTGAATGTCGCGCGTATCCGTGCGGGTGAAGATGGCCCAGGGGGAGGTCAGGTAGTCCTGGCTCATGGCCAGCGTGGCTAGGCGCTCGTCGGTGCGTTTGGCGGCCGGGAGCAGATCATAGTGGCGATGTGCCCCGGCAATGTCCTCGAAGCCTTCGACCCAGGTGTCCGCGGCGGGCACGAAGCGGAAATCGATGTCGAACAGCTTGCCGATGATGCGCAGATAGTCGACCGCCATGCCCTGGGGCTCGGGCCTGTTGATCTCCCAGGGCGGGTGCTCGCCAATGCGCACGCGCACGCTGTGCTCCTCCCGAAGCCAGGCACGCTCATCCGCGCTGAGCGCGATGTTCGGGGACTCCGCGTCGCCCCACTTGCGCAGGATCGCCATCATCTCGACCGGCTCGATGGCCGTGAGCGCCTTGTCGATGATGCCGAGCAAAGGGGCGTGGGCCTTGCCGATGGAGTAGCGCAGGTCGATCCTGCTGCCGGGCACCGGAAACGCCAGGTGCAGATTCGGCAGCATGTTCTCGGTAGCGACCCAGACCAGATTGGCGCTGGAGATGGCCGCATCCACCTCGGCGTTCTGCACGGCCACCGCCAGGTCTAACGGACTGTCGAGTTCCACGCGGACGATGTCCGGCCAGGCATCGAGCAACTTCAGGTCCGAGAGGTTGCTGCGCAGCACGGCCACGCGCCGTCCCGACAGGTCCGCCATCGAGGCGATGGGGCTGCCCTGGCGCGTGAAGATGAATTTGTGCGTGGCGTACGGACTGACGCTGAACAGGAAGCGCTCGGCCCGCTCGGCATGGCGGGCGGAGGCCGCCAGGCCATGCAGCTCGCCGGCCTCGGCGCGCGCGACCATGTCGGCCCATTCGCCCAGCACCAGTTGGAGATTGGCCCCGGTCAGCGCGTTGATGCGCGCGATCAAATCGGCCTCGATGCCGACGGCGCTGCCGTCGTCCTCGCGCCAAACGAAGGGGCGCCAGCCGGCGTCGCTGCCGAGCAGAATACGGGGGTTCGCGGCCAGCCAGTCGCGCTCGGCTTGGGTCAGCTCGACACCCTGGGCCGCGGCAGACTGGGGCAGGGGTAGCCAACACAGCAGCGTCAGCACAGCAGCAAGGACTCTCATGGAATGCTGGTCGTCGGGGTGACAGAGCCCGCAGGTTTGCGGTGGCAACCGGGGTTACAACGGCGTTTCAGGGTGGCCGGGTGCGGTGCGGATCAAGCCGAAGCATAGCCCGGTGGCGGCCGGGCGTATAGTAGGCGCGGTGTCGGCTGCTGGCCGGACGGGGCATTCGCCCCGGACGGAACGTTCTGACGCGAGCCCCGGATTTCCCTGGTCGGGCAGGCAAGCGTTCGGGACGGGGTTGCAAACC
>CAVOGV010000019.1:0-38483 GCA_963695445.1 uncultured Gammaproteobacteria bacterium | reverse complement strand
GCTGGTCGCCGAACTGGAACCGCAGCTTCGTACTGCCGGCGCAGACGCCGAGGGCGGCGGTGCTGTTGCTGCACGGCATGTCCGACTCCCCGTACAGCCTGCGCAGTCTCGGCCAGGAACTGAACGCCGCGGGCGCTCTGGTGCTGGGGCTGCGCATCCCGGGTCACGGTACGGCACCGTCGGGGCTGGTGGAAGTGCGCTGGCAGGACATGGCCGCCGCGGTGCGGCTTGCCATGCGATACCTCGCTGAGCAGACCGACGGCGTGCCGATCTACATCGTCGGTTACTCGAATGGCGCCGCGCTGGCGGTGCACTACGCCCTCTCGGCGGTGGAAGATTTGTCGCTGCCGAAGGCAAGCCGCCTAGTGCTGATCTCGCCGGCCATCGGCGTGAGCCCGGCGGCGGCACTGGCCGTCTGGCAGGGTCGCATCGGCAACCTGCTGGGCATCGAACAACTCAACTGGAACTCGGTGCTCCCCGAGTACGATCCGTTCAAATATGGGTCCTTCGCGGTCAACGCCGGCGACGTCGTCTACCGCCTTACCAAACAGATCCAGCTGGGGTTGGACCGGGTGACCAAGGCCAGCAGCCTGCAACAGCTCCCGCCGATCCTCGCGTTCTCGTCGATCGTCGACGCCACTGTCTCGACACCGGCTCTGGTGACGAGCCTGTTCGAGCGCCTACCAGCCGGCGACCATGAGTTGGTGTTGTTTGACATCAACCGCGAGGCGGAGATGGAGCCGATCATGAAGTCCGACCCCATGGCCGCGATCGAGACGCTGCGCGCCGACCCCGGGCTGACCTTCACGCTGAGTCTGGTGGAACGAAAACAATCGCAGTCACGCCGCAGTCTCACGCAGCAAACGCGTCGGCGAGGCCGAACTCAGTGAGGCCAAGCTCGGCCTATCCTGGCCGGACGACGTCTACTCCCTGTCCCATGTCGCGCTGCCGTTTCCACCCGGTGACGCCCTGTACGGCGGTCATCCCATGCAGAGAAAGTCCGGGCATCCACCTCAGCGACATCGCGCTGCGCGGCGAGCGCGGCGTGCTCCAGATTCCTGCATCGGAGATGTTGCGGCTACGCTGGAACCCTTTCTATCCTTACGTCCGGGCGCGGATCTTCGCATTCCTGGGCCTCACAGAGGCCTGACCCGCGATGCGCCGTTCGAGACACGACAACCACACCACAGCGAGCACAAACCATGAAGCATCCAAACCCCAAGCAGTCGAAAACACAGCTCCTTTTGCCGGCGCTCATCGGCGCAAGCCTCGCGCTCGCCGGTTGCGGCGGCGGCCTGGTCGCGCCGGAGGGGCCCGCGTCGAACGCATTCTTGGATCAGATCAGCACCAGCTGCGGCAAGTTCAACATCGGCACCCAGCCGATCGATTATCTGCTGAGCGCGAACAGCGACGACACCTACTTTATGGACGAGGCCAGCAAGCTCTCGGCCGGTGAAATCGACAAGGCGACCTTCACCAACGACATCAACAGCTTTTACCCGGTCGGAAACAACGACCGCGCCATTCAGTGCATCTTCGAGCAGCTCGAAGGGCCTGGCTGATCGGAAGCAAACCTGCCGGCATCTCCGCCGGCGGGTTACTGGCAGGCTAGCGAATCCCTTCCTGCTCCAACTGCTTCTTCAGCACCTCGATCTGCACGTCTAGGTCGAGCACGTCGGCCTGGCGCAGGCGCTGGCGCTGGCGCGCGAACTGCTCTTCGATACTCACCAGCACGTTGCGAAAGTTCTGTTCCAGTTCGCCGGACTCATCGTGCCGATGGCTACGCACATAGCCGTCAGTGACCTGCTCCGCCCCTTCCAGAAACACGGTCAGAAAGCGTCGTGCCCGACGCAGATCGGACGGACGCTCCGCGATCTGCTCCAGCATGCCGCGGCCCTGATCCGCGATGCGCAGCAGCCGCAGTCGAAGCTCGGGATTGCCGATGGCAGCGGCGGCCCGATCGATGTTGATCAATCGGCCCTCGGCCTCGGCTAGCGCCTCGGCGACAGCGCGGGATTCCTTGTCGGTCGCAGTCAGACGCGTGCCCTGCAGCATCGGCTCCAGTCCGTAGGCCAGGTGATAACCGAGCACGGCCACCGCGCCGAAGCCGATACCAACGGGCAGGACATGACCGACGCCGAACACGGCGGCGACGCAGGTGCCCAACCCCAATGCAGCCGCCGCAAGATTGCGCAGCGGCAGGCGCAGCTGGCGGGAGAAGCGCCGCTCGCGACCGCTCTCGGCATCGGCGAAGCCGAGCCGGGTCAGCACCGCGGAGGCGGCGATCAGACCCCAGGCCGCCGCATCGCCGACAAACCCGCTGACATGGCCAGCACCCAGCGCCACCAGCGCTGCGAGCGGTAGCGGCGCCGACAACACCCACAACATGACCGGACGGAATGGAGCCTGGCGGACAGGCCGGCTTGCGGACGACTGGCGGACAGGCGAACGAGATGACTCTGGCGCCGGATTAGCCCCCCGCGTCGCGGGCAGATCGTCGATGCGCAGATCCAGGTCCAAATTCGCGCCACGTGCCCGGTTCAGCAGATCCTGCAGATCGCGTTTCGGCCGAGCCGGTGCGGTCGGACGGTTGTCGTTCACTGGTCGCCCCTCACATGAAAAATAGGGACTGGCACGACACCAAGCCCAAGCTGCTAGACAATAGGAACCAGCCGAGAAATCGCACGCCGAGGGATGCGCGCGGACGCGTCGCCGGCTCGCGGTCGGCATCACTGATGGTCGGGATAGTGTTCATAGGGGCATACCATACAACTGCACGAAGTTCCCGACTAGCCGGCGCGAAGATGCCGTCGGTGACATTGTTCCGCATCAGATCAACGCCACGATCAACCGGTCACGATCAGGTGCTCTCTATGCGCAATCCAACTGTGCCACGAAGCGCGCGTTCTCCTCTCAAATCGCAGGCAAACCTGCCTCCTGGCCTTCATCCGGCACTCCGCCAGCAGTGCGATTTGGGGGAATGATGGGCCTTGACTGCCGTATGAATCTCGCGCAACCTCCAAACTCGTTTACGCTGGGGTTTCTGCTTGGCATCCCCGCGCGTTAAAGGCGATGCGATGCCTCTGCGCTCGCGATGTTTGCTGGACTCGCTGATAGTAAAAGATGTTTTCTACAAGGACACGGCTCAATGCCGCGAGCTTGTTGGTCATTTTCCTGATCGCCAGCAGCCCCGCTGACTCCGCCGAAAAGCTGCCGATGTGGGAGCTGGGCTTGGGTGGCGGAGTGATCCGCATACCGGACTATCGCGGCTCTAGCGAGGCGGGCACCTATCCCTATCCTTTCATCATACCCATCTACCGCGGCCGTCATGTGCAGGCCGATGAGGAAGGCATCAAAGGCATTCTGCGCGAATCCAGCCGTTTGCGGCTTGATTTCAGCGTTTACGGCAACGTGCCTGTGACGAGTGACAACGAAGCGCGCAAGGGGATGGACGACCTAGACCCGATCCTGGAGATTGGCCCCATGCTCAGATATAAGGCGTGGAAGTCCTCCAGCCCCGGGCAATCGATTATCTTGGACGCCCCGGTCCGGGCCGCCTTGTCCATTGGCAACGGCGTTGACTATGTTGGCCTCGCAGTAACCCCTCGACTGTCTTACCGACGCCAGATCGACCTCTTCGAAAGGCCCTGGAAGTGGTCGCTCAGCGGCGAGGCGCTCTGGGGGTCCGGCGGGCTCCACCGCTACTACTATCAGGTGAACCCGGCAGACGCGACCGCGCAACGGCCAGCCTACGACGCCGACCCGGGATTTGGTGGCACACGGGTTCGCGCCAGTCTGTACCATCGCGACCTGAAAAAATTGATCAGCTTCTATGCGGTGTACGACTCCGTGCATGGCGCAGTTTTCGAAGATAGCCCTTTGGTCGAACAGAATTCTGGGTTCACGATCGGTTTCGTCGTGACATGGTTTCTGTTTCAGTCCGACAATCTGGTCGAAGTCAAACAATGGGAATGGAACACCGAATAACAGGCCCAGCCCCCCGCGAACAGGACTATTCGGCTGACAAGTGGGTGCGCGAGACAGGTTTTGGGCGCTGGTTTTTGGGCACCGGCATTTGGCGCGAATACGTGCTCGCCGAGGCGCTCGACAAACTCAAGCGGATGGCCCCGCGCCAACCGGCTGTCGCGGCGCATATTCTCGATATCGGCTGTGGACAAGGGATGGCGTTGCCACTGCTTGACGCCGCGTTCGCGCCTCGGCGAATCACTGGCATCGATATTGACGCCGACCTCATCAAGATCGGCCGCCAGAAGATCGGGGCGGAAACCACTGCCGAGCTGATTCTGGAACAGGGCTCCGCGACAAAGATCGCTCTCGCCGACGGCTCGGTCGACATGGTGCTCTGCCATCAAGTGTTGCATCACATGGTGCAGCAGCGTGATGCGCTGGCGGAGATGTATCGCGTACTCCGACCAGGCGGCCTGTTATTTCTGGCCGAGTCTTGTCGTTGCTTCATCGAATCGAGCGTCGTGCGCGCCCTGTTTCGCCACCCGTGCGAGGCACAACGCAGCGCTGCCGACTACCTTCAATTGGTGCGCGACGTCGGCTTCCAGCTTGGCCGCAAGACGGTCCTGACCGAGAGTCCCTGGTGGTCGCGCCCTGACCTCGGACTCGGTCAGCGTCTCGGCATTCCGCAGGCTAGGGGCGGCGTGCAGGAGCCCAGCGAAGTCAGCTGTGTGGCGGTCAAGGCACCATGACTGAGGCACTGGCACGCCTCAGCCGGGTCAACCCAGAAGCCCGGTTGTTCGGCGAAGGCGCTGCCGCGATGGTCCAATTCGCGCGGAGCGCTTCTCCGTCCAGCAACACCCTGCTCGCCGATATTGGTTACAGCACGCAGCACGGCCGGTATGGCGATGATCCGCGGCGGATCACCATCGGTACGCCGGTCATCGGGGATGGGCTTAGCCGCGAGATTTGGCGCCTGCCAGCGGTCAATGAGGCAGGATGGGTTGACGAGATCGGATACGCGCTGGGAGACGAATTCCTGTTCGCACATCTGCTCGTTGCCGAAACTTCCGCCACCGACATCAGGCGGCTCACCCACCAGGCTTATCGACGCCTCCTGAAATTCGTTGGGCAGACAGACTGCCCTCACCTCCTGCGTATTTGGAACTATCTTCCTCACATCACCGCGCATGAGCGGGGCATGGAGCGCTATCAAGCCTTTTGTCAGGGGCGCGCGATGGCATTTGCGGACTGCGCAATCCCTGAGCGCAGCTTTCCTGCCGCAACCGCAATCGGCTGCGATGCAGCCGGACTATCTGTCCATCTGCTGGCTGCCAGACGCAACGGGACGCCGATCGAAAATCCGCGGCAGTTGAGCGCCTACCACTACCCCTCTACCTACGGCCCACGTCCACCCTCGTTCGCTCGGGCCATGTGTTATACCGGTCCGCAGCAGCCCTGGCAGCTCGCCATCTCAGGCACTGCCAGTATCGTCGGCCACATCAGCATGCACCCGGGAGATCTGAAGCGACAACTGCTCGAGACGATACGTAATCTGGAGTCGGTCATTGACAACACGCCGATCGCGTCGCAAACGCGGAAACGTCGCCCGCCGGGATTGCTCAAGGTGTACCTTCGCGACCCCAGCAGCATGCAGGAGGTCGACGCCATCCTGCGTGCCTGGACCGCTGGTGATGCGCGCATCATGTATCTCCACGGAGACATTTGTCGCGACGCCCTGCACATCGAGATCGAGGGGCATGATGCGATCCCCGGGCGCGATCAGCCGCACAGGCGCCGCACCACGCAAGCACGCCGATCTGAAGAATAAACATGGACCATCAACCGCACGACAAACCGAGCCTATCGCCCCACCCCGTGCTTGCCGCGCACTACAACACCGCCGCCGCGCGCGTGAGCTATATACGCGCGTTGTTCGACCGCACCGCCTCGAGCTACGATCGCATCAACGCCTGGATGAGCCTGAACCGGGGCGAAAAATACCGGCAGGAGGCCATGGTGCGTGCCGGCGTTCGGTCCGGCCAGCGGCTTCTGGACTGTGCGTGCGGCACCGGCGTCATGGCGGGACATGCGCAATCGCTGGTCGGTGTTGACGGAGACGTCATTGCACTCGACCCCAGTTTGCAGATGCTCGGTGTCGCAGCCAGCCGTGGCGTCAGGCATCGGCTCGCGGGCATCGCCGAGCAACTGCCACTGCCGGATCGCAGTTTCGACTTTGTTACCATGGGCTACGCCCTGCGGCATGTGGCGGACCTCGGCGTCGCCTTCGCTGAATTTGTCCGCGTCCTGCGACCCGGCGGGCGATTGCTGATCCTGGAGATGGTGCCACCGGCATCGCGCGCCGGCTACCTGGCCTCACGGCTCTATCTGAAACATTTGGTGCCAACGATCGCGTTATTTGTCACGGGTAGCAGCGAGGCCCGTCGACTCATGCAATACTACTGGGACACCATTGATCAGTGCGTGGAGCCGGAGGTCGTTCTCAGCGCATTATGGTCAGCAGGGTTCACACAGGTCGCCCGATCAGTCAAGTTCGGGCTGCTGACCGAATACACCGCCACCCTTCCGCAAGACGCCGACGTCATCCCGGGGCTCGCCGGCAAGCCGCGTAAACACGCGGCTTTTGGGCCAATGCAGCCCAGGTATTAGCGCACGCCTCGCAAACGCGCATCGGGTGTCGCCGGGTTTGCTTGCCGACAGCGCACGGAAGAAGGCGATGCGTTCTACCGTCGCTCGACGGAAAGTTGCCGCAAACTGCCGAGCGGTGCAGAATGTTTGGTTGCTGACGCAAGTCATGAATGAAAGCCACGAGTAACTGAACAACCGATGGAAGACACAGCGACCACGACAGACCCCACGATCGAACAAGTCGAGCAACTGATCATTAGCGCCTTACGGCTCGAAGAGGCTGGTATTACGGAAATTGAGCCCGATAGCGCATTGTTCGGCAGTGGATTAGGGCTGGATTCGATCGACGCGCTAGAACTCGCGTTGGCGATTTCCAAAGCCTACGGTGTGACCATTAGCTCTGAAGACCCCAATATTCAGAACATCTTCGCCTCGCTCAAGAACATTACTGCCTATATTCAGTCGCAGCGGGCTGCCTGATGGTCAAACCGGCTTCGATGCTTACGATGATGGCGGTTTCGTACCCATTCGTGAGTCATCTGGGCACCGTGTTCAGTATCCCAGCGGCCGCGTTACTCTGGCTCTGCCTGATGCTACTTGGAGGCTGGTTGGCGGGTTCACGCTCGCCCATCCTACTGTCTCTGGCAATCGCCTGCCTGGCGGCGGCGATCCTCGGCCATGTCTCCCATAGCGCCGACCTGATGCTCAGGGTTCCGCCCGTGGTCATCTGCTGCAGTCTCGCTTGGCTGTTCGGCCGCACCTTGTTTGCCGGACGTACCGCGCTAGTCTCACGGATCGGCGAGCGGATGCGTGGCGCGCTGCCGGAACCGGTCGCGCGTTACGGTTATCGGCTCACGGCCATTTGGACTCTGTTCTTCATCCTGATGGGGGTCGAGAGCATATTACTCGGCCTGTTCGCTTCGCCCCTCTTGTGGTCCGTCTTCACCAACTTCATCAATTACTTGCTGATCGCACTATTCTTCGTGCTGGAGTATCCCGTGCGGTTGTGGGCACTAAGAGATTTGGAGCACACCTCGTTCATCGATTCTCTTCGCGGTTCCATACGCATGGGATTGCGCTGACTACGCCGCAGGCCTTTCGTGTCGGAACAATCCAGCGCATTGCCACTGTTGCCGGGGTTCGAAGCTGAGCGCCCACTGTTCGAAACAGGCAGCAACGCAACGCAACACCTGATCTCGCATCAGGAATTCATTGGCAAAGCGACGCATCTCAGTCGTACCTTGCCGTCATCCCGATACCTGATCAATCTCTGTGATGATCGCTATTGGTTCGCGCTCGCCTTCGCTGCAGGTCTCATCCGCGGCAGCGTCAGTCTATTTCCGGCCAATCGCTTAGCCGCAACCTGCCACGAGATTGCGCACGACTATAGCGACGCGGTCTGCGTCAGCGATAGCCCCATCGATGGCCTCGAGCTTCCGCTCATACAGATCAAAGAACCAGGGGGCACTGCGCGCACAGGCGTGCCAATGCCGCTGATCGCGGCTGACACCGAGGCATTTGTTGCCTTTACATCCGGTAGCACGGGGCGCCCGCGGCCGCATCCGAAGTATTGGGGTGACCTTGTGGGTTGCGCCACCGCCGCCGCGCGACGTTTTGGCTTTACCCCGGATTCCAGCATCATCGCAACTGTTCCGCCGCAACACATGTACGGCCTGGAACTCTCCATCATGGTGCCGCTGACGGTTGGGCTGAGCGTCACCGCGGCGCGTCCATTCTTCCCCGCCGACATCCGCGCCGCACTTGGGCGTGCCCGAGGGGCTCGTATTCTGGTCACCACACCGATACACCTGGCCGCGTGCGTCGACGCCGGACTCGATTGGCCGGCGATCGACATGGTCATCTCGGCGACAGCGCCGCTGTCGAGGACGCTTGCTGAACGTGCTGAATCCGCTCTGTCAACACGCGTTTTCGAGATCTACGGGAGTACCGAGAGCGGCTCGATTGCCAGCCGCCACACCTGTCGAGACACTGCCTGGCGCTGGTACGACAGCGTCGTACCGATACGCGATGGCGACCGGATCGCGGTCACCGCCGATTTTTTGCACGATCCGGTGCCACTCGCCGATGTTCTGCAACTCGAACGAGACGGCTGCTTTCAGTTGCTCGGGCGTGAGGCGGACATGATCAAGGTTGGCGGCAAGCGCGCCTCACTTGCCGATCTCAGTCTGAAGCTCAATGCCATCGACGGCGTCAGCGATGCCGTCTTTGTCGTCCCGGATGAGCAGCAGGAGCGGGTCGAGCGGCTCGCGTTGATCGCCGTTGCACCAGGCATGGATCGGCAAGCCATCATCGCTGGTCTCACGGGTCGAATCGACCCCGTGTTTTATCCGCGACGGATCGTCTTCGTCGACCGACTGCCGCGCAACGCTGCCGGCAAACTGGTGCGCGAAGATCTCCTGCGCCTACTCGACACCACGCGCGACCAGGGCAGCGAAGGCGATGCAGACTGAGTCGATCGCAATCCCATCGCAGCACCCGGTATTCGAGGGGCATTTCCCCGGTCGCCCAATCGTCCCGGGCGCCATGCTGCTCGATCTTATTCTCGCCGCCAGCAGCCGGACGGTGTCGACCGTCTCGAGTGCCAAATTCCACCAACCGGTGATGCCGGGCGATGTGCTGACGTTATGCTTTGCACCCGGCGCCAGGGCGTCCGCGCTGACTTTCACCTGTCGCCGCGACAGGGTCCTGGTGTGCTCCGGCGTGCTGCTGTTCGACTCAGCATCGATTTGAACGGTTCAGGCGATGACGACCTGGTCGACGCAACGAGAACGCGGTAGCCGAACCGCACTGCACCTGATCCTGTGGATCGCTTTGCACGTTGGACGCGGCACGGCACGCGCATTGCTGTACCCGATTACGCTGTACTTTCTGATCAAGGCGGGTCCACAGCGCCGCGCGTCGCGACAATTTCTGAGCCACATCCGCGAACGGCCAGCGGGTCTGACAGACGTCGCCAGACATATTCACTGGTTCGCCGCTACCATTCTCGACCGGGTCTTTCTGCTCTCCGGGCGCAGGGCGCTATTAGACATTCGCCTGCACAATCCCGAATTGGTCACAGAGCGGGTCGCGGCTGGACAGGGATTCTTGTTGCTCGGCTCGCACCTCGGCAGCTTTGAAGTCTTGCGCGCACTGGCCATCGATGAAGCGCACATGCCGCTCAAAATCCTGATGTATCCGGCGCACAATCGGATCATCACGGACCTCTTGCATGCGTTGAATCCATCCGTCGCCGACTCGGTCATCTCGCTGGCCGCGCCGCACCCGTTGCTGGCGGTCAAAGAGAACCTCGACGCCGGGGGGATCGTTGGCTTGCTCGGCGACCGCCGCATGCCCAATGAGCCAGCAGTCATCTGCGATTTTCTCGGCCGCCCGGCGGCTTTTCCGTCTGGCCCGATCAGCTTGGCCGCCGTCACCGGCGTACCGGTGATTTTGCCCTTTGGCATCTATCGCGGCGGTAACCGCTATGATGTCTATTTCGAACTGCTCAGCGACCGGATCGAACTCAGCTGCACGGGGCGCGAGGCGGCCCTCAGGGAGTGGATTCAGCGCTATGCGGATCGGCTTGCGCACCACGCCCTCGATGCACCCTACAACTGGTTCAACTTCTATGACTTCTGGGACATTGACGACACCGGCGAGCCAGGCGGCGCACCAGACTCCGCACCCCAGGCGAGCGCCTGAAGTCGCGCCCACGCGACTCTCCGGGGCTGCGGCCGCCGCGGGGGCGCTCATTTCGGCGCTGCTCTGCTTCCCAGCCACGGCCGCTCCCCAGCAACCCGCTGACGTGCAAGCGCTGATGACCATGCTCGGACGCGTCGAACGGGTCGAGGTCGCATACCGTGAGACGGTCGAGTCCGGCCTGATCGACACGGTGATCAGTACCCGCGGGCGCCTGGTCTACACAGCGCCAGATGCCATTCGCCGTGTCAGCGATCAGGGCGAGGGATTTGTGCTCGATGGCGAAAAGATTGGATTGATCGCCGACGGCAAGGTCGTCGACGAGTTGGACATCGCCGATATCAAGCCGCTGGAAGCCATGATCGGCGCCCTGCGTGCCATCTTCGCGGGGGACCTCGCGCGCTTGCGCCAGGACTACCAACTTGACTACCAGGCTGGAGCGCACCAATGGACCCTGAGTCTGACGCCGCGCGCGATCGGGCTGTCCAGTCTCTTCCAGCTGATCCGCATCACCGGCGATGGTGCGGTCATCGAGAGCATTGCAATCCATGAGTCCAATGGCGATCGGCGCACCTTGCGCATGCGGCTGTTGGAACGAACACCGGTCACCCTCGACTGAGTCGCGCCGATGCTGAGGCAACGCTGGATTGTGCTCGCAGCCTGGCTCACGGTCTTGCTGTTGCTGGCTGCCTGGAACGCGTTGAACCTGCGTCTCGGGACGGATCTGTCTCAGTTCCTGCCGCGGGGCGCTTCGCAGCAGGACCAAGTGCTGCTGTCGCAAGTGCGCGGCGGCATTGCCGCGCGCACGCTGCTGTTACGTATCAGCGGCGCGCAACCTTCTGCCGACTTGGCTGATGCGAGCCGCGCGTTAGCGGCAGCGCTTCGCAACGAAGAAGGCTTTTTTCAGATCGCCAATGGCGAGACAACGCTCGACGCATCGGCCACCGACGCAGCCCTCTTTAACCACCGCTACCTGATCGGCCCCCCACGGGACTGCGCCGACGCCCTCACCGAAGCAGGGTTGCGTTCAGCGCTGCAAGAGCGCCTCGGCGAGTTGGCCTCCGGCATGGCGATGCTCGACAAGCAGCGACTGGCCGCCGATCCCACCGCCTGCTACCGGCAGTTGCTGCGCGCTCTCGTTCCGCAGCGGACCCCAAATCGCCAACACGGCGTCTGGTTCAGTCCAGATGGGCGGCATGCGCTCTTGGTCGTCATAACGGCCGCGCAAGCGTCCGATCTGGCTGCGCAACGGCTCGCGATCGGCCGAAGTTCAGAACACGTTCGCTTCATTGCCCCAAAGCGCTGGTCTGTCGCTGGAACTCGCCGGCCCCGGCTACTTTGCGATCAGCTCCGAGCAACAGATCAAGACCGAAACAACGCTGCTCAGCATTGCTGCAAGCATCGCCGTTGCCTTGATCCTGGCATTCGCTTTCCGCTCCACGTCCCTCGTGCTGTTGGGCATGCTGCCGTTGCTGAGCGGAATCATGCTCGGCGCCGCTGTCGTCACCTTGCTGTTTGGCTTCGTGCACGGCATCACGTTGGCCCTCGGTATCACGCTGCTCGGCGTCGCACTGGACTATCCCGTGCATGTCTACGCCCATGCCGCCGACAACCCGTCACAGCGGACCAGTACCGTCTGGCACACCCTCCTGCTGGGTATGGTCACGACTGTACTCGGCTACGCCGCCCTGGCCTGGACCAACTTCGAGGGGCTATCCCAGCTTGGCATCTTCGCGGCGGTCGGATTGGCAACGGCCGCGCTCACGTCGCGCTATTTGCTGCCTCCGCCTGATGCCTGGCGATTATCGTCTGCCCCGGCTGCGCTCGGTGGCATTGCTGCAATCTCGACTGCGCCCGGTTTCAGCGCGTGTCCGGCTTTGGCTGTTGCTATCGAGCCTTGCCGCTTGTCGGCCTGTTGCTGTTGCTGCACGGCGACCCATGGGAGACCGACATCCGCCGACTGAGCGTCGTTCCGCAGGCCGAACTCGACAAGGACCGGCTGATCCGCGAGCAGCTCGGGGCACCGGATGTCGCCCGCCTGCTCTATGTGCTGGCTGACGATGAAGCCGATGTGCTGGAGCGCCTGAACGCGGCACTGCCCGACCTGCAGCGCCTGCAGGCCGACGGACTCATCGACGGCTTCGACAACATCGCCCGCTGGCTGCCTAGCCCGGATACCCAGCGTCTGCGGCAGGCGATGCTGCCCGACCGCGCAGAGTTGGCCGCAGCGCTGGAGCGCGCCAACGCCGACCTGCCGTTTCGCATTGACCAGCTCGCACCTTTCCTAGATGACGTGGAACGCTCCCGCAGCTTACCCCCGCTGCGCGCCGAAGACCTGGCCGATAGCCCGATCGCCGCCCGCGTCTCGATGCTGCTGCAACCACTCGATGGCGGCTGGCTTGGTCTGGTGCCGCTGTCCGGCGTTGCGGGCGATGCATCGGTGAGTGCGTTGCAAGCCCTGGCCGCGCGGCATGGACTGACCTACCTGGATTTGCGCGACGGAACCGCAGGGCTGCTGTCCGGATTCTTCGCGGAAACGTTCGACAAGCTGCTGGTCACCGCCGCAATCATCGCCGTCACGCTGGCGTTCGCGCTGCGCAGTCTGCAGCGGCTGCAGCAGGTGCTCGTACCGATCGCGATTGCAGTCACCATCACCTTTGGACTGGTGTTGCTGTTGCATGGCGCGGTGAATCTGTTCCATCTCGTTTCGCTATTACTGGTTGCCGGACTGGCGATCGATTACAGCCTGTTTTTGAGTCGTCCAGCCGTCGATCGCGCCGATCAGCAGCGGACGGTGTTTTCGGTCAGTGTTGGCGCACTGTCGAGCTTCGCCATGTTCGCAATGCTTGCGCTGTCCCAGGTCCCGGCGCTAGAAGCGGTCGGCTCGACGGTCGCTATCGGCATTGCGTGCGCTTACACATCGTCTTTACTGTTGGCCGCCGGCGAACCCGTTGGCTAGAATGCATCGTCACGGACCGTTTGGTCGGACTCAGGAACGGAGCACCATGCAAATCGCGCCCGCCAAGATTCGTGCACACACCGTGACGACCGCGCTCGGGCACGGCTGCATGCCTCACCTGAGCGCCCTTCGCGACATGCGACCTGGGCTGCGTCGCGCTGCCATGGACGACATTTCAGTGCAATCATGGCTACCGTCCGCATGGATCGGTGTCGTCGACGGCGTCGACGCCGTTTCTCTGCCCCCCGACCTCATCGCGTTCGACTGCCGCAATAACCGACTCGCAGAGCTTGCCCTCGCCGGCGACGACTTTGCCGAGCACGTCATCGCCGCACGCCATCGGTGGGGTGCCACCCGTATCGGCTTGTTCCTTGGCACCAGCACCTCCGGAATACGGCACACGGAGCAGTGCTACAGGCACCATTTCGAACACGCAACCTCGGAGCTCGGTGATGCGTTGCGGTTCAATCAGACGCATGCGTATAGCTCGCTCGTCGACTACTGCCGCCGTCGGCTTGGCCTGCGCGGCCCGGCCCTCGTGATCTCCACCGCCTGCTCATCGGGCGCCAAGACCTTTGCGGCGGCACACCGCGCGCTTGCCGCCGGTCTCTGCGATGCAGCCGTAGTCGGCGGTGTCGACACCCTTTGCGCGACGACTTTGATGGGATTTCAAGCACTCGGGCTGTTATCGCCGTTCCCCTGTACGCCCTGGGACGAAGGACGCAGTGGCATCAGCATCGGCGAAGGTGCGGCCTTTGCACTGCTGGAAATGGATACCGAGCAAGGCGATGGTGATGACCTGGCCCTGCTCGGTTACGGGGAAAGCAACGACGCCTATCACATGACATCGCCCCATCCTGAGGGTGCTGGTGCCGCGTTGGCCATGCGCGCTGCCCTCGATTCAGCGGGCCTGAGCAGCAGTGAGATCGACTACGTGAACCTGCACGCAACCGGCACCCCCGCCAATGACCAGTCCGAAGACGCGGCCGTGCACGCCGTATTCGGCACCGCTCCGACTGCAAGCGCAACCAAAGGTTATACCGGACATACACTCGGCGCTGCCGGGGCTGTCGAAGCAGTCCTGTGCCTGCTGTGCCTGCGTGCTGAACTGATCCCAGGCACCATCAACACCACCACCGTCGATCCGGCCTTATCGACGCCTGTGATTTGCAACAGTCGCCCGCAGTCCATCTCTCGGGTATTGAGCAATTCCTTCGGCTTCGCCGGGAACAATTGCGCCCTCGTGCTTGGACGGGCCTGATGTTCGTGTCTCCGCTCGCACTCGGGATCGTGGCACCTGGATTGTCCGAGTGGAGCTCCGCGTGCGCGGTATTGCGCGGTGAGCAGCCTTATGTCGCCAGTCCGTTGTCTGCGCGCCCTCCGGCATCATTGACACCGAATGAACGGCGCAGAGCGACGCTTGCAACTCGGCTCGCCCTCGACGCAGCCCAACAGGCGACGGCAGGCGCCAATCTGGACACCTCCGCGCTGTCGAGCGTCTTCGCGTCCGCGGATGGCGATATGAGTCTGATCGACAGCATGTGCCGAGAGATCTACCAGCAGCACCTGTTACCGTCGCCGACCGTGTTTCAGAACTCCGTGCACAATGCAGTCGCAGGCTATTGGTCCATCGCCGAAGGCTGCCAGAGACCATCAAACAGCGTAGCGGCCGGCGACGGCAGCTTTGCCGCCGGGCTGCTGGAAGCGGCAACCCAACTCGCAATGTGTCGCGAGCCCGTGCTCTTGGTCGCCTTCGATCTGCCAGCACCCGAGTTGCTACACCCCCAGAGGCCCTTCACCTGCGCCTTCGCATGCGCGATGGTGCTGACGCCCGAGCGGTTGAGCGCGAAGCAGCTGATGCTCGAACTGGCGCTTTGCGATGATCCCGACCCCAAAGCACTGACACGGATGCAAGACGCTGAACTCGAAGCCATGCGAACGGGAAACCCGGCCGCCCGCGCGCTGCCGCTGCTTGCTGCCATCGCCGCGCAGCAGCCGACGGTGGTCCGGCTCCCTTATTGGCCCGACCTACAATTGGAGGCCCGTTTGACCCCCGAACCGGATCAGGGTCTGGATCAGGGTCCCGAACAGGCTCGCGCGGCATGAGCATGCTGACCGATATCTACGCAAATCTCCCGCATGCCGGCGACATGCGCCTGCTCGAGCAAGTGCTGCACTGGGACGAGCAGTCCATTGTCTGCGCGACGTCCAGTCACCGCTCGACGACGAACCCTCTACGTCGCCAAGGGCAGTTGTCAACGGTTCACGGCATCGAATACGCCGCACAGGCGGCCGCCGTGCACGGCGTCCTCTCCGCGGTGCTCGACGGTGGCCCTGTGCTGCTGATGGGCGCGGTGCGCGACCTGGAGCTGACCGTATCGCGGCTCGATGAGCTGCCGACACCGCTGCGGATTCAAGCGACGCTGGAAGCCCGCGCGGGGGTCAACGCGGTCTATCGATTCGAGCTCGATGCGGATGAGCGCACCTGCGCCCAGGGCCGCATCACACTGATCAAGGCCGCCGGGGATCACCGATGAAGCGCGCGCTCGTGACAGGTGCCAGCGGCGGACTCGGCACCTGCATCGCCCGGCGACTGGCAAAGGAGGGCTTGATGGTGTACGCCCATGCCAATCAGCATCCGGAACGTGCCCACGCGGTCAGCGACGCGATCCGCGCCGACGGCGGCTGCGCCGAGTCGATTGTCTTCGACGTTTGCGATGGCGCCGCCGCCATTGCCGCGCTCGAAGCAATCCTTGAGCAAGGCCCCATTCAAGTGCTGGTCAACAACGCCGGCATCCATGATGACGCACCGTTGGCCGGCATGAAGCGAGAGCAATGGCAAAGCGTTGTGGATGTTGCCCTGCTTGGCTTCTATAACGTCACGCAACCGCTGCTGCTGCCGATGATTCGCGAGCGTTGGGGCCGAATCATCAACATCAGCTCCGTGGCCGGGGTCGTCGGCAATCGCGGCCAGGTCAACTACGCGGCGGCGAAGGCAGGGTTGCATGGTGCAACCAAAGCACTGGCGCTGGAGCTCGCATCGCGCGGTATCACGGTCAACGCGGTCGCACCTGGCATCATCAGCGGAACCGAGGCCGAAGCGCTGTTCGATACGGATACGATTCGCCGCCTCGTACCCATGGGCCGCGCCGGAAGGCCCGAAGAAGTCGCCGATTTCGTCGCTTACCTGGTCACCGGTGACTCAGGCTATCTCTCTGGACAGGTCATCAACCTCAATGGAGCCATGGCGTGAAGGGCACCGTCGTCGTCATTCCCGCCTTCAACGAAGCACGGACGATCTTATCCGTCATCAGCGCCGTCTGCGAACAGGATGTCGACCGCGTCATCGCCGTCGATGATGGTTCGAGCGACGACACCGCGGCGCTGATTACCGGTTTTTCGACACAAGCGCGCCCCAACCTAACCCTGGAGCTGATTCGCCACCCCGGCAACCGCGGCAAGGGCTTTGCATTGGCGAGCGGAATCGCCCGTGCGATTGAAGCCGACGCACGGCGTGTGATCACGATCGACGCCGACGGCCAGCATTGCGCCAGTGACATTCGCCGGCTGGAACAGGCGGCGTTGCTCGATCCCAATGCCATTGTCATCGCCGCGCGCACCGAAGCCCGAGAGCAGGCACCGGCCTTGCGTCGCTTTGCCAATGGCGTCGCCGATTTCTGGATCTCCTGGGCTTGTGGGCGCCGAGTCGACGATACCCAGTCCGGCTTCAGACTCTACCCCGCGGCTCTGTTGCGATCCCTATCGACGCGCCCACAGGTCGACCAAGGCTTCGCGTTCGAGACCGAACTGCTCATCGACGGCGTCGCCTCGGGCGCTTCCTTGCGCAGCGTGGCCATCATGACCCGCTATCAGCAGGGTCTTCGTCAAAGTCATTACCGACCCTGGCGTGATACCTGGAGCATCGTCCGCTTGGTGGGCGGCAAGCTTTTACGTCGTGGTCTGTATCCGGCCGGGTTGTTGCGTTCGCTGGGCTGGTTGCCTCCCAGGCTAACGAAGGATCAGACGGTGTCGCTGCAGGATGGAGACTGAGGCAGCCACAGCCGCCCACTGCTGCTTGAGGACGTCATCGAGAACAGCACTCAAACCCTTCTCGCCATCCGCATCAGGACACGGCCCAGCGCGAGAGGCATGGATCACCGCGAACTGGTGGCAACACGACCGCACCGAATGGCGCATGTCGTCTGTATCAAATCCGGCGGCGGTCACGACAGCGAGAGCAAACCTAAATGACAAACGAGACCCTATTATCTTCTCCAAGCTTCAGGTCAGTTCGGACGCTGATCAACCTGCGTCTGATGGCTTTACTAGTGATCGCGCTGACTGTCTTCGGCCTCACTGGCTGCCGAACATCACCGATTCGCAATCTGGATAACCAACCGATCCCACCCGGGGCAACCATGGTCGAAGTCAGCAAGGCGATCCAGGCCGGCGGCAACAGCCTGGGATGGGCCATGCAGGAGGTGAGTCCAGGCCTGATCGTTGGGACGATTCACTTGCGCGACCACATGGCAAAGGTAGAGATTCCATTCTCCACGCGTAACTACAGCATCCGCTACAAGTCCAGCACCAACCTCAAGTACAACGCCTCGCAGAAGACCATTCACTCCAACTACAACAGCTGGGTCACCAACTTGGACAACCAGATTCGTGCCCGATTGGCCTCGCTTTAGGCGCTTGCTGCAGCGTCTTGTCTGTCACCGCGTTGTCTAAGGCAACCGCCTAAGCGCTACCCGACCCTTGGCAACGCGGTTCCCGATCGGCATTCCCTTTCCTCACCGGCATCCCCGTGAATCAATCGACCACGATCGACTGGGACGGCATCTTTACCCTTTCGCTGACCATTGTCATCGGTATCGCCAGCGTCGGGCTACCATTTGCCATTGCGGTTGCATGGGTCTTGGCGATCGGGCTGAATACCAAGACCGGCCCGGCAACTGACGCGCTGGTCGTTTTCGGTAAGCGACTGGTTCACGACTTGCCTGATGCAGACTATCGCGCGCGGATTCACACCGCCGTCCAACTCGCGACTGACAGACCAGGAAGTCGCATCGTCATTCTGGGCGGCCAGACCGGTTCAGCGCGGTTGACCGAGGCAGCGGCAGGCGAACGCCTGATGCGCACTCTTTCCGGCACGTATGAACTGGCGATCACGCTGGAGCAGGCATCCGGCGACACCCTGACCAATTTGCGCAACGTGCGCGACCTGTTGACTGAACTCTCTCCTCGCGAACCGCTCACGCTGATCTCGAATCGGTATCATCTGGCACGTGTCGGCCAGATGGCCGCCAGCCTGGGACTGGCGCATCGCCTCTGCGCCGCCGAGGACATTTCGTGCGCACTGCGTTCGACGCCAAGTCACCGCTGGCTACTGGAGGGCTTCTACGTTGCCTGGTTCACAACCGGCAAACAGTGGGCCCGCCTGACGCGCAATCAGCGCATGCTCGCCCGCGTGACATAACGCCGGGTGGCATGGGCGAGTCGAAAATACCATTTGGGTTTGAAGAACAGCTATCGAGACTACCCCAAGACATACTGGGAGTAGTGTCCAAAATCGACGTTGCGCGTCGAACCTAGCCACGTTGTCACGGATGAAACCGGGCTTTACCACAGTAGTCCGCGGAGCGCGGGTTCGTCTGCGTCAGCATGTCTGAGTTGTCATTGCACTTACCTCCCTCGCCATGGTTCAGCGGCATCCGTGGGGCTTCCCCCCGGATGCCGGTCAATGCCCCGCGGGAAGGGGTAGTGATCCAGCTTCGACCTCCGGTCGCGTTAGGCTCTGGCCAATCCCAGCGCCGTGGCGGCGGTGCCCTGCGACAAGACCCGCGACCCGCTCAGGCAGCGCTCTGCCGCTGCGCTATCGCCGGCGCGTGCAAACAGATAACCCTGACCGAGATTGCAGCCCAGTTCGCGCAACAGCGCAAGCTGCTCCAGGTCCTCGATGCCCTCGGCGATGACTCTCAAATTAAGCGCCTTTGCCATTGCAACCATTGCCGCGGCCAGGGCGCGGTCCTCGTCTCGGGTGCAGA
Organism: uncultured Gammaproteobacteria bacterium; assembly: GCA_963695445.1. Taxonomy (GTDB): domain Bacteria; phylum Pseudomonadota; class Gammaproteobacteria; order Chromatiales; family Chromatiaceae; genus Thiohalocapsa. The sequence goes on along the minus strand of CAVOGV010000019.1, from coordinate 19,160 downwards.
TATTGACGACAAAGCTGCGGTCGATCTTGATACAGTCGATAGGGAAGCGGCGCAGGTAATTGATGGACGAATAGCCGGTACCGAAGTCATCGATATGAAGCGCAATGCCCAGCTTCGCCAATGCTTGCAGGCGCTTGGTGTTGGTCGGCGTCAGATCCATCAGCACGGATTCGGTGATCTCCATATGCAGGTTTTCCGGTGTCAACCCATAACGCTGCAACGAATCGGCAACCAGATCTGCCATCGGCTCGCGCTGGAGATGCGCCGCGGAGACGTTGACGGCCACGGGCACCAGTTCCAGCCCTTTGGCACGCCAAGCCGAAAGCTGCGCACAGACCGCGTTCAACACCCAGCGGCCCAGGTCGTCGATGAGACCGGTCTCCTCCGCAATGGGAATAAAGCGCACCGGCGACACCGTGCCCAACTCAGGATCGGTCCAGCGCAGCAAGCGCCTCAAAGCCGGTCAGCCGGCCACTGTCGAGCGACACGATCGGCTGGTAGTACACGGCCAGGTTCTTTTCCTGCACCGCGTGCCGCAGTCGATGCTCGATCAGCAGGCGCTCGGAGGCGCGGGCGTTGAGCTCGGCGGAGAAGAAGCGGTAGGTGTTGCGGCCCACGGCCTTGGCCCGGTACATGGCCAGGTCGGCGCAGCGGATCAGACCGTCGGCGTCTTCGGCGTCGCTCGGGTAGAGCGCGATGCCGATACTGACGGTGACCACATAGTTGATCCCGTCCAAGTCGAAGGGCTCTGCCGCGGTGGCGAGAATGCGGTTCGCCAAGCTATCGACGCCGTCGGCACCGCCCGTGGATGTCGCCACCACCAGCAATTCGTCGCCCCCGAAACGCGCCAGGTGGGCGCGAAAGCCAAGCTCGTCAGCCGCCAATTCGGCACTGAGCCGCGAGGCGAAGGTTGCAAGCAGCATGTCGCCGACGGCGTGACCGAGGTTGTCGTTGATCTGCTTGAAGTTGTCGATGTCGAGGAACAGCACCGCCACTGGTTCAGCACGGGGACCAGACTCGCCAATTTGTTCCGTCAATAACTCGCGAATCAGGTACCGATTGGGCAGCCCAGTGAGCTGATCGTGGAACGCCAGTTGCTCGATCTGCTCGCGATACTGACCCAGGCGCTTGCCCATGTCGCGCAGGTCGTCCGCGAGCAGACCCAATTCGTCGTTAGCATGCAGCGCGATCTCCGGATAGAGCACACCGTCGCCGATGGCGCGGGCAGCCTGGCGCAGCGTCGCCACCGGACCGATGACGAGCCGGCGCAGCCAGACGTGAAGAACGGCGACCAGCAACAGCCCGAATAACAGCGTCAACAGCAGGATCTTCAGCGCTAGACCGCGCAGCGACGCCGACACCGCACTGAGCGGCATCACCGCAACGGCGTAAAGCCCGGCAGCAATGGGCCGGACCTGGACCAGCGAACGCTGGCCATTCCATTGCAGTGTCGCCGCTTCAGCTGAGCCGATCTCGGGCTTCAACAAAACACGCGCCGGCTCGGGCAGCAGCTCGCCCTTGACCTCGCCCCCACTACCGAACAGCACATCTCCACCCGACCTCACCAGCATGAGCATGCCCCCCGATGCCAGCCCGGACTCTGCGATCCGGGCATAGGCACGGGCGAGCGATACCGTCAGCGCAACAAAACCGTACAGGCGATCGTTGCCGCTGCCGGACTCGCTATATTGCGGCGGCAGCGCGACCCGCCGGTACAGCAACAGGGCATCGCTGGCAGCATCCAGGCGCAGCAGCAACGGCCGCGCGTCGGCCGCCAACACCGCGGCATCCGGATCCTGCGGCGCCGGCAGACGTGCGGAAGCGATGCCGCCCGCACGCGCATCCTCCTCGCCCGACGGTGTCAGGAAACGGACCTCTAGATAGTCCGGGTAAGCATTTCGATACTCATGAAATAGCTTTAGCAATGCGGGCTGAAACAGATGATAGCGGTCATAGACGTCGACGCCGCGGGCATAACGTTCGGTTTCCGGTGCCGATGCCAGCAGCTCGATGCTGGACTCGGCGCGCTCAACCAGATCGCCAACGGCCCGGTCCGCCGCCAGTAGTGACTCGCCAAGGTCGTGCCCCGTCTGGTGCTGCAAATCGCCGGCAAGAGAGCGCCAGGTACCCCAGCCCAGGGCCAAGACCGGCAACAAGATCAGCGGTACGAGGGCGAGCGCCAGCTTTGCCTGCAAACGCATGGGCTCAGTCGCCGTAGACGATGGCGGAGTAGACCTGCACGCGCCGACGCAGCGCGTCCGGGGTCAGGGCAGCATAGTGTTCGCTATGGGCAAGCGTCTCGGCGTCCGGATAGATCAGGGGATTTTGCAGGAACTCGGCCGGCAGCAGGGTCTTCGCGGCACGATTGGGCGTGGCGTAAGAGAGGTGGCGGGCGTTGCGGGCCGAAACCTCGGGGCGGTTCAGGAAATCGATGAAAGCGGCGGCCAGTGACCGCCGACCGCGCGCATTGATCGCCAGGTAGTCGACCCAGATGGCGCCCCCCTCACGGGGCACGACATAGGCGATCGCGGCATCCTGATCCATCAGCGTGGCGGCGTCGCCACTGTAGGCCATGGCCGCAATCACCTCGCCAGTCAGGAGTTCCGAATCAGCGCCCAGAGACAGGGTGCCGTAGCGGTGCACCGCCGGCTTCTGCTCGGCGAGCAGCGCGGCCGCCTGCGCCAGTGCGTCTGGATCGTTGCTGTTCATGGAGTGCCCGAGCGCCTTCAAGGCCATGCCGACCAGATCGAAGCTATCGGCAATCATCATGATCCTACCGGACAAGGCCGCGTCAGGGCGTAACAGGTCCATCCAGGAGCGCGGCGGATGCGGCACTAGATCGGTGCGATAGGCGATGCCGAGGGTACCCCAGAAATAGGGCACGGCCAGACCACTGGTGTCGGCATAGGCGCGATCGAGGCCGGGATCGATATGGCGCAGGTTCGGCACGGCGTTCGCCACGATCGGTGCGATCCAGCCGCGTCGGTCATAGCCCGCGACGGCGGTATTGTCCACCACCAACAGGTCGAAGCCCTTGCCGTCCGTATGCGCCATGAGGCGATCGCGGGCATCGTCGCTGTCGAAGTACTCAAAGCGCAGCCGCACCTGCTGCTCGCGCTCGAATTCCCTGACCAGCGTCGGATCGACATAGTCTGGCCAGGTCAGGAACACCAGTTCCTCTGTCGGTTTATTGGTCTCGGGGCCGCTGACTCTTTGGCCGCTTGCCGCCGCCGGCGCGTCGCCAGGCCCAGCCCGCAGGTGCGACCTCGGACTCCGCGGCCGCGCCGACACCAGGCAGCGCCAGAACCGCCGCGGCCAGCAGCAGCGCGGACAAGCGCGATCTGCTTGTTCATTTCACCCGGTAAGCATTGACGTCCGCCGCATAGGGCAAGCCGTCGTCCGCACGCCCGCCTTCCAGCGCCAGGCTGAACAGCGTCTTCAGCGCCGCATTGCGCTGAACCGGTTTGCCGGTGAAGTAGTTGTGGGCATTGTCCACGGCCTTGGCCTGCGTGACATCGATGTAGCGGACATTGCGCGCCGTCAGGTTCTTCAGATAATGCCCGAGCCGCGGCCCTTGCTCGTCGCCCGGTTTGCGCCGCGACCACTCCAGCGCAAAGTCGTTCTCATTGATCATGATGTAGAGCCGATTGCGTACCTGCAGTTGCTCGGCCCAGGTCTGATGCGCGGCGTTGTTGGCATCCGCGGCGACCAGGGAAATGTTATCGAAGATCAACTGCTTGGACGCGGCGTTGGTGGGACGCAAGGCATACTTCAGCACGTAATTGCCCATGCTGTGGCAGAGCATGCTGATGTTGACCTTGCAGTCGTCGTGCAACAGCTCCGCGAAACGCTCCTGAGCGCCGGATGGATTGTCGGGGAACTCGCCGTCTGCCTGCTGCCACAAATCATCCTTGCGGGCTTCGACCAACTTCAGATGGAAGAAATGCAGCTTGTCCAGAAATCGGTTCAAGGCATCCATGGATGCGCGCGCGTCCTGCTTATCGTTCAGGTACGCGGCAGTGCCACTGACCACGCCACCACCATCGGCAGGCCAGCTGAAGGGCAGCACGATGACGCCGTAGAGCTGCTCGATGTCCTCGACGGTCTTGACCACGTCGGTCATGTCGTTGTTGTAACCGTGCACGTACACCAGAATGTGGCGCTGTTGCTGTGTCGCCTGTCGCATCAGGTGACAAGCGACCCGCAGGCTGCCGTGCCGAATCTGTCGCTCGTCGATGTCGAGACGAAAGGTCCGCTTCAGCATCCGGGCTTCCTTGAGGGTCAATTCATCGGGAACGGGGTCCGTCACATACGCGTCGCCTTGCTTGGTGACCTCGACGATACGGAGCTCGTTCGGGCCCTTCGGATTCGGACTCGGTCCGAACAGGTCGAGCCCCTGGTAGCGTCTCGGGTTTCTGATCTCGCGATTGGTGACGACGAACATGATCAACATCCTCCGCGGTTGGTGGCTGAGATCCAGCGCCCTCAATGAACCGAGTCGCCACCCGCCTCAGGCACAGCGTGCGGCTCCGGGACGGTTGGGCATCTCGGCCAGAGCCGCGGCATCGTCACGAAATGGCACACCGGACGCCACGCCGCGGGCGGTCTGCTCCAGCACCTGGAGCGCCCAGGCCGGTAGTTCTCGGTTGATACGATAGTAGACCCAGACACCCTCGCGTCGGTCCGATACCAGGCCGGCCTCGCGCAACTGGGCCAGATGCCGCGAGATGTGCGGCTGCGACAGACCCAGGGCATGGGTCAACTCGCACACGCAAAGCTCGGGTTGGCGCGACAGCAGCATCAGCGAACGCAGGCGGGTATCGTTGGCCAGCGCGGCGAAGAAGTCCGCGGGGGCGATCATGGCGGCACGCGATGCCGCGACGGCGGTGCTTGCGTGGGTCATAGCAACACGCTCAGTAGCCGTAGCCCTGACTCTCGATGCGATGAATCTTGCCGCCCTTGATGGTGATGCGCTGAACAAAACGTCGCGGTCCAAAGTTATAGGTCCAGACGTCGTAGGGCTGTTCATCGTAAGCCGTGTAATATTCGCCACGCACCTGATCGTAGGTCCGAACCGGGATGCGATCGACGAACTGTTCCTTGAGGGTCGGCTCACCGCAATTGCGCAGCAACAGCATCGTGCTGTCGCCCTCGCTGACGATGTTGTTGCCGCAGCGCAGCGCGTGAGCCGGCAAGGCGCACAGCGCCAGGCAGGCCAACAGGGACAGGGATGCCAAAGAGCGGCGCATGGCGGACCTCCGGGGTGTACCTTCCTGAAACCAGCCGGCCAGAAGCAACTGCCCGGCCGCTGCCCATAGTCTAGCGCGATGGCGCTGAAAGCCCGCCAGGAAACAACTTCGTGGTCAACAGCATTTCTCCGACGTTTCTCAAAATGCTTGCAGAGTCTCTCAGCGCTTTGCCGCTTCACGGGCAAGACCCACCGATCTAGAGCGCTTGAGGGAGCCGCATCTTCACGGATTAGTCGAAGTTCTGATTGTCGTTGTCGTTGTCGTTGTCGTAATCGACTATCCGACTACGATTACGACAACGACAACGATAAGCGCTGCCCAGCTTGCCAAAGCGGCGAACACGACTCGTCGATCTAAGGCGAAGCCTCCCTCGCCCTTGGCAGCTATTCGTAACGAACTTCGAGAATCTCCATCTCGCGCTGGCCACCTGGGGCCTCGACCACAGCGACATCACCCTCGCTCTTGCCGATCAGCGCGCGGGCGATTGGCGAACTGATGCTGATCTTGCCCTGCTTGATATCGGCCTCGTCGTCGCCGACGATGATGAAGGTGTGCTCCACGTCCTTGTCGAGTTCAAGCACATCGACGGTGGTGCCGAACACGACCTTGCCGTTTTGGGGCAGCCGGGTCACGTCGATGATCTCGGCATGGGACAGCTTGCCTTCGATGTCCTTGATGCGCCCTTCGATGAAGCCCTGCTGCTCGCGCGCGGCGTGGTACTCGGCGTTCTCCTTCAGGTCGCCGTGAGCGCGGGCCTCGGCGATGGCCTCGATGACGCGCGGCCGCTCAACCCGCTTCAGTTGCTCCAGCTCCGAACGCAATTGTTCAGCGCCTCTGGCGGTCAGAGGTACTTTGATCATGGATAGAATCCTCTAGGATGCGGCCCGCGCTGGCAGGCCGACAGGGTGTGCGGATGGTGAGCGCCCGTGGCCGACATCGCGGCCGCGGCGGGCCATGCCCAGGCTCGCGGCCCAGACTAGCGCCGAGTTGCGCGTCAGTAAAGTTCCTGCAAGCGATTGACCCGCAGCAGGTCCTTTTGTTTCAACGCCAGCACGGTCGCCTCCGCACCCGCAATGGTGGTGGTGTAGCTGACCTTGTGCTGCAGTGCGGCGCGGCGGATCTCGGCGGAATCGGCAATCGCCTGAGCGCCCTCGGTGGTATTGATGATGAAGCTCACCTCGCCGTTCTTGATCATGTCGACGATGTGCGGCCGACCTTCCTTGACCTTGTTGACACCGACGCACTCCATGCCCGCCTCCCGCACCGACATTGCCGTACCGTGTGTACCATACAGCGTAAAGCCAAGCTCGAACAGGTCCTGCGCCACCCGCACCAGCCGTGCGCGGTCGGCGACGCGCACGCTGAGCATGGCCTTGCCGGTCCGAGGCAACGACATGCCCGCGCCTTCCACGGCCTTGCCGAAGGCCTCGGCAAAGCTCTCGCCAATGCCCATCACCTCACCGGTCGATTTCATCTCCGGCCCCAGCACGGTGTCGACGCCGGGGAACTTGGCGAACGGGAACACCGCCTCCTTGACGAAATAGTGCTTGGGTTTGACCTCCTGCGTCAGCCCCTGATCCGCCAGCGAACGCCCGACCATGCAGCGCGCGCCCGCCTTGGCCAACGCCACGCCGATGGACTTGGAGACGAACGGCACCGTGCGCGACGCGCGCGGGTTGACCTCGAGGATATAGACCTCGTGGTCCTGGATCGCGAACTGCGCGTTCATCAGCCCGCGCACGCCCAACGCTAGGCCGAGCCGGGTCATCTGTTCGCGCATACGGTCCTGCAACGCGGACGACAGGGTGTAGGGCGGCAGCGAACAGGCGGAGTCGCCGGAATGCACGCCGGCCTGCTCGATGTGCTCCATGATGCCGCCGATCAGCACCTGTTCGCCGTCGCAAACGGCGTCGACGTCCACCTCGATGGCGTCGTCCAGGAACCGGTCCAGCAGCACCGGCGAGTCGTTCGACACGCTGACCGCGGTGCGAATGTAGCGCGACAACTCGGCATCGTCGAACACCACCTCCATGGCGCGGCCGCCGAGCACGTAAGAGGGCCGCACCACCAACGGGTAGCCGATGTTGGCGGCCGCCTCCAGCGCCTCGCTCTCGCTGCGGGCGGTGGCGTTGGGCGGCTGGCGCAGGCCCAGTTCGGTGATCAGGCGCTGAAAGCGCTCGCGGTCCTCGGCCAGGTCGATGGAGTCCGGCGAGGTGCCGATGATGGGCACGCCGGCCGCCTCCAGATCACGCGCCAGCTTCAGTGGGGTCTGGCCGCCGTACTGCACGATGACGCCGTAGGGCCGCTCGGTCTCGACGATCTCGAGCACGTCCTCCAGCGTCAGCGGCTCGAAGTAGAGCCGGTCGGAGGTGTCGTAGTCGGTGGAGACCGTCTCCGGATTGCAGTTGACCATGATGGTCTCGTAGCCGTCGTCGCGCAGCGCAAAGGCGGCATGACAGCAGCAATAGTCGAATTCGATGCCCTGCCCGATCCGGTTCGGCCCACCGCCGAGCACCATGATCTTCTTGGCGTCGGTCGGCGCCGCCTCGCACTCCTCCTCGTAGGTGGAATACAGGTAAGCGGTGCTGGACGCGAACTCGGCGGCACAGGTGTCGACGCGCTTGTAGACCGGACGAATACCATGCTCGCGGCGCAGCTGGCGGATGGCCTGCTCATTGGTCGCGGTCAGCTTGGCCAGGCGTCGGTCCGAGAAGCCCTTGCGCTTGAGCGACCGCAGACGCTCGGCGCTGAGCGCGTTGAACCCCTGCACCTTTACCTCGTGCTCGATCCCGACCAGTTCGTCGACCTGGGCCACGAACCAGGGGTCGACGCCGGACAGCTCATGCACCTCGGCCTGAGTCATGCCGGCACGCAGCGCATCGGCCAGGTAGAACAAGCGGTCGGCGCCGGGGATGCGCAGCTCGCGGCGCAACGAACTGATCGCATCCGGATCGGATAGGTTCAGGACTTCGTTCAATCCGTCGCGATCGGTCTCGAGCCCGCGCAGGGCCTTCTGCAGCGACTCCTGGAAGGTCCGGCCGATGGCCATCACCTCGCCGACGGACTTCATCTGCGTGGTCAGCCGCGCATCGGCCAGCGGGAACTTCTCGAACGCGAACCGCGGCATCTTGGTGACGACATAGTCGATGCTCGGCTCGAACGAGGCCGGCGTGGCGCCGCCGGTGATCTCGTTGCGCAGTTCGTCCAGCGTGTAGCCGACCGCCAGCTTGGCCGCCACCTTGGCGATCGGGAAACCGGTGGCCTTGGAGGCCAGCGCGGAGCTGCGCGACACGCGCGGATTCATCTCGATGATGATCATGCGCCCGTCGGCGGGATTGATGGCGAACTGCACGTTGGAGCCGCCGGTGTCGACGCCGATCTCGCGCAGCACCGCCAGCGAGGCGTTGCGCATGATCTGGTATTCCTTATCCGTCAGCGTCTGCGCCGGCGCCACCGTGATGGAGTCGCCGGTGTGCACGCCCATGGCGTCGAAGTTCTCGATGGAACAGATGATGATGCAGTTGTCCTTGTGGTCACGCACCACCTCCATCTCGTATTCCTTCCAACCCAGCACCGACTCCTCGATCAGCAACTCGGTGGTCGGCGACAGGTCGAGGCCGCGGGTGCAGATCTCCTCGAACTCCTCCGCGTTGTAGGCGATACCGCCGCCGCTGCCGCCCATGGTGAACGACGGCCGGATGATGGCCGGAAAACCCACCTGCGCCTGCACCTGGATCGCTTCTTCCAGGCTGTGGGCGATGGCCGAGCGCGGCAGATCGAGGCCGATACGGCGCATGGCCTGGCGGAACAGGTCGCGATCCTCGGCCTTGTCGATGGCCTCCCGCGAGGCGCCGATCATCTCCACGCCGTAGCGCTCCAGCACGCCCTCGCGGGCCAGGTCCAGCGCGCAGTTCAGCGCCGTTTGCCCGCCCATGGTGGGCAGCAGGGCGTCCGGACGCTCTCGCTCGATGATGCGCTCCAGCACGCGCCAGTTGATGGGCTCGATGTAGGTCGCGTCGGCCATCTCCGGGTCGGTCATGATGGTGGCCGGATTGGAGTTCACCAGCACCACCCGGAACCCCTCCTCCCGCAGCGCCTTGCACGCCTGCGCACCGGAGTAGTCGAACTCGCAGGCCTGGCCGATCACGATCGGACCCGCGCCGATGATCAGGATGCTCTGGATGTCTGTACGCTTGGGCATGACGAAACTATTGGTTTTGGTCCGTGAATGAACGCGAATCGGAACTAGGCGGCACGCGGACGGCAGCACCGGAGTGCGACGCGCTTCTGGCAGCGCGCGAGATGGCCTGAGCATCGACGCGACGCCAGACGAGCTAGCGCGACTTGACGCTCGGCGCGCGAAATTCGCCTTAGCGGCGCTGCTCCATCAGCGCGACGAACTGCGCGAACAATGGCGCCACGTCATGCGGCCCCGGGCTGGCCTCCGGATGTCCCTGAAAGCTGAACGCCGGGTGCGCGCGGTGACGGATGCCCTGCAGCGAGCCGTCGAACAGGGAGCGGTGCGTCGCCTCGACATCGGCGGGCAGGGTCTGCTCGTCGACCGCGAAACCGTGGTTCTGGCTGCTGATCATGACCTCGCCGGTGGCGAGCACCTGCACCGGATGGTTGGCGCCGTGATGGCCGAACTTCATCTTCACGGTGCGCGCGCCGCTGGACAGGCCGAGCAACTGGTGGCCGAGGCAGATGCCGAACAAGGGGATGTCCGCGGCCAGCAATTCGCGAATCGCGGCGATGGCATAGTCGCAGGGTTCGGGATCACCGGGACCGTTGCTCAGGAAGACGCCGTCCGGGCGCATCGCCATCACCTCGGCGGCGGGGGTCCGGGCCGGCACGACCGTGACCCGGCAGCCGTGATCCACCAGCATGCGCAGGATATTGCGCTTGATGCCGAAGTCGTAGGCGACGACATGGAATCGGCAGCCGTTCATCGTCGGCGGCCAGCGGCGCCGGCAGGCCCTGCGTCCAGAGACCAGGTGCCCTGGGTCCAGGTCATAGGGGGCGTCGGTGCTGACCTCTTGCGCCAGATCCATGCCCTTCAGACCCGGAAAGGCCTGCGCGGCGGCCAGCGCGGCCTGCTCGTCGATCCCGTCACCGGCCTGAAGACAGCCACTTTGGGCACCCTTCTCGCGCAGGATGCGTGTCAGGCGCCGGGTGTCGATGTCGCTGATGCCGACGATGCCGTGACGCATCAGATAGGCATCAAGGTCCTCGCTGCGGCGCCAGTTGCTGGGCAGCACCGGGTAGTCGCGGATGATCAGCCCGGCGGCCTGCACCGCGGCTGACTCCTCGTCCTCGGCATTGACGCCGGTGTTACCGATGTGCGGATAGGTGAGCGTGACCAGTTGGCGGCGGTATGACGGGTCGGTCAGGATTTCCTGATAGCCGGACATCGCCGTATTGAAGACGACCTCGCCAACGCTTTGCCCATCGGCGCCGATGGACGTGCCCCGGAAGATCGAACCGTCCTCCAGGACTAGAACCGCGGGGTGTCTCACAACGTTCTCCGATGCAGGCGGCGACGCAACGGGAGCGGCCTTGCTCACCGTCGTGACGGCTTAGATGGTCGAAAAGGGTCCGGACCCGATCTAACGCCGAACCGCCGGGCATGTTAATGGATGCCCCGCCCGCTGTCCATGTGGCTTTGCTGCACTGCGGAAGAGCAGCGGCGAGTTACGAGTAGCGAGTCGCTAGGACCAGGTCTCGAGACGACGCAAATACTGGTTATTCGCCTGGAACGCTCGACATCGTGCGGGTACCGCGCCCGACGCGCCCCTCGCCCCTAGAAACTCGACCACTCGACACTCGACACTCGACACTCACAAATACTGCTTGCATCCACCCCACCAACCCATTGACATCCATGGCGCCGGCCTGCCGGTCCACCTCCTGACCGCCGCGGAAGACGGCGAGTGTCGGGATGCTGCGAATGCCGAATCGCGCGGCCAGGCCCTGAGCCTCTTCGGTATTGACCTTGGCCAGGCGCGCTCTGGGCTCGAGCCGCGCCGCAGCGGCCTCGAAGGCGGGGGCCATCATGCGGCAGGGGCCACACCAGGGTGCCCAGAAATCCACCAGCACGGGCAGGTCGCTGCGACCGACGTGGCGCTGGAAGCGATGCTCGTCGAGGGCGAGGGGCTCGCCGACGAACAGCGGCTTGTGACATTTGCCGCAGTTCGGCGCCTCGGCCAGCCGCGCCGGCGGGATACGATTGACGGCATCGCAGTGGGGACAAACGACATGCAGCGACTCGGACATGGCACGCTCCTGAGCTTGGACGGACAAACCGGCTTTCTGAACCGGGGTACCTGAAAGTATGGCCGATGCACAGACGCCCGTGAACTCAGACCTTGGACGTTCGACCCTAAGCTTGCTTGAGGGCGCCAAATGCTTGCAGACGAGTCAAGTTTCGACGCGGCATCGGACTGGCGAGGCTCCTCGAAATCGAAATCGAAATCGGGATCGAAATCGGAATCGGGTCGCTCGCCGCTCGCTACGATTTCGATAGCGATTTCGATAGCGATACCGATGATCACGACTCGACCGTCTCAGGCGAAGCCTCGCTAGACCTCGGACCTCGCAACTCGCAACTTGCAACTTGCAACTCGCAACTTGGAACTCGCGCCCGGTCCGGGTTGATTCGCTTCGCACTCATGATTATTTTGCACCTTTAGTAAGGTTTCCAGTCAGCACCGCCCGAACACCGTCCCGAGGAACACACCATGGCCGACTCCCCCTACGTCATCACCGTCACCGCCGCCAATTTCGAACAGGTGGTGCTGGAAGGTTCCCTGCAGCCAGCCGGTACTGGTGGACTTCTGGGCAGACTGGTGCGCGCCGTGCCGGCAGCTGATGCCGATCCTCGCCCGGCTCGCGGACGAGTTCGCCGGTGCCTTCGTGCTGGCAAAGGTCGACACCGAAGCGGAACAGGAACTCGCGGCCCAGTTCGGCATCCGCAGCCTGCCCACCGTGCAGCTGTTCAAGGACGCGCGCCCGGTGGACCAATTCATGGGGGCCTTGCCCGAGGCCGAGATACGCGAGTTTCTGAAACGACATATCGAGACCGAGTCCGACCGGCTGCTGGCCGAGGCAGAGGTCCTGATCGCGGCCGGCGACACTGCCGCTGCCGCCGGTGTCATCGACCAGGTCCGAGCTCAGGACCCGGACAACAGCCGCCTGTTCCTCGCCGAGGTCGGCCTGAAGGCAGCCGAAGGCGACGCGACCGGCGCCGCCGAGATGCTCGAACGCACCCCGCTGGACCTCGCCAACGATCCCCGTATCGCCGCCCTGCGCGGGCAAGTCGGCTTTGCCGCTGCGCTCGACGGCGCGACCATCTGCCGCGGAGTGCGCGCAGCGGCTCGAGTCCAACCCCAATGACAGCGACAGCCGCTACAAACTCGCCGCACACCAGGCAGTCGCGGGCGACTACCAGGTCCGCCCTCGACAATCTGCTGCTGCTGATGCAACGGGACCGAGGCTACGGTGACGACGCCGCGCGCAGGGGCATGCTGATGATCTTCGACCTGCTTGGCGGCGAGGGAGAACTCGTCAGTGCCTATCGTGCCAAATTGGCCCGCGCGTTGTACTGACCGGCGCATCGGCGCCATGCCGACCGGTGGAGCGGAGTCGGAATGTCGCCGACCTCGCCCGAGCGCGCCGGTGTCGGTGCCGCATCGGGCAACCACTTGGGATAGGCAGGACTGCGCTGCGGGATGCAACATTCGCGCTGCCGGCCGGCGCCCAATCCTCTAGAATCCCGTCAGGCACCACCGTCGCGGTGCCAACATGCAACGGAGACCACCATGCGCCGCGTCCAGTTCCTCGCCCTGCTGCTGACGCTGGCCACTGCCGCCGAAGCCGATCAAGTGACCGACCAGATTGACGCCGGCCTGCGCGCCTACGAGGCAGGCAACGCACGTGTCGCGATTCAGGCACTCCAATTCGCCGTCGCCGAGATCGAGACACAGTTGAGCCAGAAGCAACTGGAACTGCTGCCGCAGCCGCTACCGGGCTGGAGCGCGGAAGACGCCGTCGCGGAAACCGGCGGACTCGCCGCGATGATTGCCGGCACCAACCTGAGTCGGTCTTATCGCAATGACGAATCCGGTGCCGGCATCCAGATCAGCATCACCGCGGACTCGCCGCTGCTGTCCATGATGGGCATGATGATGTCGGCGCCAATGCTGATGCAGGCTCAGCCCGGCAGCAGCCCCTACACGCGCGCCGGCTTCCGCGGAATGATGGAAAAAGGCGATGACGGCAACCTCAAGATCACACTGATGGTCGGCACCCGCATCCTGCTTCAAATACAGGGCAGCGGCGGCGCCACCCGCGAGGCCCTGGAGGCCTATCTCGACGCCATGAACCTCAGCAATCTGGAGAAGGCCCTGCTCGGCTAACGCATAGTATAAGGACATGCCCAACGACAACCTGGTAGAAACGCCGAGTTCCATCGAGCTCAAGGGATTCAATCGCACGCTGGCCGAGATCGAATGGCTATTGCTCGTGCTGATCTTGGTCTACATGGTGCTGCCTGCCAACCCCATCGAAAAGCCGCTGCAGATCCTCGGCGGCGGCGCCCTGTTCGCTGCCTTTGTCCTCAGCTTTCGTTACGTCAACCTGTTCACACTACCGACCCGCTGGAAGCTCACCATCGAGACCTGGGCCATGCTATCACTGACCTGCGTCGCCGTCTGGCACACCGGCAAGGTCGACAGCCCGCTGCTGAATCTGTTCCTGCTGGTCGTCATCTTCAGCGCCCTCACCCTGGGCAAGCTGATCACGCTGCTGGAGGTCGCCCTGATTACGAGTTTCTACCTCCTTGCGGCCTACTCAACCCGCGGCGACGAGATCTTCTCGTACCAGATCTTCAGCCAACTGATGCTGAATTTCGCACCCTTCGTGCTGGTGGCCTACCTGACCTCGCTGCTGGCCGCCGACTTGGGTTTCGCGCGCTCGGTCGCCGAGCAGCGGGCAGAAACGGATGCACTGACCGGTCTGCCGAACATGCGTGCATTCAATCAGGCCATGGCCCGTCACGAACGACAGGCGCGACGCAACGAGACGCCGTTTTCGGTGCTCATGGTCGACATCGATAATCTCAAGACGATCAACGACCACCACGGCCACGATGTCGGCAACAAGGCCATCCGCGCCGTTGCCGACGCCATCAGCCTGGGGGTTCGCTCGGTGGATCTGGTCGCCCGCTACGGTGGCGACGAATTCATCGTTCTGCTGCCGAAGGCATCCGAGGCCGCCGCAAGCGCCGCCGGCAAGCGCATCATGGGGTACGTCAAGCTTGCCGAGATCGACGCCGACGGCAACCCCGTGGGCATCAGCGTCAGCATGGGATCTCGCCACCTATCCGGTCATGGCCGACGAGGCGGAGAGCCTACTGCGCAACGCGGACAAGGCGCTCTACGCCAGCAAACGCGCGGGGCGCAACCGGCTGTCCATCTACTCCGAGGTGTTCGGCGTCGAATTGAACAGCCAGCTGAAGCAGCAGGCCTTGCAAACTCAGAGATCGAGGTTCTTCAGATACTCGCGGAACGACTCGCCCAATTCCGGGTGAGTCAGGGCGTATTCCACCGTTGCCTCCAGATAGCCTTCCTTACTGCCGCAGTCGTAGCGTTTGCCCTCGAACGGGTAGGCAATCACCGTCTCTTCCTTCAACAGCGCGGCGATCGCATCGGTGAGCTGAATTTCGCCACCGGCGCCGGGCGTCGTCTGTTCCAGCATGTCGAAGATCTTCGGCGTGAGCAGGTAACGGCCAACCACGGCGAGATTCGACGGGGCCACCTCCGGTGCCGGTTTCTCGACGATCGAAATCACCCTGAGCGAGCCGTCCGGCTGCTCTTCGGTCTCGACGATACCGTACTTGTTGGTCTCCTCGGGCGGCACCTCCTCCACGCTCAGCACGCTGGCGCCGGTGCGTTCGTAGACCTCCGCCATCTGTTCCACGACACCCTTGTGGTCATTGCGAATCAGGTCATCCGCCAGCAGGATGGCGAACGGCTCGTTGCCCACCACCGGCTTGGCGCACAGCACCGCATGCCCCAGCCCGAGTGCCTCTGACTGGCGCACGTAGATGCAATTGACGTGCGACGGCAGAATCGTTTGAACGATCTCAAGCAATTTCTGCTTGCCCGCGCTGGCAAGCTCCGATTCCAGCTCGTAGGCCTTGTCGAAGTGGTCCTCGATCGAGCGCTTGTGACGCCCGGTCACGAACACCAGTTGCGTTGCTCCGCCCGCCTCCGCCTCCTCGGCGGCGTACTGGATCAACGGCTTGTCCACCACCGGCAGCATTTCCTTCGGGCTGGCCTTGGTGGCCGGCAGAAAGCGCGTGCCGAGGCCCGCGACAGGAAATACAGCCTTGCCAATCTTTGCCATGTGAGCTCCTCTGTCGTCGTTGTCGATCGGGTTATCGAAGAACAGGTCGTCAGCACGCGGTTGTTAGGCCGCCGCGGCAATCTCTTCTTCAACGGACGCCAGCGCCGCCATCGGGTCCGGCGCGGCGGTGATCGGCCGGCCGATCACCAGATAATCGGCGCCAGCCGCCAGCGCTTGCACTGGCGTCATGACGCGTTTCTGATCGCCGCGCGCGGCGCTCGCGGGGCGCACGCCGGGCGTGATCAGACGAAAACCAGCACCCAATGCCGCGCGCACCGGCCCTGCCTCCAGCGGCGAGCAGACGATGCCGTCGAGCCCGGCGGCCTGGGTCAGACGCGCCAGCGACAACACCCGTGCCGCCGGTTCTCCAGGGCAGCCGATCGCGGTGAGGTCCGCGGCATCGAGGCTGGTCAGCACAGTCACGGCAATCAACAGCGGTGGCGCCGGATGGGCGTCCAGGCGCTCGCGTGCGGCACGCAGCATCGCCGGTCCGCCGGAGGCATGCACGTTGACCATCCAAACACCCAGGTCCGCTGCCGCTGCGCAGGCCGCGGCCACGGTGTTGGGAATATCGTGAAATTTCAGATCGAGAAAGACCTCGAAACCCGCCGCGGCCGCGCGCTCCACAAAGCGCGGACCGGCGCGCGTGAACAGCTCCTTGCCGACCTTGACGCGACAGCGCGTGGGGTCCAACCGGGCCAGAAGCTCCAGCGCGGGTGTCTGGTCGGGAAAATCCAGCGCGACGATGATGCGGGGGTCGGTGCGACATAAGGACAATGATCGTATCGCTTGCCAAATGGTCCGGTCAGGCGATTTGGCGTTGTTTGAGCACCGCCGGATCGGCAATAGGATAAGGCTCGACGGCCTTGATGCTGCCCCAACGCTTGCAGCTCGGGCATTGCCAGTGCAGCGCCCGCGCCTCGAACCCGCAGTGCTCGCACTGATAAACCGCCTGCACCGCCAGCAGATGCCGGGTGACCTCCAGCAAGGTCGCGTCACCCCGCGCCGCATCGCCGCCGCGCAGGCGCAGCTCCAACAAGCGCTCGGCGCCAGCCAGATCCGCGTGCGAACGCAGGTAGCTCTCCAAGAACTCGAGCGCCGCCCCGGTGCCCTGCTCACGCTCGATGGCATCGGACAACTCCAGCATCAGCGGCGGCGACGGATGCGCCCGAAACAGCGCCTCCAATTCGCTGGCCACCTGTTTGCGTCCGAGCCTGGTCCAGCATTCGATCAGCCCGGGCAGCATTGCCGGCACATAGCGCGGCCCGCGCTCCGCAACACGCCGATACAGCAGCGCGGCGGTCTCGGCATCGCCGGCGGTCATTTCCATCTGCGCCTGCAACATGCTGGCTCGGATGCAGTCCGGGTCACCCGACTGGGCATCGAGCAGGTGCGTACGCGCGCGGTCGGTATCGCCTGCGCGCAGACACTCCTCCGCCATCTCGCAGTGGTACTGCGCAATCTCGGTCTGCATGGACTGCTCGGAGACGCGTTGCAACTGCTCTGCCATCTCCAGGCAACGCGGCCATTCCTTCTCGGCTTGGTAGATCTCGATCAGGCCACGCAGCGCACGCTTCTGCTGCAGCCCCATCTCCACCAACTCGTTGAACAGGCTCTCCGCCCGGTCGAACAGACCCGCCAACATGTAGTCGCGGCCGAGCTCATACTGGGCGAATCCGCGCTGCGCGGTATTCAGGGAGCCACGTGCCACCAGGCTCTGATGAATGCGGATGGCGCGGTCGACCTCGCCGCGGCGGCGAAACAGCGAGCCAAGCGCCAGGTGCGTCTCCACCGTCTCGCTGTCCACCTCCGCGAGCTTCAGAAACACGTCGATGGCCTTGTCGGGCTGCTCGTTGAGCAGATAGTTGAGTCCGCGGAAGAAGGCCGGCGCCCGCTCACAATCGCTGCCGGCCCGGTTCTGAGCGGTGCGCCGAGCGATCCACCAGCCAGAAGCCGCGGCCACCGGCAAGAGCAGAAACAAAAACTCCATCAGTAGGCCACCACGCGCGCGCAGCCGAGCACGGTCGTCGTCGCGGTTGACGCCACGGACAAGAACCAGAACCAGGCAGACGAGCGGGACCGAACATGGGCCCCCGAGCCTGCGCTCGGACCGGCGCGACAAGGCGAAGACCAGCACCGAGCAGGCCCGTCAGCGCAGCGCGGCTATAATCTAATGAAGCGTCGTGGCAGTACATCCACGTATGATACAGCCTCAGGCGCCCTGCCGCACCGCACCGCGACCGGCACCGCAAACCAAGACGCCCGACAGACCTCGATGGGCTGCCGAGACGTTTATTGCGCGCGCCGCCGCCCTCAGGTTTACGGGGGTTGTCATGTCACCGGAGAGTTTGAATGAGTGAGTTCCAAGGCAAGGTTGCCGTCGTCACCGGCGCCGCGGGAAATCTCGGCGCCGCCGTCTGCGACGCGCTCGCCGTGCGCGGCGCGCGCATCGCGATGCTAGACCATAACCAGGATGCCCTGGCGCGTTGCCAAGCGGCGCTTCCCGCCGGCACCGACGCCGAGACATTCGCGACCGACCTGATCGATGCCGACTCCGTCGCAACGACCATCGCCGCGGTGCGCGAACGCTTCGGCACCATCGACATCCTGGCCAATGTCGCCGGCGGCTTCAGCATGGGGCCGTCCCTTGAAGACACGCCCGACGAGACCTGGAACCTGATGATGGACCTGAATGCCCGCAGCGTCTTCAACATGTGCCGCGCCGTGATGCCGATCATGCGCGATGCCGGCCGTGGGCGCGTCGTCAATGTCTCCGCCCGCGCCGCCCTCTCCGGCAAGGGACACATGGGGCCGTACTGCGCCTCCAAGGCCGCCGTCATCACGCTGACCGAAACGCTCGCCGCAGAGACCAAGCACAGCCGGCATCACCGTCAACTGCATCCTGCCCGGCACCGTCGACACGCCGCAGAATCGCGCATCCATGCCCGATCAGGACCATACAACCTGGGTACCGCCGGCCGCACTGGCGGACGTCATCCTGTTCCTCGCCTCCGATGCAGCCCGCTGCGTCACCGGCGCCGCCATCCCAGTCTTCGGACGCAGTTGATCCTCATGCCCCAGATTTCCCCACGACGACTGCTCCCACGCCCGACCCGACGAGTCGCCAGCATCGCCCTGTTCGCACTCCTCACCGCGGGCATAGCCCGCTCGGCCACGATGCTCGACGAGCAAACCGAGCAACTGTTGGTCAACGCCGTCGAGGCCGCCTTCGAACTCGACCTCTTCAACAACCGCTGCCGCAGCGATCAATCCGGCCGCCGCACCGAAAATCTCAACAAGGAACTCGCCAGCCGATTCCGCATGACCGTGCTCGATGTGGAAGACGACCTCTTCCCCGAGGGCTACTACCGCGACGCCCAGGCACGCATGCAGCGCGACTTCCTAGAACGTCTGCGCGACATGGGCGGCTGCGCCGGCGCCAAAGCAGACCGCCTGCGCGACAGCCTGCGCGAACGCTATGACTCCGCCATGGCCGAAATCGCCGCC
>CAVOGV010000018.1:0-14213 GCA_963695445.1 uncultured Gammaproteobacteria bacterium | reverse complement strand
TTCGGATGATCAGGAAGGCCCCGGCGTTGACGATGCCCGCATGCAACAGCGCGGACACGGGTGTTGGGGCTTCCATCACCTGGATCAGCCAGCCGTGGAACGGGAACTGCGCACATTTCAGCACGGCGGCAAGCGCGATCAGCCAGGCGGCGGTCTGCAGCGCGGCCGGCAGTGGCCCGTCCATCGCCGCCATTGCCGCGAACAGGGTCTCGAAGTCCAGCGTGTGCACCGAGGCCCCGATCAGCAACACGGCGGCGAACAGGCTCGCATCGCCGATACGGCTGAACACGAACTTCTTGTGCGCCGCCATCTGCGCTGCCCGGCGATCCGAATAGAACAGCAGCAGCCGATGCAGGTTCAGACTGGTGGCCATCCAGGCCAGCGCGAACATCAGCAGGTTGCTGGAGACGATCAAGGTCAGAATGGCCGCCAGCGTCAGCATCAGCCATTTGTGGAAGTGACCTTCACCCCCGTCGCCGGCCATGTAGGTGCGCGCATAGGTGGTGACGATGGCACCCACCAGCGACACCAACGCGAGCATGATCACGGTTACGGCATTGACGTAGACGCCGATGGCGAAGTCGCCGATGCCGAACGGCATCGGGATCGCAAACAGGTTGACTGTCTGGCTGGAGCCGAAGCCGGACCCGAACGCGTAGCTTGCAAAGGCAACCAAGGCCAATGCGAAGGCGCTCCAGGTCACTCCGGTGGCGAGTTTTGCCATGCCGGAGGCATGACGGTCGGCGTTCTCACGCGGCACGGCCCCGGCGATCCAAAGGATCAACGGCGCCGCCAAAGCGGACGCGGTGGTTGCGGTCAAGGCGGTAACGGACATGGGCTTCCTCCTCGGTTGATCCCCGAAAACCGGGGTATGGGTTGCAACATAGTCGTCGCCGTCACTTCGGAAAAATCTAAGTTTCCGATCTTTCGCATCGGGGTTTATCTATGGATCGTGGTCACGTCGCGTCCGACTCCAGCAATGGCGCGAGTGGCCGGTCTCCGACGTCCCTGGAGCGCGGAGTGAATTTTCGCATGGTGAAATCGTTTGATGATGGTGGTAGGTCGTGGCCATGGCGCGTGTGTCGGGCCAACCATTCGCGGTGCGCCGATGGGCCATGCCGCCGAGATCCAGCGGATCTTGCGAGTCGTGCGTTATCGATTGCCGGCGGGGGCAAGCGGCGTGATCTTGCAGCTTCGACCTACCGGCTTTCGTCTCCATGCAGCCGTGTCTCCAACTCTGCCCGCACTTGATCGTGGCGGGACCGGTCGATGGGGAAACGCACCAGAAACAGCGCGCCAGCGGCCATCATCGCCGCCGGCACCAGACCGTAGATGAGCATCAGCCCGGTCTGGACCCGCGGGCTGATCGCATCCCCGCTTGGGTCGTAGCCAATCGCGGCAGGCAACAGTGTTCCGAGCAGTACGCCGAGTGCCAGTGACAGCTTGATCGCCATCCCCCAGACGGCAAAGAAGAGCCCGGAACGCTGCTCACCGGATTCCAGCGTGTCGACGTCGATCACATCGGCGGCCATCGAATTCGATAGGAATAGGACCGAGGCGAAGCTCGAGCCTCGAATCGCGATCAGGGTCATCAGCAGCGTGGTGTCGCCGGCACCGAGAAAGACCAGTGGAACACTCCAGGCCGCCAGCCACAGGGCGGCCGCAATCAGCGCACGATGCTTGCCAACGTGCGTCGAGAGCCACAGCCAGGCCGGCACCAGGGCAAGGGTCGCGACATTCTCGATCAGCAACATCCAGGCGAAGGCCGATGCGTCGCCGATCACATCCTTTAGTACCAGCCGGTGCAGCGTGCCCTGGATCGCAATGCCGGCGACGAACAAGATCACGCAGCCGATCATCCGTCCGAAGGCTGGGTTTCGGGCGACGATGCGCAGGCCGGCGACGAACCCGCGTGGCGCGTGCTCGAAGCGTTCTGGTCGACCCTCGGGCACCCGCCAGACCGCCAGCAAGACCAGCAGCGGTGTGCCTGCCAGGATGAGCCAGGCTAGTCCTTCGAGCTGAGCCGATGCGGCCTCGACGCCCTGAAGCGCGAGCACGACGAGCAGCGCCAGGATGCCGATCTGCCCCAACGTCGCCAATGCCTCGCGGACGCTGGTAATCCGCGAGCGCTGATCGTAGTCGCTCGACAGCTCGGCCCCCCAGGCCTTGTGCGGGAGGTCGATCATCGTGAAACCGAGATAGAGCAAGGCGGACCAGAGCAGCAGATGCGCAACGGTCGCGTCCGGGGGCGGCACGAACACTTGCCAGACGGCCAACAGGAACAGCGGCGTTCCCATAAGCATCCATGGCTTGCGCCGTCCCCAGCGGCCCCGCGACCGGTCACTGAGCACCCCGATCAACGGGTCTGTCAGCACGTCGAGCAGGCGCGATGCCGCGATGGCAGCGCCGACCGCGGCCAGCGGGAGGCCAAGCTCATCGGCATAAAAGGCGGGGATGAACAGTGCCATCGGCAAGGCCGCGACGGAGGTCATCAGCGATGGCAGTGCATAAAAAAGCAGTTGACCGAACCGGCCTGATCGTTTGGAACCTGTCGCGGGAACCGACATCGCAATGTCCTAGAACGTTCAAAGTCCGCAAAATCGGTGCAGACGCCCGGCGCCGTCGCTGTGGTTGACAGTAGGCTGTAGGTTGGACGAAATCGGGAGTGGCGTCCCTCTATGCCGACCGATGGTAACGAATCCGAGGTCAGAGAACGCCCGATTTCTGGCTTTTAGACTAGAGTTTGTCTAACCTAGATACTATCTTCCGGCCAATTGTAGAGAAAGTGAACAGGATTTGGGGAGGACAGCGCGATGAGAACCTGCACGGCGTGCCGCGCGGCTTGGCCCTTCGTCTTGGCGCTTGCGCTGGCGGCAGTGATGTCCTTTCCAGCCTGGGCAACCTTTGACCTCATGTCGCTCGAGCCTTCCGCTCGGGTTGCCGGAACGGCACTGGTCTTCTTTATGAGCGCCACCGGTCTGATGCTCTACGTGCGCTGGTGCATCATGCGCAACTGCTCGTTACGGCGCGCCGTCGCGGCACAGCGTCGACGAAGCTGTTTGGGTTCCGCGGCTCGGTGAGGTGCTCGCTTCTCGGGGCTGACCGTCGTCGTCACTCCGGCGACATGGGACCTGTTGCTACGTGCCACGGTGTGCGTGCAAGACCACCGATCTAGCGCAACCTGTAACCGACGCAGCGCGATAGGTGGACCCGAGATCTCGTTGGGGATTTGTTCAGCTGACCGGAGCGCATCTTGGATCGCTTCTGCACAACGCACATATATTTCCAAGCGCATGAAAATTATAGAAAAGTTTTTGCTGCGTCGATGGCTGCCGGGCCGTCTCGGAAAGCCCCGCCACCCGCCCGCAACCGTGGCGCGGGTCGACCTTGATCGTCTCTTAGGGACTTGGTTCGAGGTAGCCAGGCTGCCCAATCTCGAGGCGGACGGCCCGGGGCAGCGCAGTGTGAACGTCACCGCGACCTATGCAAAGCTCCCCGATGGCCGCATCACGGTCAAGACCGTCGCCCAAAATGCAAAGGCGGGGATGCGGCGAACTGAGGTGAACGGCATGGTACATCCCGCCGACCCGAGCGGCTCGAAACTGATACTCACCTTCTTCAAGCTGATTCGCGGCGACCTCTGGGTAATTGGCCTGGACCCTGACTATCGCTGGGCACTGATGGGCACGCCGAGCCGCAAAAGACTTTGGCTCATCGCCCGCGCCCCGCGCATCGATCCCGACGACTACGACCACGCCATGGCGATCGCCATGGCGCAGGGGTTCGACGTGGCACGCGTCAGAGCAACCCAACAACAGGCCGCGTCATAGCTCGGTGCCGCCCCGGGAAATTGAGCGTTTGCTTCATCGTGAAACGAGGGTGCAAGGGTCGAATTGGGACGCGGCGATCGACGGTCTCGATCCTGGCGCTCGAATCGATCAATCACGAGGCGCGGGGCGGCATCCATTGCCGCCCCGGGCCTTCCGTCTCTCACCAATGTCCACGGTGACTGTTCAGCGCAAATCAAAGGCTATGCGCGAATAACACCTCAATATCGTCCAGGTAGATGATGCCCGAGAAGTTGTCGAAGTATTTCTCAGCGACCTGCTTCGCGATCGCCCGGGCAACGTCATCGTTTGCGGTGATCACCTCAATCTTGATGTTCGAGAAGGTGTCCGAAACGGCGGGTTGACCGGAGGAGCGGGTATTGCGGCTACCGACGCCACCGGCGGCCATCACGGTGTAGCCGGTCGCTCCGGCCGCTTGTATGATCTTGGTGACCTTACTCATTAGCACCTTCTCGGTGATTATGACGAGCTTAGTGGCCTTTTCGGTCATGGCTTGATACCTCTTTGTGTGGGTTGACGGGGCCGGGTGCGTCCTTGCACCCGACAAACAGGCCCCGATGCTTTAACGTGGTCGATACTGACTGACAAATCCCTGAGACAGCCGGGCGGTCATCTCGATTGCCGCGTTGACCTCCTCTCCCGGCGCGCGAGCAAGGCGTCACTGCCGTCGCCGACTCTCAGAACGACGCCGCGTTGCTCAAAACAGGTTCAGCAGACTTTCCGCCCCTGCCGGACGCCGCGTCAGGCTCCGAAGATTACCTGCGCCAGGCCGATGTAGAGCGGGATGCCGATGGCGATCGCGACTGGAGTGCCGATACTCGTCGAAGCGCCGATGTAGGACGACGGGTTGGCCGTGGGTATGCCGGCACGCAATGTCGGCGGCCCGGAGATGTCGGAGCTCGAACCCGCGATGATTGCCAGAAGCACCACGCCGCCCGGGCTGAAGCCGACCAGCACATGCGCGATGTATCCAAGCCCGAACGCGATCAGGCCGTGCACGATCGGCATGATCGCGGCGTAGACGGCGAACCAGTGGGCCACGCGCCGGAGCTCGTTCAATCGGGCGTATGCCTCGATGCCCATGATCAGCATCAAGACCGAAAGCAGGCCACGGAATAGCGGCTCGTAGAACGAATCGACGACCTTTTCGGGATTTGTGAACAGTCCGAGGGCGATCCCTAGCAACAACGCCGACAGCGCCGAGCCCTGCAGGCTTTCCTTTACGATCGGCCAGATCTGCACCTTTTCGCCGGAGCCATCCTTCTTTTTCAAATAGACACTGGCAAGGACGATGGCGAGGACCAGCGCCGGGATGTCCATGAACGGGTACAGCGCCGCGGCCCAAGGCTCGTAGGCGATGCCGTCGGTCTCCAACACCACCATCCCCGCGGCGAGCGTCGACCCGCTGACGGCGCCGAACAGGCCAGCGGTCGCGATCCCATCCTCGGTGCGGATACCGGGCAGCATGGCCAGCGTATAGCGGCCGATGACAACGATCAGACACCCCACAAACACCGCGATCAACGCGGGCAGCAGCATCGCCGCGAGATCCGCCTCGCTGATCGCCATGCCGCCCTTCAGGCCGACCTTCATGAGCAGCATGAAGACAATGAACTTGTAGATGGAATCGGGGATCGTTAGCCGTGAACCGAGCGCGGCGATCAGGATGCCGCCCAACAGGAAGGCCAACGTTGGGGACTGTAGCTGGTGCAAGAACCGAGCGCCGAAGTCTAGCAATACATCCACATTCTTAACTCCTCGTTGATTGCGATAGTCGCAGCATGGCGTCGTACTTGCGACGGCGCGTCAGCTGCGTCGTTAAGGCGGCCCCGCGATGCAACAGGCCTCGCCGGCGACCGGCGAATAAAGACCATCGCAAGAACACGGGAGGGGATCGGTCGGCAACTCGCTTCAACTGCCTGACCGACCGCCGCTCATGACGTCCCGAGCTCCATTCGGGCCGCTTCGAACAGACCTTGCCTGCCCTGCGCTGCAAGCGTGTGGGCGTTTCGTGGCGACTACGAATCGAACTTTGGAGTGAAAGTCATAGACTAGAAGCGATGGTTTCGAAAAAAACGATAGGAGAGTACGAGAAATCCCAATCTCGATCGACGGTCCCGCCGAGTGTGCTCGACAGTGCGGCGCGATGGCGACGCTACGCGCCACAAGAGCTGGCGGCGCGGTGGGGGTCGGGATCGGCCGTCACGCCTTGCACTGTCGTCTTTCGCGTGCGACGGCGACGACGATGGACCCAGCGACGGTCATCTTGTGCAATGGCGTCATCGTAACGCTCGATGTTCGCGCCGGTAGCCGTTGTTACTGGGACATGACGCTCCTATATGCCCCGAACATTGGCAGAACGACGAAGCGAGCAATGAACGCACAGCGACTCTTAGAACAATTCATGGATTTCAAAGCCGGCGAACCAGGCGCGCCGGCCGCGCAGACCGACCAAAGCGTTCGAGGGGCCGGCGGGCTGGGCGGAATTGCCGGCGGTTTGGCAGCCGGCGGCCTGCTCGGGATGCTGATTGGAAACAAGAAGGCGCGCAAGAAGATAGGCAAACTCGCTGGCGGTGCCGTCGGTTACGGGGGCGCTGCCGCGCTTGGCGCGTTAGGCTACCGCGCCTTCCAGAACTGGCAGGCAGGTAAGCAGCCCGATACGGCGGGAGGGTTGACAACGTCCGCGCCTCTGCCAGTGCCGCCCCAGGGCTCGCCGTTTCTGCCTGAAACGGCTCCGGCCAGCGATGGAAGGCCGTTCGAACTGACGCTGATCATGGCGATGATTGCTGCCGCCAACGCCGACGGTCACATCGGGCCTGAGGAGCAGCGCACGATCTTCGATCAGGTCGGCTTGCTCGCCCTCGACGCCGAGGACAAAGCCTTCATCTTCGATACCCTCGGCGCGCCCCCTCGTCTGCAAGACATCGCCAGCCTGGCAAACGGCCCGGAGCAGGCGGCCGAGATCTATCTTGCCTCCCGGCTCGCTATCGATCCTGACCACCCGGCCGAGCTGGCGTACCTCGAGGCACTTGCCAGCCGTCTTGCCCTTCCACCCGACCTCGTCGCGCACCTGGAAAGCCAGACGGTCCAGGTAGCCTGAGCGGCTGACCGGTTTCGACGCCGATAACCCAGCGGGAATATGGGGCGCGAGATTTGACGACTTGACCAAAAGGCCGAGATTCCGGTATTTTTAGCTGTTCCGTTGCCCCATTGAGCGCTTCACCATGCTGCTCGGGGTCTGCGGTCGATCAGCGCCGTGCCGGGGCCATCTCGGGCCAACCGCCACCGGGTTTTGCCCGCGGTCGTTTCCCCTGGTCTTCGTGGATATGCGATGTCTATCCTAGGTTACGCAACGGCGAATGTCGCGCCTGCGGGGCTCAATGACTCAGGACCACGGCGTCAGCGATCATGCCGGACTGGGGCGGTCTTTGTGCCGCATGCCGACCCGGATCTCGCAACCAACCCCAGCGCACAGCGCTGTCTGAACGGAGGAGACCAACCTTGGAGCTCAGCGGTGCCGAGATCACCATACAGGCGTTGATCGATGAGGGTGTGGAGTACGTGTTCGGATATCCGGGCGGCGCCGTACTGCACATCTACGACGCCCTGTTCAAGCGCGAAGATCAAATCAAACACATCCTGGTGCGGCACGAGCAGGGAGCGACCCATGCGGCCGACGGCTATGCGCGTGCCACCGGCAAGGTGGGTGTCTGCCTGGTGACCTCCGGGCCGGGGGCCACCAACGCCGTCACCGGTATCGCCACCGCCCACCTGGACTCGATCCCGATGGTGGTAATCACGGGGCAGGTGCCGACACCGGTGATCGGTAGCGATGCCTTCCAGGAGGTCGATACGGTCGGCATCACGCGCCCCTGCGTCAAGCACAACTTCTTGGTAAAGGACGTCCGCGACCTCGCCACGACGATCAAGAAGGCCTTTTACATCGCCAGTTCCGGTCGTCCCGGTCCGGTGGTGGTGGACATCCCCAAGGACGTCACCGATCCGGGTATCAAGATCCCGTACGACTACCCGCGCCAGATCAGCATGCGCTCATACAACCCCGCCCAGCGCGGTCATCAGGGACAGATCCGCAAGGCCGTGGACAGCATGCTCAGGGCCAAGCGCCCGGTGATCTACACCGGCGGCGGCGTGGTGCTCGGCGAGGCCTCCGAGGCGTTGACCGAACTGGTGCGGAAGCTCGGCTATCCGATCACCAGTACCCTGATGGGGCTCGGCGCCTACCCGATGACCGATAAGCAGTTTCTCGGCATGCTCGGCATGCACGGGACGTACGAGGCCAACATGGCCATGCACGAGACCGACTGCCTGATCGCCATTGGCGCCCGTTTCGACGACCGCGTCACTGGCAAGATCGAACACTTCTGTCCGCATGCCGAGATCATCCACGTCGACGTCGACCCAGCATCGATTTCCAAGACCGTCAAGGTCGACGTTCCGATCGTTGGCCCGGTGGGCAGCGTCGTCGCCGATATGCTGGCCTGCCTGCGCGACAGCAGCGCCAGCCCCGACGCGGATGCGTTGGCCGCCTGGTGGAAGCAGATCGAGGACTGGCGCGGCATCGACTGCATGCGTTACGACCGCGGCAGCGAACTGATCAAGCCGCAGTTCGCGGTGGAGACCCTCTACAAGGTCACCAACGGCGACCTGTATCTGACGTCCGACGTCGGCCAGCATCAGATGTTCGCGGCGCAGTTCTACCCGTTCGACAAGCCCCGGCGCTGGATCAACTCCGGCGGTCTTGGCACCATGGGCTTCGGCCTGCCGGCGGCCATGGGCGTGCAGCTGGCGTTTCCGGATGCGCCGGTCGCCTGCATCTCCGGCGAGGCCAGTATCCTGATGTGCATCCAGGAGATGGCCACCTGCAAGCAGTACAACCTGCCGGTCAAGGTCATCCTGCTCAACAATGGCTACATGGGCATGGTGCGGCAGTGGCAGGAGTTCTTCTACGAGAGCCGATACGCCCACTCCTACGTCGACGCCTTGCCGGATTTCGTCAAGCTGGCGGAGAGCTTCGGCCATGTCGGCATGCATGTCGACAAGCCCGACGAGCTGGAGGCGGCCATGCAGGAGGCCTTCGCCATGAAGGATCGCTTCGTGTTCTTGGATGTCATCGTCGATCCCACCGAGAACGTCTACCCGATGATCGCCGCCGGCAAGGGCCAGCACGAGATGCACCTGCCACCGACCATGTCCGAGAGGGAGTTGGCCTAAGGCCGAGCAAAGACCCATGCGCCATATCATTTCCATGCTGGTCGAGAACGAATCCGGCGCGCTGTCGCGCATCGCGGGGCTGTTCTCGGCGCGCGGCTACAACATCGAGTCGCTGACCGTCGCCCCCACCGATGAACCTTCGCTGTCGCGGATGACCCTGGTCACCAGCGGCAACGAGGACATCGTCGAGCAGATCAAGAAACAGCTGAACAAACTCATCGACGTGGTCAAGCTGCAGGACCTCGCCGAGGGCGAGCACATCGAGCGCGAGATGATGCTGATCAAACTGAAGGCGGCCGGTGCAAATCGCGAGGAGCTCATGCGCCTGGCGGATATCTTCCGCGCCAAGATCATCGACGTGACCGATGTCAGCTACGTCGTCGAACTCACCGGTGCGTCGAAGAAACTCGACGCCTTCATCCAAGCGGTACCGGAGGGGCTGATCACCGAGGTGGTCCGCTCCGGCCCCACCGGTATCGCCCGCGGCGAAAAAGGCCTGACGCTCTGAGAAAGGAAAGACGAGTTCCTGACTACGAGTTACTAGCCCGGACACTTCATGAATCTCACGCGAAGGCGCGAAGACGCGAAGGAAATCAAGTTCTCGGACAGATTTTCCGATGTGACACGTCGTGCGCTACGACATAGTCGCGTCGGTCAACTTTTGTCCGAAAAATCCATTTCTTCGCGTTCTTTGCGCCTTCGCGTGAAACATTCGGGCTAGTAACTCGGCACTGTTATTGCCTGCCGCAAACCATTCAACAAAAACAAATTCTCACTTAGGAATCCCTTATGGCTATTAACGTTTATTACGACAAAGACGCAGACCTCTCCCTGATCCAGGGCAAGAAGGTCGCCATCATCGGTTACGGCTCCCAGGGCCATGCCCATGCCAACAACCTGAAGGACTCTGGCGTCTCCGTCGTCGTCGGTCTGCGTCCGGGCTCGGCCTCAGCGGCCAAGGCCGCCAACGCCGGGCTCGAGGTACAGGACATCCCAGACGCCGTCGCCGGCGCCGATATCGTCATGATCCTGGCCCCGGACGAACATCAGGCCAAGCTCTATCGCGAGCAGATTGAGCCCAACATCAAGCAGGGCGCCGCGCTCGCCTTCGCTCATGGCTTCAACATCCACTTCGGCCAGATCGCGCCGCGCGAAGACCTGGACGTGATCATGATCGCGCCCAAGGGCCCCGGCCATCTGGTGCGCTCCACCTACACCCAAGGCGGCGGCGTGCCGAGCCTGATCGCCGTCTATCAAGATGCCAGCGGCAGCGCCCGCGACATCGCCATGGCCTACGCATCGGCCAACGGCGGCGGCCGCGCCGGCATCATCGAGACCAGCTTCCGCGAGGAGTGCGAGACCGACCTGTTCGGTGAGCAAGTCGTCCTCTGCGGCGGTCTCACGTCGCTGATCCAGATGGGCTTCGAGACCCTGGTCGAGGCCGGCTACGAGCCCGAGATGGCCTATTTCGAGTGCCTGCACGAGGTCAAGCTGATCGTCGACCTGATCTACGAGGGCGGCATCGCCAACATGCGCTACTCGATCAGCAATACCGCCGAGTACGGCGATCTCACCCGCGGCCCGCGCATCATCAACGAGAACACCCGCGTCGAGATGAAGCGCATCCTGAGCGAGATCCAGAACGGCTCCTTCGCCCGCGAGTTCATCCTCGAGAACGAGGCCGGCGCCCCCCGCATGAAGGCCATGCGCCGTCTCGGCGAAGAGCACCCGATCGAGCACGTCGGCGAGCGCCTGCGCGAGATGATGCCCTGGATTCGCGAGAAGAAGCTGGTGGACAAGGCCAAGAACTAATGTCCCTAGCCCACTAGGGCGGCCGGCAACTGCCAGCGGCCCCGACCAGCATCAAGGCCGCGCCCCAAGCGCGGCCTTTTTCGTCGCGGCCGCGGCGACTGCACACTGCTTCCGACCTCGTGAGAGCGGCTTGCAGCCGCGATCAGCGCGCGCACATGCGATTTGGGCCCATCGCCAAAGCCGCGCGGGCATGATCGAGGCGACCGACCCGCGGGCGCGTCGTGCCCGCGTACCTTAGGCGGCATCGGGCTATGCCGATGCTTGGGTAGTCATCCCACGGCCTCGGCGGCTTTCTCGCCAGGTTATGCGTGGCGAGCACACGAGCGAGACCGGTCAGGCGTTCACGGCGCGATCGGCCTCTCGCTAACCGACGAGTAGGCACCAAGCCCCGGGCCGTTAGCCCAATGGAAACGCTAGCCAACGAATCCGCGGCTGCACTATTCGAACTGCACCTTGCTCGCCAGCTTGTAGCCCACGCCGCGAACCGTCTCAATGAGTCGCGGCTGCCCAGGGTCTGGTTCTAACTTCTTGCGCAGCTTTCCGATCAGTACGTCGACGCTTCGGTCCTCCGGCGACCAGTCGCGGCCTGCAACCAGGTCCAGGATGGCCTCACGGGTGAGCACGCGGCTGCCATGCTGCACCAGGGCGCAGAGTAGCTGAAACTCGTGGGGCGTCAGGGCGACCCGCTCGCCCGCGGGCGACGTGAGTTCGTAGGACTCCAGGCCCAGCCGCCAGCCGGCGAATTGGGCCACGGTGCCTCCCGGTTCGGCTTCGCTCCGGCCGGCGTCGGAGGTACGGCGAAGCACGCTGCGTATCCTCGCAAGCAGTTCACGGTCGCTGAAGGGCTTCGTGATGTAGTCGTCGGCCCCTAGCTCCAGGCCGACGACCTTGTCCGTCGTATCCGCCTTGCCGGTGAGGATGATGATTGCCACATTCGAGATCGCGCGAAGCTCGCGAGCCAGGCTGAACCCATCCTCGTCGGGCAGCATCAGGTCGAGCAGGACCAGGTCCGGCTTCTCGATCGCAAGCGACTCCCGCATCTCCCGCCCGCTGGTGGCCGTGCGCACGGCGTAGCCTTCGAGCTTTAGGTAGCGGGCGAGCGCTCGGCACAGCCTCGGATCATCATCGACGATCAGGATGTGGGTGGACCCAGGCATTTTGCAGCGTTCCTTACCAACTGAATGCGAAGATAGGACGACAGTGTCTCATTAAATTATGTCTCATTGAGTTATAGATTGTACCTGCCGCAGCGAGGCGCCGACGCGCGTCCCGGCATCGCACCATCGGCAAACGACCCGCAACATGGCGGGCGCGAGGGCGGGGCGATCAGTTCGGCACGCCTCGGCTCACCGGGTGTCGGGCGTTTGCTTCGGCTCAGGGGCATCGCGAGAGGATTGAGATTCACGTGACAGAAGGCAGGCGAATCCTATGGCTCGTACTGATCATGATGGCGGCCGTCACGGTCAGCACCGCGGTCGCGATCACCGTACTCTATCGCACAGCGTTTGAGCAGGAGCGGGCGCATCTGATCCAAACGGCTGAGGATCAGGCGCATCTCATGGATGCCGTGGCGCGGTTCGATCAGAAAAGCAGCGGCGAAGCAGGCGCTTCGGAAGCCGCCACGCTGTCGCAGATCGAGACCGCGTTCAATCATTACCCGAGCGCTGACGATATCGCCGAGATTACCGTCGCCCAGCGGCTGGGGGACGAGATCGTCTATCTGGTCACCCATGGGCGAATGGACGTCAATTCGGTCGAGCCCATCCCGTTCGATTCCAAGCTCGCGGCGCCCATGCGGCGGGCACTGTCCGGGGATTCCGGGTCCACGATCGGTCTCGACTATCGGGGCGTGCAGGTCCTGGCCGCCTACCACCCGGTACCCCTGCTCAATGCCGGTGTCGTCGCCAAGATGGATCTCGCCCAACTCCGTGCCCCTTTCCTACGGGGCGCGGGGATGGTGATAGGCCTGGCCCTGTTGCTCGTCACCCTGGGCACGGTCCTGTTCTTGCGTCTGACCAACCCGATGGTCCGGCACCTGACCGAAACCGAGCAACGCTATCAGCGCATCTTCCGGGGCGCTCCCGTTCCGATCTGGGAGCTGGACATCTCCGGTGTCAGCGCGGCCCTCCATGACCTCCGGACAGCTGGGGTAACGGATCTCCAGCGGCATCTCTCGAGCCGCCCCGGGGCACTGCGGCAGCTTGTTAGAAAGGTTCGGGTCAAGGAGGCGAACGCGGCGGCGCTGGAACTGTTTGGCGCCCACTCGGACAGACAATTCATTGCCTGGTTCGAGAGGACCTTTATCCCTGCCGCCCTCGACCTGGCCGCCGACAAGCTCCAAGCCCTGTGGGAAGGCCGCGAGGCCCTGCTGACTCACACCGTTGCCGTCAAGACGCTGGATGGCCAGATCCTCACCGTGATCCTGTCCATGGTGGTCCCCAGCTCGGAAAATGGCTATCACAGCGTCCCGGTCTCGGCGCTCGACGTCACGCCAAACCTGAATCTGCGCCGTCGCGAGGATGAACTCGCCCTGATCCTGGCTTCCGCCGGTGAAGGCATCTTCGGCATGGACACAGGCGGCAACTGTACCTTCGTCAATCGTGCCGCCCTCCGCATGCTGGGGTATCGGAATGAGAAGGATCTGCTCGGCCGCGACATGCATGCACTGATCCACCACAGCTGCCGCGATGGCACCCCCATCCCACCGGAGGACTGCCCCGTCCGTCGTGCCTGCTGCCAGAACAGCGCGGTGCGGCTGGAGGACGAGGCCCTGTGGCGTGCGGACGGCACCAGCTTCCCCGCGGAATACAATGCTTATCCGATGCTGAAGGACGGGGCCGTGGTGGGTACGGTCGTAACCTTTACCGACATCACAGACCGCAAGGCAAGGGACGCCCAGCTCGTGCAGTCGCAAAAGATGGAGGTGGTTGGCCAGCTCACCGGGTCCATCGCGCACGACTTCAATAACCTGCTGGCCATCATCCTGACCAACCTGCACGTCCTGGACGAGAAGCTTGGCGACGCGGCGGACGCGGAGATTGGCGAGGTGCTCGACGATGCCGCCTCCGCGGCACGCGACGGGGCCACTCTGACCGGCCGTCTGCTGGCATTCTCCCGCCAGGAGCCGCCGGAACCCCGGTGGATGGATGTTGACGTCTTCCTCGAGCATACCGGTCGCTTCCTGCGCCGGGTGGCGGGTGAGGGCATCGATTTGGTTCTCCAGCGGGATCAGGGTCCCCTGCCGGTGCAGGTGGACCGGCAGCAGCTCGAGAACGTACTGCTCAACCTCGCCATCAACGCGCGCGACGCGATGCCGGCGGG
>CAVOGV010000017.1:0-41939 GCA_963695445.1 uncultured Gammaproteobacteria bacterium | reverse complement strand
GGGCACTGTCCGGAGACTCCGGGTCCATGATCGGTCTCGACTATCGCGGGGTGGAGGTCCTGGCCGCCTACCACCCGGTACCCCTGCTCAATGCCGGTGTCGTGGCCAAGATGGATCTCGCCGAACTCCGCGCCCCCTTCCTGCGCGGCGCGGGGATGGTGATCGGCCTGGCCTTGGTGCTCGTCACCCTGGGCACGGTGCTGTTCTTGCGTCTGACCAACCCCATGGTCCGGCACCTGACCGAAACCGAGCAACGCTATCAGCGCATCTTCCGGGGCGCTCCCGTTCCGATCTGGGAGCTGGACATCTCCGGTGTCAGCGCGGCCCTCATGACCTCCGGACGGCGGGGGTAACGGATCTCAAGCGGCATCTCTCGAGCCACCCCGGGGCACTGCGGCAGCTTGTTAGGAGGGTTCGGATCAAGGAGGCGAACGCGGCGGCGCTGGAACTGTTTGGTGCCCACTCGGACAGACAATTCATTGCCTGGTTCGAGAAGACCTTTATCCCTGCCGCCCTCGACCTGGCCGCCGACAAGCTCCAAGCCCTGTGGGAAGGCCGCGAGGCCCTGCTGACTCACACCGTTGCCGTCAAGACGCTGGACGGCCGGATCCTCACCGTGATCCTGTCCATGGTGGTCCCCAGCTCGGAAGATGGGTATCACAGCGTCCCGGTCTCGGCCCTCGACGTCACGCCAAACCTGAACCTGCGCCGTCGCGAGGATGAGCTCGCCCTGATCCTGGCTTCCGCCGGTGAAGGCATCTTCGGAATGGACACAGGCGGCAACTGTACCTTCGTCAATCGTGCCGCCCTGCGCATGCTCGGGTATCGGGAGGAGAAGGATCTGCTCGGCCGCGACATGCATGCACTGATCCACCACAGCTGCCGCGACGGCACCCGCATCCCACCGGAGGACTGCCCGGTCCGTCGTGCCTGCTGCCAGAACAGCGCGGTGCGGCTGGAGGACGAGGCCCTGTGGCGTGCGGACGGCACCAGCTTCCCCGCGGAATACAATGCTTATCCGATGCTGAAGGACGGGGCCGTGGTGGGTACGGTCGTCACCTTCACCGACATCACAGACCGCAAGGCAAGGGACGCCCAGCTCGTGCAGTCGCAAAAGATGGAGGTGGTTGGCCAGCTCACCGGGTCCATCGCGCACGACTTCAATAACCTGCTGGCCATCATCCTGACCAACCTGCACGTCCTGGACGAGAAGCTCGGCGACGCGGCGGACCCGGAGATTGGCGAGTTGCTCGATGATGCCGCCTCCGCGGCGCGCGACGGGGCCAGTCTGACCCGCCGCCTGCTGGCATTCTCCCGCCAGGAGCCGCTGGAACCCCGGTGGATGGACCTCGACGTATTCCTCGAGCATACCGGTCGCTTCCTGCGCCGGGTGACGGGTGAGGGCATCGATTTGGTTCTGCAGCGGGATCAGGGTCCCCTGCCGGTGCAGGTGGACCGGCAACAGCTCGAGAACGTGCTGCTCAACCTCGCCATCAACGCGCGCGACGCGATGCCGGCGGGCGGCACGATGACGATCGCCGCAACCCGCCAGGCCATCGCTGGCGACGAGGCGGCGGGCCAGGGCTTGGCGCCGGGCGACTATGTCGTCGTCAGCGTCTCCGACACCGGGGCCGGTATGTCGCCTGAGGTGCTGCGACGCGCGGTCGAGCCCTTCTATTCGACCAAGCCGATGGGCAAGGGCAGCGGGCTTGGCCTCAGTACCGCGCTGGGGTTTGCGCAGCAATCCGGCGGCGACCTCAGCATCAGCAGCGCACCCGGTCAGGGCACCACCGTCCGCCTGTTCCTGCCGGAGGCGGCCCCGGCTGCCGCGGAAGCCCATCCCGGGCGCGCGCACCACCCAGTCGCCAAAGACTCCATGACCGTGCTGGTGGTCGACGACGAGCGGCGCATGCGCCGCCTGGCGAGCCGGATCCTGTCCGAGCTCGGCTATCGCGTGCTCGAGGCCGAGAACGCGGCCGACGCGGTCCGTCTGCTGGAGAAGGACGACAGCGTCGCCCTGCTGTTCACCGACGTGGTCATGCCCGGCGAGATCGACGGTCGCACCCTCGGTCAGTGGGCGCGGCTGGAACGCCCCGGGCTCAAGGTGTTGCTGACCAGCGGCTTCCCCGAGCAACTCCCCGAGGAAGCGGTCCCCGGGAGCGAGGTGCTGCCATTCCTCAAGAAGCCCTACTCCAAGCAGCAGCTTCAGGAGGCCGTCGAGACCCTGCTCCGCGCCGAGGTCTCCTAGTGCATCGCTGCGGAAGTGACGAGACCTGAGACGCTCTCGGGACTTTCGCACTGCTGCGCTAGCGGATCTCCCCGCCGCCTCGATCGCCAGACGCCGCGCTAGCGCCGCCAGGCTCGCGCGTACGTCCCGGGCGCCACCAGGGGCGCAGCCTTCTGGATCCCGTGCGCGTGCGCCCTCCCTTCACAAAGCTTCACGAAAAAATTACACAACGCTTACCACAGATTGAGTAGGCGCTTAATCTTGCGTGCCATCCTTTGAAGCGGGAAACAAGTACCGCGCAGGTCGCAGAAGGCGAGGTCTTCTGCGCAAGACGGATGATCGGCGCGTGCTGTCCTCCCAAGGGTTGCCGCAACGGGTCCGCGTTGGTTGCGGATGCTGCTTCTTCTCCGAGGGGCGATCCGCTGCGGTTAGGGAATGATCAGAGGAGAGGAGTACATTGTCATGAAACGAACATTTACTTTCACGGTAGCGGCGGCCCTGGTGGGCATGCTCGCATTCAGCGGCAGCGGATTTGCCGCCAAGGGCGGTATCCCGGGACCGCCGCGCGTGATAGCGGCGAGCCCCCGGATCTGGGGGACCTCATCGTCCTCTATCGCGACGCGTCCGGTCTCCCCTACCTCACCGCTGACCGTTGTCAGCAGCCATTCCGGCGACCCGCTGCCGACACCTGCCCAGTCGGAGTTGCTGTTGGAACGGTGTACCGCCGAGGCGTGTCGGTAGTTCCAGTCGACCCGGACACCTGCGGCGTCGCTGCTAGGTTGCGCGACCTGCACGCAGGAGGTCGACTTCGGCCGCATCAACGTGGTGCGCTCGCCGGATCGGTGTTTGAGCAGAGCCTTGGAGGACGTCGTCATCAACCTGGCCACCGCCGACTGCGTCACCCTGGATCCCGCCGGACGGCTGGTCACCAGCAGAGTTGCCCGAGTAGACGATGACGTCTTGTCGAGCACCATCGACTCGCCGCTACAGAACCTGGCGATCTACAGGCAACTCATGTTGACGGGCATCTTGGGCGAACCTCCCGATTGACCTGCCGGACGCTAATGTGCTCGACACCGCGGCCAGGGGGCTTGGCGCGGCTTCCGACAAGACCGGCGAGGTCAACGTGGACCTGGTGGCCTACCTCAACCAGATCATGGGCCTGACTGACGAGGCACGTGCGACCTATCCTGCCGAAGATCTGCAGAACGTCAGGGAAGAGGTGCAGGGCGTGGTGCAGACTGGTGGAGAAGTGCTTCCTGGACTACGGGGAACACTGACTACGCCAGATCGGGGCACCATCGCAACTATGAGTATGACCGCGCAGACGAACTTCGCGGCGCTGCCCGCTCCGGCGTACATCCCCGCTGACGACCCCGTGGACGGCTGGTTCGAGTACCTGGCTGTGTCAGACGACACGGTGACCCGCTCTGTTCGAGATCCTGCAGGGCCCCATCATGGACGCCGTGTTCGGAACGGATCCGGGCTTCCTGGACGGCAACATCGGCGGCTTCGCCCAGGCGGCCGACGACACCCGTGCGGTCATCGACTTCATGCACGACCGGCCGGTGCCGCTCGACTACGAGACCCCGGTGCCGCTGTGCGAAGTCTCCTGACCAGATCCATCGCCTATGACGTCTCGATCAGCGAGGAGTCCGGCTTGCAGGTGCCCAAGCAAATCGTGGACGGCTCGGAGGGCAGGGAATTCATCGTGACCGTCGCTAACGCGGGTCCGAGACGCGGCCACGGGCACCGTCACGGTGACCGCCATACCCGACGATGGGGACCGCTCATCGACGGCTCCCCGTGGATCTTTGACGTTCACCGATCTCGCGGCGGGCGCGAGCGAGTCCTTGACCACGTTCTTCACCATCGACCTTGGCGAACGAACCACGATCAACTGGACGGCGACTGCCGACTGCCGAGTGTCGACGTGAACTCGGCCAACAACACCGTCACCGCGACTACCAACGTCAAGGTGACAGGTGGCGGTGGCGGCAGGGCGCCATAACCGGCCAACGCTATCTGGCACTAGCCGGCGCAACAGCCCCGGGCCGCAACGGCCCGGGGAACGCCGAAACCATAACAACTCAGGGGGGCGGGCGACCGCCCCCACCTTCTTTGCAGTTTGATCCTGCGCAATCCCGCGCAGGTGGAGGAAAACCATGAAAATCAAACACCAATATCTGCGTTCACTGTTTGTGACGGTGGGGGTCGCTGCGATCGTGGCGACTGCCGCGGCCGTCGCTGCGGCCCCGCCCACGCCCACGTTCGACTGGGCTACGGTGGTCAACAACAACGACCTGATGCCGGGCGCGCCGAGGTGAGCGAACCTTCAACAGCTACAACCAGCCCTCGGTGAACCTGGACGGGCTGGTGGTCATCCGGGCGCGCAGCCGGGGCGGGCCGCCGCTGGGGCAGCCGACCCACGGCATCTACACCCGCGACATGGCCGTGGACGGCAGCCCCATCGTCAGGATCCTCGACCGGACCACCCTGGTTCCGCAGCCCAACAACCTGGGCACCACCTTCGTCGAGACGCCGTCCTTCCCGCGCATCGACATGGACTCGGACACCATCGCCACCCGCGGCAACCACCAGCCGGTGTGGACGATATCACCCCGACGACGGCGACGAGACCCGGGCCGGGACCACGGGGATCTACACCAACCCCTTCGGTGACCTGATCACCGGCGCCGCCAAGCTCGGCGCGGTCCCGGAGTTCTCCTTCTTCGAGGTCCCCGAATTCCCCGGCACGACGTTCGAGGTGTTCCCGGGCGCGCCCTCGGTGACGGAAGGCGACACCATCGTGTTCAAGGGCAACTACACGGAGCCGGACGGCAGCGCCAGGACCGGGGTGTACTACCGGGAGCTGGAGCGATCGACAGCCGAGCCGGCGGCACCTCGCCCGTGGTGCTGATCGCCAACAACACGGACACCCTGATTCCGGGCACCGACACGGTGTTCGGCTCCACCGCCCCGCCCAGCGCCGCTGGCCAGAGGGTCGTGTTCGCCGGCTTCGACAACGAGGACGACCCGACCCTGGGCGGCATCTACCTGGCGCCGCTGCAATCCCAGCCGCCGCTCACCACGCTCGTCAGCATTGGCGAACGGGTTCCCGGCGAGTCCGCGCAACGACACCTTCAATGGTCTCGGCGAGGGCGGTGCGTTCGACGGCCGCTTCGTGGGCTTCTGGGGCGCCTGGGGCGAAGAGACCAAGACCGTGCGCCTCTACTGCCCGACGGAAGGCAACCGGGACCGCATCGACTACTGCAATCAAGATCTGGTCTGCGAAGACACGGGCGAGACGCTGGGAGATCCGAACAGTATCTGCGACGACACGACCGACCCGAACTCGGCACGTGCTATCAGGACAAAGAGGTGCCGGTCAATCAGGGCATCTTTGTCCACGACATCGACACGCGCAGGACGCGGACAGTGGCGAAGACCGGCGCGCCATTCGATGAGTTCCTGTTCTGGAACTACTCCGGCAAGACCCCCTGCACGGGCGGCGGCCACTCAGAGGAAGGCGCCGAAGACGACGGTGAGCCGGCGCGCTGGCGCTCCTCGGCGTTCGTCGCCGTTTCGGGCGGGGTGGGCGCGACCTTCCAGGCCGCCTTCAAGGCCAGGACGGGCGAGCTGGTTGACGGGGTCTATGTGGATCCGGTGGACGGCATCTACCTCAGGAAAGGGCCGGGGCAGGGGCAGGCTATCGTGACCGTCCTCGACACCACCATGGACGGGCAGCTGCTCGATCCCGAGGCGCCAGTGGGCTCGACCATTACCGAGCTGGGTCTCGAGCGCGAGGGCCTGCGCGGCGACTGGCTGGCGGTCAGTGCCAAGATGGGGATTGAAGGCGGCGAGGAAGAAGACGACATGGCCGGGGTCTACCTGACCGACGTGCCTGAAGTAAGGTCCGCGGACAAGCTGGCGCCCCGGGCGCCAGCTTGCTCGCGACCCCCTGACCCGCGCATCGGGCGGTGATCGGCTACGTCATGTCAACGCCCGAGAGCAATCGGTGACCCGGTATTACAATGGCCAATGCCCTGCCCCATGGGTTGCTGCACAGAGAGCCGACGAGGGCCGGCAGCAAAAGGCCGCGGCGGTGCCCGCGCATGGTTTATCGTCAATGCAACAGCGGCACCTTCCTTTCCTGCGCTGGCTCCTGCTCGCGAGCGCGGTCGCGGCGCTGCTCATTGCCTTTCTCGGCTGGCACATCTACGAGTCGCACCGTTTCTTCGGTCAGGTCGGGACCGAGTTCGTGCGCCAGACGGAGACGATCGCCAGGGTTCGCAAGCTGAGGTGGGA
The DNA here is from genome assembly GCA_963695445.1 of uncultured Gammaproteobacteria bacterium. Taxonomy (GTDB): domain Bacteria; phylum Pseudomonadota; class Gammaproteobacteria; order Chromatiales; family Chromatiaceae; genus Thiohalocapsa. The sequence goes on along the minus strand of CAVOGV010000017.1, from coordinate 35,404 downwards.
GCTGACCCAGGCGGCGCATCACGTCGTCCTGTTCGGGGATGGCGAGGACCGACGCCGCGCGTATAGCGATGCGAAGCGGCGGCTGGAGGCTGAGCTCGACGCGGGTGTCGGGTCCCCGGAGCAGGCCCCGGACGGGGCCAGTCTGGCGGCACTTGCCGACCTCTCCCGGGAGCTCGGCGCTATCGAGGTCGCGGCGATGGATGCGGCCCAGGAGGATCGCACGGATGCGGCGCTGAGACTGCTGCACTCGCCAGAATACACGGAAGGCACACGCCTGCTCTGCGCGCGGGCGGATGCCCACTCCAACGCCGTCTACGACCGTTTGCAGGGGCGCCTGCGGTCCCACGGGGAACGCGAGATCGTCTTCTTCTCGGTTGACGTCGCGGTCCTGATCTTTGCGGGCGCCCTGTGGTGGCTGTTGGGTATGCGGCTGCAGCGCTGGCGGGCGCTTGCCGATTCCGAACTGGGAAAGCGGATCACTGCGGAGATTCAGCTTCGGCAGGCCCAGAAGTGTGGTCCCGCTTCGTAGCTGGAACTGTTATCGCTCCTTTCCTTGGTTGCGGCAGCTCGAAGCCCGCTTTGCGCCCGACGGACTCCAGGTCATCGGCATGCACATGTCGGAGTTCGAGCGTGAAGACCGCGTCCATGCGGAGCCGCGAGCGGCGGGCGTCGGCTTAGAGCTGACGCCCTTCGCCGTCCCTGCGGTCACGCAGCAGCGGATGCATGCCTCGGGCTTCGTCGATGCGATGCGGCTTGCAGTCGGCGCCGACGATCCTTGCTACGTGCAAGGCCCTGGAGAGCTGCCTGCACACTTTCTGTCTGCGCCAACACCTCGAACGGCAGTCCGATGCCTCGGCTCAGGGTTTGATGTAGGTGTAGCCCATGGACTGGAGGTGGGCGAGCTCCGCCACGCCGCTCGGTACCACGTCCTCATCCGTAGAGTCATACAAGTCTGCCAACTCGACCTTGCGGCCCTTCAGTGTGTTGGCGCAAATCTCGAACTTCACCCCCTGGTCCTTAAGCCCGGAGATGCGAGCCTCCATCTCCTGGTCCGCATTGCCCTCCTTCATCTTGGTGCCTTGGACCGCGTCCGGCGGGAGCACCAGGGAGACTCCGTCCCCGTGCATGACCACCTTCAGGTCCAGGTTTGCGGCGCCCACGGCGTTGATGTGATTCTGGATGTTGCGCAGGGCCGCCTGCTGTCCCTTCGCGCCGTAAGAGTTGATGTGGTAGACGACCTTCTGCTTGCCGTAATGGGACGGCAGGCTAGCTCCGACCATTCCGGTCATGCCGGTCGTTCCGCTCATGCCCGCCGCGCCGTCTTCGGCCATGGCGAGGGATGCCGTCGAGAGCGCCAGTGCGAAAAGCGTCAGTGAGAAGTGCTTGTTCATCGTCAGTAGTCTCCAATTCGGTGGATTGAGTTGTTAGATTCTGGCGAAGTGTCAGCGGAGTTGCTGCGTCGCCTTGATGGCCGCCCGTTCACCCGGAGAAATGGGCCGTCCGGGAACGATCGTTGAGAGTCAGTGCCCACATCCGTGCGGGCCTCCTCGAGACGGACTATTGGACCAATGCTCGTTGCGTAGCCTGGCACGTTGCCGCGCTTGGCGTCAGGGCTGAACGTACGAGTACCCCTCGCGTTGGAAGTCCGCGATTGCGGTGACACCGGCGGTGGTGTACAGCACGCCCGTGATCAGCTGGCCGGTTGCGCCGCCATCGACCTCCTCGGGAGTCGGAAGCTTGTTATTGGGATTCGTGTCGTCGACGGGGTTGTTGATGTAGCTGCGCGTCGTGTTCTGGCAGAAATAGAACTTCACACCGTCGTTGAGCAAACCCGTGACGACACCCTCGAACTGGTTACGTCCACTCTCAATGTAGTTTCCGTCACCGTCGTATCCCGAATCCGTCAGCATGAGATCACCCCCGCCGCTATGCACTACAGCAACGATCTCGTAATCCTTTCCTTGCTCCATGCCGTGGGTGATCTCGTAGTCCTTGATCATGTTCCGAATATTCCCCAGGGCATAGGGCCGCGTGCATTCCGAGTTCGGGACGGAGTCCCGACAAAACTTGTTAATTTGCACGACAACTTTGACTTGATGGCGCCGCTCTAGGCACCGAGTGAGGTCCTGGGTACCCGGGCCGAACTCAAAGTCGAGCGTCGTGTCCGGTTCCCCCGGCGAATTCTCCAGTACGCCGACCGGACATTCGTTGTTGCCTCCCTTGCCGGCGCTTGCCGCGCCGCTAAAACCAAGGCCGATCAGCGACGCGGCAAGCAGGCCGCAGTGAATCAGGTGTCTTCTCATTGCAATCCATCCTCATGGTCGTTTTCGTGTGGGAGCCTTTGATCCGTCTTATAGCCGCCGGTCTTTCGCGTGCGTGCGGAGCCCGGTAGAGTTAGGCCCGAGGACCAGCAGAGTGCCGGATCCTTATCGAGGCAGATGCACGCGGTGCGGATTTATTCCAAAAATAATTCCACCCGTTCGGGGGAATAAAAGGCGGTCAGGCTGCATCTGCCTCACGGAGGAGGAGGACAGAAATACATGAAGATCATCGACCGACTGTGCGCCGCGCGGGCGCTTAAGGCCCGGATTGCGGAGCGCCGGGGCCGGCTATACAGAGTCGCCTATGCCTGGTGCGGCGAGCCGCACCTCGCCGACGACCTTGTCCAAGAGGCTATGACGCGCGCGATGGGCAAGTGCTTTCAGCTCAAGGACCACTCCCGATTGGACAGCTGGCTGTACTCGGTTCTGAACAACTGCTGGCGTGAGCATCTCCGCGGGCGGCGCCCGGATACCGAGCTCGACGAAGAGGCCCACGAGTGCACCCACTGTCCCGAGCGGGTCAACCTCTCCGGCGAGCTCGTCGAGCGGGTTTTCGACCTTATGGCGCGCCTTCCCGACGGTCAGCGCCAAGTGCTTTCGCTGGTGGCCCTCGAGGAACTCAGCTACCGTGAGGTCGCCGAGGCCCTCGACATCCCCATTGGCACGGTCATGAGCCGGCTGTCGCGAGCCCGCCAGTTTCTGTCAGATCGGCTAAGCGTAGGCAACGAACCGGCCCCTTCCTCGCGGGGCCACTTGAGGAGAGTGAAATGAACGGGGATCGCAGCTGCATGGACGAGGACCTGCACCGCTTCATCGACGGCGAACTCGACGACGCATCCAGCGATCGCGTACAGGACCTGTTGGAAAGGGATCCATCGCTTGCCGCACGCGTCCGCGACTACCGCTCGGTCGACCAAGCCCTGCGCCGAGCGTTCGACGACGTCGAGCCACCTCGCAACCGGCTACCGAACCAGTCGATCCGAGCGAAGCGGAGCCGCGTCGCGGCGGCGGCACTGCTCCTTCCCGCCGGTTTTGGTGCGGGTTGGGTCATGCATTCGGCGTTCAGCGTTCCCGAGATGCTCGGACCTCTCGTCGGGGGCACCAGCCTGTCCGTCCAGGGTCGCGAGCATCTCAACACAGTGTTCCACATCGACGTGGACGAAAGATCGGTCATGGAAGGTGTGCTCAACCGTGCGGAGGCCATACTCACCGCCTACGCCGATCAGGGCGCCCAGGTGGAGGTGGTCGCCAATGCCGCGGGCTCAACCTGCTGCGGGCGGACACCTCCGCGCTCGCAAGCCGGGTGCGGAAGATGATGGACAAGTACGACAACCTCACGTTCGTGGCCTGCGCGAATACCATCAAGCGCCTGAAGGAGCAGGGCGTGGATGTGCTGCTGATCGACCGTACCCACGCGAGCGAAACAGCGATCGACCACGTGGTTGAGCGCCTCCAAGCCGGCTGGACATACATCAAGATCTAACGCGAGCATTATCTCGGATCGCACGTCAGCGGCTGGGTGAAACCTACCACCAACCTCCTAAACGGGCGTCCTTGAGGTGGGCGATTCGGCGAAGAACGTGACGACGGAGTGTTGGAAGCAACGCGCACGATCGCGAACTGGCTCTCCGCTGTTTTGTTACCGTCGCGATTGCAAATCACTCCCACGCCTGTGGGAGCGGCTTGCAGCCGCGACGGGGCGGCGCGGAGACCTGCAATTGTTGCCGTCGCGATTTCAAATCGCTCCCACGGGGCTCTGCGAATCGTATTGACGGTCGGGCGCGGCGGCGTGCCGGAGTGCAGCGGCCGTTGCAGGTATACTGCGCTGCCATGTCCCACGATGCCCTGACCCTCTGCGACGAATGCGATCTGCTCCAGCGCAACCCACCGTTGCCGCGGGGCGGTTCGGCGCATTGCGTGCGTTGCGGACACCTGCTGCACAAGCATCGCCCGGACAGCGTGAACCGCACGCTCGCGTTGGCGTTGGCCGGGCTGATCCTGTTCGTCATCGCCAACAGTTTTCCGTTTCTGTCCTTCGATATGCAGGGGCAGATCACGCAGACGACGCTGTTCACCGGCGTCAAGGATCTCACCGAGCAGGGCAAGGGCGAGGTGGCGGCGGTGGTGTTCTTCACCAGTATCCTGGCGCCCGGCCTGCAATTGCTGCTGCTGTTGACCGTGCTGCTGCCGCTCAAACTGAGCGGACGACTGCCGCCGGGTTTCCCGACCCTGTTTCGCTGGTTCAAGACCTTGGTTCCCTGGGGCATGATGGACGTCTTCATGATCGGCATCCTGGTGTCGGTGGTGAAGTTGACGGACATGGCGACCATCGTCCCCGGCACGTCGTTGTTCGCGTTCGTCGCGTTGATCTTCGTGTTGGCGGCGGCCCAGGCCGCGCTCGATCCGGATGTGGTCTGGGAGCGCGTGCCGTTGCCGCTTGGCGCGCGACGGCTGCCGGGTCCGGGGGAATCGGTCGTGGGCTGCGACGTCTGTGAACTGGTGGTGCCGGAACAGGCGGCGCTGCGCGATCAGAAGGGCCGGTTGCGCTGTCCGCGCTGCACCGACGTGCTGCATCGGCGCAAGCCGCAGAGTCTGCAGCGCACCTGGGCGCTGGTCATCGCCGCCAGCCTGTTTTACGTGCCGGCCAATCTGTTTCCGGTCATGGCGGTGACCTCGTTGGGGCAGACCCAGGCGGACACCATCTTCAGCGGCGTGGTGTTCCTACTCCAGCATGGCATGTGGCCGCTGGCGGCGATCGTCTTCATCGCCAGCATCTTCGTGCCCCTGCTGAAGCTGGTGATCCTGGTTTTTCTGCTGGTCTCGGTTCAGCGACGGTCGCACTGGCGTCCGCGTGACCGCACCAGGCTGTACCGTGTCACCGAGGCCATCGGGCGCTGGTCGATGGTGGACGTCTACGTGGTCACCATCTTGGTGGCGCTGGTGCGGCTGGGCAACCTGGCCAGCATCGAGGCGCAAGCCGGCGCCGTTTTTTTCTGTGCGGTGGTCATCCTGACGATGTTCGCCGCCATGTCGTTCGATCCCAGGTTGATCTGGGACGCAATGGAGCAGGAGCATGCCGGAGAACCCCAACGCGCCGGAGGCCGGCATGAACCCAGCGCCGCCTGAACCGGATGCCGAGCACTTGCCGCAGCCAGCGGACTTGCCCGAGGCGCAGGTCGTCAATCGCGACCGCATCTCGCTGGTGTGGTTGCTGCCGGTACTTGCGGTTCTGGTCGGCGGATGGCTGGCGTACAAGACCCTGTCCGAGCGGGGGCCGATCATCACGGTCGAGTTCAAGACCGCGGCCGGGCTGACCGCCGGCAAGACCAAGGTCAAGTTCAAGGACGTCGACATCGGTGACGTGACGGCCATCGACGTCAGCGACGATCTGTCCAAGGTGATCGTCACCGCTGAACTCACGCACGGCTCCGAGAAGTTCCTGACCGAGCAGACCCGCTTCTGGGTGGCGCGTCCGCGGGTGACGGCGAGTCGCGTGTCCGGTCTGGAGACCCTGTTGTCCGGTGCGTTCATCGCCATCGATCCGGTCGGCGCGGGCAAAGAGCAGCGCCATTTCGTGGGTCTGCCGGAGCCTCCGGTGATCACGACCGACGAGCCGGGGACCAGCTTTCGGCTGCGCTCGCCGACGCTGGGCTCGCTGAATCTCGGCTCTCCCGTCTACTACCGCCACATCCGTGTTGGCCAGGTTATCGACTTCGAACTCGACAAGGACGGTCGTGCCGTCACCATCGAGGTCTTTGTTACCCAGCCGCACGACAAGCTGGTGCTGACCAATACGCGTTTCTGGAATGCCAGCGGCATCGACATGAAACTCAGCGCCGACGGGATCAGCCTCGATACCGAGTCGTTGCTGTCGGTGCTGCTCGGCGGCGTTGCCTTCGACAATCCGGATACCATCGAATCCCTCGGCGAGGCGGCGAATCCGGATCAGTACTTCCCGCTCTATCCCAATCGCTCGGAGGCCCATGAACGGGTCTATCTCGACAAGGAACGCTATTTGCTGATTTTTGGCGGCTCAGTGCGTGGCCTCAACATCGGCGCTCCGGTCGTGCTGCGTGGCATCACGGTTGGGCAGGTACTGGATATTCAGCTCAAGTTCGATGCCGAGAAACTAGACTTCTATATCCCGGTCCTGATCGAGATCGAACCCGAGCGCATCGGTTTCCCGGACGGCGGACGCCAACGCGTGCTCGCGGAGGACCCCGATATTCTGAACAAGCTGGTTGCGGCTGGCATGCGTGCGCAACTCAAGACCGGCAGCTTGTTGACGGGCCAACTCTATGTCGAGCTCGATTTTCATAAGGATGCGCCGCCGGCGCACCTGACACAGCGCGGCGACTATCGCGTGGTGCCGACCTTGCCGACGCCGTTGGAAGCCATCACCACCAAGGTCAATCGCATCCTGGCCAAGGTCGACGAGTTTCCGATCGACACGATCGGCGATGAACTCAGCGCGACGCTGGCCGGCGCCCGCGAGATCGTCGATTCGGTCGCGTTGAAGAACTCGCTGACCGAACTGGAGCAAACGCTGCGCCAGCTGCGCAGCCTGAGCGCAAAGCTCGACGACGAAATCGCGCCCGAGCTGAGCAGCAGTTTGCATGAGGCGCAGCAGGCGCTGAAGAACGTCAACGGGCTGATTGCGCCGGACGCGCCCCTGAACGCCGAGACCGTGCGTACAATGCGGGACTGAGCGCGGCAGCGCGCTCGATCCGCACGCTTGCGGATTACCTAGAACGACATCCGGAGGCCCTGATTCAGGGCAAAGGGGGAAGCCGTTGAAGCTCGATAAATTGTTCGCTCCGTTGTGCCTGTCGGCGCTGCTGGCCGCTGGCTGCGCCAGCACGCCGCCATCCACCTTTTATGTGCTCACGCCCATCCCCGAGGCCGCCGGGCGCGGGGGAGATATTTCCGGTGGTGGTCTGTCCGTGGGTATCGGGCCGGTGGTGTTTCCGCAGTTCCTCGACCGCCCGCAGCTCGTCACCCGCGACGGCAGCAATCGCCTGGGTGTCGACGAGTTCAACCGTTGGGGCGGTGCCGTGCAGGACGACTTCTTGCGTGTCTGGGGCGAGAACCTGGCGCACCTGCTCGGCACCAGTCGCATCGTCGTCTTCCCCAGTGAAACGCGCATGCCGATCGATTTCCGCATCACGGCCGAGGTGGTCAGCTTCGAGGGCACGCCCGATCAAGAGGCGCTGCTGAAGGTGCGCTGGGCGGTCATGGATTCCTATCTGGAGCGTACCATGGCGGTGCGTGAGGACGTTTACCGTTGTCCGGTCGCCGCCACCCCAGCGCCTGCCACGACCATCGGCAGCGACAAGAATCGTCGCTCCACGGCGGACTCCGAGGCCGTGGTCGCCGCGATGAGTCGCTGCCTTGGCGACTTCAGCCGCGATGTCGCCTCCGTCGTCGGCTCCCTGCCGAAACCAGCACCCCCCGCGGCCACGGTTTCGCCCCTATAGCTCTTGCCGTGAAACGGCGGGGGTCCGGACCGGTGGCGCTGCATTGCATGCTATCCCGATCCGGCGGCTCAGGCAAACCGTCGTTCAAGTTGGTGAGGCCCAATCGGGGTCCGCCGAATCAAGCGGCTCTTGGTCTTTGGAATGAGGCCGCCTGTCTGGCTGGTCAGGCTCCGTGGCGCTGTGGCTTTCGATGACCGCGTTCTGCAGCATGGTCAGCCGGTCGATGAGGGCATTGCTGGCCATGCGCAGCTGCTCTAGGGTCTCATCGTCCGGTGGATCGCCGTTTGCGCGCATTTGCAACAGACTCTCTCCGAGCTTGTGGACCCTCTGATGCAGCGCGTCGATGTCCTTGAACGCGTCCATGTGGCCGTATTGGCGCATGCCGTCGGTCTGGTACCAGCGCCCGAAGCGACAAAGTCGATCGTCGGTCGAAATGGGTAGGTCATCGCTATCGCCGCTGGCCTGCAAGATCAGCCGGTCGACCCAGCCGCGATGCTCCGCCTCCATCGTCAGCAGGGGCAGGTCTTCCGGCCGCCATACCCGTGCCGTCGCCGAGCGCCACTGGCGCGGATGCTGATAGTCCTGCAGCCACTGCGCCACCTGCTCCGACGGCATTGGCCGCGCGATGCCATAGCCCTGGCCAAGGTCGCAGCCGAAACGCAGCAGCATGGTGCCGTGCTCCTCGCTCTCGACACCCTCCGCGACGACGGTGCGATCAAATGCGCGCGCCATGCCGATCACGGACTCGACGATGCGCAGGTCGTCTTGGTCGCGCAACATGTCGCGGACGAAGCTCTGATCGATCTTGAGCGTGTCCGCGGGCAGGTGGCGAAAGTAGGTCAGGGAGGAATACCCGGTGCCGAAGTCGTCGAGGGCGAAGCGCAACCCGAGGTCGTTGCAGCGGCGGATGACACCAGTCACCGCTTCCAGGTCTTGCAGCGCCGCCGTTTCAAGAATCTCCAGGCTGATCTGGTCGCCCGTGACGCCGGGTGTGTTGTCGAAGGTCGCCTGAAGTCCGTCGATGAAGTCGTCGGCGAGCAAGGAATGCGCCGATAGATTCACATGTAGGCGTGGCGATAGTCCATGCTCGAACCAACCCGCCAGGTCGGCGATGGCCCGTTGCAGTACCCAGCGGTCGAGTTCTCTGATCAACTCGCTGCCCTCGATGATGGGCAAGAAGGCGCTTGGCAGCAGCAGGCCGCGGTCGGGGTGTCGCCAGCGGACCAGCGCCTCCATGCCGGCGACGCCGCCCTCGCGCATGTTGACGATCGGCTGATAGAGCAAGCAGAGTTCGTCGTTCAGCAGCGCCTGCGCGATGCGAGCGGCCCAGTCTTTCCGATTGTTGCTGATACTGTTGGTGGCGGGATCGAAGAACTGATAGCCATTGCGGCCGCGCTGCTTGGCGAGGTACATGGCGTGGTCGGCATTGCGCAGCAGGGTATCGCCGTTGACCTCGTTGAGCGGGTAAACCGCGACGCCGACGCTTGCGGACAGCGTCAGCCTGTGCTCGTCGACCTGATAGGGCGCGGCAATGGCGTGCAGAATCCGCGTCACCGACTCTTCGCCTTCCGTCGTCCCCGCGAGCCCGGTCAGCAGCAGCGTAAACTCGTCTCCCCCCCAGCGTGACACCGTGTCGCTGGCGCGGATAACGGTGCGAAGTCGCTGTGCGACCGCCTGCAGCAGCGCGTCGCCGGTCGGCGTGGCCGAGCCGATCGTTGACGGGCTTGAAGTCGTCGAGATCGAGATAGCAGACCGCGAGCGAGGTGCCGGTGCGGTCCGCGACCGCGATTGCCTGGCCTAGGCGATCAAGCAGCAGGCGCCGGTTCGGCAGGCCGGTCAAGGGGTCGTAATAGGCCATCTGTTCCAGCGAGGCCTGACTCTGCAGCAGGGCCTGCTCGGCGGCCTTCTGTTCGCTGACGTCGGCAAAGACTGCCACCACCTCACCGCTGGGCAGCTTGAAGACGTAGTTCTCGACCCACATGGCGACGCGCTCGTCCTCGTAAAGCGTGGTGCTGTGGGACTCGGCTTGGCCGCTGTGGTAGACGCGTCTGAACACCGCGAACAGGCCGATCGCTTCCACCTTTGGGAACACCTCACGGACGCTGCGGCCGATGACTTGGTCGGCGCTGATCCGGGCGCTGCGGGCGGCGGCCGGGTTGAAGGCAGCGAACACGAAATCCGCGCCGTCGTCGACGGCGTCATAGATGGCCACCCCATCGCGCATATGCTCGATCAGACCCTGATACAGCGAATTGGCCTGCTCCAGCGCGGCCTGGTCATGCTTGCGTTGATCGATTTCTTCGATGACGGATATGAAGTAATCCGGCGCGCCGTCTTCGCTCCGAACAAGTGCCACCGTCAGTTCGGCCCATACCAGGCCGCCATCCTTGCGGAGATAACGCTTTTCCATCCGATAGTCATCAATCTCGCCGGCAAGGCACTTGCGGGCCAGCGCCAGGTCAGTCGCGACGTCTTCGGAATGGGTGATGTCCTGGAAGGTCAGTGTCTGCAACTCCTCCCGGGAGTAGCCGAGGATGTCGCAGAGCTTTCGGTTGATGCGCAGCCAGCGTCCGTCCAGTCCCACGTGCGCGATGCCGACGGCGGCATGCTCGAATGTATCGCGGAAGCGCTTTTCGCTTTCGCGCGGCGCGCCATCGACGGCGAGACGCTCCGCGGCGTCTGGTTCGTTGATCGCGGCTCGCCGCGCCTGGTCAAGTTGCCGGTTGCGCAGCCGCGGTCGGGCCAGCAGCAGCGTGATGATCGAACTGGCCAGAATCAGCCCGGCCAAGGTGTAATAGGGCTGCATCCAGAGGGCGGACAGGGTAGCGTCGGCTCAGTTCAGGGGCAGGATCATCGGTCGCCGCGATACAGAACCCCGGCGCGAGCAGCGCAGACAGCGATGGCGCGAGCATTCGGCCGGGACGCGCACTGGCCGGCATCCGCTCTTCTCGGGCCTGGCGATCGCTGGGGCACGCGCGTTTGCGTCGTGCATGGCCGTTGGGGCCCAATCATTCATTGAAGCGTCGGGAAAGCATGGTCTCGTTTAGCGGGGGTCGGCCTCCTGCCGACCCCTGAGGCCCTGTTGCTGGTCAGTCGCCCGCCCCGGTGCGAAGCAATCGTTGTCGTATTATGGCATATAGATTCATAAAAACGCGGGGTATGGTAGGGGTTTTTACCCATTTGCGACGCGACGCCAGACTGGCGACCGCATACCCGCGAGCGTCAGGCGCTTTCTCGCTGACCACGGGATGCGCTGATTGTCGACAATCAAATGCATTGAATTTGGACCTCGGGTTTGTCTCCGAGGCGCTGCTGCGCTAACGTGCGCGCGTTGACATAACGTCACGACGGGCGGCGCCTGCGAGCGGCGTCCGACTGCCATGTCCTCGTCTGGCAACGCGTCCGGCGAACGGGCAGGCGACCAGAACACCAAGACCACCAGACCACCGGGCGATCGGAACAACAAGACCGCCAGAACACCAAGACCGGAGGAGACGAAATGACCGAACAAGCGAGCACGCACACCACCTATCAGGCCGAATACGATCGCTCCATGCGCGATCCGGAGGGCTTCTGGGGCGACGCCGCCGAGGCGTTGCACTGGGACCGGCGCTGGGATCGCGTCCTGGATGACTCGAAGGTCACGCCCCAGGCGCCGTTCTACCACTGGTTCAGCGGCGGCCAACTCAACACCTGTTACAACGCGGTGGACCGACATGTCGAAAACGGCCGTGGTGACCAGGCAGCGATCATTCACGACAGCCCGGTAACCGGCGGCAAGACCGTCATCACCTACGCCGAACTGAAAGATCAGGTCGCGCGCTTCGCCGGCGTGCTGCAGAGCGTCGGGGTCGTCAAGGGTGACCGCGTGATTGTCTACATGCCGATGGTGCCGGAGGCGGCGATCGCCATGTTGGCCTGCGCCCGCATCGGCGCCATCCACTCCGTCGTCTTCGGCGGCTTTTCCGCGCGCGAATTGGCCACGCGCATCGACGATGCCAAGCCGAAGGTCATGGTGGCGGGGTCTTGCGGTATCGAGCCCAATCGCGTCGTGCTGTACAAGCCATTGCTCGATGCTGCCATCGAGGCCGCCGCGCACAAGCCGGAACATTGCGTGCTCCTGCAACGCGAGCAAGGGCCGGGCGAACTGATTCCTGGTCGCGATCTGGACTGGGCAACGGCCGTGGCCGCTGCCGAGCCTGCCGACTGCGTGCCGGTGGAGGCGACCGATCCGCTGTATATCCTGTACACCTCCGGTACCACCGGTCAGCCCAAGGGCGTCGTGCGCGACAACGGCGGCCACGCCGTCGCCATGACCTGGAGCATGAAGAACGTCTACGACATGGAACCCGGCGAGGTCTTTTGGGCCGCCTCCGACGTCGGCTGGGTGGTTGGCCACTCCTACATCGTCTACGCCCCGCTGCTCTACGGCTGCACCACCGATCATGTACGAGGGCAAGCCGGTCGGCACGCCGGATGCCGGCGCGTTCTGGCGGGTGATCGAGGAGCACGGCGTCTCGGTGTTGTTCACCGCGCCCACGGCGTTCCGCGCCATCAAGCGTGATGATCCCAACGCCGAGCATCTGAAGCGCTACGACACCAGCAAGCTGCGGGCGCTGTTCCTGGCCGGCGAGCGCTGTGATCCGGATACGTTGGATTGGGCGGGTCAACATCCTCGGCGTGCCGGTGGTCGATCATTGGTGGCAGACCGAGACCGGCTGGGCCATCGCCGCCAATTGTCTGGGCATCGAGCAACTGCCGATCAAGGCCGGCTCTCCAACCAAGGCGGTTCCGGGCTATGACGTGCAGGTGCTCGACGACGAGGGCGGGCCGGTCGCCGCGGGCGACATCGGCCGCATCATGATCAAGCTGCCGATGCCCCCGGGCTGTCTGCCGACCCTGTGGCAAAACGACGATCGCTTCGTGCAGTCCTATCTGGCCACGCAGCCGGGCTACTATCTCAGCGGCGATGCCGGCTATATCGACGACGAAGGCTATGTGTTCGTCATGAGCCGCATCGACGACATCATCAATGTCGCCGGCCACCGTCTCTCCACCGGCGGCATGGAGGCGGTGTTGGCAGGCCATCCGGATGTGGCCGAATGCGCCGTCATCGGTGTGGCGGACAAGCTCAAGGGCGAGCTGCCGCTGGGTCTGGTCGTATTGAAGGCCGGCGTTAAGCACGGCGTCGCGGAGATTGGTCCCGAGTTGGTCAAGCTGGTGCGCGAGCAAATCGGCCCGGTGGCCGCCTTCAAGACGGTGCTGGTCGTGGACCGTCTGCCGAAGACGCGCTCCGGCAAGATCCTGCGTGGCACCATGAAGTCCATCGCCGACGGCAAGGAGTACCGCATGCCCGCCACCATCGACGACCCGGCGATTCTGGCGGAGATCGAACAGGCGCTGTCCGCGGCCGGCTACGCTCACCACTGATCGGCCCGATGGCCGAGGGCCGAGTCACTCGCTGCTAGTTACTAGCGCCTCGGCCCTCGGCCTTACCATGAAAACTGGTCTCTTCGAGGCTGGTCGGTGCGGTCCGATGCGGAGTCGTGCTCTGAGCGACCCTTTGGTTCGCCACCACGAAGAATGATCCATACCAACATTCAACTGCACTCGGCCGTCGAGGTGTTCGGCTCCTATGCCGCAATCACCACCGCGATCATCCTTATCTTGCTGCAAAAGCGCTGACAAGCCGTGTCATAAAGCGTTTGGGTGGCCTGTGGATTATCCGTCCAGTTCGTTATTACCGGCGATTCCGAAGCCGGGTCCATGCCCCAGAGCAAACTGCGATGGCCACCCTGTGGGAGCGATTTGCAATCGCGACGGCAACACCAGCGGATCTCCACGCGGAAGAATCGCGGCTGCAAGCCGCTCCCACACGCGCGCCGCATCGATTTTTCGTCCCTGACCCGGCGCGTTTACCGATAACGTCGACAGCGCCCGCTGGCCCTTCCGCGGCCATGTTGTCACCCGGTTGTGTCAAACCGGGTTCGCGGAACCCCATGTCCGCGCCCGGAGAAGCGGCGCTCCTTCGCGCGACACAGGCCGCTCAAAGCCCTGGTACGATCCTTGTATGCCGCGTCTGGTGCCGATTAACCCGTGACTTGGACGCTGGACCATGACAACCCGCCTCTTGCTCCTCCTGACGCTGGCCATCTCAGCGGGTCTCTGCCACGCCGTCGAACCCGTGCGTGTCGGCCTGCTCAAGTTCGGCACCGTCAACTGGGAGATGGCGGTGGTGCAGGACGAGGGTCTGGACCAAAAACATGGCGTGGATGTCCAAGTCACGGAGCTGGCATCGACCAACGCGGTCAACGTGGCGCTGCAGGGCGGGGCGGTGGACCTGATCGTCGGCGATTGGATCTGGGTCAACCGTCAGCGTGCCGAGGGCCGCGACTACAGCTTTTTCCCCTACTCACTGGCCGTCGGCGGTCGTCTACGTGCGACCCGATGCCGGCATCAACGGAACTGGCCGATCTCAAGGGACGCAAGCTCGGCATCGCCGGTGGTCCGGTGGACAAGAGCTGGCTCCTGTTGCAAGCGCGGGCGCGCATGCAGGGATGGGACCTGGCAGAGGCGGTCGAACCCGCCTTCGCCGCGCCGCCACTGCTGAATCGGCTCATGCTCGCCGGCGACCTGCCCGCGGTGCTCAACTACTGGCACTTCGGCGCCCGGCTGCGCGCACAAGGCATGCAGGAGTTGATCGGCGTATCCGATCTACTGCGAGCGCTTGGCGTGGAGCAACCGGTACCGATGTTGGGCTGGATCTTCGCCGACGACTGGGCCGAGGCAAACCCGCGGGCCATCCGCGGCTTTCTCGCTGCCAGCTACGAGGCCAAGCGCTGGCTGGCCAAAGACGACGCCCTGTGGCAGGTGCTGCGCGCCCGGACCAAGGCCGAGGACGATGCCACCTTGACCCTGCTGCGGGACGGCTACCGCGCAGGCATTCCAGTCAACCTCACCGCCAACGGTGAACCGGCCGCGGCCGAGGTGTTCGGCATCCTGTCGCGGCAAGGGGGTGCGGCGCTGGTGGGCAACGCCACGTCGCTGTTGCCTGGTACCTTCTGGCAGGGGTTGGACAGCGCAGCACTGCTTGGCGATGACGGTTCGTGAAGGCGCCGCCGGGCGATGGCTGTATCTGGCCCTGTTCGCGCTCGCCTGGCAAGCGCTTGCCTGGTGGCTGAACAGCGACCGGCTGCCCGGACCCGGGGCGGTCGTGCTGTCGCTTTGGCATCACCTCACGGCCGGGGAGCTGCTGCCCAGTGTGATTGCGACCCTGCGCCGGGTCTTGCTGGCGTTTGCGCTGGCCATGCTGCTCGGTACCTTGCTGGGCTGGTTGATGGGCCGTTTCCAGCTCATCGATACCATGCTCGACGGCGTGCTGATTCTCGGTCTGAACATCCCGGCCCTCGTCGTTATCATTCTGTGTTACATCTGGTTCGGCCTGGTGGAGGCGGCGGCGGTGGCCGCGGTCGCCATCAACAAACTGCCGGTGGTGGCGGTGACCGTGCGCGAGGGCGTGCGCGCCATGGACCGCCGCCTGCTGGAGGTCGGCTACGCCTTTCGCGTGCCCCTGTGGCGGCGGCTGTTGCACATCGAACTGCCGCAGCTGTATCCGTATCTGATGGCCGCGGCGCGCGCCGGCCTGTCGCTGATCTGGAAGATCGTGCTGGTGGTGGAGCTGCTTGGGCGCAGTGACGGCGTCGGTTTTCAGCTCGGCACCTTTTTTCAGTTCTTCGATATCACCAGCATCCTGGCCTATACGCTGGCGTTTGCGTTGATCATCTACGCCATCGAATCGCTGCTGCTGCGTCCGCTGGAGGCGTCCGTCAACCGGTGGCGACCATGACCTGCTGCCGCCTGAAACTGGTCCGCAAGGCGTTCGGCGAGCGCACGGTGCTGGCCGATCTGACGTTGGACCTGCCCGCCGGCGGCTTCACCGCCATCGTCGGCCCATCCGGCGCCGGCAAGAGCACATTGCTGAATCTGCTCGGCGGATTGGATACCGACTTCGACGGCAGCCTGAGCTGGGGGGACGGAGCCAACGCAACGCGCGCCGCGGCGAGGCGCATCGGCTACTGCTTCCAAGACCCGCGGCTGATGCCCTGGATGACCCTGCAGCGCAACCTGGAGCTGGTGCTGCCGTCCTCAAGCAGGTCCCGCGAGCGGGTGCGTGAGCTGTTGCGCCGGGTCGGCCTGGCGGGTCGTGAGGCGGACTTTCCGGGCGCCCTGTCCGGCGGCATGCAGCGCCGCGCCGCGTTGGCGCGGGCCATGGTGGTGCAGCCGTCACTGCTGTTGCTGGACGAGCCGTTCGCATCGCTCGATGCCCCCACCGCCGCCGACCTGCGCAACCTGCTGCTGGAGCTATGGCGCGGCGAGCGTCCGGCGGTGGTGCTGGTAACCCACGACCTCAGCGAGGCGCTGCAACTGGCGGACGAGGTGCTGTTCCTCTGCAGCGATCCAGGGCGCATCGTGCATCGGGAGCCGCTCGGTCCATCGCGCCTCGACCCCGCCGTCGTCCGCGAACCGCAGCGCCTGGCCGCGGACCTGTTGCAGCGACATCCGGAACTGCTGTCGGGCATCGTTGCGGCCCAAAATCCGTATGGCCGCTACACCTAGATCCGGCACAATTGATCCGAGTGTAGGCGCGATTGAATGGGAGCGCCGACTTTCCAGCAGCTGTACGGTGGGTCAAGCGAAGCGGACCCAGCAATTTAGCGCGTGGCGTGGCGGCAGATCTGTCGCTGTGACGGTGATCTGCGCCAACTGTGAGTGCTGGCCGACTGGAAGTCGGCGGTCCCAGGGGGCCCTACCTGTCGCCACTGGCCGACTGGAAGTCGGCGGTCCCGGTAGCCGCGGCAATCGCCAGCACGCCGTCACGTACCGCCTGCCGCAGCCCCGGATGGTCCAGTCCATGCCCCGCGTCGGCAACGTTGACAAGTTGCCAATCCGGACACCGCGCGATCAGCTCGCGGCTGGCGGACGGCAGACACACCCGGTCCTGCTCACCATGAATGACTCGACAGGGCAGGTGAGCGATGCGCTCGACGCCCGGCAGCACGCCGTCGGGCCCGAGGAAGAACCCATGTCGACAGTAGTGCACGTGGATGCGCTGGCGTTGCAGCAAGGCCGCATCGGGCGGTCCATCCGGCGGCATCGGGCGCGGCTCGACGCCCATTAACGCCCGCTCCCAATTGCTCCAGGCCGTGCAGACGCGGGCGAGGGCGGTCGCCGGCGTTTGCGCGTCGAATAGCCATTGGTGCATGCACTGCACCAGATCGTCATCGTCGGCTGCTGAGAGAGCGTGGCGCAGCCTGGCGTAGTCGTCCGGGAACGTGCGCGCGGCGCCCTCTCGGCCGATGAACCAGTCCAGATCCGAGGCGCGGGCCAGAAACGGCGCCCGCAGCACCAGCCCGAGCACCCGCTGCGGATGTGCCTTGGCGTACTCCAGCGCGAGTGTTCCGCCCCAGGAGCCGCCGTAGATCAGCCAGCGGTCGATACCGAGATGCCGGCGCAGGCGCTCGATATCGCTCGAGCAAATGCGCCGTGTCGTTGTGCGTCACGTCGCCGGCGGGGGTGGAATCGCCGGTGCCGCGCTGGTCGAACAGGATCAGCCGCATCCGCTTGAGATCGAACAGGTCCGCATCGCCCGGGTTGGCGCCGGAGCCCGGCCCGCCATGCAGGTGCAGCACCGCCAGGCCCTCGGCTTGGCCAAACTCCGCAAAGAACAGTTCGTGGTCGTCGCCGGTCGGCAATCGCGCCTTGAGCCGAAGGCCGGGGTGCGCACGGGTCGGGCGAGGTCATGCCTGGCAATCGATCAGGACTTTCATCACGCCGGGCTCAGCGGCGCGACGCAACGCTGTCACAGCCTCCGCAAGCGGATAGCACGCGTCGACCAACGGTGACGGATCGACCAGACCCTGTCGCAACAGTCGCAACGCGGCGGGGAAGGGGCCGCAACGCGAACCGATCAGCGTGATCTCGTCCACCACCAGCGCGGAGAAATCCGCCTGCAACAGCCCCTGATAGGTGCTCTTGAGCACGATCGTGCCGCGCGGACGCACCGCGCGGCGGGCCAGCGCGAAGCCGCTCGGCGAGCCGGTCGCCTCCACCACCAGGTCCAGCCCGCGCTCGGGCACCGCGTCTTCCGTGATCCAGGGAATCCCCACCGACTCCAGCAAGGCCCGTTGCCGCGCATGCCGAGCAACCACGGCAAGCTCGCAGCCGCTGAGCCGCAGCACCCGCGCAATCAACTGACCCAAGCGCCCGGCGCCCACCACCAGCACCCGCTGGTCCGGCGCGATGTGAACCTGCCGCGGAATCTCCAGCGCCGCCGCCAACGGCTCCGTAAAGGCCGCGGCCTCGTCCGGGACCGAATCCGGCACCCGGTGCAGATTCTCCAACGGCAGACACAGCAATTCCGCAAAGGCGCCGTCATGCCCGCGAATCCCCGCCACCTGCCGCCGCTCGCAGTGTGTCGGCCGCCCCGCGCGACACTCCCTGCATTCACCACAGGCTACATTGATCTCGCCCACCACGGTCTCGCCGATACGCCCAGGCGCGTCCGGCGCCGCCGCGATCTCGCCGACGAACTCATGCCCCAGCACCCCGCGAAACGGCGCGTAGCCCCGCAGCAGTTCCAGGTCCGTCGCGCACACCCCGGCGAGTCGCACCCGCACCAATGCCTCCCCGGCAGCCGGTCGGGGCGCCGGCACATCGTCGCGCAAGGTTAGGTCACCGTCGAGCCAAAGTGCTTTCATCCAGCATTCACCATCTGTTCAGTCGTCGCTTGGTAACGCGAATCATCGACGAATCCTGTGACTTGGTGGGCGATTTTCGGAGCATCAACGCATTGCACCGCACCCGCGCAGGGCGGATTTCTCGGGCCGAGCCCACAGCCTTCAATCAAGGCTTCGAGTAATCAATGACTTCGAGGAATCTCAGATGCACCAGAATAAGCCTTCCACTCGGACCCGTCGAACCGTTCGGCCAAGCCTCCTCGCGGCGGTCCTCGCCGCGGCAGGGGCCGGGAGCCTACAAGCAAGCCCCCGTGGAGACTTCGATGGCACGGTCGAGCGCGTCTGGGACGATGGCTTTCAACTCAACACCGGCGCGCGCCGCATCACCGTGGATTCCTACGACCTATGCGGTGACAACACCCATCGTCACATCGCGGTGGGCGAACAACTGCGAGTAACCGGCGAATTCGAAGGCGGTGAGTTCGATGCCTTCACCCTGGTGCGGGCGGATGGTCGAGGGGTCTGCGGCTAGCGCTGCTCGGATCGGCGCGGAGTGTGCCCGAAGAACACGAGCGTCAGAGTGGCGTCAAACGAGTAGATTCGGAGCGCTGGAAATTGGTCCTGCAGTGTCGGCCGAAACGGCCGGCGACGCTAGAGCAGCTTCACCAGCGCGGCGATCGCTGCGACCTGGGCCAACATGGTCGGTAGGAGCCATTTGAGCAGGTCGGCTTTGATGTGGGCGATGTCGGTGCGTAGTCGGCCCTCGACCTCGCTGATCGGGAGCTCGATCTGCTTGATCTCTTTTTGCAGGCGTCCTTCGACTTCACTGATCTTCAGGTCGAGTCGTTTGATCTCTTGTTGCAGACGCCCCTCAACTTCTCGGACCTCTTTTTGCAGAAGCCGCTCCGTCTCACGAACTTGGCCTTGGGTGGACAGATCCGTGATTTGCGCGAAGCGGGTTTCGAGGGCGTCGAATGCCTCGGCGATGAGGCGCGCGCGGGTCTTGTCGTCCGTCGCTTCCGTGAGCTGTTCGTACAGGTGCAGGGCCGCACTCATTGGGTCCGCCGGTCCTCTGGATGGGGGTTGATCTGTTTGCTTACGTCCAAGCTATTGAGTTTCGCATATTCGCGCAATGCCGCTCTTCGTCGCGCCAACGGCTTCGCGAGCGGCGAGCCGGCGGGTTGATGGCATTGAAAACTCGGCCATGGATGGATCTGCGCGCTATGCTGGTGTCCGGCGCCAGATCCGGCCCGCGCGGAGGCGCTGTCGATGCCTGCTGCCCAAGGGCCTATTTGCTCCCCTCGGTCGTGTGCCGCGATCTTTTCAATCGTCCTCATGGTCCTGCGGCCGCTGTTACTGCGCCAGGCCGCGGTGCATCAGCTCGATGGCCCCGGCGCGCACGTCCGGCGGGCTAACGGCTTCGCAGTCGGGGCCGTACTTGAGGATGTCCATCAGGAGTTCCTGGTCGTGGGCATAGGGCAGCGTGAGTTGGTAGCGGCCGTCCGGTAGGCGACGGGGTGGCTGGAGTGCGGTTGCGCTTGACCGCTGGCTGAAAACCGGCAGCCGCTGTCATCGGAAGCGGTAGACTGCTTGTCCTATTGGCTTTTCCGCTGGAGTTGCTATGCCGTCGCCCGCTCCGTTTTCCGTGCTTGCCTCGGGTATCTTCGCGCTGGTGTTGACGATGGGCGTGGCACGATTCGCGTATACGCCAATGTTGGCCTATATGCAGCCGCAAACCGGTATGGGCGATGCCCTGGCGGGTTGGCTCGCCGGCTGGAACTATCTGGGCTATCTGTCCGGGGTGTTGCTGGTGACCCGGCTGAAGGATCTGATGCTGAAGGACCGTCTGTACCGCATCGGTCTGGTGCTGGCGGTGGCGACGACGGCGATGATGGCGTTGGCGGAATCGCCGGTGCTCTGGGGCGCAAGCCGTTATCTGGCGGGGCTGAGCACGGCGGCGGGGCTGATGCTGGGTTCCGGGCTGATCCTGAACTGGCTGATCCGGCATGGGCATCGGAGTGAGTTGGGTATCCATTTCAGCGGCTTGGGTATCGGCATCGTGCTGGGCGGGTTGCTGGTGGAGTTGGCCGCGCCGTTCATGGATTGGCGCGGGCAGTGGTGGCTGCTGACACTGGTGGGGGCGGTGCTGCTGGTGCCGGCGTGGCGCTGGCTGCCACGGCCGAATCAGGGCACGCCGCTGGCGGCGCACCATACCGACGGCTCGGGGGAGCCGCCGCCCTGGTGGCTGTGGTTGCTGCAGGGGGCGTATCTGTGTGCTGGCTTCGGCTATGCGATCAACGCGACCTTTACGGTGCTGATTACCGATCAGCAGCCGGCATTGGCGGGGCAGGGCGGCTTGATGTGGCTGCTGGTGGGGCTGGCGGCGGCGCCGGCGCCGGTGTTGTGGGATCGCGTCGCGCGGCGTTTGGGTTATCTGCGGACCTTGCAGGTGGCCTATTTGCTGCAGATTCTGGGGATCGTGTTGCCGGTGCTGAGCGGTTCGCTGGTGGCGGCGGTGGCCAGTTCACTGCTGTTCGGTTTGACCTTCATCGGCATCGTGTCGCTCGTGTTGACGATGGTGGGGGTGCGCTATCCGGCGCATCCGGCGCAGATCATGGCCAAATTGACCATGGGCTATGGTGTGGCGCAGATCGTGGCACCGGTGGTGGCCGGCGAGCTGTCAGAGCTAACGGGCACCTTCGACGGGTCGTTACTGATGGTGGCTGCGATCATGGTGCTGGGGCTCCTCTGCCTGTTGGCGATGGAGCGGCTTGCCGCGCTGCGGCAAGCGGCATGATTGCGCGGCGTTTTAGGGTCGGTGCCGTTTGCTTGGGCCTGGCAAGTTGGACCGGCTACGTCGGGTGGTGGGATGTCATCGGGCCTCGCCGGTCGCTTGACGCAGCGGCAGCGCGACGTTGGCGCTGAAGCCGCCGAGCAACTCTGAGCGGCCGAGTTGCAGTTGACCGCCGTAGAGTTCGATGATTTCGGCGGCGATGGAGAGGCCGAGGCCATGGCCGGCGATGCGTTCGTCGAGGCGGGCGCCGCGCCCGCGGATGTCGGTGAGTCCGTCTTCGTCGCAACCGGGCCCGTCGTCGTCAACGCTCAGTCGGATGCCATCGCTCGTGGGCTCAAGCCTGCAATGCACGCGGCTGCGGGCCCATTTGCAGGCATTGTCGAGCAGGGTGCCGACGAGTTCCAGCATGTCTTCGCGGTCGGCGGCCAACGGATGCTCCAATGCGAGCTCGCAGTGGAGGTCGAGGCGCTTGCCAGGGTACATGCGCATCAGCAGGTCGCGCAGGATCGGCAGTTCCGCGGTCGGATCGAACACTGAACCGGCTGTGCCGCCACCGGCGATACGCGCGCGTTTGAGTTGGCGTTCCGCCAAGTCGCGCACCCGTTGCACCTGTTCGCGGCAAATTTGCCGGCCTTCGCGATCAAAACTGTCGGGTCGCCGTTCGAGCTGCTGAAGCATTACATTCAGCGGGGTCTTGATGGCGTGGGCGAGGTTGCCGGCGGCGTTGCGAGAGCGAGACAGGCGCTTGTCATAGACGGCCAATAGGCCGTTGAGTTTCCGAACCAGCGGCAGGATTTCAGTCGGGACTTGTTCGGTGAGGCTGCGTTTGGTGCCGCGCTCGAGGCCGTCGATATCACGGTAGACGGGCTTGAGGCGCTGAAATGCGTGCCAGACGATGATGCGCTGTATCAGTACCATCAGTCCCAGACCCGTGACCGCCAACACCGCGAACAGCCGTTCGAAGCCGCGTAGCACCGATCGCATCGGCGTTAGATCTTCCGCCACCGCGACGGTGACGTGCCTGCTGTTGCTTGTGGTGACGAGCTGGTATCCGGCACTGCGCACCAACAAGCGCTGGCCGAGGGGACCGTCTTGCTGCCATTGCTCGACTGCGCCCGTGGGCAGCGGCTCGATGTCGAGCGATTGATCCCACAACGACCGAGATCGGATCTGTTCGCCATCGTCGCTGAGAATCGTGAAGTAATGGCCGGAGAAAGGCTGGCGGTGGATCGGCATGGTGCCCGCGGCGGGGAGTTGCGTCGGGCCATCCGGGGATTTGCGCAGCAGACCGAGCAGGGCCTCGGCGTCGTGTTGCAGACGCGAAAGCACGTATGCCTCGGTGCTGCGGTGCAGGGCGTCGTGACCCAGCCACCAGGCGGCGGCCGTCAGCAGGGCGAGGCTCAGGGTCAGCCCGAGGTTGAGGCGGGCGGCGATGGAGGTCATGAGCTATGCGCCGGCATCATCAGAGTGTGTGGAGTGCGTCGGAAAGCCCCGCGCGTTGCTGCGCGACTAGCCGCTTGAGAGGGCTGCATCTTCGCAGATGAGTCAAGTTTCGTTGTCGTTGTCGTTGTCGTTGTCGAAATCGAAACTTCCCCCAGCCGACGCGACTTCAGGGCGTCTCAACGCTTCACATCAAGGGTCCGATGCGCGCGTTGAATTGCTCTTAGGAGGTACGAAACGAGCACGACAACGACAACGACAGCGATCGGTGTGCTGCCCTACCCAGCGCCGACCCTGACTCGTCGGTCCTCGCTAAGGATCGGATGGAAACACATAGCCCTGTCCCCGATGGGTGCGGACTCGTTCGCGCCCGATCTTCTCCCGCAGTCGGCGCACGTAGACTTCGATCAGATTGCTGCCATGCTCTGTCTGCTGGTCGTAGATGTGTTCGATGAGCCGATGTTTGGATAGCACCTTGTTCGGGTTGCGCATGAAGTAACGAAGCAGTCGGAACTCCGTGCCCGTTAACTCGAATTCCACGCCGTCCGGCAGTGTGACGAGCTGTCGATCCTCGTCCAGGGTGAGGCCTGCCACCTCCAGCGTCGGGTCGGCCTGGCCGGAGGCGCGGCGTACCAGCGCGTGCAGCCGCGCGATCAATTCCTCCACGTGGAACGGCTTGCCGAGGTAATCGTCGGCGCCAGCCTTGAGCCCGTCGACACGTTCATGCCAGGCATCGCGGGCAGTGAGGATCAGCACCGGCGTGGTGAGTTTGCGGGCGCGCCATTCCCGTAGCACGTCCAGCCCGGGCTTGCCAGGCAGGCCTAGGTCGAGCACCACGGCATCATAGGCCTGCTCCGCGCCGAGGAAAGCGCCGTCCAGACCGTTTTTCGCCCAGTCCACCGCGAAGCCCGTGGCGGCGAGCTCTTGTCGCAGGCCCGTTGCCAGGTCTCGGTCGTCTTCGATCAGCAGCAGGCGCATGGTCAGTGTTCGTAAGGTTTGTGCTCGATCAACAGGCCGGTGGCGGCATTGAATTCCATTTCCCAGACCTCGCCGGTGGGGTCGAGCAAGTGGATTTCGTAAACGTAGACGCCGTGCTCGGGCTCGAAACTCAAATCCGCGTCGATCAGGCTGCCTCTGCGCAGCTTACGCGCGCGATCGATGAAGAACTCTAGGGGCAGGATCTTGCCCTCGGCGAGCAGGCGCCTTGCGAGGTCCGCGCCGGCATCGTCGGGGCCTTTGGCGTATGCGCTGGCCGACAGCGCCGTCACCAGAGCCGTTGCGGCGCCGAGCAGGGCATGACGTGCCATCCGGGCGCACCGAGTGCGAATATTCAATGCGCTCCGGAGTCGTCTGTGGTCTATCGGGTATGTAAGCACCATGGAGGGCAGGGAGGCAGCCCCTCGCTATCTGATGACCTCGCCGGGACGCGAACAGCCGTTTTATCGGAACCGAGGCGCGCCTTGGAATGCTGCCATTGAGGCTACGCTGGCCGAGCGGATCGCGTTAGGCCAGCACCTTGGAAGTTCCGCATATGTTACGTCATCTGTCTCTCTCAGTCCTGACCCTGATCACTCCGGCACCTGGGGACGGGCGACTTCAGTCGCCCGTGTGCTTCTTCTCGGCGGACTGAAGTCCGCCTCCCCAGGTGCCGACTGAAGTCGGCGGACCCAGGTGGGCTGCACGTGGCTGCTGATGGGAACGAGATCTCAGGACCTTGCACGCGTGGCTGAAACGACGAGCAAGGTCGAATTTTCTACCCGCGGCGCCGGGCTTCCAGTCGGCGCCGCCCATGTCGTCAGGGTCGTCATTTTGCTGTCGCGGTCGGCAACGTTCGCGCCATTCGCGGTATCATTCCGCTATTTACCCGACAGCTTCGGAGTTTGCGCACATGGCGACCTACAAGACCAACGAATTCAAGGGCGGGCTCAAGATCATGCTGGATGGTGATCCATACAGCATCGTCGAGAACGAGTTCGTCAAGCCAGGCAAGGGCCAGGCCTTCAACCGCGTCAAAATCAAAAACCTCAAGACCGGCCGTGTCGTTGAGCGCACCTTCAAGTCTGGCGATTCGGTGGAGGCGGCGGACGTCATGGATACGGAACTGCAGTATCTCTACAACGATGGTGAACTCTGGCACTTCATGGACCAGACGACTTTCGAGCAGTTGACGGCGGACGCGAATGCCGTCGGCGAGGCCGCCAAGTGGATCAAGGAGCAGGACATCTGCTCGGTGACGCTCTACAACGGCGAGCCGCTGAGCGTCGAGGCGCCCAACTTCGTCGTGCTCCAGATTACGGAGACCGATCCCGGCTTAAAGGGCGATACCTCCGGCGGTGGCGGCAAGCCAGCGACGCTGGAGACCGGCGCCGTGGTCAACGTGCCGCTGTTCGTGCAGATCGACGAACTGATCAAGGTGGATACCCGCACCGGCAGCTACGTCTCCCGCGCCAGGGAGGAGTGAGCGCGGACGAGATCGGCGGCGGCTGGCGGCCAAGCGCCCAGCCCGAGGTGCTTGCCGCGAGGGCGCGCATGCTGGCGCGCATTCGGGCCTTCTTTACGGAACGCGCGGTGATGGAGGTGGAGACGCCGATCCTGTCCCGGCACGCCGTCACTGACCCCGCCCTGCAAAGCCTGCGCATTGAGCCTGGCGGTACCGGCACCGCACGCTGGTTGCATACTTCTCCCGAGTTCCCGATGAAGCGCCTGCTGGCTGCCGGCAGCGGGCCGATCTATCAGGTCTGCAAGGTCTTTCGCGACGATGAGCGCGGGCACCGACACCATCCGGAGTTCACGCTGCTGGAGTGGTATCGGCCTGGTTTTACGTTGCGCCAGCTGATGGACGAGGTCGCCGCGCTGGTGCGTTACGTGCTCGATCATCTCGGCCATCGCCCAAAGCTGGCCGAGGAGCGTATCGGCTATCGCGAACTGTTCCGCTCCCGATTGGTTCTGGACCCCTGGTCCGCGTCGCTCGCGGCGCGTCGTTCCGCGGCGATCGGCCTAGGGGTGCCCGGCGCCGCGCAGCTGGACCTGGACGCCGATGGCTGGCTGGATCTGCTTTTGTCGCATTGTCTGGAGCCCGATCTGGGGCGCGATGGCATGACCTTTGTCTATGACTACCCGCCGAGTCAGGCGGCGCTGGCACGGATTCGGAGCGGCGTCTTCCCGGCCGCCGAGCGATTCGAGCTGTATGTCGACGGCATGGAGTTGGCCAATGGCTTCCAGGAACTCACGGATGCCGCCGAACAGAGGCACCGTTTTGAGCAAGACCTGGAGCAACGCCGCAGCCGGAACCTGGCAGCGGTCCCCATGGATCCCGAACTGCTGGATGCGCTCGCGGCGGGCATGCCCGAGACCGCTGGCGTGGCGTTGGGGCTGGACCGCCTGCTGATGGTCGCGATTGGTGCAAGACACATCGACCAGGTCCTTGCCTTTCCGGTTGAGCGGGCCTGACGATCGTTATCGTTCAACTGCCGATGCTCGGTTCACGGCCTCTTTACGTCGGATTGCACCAACGCAGCGCATTGGCCTGGTGGTTCTGTGCGGAATTCGCACCGCTCTGGTGCGTTGCAGGCGTTGAGGTCCGTCGGCAAGGTAGTGATGCTTTCTTGCCCAAGGGGTTAGAAGTCTGGCTCGGGGATTGCTTAGTGGGTAGGGGTTCGGCCAGAGCCGAGCTTCCCTGTCCAATTCGCACAATCCTCGGAGTCCTAACCTATGCGGAAACGCACCACCATCAAGCCCCTACTGCTAGGCGCCGGTCTGGCGCTCGGCCTAAGCACGACCGTCCCGGCTTTTGCCGAGGACGACGACACCATCAAGGTCGGCGTGCTCCACTCCCTCTCCGGCACCATGGCGATCAGCGAGACGACGCTGAAAGACACCGTGCTCATGCTGGTGGAGGAGCAGAACAAGAAGGGTGGTCTGCTGGGCAAGCAACTGGAGGCGGTCGTAGTCGACCCGGCTTCCGACTGGCCGTTGTTCGCGGAAAAGGCGCGCGAGCTGTTGGAGAAGGAGAAGGTCGACGCCGTCTTTGGCTGTTGGACCTCGGTCTCGCGCAAGTCCGTGCTGCCAGTCTTCGAAGAACTGAACGGTATTCTGTTCTACCCGGTGCAGTATGAGGGTGAGGAGTCGTCGAAGAACGTCTTCTACACCGGTGCTGCGCCCAACCAGCAGGCTATTCCGGCGGTGGACTATCTGAAAGACGAGCTCGGCGTCGAGCGTTGGGTGCTGGCTGGCACCGATTACGTCTATCCGCGCACCACTAACAAGATCCTCGAGGCCTACCTGAAGCAGAACGGGGTCGCCGAGGAAGACATCATGATCAATTACACGCCGTTCGGGCATTCCGACTGGCAGTCGATCGTCGCCGACATTAAGAAGTTCGGCTCCGAGGGCAAGAAGACCGCGGTGGTCTCCACCATCAATGGCGATGCCAACGTGCCGTTCTATAAGGAACTCGGCAACCAGGGCATCTCGGCCGAAGACATCCCCGTGGTTGCCTTCTCGGTCGGCGAAGAAGAGCTGTCCGGTATCGACACGAAGCCGCTGGTGGGTCACCTGGCCGCCTGGAACTACTTCATGAGCGTCGACGACCCGGCCAACGCCGCCTTTATCGAAGAGTGGCAGGGCTACATCAAGGACCCCAAGCGCGTCACCAATGATCCGATGGAGGCACACAAGATCGGCTTCGATCTGTGGGTGAAGGCAGTCGAGAAGGCCGGTACCACGGACCCGGACAAGGTCATTGACGCGATCATCGGGCTCGAGACCCCGAACCTCACCGGCGGCACGGCGAAGATGCTGCCTAATCACCATATCACCAAGCCAGTGCTGATTGGTGAGATCCAGGACGACGGCCAGTTTGCGGTCGTTTGGGAGACCGAGGCCGAAGTGCCCGGCGATGCCTGGTCCGACTACCTCGAAGGGTCCAAGGACCTGGTCGGCGACTGGACCGACCCGATCAAGTGCGGCAATTACAACACCAAGACTAAGGAGTGTCTGGGCGCCGCCGCCGCGGAGTAGCGCGGGCTCATTAGGTCTCGGTCCGCACAGCGGATCCTACAGAGCCGTCGGTGGGTCGCGGTCCGCACAGCGGACCCGACGAACCGATACTTGTAGGGTCCGCTGTGCGGACCAGCAGTTCTGAACCAAGTACCTTGGAGGGTCCTCTGCAAGGACCATCGGTTCTACCTGATCGGATCACAGCGCCTCATGCCTTACGTCCCGAACCTCCACCCGACGCGCGTCGTCACCTCGATCGGTGTCGCGCTGCTGCTGATGGCCCTGAGTACCGTCGCCGACGACGATCCTGCATCGGCCGCGGAGACGCCGACACAATCGGGGGAACCAGTCAGCTCCACACAAGCGTCTACCCCCGTTCCGCCCCCGGCCGCGACCGAAATGGCGATTGTTGCCGAGTCGGCCGAGTCGGCCGAGCCGGCTGCGGTCGAGGCATCCGCCGCAAAACCCGATATTGCCAACCTGATCGAGCAGGCTCTGATTAACCTCAGCGACCGCTCATTCAAGGTCAAAGAGCAGGCCGCCGCGGATCTGGCTGCCACCGGCGATCCCGCGGTTGCGGGTATTTTGAAGCCCTTACTGAAGGGCGATCTCTATTACCGAACAGACGATAAGCGCGTCGTGCTGGTGCAAGCTAATGCCGACGGCTTCCTGTTGACCGACCCGCTGTCTGGCGACGAACTTGGCAGCGTGGGTCGCGGCGACGTTAAGAAGATCACCGTCAACAACCGCATGCGCAACGCCCTGCGTACTGATATCGCGACGCTGACCTTGGCGAGTCCGGAACCGAAGCTGCGGCTCTCGGCTGCGCTGGAGATGGTCGGCACCGACGACGCGGACAGCATCGCCGCGCTGCGCACCCAACTTGAGCGCGAAGAAGCAGGCAACGTGCGAGATGCCATCACCCTGGCCTTGGCCATCGCGGACCTGAAGTCCGACGACCCGAGCATGCGGCTCGCCGGCGTGGAGTCGCTGCGGGGCAGTCTCTATCCTGAGGCGCGCAACGCGCTCGTCGATCTAATGGATGCGGAGCAAGATGCTGCCGTCGTGGCTGCAGCCGGGGAGGTCTTGGCGGCGATCGAAGGCAAGCTCGAGCTCAATCGCATGGCCGAGACACTGTTCTTCGGTCTAAGTCTCGGATCCGTGCTGGTGCTGGCGGCGATCGGGCTGGCCATCACCTTCGGCGTCATGGGCATTATCAATATGGCCCACGGCGAACTGATCATGATCGGCGCCTACACCACCTATCTGGTGCAGCTGGCGATGCCTAATGCCATCGACTACTCGCTGTTCGTGGCCATACCGGCGGCCTTTATCGTCTCCGGGTTGTTCGGTATCGCCATTGAGCGCACCGTGATCCGCTTCCTGTACGGCCGACCGCTGGAGACGCTGCTGGCCACCTTCGGTATCAGCCTGATCCTGCAACAGCTAGTGCGGACCGCGATTTCGGCGCAAAACGTCATCGTCGAAAACCCAAGCTGGATGAGCGGCTCGCTGACCATCAACCCGGCGCTGACGCTGACCTTCAACCGCATCTTTGTGCTGATCTTCGCGCTCATGGTGTTCGTCGCGCTGCTGCTGATTCTGAAGCGCACGGCGTTGGGCTTGCAAGTGCGCGCGGTGTCACAGAATCGCGCCATGGCGCGCGCCATGGGCGTCCGCTCGGCGCGGGTGGATGCAATGACCTTCGGCCTCGGTGCCGGCATCGCCGGGGTTGCAGGCGTGGCCTTGTCGCAGCTCACCAACGTCGGCCCCAATATGGGGCAGGCCTATATCATCGACTCCTTCATGGTCGTCGTGTTCGGCGGCGTCGGCAATCTTTGGGGTACGCTGGTCGGCGGGCTCACCCTCGGTGTGGCGAACAAGTTCATGGAACCCTGGACCGGGGCGGTGTTGGCCAAGATCCTGGTGCTGGTGTTCATCATCCTGTTCATCCAGAAACGCCCGCGGGGGCTGTTCCCGCAGCGCGGCCGTGCGGCGGAGGGTTGACGCGATGAGATTGCTGACTTCCATGAAGGGCGACACCGGCGGCCAGATCATGCTGGCGGTGCTGGCCATCGTCACCGTGCTGGTGCCGGTGCTGAATCTGGCAGTGCCGGAGGGCAGTGCTTGGCATATCAGCACCTATACCGTGACGCTGCTGGGCAAGTATCTGACCTACGCACTGCTGGCTGTGGCGGTGGACCTGGTCTGGGGCTACCTCGGGATTCTCAGCCTCGGGCACGGCGCTTTCTTCGCGCTGGGCGGCTACGCCATGGGCATGTACCTGATGCGGCAGATCGGCGACCGCGGCGTCTACGGCGACCCAGTGCTGCCGGACTTCATGGTGTTCCTGGATTGGAAGGAACTTCCCTGGTTCTGGCACGGCTTCGACATGTTCTGGTTCGCGGCGCTGATGGTGCTGCTGGTGCCCGGGGTGTTGGCCTTCGTGTTCGGCTGGTTGGCGTTTCGCTCGCGGGTCACCGGTGTCTATCTGTCGATCATCACGCAGGCGCTGACCTATGCCCTGCTGTTGGCCTTTTTCCGCAACGAAATGGGCTTCGGCGGCAACAACGGCCTGACCGATTTCAAAGATATTTTAGGCTTCGATTTGCAGTCCGACGCCACCCGCATCGGGCTGTTCCTGGCCTCTGCGCTGGCATTGGCGCTAGGCTATCTCGCCTGCCGCTGGATCGTTACGTCCAGGCTCGGGCGCGTGGCGGTGGCCATCCGCGACGCCGAGGCCCGCACACGCTTCATCGGCTATCGGGTGGATCGGGTCAAGGTCGCCATCTGGACCTTCTCGGCCATGCTCGCCGGTGTCGCCGGGGCGTTGTACGTGCCGCAGGTCGGCATCATCAATCCCGGTGAGTTCTCGCCGCTGAATTCCATCGAGTTGGTGGTCTGGGTGGCCGTCGGCGGGCGTGCGACCCTCTATGGCGCGGTGGTCGGCGCCATCGTCGTCAACTACGGCAAGACCTACTTCACCGGCGCCTTCCCGGAGGCTTGGCTATTCGCGCTCGGCGGGCTGTTCGTGCTGGTCACGCTGTTCCTGCCGCAGGGCATCACGGGGCTGTTCAGGATGCTGCGGCGCCGCAAGGCCGAGCCGTCGGGTTCGGATCGGGCCGGCTCCGGTTCCGGTACTGGCTCCGGCACTGGAACAAATGGCGAGCCAACGGCCGAGGGGGTCGGTGTATGAGTCCTACGACGAATGACAGTGGCGGCCTGCTGCAGCGCGACCGCGCCTTCGACTTCAGCGGCCAGCAGCAAGCCTGGCTCAAGTTTAGGGAGTCTATGCGCCGTGACCGGACCTTCGACTTCATGGTCAACGTCAAGGATCTGGAGTTGGACGTCAGTCACGGCCCGATCCTGTACATCGAGGACCTCAACGTCAGCTTCGACGGCTTCAAGGCCATCAACAACCTGAACTTTTATGTCGATGCCGGCGAATTGCGCTGCGTCATCGGTGCCAATGGCGCCGGCAAGACGACGATGATGGACATCATCACCGGCAAGACCCGGCCGGACAGCGGTATCGCGTTCTTTGGCCAGAAGATCGATCTGTTGCGGCTGTCGGAGCCCGAGATCGCCGAGATCGGCATCGGGCGCAAGTTCCAGAAGCCGACCGTGTTCGAGCATCACTCGGTGTTCGAAAACCTGGAGCTGGCCATGAGCGGCGACAAACGCGTCTTCCCGACCCTGTTCGCCCGGCTTAGCGGCATCCAGCGCGACCGCATCGACGAGGTGCTCGGCATCATCGGCTTGAAGGAACACGCGGGTCGCGATGCCGGCGCCCTGTCCCATGGCCAGAAGCAGTGGCTCGAGATCGGCATGCTGCTGATGCAAGACCCGCACTTGCTGCTGGTGGACGAACCGGTCGCGGGCATGACCCATCAGGAGATGGACCGCACGGCGGAGTTGCTGCTGTCGCTGCAGGGCAAGCATTCCGTGGTGGTGGTGGAGCACGACATGGACTTCGTGCGCTCCATCGCCAAACGGGTCACCGTGCTGCACCAGGGCTCCGTGCTGGCCGAGGGCAGCATGGACGAGGTGCAGAATGACCCGCGGGTGGTGGAGGTGTATCTTGGTGAGTAGACTGCGAGTCGTTCCTGTCACTGACCGCTGAACGCCAATGACCACCCAATACGAAACTGGCTACGAAACCAACTACGAGACCGACTTCTACGCCTGGTCAAACGAGCAAGCAGCTCTGCTGCGAGGCGGTCGTTTCAGCCAACTCGATATCACCCATCTGGCCGAGGAGATCGAAGACTTGGGCAAGCGCGAGCGGCGGGCGCTTCAGAGCCGGTTGGGCGTTCTGCTCGGACATTTGTTGAAGTGGCGCTATCAAGGCGACTATCCGTACCGCAAGTCGTGGCGGGCGACGATCAACGCCCAGCGCCGCTCGATCGCCAAGCTCCTTGACGAAAATCCAAGTCTGCGATCTTGGCTCGTCCAGACCGTGCCCGATGCCTACGCCGATGCGCGCGACCTCGCTGTGGCCGAGACGCCGTTCGACTACGACGCGTTCCCGACCAGTTGTCCCTGGACCCTGGAAGAGATGCTTGATGACTATTGGCCCGAGGCCCTCTGATCCCGACGACACCATGCTGAAAATCACCGGCCTCAACCAATACTACGGCGAGAGCCACACCCTCTGGGACCTCGACATCGATATTGCCGAGGGGCAATGCACCTGCGTGATGGGCCGCAACGGTGTGGGCAAAACCACGCTGATGCAGTGCATCATGGGCCTGTTGCCGCTGCGTGGCGGCAGTCTGCAGTTCCAAGACACCGACATTGCCAAATTGCCCGCGGAACGTCGTGCCGAGCTCGGCATCGGCTACGTGCCCCAGGGGCGTCAGATTTTCCCGCTGCTGACGGTGGAGGAGAACCTGCTGATCGGGCTGCCGGCGCGTCGCGATGGGGTCAAACAGGTGCCGGAGTTCATCTTCGAACTGTTCCCGGTGCTGAAGGAAATGCTCGCCCGCCGCGGTGGTGACCTGTCCGGCGGTCAGCAGCAGCAGCTTGCGATCGGCCGCGCGCTGGTCATCGATCCCAAGTTGTTGATCCTGGACGAACCCACCGAGGGCATCCAGCCCAACATCGTGCACGAGATCGGCGACATCATCCGCCGCCTTATCGACGAGCTGGGCCTGACCGTGATCCTGGTGGAGCAGAAGTTGCCGTTTGCCCGCCGCGTCGCCGACCGCTTCATAATCCTCGACCGCGGCCGGCTCATGGCCGCGGCGCCCATCGCTGAACTCGGCGATGACCTGATCCGCGAATACCTCACTGTCTGAGCCGAGCGTAGCGACGGGGCCTTGGCCCCTACGTCATAGCAGTCGCGATTGCAAATCGCTCCCACGTGCCTGTGCGAGCGGCTTGCAGCCGCGATGGCCGCGCAGACATCCACTGTCGTTGCCCTCGCGATTGCAGATCGCCCATTGGGGTTGCTGCGTCTGCGCAGCGATTGGCGTGCTGTTATGCTGCTGTCATGGACCGGCAGTCGTATGCCATGGCCGGCGCGAACGATAAGCAAGAGAAGATTAATGCATCGGTTCCGACAGTGACGCGGGCGGTTTGGTTATGGGGAGCCTTGTGGCTGGTGACGGTTCTGGCTGGATGCGGCCCGCAAATCGTTTATGACTATGCTCCGCCGCAGACCCCAGAGGGCCGTGCCTGCGCAATCCAGTGCCATAGCAGTGCGGCTCTATGCCGGCAGATGCAGCAGAATACTTATCAGCAGTGCCAGAACACCTACAATCTCATGCTGCAGAATTACAACGCATGCCGGGAAAACGGCGGCAAGCATTGCTCGATGCCTAGCATTTGCTCCAGCCCGTCCACGTCGATCTGCGATCAAAACTACCGCGAGTGCTTCGCTGCCTGCGGCGGCAAGGTGACCTCTCGGGTTGTGGAATCGGCATGAGATTACAGACACGTGCTCCGGCCATGCTCGCCGGCATCCTATGGTTACTGTTGCCGATCTGGGTCTACGCGCAGTCGGGTGAGCCGGCGGCGGATGCGCCGGGCGGCGAAGGGTCAGGGTCTCAAACCCGGCTCGTCGCCGGCACCCTCGACACCCTGAGCTCGTTCGTCGATCTCAGGAACGCGATCCTGAAGGACATCACGTCGGTCAACGAGAAGATCGGCGCATCTCAGTCCGATGCCGAGAAAGAGGGTCTGAACCTCCAGCTCGACAAGCTCGAATCGGATTTGCGCGCCGTGACTGAGAACTTCGAGAACATCTCCGCCGGATTGGATATCCAGGCCCTACGCGAGGAGAAGGCGGAGGAATTCAGCATCCAGCGGGAGTTGTTCGCGTTGCTGAAGCCCGCGCTCGACGAGATGAAGGAGATGACGTCCCACGTGCGACAGAAGTCGGACTTGAAGGACCAGATCGCCACCTATGAGGAAAGCCTGCCCGTGATCGCGCAGGCGATCGCGAACGTGGAGCGTCTGCTGTCCGAGAGCAGAGACGAATCTGTTACCCAGGCATTGAAAACGACGATGGACAAGTGGCAGCGCCAGCAGACGTTCATGCAGAGCGAGGTGCAGGCTGCACGGCTTCAGCTCGAGGAGCTGATCTCGTCGGAGGTGTCCATCGGCGAGGCATCCCAGAGCTACCTCAAGACCTTCTTTCAGCAACGGGGACTCTACCTCACGATCGCCCTGTTGGTGGTGATCGGCATCCTGCTACTGTCCCGCTTGATCCACCAGGCGATGCTGCGCTTCATGCCCGGCTTCAAGAAGCTGCACCGCAGTTTCCGCATCCGCCTGGCCGAGCTGATCCACCGGGTGGTCACAATATTCCTCCTGATTATCGGGCCCATGGTCGTCTTCTATGTCGTTGAAGATTGGGTGCTGTTCAGCCTAAGCATCCTGGTGCTGTTGGGCGTCGCCTGGACCCTCAGACAGGCGCTACCCCGCTACCTGCACCAGGTCCAGATCTTCCTCAACGTCGGGTCGGTGCGCGAGGGAGAACGCATACTGCCTCGACGGACTTCCCTGGCAAGTCCGCCAGATCAATGTCTTCTGTACCCTGGTCAATCCCGTGGCTGAGCTGTCCCAGCGGGTGCCCATCGCCGACCTGGTCGACCTCAAGTCGCGCCCTTCCAAGCGCGACGAACCGTGGTTTCCGTGCAGAAAGGGCGACTGGGTAATGCTCAACGATGGCATCCGCGGCAAGGTGGACGGCATCTCCCCCGAGTTGATCCAGCTGGTGGAGGAAGGCGGCACGCGGACGACTTACCAGCTAGCGAGTTCCTCGCGAAATCCCCGCGCAACCTGGCCACGAACTTCCGCATCCGGGAGACCTTCGGCATCAGCTACAAGTTGCAGAAGGACAGCACCACCAATATTCCGGACACCCTGCGCAGCTACATCCAGCAGCGAGCCGAGCAGGAGGGCTACGGCGAGGGGCTGTTGAACCTGCGGGTCGAGTTCGAGCTGGCGAACAATTCATCGCTGGACATCGCGGTGATCGCCGATTTCAACGGAGAGCTGAGCGAAGCCTACAATCGACTGCGACGCGCCATCCAACGCTGGTGCGTCGATGCCAGTACCGAAAATGACTGGGAGATCCCCTTCCCGCAAATGACACTGCACGGCGCAGTGGGGCGAACCGAGTGATCCGAA
>CAVOGV010000016.1:0-31304 GCA_963695445.1 uncultured Gammaproteobacteria bacterium | reverse complement strand
GCTTGCCGCGCTTGCGCTCGTAGCCCATCCAGATTCGCTCCTGCGGATTCCAGCGGCGCGGACGGTGGAACAGGAAAAAGGTGTCGCCGCCCTCGCGCGGGTATTTTGCATTCAGCGCCGCAATGCGCCGCGTGGCCGACTCGACCAGCGCAGCGTCGGCGGGGAGCGTTTCCGTGGGCGCATCGCGAACATCGGTCAGCAGGCCGAAATGCAGGGCGTCGTCACGATTGGCCAGAAAGCGCACCTCCAGCGCCTCGACCAGTGACTCAATGCCCACGGCGCTGGTGAGCATGGTCGGAGTCACGACCAGGGTGCGCATGTCTGCTGGAATGCCGCCGGAAAAATCCATGCGTGGTAGTGGCTCGGGGGTCGCCAGCAGCGTTGCCACCCAGTTCACCAAGGCCACCGCCAATTGACTGGTGCCCAGCAGCGCGAGCAGCCCGAGCACCGCGAGCAGCCAACCCGGTAGTCCCTGAAAGCGCAGCGGCGCCAGCATGCCCGCCGTGAAGAGGGCCGTGAGCAGCGTGATCGCGCCCAGATACAGGGACAAGGGGAGCTGGCGACCGTGCCGTCGCAGTGACTCCAGGGTACCGAGACGTGCCTTTGTCTCGCGTTCGAGCCGGGCTAACCCGCGATCGATCAGATAGAATCCGACATGCGTCTCGCGCGCGCCAGCGTCGTGACCGAGGGCGGCCTCCCGCGCGAGTTCAAGCGCTGCGCGCGCGACCTCCGCCTCTGATGCCGGCTCTGATCTGGGGCTGTGCTTTGCGACCTTCTCCACGACGTGGCGATAGCGATCACGCGCGGCGAACTCCATGCGGCCGTAGAGCCCATGTGGATCTTCCAGCAAGATCCCCTCGACCACGCTCATGGTCTCGACGAACGCGCGCCAGTCCGTCGCCCCCAGGGCGCGCAGACTGCCGATGCTGTTGCTGATGGAGACCTGATCGGCGGCCTGCTGCTGGTTCTCGACCTGCACCAACTGCTCGATGGTCAGGTCGGATTCCGCGAGCTGCTGCTCAATCCAGGTCAGCGGCAAGGCGAGTGCGGAGCTCTGGCCTTGGAGTCGGCGCGCCAACTCCGCCACGAAGGTGCCGGACATGGGCGGATTCGAGCGCGCCATGTCGGCGATCACCAGGATCAGATTCTTCGGGTCGCGCTCGGCCATCGCCATCATCGCGTCGGCCCAGCCGTCGGCCAGGTTCTGATCGGTGCGCGCGGCGGCGATGCGGGCGGCGACGCGGCGGAGATTTTCGATCAGCGCCAGCCGCAGCATGATCGGGATGGCCCACAATTCACCCAGTTTAAGGGTCGTGTCCGTCTGATAGGCGGCGACGAAATGGTTGAGGTTTTCGGGGTCGACCCGGCCATCGCCGTGGGCAATGATCTCCAGCGCCAGGTCATAAACCCGCGGCAGGCCCGCCGAGAGACCATGGCGCAGACGCGGCAGCTCCCGGCTATACCCCTTCGGCAGATGCCGCTTGGCGGTGCGGATCTGTTCCTCGATCAGATAGAAATTATCGAGCAGCCATTCCCCGGCCGGCGCGATCCGGCGCTGCTCCGCGACCGCGGCCATGAGCAGTCGGCAGACGCCAACCAGGACTTTCTCATTGTCCGTCAGGCGCGCCAGCAGCCGGTCCGGCGGATGTCCAGGCATCAGGAGATGCGAGGCGGCGAGATCCTTGCCGTGCTGCTCCATCTGGACCGCGCTGAACAATTCCGAACGCAACGGTGACTCGTCACCGAGGGAGTGATTGCCGCGGCGACCGGGGAGCCGCATCCTCAGGTTGAGCAGGACTTCACGCATTGCCGGATTGCTCAGATTCAATATCGCAGACTCCTTCTCAAGGCAATGCCCTCCGGACCCAATGCCCGGAGAGGTATTCAATACGCGTGGTCTCTCGTTAGATCGACCGATAGCACCTGGCGTGCTCGACGGCTATTTGAAATGCGCCATTTCAGTCGCCGAACCCTCGCTCGCCAATTCGGCTAGCCGATCCGCTAACGTGACGACTAAGGTAATCAGCGGCATGGTGCTTCTCCTGTCAGACGGTTTCAGCGTTCGGTACGAGACACGATAGTCCCGGCCATGGCGAGTGTCTGTTCGCTAGCACACACAGCAATCTGCTTCCGGCAAAAAACGTCGTCGCCTCCCCATCGGGGTCGTGCGCAGCGGACGGCGAAGGCCTCGACTGCGCGCGCTATGTTTGCCAGCGCACCGACCGGACGGGTCATTGAGTGTATTGCTCAACCATCACGGCCGAACTGCTGACGACCTTCCCCCGTATGGCGTCGGTGCTTCGTCGATCGCCGAGCGACCCATCACAGATCAACCAGGCGAACAGGCATGCAATCGAACTCCGGAAAAACACCCGCTCAGTTTGACAATCGGCTCCTGGCTGCGCTGCCCAAGCGTGACCAGCGACAGATTCTGTCCCATTGCGACACGGTCGAATTGCGGCGTGGCGAGGTGATCAGCGAGCCCGGCGAGCGGATTCGCGACGTCTATTTCCCCACCGACAGCTTCGTGTCCCTGGTGACCCCGTCCAAGGAGCATGCCGGTCTGGAGGTGCGACTGGTCGGTAGTGAAGGCATGCTCGGGACACCGCTCATCCTGGGTGTCGAGGTCACGCAGATCCGCACCCTGGTCCAGGGCGGGGGTCCGGCGTGGCGCCTGTCCAGTGAAGGATTTGGCGAGGCGCTGCGCCAGAGCGACGCCCTACGGGCAAGGCTCCACCGCTATCTCGACGTGTTGATGAACCAGAGCACGCAGTTGCTCGCCTGCACCCGCTTCCACTTGGTGGAGGCGCGCCTCGCCCGCTGGCTGTTGATGTCTCAGGATCGGGCGCATTGCGACCACTTCCATGTCACCCATGAGCTGCTGGCCCTGTTGTTGGGGGTGCGTCGCGTGGGCGTCACCAAGGCGGCGAGCGCGCTGCAGGCGCGCGCGCTGATTCACTATCACCGGGGGGATGTCACCGTGCTCGACCGCGCGGGCCTGCAAGGCGCCGCCTGCGGCTGTTATGGGGCGGCGGAGGCGCTGTATGAACAGGGCCTGGGCTGACGCCGCAGGGCTTGGTGAGCGCGCGCCGGCGAGTTCGAGCCCTTGCAGCCGATTGCCGAGTTGCTGGGCGAGCAATCGGGAAGCCACATTCCATCGCTCTGTACGCTAGCTGCCAGAATCCGCCTTGACAGCTCGCTGACGTCAGCGGTGAAATTAACGGAGTCCGATCTTGGACGGCCTCAATCCTGGAAGTGCCGCATGCCCCGCATGCCCAACCTACCGCCCACAAGCCCCCGACAAAACCATCTGCTCGCTGCCCTGCCCGAGGGGGAGTACGCGAACCTGAGTAAGGAACTGGAGCTGGTCCCGTTGCCGCTCGGTATGGCCATCTACGAGTCCGGGGAGGGTTTGAAGCATGTCTATTTCCCCACCACCGCCATCGTCTCCCTGCTGTACGTCATGGAGGATGGCGCATCCGCCGAAATCGCCGTGGTCGGCAACGAGGGCATCGTCGGCATCGCGCTGTTCATGGGCGGCGCCACCGTGCCGAATCGGGCCGTCGTGCAGAGCGCGGGCCACGCCTATCGCATGAAGGGGGATGTACTCAAGCGCGAGTTCGACCGCTTCGGCGGGCGTCGCCACGGAACCTTGAACCCGCTTCTGCTGCGCTACACCATGGCCCTGCTGACCCAGATGGCACAGACCGCCGTCTGCAATCGCCACCATACGGTGGACCAGCAGCTCTGCCGCTGGCTGCTCCTCAGCCTCGATCGACTGCCCTCCAACGAGCTGCACATGACCCAGGAGCTGATCGCCAATATGCTGGGCGTGCGGCGCGAGGGCGTGACCGAGGCCGCCGGGCGGTTGCAGAAGGCCGGTCTGATTCACTACAGCCGGGGCCGTATCACCGTGCTGGATCGACCCGGCCTGGAAGCGCGCGTGTGCGAATGCTACGAGGTGGTCAGCAAGGAGTTCCAGCGCCTGCTTCCCGAAGTGGCCGGGAATTAGGGAACGCGAGCAAGCCTCACCCATCTCTCGCGAACTTGAGTCACACGTCGATGGAACGCAGCCGGAGCGCGTTCGTGATCACCGAGACCGAGCTGAAGCTCATCGCGGCCGCGGCAATGATCGGCGAGAGCAGCAGGCCGAACACGGGATAGAGCACACCCGCCGCGATGGGCACGCCGAGGGCGTTGTAGACGAAGGCGAAGAACAGATTCTGGCGGATGTTGCGCATGACCGCGCGGCTCAACCGCCGGGCGCGCAGGATGCCGCGCAGATCGCCCTTGACCAGGGTGACACCGGCGCTCTCCATGGCCACGTCGGTCCCGGTGCCCATCGCGATGCCGACATCGGCCTGGGCCAGTGCCGGGGCATCGTTGATGCCGTCTCCGGCCATCGCGACCCGGTGCCCTTCGGCCTGCAGGCGCTTGACGATGTCGGCCTTGCGCTCCGGCAGGACCTCCGCCTCGACCCGATCGATGCCGAGTGTGCGTGCCACCGCCGCGGCCGTGGTCGCGTTGTCGCCGGTCAGCATGACCACCGACAGGCCCTCGGCGTGCAGATCCCGGATCGCCTCCGGCGTTGTCTCCTTGATCGGGTCCGCGACGGCGATCAGTCCGGCCGCCTGATCGTCGATGGCGACGAGCATGACCGTCCGGCCCTCGGCGCGCTGCGACTCGGCCTGGGCCTCCAGCGTGCCGGGCTCGATCTCGATCGAGGCGAGATAGCGACTGGTGCCAATGGCCACGCGGCGGCCCTCGACGACACCGCTGACGCCCTTGCCGGTGACGGACTCGAAGGTCTCGGTCTCGGCAAGCTTGAGGCCTCTGTCCTCGGCCCCCCGCACGATGGCCTCGGCCAACGGGTGCTCGCTGGCGCGCTCCAGGCTGGCGGCAAGCCGAAGCAGGGTGTCCTCATCCTGACCGGACTCCGCATGCACCGAGACGAGCTTGGGTCGTCCTTCGGTCAGGGTCCCGGTCTTGTCCAGCACCAGGGTATCGACCTGCTCCATGACCTCCAGTGCCTCGGCGTTCTTGACCAGCACCCCCATGCGCGCGCCCTTGCCGGTGCCGACCATGATCGACATCGGTGTTGCGAGCCCAAGGGCGCAGGGACAGGCAATGATGAGCACGGCGACGGCGTTGACCACGGCGTGCGCCAGGCGCGGCTCCGGCCCCCAGAGGAACCAGACGATGAAGGCCGCGACGGCGGACAGCACCACGGCGGGCACGAACCAGCCCGCAACCACATCGGCCAGGCGCTGGATCGGGGCGCGCGAGCGCTGCGCCTCGCCGACCATGCGCACGATCTTCGCCAGCAGCGTGTCGGCGCCGACCTGTTCGGCCTGCATCAGCAGGCTGCCGGTGCCGTTCAGGGTTGCCCCGATCAGCCGGTCGCCCTCGGACTTGGACACCGGGATGGACTCACCGGTGACCATGGACTCATCGACGCTGCTGCTGCCCTGGGTGACCGTTCCATCCACGGGCACCTTCTCGCCCGGGCGCACCCGCAGCCGAGCCCCTGGCTGAATCTCGTCGAGCCCGACATCGACCTCGGTGCCGTCGTCACGGACCAGTCGGGCGGTGTTGGGGGCCAGACCGAGCAGCAGCTTGATGGCGGCGTTGGTGCTCCCGCGCGCGCGCAGCTCCAGCACCTGCCCCAGCAGCACCAGGGCCGTGATCATGGCCGCCGCCTCGAAGTAGACATGGACGCTGCCGTCGGCCATGCGCATGCTCGACGGAAAGACCTGCGGGACCAGGAGGGCGACGACGCTGTAGCCCCAGGCGACGGACACGCCCAGCCCGATCAGGGTGAACATGTTGAGATTCCAGGTCAGCACCGACTGCCAGCCGCGCACGAAGAATGGCCAGCCGCCCCACAACACCACCGGCGTGGCCAGGGCAAACTCGATCCACTGCACCGTGCGCATCGACATCCCATCCGGCAGCCAGCCGGGGGCCAGGTCGGCCACCATCGCCAACACGAACAAGGGCAAGGCCAGCGCGGTGCTGACCCAGAAGCGCCGGGTCATGTCGATGAGCTCTTCGTTCTTTTCCTCGGCGGTCACCGTCCGTGGCTCCAGCGCCATGCCGCATTTGGGACAGCTGCCCGGTCGGTCCTGAACGATCTCGGGGTGCATCGGGCAGGTGTATTCGGTACGGGTCTCAGGCGGGGAAAGGCTCTCCGGCTCAAGGGCCATGCCGCACTTTGGGCAAGCGCCGGGATGCCCCTGTCGGACCTCAGGATGCATCGGGCAGGTGTAGTTGGTCACCCCGCTGCCGCAGGTTTCGTCCAGGCAGGTTGCGGGAGCATCCAGCTCTTGCCGGCCGCTCGGATCGTCCGCAGCTGCCGCATCGTGGCGGGTGTCGGTGGTCTTCCTTGCTCGACTCGGCCGGACCGGTCGGCGTCTCGGGGAGATAGCGTTCTGGGTCCGCCTGGAAGCGATCTTGGCAACCCCGGCTGCAGAAGCGGTATTCCCGACCTGCGTGCTCGGTCCGAAACTCGGCATCGGCGGACACCGACATGCCGCAGACCGGGTCGCGCAATCCGTTGCTGGGTGGATGCGCTTTAGCTGGAGCGTGCATCGTCTTGGCCTCCTAGGCTGGTTGGACAATCGGTCCGGTCGCCCGATCCGTCGGGCGGGTGAGGCCGCGGGGTGGGCGGTTGCAGTTAGCGCCTTCGCGACAGGAGTCGGTGGCGGTCAGCAGCGCCTTGGTCGGCAGGCCGACCCCACCCGTTCGTTCCCTAGTTCTGCTGCTGCTGCAACTCCACCAGCTGACGCAGGAGGGTTTCTATATTGGCCATGTGCTGCTCCATGCGCTGCATGTGCGCCTGCATCATGGCGGGGTTCATCCTCATGCCCATGCCCCTGGGCTGACCACCCATCGGCATCATGCCGGGGTATCCCTGCATGCAGGGCATCCCTCCAGGTTGCACCGCGCCCGATTGGCCCTGCATCATCGGCATGTTGCCCATGGGCATCGCACCCGGTTGCATGGCAGCCGGCGCCTGCCCCTGCGCGGGCATGCCCCCCATCGGCATCATCCCGCCACCGGTCTGATCCATGGCGTCGGGCATCGGCATGGCGCCTGGGGCCGACACGCTTTGCGGTGGCTTGCTTTGGTCCTGTGTGGGGGCCTGTGTGGGGGTCTGGGCGAAAGCGGGATACGAAGCGGCCAACAAGATTGATGCGGCCGAGATACTTGTGATGGATTTCATGTCTATGTCTCCGGTTAAGTGAAACGTCGAGTCACTTCAAGCAGCCGTGAGGGCGTCGCGTACCCGTTCCATCCGCCCCTTGACCTCCGAGGCGATCTCGGCGACCTCGGGCCTGTCCACCAGTTGCAGGACTGACTCAGGGTCCATGAAGGCGACGACGATGGTGCCGTCGGCCTCTTCGCGCACGACCACATTGCAGGGCAGCAGCAGTCCGATGTCGGGCTCCGCCTCCAGTGCCCGATTGGCGAGTGGGGGATTGCAGGCACCGAGGATGCGGTAGGGCCGCTTCTCGATCCCCAGCTTGGCCTCCAGTGTGGCCTTTACGTCGATGTCGCTCAGGACGCCGAAACCCTCGCCCTTCAGGGCCTCGGTGACGCGGGCGACGGCCTCATCGAACGTGGTCTTCAGTGTCGTGGAAAATCCGTACATCGTATGTAACTCCTCTGTTGGTTGTGGAATGGGTGGTTGTGAAATAGGGACGCCAGCCTCAGGCCGGCGCAGGTTGAGGCGGGGGTGGCTGGCGGCCAAGGTCATGGAGCGGGCATCGGCAGTAGCCGCATCCCGCGCTCCGGACCAGCAACCGTCGCCGCCTCCGTCGGTGACATCGTTCGCGTGTGGTGCATCGTCGACATTCGGACCATTAGAGTGTCCTGAGAAATCGGATGAGCTTCCAGCGGTCGGTCTCGGTGAGCGCGTCCTTGAACGCGGGCATCGCGGTGCCAAGCTGCCCACCGCCCTCGCTGATGGTCCACATCAAATACGCGTCGCCGGCAACCGGGCGCTGCATCGACCAGCGCAGGTTGGCCGGTGGGGGCGACATCCCGGCCGCTGCCGGACCATCGCCTTCGCCCAGGTCGCCGTGGCAGGCCGCGCAGTTGGCCCGATAGAGCGCCTCGCCGGCGGCGATCACCCCGCGCTCGACGGGAGCGGGTTGCGCAGTTGAGCATAGGCCGCCGGAATCCCACCCGTCATCACCTGCCGGTGCCGTAGCATCGAGCCACCCATCATGCCGGCGCCGTAGCCACGCATCCCAGGGCCATTGCCTCGCATTCCGGGTCCGTAGCCGCCCATGCCGTAGCCGCCCATCATGCCGCCCGGACCGCCCGACATCGGGCCTGCCGCTCCGCGCGGAGGTCCAGCTCCCATCCAGCGCGGCCCCGCGCAGGCGCTCAGCGCGGCCACAACGACGGCGGTGACCAGCAGCGCGGCGCGTCGGCGGTGCCAGACGGTCACTGGTCGGGCCCTCCCGGCCCCCCTTCCTGGACGGTGATCGAAATGCGCTCGGAGATCAGCGGCGGCGCATGGGGTTCGTGCTCCGCGAATACGGACGTACTGCCGTCCTTGCCGATGAGCAGCACC
This sequence comes from uncultured Gammaproteobacteria bacterium, assembly GCA_963695445.1. Classification (GTDB taxonomy): domain Bacteria; phylum Pseudomonadota; class Gammaproteobacteria; order Chromatiales; family Chromatiaceae; genus Thiohalocapsa. Next base: position 22,720 of record CAVOGV010000016.1, on the reverse strand, counting down.
TGGTAGTGTTGGGGTAGTGCTGTGGATCGGACGCTCCATTCCGGGCGAGCCCAGCGGCATGCCCGGCACCGTGAGGCCGCGTGCCTCCGGGTGCTCGCTGAGCAACCGGCGGATGTCGCTCGCCGGCACATGGCCCTCGATCACATAGTCGCCGACGAGGGCCGTGTGGCAGGACGCCTGCTCCGGGGCGATGCCGGCCTGGGACTTGACGCGACCAAGGTCCGTGACGTCCACGGCGTTCACCTCGAAGCCGTTGTCTTCCAGGTGCCCGATCCATTGGGTACAGCAGCCGCAGGTGGGGCTCTTGTAGACGGAGATGGTCGGCTCCCCTGCGACTGCCACAGCGCAGAACAGTGGCGCGGCAAGCAACAGCCCGGGAACGAGATTTCTGAGTCTTGGCATTCGATCCTCCCAGTGGTCGAAGCACCCAGTGGTGACGCACGCTGTTTGGCCCGATCGTCAGCGTCTGTGTGGGGTTCCGGAGCGGCCCGGGGGTTGGTTACAGCACGCCGCTTTCGGTGCCTCAGCGTTGGCCCGACCGGTGAGGTCCAGGTTCTGAAACCACGCGGACTTTATCCGCGCCCAGCGCCCTGGGGCGGGCGCAAAGCCTGCCGCTTCCAGTTCCCCTTGCAATGAACGATAGTCGGTTTTGGTCAGCAGGTAGTCCACGACCACTCGACCGGTTGTGGCATCCACCGACACCCGCAGCACACCGTCGATGCCTGCCAAGCATCGTTGCACGGCCACACCCTCCGGCATGGTTGCGCAGACCTGGTACCCGGATGCGGCGCCGCACCTTCCAGGCGCCGTCGGCGTTCGAAGCAATGTGCATCGCTCATTGAATCTACCTGCAACAGCCGGCGCTTGTCCTCGTATTCTTCGCGGTCGATCTCGCCGCGGGCGAAGCGCTCATCCAGCAGGTGCCTGGCGCTGTTGCCGCCGCCCGACGCGCCACCGGCAAATGCCCGTATCAACAGCACAACCGCGCCGATGATCACGACCCAGACCAGGACCATTCCCAGTCCGGAAAAACCGAATCCGAATCCACTACCCATCATCTGTCACGCTCCCCGCGGGCCGGCGCACTCGGGCGCCCGGTTGCCGCGTCTGAATACTGGCTATCTGACAGCGCCGCGGCCGGGCTGGAACGCCAATAGCTCGCCGGCCTTGGACTGCTGTTCCGGTGTCAGTGTGCGATACAGCGCATCGGCTGATTGGGCCGCCTGTTGCATCATCGGCCAGCCCTGCTGTTGCATCGCCACCCGTTGATCGGCGGTGGGCGGCGTCTGACCGTTCCACATGGTCTGGCGATGGGCGTTCATCAGCGCCGACTGATTGATCACGGCCTGCTGATAGGCGTTCCATGCCGCGTCCTGGGCCGGCGTGATCGCGAGTTCCTGCTTCACGTTGTCGAGGCGTGCGGCGGTATCGGCCGGCGAGGCACCCGTCATGCCGGGACCTCCCATCATGCCCTGTCCGCCCATCATCCCTGGACCGCCCATCATGCCGGGATAGCCGCTGGTACTCTGATCGCTGGCGGAGAACGCGGCGCCGCTGGCACCGACCATCAGTGCGGACGCGGCGATCAGCCCCGTAAGTCTCTTTGTTGACTGTTTCATATCGAGTTCCTGTTCGTTTGTTCGTTTGACTGCGAGGGGTGCGGATCGGCGCCCCTCGCCTTGAACTCAGTAAAGCCTGTCCATGTAAGCCGCGGATGTCGGCAGACCGGGGATTTGTAAGCCGATGTAAGCGACTGGCGCTGCGTTACATGGCGTTACCGATCGCGAGCGGCAGAGGGCCGCGATCGGCTAAAGTGCTGACCATGGACACCGCCCCTCACACCGCCCCGGACACCAACCCGGTCACCCCCATTGACCACATCCTGGTCGTCGACGACGACCCCGAGATTCGCCATCTGCTCAAGCAGTATCTGGAGAAGAACGGCTACCAGGTGACCGCCGTCGCCGAGGGCAGCGGGATGTGGAAGTCCCTGGAGCGAGGTCGGGTGGACCTGGTCGTGCTGGACCTGATGCTGCCCGGTGTGGATGGGCTGGAGTTGTGCCGGGACCTGCGGGCGCGCTCGAAGGTGCCGGTGATCATGCTCACCGCACGCGGCGACGAGATGGACCGGGTGCTGGGCCTGGAGATGGGCGCCGACGACTATGTCGCCAAACCCTTCAGCGCCCGCGAGCTGATGGCGCGCATCAAGGGCGTGCTGCGACGCGTGCGCGATCTGCCCATCGATCCCCTGGCGGAGACCCCGGAGCGGCTGGACTTCGCCGGTTGGAGCCTGGATGGCCGCACCCAGCACCTGACCTCGCCCGCTGGACTGGTGGTGCCCCTGAGCCAGGCCGAATACCGGCTGCTGCAGGTGCTGTTGCTGCATCCCAACCGCGCGCTGACCCGCGACCAGCTGCTGGAGCTGACCCAGGGCCGCGAGGCAAAGCCCTTCGACCGCAGCATCGATGTGCTGATCGGGCGGCTGCGTCGTCACCTGGGCGACGACGCGCGCGAGCCCGAGCTGATCAAGACCGAGCGCGGTCGGGGCTATACGCTCGCGGCGCGCGTGACGCTGGTCCGCTAGGAGGCCTTGGCGATGCACCTACTGCCGAGGTCGCTGTTCGGCCGGCTCACGTTGGTGCTGCTGACCGGGCTGACCGCCACGGTGCTGCTGTCTGCGACTGTGCATCTGCGCGAGCGCGGCCGTGTCGTCTACGAGGCCATCCAAGGCGATATCACCGAGCGCACGGTCGACACCGTCCAGCTCCTCGATTCGCTGCCGCCGGCGGAACGCCGCCGCCTGCTGCCGTTGCTGAACGGCGAACAGACCCGCGTCGGCCTCGCCGACGCGCCTCGCGAGTTGCCGCCGGAGGATGCGCGCACGGCCGGTGCCGAGCTGGTACGGGAGCAGACTCCAAAAGCGCCTCGGCACCGACACCGAGGTCGACGTGGCCCTGGCCGGCTTCGTCATGAGCGGGCCGATGCACGGCCGCGGCGGTGCGGACGCGCTGGGGCCGGGTCGGCACGGCTGCACGGCTGGCAGCGGCGCTGGCAGGCACGCGATGGCGAGCCGCTTCATCGTCCAGGCCCAGCTCAAGGACGGCAGCTGGGTCTGGTTCGAGCGCCGGATACCGCGCGAACTCTTCGACTGGCCGATGCAGACGCTGCTGACACTGCTGATCCTGCTGGCCGGCGTGATCACCCTGTCCCTGGTGGCCGTGCGCTGGATCGTGCGGCCGCTGGATCGGCTGCGCGAGGCCGCGGACGCCCTGGGCAAGGACATCCACCGCCCGCCACTCCCCGAGACGGGGCCGGTCGAGGTCGCCGAGACATCACGGGCATTCAATACCATGCAACGGCGGATCGGGCGCTTCGTCGAGGACCGGGCGCGGATGCTGGCCGCCGTCTCGCACGACCTGAGGACTCCCCTCACGCGTCTACGTCTGCGCGCCGATCTTCTGGACAACGAGGAACTCGGGGATAAGATCCGGCGCGATCTCGACGACATGCAGACCATGGTCGAGGCGACCCTCGACTTCATGCGCGGCACCGCCAGCCGGGAGGAGACCCGATCCCTGGACCTGCTGGCCCTGCTCGAGAGCCTGAGCGACGATGCCGAAGAGTCGGGGGCACGCGTGCGCCTGCGTGGTCAGGTTCAGACGCCCTATCGGGGCAGACCCGTCGCGCTCAAGCGCTGTATCGGCAATCTGCTCGACAACGCCCTGCGCTATGGCGGCGAAGCGGACATTGAGGTGACGGATTCCGAGACCGCGGTGACGGTGACCATCGCCGACCGGGGACCGGGCATCCCGCCTGAATCACTGGAGAAGGTCTTCGAGCCCTTTTGGCGCCTGGAGGGCTCGCGGGGGCGCGACTCGGGAGGCACCGGGCTGGGGCTGGGGATCGCGCGCAATATTGCCCGCGCGCATGGCGGCGATTTGCTGCTGCGAAACCGCAAGGAGGGCGGCCTTTGCGCTGAGCTGACGCTGCCGCGTTGAACCGCGCTCAGCGAGATCCGTGAGGTTGCCCATCGGCGCGACCTCGATTTATCCGCGAGGGACGCTGTGTCCGATCACGGCTTGATGGGTTTTCTCGCGGTCCAGGTACCCCATCTCGACGAAGACCCACTTGCAGCAGCGGGGGTCGTCACCTTGCACTCGACTCGAACCACCGAATACGAACCATGAACGGAGACGAACGATGAACAAACTGATTGGAATAACGGTGCTGCTGGCCGCTAGCACGGCCGGCTTGGTCTTGGCCGATGACGGGTCCGTTGGCCCTCGGATGATGATGGATCAGCAGTCGATGGGCGGTCACTCCATGACGCAGGATACGGATAGCCGCGGCACGCCTGGTCATGGCGTGATCGAATCGGTCGATGCGCAAAACGCAAGCATCAATATCACGCATGACCCGATTCCCGCCCTGCAGTGGCCGGCAATGACCATGGATCTTCCTGTCACGGAGGAGGTCGATCTGAGTGGTGTGAAGCCGGGCGACACGGTCGTCTTCACGATCTTGCTTGGTCCTGACAACGTCTACCGGATCATCGAAATGGCACCGGCGCAGTAAGCAGGCAATAGCGATTCGCCCACGTCGGCGGGAAGCGGACGAGTCGGTCTAGTGCAACTCTCCCGGCACCTACCAATCGCTTAAGTCGTTGAATCGACCATGTGTTGTGACACTGTCGAGCGGCGACAGCGGTGGTCTTGATGGCGCCTGGCAGGTTCTCAGTAGCCGCGAAGCCTGTCCGGATCGAGCCTAAAAGGCGGCCCGACTCCCCCTATCAGCGTTCACGAGACGCTGACCGGATGTCCTCCGGCCGGAAGTCTCGCGTGGGAAGTGCTCCTTGCGGGGAACCCACACAGGTGGCAAGAAACTTTGCAGTCGTGTGCCCTGGCAGGCCCTCCGAAGGTTTCTTCTTGGCCGATTGTTGAAGGCAACGAGTTCCGTCTCGCGCGGACTCCACCCCACTCCCTGCGCGTCCTCATCCCCGATACCAACCTCCGTAAGTGGCAACTTCGCCCTGAACGACTAAAGTTGTACTTACCCCACCCGAGCATCGAGATGCCACATGAAGCTAGAGTACGAAGAGATCGAGGATAGCTACGACGACACGACCAAAATCCGCACCATGACCGAGCAGGCGATCGTCAAGAAAAAGGGGCTGCTTCTGCGCACGACCGTCTATAGCTCCCATCAACTAAGCGTTAACGTGGTCTTCCTCCCTGGAGCCAAACCATTTGAGCCGGTCGTCAGCTAACATCTCCGGGGCCGGTCCCAAGAGACCGGTTCCGCTCCTGCAGCCGTAGCGCTTCCCTGAGACCTTTGTTCGCACCCCAATTGACTGGTCCGTCTCAGTTTAGCCGATCGGAGGCGAAACCCACCGCCAATGCAAAGGCGCACCAATTGCTGCACCGCAATAGTCTTTTGCCGACCCACAACGGCCATCGGCTGCGCGAACAACGAAGGCGGCAATGCAACCCATAGCGGACGTTGTGAGCGTCGTCGCCTGCGTCACTGGCGCCCCCGATTGGCCTCGCCGGCAGACCCTCCTAAAGGCAGGTTCCTGCCAGGTTGATACCGGAGTGGGACCTCCTCCGCCAGCCCGAGCCCGAGCCCGACGTCGAGTTTGACCAGCGCATCGCCTGGTAGCCGCCGTCTCCTGCTCGCCGTCTCCGCCAGGCGAGGCGGCAGCCGCCCTTGTGTTCCGCCCGTCCGCTGTGCTGCGGAGTCGCATTGCACCACTTGGCAACACGGGATTTCTGCTCCATCCTGAGGCCGCTGAGCGCCAACATCGCGCGTTGACGGATCGTCGGTCCCCCACCAGCATCACCAAACTAGCATCGCTGAACGCGCAGAGGCGGAAGTCAGGCTAGTTTTTGCACGTTCTCGGAGGTCTCTCTGATGCGGGTTTATGTCGAGACATCCCTGTCGCCGTCAACAGCCCCTGTTGCGGAAGAGCATACCCGGTCGCTTGCTACTTCCTCGCCTCAATGATCAGATTGAAGGGCGTTTGCGTCGCCCGCCGGACCTGTCCGAAGCCCGCTTCGCGCAACAGGGCCGTCAGTTGAGCCTCACCGGCCTGCGCGCCCAGCGCCAAGCCGACCTCTTGCGACTTAGAGTCAGATGCGCCTTGTAACCCGGACGGAACAGGGACTCGCTGCCGCAGAACAGGTGGTGATGATGGTCGCCCCAGGCGATGCCTGCGCCCGTTTTGAACACATTGCAGACCTTGTCCTCATCCAGCCACAGCGAGGAGGCAACGGCCAGCGCGGGTACCAGAAACACCGGGCTGTCGTCGTCGGCCAGCACCGGAACATGCTCATCGGGGAGTCTGTAGCTCTGGGTCTCCGGGCGATAGTCGACGTAGCCGCCAGCGGTCTGGTTGTTCAACCACTCGCGCACATAGCGCTCGTCGGTACCGGTCGCCTCGGCCAGTTGGGCGGAACTCAACCATCCGGCACCGGCCATGGCCTTGTAGAGGCCGAGTTTGTGGCCGATGTTGGTCATCACGCCGGAGAAAGTGGCGGCGATGTCGCTGACGACTTGGCCGGCGAAGGCCTCGACTTTGCTCATATCAGGATTCATTGGTCTTCTCCGCTTGTTGGTCGTCGGTCTCGGGTTTGCGGACGGGTTGTTCGTCCGTTGGTGAAAGCCTAGAGACCCGCTGGTTTGCCGACCACTTCGCAACCTGTAGTATCCAACTACAGTTTCCGGAGTAACCAACTACGGATTGAGAAGCTCGCTTGCGGAGGTGCGCGGTGGAGTACGGACAATTCTGTCCCGTGGCCAAGGCCACCGAGATCCTTGGCGAGAAGTGGACCCTGCTGATCGTCCGCGAGCTGTTGATGGGGGGCACGCGGTTCAACGTGCTGCAACGGGGGCTGAGCCAGATCTCGCCGACCATCCTGACCAAGCGGCTCAGCTCACTGGAGTCGCAGGGATTGATCGTGCGCAAGAAGATCCAGGGTCAACGGGGTTACGAATACTTTCCGACCGGGTCCTGCAAGGAGCTCTTGCCGATCATCCGACAGGTCGGTGATTGGGGGATGCGCTGGGCGCGCAATCATCTGACCGAGAGCGACTACGACGTCGAACTGCTGATGCTGTACCTGCAGCGCAGCATCGTGCCCGAGAAGCTGATCGGTCCGGAGACCGTGTTGCGTTTCAAGTTCACCGACATCGACGATCTCACCGATTGGTGGCTGTTGGTCAAAGGTCAGAACGTGGATATCTGTGTCACTGATCCGGGCAAGGACGTGGATGTTTACTTCACCACCAGCGTCCGTGTGATGGCAGGCATCTGGATGGGCGATACCACGTACAAAAAGGCCATGGCGGAGGGCAGCCTGACGGTGGTTGGTCCGAAGACACTGACAAGGGAGATCACGGCCTGGATGGGCAACAGCATCTTTGCCGAACTACCGTCTGCCGGTGAGATCTAGGCGGGAATTGGCCAGTCGCTGAATCGCCCCCGCGCGTGCCCACGGCACTCCCGCATCGCCGCCGAGACGCCCAGAAATAGTGTCGTCCCCCTCCCCTCGCGAGGCCCGCAATGTTGCGCGCTGATCCTTGAGCGCCACCCGGGTCCTCGCTAACCGCACCTTCGAAGCGTTCTCTTGCTCTCAAAGGTGGTTCGATTTCTTGTCCGCTACCACTATGCCCCGTCCGCCGTCCGCTCGGCGTCCACGGTAAGCAGCGGAGCGTTTCCCGAACCTGTTTACGGAATGCTTTCTAGAGATTAACGAGCGCAGCACGCATCCGTTGGGCCAGCGGCTGAAGGCCTGCCGCGCGCGCCTCTGCCGCGAGCGCCTCAAGTCTGCGCTTTCGCTGAGATGGTGGTAGATCCGTCTGGTTTGGCACCAGCGCGTGCGCGCCACGCGCACATGGCTCATCGCCGCCATCAGCTTGCCGCGCCCAAGGGTGATCTCGAAGAAGAACCGCAGCGCGGTGACCGCCGCGTTCAGGCTGATGCGCGAGACGCCGCTGTCGGTCAGGTGGAGCTGATAGCGGCGCAGGTCCTCGGCCGTGGCGGTGTCCGGTGCGCGTTTAAGGAAACGGGCGAAGTCCTTGACCCAGCGCAGATAGCCGCTCTGGGTCTTCTCGGAGAGTTTGCGCAACCGCATGTCCTCGATCATGCGCTGGCGAAGCGGGCTGATGGGTCTATGCTCGATACTCATGGGTCTGCTCCCGTGCCGGAGGTTGAGAGGATACTGCACCTCTAACCTCTAGCCGGGACTGACCGATCCCGCTGAACAATTGCCTCCGGCCGTGCCGGCCGCGCCCTACCGCGATAGCGGTTTAGTCCGTCGACCCAGAGCAGTCACAGCGCGGCAACTCCTGAAGGTCTGCAATGGATCGGAAACCGGACCCTCTTTACGCCGGCGGCGGAATAGCCGGTCCCAAAGATGCCCCCATCGGCTCAACCTGGCGCTACCTCTGAGTCACGGCCGAGGGCATTGGTTCGACACGCGGGCAAAGGGGAATTCCCGTTTTCCGCGTATCATCTCATCCAACAGCCGAGGCGACGAGAAGACGGAGGTTCACCATGTCACAGCACCTGAGAGCGATCTACGAGGACGGCGTGTTTCGCCCGCTGGAGCCGGTACGGCTCGCCGAGCATCAAGAAATTACCCTGGTCCTGGAAACCACCGAAAACGTGGCGAGCGCGGCCGACGACGAGAGGCCGATCTGGGAGGTCGCGGCGGCTCTGGTGGGTGACATCCCGGAGGATGCGCTGAGCGCCCTTCCCACCGACGGCGCAGCCCAGCATGACCACTACCTCTACGCCGCCCCCAAGCGCGGCTGATGCGCTGCATTTTCGCCGATACCTTCTACTGGATCGCCCTGCTAAATCCCAGGGACCAGGCACACGACCTTGCGGTCAGCGTTAGCAAGGGCCTTGGTGCTGTGAGGATCGGCACCATCCGCCAGGCAATCGCCCGCTCGCGAATCCCGGCCCAGTCTTGCTCACCCTGCCGCACCACCACCACCGAGCGCCCTTGCCCGGTCAACCGCGCCAGGGTGCGCCCGAACAGCTACGCCGGAACACCGAACAGCGCCCGGCGGCGATTCTCGCGCAGCGGCTGCAACCCCAGCAGCCGCGCCACCGGCGCATCGCGGCGGTCGTACAGCTCATAGTAGGCGCCGACCTGAAACAGCAGCGCGTCGCCGGGGAACCGACCACGCACCCAGGCATACTGCGCCCGGACGTTGGTCAGCGCCTTCGGCATCCGCCAGCGGGGCTCGAGCCGATGGGCCGCCGCGTCCCACGCGAAATACACCGCAAGCCAGGCATGCTGGCGCCAGAGCGTCTGCCACAGGTCGGAGGCATTGGCGCGCTTGAAGTGCCCGAGGTAAGACGCCAGCACCGCCTGCAGGCGGTCCAGGTCCGCTGCATCGAAGCGGTAGGTCGACGATCCCCGCCTGCTCCGACACCAAGCAGTTCCCGGTAGGCACGCAGCCGCGCCTTCAGCGCGGCCACCACGCGCCGGCGCACCAGCCGATAGTCGCGCCGCACGATGTAGCCCAGGAAATCGACGCCGTCAGACAACGGGCGCAGGCGCTCGCGCGGGTTCAGCTCCAGGGACAGCTCGTCCCCGAGGTAGCGCTCGATCAGTTGCCGCCAGTCCAGCAGTTCGCTCCCGGTCCGCCGACAGCAGCACGAAGTCGTCGCAGTAGCGCAGGTAATGGCGGCACCGAAGTTGATGCTTGACGAACTGATCCAGGCCGTTCAGATAGACGTTGGCGAAGAACTGGCTGTTCAGATTGCCGATGGGCAGGCCCTTGCCGGGCTCGCAGCGCAGCAGGCTCTTGTGGGGCGGCACCTGCTCCAGCTCGCCGGGCGCGCCCTTGACGATATGGCCGTCGGTGCAATCGTGAAACACCAGCAGCTCGGTCAGCCAGCGGGCATCGTCGTCGGCGATGTGCGGCGCCAGCAGCCGCCACAGGATCGCCTTGTCGATGCGCATGAAGTAGTTGCGGATGTCGAGCTGCAGGTACCAGGCGCGGCCGCTGGCCGTTGGCCGTGACCTGACGGATGAACCGCTGCAGCCGGTCCACCGCGGCATGCACGCCCTTGCCCTTGCGGCAGGCGTAGGAGTCGTGGATGAAGGCTCGCTCCCAATACTGCTCCAGGTAGTCCACCAGCACGTGGTGGACCACGCGGTCGGCGAAGTCCGCGGCGAAGATCTCCCTGAGCTTCGGCCGTTGGGTAACAAAGCAGACAGACGGGGCGGGCCGGTAGGTGCGGGTCTCAAGCGCCTCGCGCAGCGCCAGCAGGTTCAGCTCCTGGTGCGCCTCGAAGCGCAGGGCGTTGATGGTGTTGCGCTTGTTGCTCCGGCAGCTCAGATAGTGCCGGTACAGGTTCTCGTAGGAGAACAGCGCCATGTCACGACGGTGCCTGTCGGCAGCAAAGGGAATCATTCTCCGGGGCGAACAGCCCAACCGTAGTTCTGGTTGTCCTTATTGTCGTTGTTCTGGTTGCCATTGTTGGTGTTGAAGTTCCACGCGTTGTTCGGATTCGGCGCGTACTCCGTACCGGACCAGTACACGGCCATTTGCCCACCCACTTACCGGCACCGCGCCCGACGCTGAGGCCGACGCCGCGATGCCCCACCGGTTGGGAATCCCGCGAACGGGTATCCCGCCCTGTATCGACATGCCTGACACACTCACGGAGGTGCACAGGCGGGATGGGCGCACAATGATTCAATCGGCTCGCGTCGGCCGGCGTGCGACCGCATCGCTGCGGCGCCGTCGCCGGCCGGCTTCTGGCCCCGATTGCCCGTCCTCGCCCTGCTTGCCCGTCACGCTCCTAAGCCAGCCCTCGTTCTGTCTGCAAATCGAGGCCACCTGTTCCACCGTGAACTGGTAGGCCGAAAAACTCTTGAACGCCTGCACCTCCTTCGCCAGGCGGATCAGGATGAACAGCTCGTCGAGCTGACCGCGCAGCTCAATGAGCTTTGGCGCCTTATCGTGCTCGGCGTTGGCACGGATGATATGGGAAACGATCTCCCGGCTCTTGTTCCGCAGCTCCGTGCCCAGCGTGTACTTGTGGTAGCGCGAAAAGCCGGCCACCACCTTCTCGAAGTGCACGGCCACGTCCATCGCCTGCTTGTAGATCGGCAGATGCTCGTATCTCGCCATAAAAAATCGCAAAAAAGCCTCGCGCGCTACGCGCGCGAGCAGGGGGGAAGTATCCCCCCTGCCCCCCTCGAAAGGACCGAATCATCCGAATGACCGAATCACCAAAGTCGCCGCCGCGTACGACGCAAGAGCGCCATGGCCGCAAAGCCCAGCGTCATCAGCAAGGCCGTGCCAGGCATCTGACCCATCCTCTCTCAGGGAAAAACGGGCCAGGATACGGTTGAGTTATCCCGTGTCAGAATCGCTCCGACCCCCTCGTCCGAGGGGTGCAGACTTCACCGGAATCGGTGGCAGATGTCGCCTGGAATCAGTGGCAGGCTTGCCGTGGAATCAGTGGCAGCTTTGCTGTGGAATCGGTGGCAGACTTCGCTTGGAATACGCAGCATAGTCTCTTTTATCAATTATTTGCATCTCACTTTGCGCAAAGGGGACGCTACCACTCTGTGTGCGAACCGCAAAGACTGTAAAAAATCCTGACACATCGGCTACCGCTGCCGCCAATACCGCACCATCAGCGCGCAGCGCGAGCGACGGCAAACGGCTCCATTGCGGTCGCTCACCAACGCATTGTCGGCGCCCGCTGCTGGCCGCTGACAGCTGCCGCAAGGGTGAGCATCAGTGGACGAAACGGGGCCTACCGTCGCCGGAAAATCTGCACTCGGTCACAAAATAACGGCGGGCTAGCGATGTAGGCTTGGGTCGAGCGATCACGACCTCCTCGTGGTGGGGGCAGACGGACCTGCCATTCAAGCCCGCGCGACCGATGTGGCATCGGGTCGCGTGGGCTTCCTTCTTTTTACCCAGCAGACCGATCATCACACGGTGCATTGGGACCTGGCTTGTGCATGAACTGCAGAGCCAACTTTTGCAGACAGATCGATGGGGGCAGCAGTGCAGCGGGGCATGGCAAACGAAATGGAAGCAGACGAAAGCTAACCTTTTCCGCATGATGCCAACAAGCGTTAAGAAACGGTATCAGTATTTCCACTCTGCACCACTAGGCGTCCGCTCCGGCCGGGAGTTCGGCGAGTGCCGCTGTCGCGGGTGCGGTGAACAGCAGGTGGGAGCGGTTGAGAAACACCCTTTCGTGCAGGGCCTGGGCGGTGCAGCCGCCGCCGCACAGGTTGCGCAGCCAGCATTCCCGGCAGCCCCGCTTATGATCGACGGCCTGGTTCTGGAAAGGATGCTCGGGGCCGGCATGCAGCCCCGCCCGCAGGCTGCCGAGACGGAACCGCACCTCCCCGGCGAGGGCCGGGCACGGATAGAGGTCCCCATCCGGGTCGACGACGAGTAGGTCGCGGCCGGCTCCGCAGAAGTGCTTGACCTTGACCCCGAGCCGCAGTCGCTGGACCGGCAGCACGAGGTCCGGCGGGAGGTCGCCGCCGGTACCGGCCGGCTGCCCTATGGCCGACGCGGCCACGCTCGCGTAGTGCGCGGTGATACGCTCCAGATCCTCGGCATCCATGCGCAGCACTGCACAATCTGCGCACTGGGAGGGCTGGACCGAGAAGTCGGTCAATCCCAGGCTGCGGTAGTAGCGCTCGATGCGGGCGATGTCGCAATTACCGTGACACAGCGTCGCGCGTACCCGGAAGCGGCGGAAGCCGCGGCGCTCGAACTGCCTCAGCGTCGCGAGGATGCGGTCCGCGCTGCCGGCCCCGCGGCGGGTCGGGCGCAACGGGTCGTGCAGCTCTGGGGGGCCATCGAGACTGACCTGCACGAACATGTCGTGCCGGACGATGAATTCCAGCATCTCCGGATTCATCAGGGTCCCGTTGGTCAGGATGCGCAGCTCAAGCCCGGCGCCGGTCTCGCGACAGCGGCGCTCGGCATGGGCCACCGCGGCCCGGATGAGGCTGAAGTGCAGCAACGGCTCGCCGCCGGCCAACGTGACGATGCGCTGGTCACCGGGTCCGGCCTCGGCGAACAGCAGATCGATGGCCCGGCGTGCCGTCTGCTCGGACATCCGGGCCTCGCCGGGCTGGACCTTGCAGCCCTCGGCATAGCAGTAGGCGCAGGCGAGGTTACAGCTGCGGCAGATGTGCATGAACAGGTTGCTCGGCCGGCCCTCCCAGGCCGTGCCGGACACGCCGGTCTCGGTCAATGCCCCCGAGAGCCGGGACAGGCGCTGGATGCGGGCACGGGCGTGGTCGAGCTCGGAGCAGGTCGGAACAGGCAGCGATGGGGCCGAGGCGACCAAATCGGTGCCCGTCGGGCGCAACAGTGCCGCCTCAGCAGGGCTGCACGCATAGGTCGTGACCCGGTTGATGTCATAGATCAACGGGCCGCCGGGCCCGTCGATCAGCCGCAGCGGGGCACCTCGGGTGTCGCTTGTCATTCGATCACATCCCATTTGCGATCACATCCATTTGGCCCGCGGACCGCACCGCAGGCGATGACAGTCAACGGATGTTCAACGGCCGTCGGCTCGCAGGCTGCTGATCGCACAACCAGCCCGACCGTGGCCGGACCGCTCCCTAGATAGCCCGGCGAACCTGCCGCGATTTTTCGAGCAACCGCCGCCGCCAGGCTAAGTCCCTACTCTGCGTACCAATATAGGGTAGACCACGGGATGCTGGTCGGCAACCCGCCCGCTGGGCACTGATGTCCGAAGCGCATACCGGCCAGCGCCCGGGCAGGTCGGTCGGACGGCATACGGCGGCGAGTCCCTGCTCACCGGCTGGAGCACCAGTTTGCGTCCGAGCCGCTCGGCGCGACGGCGCGCACCTGGCTGAATGGCCTGTTCCGGCTGCTGCGCGGACAAGCCGACCCAGAGGCTGCCGACGGGTTCGGTTCCTAGCACCTCCGCCGTCTGTTTGAGTTCCTTCAGCGTGTGGCCCCATGAACCGGGCGATCACCGAGGGTGCAGCGCTGGAGGTGATCAGCACCGCCAGCCTGCGTGGGCGCTTCTTGCCCTCCACGAGGTCACGACGCAGCTTCGGCGCCGGCTGGCCCCAAGGCCAGTAGGCGTAGCAGATGAGCCGCTCCATGAAACGTTTGGTCACGGCAGTGACACTGCCGAAGTTCGTCGGCGCGGCAAGTATGAGCCCGTCGGCGGCGTCGATGCGGGCTAGGCTACCCGCCCTTGAGGCTGTCGAATCGACACGTCTATTGCTGCCAACCCCAGCCACCCTGTGCACCGCGATTGCACGGACGTCCGGCCATCCTCTGGTCGCGGAATTGCGCCATTTCGGTCTGGCTGAGCCGCCCATCGCTGTCGGCGTCGATGTCGGTGAACTGTGGGGCGTTGCCGGCGTTGCGCAGGAGCCGGCCCGCTTGGACATTGGCGGCCCTGCGCTGGGCGCGGAAGGTGGCGTGCTCGTCGGCGCTGACATAGCCATCGCCATTCGTGTCCATCGCGGAGAAGGCCGCTGGTCCCCCGCCGGCCGGGCCGGACTGCCCGGCCGCCGAACCGGGTTGGGCGACGACCGCTGTGGTGGTACCAACGCCGAGCGCCGCGAATAATGCGATTTGAACCAGTCTGCGATTGCCTGACATGGTGAACCTCCGGTCAAGCTAGCCGTGGATGCTCGAGGCGGGGCGGACGGGCTCAAGCCGATGCCGGACTGGAACCTCCTCGCACGGCCCGAGCGAGACTTTGAATTCAGCGGCGCGTCGGCTGGGAACCTCCGTCCCCTGAGCGAAAGGGTACCGCAGCCCCATCTCGCACCAGCCCGCTGCACCACGCGCTCTGCTCCCGACGCTCGCCAAAGCACGCTCTTGCATCGCTCGCGACGTCCGTCAGCCCCGTCGTTGGAATCACGACCCGAGCAATTTTATGCAGTGAAGGATATGCTCGGACCGCGGCTATTCCATCTAATTTTTTGCAGCGGAGGAAAGCAATGGATTTACGAAAGCGCACACAGCCTGCGCCGTCGCGGCAGGTTCAAAACGTACTCCTAGTCTATCCTGAGTTCAGTCCAACGTATTGGGGTCTCCAGTACGCACTGCCATTGATGGGCCGCAAAGCGGCCATGCCGCCGCTGGGTCTGCTGACCATCGCTGCGTTAACGCCGGAGACGTACCGATTTCAGCTGGTAGATCTGAACTGCCGACCGCTGGAGAGCAGCCACATGGATTGGGCTGACATGGTCCTGATCTCGGCGATGCTGCCCCAGAAGTCAGCCTGCTTTCGAGTTGCCGAGCAGGCCAGGCATGCGGGCAAGCTAGTCGTTCTCGGGGGGCCTTTTCCGACGGCCTGTCCCAACGAATGCAGCTCACATTGTGATGTCATGGTATTGAATGAGGGCGAGGTTACGTGGCCGCTGTTTCTCTCTGATTTGGAGGAGGGAAGGTACGAATGCGTGTACACGAGTGAGGAGAAGCCAGACCTCAGCAATAGCCCCTGTCCACGCTTCGACCTGCTCGACATGGCCGACTATGCGGTGATGCCTGTCCAGTTCTCCCGCGGCTGCCCCTATCGCTGTGAGTTCTGCGACATCATCGTGATGTTCGGACGCGTTCCCCGCACCAAACAGCCGTGCCAGCTGCTTAAGGAACTGGATTTACTGTATTCACTAGGGCATAGAGGACTGGTGTTCATTGTCGACGACAATTTTATCGGCGACAAACGCAAGGTTATGGCCCTGCTGACGGAGCTTCGCGCCTGGAACGAAGCCCATGAACATCCTTTCCATTACAGCACCGAGGTCTCAGTCAATCTGGCCGATGATCAGGAGTTGATGTTGGCGATGCAGGCGGCGGGGCTGATGAGGGTCTTTATTGGGCTTGAGACACCAGCCGAAGAGAGCCTGAAAAGGACGAAGAAGAGCCAAAACCTAAAAGGCAGCTTACTGGAGAGGGTCAAGTCCATCCAGCGTGCCGGCTTCAGCGTAAACGGAGGTTTCATTCTGGGCTTCGACCAGGACCCGGACGACATCTTCGAGCGTCAGATCCAATTTATTTCAGATGCGGCGATCCCCGGCGCCATGGTCGGCCCGCTTGTGGCGTTGCCGAAGACACCGCTGTACGAGCGACTCAAGCGTGAGGGCAGACTCCTGGAAGACGACGATGACACGCAGCGCACCATCGCATCGGGTTTCACCAATATTGATACCACGATTCCGCTGCCCCGCCTGGTTGCCGGCTACGGAGACATCGTGCGTACTATTTATACGCCGCGCAACTATTTCAGGCGCTCACTGGATGCCCTGCGTCAAATGGGCGAGGGCATGACTCAGCAAACATCGTTCGCGCCTCGTTCAGCGAGGTCCAGCGGGCCGGCACGCAGGTCACTTGGCGGAATGAGCCGCCTCCATGCCCTATGGAAGCTACTGAAAAAAATGGAGTTCTCGTATCGCTGGCCTGCGGCGAAGTTCGCGCTGCAGGTCTTCCTGGAGCGACCGGAGCATCTGGGTCGCGCGATCGACCTCATCGTCGTCGGGTACCACTATTACATGTTCACGTTCCGGCATGTTCTGCCGGAAGTGGAGAGGTTCATCCAAGACCTGCCGGCCGAGAGTTCTTGTAGCGTGAGAGGACACCAACTGCTGGCGGATGTAGACGTTTGAGGCCTTATCCCGCGGCGATTTCTCGCGATAATCGAGCTACCACATACACCGTCCGCCATGCGGAGCCGATCCGCCAACTATCGAATGTGCGTCAAGGTCAGGGATTGGCCAGCGTCAGACGGTCACGGTGGTGGGGGTGTTGAGCGGCCGCTAATCGCAAACTTTGCATAACGAAAAAGCATTTTATACGGCGTGGACGATAGGGGATTGTATCCCCGGGGCTGGGGCCGACGGCAACCGGGAGGCGCAAGACGCGCGGGGCGCTGGTTGTCTGAGGCGCGAAAGTCGAGCATGCGTGGTGCGACGAGCATGAATTTACGGGTCTTTCGGCCCAAGTGCAGGCGGGTTTCCGGGCACGGAGCGAGCGCAGCCGCAGGCCGGCAGCGGCCTGTACGAGTCGGCAACGCGGTGATTGCCTACCGGCGTTCGGCGCTGTTCGGCGCTGCGCACTACCCCGGATCGCGGCGCCCGGGCGCGAGGTGCGCGCTCACGCGCAGGTGTCCCTTGCGCCACGTCGGGCAGGGGTGACCGGCGTACGCGACAGGCTCAGTCGTCGCCTCGGCGCGGGCGGGACGCTGGCGGTGCCGGGCGCTGGGCCATCCGGCCAGCAGCGCTGGCAAGTCCCACTGCGCATACCGCGACCCGCACGACACCTCAGACCGGAACACAAACGCCAACAGGGTTCCGTTAATGCAGGATCGCTTTCCGCTGGGCGGCGAGCCGTCGTCGAAGACATGTCCCAGGTGGATGCCAGGGCTGGCGCCGCGGACCTCGACGCGGCGCATACCAAGGAACTATCGGCGAGCGGCGGAGACACTTACCGCCACCGGTTAGAAGAAGCTCCGCGAGCCGGCGCGGCCCCTGACCTTGTAAACCCCGCCGATCTCCACGCCCAGCACCCGCTCCTTCGGATTATAGCGACGGGAATTGGGTATGCCATCCCGCACCGTACCGCCGCCATGGATCTGCGCCACCGGCACCAGGCTGCCGGACAGAACTCGGTCCGGGCGCTGTTCGATGCCAAGCCCGCTGATCGCACTTCAGATGACACTGTCGGCGGGTCTCGACCCGTGCACCGCCCGCCGCCCGCTCCCCGCCGCAACACCCCGTCGCGAAACAAACCGCAGCACCAGCGCCAGCATGGCGGGGATGAAGGTCAGCGTCACCAAGGTGGAGAACAGCAGCCCGAACAACACGATCGCGCCGAGACCGCGGTAGAGTTCGGTGCCGGCGCCGGGGTTGAAGACCAGCGGGGAGAGTCCGGCGACCGTGGTGACCATCGACATCATGATGGGTCGCAGCCGGATGTGCACCGCCTCGGTCACGGCGTCGATGACGGACAGGCCCTGGTCGCGCAGGTTGCTGATGGCCCGCTCGACGATCAGGATCGGGTTGTTGACGACCGTCCCGATCAGCACCAGGAAACCGAGCATCGTGATCATGTCGAAGGGCTGGCTGATGGGATAGAGCCCGATCTTGTCCAGGTGCGCACCGCCCAGATTCAGCAGGGCCAGGCCGGCGATCCCGCCGCTGACGCCGATCGGGACGCTGGTCATGATCAGCAGCGGCCAACCCCAGTGGCTGAAGACCGCCACCATCAACAGGTACGCAATCAGCAGCGCGACGG
Source organism: uncultured Gammaproteobacteria bacterium (assembly GCA_963695445.1). Taxonomy (GTDB): domain Bacteria; phylum Pseudomonadota; class Gammaproteobacteria; order Chromatiales; family Chromatiaceae; genus Thiohalocapsa. The sequence continues at coordinate 4,429 of CAVOGV010000016.1, read as the reverse complement.
CGAAGTTGCCGGCCAGGGCATCGCGGGTGGCCTCGAGGCGGTCGCTGGCGCCGCTCAGGGTCAGATTGATCTCATCCGGAAGCTCGCCGCTGGCCTTCATGCCGGTGATGATCTCGTCGCGCACCCGTTGCACACCCACCTCCAGCGGTACGTCCTTCGGCGGGATGATGCTCATGGTGACGGTGCGGTCGCCGTCGACGCGGCGGATCGTCTCGGTGTTGACCGTCTCCGCCAGGCGGGCAACCGCGGCCAGCGGCACGATGCCGCCGCTGGGCGAATACAGCATCAGGCCCTCGAGGTCCTGGGGCCGCTGGATATTGCCGGCGGTGCTGTAGAGAAAGATGTCGATCTCGTCGTCGCCGAGGAAGAACTCATCGACAAAGGCGCCATCCGAGTAGGCCCAGACGGTGTAGCCCAGATCGCCGGGGCTGATGCCGAGCTCGGCGGCACGCTCCCAGTCTGGCCGCACCTCCAACATCGGCTGGCCCAGGGTCAGGCTCGATGGCTCCGACTTGACGCGCGGGTTGTCGAAGATCTCCTTGGCCTTGGCCTGCACCTTGGCCCCGGCCTCGAACAGCGTCGCCAGGTCCGGCCCGCTGACCTCGATATTGATGGAGCGGGTACCGCCGAAATTGCTGGAAAAGATCGACCCGCGGCTGGAAAAGCTGAACAGACCCGGCAACTGGCTGGTCTTCTCCGTCGCGACCTGCATCAAGGCCTCGGTCTGCAGCCGGTCGGTGGCCTCGCGAACGACGAAGACGCGGCTCTGGTTCGCAAAGCCGATGGTGAAGTTCAGCGCGGGCACGTCGCTGTCGCCGGCGGCAAACAGCGCCGGGTCCTGGCCGACCGCGGGATAGAACTCGGCGTCCACCCGTTGGAAGGCGTCGCGCATCATGTCGATGTTGTAGCCGGGCGGCGCGAACATCAGCGTGAAGATCTTCGACTCCTCGCCCTCCGGCAGGTACTCGGCGTCCGGCGTCAGCCACCAGATGATCGCGCCAGCGCCGGCGAGCACCAGCAGGATGACGGCCAGCGGGCGGACCACGCCCTGGGCAATCCAGTGCACGGCCGCGAGCACCGCACGCCCGAATCCCGCCCCCATGCGGGTCAGCCATGGCTGCGAACGACCGGCCGCGGGCAGTCTCAGAAACCGTCCCGCGGCGGCCGGCACCAGCGTGATGGCGATCAGCATCGACATCAGGATCGACGCCGAGATGGCGACGGCGATGTCGGAGTAGAGTTGCCCGGCCTCCTCGGCAATGAACATCACGGGCAGAAAGACGGCGACGGTGGTCAGCGTCGACGCCAGCACCGCGGGCCAGACCTCGCTGACGCCGTCCAGCGCCGCCTGCATCCGCTCCTTGCCCTTGGCCATGTGCCGATAGATGTTCTCCAGCACGACGATGTTGTTGTCCAACGTCATGCCGATGGCAAAGGCCACGCCGGCGAGCGAGATGACATTGATGGTGCGCCCGCTGATCAGCAGCCCGAGGAAGGCGGCGATGGTGCAGATGGGGATGCCGATGGCGCCGATCAGCGTCGCCGGCACCGAGCGCAGGAACAGGTACAGCACCAACACCGCCAGACCGGCGCCGATGGCCAGATTGCGCTGAACGACTTGCACCGCGTCGGTCACGTAGACGACGTCGTCGGCGGTGCGCACCAGCTTGAGGCCCTTTGGATTCAGCACGTCCCGATTCAGCTCGGCGACGGTCTCCAGCATGTCCCGCTTGATCTCGATGACGTTGCTGCCGATCTGCCGACTGACGGCGAAGGCCAGGATCGGCTTGCCCTCGGAGTAGGCGTAGCTGCGCACCTCGGCGTAGCTCAGCTCGGCATGACCGACGTCGCGCAGCCGGACGAAGCGGCCGTCGCGCTCGGCGATGACCAGATCTTCCAGCTCCTCGGGGCTGTCGAAGCGGCCGATGGTCCGCAACAGATAGCGGCGCTTGCCGCTGTCCAGATCGCCGCCGGAGACATCGCGGTTGCGGGCGCGGATGGCGTCGCGCAGCTCGGTCAAGCGGATGCCCCGCTCCGCCAGGCGCACCGGATCGACGTAGACGCGCAGTTGCCGCTCGGCGCCGCCGCGCATGCCGACGCTGGAGACCCCTGGCACCCGCTCCATCGGCGTCTGCACGTACTCCTCGGCCCAGTCACGCAGCGCCAGAATGTCCTCCTCGCTGAAGCGTCCGGACTCCGGCATCAGCCGGAAGTACATGAACGAGTTGGACGAGAACGCCTCGGCGCGGATGCTGGGCTGATCGACGTTCTCCGGATAGCCCGGCACCTGGGACAGGGCGTTGTTGACGTTGAGCAGCGCCTCCTCCATCGGCACCGAGAACGGGAACTCGAGCTCGATGTCGGCACTGCCGGTCTGAGCGGTCGAGACCATCCGCTCCAGGCCCGGGATGCGACCCAGATACTTCTCCTGCTCGACGACGATCTCCTTCTCGACATCCTGGGGCGCCGCGCCTGGCCACTTGGTGCTGACCGACACGATGCGCGCGTCCAGATCCGGGATCATCTGCACCGGCACCTGAAAGATCGACAACAGCCCGAACAGCGTCAGGATCAGGATCGCGACGGTCAGGATGATCGGACGTTCGATGGCGAATTTGAACATCTACCTGTGCCTCGGTTGCTCGAGCTGCGGATTGTGGTGTTGGGCGCGTCTCGTGGTCCGATGGATTGGACCCAGCCGATGGCGTCACTCGCCGTGGAGACGCGTAGATCGACCGGAACGCCCTGGGCGGACACGCTCTGGCCAGGCCGCAGGCGTTCGTTACCCAGCAGCACCACCTGATCGCCGGCCTCCAGGTCACCGCGGATCAACTCCAGCCGGTCACCGCTGGCGCGGCCGATCTCGACCGGCACCGGGTAGGCCTTCTGAACACCGTCATCGAGCCGCACCTGCCACACCTCCCGACTGCCGTCGCTCTTGGCGATCACGGCATCTCGCGGCACCGTCAGGGCCTCGCTGGCTTCGCCGGCGAGTTCCACCGAGACGCGGGCGGACATCCCCGGCGCCAAGATTCCGTCTGGGTTAGGCAGCTCGATCAACACGGGGAAGCTGCGGCTGCGCTCATCACCGCTCGCGATCCGGGCCAGCACCTCGCCGACAAACTCCCGATCCGGCAAGGCGTCGAACCGCACCTGAGCCTTCGCACCAGCGACGACACGCGCATAGTCTCGCTGCGGCAAGTTCGCCCGGATTCGCACCCGATCCAGGGCCAGCAACTCGACCGCGGCATCGTCGCGCTGCACCCACTCGCCGACCTCGACCTGCTTGGCCACCACCATACCGGCGAAGGGCGCTGCAAGGGCATGCCGCTGCACCAGCTCCCGAGCACGACCCAAGGCCGCACGCTCGGCACTCAACGCGGCGGCGGTCATCTCCACATTGGCGATGGCGGACTGGGTCTCGGTCTCCGACGCATGGCGGCCCTTCTTCAGCGACAGCAGCTCGTCGCGGATGCGGATCGAATCGCCATGGCGAGCCTCGGCCTCCTGCACCCGCGCCGCGGCGGCCTCCGTATCCAACTCGGCGAGACGGGCATCCATCTGCAACACCTGGGCGCCCTGCTCCACCACGTCCCCCTCGTCCACGAACAGCTCAGTCACGAGCCCTTCGACCCGCGGCGACAGCGCGGCGCGCCGCGAGGCCTCGGTGGTACCCGACAATGCCACCTGCTCGCGCAGCGTCTCGGTGGTGACCTCGGCAAGCGTGACAGGGCTGGGCGAGCCGTCGGCAAACACCGATGCGGCGCAGCACAACAGGGCGAGCGTGCTCGCCTGCCACGTGGATCGATTTCCAATACTCATCAACTTGCTTGAAGACATTGCTTGGTGACGCAAGGCCGATCGGTTGGCCTTGTTTAGCCTGTGGTGAGGCGATCTCGATTCGGCCTCGCAGCGCGTGCAGCGGTCCCTTACAGCGTTCAGATCGGGTCGTCGACCGCCGATGTCTATAGGCGGTTCTCCGCACGGAATGCTGGGTTTGGTGCCTCGGCGCTGCCGACAAAGATGACCTACGCACCCTCGTGGTGTCAGGCCGCCGGCGAGCGCACCGCACGGATGTTATTCCGTGACGGGATTCGGTGATCCTCGTCACCGGGAATGTTTGCCAAACCGACGAATTTGTCACCTCGTAGGTTGCTGCGTAATTTTCAATTTTTCGCAAATAAAAAGGGCTTGAGATTTCCCTCAAGCCCATGGCTTGGTTGGTGGGCCCTGCAGGGTTCGATCCTGCTGCAAGCGCCTGTCTTTACTTGCCTTTATCCTCGCGCCTCGACCTCCTAGCCATCGGTTCCCTTTGAATCAAGCTGGTACAGATCGAACGGATGCCGGGTCGGGGCGTCGACGCGATTCGGATTCCATGTGGACGACCCCTTGCTCGTGATCGAGGCTAAGGCCCTATGCATGGCCGCCA
>CAVOGV010000015.1:0-63511 GCA_963695445.1 uncultured Gammaproteobacteria bacterium | reverse complement strand
CCAGCGCCTCGCAATGCCGACGTTGATCAGGAACAACCGCTCGCCTAGTATCGAAATTCGACCGGCCTACTCTGCGTGAGAACAGAGGTCCGGATATCCAAAACAATGCATCGACGGGTGCTGCCGGATGCGGCCGCCCGCATGGTGCCAGACACAGGCTAGGCGATCGATGACCCCAGAAACCGCCGCGCTCGTTAGGCAGTCGTGGGCCGAGATCACGCCCATGCGCAAACAGGTCTGCGTCGACTTCTATGATCGGCTGTTTGCCTGCTACCCGGAGCTACGGCCCCTCTTTAAGGGCGATATGGAGCGCCAAACAGGGCTGTTCGTCACCATGATCAACACCGTGGTTTCCGCCCTTGAGAACCCTGATCCGGTGGTACCGCTGATCAAGACCGTCGGTGCCCGTCATGTCGGCTACGGCGTCACCGATGCCGATTACGACAAGTTTGCCGATGCGCTGTTCAGCGCCTTCGCGCATGCCCTCGGCGAGTCATTCACGCCCGAGACCCGCGCCGCTTGGAGCGAGGTCTATGCGCGCTTGGCGCAAACCATGTTGCAAGGTGCCGCCGACGAGGAGCGCTGACGGGCGTAGCGCGTTGCCACTCGGATGCTGCGACCTGTGTTCCGCGGACACCGAGCGAGCGGCAGACGTATGGCCGATTTGATGCGCGTGATGACAAATGGCACGTGCGTTTTGGGCTTGCTTGCGTTAAGCTAAACAGGAATGGTTCGCATTCAGTGCGACCAACACGCGTTGCCCGAGTTCTTCGCCCGGCATCCACGCCGACGTTCAGTGCGCTGTCTCGGAGCATGGAGCGTTTCTTGCGTGCCTTAACGATCACGGCGTGGGGCCGCTTCGGAGTTCGGAGCGGTTGTTTCGCGGTCACCATGGTCCGCACCCAGACTCTATACTGAGCCGTTTAAGCAATGCAGCAGTCCGCTTTCACGTCCCATTCGCTCGCCATGCTGCCGGTCGGCAGGCGGGCGCGCATCGTCGAGATCCACGGCGGTCGCGAGTTGGTGCGCAAGCTGCTTTCGCTCGGCCTTCGGATCGGCAGCGAGATACGTGTGGAACATCACCGTGGTCGCGGCCTCGTGGTTTCCGCTGGCGCGGCGCGGGTTGCCCTCGGCGGCGGCATCGTCGAAAAGGTCATGGTCGTGCCGCTTGGATGCCGGCGGCAACGGCACGCCTGTTGACGTCTTAAATGACTTGCATGCCTGACCCGACCGCGTGTCACGACCGTCGGCGCATCAAACGCGCTCTCTACCGCAGTAAAACCGGATAGATCCCCGATGAACGTCTTCGATGCCTCCCGTGACGCCCCTGCTCCGACGGGCCGACCGCTGACCTTGGCCTTGGCGGGCAACCCCAACTGTGGAAAGTCGGCCCTGTTCAATGCGCTGACCGGCATTCGCCAGACCACCGGCAACTGGCCGGGCGTCACCGTCGAGCGCAAGGAAGGCCGCTTTGAGCTGGATGGGCGAGCGGTGCGGGTCATCGATCTGCCCGGCATCTATTCATTGGACGCGGGCTCGCTGGACGAAGCGGTCACCCGCGACTATCTGCTCTCGCGCGATGCGGACCTGATCGTCAACGTGCTGGATGCCTCCAATCTGGAGCGCAATCTGTACATGACCGTGCAGCTGCTGGAGATGGGCGTGCCCATCGTCATCGCGCTGAACATGATGGACGTGGCGCGCAAGCGCGGCGTCGAGATCGACACCGAGCTCTTGGCGGACCAGCTCGGCTGTCCGGTGGTGCCCGTGGTCGCCGTCACCAGGGAAGGCATCACGGAACTCAATGCACGTGCGCTGGCGGTTGCCGCGGGGAAGGAGCGCGGTGGTTTTCCGCTGGCCCACGAGGAGTGTGTCGATCAGGCGGTGGCGGAGTTGGCGCCGTTGCTTGGCGCGCATGGCAGCAACGGCAACGCCCGTTGGCTGGCGCTGAAGCTGCTTGAAGGTGATCCGGCCGTTGAGCAACTGATCAACGCGCCGCCCGGCGATGACTTGCCCGAGCGTGTCGGGCATTGGCGGCAGGCGATCGCCGAGCGCTCCGGCGAGGATGCCGACATCCATATCGCCGACACCCGGTTCGGTCATGCCCATGCGCTGGCAGGGCGTGTCGTGCAGCAGCGCGGGCGGGCCGGGCGCACACTGTCCGATGCCATCGACCACGTGGTGTTGAGCCGTGTCTGGGGGATTCCGCTGTTCCTGGCGGTGATGTACCTGATGTTCGTCTTCACGATCAACATCGGCGGGGCCTTCATCGACTTGTTCGACGGTGTCGCCACCGCGCTGTTCGTCGACGGACTCGGTACACTGTTGACCAGGCTTGGTGCGCCGGACCTGCTGCGGCTGCTGCTCGCGGACGGCATCGGCGGCGGCCTGACCGTGGTGGCCACCTTCATCCCGATCATCGCTAGCCTCTACATCTTCCTGTCCGCGCTGGAGGATTCGGGCTACATGGCCCGCGCGGCCTTCGTCATGGACCGCTTCATGCGTTCCATCGGTCTGCCCGGCAAGGCCTTCGTTCCGCTGATCGTCGGCTTCGGCTGCAACGTGCCGGCGGTCATGGCCACGCGCACGCTGGAGAACGACCGCGAGCGCAAGCTGACCATCCTGATGAACCCGTTCATGTCCTGCGGCGCGCGACTGCCCGTGTACGTGCTGTTCGCGGCGGCGTTCTTTCCCAACGCGGGGCAAAACGTGGTGTTCGCGCTGTATCTCACCGGCATCGCGGTTGCGTTGCTAACCGGTCTGGTGATGAAGCGCACGTTGCTGGCGGGTGCCAGTACCGGCTTCATGATGGAACTGCCGCCCTATCACATGCCAACCCTACGTGGCGTCATGCTCCGCACCTGGGACCGCGTCAATCTGTTCCTGCGCGAGGCCGGGCGTATAATCATCGTGATGGTGCTGGCTCTGAATCTGCTGGGCGCCATCGGCACCGACGGCAGTATGGATTCCGGCGACAGTGATGCATCCATCCTCGCCGCCGCTAGCCGTGTAGTCACGCCGCTGTTCGCGCCCATGGGCATTGCGCAGGACAACTGGCCGGCGGTGCTCGGCGTCGTCTCCGGCGTGCTCGCCAAGGAGGTTATCGTCGGCACTCTGGATGCCGTGTATGGCCGCATCGCCGCCGAAGATGCGGCGACGGGAGCCGAGCAACCCTTCCACCTGGGGGCCGCACTGGTGGCCGCGGCGGCGACGGTGCCAGAGAACCTGGCCTCGGTCGGCCGCAGTCTGACCGATCCCCTCGGTCTGCGGGTCGGTGACCTCAACGATCGCGATGCCGTCGCCGCGGAGCAGTCCGTTGCCAGCGGCACCTTCGGCGCCATGGAGGCGCGCTTTGATGGTCGCGCCGGCGCCTTTGCCTATCTGTTGTTCGTGCTGCTGTACTTCCCATGCGTGGCCACCATCGCCGCCATCGTGCGCGAGACCGGCGCCGCCTGGGCCGGCTTCGTCGCCGCCTGGACCACCGGCATTGCCTACATCACCGCGACGTTCTTCTACCAGGCCGCCACCTTTGAGCGCCACCCCTGGGCCTCATCGGCCTGGATGCTCGGCTTGTTGCTGGTGCTGATCGCGGTATTCGCCGGGCTCGGCCTCTGGGCTCGGCGCGGTAGTCGTGGTCAGCTACGACCCGTCCAGAGCGGTGCCTGACGGTGCTGGCCGATCTGAAGCACTACCTCCGCGAGCGTCCCATGGCCAGCCTCGCGGACATCGCGCTACATCTGGACGTAGAACCAGACGTCGCCCGCGCCATGCTCGAGCGCTGGATCAGCAAGGGTTCCGTGCAGCGCATCGTCAGCGAGCGCACCTGCGGCGGCTGCGATCTGTGCCAACCGGGTACGCAGGAACTGTATCAATGGGTTGCTGATCGCTGATTTTTGACGCTTGCACAAGCGTAGGAGCGATTCGCAATCGCGACGGCAGCCTCAGCGGATTCTCGCTGCGAATCTTCGGCGGGTAGACTCATCTCGCGCCGTGCGCTCGCCTTGCAGCCAGTCTTCGAAGGTCAGCTCGGGTTTGGGTGGCAGTGCCATGGCGATAGCTCCAGTGGTTGGATGGGGCTCGGCTCGGCCATAGGGAGAACATATCGGTATCGACTGGTTAGCGATAGTAGTCTTCCAGCGCGTCGATGAGACGGGGCTTCAGACTCGGACTGTCACGCAGCGGTTCGTCGAGTTGTTTGCACGGCTCGCGAATGGTGCCATTCCAGCTGGGGCTGCGGCGTTCTGGCTGATGCACGTATTTCAGCAAGTGGGGCCGGCTGAAGCCGGCGCACCTGGGCGGGGTTCAGTCTTTGCGGTCTACCGCGTCGCTGCCGAGGGTGGCGTCGGTGCCGAAGTGGTCGAGTTCGAGGCGGCGGACGCGCTCTAGGGTCATCTCCAGCAATTGGCGGTTGAAGGAGATGAGGTCGGCGACCAGGCCGACGAGAAAGGTGATGAAGCCGAGAATGACGAAGACGCTGCCGAGCAGTAGCGACTGGATATGTCCGGCGCCGCCGCTGGTGAAATAGAAGAATAGGAAGCGCAGGATGGGCAACGCGCCGATCAGCATCAGGAGGCTGCCGATGAAGAAGAACACCCGCAGCGGCTGGTACATGGCGTACATGCGCACCATGGTGCCGAGCGAGTTCTGGATGAAGTGCGGGATGCTCTTGAACAGGCGCGAGTCGCGGGTCTTGGGGTTGGTGCGGATGGGGATGGAGTCGACGATGAGCTGGCGCTTGCCGGCCTGGATGACGGTCTCGATGGTGTAGCTGAACGATGAGACGACGTTGAGGCGGATGGCGGCCTCGCGGGAGAAGGCGCGAAAGCCGCTGACGGTGTCGGGTACCCAGATGCCGGCGAGCTTGCGGACGACGCCGCTGCCGAGGTATTGCAGCAGTTTCTTGACTGGCGAGAAGTGCTCGATCTTGCCGGTTTCGCGGTCGCCGATGACCATGTCGGCGCGGCCGGCGAGGATGGGTGCGACCAGCTTGGGGATGTCGGCGCCGCAGTATTGGTTGTCGCCGTCGGTGTTGACGATGATGTCGGCGCCGCGCACCAGGCAGGCGTCGATGCCTTTGCGGAAGCTGCGGGCGAGGCCGATGTTGCGCTTGTTGCGGACGATGTGGTCGACGCCGATCTCGCGGGCGACCTCGACGGTGCGGTCGCGGCTGCCGTCGTCGATGATCAGGACCTCGACCTGGTCGATGCCTTCGATCTGGCGCGGGATGTCGGCGACGGTCTCCGGCAGCGTCTGCTCTTCGTTGTAGCAGGGGATTTGGACGATGAGCTTCACGTGGGGGTGGGTCCTGTTAGCCTGATGGCCTAGTACAGTCGCGCCAAAGTCCGACTAACGCGAGACGGCGGGTGCGCTTCGCCCGATCTCGGAGATCGCGATTGCAAATCGCTTCATCGCGGAGGTGGATCTTGTGGGAGCGGCTTGCAGCCGCGATTCGGCTGCGTTTAGAATCTTGACGTTGTCCGTCGCGATTGCAAATCGCTCCCACAGAGAGCTGCGTTATTCGTTGCGGTCGAAGACGCGGAAGCCTTCGCGGGCGCAGAGGGCGTCGCGTTCGGCCTCGGCCATGTCGTGGCGCATCATGTCTTCGACCAGCTCCGGGAAGGTGACGCGGGGCTCCCAGCCGAGCTTTTCGCGGGCCTTGGTGGGGTCGCCGAGCAGGGTTTCGACCTCGGTGGGGCGGAAGTAGCGCGGGTCGACGGAGACGATGCAGTTGCCGGTGGCGATGTCGTAGCCCTTCTCGTCGACGCCGCTGCCTTCCCAGCGGATGCTGATGTCGACGGCCTTGGCGGCGGCGTCGACGAAGTCGCGCACCGAGTATTGCACGCCGGTGGCGATGACGAAGTCTTCGGGCTGCTCTTGCTGCAGCATCAGCCATTGCATGATGACGTAGTCCTTGGCGTGGCCCCAGTCGCGTTTGGCGTCGAGGTTGCCGAGGAACAGGTGCTGCTTGCAGGCCGAGTTTGATGCGGGAGATGGCGCGGGTGATCTTGCGCGTGACGAAGGTCTCGCCGCGGATCGGGCTCTCGTGGTTGAACAGGATGCCGTTGCAGGCGTAGATGCCGTAGGCCTCGCGGTAGTTGACCGTGATCCAGTAGGCGTAGAGCTTGGCGGCGGCGTAGGGCGAGCGCGGATAGAACGGCGTGGTCTCGCGCTGGGGCATCTCCTGCACCTTGCCGTAGAGCTCGGAGGTGGACGCCTGGTAGAAGCGGGTCTTTTTCTCCAGCCCCAGGATGCGGATGGCCTCGAGCAGGCGCAAGGTGCCCAGGGCGTCGGAGTTGGCGGTGTATTCCGGTTCTTCGAACGACACCGCGACATGGCTTTGGGCCGCCAGGTTGTAGATCTCGTCGGGCTGTACCTGCTGGATGATGCGGACCAGGCTGGAGGAGTCCGTCAGGTCGCCGTGGTGCAGCACGAAGCGCTGGTTGGGCTCGTGCGGGTCTTGGTACAGGTGGTCGATGCGGTCGGTGTTGAACAGCGAGCTGCGGCGCTTGATGCCGTGCACCTCGTAGCCCTTGTCCAGCAGCAGTTCAGCGAGATAAGCACCGTCTTGACCGGTGATGCCGGTGACCAAAGCCTTTTTCGTCATGATGTCACTCTAATTGCGCAAGTTCGCCTGGTTGGCGAGAAACCATTCATAGGCATGCCGCAGCCCTTGGCGCAGGTCGATGCCGGCCGACCAGCCCAGGTCGCGCAGCCGCGAGACGTCGAGCAGTTTGCGGGGTGCGCCGTCGGGCTTGGTCGGGTCGAAGCGGATCTGGCCTGTGAAGCCCACCACCTCGCCGACGGTCTGCGCCAGCTCGGCGATGGTCACGTCGACGCCGGTGCCGACGTTGATGTGCGAGCAGCGCGGGTTGGTCTGCGCGCGATAGCTGTCGGCGTCGAGCTGCATGACGTGCAGACAGGCGGCGGCCATGTCGTCGACGTGCAGGAACTCGCGCTTGGGCTTGCCGCTGCCCCAAACGTCCACGTGCTCGGCGTTGGCGACCTTGGCCTCGTGGAATTTGCGGATCAGCGCCGGGATGACGTGGCTGTTGGCCAGATCGAAGTTGTCGCCCGGACCGTACAGATTGGTCGGCATGACGCTGCGGAAGTCGGTGCCGTATTGCCGGTTGTAGGATTCGCACAGCTTGATGCCGGCGATCTTGGCGATGGCGTAGGGCTCGTTGGTGGGTTCCAGCGTGCCGGTGAGCAGCGCCGCCTCCGACATGGGCTGCTCGCGCCAGCCGCGGATAGATGCAGGAGCTGCCGAGAAACAGCAGGCGTGCGGTGCCGTGGCGCCAGGCCGCGTGGATGATGTTGGCCTCGATCATCAGGTTCTGGTAGATGAACTCGGCCGGATAGCTGTCGTTGGCGTGGATGCCGCCGACCTTGGCCGCCGCCAGATAGACCTCGGCGGGCTTGGTCTGGTCGAAGAAGGCGTCGACGGCGCGCTGATCGGTCAGGTCCAGTTCGGCGTGGGTGCGGGTGAGGATGTTGGTGTGGCCGGCCTGCGTCAGCTTCCGAACGATGGCCGCGCCGACCATGCCGCGGTGGCCGGCGACGTAGATGGGCTGGTGTTGGTCGGTTGGCTGGGGCATCGGGGGAAAGAGAGTTTCTAGGGGCTAGGGGCTGGAGCTAAAGCGTAAGCTGCGTTCTTTGTGGGAGCGGCTTGCAGCCGCGATTGGGCGGCGTAGACATTCGCTGTCGTGGCCGTCGCGATTGCAAATCGCTCCCACGGGGGTGGCTGGTCTGTTTTGCCTGCGCATGCGCCGTCTCGTCGCTCGCTGCTAGCCATCCCACTCGGGCAATTGGGACTCCGGGATGTCTCGCAGCAACGGCGCATCGCGGTCCTTGTCCGACAGCAGCAGCTCGCCGGCGTCGGGCCACTGGATGCCGATGTCCGGATCGTCCCAGCGCACCGCGAACTGGGTTTCCGGGTGATACAGGTCGGTGCATTTGTAGCTGAACAGGGCGGTGTCGCTGAGCACCAGGAAGCCGTGCAGGAAGCCCTTGGGCACCCAGAGTTGGTGCTTGTTGTCGGCGCTTAGATGCGCGCCGGCCCAGCGCCCGAAGTGGGGTGAGCCGCGGCGCGCGTCGACGGCGACGTCGTAGACCTCCCCGGCGATCACCTGCACCAGCTTGCCCTGTCCGAACGGGTTCTGGATGTGCAGGCCGCGCAGGGTGCCGCGGCCGGAGAAGGATTGATTGTCTTGCACGAAGTCGCCGTCGATGCCGGCCTCGGCATAGCGTTCGCGTTGCCAGGTCTCGCAGAACCAGCCGCGGGCGTCGCCGAAGACCCGCGGCTCGATCAGCAGCACGTCGGGCAGTTCGGTCGCGATGATGTTCATGGTTGGCGGTCCCGATGCAGCAGGCTGAGCAGGTATTCGCCATAGCCGCTCTTGCGCAGCGGTTCGGCGATGGCCATGAGCCCGTCGGCGTCGATCCACTGGTTCTGAAAGGCGACCTCTTCCGGCGCGCAGACCTTGAGGCCCTGGCGCTGCTCGATGGTCTCGATGAAGTTGGCGGCCTGGATCAGCGACTCATGCGTGCCGGTGTCGAGCCAGGCGATGCCGCGCCCGAGGCGCTCGAGCCGCAGTTCGCCTCGGCCCAGGTAGAGCTTGTTGAGATCGGTGATCTCGAGCTCGCCGCGGGGCGACGGCGCAAGCTCGGCGGCCATGTCGCAGACGTGCTCGTCGTAAAAGTAGATGCCGGTGACGGCGTGGTTGGACTTGGGTCGGTCCGGCTTTTCCTCCAGGCCGATGACGGTGCCGTCGGCGTCGAACTCGGCCACGCCGTAGCGCTCCGGGTCTTTGACCCAATAGCCGAACACGGTCGCGCCCTGTTCGCGCTCCGCGGCGGCCTTGAGATTACGGACCAGCCCGCCGCCGTAGAAGATGTTGTCGCCCAGGATCAGGCAGGACGGATCATTGCCGACGAAGTCGCGGCCGATGATGAAGGCCTGGGCGAGTCCGCCGGGGTCGGGCTGCACGGCATAGTCGAGGCGTGATGCCCCATTGGCTGCCGTCGCCGAGCAGGTCGCGGAACGAGGCTTCGTCGCGCGGCGTGGTGATGATCAGCATCTCGCGGATGCCGGCCAGCATCAGCACCGACAGCGGGTAGTAGATCATCGGCTTGTCGTAGACCGGCAGCAGCTGCTTGCTGATGGACAGCGTCAGCGGATGCAGCCGGGTGCCGGAACCGCCGGCGAGGATGATGCCTTTGCGGTTCATGCGCCGTCTCCTGCTCTAGGTCCGGTCGGCTGTCATCGCTGCCGAGGCGCTGGCCGCGGTAGCTGCCGTCGGTGACGCGGCGTGACCAGTCTTGATTGTCTGAGATACCAGTTCAGGGTCCGCTGCATGCCGCTCTCGAAGGTCTCGGTCGGCTCCCAGCCCAGTTCTTGCTTGAGCTTGGTGGCGTCGATGGCGTAGCGCTTGTCGTGACCGGGGCGGTCGGTGACGAACTGTTTGAGTTGCGCGTGCGGGCGATACGGTGAATCTGGCAGCGCCTCGTCGAGCAACGCGCAGAGGGTGTCGACGACCTCCATGTTGGTCTTCTCGCTGTTGCCGCCGACGTTGTAGACCTCGCCAGGGCGGCCGGCCTCCAGACACGCGGGCGATGGCGCGACAGTGATCCTCCACATAGAGCCAGTCGCGCACGTTGGAGCCGTCGCCGTAGATGGGCAGCGGCTCGCCCGCGATGGCCTTGGCGATCATCAGCGGGATCAGCTTTTCCGGAAACTGGTACGGGCCGTAGTTGTTGGAGCAGTTGGTGGTCAGCACCGGCAGCCCGTAGGTGTGATGCCAGGCCCGCACCAGATGGTCCGACGCGGCCTTGGAGGCCGAGTAGGGCGAGTTGGGGGCGTAGGGCGTGGTCTCGGTGAAGGCGCCCGTGTCGCCGAGGGAGCCGTAGACCTCGTCGGTGGAGACGTGCAGGAAGCGGAACGCGGCCTTGCGGACGTCGTCGAGCGCGGACCAGTAAGCCCGTGTGCAGTCGAGCAGGTTGAAGGTGCCGAGCACGTTGGTCTCGATGAACGCGGCGGGGCCGTCGATGGAGCGGTCGACGTGGCTCTCGGCGGCAAAGTTGACGACGGCGTCGATCTGGTGGTCGCGCAGCAGTTGCGCGATCAGGTCGCGGTCGCCGATGTCGCCCTGGACGAACACATGCCGCGGATGGTCCATGACCGCTGCCAGCGTGTCGAGGTTGCCTGCGTAGGTGAGCTTGTCCAGGTTGACGATGCGCCAATCGGAATCCGACAGCATCAGATGCACGAAATTGCCGCCGATGAATCCGGCGCCGCCCGTGACGAGAAGTGTTTTCATGGTAGTTGGGTGTCGCGGCTGTTTCTGACCGGCACGAACGTCGTATCACCAGGCTGAAGGGATGCGCGCGCGTGCTTTGAGGCACGTTTGGGTGCTGCGCGTCTCGTAGCCGCCCGATCATAGCACGTTGATTTGTGGGAGCGGCTTGCAGCCGCGATTGGCCGCGTCGAGATTGGCTGGTGTTGCCGTCGCGATTGCGAATCGCTCCCACGGGCTTGCGGGAGCGATTTGCAATCGCGATGGGGCTGGGCGGAGACCGCGGCTAGCGGGAGCGGCGGACCTGGAGCACGTCGGGCAATTGCCTGAGTTTGCCGATGAGTTTGTCGAGCTGTTCGGCGTTGGCGACTTCGATGGTGAAGCGCATGGTGGCGACGTCGCTGGTGGGGTCCGACTGGGTGTTGGTGCCGAGCACGTTGGCGTCTTCATCCGCGAGTACCGAGGAGATGTCGCGCAACAGGCCCTTGCGGTCGGCGGCGATGACTTCGATGTCGACGGCGTAGCCGGCTTCCGGCGGCTGCGCCGCCCAGCTGACATCGATCAGGCGCTCGTGGTCTTCGTCCGGCAGGTTGATGATGTTGCGGCAGTTGCGCCGGTGCACCACGACGCCGCGACCGCGGGTGATGAAGCCGATGAGCTTGTCGTAGGGCACTGGCCGGCAGCAACTGGCCATCTGCGTCATCAGGTCCTCGACGCCCTCCACCACGACGTCGGAGCGTCCGCCTTTGGCGTGCGGTGCTGGTTGCCTCGCGGGTAGCTTTAGCTCTGGGAGTTCGTCGTCGGTTTCCGGGCGCTCGGGGCGTGGTTCGCCGACCTGTCGCGCCAGGTGGCCGACGGCGACATCGCCGCGGCCGATCGCGGCGAGCAGGTCGTCGCCCTTGTGCAGGTTGTAGCGCGGTGCGAGCTTGTCGAGCTGGGGTTTGGCGTCGATGCCGAGGCGCACGAGTTCCTTGTCGAGCAGCGTGCGACCCTCGGTGACGTAGCGGTCGTAGTCTTGCAGCTTGAACCACTGCCGCACCCGGTTGCGGGCGCGCGAGGTGACCATGTAGCCATGGTGCGGGCTGAGCCAGTCGCGGCTCGGCCGGGCGTTTTTTTGTGTCAGGATCTCCACCGTCTCGCCGCTCTCGAGCTGATGGTTGAGCGGCACGATGCGTCCGTTCACGCGAGCGCCGCGGCAGTGGTTGCCGATCTCGGAGTGGATGGCGTAGGCAAAATCCAGCGGCGTGGCGCCCCTGGGCAGCTCGATGACCTTCGCCTGCGGGGTGAGCACGTAGACGTGCACCGGCTCGAACTCGGCCTTGAAGCGCTCGACGAAGTCGCCGGCCTGGTCGCCCTCGTTCTTGAGCTCCAGCCAGTTGCGCATCCAGACCACGCGGCGCTGGAACTCCGGGTCGTGGCCCTTGGCCTCCTTGTAGGCCCAGTGCGCGGCGACGCCGAATTCCGCATGTTGGTGCATGTCTTCGGTGCGGATCTGCACCTCCAGCGGCTTGTCCTCGGGGCCGATCACCGCGGTGTGCAGGGACTGGTACATGTTGCCCTTGGGGGTGGCGATGTAGTCGTCGAACTCGCGCGGGATGTGGCGCCAGAGTCCGTGCACGATGCCCAGCGCCATGTAGCAGGTGGGGATGTCGCGGACCATGATCCGCACCGCGCGCAGGTCGAAGATCTCGTCGATGTCGACGCCTTTGCGCTGCATCTTGCGCCAGATGCTGTAGATGTGCTTTGGCCGGCCGCTGATGTCGGCCTCGATGCCGGCGCGCTCGCACTCGGCCTGCAGGGTGTCGATGACGCGCTGGATGTAGTTCTGGCGCTCCTCGCGGCGCTCGCGCAGGAGCTTGGCGATACGTTTGTATTCTTCCGGCTGCAGATAACGCAGGGCGAGGTCTTCCAGCTCCCATTTGACCTGCCAAACGCCAAGCCGGTTGGCCAGCGGCGCGTAGACGCGGCGGGTGTCCAAGGCCAGTTCTTTCTGGCGCGCCTGGTCCAGGCCCTTGGCCATGCGCATCAGATGCACCCGTTCCGCCAGCACCACCAGCACCACGCGCACGTCCTCGGCGATGCCGAGCAGGAGTCGGCGCAGGTTCTCCTCGTGCTCGTGCTGGTCCTTGTCGGCGATGACGCGATCGATATTGGTGAGCTGACCGATGCGGCCAAGGTCCGCCACCATGCCGGCCAAGTCGCTGCCGCAGCGTTCCGTCGAGCTGGGCCTCGGACACGCCCTCGCGACCGAGGCAGCCGTTGAGCAATGCCGCGCAGAGGGTTTCCGCGTCCATGCGCAGGCCGAACAGGATGTCGGCGGTGGACAGGCGGTGGCGCGCCTCGGTCTCGCCGGTCTCGAGCAGATGGCCGCCGCGGCAAGCGATCATCAGCTCGCAGGCCGCGCCGATACGGGCGCAGTCCTCCGCGCTGTAGTGCGTTGCGAGCGCGGTGAGCCAGTGGCGGCTAGCGGCCAGATCGTCCGGCTCGGAATTTGGAAGGGTGTAGGTGTGGGTGACCATAGATGGAGAGGGACGGCCTCGTGACTAGTGCCTAGTCCCTCGTGACTTCTTTCAATCGAGCACGTGGCTGACCAGCCCGTCGGCGAGCTTGGGTTCGAACCAGGTGGATTTGGGTGGCATCACCTCGCCGGCGTCGGCGACGGCCATGAGGTCGTCCATGCGCGTGGCGAACAGCGAGAAGGCGATGCGCATGTCGCCGGAGTCGACGCGGGCGGTGAGCCCGTCGAGACCGCGGATGCCGCCGACGAAGTCGATGCGCTCGTCGCGGCGCGGGTCGACGATGCCGAGAATCGGCTCGATGAGGTTGCTTTGCAGCAGGCTCACGTCGAGCCGGCCGACGGGGTCATCGTAGGGGATGCGCTGGGGGTCGAGGCTGAGTCGGTACCAGCGGCCATCGAGGTACATGCCGAATTCGGCGGGGGCGGCAGGTTGCACTGGTGCATCGCTGGGCGTGACGCGAAATGCGACGCCGACGCGGCGCAGGAAGGCCTCGCTGTCGAGCCCGTGCAGGTCCCGCAGGACGCGGTTATACGGCAGGATCTGCATCTGGTCATGGGGAAAGATGACCGATAGAAAGTACTGATGCGCGGCATCCGGTCCGGCTGCGGGGTCGCTCGCCTGGCGCTGCGCGGCGATGCGCGACGCCGCCGCGGAGCGGTGATGGCCATCGGCCACGTACAGCGCGTCGAGGGCGTCGAATGCCGCGCTGAGTTGGGCGCCGGTGGCGTCGTCCGCGATGACCCAGAGTTGATGGCGAACGCCGTCCGCGGCGGTGATGTCGACCTGCGGCGCTTGCGCGCAGGTTGCTGCCAGCACGTCGTCGATCGTCGAGTTGGCGCGGTAGACCAGAAACACGGGGCCGGTCTGGGCGTCGAGCGCGTCGATCTGGCGCACGCGGTCGTCCTCTTTCACCGGTCGCGTGAACTCGTGCTTGCGGATGCGGCCCGCGTCATAGGCGGCGACGGATGCGGCCGCCACCAGCCCGGTCTGGCAATGCCCGCCCATGGTGAGCCGATACGCGTAATAGCAGGGGCTTGGGTCGCGCACCAGCACGCCCTCGGTGAGCATGCGCTCCAGGTTCTCGCGCGCCTTGGCATAGACCGCATCGTCGAAGGGGTCGACCGAAGTCGGCAGATCGACCTCGGGCCGGGAGATGTGCAGAAAGCTCCAGGGTCGGCCCTCGACCATGCGTCGTGCCTCCGTGGCGTTCATGACATCGTAGGGCGGTGCGGCGACGTCGGCGGCACGGCCCGGTGCTGGGCGTAGGCCGGCGAAGGGTTTGATTAGGGGCATGAAAGAGAGTTGCTAGTTACAAGTTGCTAGGGGCTAGGCGGACAGGGACGGAGGAGAACTCGGTTCCTAGAAACTCGCTCCTCGTCACCCGCTACTTAAGATTCAACGCGTCGGCGGCGCATACAGCAGGCCGCCTTGATTCCAGAGGGCGTTCAGGCCGCGCTTGATGTCGAGTCCGGATGCGGTGCCGAGGTTGCGCTCGAAGACCTCGGCGTAGTTGCCGACCTGCAGGATCACTCGGTAGCCCCATTCGGGTTCGATACCGAGGGCAGCGGCGGTGTCGCCGTCGAGGTCGAGCAGGGTGCGGACGTCGTCGCTGGTGGCGCGCGACTTGGCGGTGATGACGTTGTTGGAGTCGATGCCCATTTCTTCGGCGCCGATCAGGGTGTAGAGGGTCCAGCGGACCAGGTCGAGCCAGCGGGTCTCGCCCTTGCGCACGGCCGGGGCGAGGGGTTCCTTGGAGATGACCTCTGGCAGGATGCGCTGGGTGGCCGGCTCGGCGAGGGTTGCCCGCAGTCCGTAGAGTTGCGTGCGATCGCTGGTGAGCGTCGAGCACTTGCCGTCGAGGTAGGCATCGCGGGCGGCGCTGAGATCGGGATAGAGCGACATCTCCATGCTCATGCGGTGGCGCTTGAAGTAGCGCTGTGCATTGTCCGCGCTGGTGGTGCCGCTGATGGCGCAGATGGTGGCGTTGTTGAGTTCGAGCGTGCTCATCAGGCTGGTGCTTCGGGGCACCATGAAGCCTTGGCCGTCGAAGTAGAGGATGCCGGCGAAGCTGACGCCTTCGGCGACGTCGCGCTGTTCGGTCCAGGTGGTGTTGCGTGCGAGCAGGTCGACCTTGCCGTCGCGCAGCGCGGTGAAGCGCTCCGCGGTGCTGAGCGGAATGAACGCGACCTTTTCGGCATTGCCGAGTGCGGCGGCTGCGACGGCGCGGCAGAAGTCCACGTCGAGCCCGCTCCAGTTGCCGTTGTCGTCTTTTTGCGAGAGACCGGGCGCCTCGCCGTTGACGCCGCAGCGCAGCTCGCCGCGGGCCTTGACGTCGTCCAGCGTGTCGGCGGCGACCGGGCTCGCCGCCAGCAGCAACGCCAGGCAGCAGCGGCAGTGCCTAACCAGAAGTCGGCGTGGGGTGCGGGGCTAAGGTGCCTGTGTTTGGCGAGCTGTGGCGGCGAGTCGCTGGGTGAAGGCGGTCGTTCGCGCGATCAGTTGCTGCAACATGTCAGCGAATCCTCTGACGGGGCGTGTGGAAGTTTGAAGTGTGAAGTGTGAAATGCCGGTCGTAGGCTCGCGGCGGGGCGACGGGGTCGATGCATGCGGCTCACCAGCTGAGCAGCGTCCACTGCGGGACCGTGTTTTCGATGTCTGGCGCACCGCGCTTCCAGGCCATCTCACCGGAGCCGTCGTCATCGACCAAGTAGTAGGGCGCCCCGGCCGTTGGCGTGATCTTGACCATGTAGGTGTTGTTGTTGACGCTGTATTCCTCGACCGTGCGGTTGTCGAACTCCTTGATGTTGACCGATGGGGCGATGTCGGCACTGGTAACGCGCAGATCGAGGTCGGCGACGGAGGTCTGGGCGTTACGCAGTGCCGCCGCAGAGTGCGAAGAGCGATGCCGCAATCAACCATCGATGATGCATGGCCAGTCCTTACGGTTCGGGAAAATCCCGTCAGTCTATCAGGAAGCCGTCGAGCGAGGCATGTGTGTGCCGATATCCAAGTTGCCAAATGGGTCTCAGTTTGCCGTGGGGCCGGGCAGTATATAGGTCACTGGTCAGGTTCCGGCTTTTCTGGCCGGCTTTCAGCGAGCGTGGGTCTCCAATGGCCCACCGCGACATGACGGACAACGACCGCCGAAGCCGATGAACAATCAGCCCGAACGTATCGATCCGGACACTGGTAGCGCAATCTTTCATTGCATCGCGCCCGGCAGTCATGCATGCTGGACGCGCCGGTGCCGGACTCCGCGCGCACCGGTGTGGCTGCTGCCGCCGCGCATGACGACCCCAAGCGGCACATCGCGGTGCATTGGCCGCATCATCCGGCGGGTTTGCCGGCGCAACAGGACTCGCCAGGGCCAACGCTCTGATTCGGTCGCACTCCTCAGTGACTTGGAGGAGGCCGCCCCCCATGCCATTGCGTTGCTGTGTCGCGTCTGGGGCAAACCTGAGGCGGCGCGGGCATTTCGAGCCCTGTTCTTGGCCGCGGATGGCCGCGTGCGCCGCTGGTCGCCGGATGCCTGGGCGGAACTGGTGTTGCTGCGCAATCTGCACCAATCACTCTACCCGTGCCCGGCGCCCGACGCGGCGACTGCGTCAGGGGCGACGGCGATGCCCGATCCTGCGTGCATCCCGGAGTTGGAGGTCGGCTACCGACACGTTGTCGACCGGCTGCTGAAGTGCTGGGGCAATGTCGAGGCATTCGCCGTGGTGCATCACGATCTGGTCATTGACAGCCGCGGCGACCGCGCCGGTTGGCCCGCCGATGTCTGGAGCGACCTGGTGCTGTTGCAGGAGATCCACGATGAAGCCTATGGCACGCTGCCGCCTGGAGCCGAGCCCTGGAAGAGCTTTTTTCTGAGCAACTGACGAGCTGCCAGATCCATTGAATCGAGCTGCGTAGGCCGGGTTCAGCACACGGCTCGCATACCGCGCTGTCCGCTCGAGCGCGCTACCAACGCGATCACCCCGCTTGCCGCAGTGTCGCCAGCGGTGGCCGCACCAACGCGCCGTAGGTGCCGAGCGTGCCGGCGAGGCCGATCAGCAATCCGCTGCCGAGTACGCCGAAGATCCATAGCCACGGATTCCAGCTAAAGGGTAGCCCGAGCAGTTCCTGCGCCAGCACCCAGCCGGTGATTTCCGCGAACAGCGATGCCGTGAGGCCGGCGAGCAGGCCAACGGCGGTAAACTCCACCATTAGGCTGCGCAATAGGACGCGCCGTTCCGCACCCAGGGTCCGCAGCACGCCATGCTCGAGCCGGCGCACGGCAAGGCTGGCCTGGATGCCGGCGTACATCACCAGCAAACCGGCGGCAAGGGTGAATGCGAACACGTACTCCACGGCGCGAATGCCCTGCTCGATGATGCCGCGCACCTGTCCCAACAAGGTGCCGACATCGATCACCGTGACGCTCGGGAAGGCGCGTAGCAGATCCGGGATCAGCGACTCACGCTCCGCGGGCAGGTGGAAGCTGGTGACATAGGTGGCGGGTTGGTCGCGCAGCAGCCCAGGCGGCGCGATGACGAAGAAGTTGACGTTGAAGCTGTCCCATTGCACCTGCCGCAGGCTGGTGACCGGGCCGGCGACCTCTTGACCGGCGACCCAGAAGCGCAGTTCGTCGCCGAGGCCGATGCCGAGGGTCTCCGCCAGCCCTTCTTCCACCGAGAATTGTCCGGTTGCGTTCGCGTCGGGCCACCAGCTGCCGGCGACGATCTCGTTGTCGGCCTGTGGATTGCTGGCGAAGCTCAGGTTGAACTCCCGCTCCGCGAGGCGCTGGGCACGGGGATCGGCGAACTGCTCCGGTGCGACCGGCTCGCCGCCGATGCCGGTGAGGCGACCGCGGATCATCGGGTAGATGCCGGAACTCTGGATTTCGTGGTCGGCGAAGAAGTCCCGCAGCGGATCGACCTCCTGCGGCTGGATGTTGATCAGGAAGCGGTCCGGCGTCTGCGCCGGCAAGGTCTCCTGCCAACTGCTCAGCAGATCGAGCCGCACCACGGCCAACATCAGCAGGGCCAGGATGCCGAGCCCGAAGCCGACGATCTGCAGGATCGACGCGGCCGGGCGGCGCGCCAGTCCGGCCAGGCCCAGACGCCAGATGCCGCGGCTGCGATTCGCCGCCAGTCCGGCCAGCCAGACCAACAGCGCGCCCAGGGCCAGCAGCGCGGTGACCGCCGCGGCAACGCCGGCCAACAGCTTCCAGGCCAGGTCCACGTCGCCGGCCTGCCACAGCACCAGCAGCACCAGTGCCGCGGCGGCGGCCCCGGCGGCCATGGCCACCGAGGCGCGCGGTGCGCCGAGATCGCGGCGCAGCACGCGCAGCGGCGGGACATCGGCCAGCTGCAGCAGCGGTGGCAGCGCGAAGCCGGCCAGCGCCACCAGTCCGGTGCCGATGCCGACGCCGACCGGCTTCAGCGTGGCCGCCGGCAGGTCGCTGCCGAACCAGTCCTGCAGCAATAGCACCAGTCCCTGCTGGCCGAGATAGCCGATCAGGCAGCCGACCAGGCTCGCGAGCAGGCCGAACACCAGCAGGCGCAGCGCGAAGATGCGCGTAAGCAGGTGCCTGGGGGCGCCGAGGCAGCGCATGATGGCGACCGCGTCGGTCTGGCGCTCGACCAGGCGGCGGCTTGCCAGGGCGATGGCGGCGCCTGCCACCAGCAGCGTGGTCAGCGCCGCCAGGTGCAAGAAGCGCGACGCACGGTCGACCGCCGACTCGAACTCGGGGCGTGCCTCGCGGGCATCGACCAGGCCGGCGTTGGCGGGCAGCCGCGGCTTGGCCCAGGCGGCGAAGTCTTCGATGGCGGTGATGTCACCGGCGATCAGCAGGCGGTGGCGCACGCGGCTCGCCTCCGTGACCAGGCCGGTGGCGGCGACATCGTCCAGCGCGATCATGACCCGCGGCGCGATCTGGAAGAAGTTGCCGCCGCGGTCGGGCTCGTAGGCGACCAGCGCGGACATGTCGAAGTCGCGCTCGCCCAGCCGCACCGAGTCGCCGAGGGCGGCGCCGAGCGCATACAGCAGGCGCGCTTCGACCCAGCTTCGGCCTGACGCCGGCGTGCCGTCAGCGGGCCGTTCGGGTCCGCCGACCGCGTCCTGCAAGCGCAGTTCGCCGCGCAACGGATAGGCGTCGTCGACGGCCTTGACCTGCACCAGCTGGCTCTCCTCGCCGGCCAGCACCACGCTGCGGAAGGTCAGCGTGCGGGCCGTGCGCAGGCCGCGGCGTTCCGCCTCGGTGGCGATCTCGTCGGGGATGCGGGTGGAGGCGTCGATGGCCAGGTCGGCGGCGATCAGCTCGCCGCCCTGGCGTTGCATGGCGCCCTCGATGCGGTCGGTGAAGAAGCCGACCGCGGTAATCGCCGCCACGGTGAGCACCAACGCCGCGGACAGCAGATACAGCTCGCCGCTGCGCCAATCGCGCCGCAACAGGCGCAGGGACAGGCGCCAGGCGTTCATGTGAGCACCTCCAGATGCCCGTCGCGCATCCCCAGGCGGCGGTCGCAGCGTTGCGCCAGGGCCTGATCGTGGGTCACCAGCACCAGCGCCGCGCCGGAATCCGCGCGCAGCGCGAACAGCAGGTCGATAATGCGCTCGCCGGTGGCCTGGTCCAGGTTGCCGGTTGGCTCGTCGGCGAACAGGATGCGCGGTCCGGGGGCGAAGGCGCGGGCAATGGCGACGCGCTGCTGCTCGCCGCCGGAGAGCTGGCGCGGATAATGCCCGGTGCGGGCGGAGAGTCCCACCCGTTCGAGTGCGTCCTGCGCCGTTGACTTGGCATTGCGTGGCGCGGCGCCATTGTTACGGCGAACTGGCGGCGGTGAGTTCCAGCGGCAGCAGCACGTTTTCCAACGCGGTCAGCGTCGGCAGCAGCTGAAAGCTCTGGAAGACGAAGCCGACCTGGCCGGCGCGCAGCGCGGCACGTCCGTCCTCGTCGAGTGACGTCAGTGTCGCGCCGCACAGTTCGACGTCGCCGCTGCTGGCCTGGTCGAGCCCGGCCAGCAGCCCGAGCAGCGTCGACTTGCCGCTGCCGGAGGCGCCGACGATGGCGACCGCTTCGCCGGCGCCAATCTCCAGGCTGAGGTCGCGGAGAATGGTCAACTGGCCACCAGGGCCGTTAACATGTTTTGCCAGCCGCTGGGCGCGGCAGAGAATTTCAGGGGTGCTCATGCGATCGGAGTCCATTGTCTGTCGAGCGCCTTCGATCGGCGCTCTGATCGTTACGTTGTGCGTCGGGATGCTGTGCGTTGGGTTGCCGGCGCGAGGCCGATCAGCGCGCCGGTATTGCTGGTGTTGGGCGACAGTCTCAGCGCCGGCTACGGCATACCGCTGGCGCAGGGCTGGGTGAGCCTGCTGCAGGCTCGCATCGAGGCGGATGGTCTACCGCACCGGGTCGTCAACGCGAGCATCTCGGGTGATACCACCGCGGGCGGCCTGGCGCGTCTCCCCGCGCTGCTGGATCAACACCGGCCGGCGGTGGTCGTGATCGAACTCGGCGCCAACGACGGGCTGCGCGGATTCTCGCCGAGCCGAATCGAGGCGGCCTTGGGCGAGCTGATCGCGCTGGCGCAGGCCGCCGGCAGCGAGGTGCTGGTGATCGGCATCCGCATGCCGCCCAACTACGGTGCGGCTTACAGCGAGCGCTTTCAACGCGTCTTCGCCGACGCGGCGGAGCGCTTCGGCGCGGCCTCGGCGCCGCGACTGCTCGACGGGGTGGCGGAGGAACCGGCGCTGATGCAGGCGGATGGGCTGCATCCGCTGGCGGAGGCGCAGCCGCGGCTGCTGGATAATGTGTGGCCGGCCCTGCTGCCGCTGCTCGAAGCCACGGCCGTCGCGGGCGTAGATTGCGTGGGAGCGCCAACGGATTGCAAATGAGTTCCTGTGCTCTGGCGACAACGAGCTTGCCTAGCGAAGGGCCGAGCGCCAAGGGCCAGGGGCCGGAAGGGCGCGCAATGGTCGCTTTACGGCGGCGCTTGGTCCACGCGGAGCGGCGACATGGTGGAAGTATTCGCGTGCGCTTGGCGAATGTAACCTGACCTGAAAATGAATAAGGATGACAACGATGCAGCGAGTGACCATTGTCGGATCGGGTTTCGGGGCCTTGACCTCGGTGCAAACCCTACGCGAGGCGGGCTTCAAGGGGGAACTGAGCGTGGTCAGTCCGCGCGCGGAGTTCGTCTACTATCCGGGGCTGATCTGGGTGCCCTCTGGTCTGCGCTCGGGTGATGACCTGCGACTTGACCTCAAGGCGCTTCTTCCGCCGCATGAACGTGACCCACATTGCCGCCGAGGCCACGGGTCTGCGCGATGGCGGGCGTCTGTTGGAGACCAGCACCGGAGAGGTGGCTAACGACGGCCTGATCATTGCCAGCGGCGGGCGGTTCATCAAGAAGCTGCCGGGCATCGAACACGCGATCACGCCTTGTGAGGGTATTGCCGCCGCGCAGCAGATCCGCGACCGCCTCAAGGCGCTCGACGGTGGCACCGTGGCGATGGGGTTTGCCGGCAATCCCAACGAGCCGTCGTCCATGCGCGGCGGACCGATCTTCGAGTTCCTGTTCGGTCTCGATCGCCAGCTGCGACGCGAGGGCCGGCGCGATCGTTTCCGCATCGTCTTCTTCACGCCTGCCGAACGGCCCGGCAATCGGCTCGGACCCAAGGCCGTCGACAAGTTGCTCGGGGAGATGAAAAAGGTCGGCATCGAGACGCACCTCGGGCACAAGCTCAAGGGCTTCAGCGCCGATAAGGTCACCACCGAGGGCGGCGAGATCCCGGCGGACCTGATCATCTTCATGCCGGGCATGACCGGGAATCTGTGGTTCGACAACACCGACCTGCCGCGCTCGCCCGGCGGACTGCTGCAGGCCGATGCCCAGTGCCGGGTGCCCGGCTTCGCGCGCGTCTACGTCGCCGGCGATTCCGGCAGTTTCCCGGGGCCGGACTGGATGCCGAAGCAGGCGCACATGGCGGACTTGCAGGCCAAGGCCGCCGCCAAGAACCTTGTCGACGAGCTAGCGGGGCGCGAGCCAAAGGCCACGTTCGCGGTCGAGCTGCTGTGCATCGTCGACGCCAACGACCGCGGCATGCTGGTCTGGCGCACCGAGAAGCGCAACGTCGTGCTGCCGTCGATGCGGGCCTTCCACTGGCTCAAGCGTGGCTTCGAGTGGTGGTATCTGCGGCATTATCGCTAGCGAGGCGCGCCCGAGCCAGAACTGAACGCGATCATCTCCAGTCCGCGCCGAGCGCCTGTGGGAGCGATTTGCAATCGCGACGGCAACCCGAGTCTCGACGCGGCCGAATCGCGGCTGCAAGCCGCTCCCACAAACCTCCGGCCCGTGGGGCGATTCGCAATCGCGACGGCAACACCAGCAGATCTCGCCCCTCAGTACACCGGCTTTTCGTAGTACTTGCGCTTGAGATTCCGGATCAGGCCATCGAGGGCGTCTTCGACGGCACCCCGCTTGCGAGACGTGCGGCCCTTAAAGTTGTCGTCGATGCCGATCTCGCCGGTGCTCTTGCGTCGGGCGCGAACCCGCAGCGTGACGCGTTCCAGACCGGCCCCGCCATAGCTGCCGTCGACGATGCTGGTGTCGATGATCAACTCCGCCTCGTTGCTCTGGCTCGGTGACGAGAGCGGGATCACGCTGGCGAAGATACCCGCGGCATCGAGGCCGGCGATGATTTGCGACTGGATACGCGCGCGCTCGGCGGCCGGGATCGTCGCTCCGCCGCTGAGGCCGACCGGCGTTACCGCCGCGGCCAACTGTCCGCGGTATGCCTCCTCGTCGACCGAGACGTTGGAGCTGGAGGTTGGAGCCGAAGAGCAGCCTGCCAGAATCAGCAGGACGGCGAAGGCGAGAGTGAGCGCGCGAAGCATTGCGATTCGTTCCTGACTGCGAGTGAGCGTGTCGTGTGGAGAGTCGGCGACTTGATTGGCAGCGAGCGTGCGCGAAGGCGGTGGGCAATCCAGGCCGCTGCCTCTGTCGCGTGCATTGTGGCGCGACGGTTTGCCGGCTGCTAGTCCCTGGCCAGAGATCGTAACCGTATTCGGTGACGAACAGAACAGGCTGCGAGCCACTTCGAATCATATGTGGGAGCGATTTGCAATCGCGACGGCCACGGCAGCAAATTTCTGTGGAGCCCCATCGCGACTGCAAGTCGCGCCCACCGGCTTGTGACTTGGGAAGACTGATGCGCAGAAAACCAGGCTTTGACCTGGACCGAGTCGCAGCGCATAATGCTCGGCTTTGCTGATCTCAATCAGCTCCTTGCCTCACCGCGGCGACGACCGCCGGTGGGAGGCTGCCAATCCGAGAGGAGCGACATGCGACATTACGAAGTGGTGTTTCTGGTTCATCCGAGCCAGAGCGAGCAGGTGCCGGCGATGATCGAGCGTTATCGCGGCAACCTGGAAGGGCGCGGCGGCAAGATCCACCGGCTCGAGGACTGGGGTCGGCGGCAGTTGGCCTATCCGATCAATAAGGTGCACAAGGCCCACTATGTGCTGATGAACATCGAGTGCGACCAGGAGGCCCTGGACGAGCTCGAGAGTGCATTCCGCTTCAACGACGCCGTCGTGCGCAATCTGATCGTTAAGCGTGATCGGGCCGTGACGGACCCGTCGCCGCTGCTCAAGGGTGACGAGGACGACGATCGTTCCGAGCGGCGCGCACGCCGTGACGACGACGGCGACGATCGTGGCGAGCGTCGCCCGCGCCGTGACGACGACGATGACGACCGCGGTGAGCGCCGCCCGCGCCGTGAGGACCGTGACTACGGCTCTCGCGAAGACGACGAATAGGCGCCGCCTCGGATACCCCAGGAGAACCATCCCATGTCCCGTTTTTTTCGCCGCAAGCGTTATTGCCGCTTTACCGCAGAAGGCATTACCGAGATCGACTACAAGGACTTGAACCTGCTCAAGGCCTACGTCAGTGAGTCGGGCAAGATCGTGCCGAGCCGCATCACCGGTACCTCCGCCAAGTACCAGCGCCAGCTCGCCCAAGCCATCAAGCAGGCGCGCTACCTAGCGCTGCTGCCCTACACCGACGGTCATTGATCTGCTGCGGCGACGGACAGTCCGCCGCTGCGCCGACACTGACCCCGTAATCGATTCCTGAAAGGGGGAACCCCGTGGAAGTCATTCTGCTCAAGAAGGTCGGCGGCCTTGGCGATCTCGGCGACAAGGTCGCCGTGCGCGCTGGCTACGGCCGTAATTTTCTCATTCCCACAGGCTGCGCCGTACCGGCGACCGAGAACAATCTGAAGGCGTTCGAAGAACGCCGCGCGGAGCTCGAAGCCGAGGCCGCGGCTCACCTTGCCGAGGCGGAGGCACGCAAGGCTCGGCTTGAGGGCATCTCCGTGACCATCGCGCGCAAGGCCGGCGACGAAGGGCGCCTGTTCGGCTCCATCGGCACCGGTGATATCGCCGAGGCGATCACCGGTGCCGGCGTCGAGGTTGCGAAGGGTGAGGTGCGTCTGCCGTCGGGCCCGTTCCGCGCCATCGGCGAGCACGAGGTCCAGCTGCATCTGCACTCGGATGTGGACGTGACCGTGCGCATCGAGATCGTTCCGGGCGACTAAGACCGTGGCTTGGCGGAGGGGTGGACCTGGCGGTCCACCTCCGCGCCGGTCAATCGACCGAGCAGTCGGCCCCGACCGCTCATCTCGCCTGATCAATCCGCGCAGCAACCCTGCGCAAGGTGGGGTCACCTTTCCGACTAGCGGCTTCTTCCCTGTCTCCGCCCGGCTTCGGGCATTCACCTTGTCTCCGTATCGACGTCAATGGCGTGAGCGGCACTTGCCGCGCAGTCGGGTTCAGGTCGACAATCCCGACATGAGGCGTCCGCGGTTCATGCTTGGCATGGGCCTTTCTCGGTTGTGCGCCTTTGCGGCTCAGCCCCTGACTCCGCACATCTTGAACAACCCGTCGAAGATCATATCGTTGTCGTTGTCGTCAGTCGAGTCGTACGATATCCGATTACGACACTGGCTGACGACAACGACAACGACAACGAGCAAAGTCTTCGACCACGTTTTTTAGTTCCGGCTACGCCGGGTTTGGAGGTTACCGCTTTGGAGCCCGAGCGTCCGGATGTCTATGAAGGGCTGCGCGTGCCGCCCCACAATGTGCAGGCGGAGCAGTCGCTGCTGGGCGCCCTGATGCTTGAGAACAGCACCTGGGAGCTGGTAGCGGACAAGGTCAAGGAAGAGGATTTCTATCGCCAGGAGCACCGCCTGGTGTTTCGCGCGGTCGGGCTGCTGGCCGATTCGGATGCGCCCTTCGACGTCATCACGGTGGCCGAGGCGCTGGAGAAGCGCAAGCTGCTCGACGATATCGGCGGCATGCCCTATCTGGCCGAGATCGACCGCAATACCGCGTCGGCCGCCAATGCCGTGCACTACGCGCGCATCGTGCGTTTCAACTCGGTGTTGCGGCAGCTGGTCAAGGCCGGCACCGACATCACCGATCTCGCCTTCGACACCCAGGGTCGCAGCGAGGCGGAGATCCTCGATATCGCCGAGACCAAGGTCTTCAAGATCGCGGAGCAGATGAACCGCGGCAGCGGGTTCCGCCCCATCGAGGAGTTGCTGAAGCTCGCGGTGGACAAGATCGACGAGCTGTTCCATCGCGATGAGCCCATCACCGGTCTGCCGACGGGCTTTACCGACTTCGACAGGAAGACCTCCGGTCTGCAGCCGTCGGACCTGATCATCGTCGCCGGTCGGCCGTCGATGGGTAAGACCAGCTTTGCAATGAACATGGCCGAAAATGTCGCCATCAAGACCGGCAAGGGCGTGGCGGTGTTCAGCATGGAGATGCCCGGCGACTCGCTGGCCATGCGCATGATGTCGTCGCTCGGACAGATCGACCAGCACCGCGTGCGCACCGGCCGGCTCACCGACGAGGACTGGCCGCGCCTGACCTCCGCGGTGACCATGCTGTCGCAAGCGCCGATGTACATCGACGACACGCCAGCGCTGTCGCCCACCGAGCTGCGCGCCCGCGTGCGTCGGTTGCAGCGTGACATCAAGCGCGAGGACAAAGACCTCGGCATGATCGTCATCGACTACCTGCAGCTGATGCAATCATCGACCGAAGGCGAGAACCGGGCCACCGAGATCTCCGCCATCTCGCGCTCGCTGAAGTCCCTGGCCAAGGAACTCAGCGTGCCGGTGATCGCCCTGTCGCAGCTCAACCGCAGCCTGGAGCAGCGGCCGAACAAGCGGCCGGTGATGTCGGATTTGAGGGAATCGGGCGCCATCGAACAGGACGCAGACCTGATCGTGTTCATCTACCGCGATGAGGTCTACAACGAGGACAGTCCGGACAAGGGTGTTGCGGAGATCATCATCGGTAAGCAGCGCAATGGCCCGATCGGTACCGTCAAGCTCGCGTTTCTGGGGCAGTACACCAAGTTCGAGAACCTGGCTGAGGATCTGTATGGCGATGCGGGATATTGATCAAAGCCAGTCCAGTTTTCGTAGTTTCTATCTTTCCGCGGCGATGTTCATGTTGTTTCTGAACTGTCCCTTAGTCGACCGATGAGCCATAGCAAGACCGCATGAGCCAGCGCCCGAAGAAGCCGAAGACCTCGTTCGTCTGCAACGCCTGCGGAGCACAGCTGCCGAAGTGGAGCGGGCAGTGTCCGGACTGCGGCGCGTGGAATGCGGTGCAGGAGATTGCGCTGCCGGTCGCCGCGCCGACACAGGGGCGCGCGGGTTACGCCGGCGGTGGGTATGCAGGTGGCTCCGGGGGGGCTGCCGTGCAGCTGCTGGCGGACGTGTTGCCGGAGCAGGAATCGCGACGTCCGTCCGGCATCGTCGAACTGGACCGGGTGCTTGGCGGCGGCCTGGTGCAGGGCTCGGTGGTGCTGATCGGCGGTGATCCGGGCATCGGCAAGTCGACGCTGCTGCTGCAGGCCTGCGCCGCGCTGGGTGCGCATGAACCGGTGCTGTATGTGACCGGCGAGGAGTCGCCGCAGCAGGTCAGTCTGCGCGCACACCGGTTGGGCTTGCCGGTCGCCGAGGGAGCGGCGCAGATCCGGTTGCTGGCGGAGACCTGTGTCGAGCAGGTGCTCGCCACCGCCGCGGCGGAACGGCCGCGGGTGTTGGTGATCGATTCCATACAGACCTTGTTTACCGACTCGCTGAATTCCGCGCCGGGCTCGGTCTCGCAGGTACGCGAGAGCGCGGCGCAACTGGTGCGCTTCGCCAAGCTCAGCTGGCACCACCGTGTTCCTGGTCGGGCATGTGACCAAAGAGGGTGCGCTGGCCGGGCCGCGGGTGCTCGAGCACATGGTCGACACCGTGCTGTATTTCGAGGGCGATCCAGGTAGCCCGCACCGGCTGGTGCGCGCGGTCAAGAACCGCTTCGGCGCCGTCAACGAACTCGGCGTCTTTGCGATGACCGACAAGGGCCTGCGTGAGGTGCGCAACCCGTCCGCGATCTTCCTGTCCCGCCACGACCAGCCGGTGCCGGGCTCGGTGGTACTGGTCACCCGCGAGGGCACGCGGCCGATGCTGGTGGAGGTGCAGGCGCTGGTGGATCAGAGCCCGTTGGCGAATCCCCGGCGCGTGGCGGTGGGCCTGGAGCAGAACCGCCTCGCCATGCTGTTGGCGGTGCTGCATCGACACGGCGGCGTATCGATGTTCGATCAGGATGTCTTTGTCAATGTCGTCGGCGGGGTGCGTGTCAGCGAGACCGCCGCCGATCTGGCGCTGCTGCTGGCGGTGCTGTCCAGCTTTCGCGACAGCCCGCTGCCGCTTGATCTGGCGGTTTTCGGCGAGGTGGGCCTGTCCGGCGAGATCCGGCCAGTGCCGAACGGCCCGGACCGGCTGCGCGAGGCGGCCAAGCATGGCCTGCGTCAGGCCATCGTGCCGAAGGCCAACGTACCCAAAGGCGGCGTCGACGGCCTCGCGATCCGACCGGTGCTGTCGCTGCGCGAGGCGATGGATTCCCTGTGAGCCGTCCGTTGGCGCCCGCCCGCGACGTAGCGTCGCGGAGTGCTAGCGAGGCTTCGCCTCAGACCGACGAGTCATGGTCGCGAATGGACTTGTTTGGCTTGTTAGTGAACCGTTACTAAGCGCTACCCACCGGAACCCCCCGAAACCCCCAGGTATTTGACCGTCTTCACGGTCTTCTCGTCGGTCTGGATGATCTCCAGCGGGTGACCGTCGAGCATCAGGCTGGTGCCGGGTTGCGGAATCGTCTCGAGATAATCCAGGATCAAGCCGTTGAGGGTCTTGGGGCCGCGGGTGGGCAGGGTCCAGCGCATGGCGCGATTGAGTTCGCGGACACTGATGGTGCAGTCGATCATCAGGCTGCCGTCCTCGGCGCGGTGGATGTCGGGGTAAGAGTCCGCGGGGTCGGTGGTGAACTCGCCAACGATCTCTTCCAGCAGATCGGCGAGGGTGATCAGGCCCTGGAAGTCGCCGTATTCGTCCACCACCATGGCCACGCGCCGCTTGATCCGCTGGAAGTTGATCAACTGTTGATACAGGCGGGTGCCTTCGGGCACGAAATAGGGCTGGCGGGCGATCGAGCGCAGGTGCGCCCGGATATGCCCCGGCTTCTGACCCAGCTGCTGATCCGGCTCAGTTGGCAGCCCGATCACGTTTCGGGTGTGAAAGATGCCGACGACATTGTCGAGACCGCCGTCGAACAGCGGCAGGCGCGTATAGCTGGTCCGCCGGATGGCCGCGAGGATCTCTTCCTCCGGGTCCTGCAGGTCGATACCTTCCACCTCGTTGCGGGGGATCATGATGTCTTCGACCGTGGCGTTCTCCAGGTCGAGGATGGCCAGCAGCATGTCGCGGCTGCGCTCGGGGATCATGGCGCCGGCCTCATTGACGACGGTGCGCAGCTCCTCCTGGCTCAGCGCGTGTCCCTGCTGCGCCTCGGGTCGCACGCCGAGCAGCCGCAGCAGGTTGTTGGTGACGATGTTGACCGACCAGACCACCGGATGCAGCAGCTTCAGCAACGGCGTGTAGATATAGGCGGCCGGATAGGCGATGAGCTCCGGGTGCAGCGCTGCCAGGGTCTTGGGCGTGACCTCGGAGAAGATCAGGATCACCAGCGTCAGCAGTCCGGCGGCGATGGCAATGGCGCCCTCGCCGCCGAGCTTGAGCGCAATGACGGTGGCCAGCGACGACGCCAGGATGTTGACGAAGTTGTTGCCAAGCAGGATCAGCCCGATCAGCTTGTCCGGCCGGTCGAGCAGTCGGCGTGCGAGGATTGCGCCACGGTGACCCTGGTCGGCCTTGTGCCGCAGTCGGTAGCGGTTTAGCGTCATCAGGGCCGTTTCGGAGCCGGAGAAAAAGCCGGACAACACGAGCAGCGCGATCAGCGCCAGCAATTCGGTAAGGGGTATTTGGTCCACGATGGGCCTAGTTTCTTGATGGAAGTGATGGGGGTGCGTTGGCGCTTGGCCGAACACAAGGCTAGCGGATGCTGGCTGCCGAAGCGATCTCTGCCGATCGCCTGTAGCGCTGGGTGGGCAGCGGGCCTTGCTGACGCCCGTGTCGCCAGCTGGCGTGCTTGGCGGCTTGTCAGCGCTGGATGCTGCGGTGTCACTCGCCGAAGGCTTCGGTGCCATAGCGCCAGGCGCGGATGTCGCTGCTCCAGTGATCCGGGCTGAGGCCGGCCTTGAGTTTGAGGTGGCGCAGGAAGTCACGCGGCTGCGGCAATTGCTCCCACACCGAGGGCAGGAAGGTACCACGTCGTTCGCCTCCGGCGCCGGTCTCGGCCAGGATGACGCCGTCGATACCCGGCCGCAAGGCGGCGAGCAGTTCGTCCTCGGAGTCGAAGGCGATGGGTTGCGACGGGGTCAGTACCGAGATCTCGATGTGCAGGTCGTCGAATTCCGCATCGCAAACCGGCGGGAAGCGCGGATCGCGAAAGGCGGCGGCGAAGGCGTTGTCGGCCACATCCAACGCCAGTGGCTGGATCGGCTCCAGGTGGCCGATGCAGCCGCGCAGTGCGCCGCCGAGGTGCAGGGTGACGAAGGCCGCGCCGTCCGCCCGAAGCACCTCTGGCTGGGTGGCCAGATCCACCGGCAGCGCGGCGCCGGTGTCGAGGCCGTGGCGAATCGAGCGCCGTGCGAGTAGCAGCAGCCCGTGCCGCTCGGGCTCGGCCAGCAGTGGGGCGTCATCTGTTTGCGGGCGCGTCTTGCATTGGTGCGGTGTCCTTTAGCCGAAGGCGAAGGCGCCGTAGCCGACCACGCGGTCGCGGGGGCCGGCGGTATCGCCCGAGTTGCGCAGGTCGAGCAGGGTGGCGTCGAGTTGGTGCAGTTGCGCCTCCTGCAGCAGCCCCGCGATGGGATGGCGACCGCAGGCCTGGTGGGTGGTGATTGCGTCTGGACGTAGTGCGCAGATGGCCTCGGACGTGCGCCGGTCGATGGCCCGCGCGGAGGCGTAGTCGAGGTAATGGCTCAGGTCGGAGCTGATGACGATCAGCGTCTCGGCGCCGCCCCAGAGCCGTTCCAGCACCTGCGCCACGTCGGCATCCTGCGCCGCGCCCACCAGTAGCGGCACGATGCTGAAGTGTCCGAGCAGTGTCTGCAGGAACGGCAGCTGAACCTCTAGGCAATGCTCGCCGTCGAAGGCCGCATCCAGTCGCCGAACCTGCGGCAGGTCGGTGATGGCGTCGATGGCGGCACGGTCCACCGCGACCTCGCCGAGGGGGGTCGAGAATCGCTCCGCGTCACAGTACGCGAGCCCTTGAAACGCCAGTCGATGCGCCGGTCCGAGCAAGACCACGCGCGTGATGCGATCGGCTGCGTCGGCAATGCGTGCATAGGCGCTGGCGGCGATCGGACCTGAGTAGACGTACCCAGCATGGGGTGCGATGAGCGCCTTGGGCTGCCTGGGCGGCGCCTGCGTTGATCTGGCGGCAGTTGTTGCTGAGTCTGCCGCGGCGTCGAGATAGCCGCGGACTTGCGATGCGAGTTGTTCGGCGTCGTCCGGGTAGAACAGGCCGGCGACGGCGGGGCGGCGGAGCGCTGACATGGTCATGCCTCATTGCGAATATTGACCGATGGCTAATACTTATTGTAACGCGCAAGTCGCTTCATAGCCTGGGCTTCACCGCCCTGAGGACGGTCCACCATGATCGAATCAGCAATTCACTCAACCAACGGTCAGGCAACCAACGTTCAGTCGACCAAATTCTGGCCAACCGAGTTCTGGCATCGGCTCGATGACGGGCGCGTGCAATGCGACGTCTGCCCGCGCAAATGCGCGCTGCACGAGGGGCAGCGCGGTTTGTGCTTCGTGCGTGGCTGCGAGGGCGGCGCGATCGTGCTGTACACCTATGGCCGTTCCAGCGGCTTCTGCATCGACCCGATCGAGAAAAAGCCGCTGAACCACTTCTTGCCCGGCACGCCGGTGTTGTCCTTCGGTACCGCCGGCTGCAATCTGACCTGCCGCTTTCTGCCAGAACTGGGATATGAGCAAGTCCCGCGAGATGGACACGCTGGCGGCTCAGGCGTCGCCGGAGGGCATCGCCGCCGCCGCGGCCCGGCACGGCTGCCGCAGCGTTGCCTATACCTACAACGATCCGGTGATCTTTCTGGAGTACGCCTGCGACACGGCCGAGGCCTGCCGGGCGCTCGGTATCCGCAACGTTGCGGTCACCGCTGGCTACATCTCGGCGGGCGCGCGCGAGCGCTTCTTTTCGCAGATGGATGCGGCCAACGTCGACCTGAAGGCCTTCACCGAAGACGTTCTACAAGCGCCAATGCAGTGCCAGCCTGGCGCCGGTGCTGGAGACGCTGGAGTATCTGCGCGCCGAGACCTCGGTCTGGGTGGAGCTGACGACGCTGCTGATTCCGGGTCAAAACGACGACGACGCGGAGCTCGCGCGCATGACCGACTGGGTAGTCGCCCATCTGGGGCCGGACGTGCCGATGCACTTCACCGCCTTCCACCCGGACTACAAGATGCGCGACGTGCCACCGACGCCGGCCGCGACGCTGACCCGCGCCCGGCGTATCGCCATGGAGCACGGCGTGCGCTACGCGTACACCGGCAACGTCGAGGACGGCGAAGGCGGTAGTACCTACTGCCATGCCTGCGGTCATTTGCTGATCGAGCGCGACTGGTATCGACTCGGCCGCTGGGGGCTGACCGCGGAGGGTTGCTGCGAGGTCTGTGGCGAGCGCTGTGCCGGCGTGTTCGAGGCGAGCCCGGGCACCTGGGGCGCGCGACGCCAGCCGCTGCCGGCGGCGGAGATGGCGAGCGCTGGCGGCTTGACCAGGCCGTGCAACTGGGCGTAACTTCAAACTTCAAACTTGCCCCGCTTCGCTCGCGACGCGGATAATGCGCGGCTTTTCGTCACGAGGGCAGTCCGTGTTCAAGAACGCCAAGGTATTCCGGCTCAGCGCGCCGTTCATGTTGGATCAGATGGCATTGCACGAGCGGCTCATGGCCCAGCGTTTTCGGCCCTGCGGGCCGCTGGAGATCGCCACCATGGGCTGGGCCTCGCCGGTCGGCCCCAATGCCGAGGTCTTGGCGCATGCGGCGAACGGCTGCCTGCTGATCGCGGCTCGTCGCCAAGAGCGTTTGTTGCCGGCGTCGGTGGTTGCGGAGGCGGTCGCCGAGCGCGTCGCCGAGATCGAGCAGTCGGAGACGCGCGACGTCCCAAGGCGCGAGCGAACGCAACTGCGTGAGCAATTGCTGGTGGAGATGCTGCCGCAGGCGTTCACGCGCTCGCGCTTGGTGCGCGCCTACATCGATCCGGTGGGCGGTTGGGCGGTGGTGGATGCCTCCAGCGACAAGGTGGCCGAGGAGGTGCTGTCGCTGTTGCGCAAGAGCCTGGATTCGTTCCCTGCCAAACCGCTGACGGCCGGCGTGCCCGTGTCGGAGCGCCTGAGCACCTGGGTGGCCAGCGGCAGCGCTGGCGACGGCTTCGAACTGGAGGATCAATGCGAGCTGCGCGACCCGGCGATTCGCGCTCGGTCGTGCGCTGCCGCGGCATGGATCTGACCATCCCGGAGGTCAAGGCGCATCTCGACTCCGGCAAGCGAGTGGTGGCCCTGGGGCTGACCTGGGGCGAGCATCTGTCGCTGGTGCTGGACGAGACGCTGGGCCTGAAGCGGCTGCGGTTCGCCGATGAGCTCATCGACGAGGCGGCGGACGATGCCGGCGAGGACGAGACGCTGCGCATGGAGGCCGAGGTGTCGATCATGACCGATCAGCTGCGCTCGCTGCTGAAGGGGCTGACGGCGGAGTTCGAGTTGGAGACGGACATGCTGGAGGCGGGAGCGCTGGAGCGGCAGGCAGCATCGGCCGACGCGGCGCAGTCGCCAGCCGCGGATCTGTCGTCACGGTCAGGACCGGAGGTTGCTTCGGACGCTTCCGGCGAGCCGCCGCCCTGGTCTTGACGAATCGAGATTCAGCGCAAAAACGAGGCACGCAGCGGCGGCGCATCGCGATTGCAAATCGCTCCCACACTGAGGTGGGCTTTGTGGGAGCGGCTTGCAGCCGCGATTGGGCCTTGCAGGCAGCGCTGGCGCGTTGCGATCTCAGACGCCGAAATACCCCTTGTACCAATCCACGAAACGCGGCAACGCCGGTCTCGACGCTGGTGTCGGGCTTGTAGTCGAATTGTTCGACCAGGTCGCTGACGTCGGCGTAGGTATCGGGCACATCGCCGGGTTGCAGCGGCAGCAGGTTCTTCTGCGCCTCGCGGCCGAGGCACTGTTCCAGCACCTCGATGTAGTGCATCAGCTCCACCGGCTGGTTGTTGCCGATGTTGTAGAGCCGGTAGGGCGCGCTGCTGGTGGCGGAGTCGGGCGCGGCGCCGGTCCAGTCGGGGTTGGGCGCGGCGACTGGTCGAGCACGCGGATCACGCCCTCGACGATGTCGTCGATGTAGGTGAAATCGCGCCGGTGCTTGCCGTAGTTGAAGACGTCGATGGGCTCGCCGGCGAGGATGGCGCGGGTGAACTTGAACAGCGCCATGTCCGGTCGGCCCCAGGGGCCGTAGACGGTGAAGAAGCGCAGGCCCGTGGTCGGCAGCCGATACAGATGGCTGTAGGTGTGCGCCATCAGCTCGTTGGCCTTCTTGCTCGCGGCGTACAGGCTCAGCGGATGGTCGACGTTGTCGTGCACCGAGAACGGCATGGTCGTGTTGGCGCCGTAGACCGAGCTGCTGGAGGCGTAGACCAGATGCTCGACGCCGTTGTGGCGGCAGCCCTCGAGGATGTGCGCAAAGCCGACCAGGTTGGTGTCGACGTAGGCGAGCGGGTTGTCGATGGAGTAGCGCACGCCGGCCTGGGCGGCGAGGTTGACCACGCGCTGGGGCTGATGCTTGGCGAAGGCGGCGGCCATGCCGTCGCGGTCTTCCAGGTCGAGGCGCAGGTCGGTAAAGCCGTCGTAGTCGCTGATCCGCGCCAGTCGCGCCTGCTTCAGCGCGACGTCGTAGTAGTCGTTGAGATTGTCGATGCCGATCACTTCGTCGCCGCGCTCAAGCAGGCGCAGCGACAGCGCGGAGCCGATAAACCCGGCGGTTCCGGTTACGAGGACTTTCATCTGGTGCTTCCTGAAGATTGAGAGGTCGCCGGGTGCCTGTTCGATGCGGGCTTGGCGCGGGTTTGATGCGAATTACAGCCGACCGTCGACCGCATCGCGCGGAAACAGGTGTTTTACATCGTAGACGACTGCGTTCGGCTTGCCGAAGCCGCGCAACGTGGCGATGCCCAATTCGGCGAACTGGCGATGGGCGACGCCCAGAATGATGGCGTCGTAGTCGTCGCCGGCGGCGGGTTCGACCAGATCGATGTCATACTCGCGCTTCGCCTCGTCGGCGTTCGCCCAGGGGTCGCAGACATCGCATTGGATGCCGAAGGTCCGCAACTCCGCGGCGATATCGACCACACGGGTGTTGCGCAGGTCCGGGCAGTTTTCCTTGAACGTGAGCCCCAGCAGCAACGCCTTGGCATGGGCGGGGATGCCGCCGCGGCTTGCCATCAGCTTGACCACCTCGGCGGCGACGAAGGCCCCCATGCTGTCGTTGAGCCGGCGACCGGCCAGGATCACCTCCGGGTGGTAGCCGATCTCCTGGGCCTTGTGCGTCAGATAATAGGGGTCGACGCCGATGCAGTGCCCACCGACCAGGCCGGGACGGAAGGGCAGGAAGTTCCACTTGCTGCCGGCCGCCTGCAGCACCTCCTCGGTGTCGATACCGAGGCGGTTGAAGATCAGTGCCAATTCGTTGATCAGCGCGATGTTGACATCGCGCTGGGTATTCTCGATGACCTTGGCGGCCTCCGCCACGCGGATGCTGCTGGCCTTGTGCGTGCCGGCGTCGATGATCGATCCGTACAGGCTGTCGACGAAGTCCGCCGCCTCGGGCGTGGAACCGGCCGTCACCTTCTTGATGGTGCGCAGCCGGTGCTCCTTGTCGCCAGGGTTGATGCGCTCCGGGCTGTAGCCGACGAAGAAATCCTCATTCATCTTCAGGCCCGAGCCCGCCTCGAGCAGCGGCACGCAGACCTCTTCGGTGGCGCCAGGGTACACGGTCGATTCGTAGATCACGACATCGCCGCGTCGCGACAACCTTGCCCAACAGGATGCTGGCCGAGATCAGCGGCGCCAAATCCGGGGTCTTGCTCTGCGTGATCGGTGTCGGCACCGTCACGACATAGACGTTGCAGGCGCGCAGATCATCGGCACTGGTGGCGTAGGACAGATGCGGCGTGGCGCGCAACTCCTCCTCGCCAACCTCCAGCGAGCTGTCTTTGCCGGCGCGCAACTCATCGACGCGGGCGCTGTTGATGTCGAAGCCGATGGTCCGATACCGACCGCCGAACTCAACGGCAAGCGGCAGTCCGACATAGCCGAGTCCGACGACACCAATCACCGGTTCGGCATTCTGTAGCACACTGGTCATGGCCCTGGAGTCCGTAGGGAAGAGGAAAGGGGAGCGGAACGGATCGGAAGATGGTGCGTTCCACCGAGAAAAGTCTACCATGGCGGTCTGAGGTCGGCGACTTTCCGACATCCGATATCCAGCTGCCCTCCGCGTGCTGACAAGTTTCAGCCGGGTGCGCTGTGCTAACATTATAACGCCAACCCGGACTCGCCCCGGCAACGAGCTCGGCGCCTCATCCGGCGCTGTTCGCCGACGGCAAACAATCCGATCGATACGGACTCGTCCCCGTGATCTCGCTGCGGGCAATGGTGCCAGGATGATGGATGCCGCGATCGTCGCGTCGCGAGACCGTGGTCGACTCTGGCATTACTGGCTCCTCATCTGGCTCATCACAGGCGCTCGTCGCGGCCGCTCCTCAACGCCTTTTATGATTCGCGTCTTCGGCTACTACGTCTCCGGCATCAATCTGGTCCTCGGCGCGCTCGAGGCGGTGCTGTTTTTCTGCGCCTTCTACCTCGGCCTCATGGTGCGGTTTGGCTGGGCGTACCCACACGACATCACGGCTGGCGACGCCGTCCTGACCGGGCTGGTCTTTGCGCTGGTGATGTCGCTGTCGGTGGCGTCCATGGGCCTGTATCAGCGTGGCGCCCATGACCGCGAGGCAGGTTTCATCGTCCGCTTGGCGTTTGCGTTCGCCATCGGCACCATGCTCTTGGCGCTGATCTTCTACCTGTTTCCCGTCGTGACGATGGGGCGCGGGATCATGGCGCTGGCGCTGCTGTTTGCCTTCGTCGGTGTTGTGCTGGTGCGGGAGATCTTCGCCCGGATCGCCAATGCGGGTTCGCAGAAGCGTCGCGTCTTGGTGTTGGGCGCTGGTGTCAATGCCCAGCGCATTGCCGATCTTGAGCAAGGCAATCGCCGCCTCGGCTTCTGCGTCGTCGGCTATGTGCCGCTGCCCCGGAGTCAACGTCTGATCGAAGATGCCAAGCTATTGACCGAGAAGGGCTCTCTGCTGGAGCTGGCCATCGCCAATGAGATCGATGAGATCGTCGTCGCCGCTGATGACCGTCGCCGCAAGTTACCGGTGGGGGAACTTGCTGGACTGCAAGATGAGCGGCTTCGCCGTGCTTGATCTGTTGACCTTTTTCGAGAAGGAGTTCGCGGTGGTCAAGATCGACCTACTGCATCCGAGCTGGATCTTCTTTTCTCAAAACGGATTCCGGATGGGCGTGTCTGGCCTCTACGGCAAGCGATTATTGGATTTGGCGTTGGGGTCGCTGATGTTGGCCGTGGCCTCGCCGTTGATGTTGGCGGTCGCGCTTGCAAGTCTGGTGGAATCGCGTGGTCGCGACCCGGTGCTCTACCAACAGATTCGGATCGGCCAGGACGGCATGCCGTTTCGAGTGTACAAGTTCCGCAGCATGCGAGTGGATGCGGAGGCCGACGGTCGCCCACGCTGGGCGGTCAAGAACGACAAGCGCATCACGCCCCTGGGTGCCTTCATCCGGCGCACGCGTCTGGACGAGTTGCCGCAGCTGTTCAATGTCTTGAAGGGCCAAATGAGCCTGGTGGGTCCACGACCGGAGCGGCCGGAGTTCGTGGCGCAATTGACCTCCGGCATTCCATACTACGCCGAGCGCCATCGGGTCAAACCCGGCGTGACCGGTTGGGCCCAGTTGCTCTACCCCTACGGTTCTGACGAAGAGGATGCAAAGCGAAAGCTGGAGTTCGACCTGTACTACGTCAAGCACGCGGGCGTCGTCCTGGATCTGATCATCCTGCTGCAGACCGTCGAGGTGGTCTTGATGGGGAAAGGGGCGCGGTGATGGCTCCGGCCCGCTGAGGCGTCAGCGTCTAGATGCTTGCTCCAAACACCATCGGCGCGCTCGGCTACACCCTGGCCGCGGTCCTGATGGCTGCCCTTGGTGCCTTGCTGCTGACGAGCTGGCGCGGTCGTCTGCAGGGCGGCCTGTTGCTGGCGGCGGTGGCGGCAAATGTCTGTTGGGCCGGGCTGCTTGCGGCGCAGGCGCAGTGGCAGAACATACCGATCGAAGTCATCTGGGCGGCGGAATCCCTACGCATGCTGGCGTGGCTGCTGTTCCTGCTGCGTCTGCTCGATCGAATGCAGCCCCAGGCCGGCGAACGCCTGCGACTGCTGCGTTGGGGGCTAGTTGGCGTCTGCCTGATCCTGATCCTACCGTTCGAGGCATCGCTGCGGATGTTGCTGCCCGTGGTGGCGGACCAGGTGGGCAGCCTGCGTCTGATCGGGCTGGTTGTGTTGATGGTCACCGGATTGTTCCTGGTCGAGCAGATCTACCGGAATACACCCTGGCAGCATCGCTGGGGCATCAAGTTCCTTTGTTTCGGTCTCGGCGCGCTGTTCGCCTACGATTTCTACTTTTTCGCCGATGCCCTGTTGTTTGGCCGCGTCGACTACGGTCTGCTGCTTGCGCGTGGTACCGTCAACGCGGTGGTGGTGCCGTTCATCGCGGTCTCAGTCGCGCGAAATCCGCAGTGGTCATTCGATCTGTCCGTGTCGCGGTCGGTGGTGCTGCACTCGACGACGTTGATCGCGGCGGGAGTCTACCTGCTGTTCATGTCGATGGCGGGCTATTACATCCGCTACTACGGTGGTGAGTGGAGCAACGTCTTTCAGCCGCTGTTTTTCTTTGGCGCGGGCTTGTTGCTGGTCGTGCTGCTGTTCTCGGGGCAGTTGCGATCGCGCCTGAAGGTCTTTCTCAGCAAGCATTTCTTCAGCTATCGCTACGACTATCGCGAGGAATGGTTACGCCTGATCAGCGTACTCTCGGGTAAAGTGTTGCAGGCGACTCTGCCCGAACGCATCATCTTCGCGCTGTGCGAATTGGTGGAGAGTCCGGCGGGGCGATCTGGTTCTGTGCCGCGGATGGCACCTGCGAGTTCTTGCGCTGCTGGAACATCCCGGAAG
The DNA here is from genome assembly GCA_963695445.1 of uncultured Gammaproteobacteria bacterium. Classification (GTDB taxonomy): domain Bacteria; phylum Pseudomonadota; class Gammaproteobacteria; order Chromatiales; family Chromatiaceae; genus Thiohalocapsa. The sequence goes on along the minus strand of CAVOGV010000015.1, from coordinate 24,881 downwards.
CGGAGGTCGACCGGAGATGGGATGCGAGCGGCTTCTGCGCGGACTTGAATCGCTCCGGTGAGGTGCTCGATATCGACGGCACGGCCTTCGAGACGCCGCTGATTAACGACGTCGACATCCCGGAGTGGATGCATGCGAGTGGCGACTGCTGGTTGGTGGTGCCGCTGTTCCACGAAGACCGGCTGATGGGATTCGTGATGCTCGCGAAGCCGCGGGCGCCCCAGGCCCTGGGTTGGGAGAACGTGCAGTTGCTGCAGACGGCGGCGCGTCAGGCGGCCAGCTATCTTGCCCTCGACGAGGCGGCAACCGCCCTCGCCAAGGCGCGGCAGTTCGAGGGGTTCAACCGGTTGTCGGCGTTCGTGGTGCATGACCTGAAGAACCTGGTCGCGCAATTGTCGCTGATTACAAGGAACGCGGAGCGTTATCAGCACAACCCGGAGTTCGTCGAGGACGCGTTTCAGACGGTGCGTAACTCGGTCGACAAGATGAACCGCTTGCTGGCGCAGTTGCGCTCGGCGGCGGCCTCGGGCCGAGAAGGCAGTGTGCCGCTGCGCGCCACGCTCGAGCGCGTGGTCGCGGAACGCGGGGCGGTTGCTCCATGTCCGATGCTCTGTGTCGATGACGGCAGCGAGTTCTTGGTGTCCGCCAATGCGGATCGGCTGACCGCGGTGCTGGGGAATGTGATCCAGAACGCGCAGGACGCGACCGATAAGCGGGGTCGCGTCGAGGTGCGTCTGGCCGCAGCCGGTGAGGGCGTGTCGATCGAGATCAAGGACAACGGTTGCGGTATGGACGAGGCCTTCGTCCGGGAACGTCTGTTCCGCCCGTTCGACTCGACCAAAGGGCTTTCGGGCATGGGCATTGGTGCCTACGAGTGCAAAGAGTTCGTTACTATGCTCGGTGGGCGCGTCGAGGTCGAGAGTACGCCAGGAGAAGGAACCTGTTTCAAACTCTACATTCCCGCCGAGTTGGTCAGCGACGACCGCGCGGCGGCGGTATAGGCACTTTGCAAGAACAAGTCACCAAGTTACTCATCATCGAGGATGATCCCGGTCTGCAACGTCAGCTGCGATGGAGTTTTGGCGACTGCGAGGTCGCAGTCGCATCGGACCGTGATTCCGCCTTAGAGGAACTCGAGCGTTTCGAGCCGACCGTTGTGACGCTCGACCTGGGATTGCCGCCCGACCCTGGCGGAACCAGCGAGGGTTTCCGTGTGCTGGGCGACATCCTGTCACGGGCGCCGAACGCCAAGATCATCGTCGTTACCGGTCACAACGATCGCAACAACGCGGTCAGGGCAATCGGGATCGGCGCCTACGATTTCTACGAAAAGCCAGTCGATCCCGACATCCTGTCGCTGGTGGTCGAGCGGGCCGCGCGACTGGCGCGGCTGGAGCGAGAGCATCAGGATTTGGCCGCGGGCGTGATGCGCGAGTCTCCGTTCGGTGCACTGATTGCGGTCAGTCCCCAGATGATGAAGGTCTGCCGCACCGTCGAGAAGCTCGCGCCGACCGACGTGACCACCCTGGTTCTGGGGGAGAGTGGCACCGGCAAGGAGGTGCTGGTTCGCATCCTGCACGAGCTGAGCAATCGCAGCAGCAAGCGGCTGGTTGCGATCAACTGCGCGGCGATTCCGGAGAATCTGCTCGAGAGCGAACTGTTCGGTTACGAGAAGGGCGCGTTTACCGGCGCGGTAAAAACCACACGCGGAAAGATCGAGACGGCGGATCGCGGCATCCTGTTCCTGGACGAAATCGGGGACTTGCCGATGTCCCTGCAGTCCAAGCTGCTGCGCTTCCTTCAGGAGCGGGTGATCGAGCGCATCGGTGGGCGCAACGAGATCCCCGTGGATGTGCGGGTGATCTGTGCCACCCACCAGGATTTGGCGCAGTTGATCAGCGAAGGGCGCTTCCGCGAGGACCTTTATTACCGGATCAACGAGGCCACGATTTTCGCGCCACCGCTGCGTGAACGCCAGGGCGACGCGGTCGTTCTCGCCCGCGCCTTCCTGAACCGCTTCGCCGCGCAGCACAAGCGTCCGATCAAGACCTTCTCGCCGCGGGCGCTGGCGATCATTGAGCAGCACAAGTGGCCGGGCAACGTGCGTGAGTTGGAGAATCGAGTCAAGCGGGCGGTGGTCATGGCCGACGGGAGGGAGATCACCCCGGAGGACCTCGAACTCGAAGAGCTTGCGGTCGAGGAGGTTCCGTTCAGCTTGCGCGAGGTGCGGGAATTGGCTGAACGGCAAGCCATCAGACGCGCGCTTTCCCACAGCGAGCACAACCTGTCCCGCGCCTCGGAGCTGCTCGGTATCACGCGGCCGACGCTCTACAACTTCATGAAAAAGTACGACATCTCGTACTGACAGCGCGCTCCCTAATGTCGGCGGAAACGGAACCAAAAAACGCGGTACAAGTCTTTGTCCCTTCGTCGTTGCCAATGCCGTTGTCGTTGTCGTTGTCGTTTCCGTAATCGAGCATCCGCGGAAAGACGATTACGACAACGATAACGAGATGTCTTCGACAGTTTGTTTTAGATTTGCAGGGGAAGGGGCAACGAAACAGTGTCGGTTCGGCCAGTGCGCGGGCTTCAATCCCGCGCGGCCCAAAGAAGCACCTTTCCGCAAAAAACCTCGCCGGAGACAGACATGACAGTGCGTTTCGATGCCATCGCTCGACGACTTGCGCCGGCCCTGCTCTTGCTTTGGGTGGGCGTTCCGGGCGTCGGGCTTGCCCAGGATGGGGCAAAGCTTGAACAGGAGAATCCCCGGTTTGAGCGGGCGACCGAGTTCTTCGATGCCGCGAACTACAACGCGGCGGAGATCGAGCTAAAGAACCTGCTGCGCGATGATCCGGGGCTCGTTGATGCTCGCTTGCTGCTGGCCCAGCTCTACTTGCGTACGCAAAAGGGCGCCGACGCGGAAAAGGAGCTGCTGCGTGCAAAGGCGCTGGGCGCCGATGCGCAGCGCTGGCGTTTCGAGTTGGTCGATGCCTACCTGCAGCAAGGCCGTTTCCAGTCGGCACTGCGAGGAACTCGAGCGCGAGGCACTGCCGGCGGACGGGCAGGCCCGCGGCCTGGCGCTGAAGGGCCGTGCCTATCTCGGTCTCAAACAGCTCGAAGACGCCAAGGCCAACTTCGCCGCCGCCGTTGAAATCGATCCAAGCGACAAGATTGCCGCATCCGGACTCGTGCAGCTGGCCATGCTGACCGGCGACATGCAGACGGCGGACAGGACCTCGGCGGGACTGATTGATCAGTTTCCGGATGATCCGGATCTGCTGTTGCTGCGGGCCGAGGTCCTGCGCCAGATGGACGATTCAAAGGCCGCCGTCGAACAGTTCGGCGCCGTGCTGGCGATCGAGCCCGAGAATATCCGGGCGCTGCTCGGGCGCGCGACCGCGAACGTCCGCTTACAGCAGTTCGACAGTGCGCGCGAAGACCTGGCAGCAGTGGACGCGCTGCAACCCAATATCGTCATTGTCAGCTACCTGCGCGGCGTCATGGCCTTCTACGAGCGCGATTGGGACGCGGCCGCCGAACACCTACAGTTGGTGCTCGGTGCGCAGCCGGGGCACGCCCAGAGTCAGTTGCTGATGGGGATCGTCAGCTACGCCCGCAACGACCTTCAGCTCGCCGAGGAGTACCTGTCGAGCAGCGTTGGCGCGATGCCGGATAACCTGCAAGCGGCCAAGGTGCTGGCGGCAACGCGGCTGAAGCTGCGGGAACCAGAGGGCGCGGTCGACGTGCTGGAGCCGGTCGCCGGCTCTGGCGATGCGCAGGTCATGGCCCTGCTCGGCAGCGCCTACATGCTGGCAGGCGACCAGGTGCGCGGTCAGGAGTGGCTCACCCGCGCGGTCGAAACTGCGCCGGATGTCGCGGCTCTGCGCACGCAGTTGGCGCTGACGCTAATCGCCGGCGGAAAGACCGGAGAGGCCATCGATGAGTTGGAATCCGCGGTCGACCTCGGGCAAGAGGTGCTGCAGGCCGACGTGCTGCTGGTGCTGGCGCAGCTGAAGGAAAAGCGTTTCGATCAGGCGATCGCCGACAGCACGGCGTTGGAGCAGCGCAGACCCGATAGCCCCATCGCGTACAACCTCACCGGGCTGGCACTGCTGGCCCAGGGCAAGCTCGACGAGGCCAGCGCACGCTTCGAGAAGGCGTTCGAGATCGATCCAACATTCAATACCGCGCTGATCAACCTGGCGCGTGTGGATGTGGCGAAGGACGATGTGGACGGCGCTGCTCGGCGTTATCGGCAGGTGCTCGAACAAGACCCGCGGAACCTCGCGGCCTCGCTCGGCATGGCCGCCCTGGCGGAGCTAAGAGCAGACGAGGGTGCGGTTCTGGAATGGCTCAACAAGGCGCAGGATGCGAACGCGGCGGCGGTGCAGCCGGGCCTGCTGCTGACCCGCTATTACATCGACCGCAGCGAATACCTGCAGGCGTTGACGATCGCCAGCAACTTGGCGACCCGCTTTCCGGACAATGTCAACGCCCTGGAAATGCTCGGTCGCGCACAGACACTGGCCGGCGAGGAGGCGAGCGCGATCCGCACATTCGATCAAATCCTGAGCAAGGAGCCGAACGATGCGCGCATGCACTATCTGAAGGGCGGCGCGCAATGGAAGGCCGAAGACCTCGCCGGTGCAGCGAGCTCTTTTCGTCGCGCCATCGACCTGAAGCCGGACTTCGTCGATGCGCGGGTCGCACTCGCCTCGGTTGCCCTCGCCGCCGGAGACTCAGCCGAGGCGCAAGAGACCGCACGCGCCCTGCAAGCGGATTATCCCGAGCGGGATCTCGGCTACCGGATCGAAGGCACGGTGCTGCTTGAGGCCGGCAACCCGGCGGACGCGGTGGCGCCGCTGAATCAGGCCTTTGCACTGCAGCCGAATGCGCAGACCGCACGCCAGCTTGCGGACGCCTATGTGCGGTCCGGCAAACAGGGCGAGGCAATCACGATGCTGGAGCAATGGACGGCCAGCACGCCGGACGACCTCGGCTCGCAGGCGTTCCTCGCCATGTTGCTGCATAGCGAGGGCATGCCGGAGCGCGCCTTGCCCATTTACGAGCGCCTCTACAGTGCCGGCGAGGCCAATCTGTTGGTGCTGAACAATCTCGCCTGGCTTTTGCATGAACGTGGCGATCCACGGGCGTTGGAGATAGCCGGCAAGGCCTATGAGCTGAATCCGAACCGTCCCGAGGTCGCTGACACCTATGGCTGGATCCTGTTCAACAGCGGTGAGCGCGACCGCGGCCTGAGCATTCTGCAACAGGCGCATCTGGCCTACCCGACCCAGACCGAGATCGCCTACCACACCGCGGTCGCGCTCGATGGCATGGGTCGCGGCAACGAGGCGGTGACGATCCTGCGACGTTTGCTGCGCGAGCACCCGAACTCCGATCAGGCAGCGGATGCTCAGGTGCTGTACGACAAGCTGACGGGTAGCGGGGCAGGCTGATGCCGATGGGGTCAATTGGATCGGCTGGTCAGGGCATGGACGTCTGTCGATGGTGGATCAGTGCATGTCCGCTTTAGGGCCAAGCGCCTAGGGCCGCCGCAGGGACGCAAGCACCTTCACTGCAGCGGTTCGCCGTCGAAGGCGTCCGCTCCTTGCAGGGCAAGCAGCGCGGCGCCATAGGCCGCGTCCTGATGCTCGGCGGTGGTGACGGGCACGCCGAGCAATCGCTGTCTGATTTGGCTCCAGACCGCATTTGCCGCGCCGCCACCGGTGGTCAGTACGCGTCGCGGCGGCGGCGCGCCCAGCTCGGTCAGGCGTGCATAGCCGTCGCGCTCGATGCGGGCGATGCCTTCGAGCAGGCCGTGCAGGAAGCGAACGTCGTCCGCGGGGCGGGGCGTCAGTCGGGGTGCGCGCGTCGGATCGGCGATCGGAAACCGCTCGCCCGCGGCCGGCAGCGGATAGTAGTCCAGACCGGATTCGCGCGCCGGGTCGATGGATTGTGAAAGCCGGTGGAGCTGCGCGTCGTCGAAAAACTGCCGCAGCACCGCGCCGCCGCTGTTGGACGCGCCCCCGACCAGCCAGCGCTCGCCCAGACGCTGGCTATAGACGCCGTATTCGGGTGCCCAGACAGGCCTGTCCGCCACCAGTTTTAGCACCAGCGTGCTGCCGAGACTGGTCACCGCATCGCCAGGCCGGGCGGCACCGGTCGCGATCACGGCCGCGGTGCTGTCGGTGGTGCCCGCGCACAGCGCCAGCGTTGGCGGCAGCCCGGTGAGTTCGGCCATCGCGGGGGAGAGGTTGCCGAGCCGGGTGCCCGGCGGGTGCACGCGGGGGAGCGAGATCGTCTCTGGGCAGTAGGCTTTTGACCCAGCCTGGCCAGGTCTTTGAGATCGGATCGAAACCCAACTTCAGGGCGTTGTTCCAATCGCTGTCGCCGAAGCGTCCGAGCAGCCTGCCGATGATCCAGTCCGCCTGGTGCAGCGCCAACGTGGGCGCCTGAGCGCTTTGCTGGTATTGATCGCTCAGATGCAACAGCTTGGCCAGACTGGAACTGGCGCCGCGTGCCGCGGAGGTGGGCTCGGCGACGGCCTCGATGCGTTCCGCCGCGGCGCGCGCTTGGCTGTCGTTGTACATCAGGGCAGGGCCGAGCGGGGTGCCGTCCGCTTGGCACAGCAGCAGTGTCGCCGAGGTGGCATCGACGCACAGGGCCGCGCCGCCGGCGCTGTCGAAGGTGCGCCGATCGAGCGCGACGGCGAGTTCGCGCAGCACCGTAACCGTCGCCTCCCACCAGCGTTCCGGGTCCTGCTCGACGGCGCCGTCAGCGCCCCGCACCGGTGCCGGCAGCCGCGTCTCGGCAGCCGCCAGTCGCCGCCGCCGGGCATCGATCGCCACGACACGGCAGCCGGAGGTGCCGATGTCGAGGCCGATACCCACTTGGGCACCCGGCGCGGCGGTCACGGCAGCTGCACGGGCTGCGGCGGGGTCCAGCCTGGCGCTCGATGCTCCACGACGACGGTGGTGTAGATGCCGCCGCGCACATTGAAATCGGCGGTCAGGCGCATGAAGCGAGGCGATGTGGCCGCGACCAGTTCCGCAAGGATGCGATTGGTGACGTCCTCGTGGAAGGCGCCCTCGTCGCGAAAGGACCAGACGTACAGCTTCAGCGACTTCAGTTCCACGCACAGCGCGTCTGGCACATACTCCAGCGTCAGTTCCGCGAAGTCGGGCTGGCCCGTCTTCGGACACAGGCAGGTGAACTCGGGTACCCTGATGCGCACGCTATAGTCGCGCTCGGGTCGGGGATTGGCAAAGGTCTCGAGCGTCTTGCTCGGGGCTGAACTCATGTTGGGCATCTCCAAAAGGGTGGCCGGCCGCGGTTCGCATGGCCAGCGCAAGGCGAAAGCGACGAAGTCTAACAGGCCGCCCTGACACCGTGCGCGGGCCTGTCTTACCAACCTCCGTGGGCATGGGTCGGTCAACCTTTGCTTGTTCGTTGAAATCGCCTTCAGTATCTTTCCGCGATGCGGCTCGAAAAAATCAAACTCGCCGGTTTCAAGTCCTTCGTGGACCCCACCACGGTGCCGTTCCCGAGCAACCTCGCCGGCGTCGTCGGGCCGAATGGCTGCGGCAAATCCAACGTCATCGATGCGGTGCGCTGGGTCATGGGCGAGAGTTCGGCGAAGATGCTGCGCGGCGAGTCCATGGCCGACGTCATCTTCAACGGCAGCACCGGTCGCAAGCCGGTGGGCATGGCCAGCATCGAGCTGACCTTCGACAACGCCGACGGTCGCGCCGGCGGTGAGTTCTCGGCCTTCAATCAGATCGCGGTCAAGCGTCAGGTGTCCCGCGACGGCCAGTCCGCCTACTTCCTCAACGGCTCGCGTTGCCGCCGACGCGACATCCAGGACCTGTTCCTCGGCACCGGGCTCGGCCCGCGCAGCTACGCCATCATCGAGCAGGGCATGATCTCGCGCTTCATCGAGGCCAAGCCCGACGAACTGCGGCTGTTCATCGAAGAGGCCGCCGGTATCTCCAAGTACAAGGAGCGCCGGCGCGAGACCGAGACCCGCATGCGCCATACGCGCGAGAACCTGGAACGTCTGAACGACCTGCGCGATGAGGTCGGCAAGCAGCTCCAGCACCTGGAACGCCAGGCCGCCACGGCGGAGAAATATCGTGCGCTGAAGGCCGACGAGCGGCGTCTGGAGGACCAGCTCACGGCCCTGCGCTGGCGCGACCTCGATCGCGACATCGGCGAGCGCGAGCGCGTGCTCGGCGAGCACGAGGTGGCGCTGGAGGCCCGTCGCGCCGAGCAGCGCGGCATCGAGGCCGATATCGAGGCCCATCGCGACGCCTTCGCCGACGCATCGGATCATTTCAATGCCGTGCAGGGGCGCTTCTACGCCGTGGGTGCCGAGATCGCCCGGTTGGAGCAGTCCATTCGGTTCGCCAAGGAAACCCGTGTGCGGCAGGAGACGGAACTCGGCCGCGTGCGTCGCGAACTCGGTGACGCCGAGTCGCACCTGGAACGCGATCAGGCCAGGCTCACGGAACTGACCGACGAGCTGGAGCGCGACCTGCCCCTGCTGACGGCGGCGGCCGAGCAGTGCGAGGTCGCGGCCGAGGGTCTGGCCGAGAACGAGGCCCGTCTCGACGCCTGGCAGGGCCAGTGGGATGTCCTGCAGCAGCAGCTCGCGGGACCCGCCGAACAGGCCCAGAGCGAGCGTGGGCGCATCAACAACCTGGAGCAGCGCCTGCAGCAGGAGGCCCAGCGCGAGGCCCGCATGGAGCAGGAGCTGGGTCGTCTGGAGACGGCGGAGCTGGCGTCTCGCCTGGAGCTGCTGGGCGATCGCTCCGATGGGCTCGACGAGCAGATCGCCGCCGCCGCCGACGAGCAGACCGCTGCCGCCGATGCGCTTGCGCGTGCTCGACGACGAGCGCCACGCCGTCGCCGGACGGCTGGACGCCGCCCGCACCGAGTTGCAGACCTGTCGCGGGCGGCAGTCGTCGCTGGAGGCGTTGCAGGATGCGGCGCTGGAGGGCGGCGACGATGCCGTCGCGGCCTGGATCGCGCGGCAGCAGTTGCAGGACGTGCCGCGGCTGCTCGATGCCATCGAGGTGGACGCCGGCTGGGAGCGCGCGGTCGAGGCGGTGCTCGAGGAGTCGCTCGGTGCGCTCTGTGTCCAAGACCTCGACACCCATGCCAGCGCTCTCGACTGCGGTCCGCTGATGTTGCTCGGCGTCGCCTCCGAGGCGTCCGCCGATGCCGACGGCGACAGCCTGCTCGCGCGGGTGCGCTGTCCCTGGCCGCTGGCCGGTCTATTGGCCGGTGTCCGCGTCGCCGAGACGACCGCCGAGGCGTTGCAGCGTCGCGGTCAACTCGCCGCCGGCGAGCGGATCATCAGCCGCGATGGCAGCCTGGTCGGCCGCGACTGGGTGCGCAGCGCCGCCGATGGTCCGCGCATCGCGGGCAGCATTGGTCGCGCCGAGGAGTTGCGCGCCTTGCAGGCGGCCAGCGAGGAGTTGGAGCAGACCATCGCCGACCTTGCCGAGCAACAGGATGCCCTGGTCGAGCGGCGTCACGAACTGGAGCAGGAGCGCGAGGACGCGTTGCAGCGCGTCGCTCGGCTCAGCCGCGAACGCGCCACGCTGGATGCGGAGCTCGGCGCCGGTCGCGCCCGCCTGGAGCACGTGCAGGAGCGCCGCGATACCCTCGCCGCGGAGCGCGCCGAGCTGGCGGAGGGCCGTGCCGAGGCCCTGGAGGAGATCGAGGCCGCCCGCGAGCGCCTGCACGAGGCGCTAGAACAGACCGAGGAGCTCACCGCCCGTCGCGACGACCTGTCCGCCGCGCGAGATGCCCTGCGCAACGCCGTGGCTACCGCTCGCGCCGACGAAGGCCGGCTGCGCGACGAGCGACAGCGCCTGACGGTGGGCATCGAGACCCGGCGGGCGTCCCGCGACGCGGTGGAGGCGGCGCTGGCGCGCGCCCAGCAGCAGCTCGGCAGCCTCGGTGAACGCCGAGACGAGTTGTTGGAAGCGCTGGAGCAGGACGCCGAGCCCCTGGCCGAGCAAGGCGAACAGCTGGAGGAGCAGCTCGCGCTGCGCCTCGACGTAGAGGCCGAGCTGGCGGACGCGCGCAATCGCATGGAGGCGCTGGACCAGTCCGTGCGCGAGGCCGAGCAGCAGCGCCAGCGCCTGGAACAATCGGTGGCGGAGGCTCAGCGCGCACTCGACGAGCAGCGACTCGAGCGCCAGGAACTGCTGGTGCGTCGGCGCACGCTGGAAGAGCAGCTCGCCGAGCGCGACTGCACGGCGCCGGCCATTCTCGAAGCAACCGATCCGCTCGCCAGCGCCGATGCCTGGGATGCCGAGCTGACCCAGGTGCGCGGCCGCATTCAGCGGCTCGGCAACATCAACCTGGCGGCCATCGACGAGTTCAATGAGCAATCCGAGCGCATGCGCTACCTGGAGCAGCAATACGGCGACATCAACACCTCGCTGGAGACCCTGGAGTCGGCCATCCGCAAGATCGACCGCGAGACCCGCAGCCGTTTCAAGGAGACCTTCGATCGCGTCAATCAAGGCCTGCAACAGCTGTTCCCGCGGGTCTTCGGCGGCGGTCACGCCTACCTCGAACTGACCGGCGACGACCTGCTCGAGACCGGTGTCACCATCATGGCGCGCCCGCCGGGCAAGCGGAATGCGAGCATCCACCTGCTCTCCGGCGGCGAAAAGGCGCTCACCGCGGTGGCGCTAGTGTTCGCGATCTTCCAGCTCAACCCGGCGCCGTTTTGTATGCTGGACGAGGTCGATGCGCCGCTGGACGACGCCAACGTCGGGCGCTTTTGCGAACTGGTGCGTTCCATGTCCGATCAGGTCCAATTCATCTTCATCACCCACAACAAGGTGACGATGGAGATCGCCGATCACCTGATCGGCGTCACCATGCACGAACCCGGCTGCTCGCGCTTGGTATCGGTGGATGTGGATGAGGCGGCGCGGATGGTTGCGGCGTCCTGAATGTTGAAGTGTGAAGTTTGAAGGATGAAGGGACGGCATTGCGTCACCGTGCTGTACGGTGGCTGCTAGGCGCTAGGCGCTAGGCGCTAGGCGCTAGGTCCGAGCAACTCGTCACTTGCAACTAGCCACTCTCCACTATCTACTGCCCAAACAATCTGCATTGACGCCATCGAGACCGATATGTCTGCCATCACCACGTCGCTGGCGCTGATATACTGCCGCGCGAGCACACACAGAGGGTCGAGAACAGAATGGACGCCGCTACACTGCGCCTGATCCTGATCGTCGTTGGGGCCGCGTTCCTCATTGGGCTGTACCTGTGGGAACGGCGTCGCGCCGAAGACCGCGACGAGGATCATGACTGGGACAATTATCTGGGCAACAAGCGCGAGCCGAATCTGGGGGCGCTGGAGCCAGATGAGCCGCGAGTCCGAGTTTGACGAGTACGACGAGCGGGGCTATGCGGAGTCCGAATCAGAGCTGGGCCGATCCCCGAGTCACCCCGTGCTTCGGCTCATGCGCAGGGGCGCGACACCTTGCATGACTCGGATTGGGATGACTTCGAGTCCGAAGCAGGGGCGCGCCGCAGAGCGCGGTGACTGGCGACGGCGCGCGAAGCTGACGAGTTCGAGGACGAGCCCGCAGCGGAGTCCGCGTCAGGGTCATCGCAGTCCGCTCCGTCGGCGGCTGGACAGGACATGCTGCTGGTCCAGCTGTTTGTTGTTGCCGTCGACAAGCCCTTCGTCGGCGAACGTATTCTCGCCGCGGCCGAGCGCGTCAAGATTGATTCCGGGCAGCATGGACATCTTTCATCGTCAGGCCGCCGAAGACAGTGTTCGCGCACCGCTCTTCAGCATGGCCAACATGGTCAAGCCGGGTTCGTTTCCGCTCGATGCCATGGACGATTTCGAGACGCCGGGGCTTGCGTTGTTCGCGCAGCTCACCGGCGCCCCGAGCGATCTGATGGTCTATGACGAATTGCTGCATGCAGCCCGCATGTTGGCCGAAGAGCTCGGTGGCGATGTCCAGGAGCGAGGTCGCCTGACCCTGACCGCGGAGCGTGCGGGTATCTTGCGCGGGCAGGTCTCGGCGCTAGTCCAGGGTAAACCGGGTCTCCCCGGCGGCGAATGAGCGAGGGACTGCCCGTTCCGCCGGCGGAAGCCGTGCAGCGCGCCGAGACGCTGCGTCGGGATCTTACCCATCACGCCTATCGCTACTACGTCCTGGATGATCCCGAGATCCCGGATGCCGAATACGATCGGCTATTTCGTGAGCTTCAGGCGTTGGAGGCCGCTTATCCCAGCCTGCTGACCGCCGATTCGCCGACGCAGCGGGTGGGTGGTGAGCCGCTCTGCGGGCTTTGTCGAGGTCGAGCATCGCCTGCCGATGCTGTCGCTGAACAATGCCCTCGACGAGGCCGAGATGCGCGAGTTCGACCGACGCGTGCGTCGCGGGCTCGGCGTCGACGCGGTGACCTATTCGGCCGAGCCAAAGCTCGACGGTCTCGCCATCAGTCTGGTCTACGAAGCGGGTGTCCTGTCGCAGGCGGCGACGCGCGGCGACGGCTACCGCGGCGAGGATGTCACCGCTCAGGTGCGCACCATTCAGTCGGTGCCGCTGCGGTTGCACGGGCGCCAGCGGTGACATCCCGGCGTTGCTGGAGGTGCGCGGCGAGGTGTTCCTGACGCAGGCCAACTTTGCCGCCATCAATGCGCAGGGCGCGGGCCAGCGGCGGCAAGCAGTTTGCCAATCCACGCAACGCCGCCGCCGGCAGCCTGCGCCAACTCGACCCGCGCATCACCGCATCGCGCCGGCTCAGCCTGTTCTGCTATGGGATCGGTGTGGTCGAGGGCGCCTTCAGCGGCTCTGATGCCTTCGAGAGCCACAGCGACGGTCTGGCGCGGCTCAGCGCTTGGGGCTTGCCCGTGTCGCCGGAGCAGCGGCGGGTCACCGGCGTCGATGCCTGTATCGACTACCATCGCGAGATCGGTCGCCGCCGCGAAGCGCTCGATTACGCGATTGATGGCGTCGTCTTCAAGGTCGACCGCCGCGCCGATCAAGAAACGCTCGGCTTCGTTTCGCGCGCGCCGCGCTGGGCGATCGCGTTCAAGTTTCCCGCGCAGGAGGAACTCACCACCGTCGAGGCGGTTGAGTTCCAGGTCGGGCGCACCGGTGCCGTGACGCCGGTGGCGCGGCTGGCGCCCGTGCAGGTGGCCGGCGTGACGGTCTCGAATGCGACCCTGCACAATATGGACGAGGTGCGGCGCAAGGACGTCCGCATCGGCGATACGGTGTTCGTGCGCCGCGCCGGCGATGTGATCCCGGAGGTGGTGCGGGTGTTGCCCGAGCGTCGCCCCGAAGGTGCGCTGCCGGTCGAACTGCCAGCGCATTGCCCGGTATGCGGCTCGGACGTGGTGCGGGCGGAGGGCGAGGCCGTGGCCCGTTGCAGCGGTGGACTGTTTTGCGCGGCCCAGCGCAAGGAGGCCATCCGGCACTTCGCGTCGCGCCGGGCGATGGATATCGAAGGGCTCGGCGACAAGCTGATCGACCAGCTGGTGGAGCGGGATCTGGTGCACGACCCGTCCGACCTGTACCGGCTCGGCCTGGAGGATTACTCGGGCTTGGAGCGCATGGGCGAGAAGTCCGCGCAAAATCTGCTCGACGCGCTGCAGCGCAGTCGTGAGACGACCTTGGCCCGCTTCATCTACGCGCTCGGCATTCGCGAGGTCGGCGAGGCCACCGCCGCGGCCCTCGCCGACCACTTTGGCGACCTGGCGCCGTTGATGTCCGCCGAGGCCACGGACTTCGTCCGCAGCGGCGTGCGCGGTGTCGGCCCGAAGACCGCCGCCGCGCTGCTCGACTACCTTGCCGAGCATCCGGACGCCGAACCGGAAGGTGCCCTCGGCGACTGGCTCGCGGGGCTCGGCGTGCGGGGTCTCAACGCGGACACTGCCGCACGCATCGCCGAGCGGTTCGACGGTATCGCCGCATTGCGCGCGGCCAGCCCGGAGGCGTTGCGCGGCGGTGAGCAGAGCATGATCGAAGGGGTTGGGCCCATCGTTGCCGCGCACATCCAGGCGTTCTTTGCCCAGCCCCACAACCGGGAGGTCATCGAGCGATTGCTCGATCCCGAGCTCGGCGGTATTCGTTGGCGCCGACCCGAGGCCGCCGCGGGCGCGCACGCGTGCAGGCGAGCGCCCGCTGGCGGGCAAGGTCTTCGTCATCACCGGTACGCTGAGCCGACCGCGCGATGCGTTCAAGGCCGAGTTGCAGGCGCTGGGGGCCAAGGTCACGGGCAGCGTTTCGCGCAATACCGACTACCTGCTTGCGGGCAGCGAGGCTGGATCGAAATTGGAAAAGGCCGAATCCCTCGGTGTCACGGTGCTCGACGAGGCGCAGTTTCTGCGACTGATCGACGCGCGTTGACTACCGCGGTTTGCATCTTAAATCATCAACCCAGTCAATCATCAACCCAGTCTGCGGGGATCACACGAATGCCAGAACTCAGCCAAGAACAGCGAATCTTGATCGCCATGCGCAAGACGCTGGCAGCCGTCATCAAGGACGTCACGCCACCGCCCGGCATGAAGCATCCGCTGTCCGAGGGGACCATTCAGGACGTGCGGCAATGTCTCGCGCTGATTTCCGCGCGGGAGAAGGAAATGGCGGATGCGGACGGCCGTGGTGGCGAGCGTCCCTACTACAGCGACGAGCCCCAGGCCGCGCAGGTGGTGCCCATCACGGGACTCGGCAAGCGCGGTAACGACAAACACTAGACGACGCCTTGCTGCGTCGGGGGTGATCGATGGCTGCGACATGGAACACAAGATGCGACGGCGTGCTTGCCGGGCTGCTGATGGGGCTGCTGCTCGGCGGCGGTAATGCCGCCGCGTGGGAACGCACGTTGGACGCTGAGCCGGGGACTCCGGCGGTCTGGTCCTACGCCGGCAGTTCGGGTCCGGAGCGGATGGGCCGATCTGTCGCCGAAGTTTTCAGCCTGCGGCATCGGTCGATTGCAGTCGCCGGTGTCGATCGATACGCCCGCCACCGTTACCGCCCCCTGTGAGCCGCTGCGTTTCAGGTATCGCAGCAGCGCGTTGTATATCACCAACGACGGCCATGCGTTGCGACTCGGCTACGATCGTGGCAGCTACCTGGTGGTGGACGGGCTGAGCTACGAGCTGGTGGAACTGCGCTTTCACGTGCCCGCGGAGCATGCCATCGACGGACGCGTGGCCGACGGCGAACTACAGCTGATCCACGGCAACAACCGCGGTGACATCGCGGTGGTGGCGGTACCGCTACGCGCCGGTCGGCGTGTCAATCAAATCCTGCGGCGGGTCGTGGACAATGCACCGAGCGAGCCCGGAGAGCAGTTCTACGGCCGCAACGTGGGTGTCAACGGCGTCTTTCTGCTGCCGGGACGCAAAGACTACTACGCCTATCCGGGCTCGTTGACCCGGCCGCCCTGTACCGAGGGTGTGCGTTGGTTTGTGCTGCACGAGGCGCTGGAAGTGGACGCGTCTGACCTGCTGCGGCTGGCGCGACTGATCGGTCCGAATGCACGTCCGATCCAGCCCCTGTACGACCGCCCAGTGGCCAAGGTCTGTGAGCCGTAAGCCGTTCCCGGTCGTTTCGTCCGAACCGCAGCGCCGGGCAGCCCGCTTCGTTGGGGTCGTATCTCGCTGCCGTTCGCGGGGCCCGGGCGGTTGCTGGTGATCCACTCTATCTTCACTCTATCTTAGCGAACCGATGCCTTAGACCGACGGGTCATGGTCGGCGCTGGTTAGGGCGGCATACTGACTCGTTGTCGCGCCCGTTTTCGTGCTTCGGGTGGCAAGCAATGTGCGCACGAAACCGCTGATGTGAAGCCGCGAAGCGCTTTGAAGTTCCGTCGGTTGGAGGCTGGCTCGACAACGACAACGACAACGACAACGACAACGACAACGAGGAAGTTCGACTACGTCTTACGTGAAGATGTTGGTGCCCTCAAGCAACCAAAATGAGATCTTGAACACCCCGCTTCCCGGCGCAGGGCCGGGTCAGCGGGGTTTGGGGTGCCGGAGCGCGGATCAGTCCTTCGACTCTGGCGCTTCTTCCGTCGGCTCCTTGAGCTTGACCACGTCCTGGTTCAGGTCAACCTTGGCGTTCTCGCGAAGCGTGTTGAGTTCGTCGGCAATCTTCTGGCGCTTCACGGCATTCTCGAGGTTCGGTTTTGCCTCCTCGAACGACGGCGGCTCCGCGGTACGCGTGTCTTCTAACAGAATGACGTGCCAGCCGAACTGGGTCTGTACCGGTTGCTCGGTGAAACTGCCGACCTCCAGGGTGCCGACCGCATCGGAGAATGGCTTGACCATCTGACGTGCGTCGAACCAGCCGAGATCGCCGCCCTTTTCGGCGGTTGGGCCGAGGGAGTTCTCCCGGGCCAGCTTGTCGAAGTCTTTGCCCTTGGATGCGTCCAATTTCTTGATCAGGTCTTCGGCCTTGGCCTTGTCGTCGACCAAGATGTGGCGCGCTTTGTACTCGGTACGCTTGGCCTGTTCCTTGAACTTGTCGTAGGCCTCTTTGAGTTCGTCTTCGGTCGGCGGACTGTCGTTGCCCATGCTCTGCAGAGCGGCATTGGACAGGATCATCATCCGTTGCAGTTCAAGCGCGGTCTTGACGTCGGCGTTGTCGGCAAGCTCGCGCTTCTCGCCCTCCTGGGCGGCGACGACCATGCTCAGAAACTCGTTGAAGGCCTGCTCCTGGAATGCCGGCGTGTTCTGGCCACCGCTTTCCTGCATGCGCTGGGTATAGAAGATGCGGAACAGATTGAGGCTGTAGTCTTGGCCGTTGACGCTGGCGATGTTGGTGTTGGCGTCGGTGGCGGCGTCCTGCGCGGGTGCGATTGCCGGGGCGGCGGCGATGGCCGCGGTCAGCATCAGGGAGAAGGGGATGGCTGGTCTCATGGATGATGTCCTGTTGACGTGTTCTGTTGCTAAAGGGTTGTGGTATGGAGTCGTGGAGCGACTCAGGATGGAAACACTTTGATGAACGGTTTGACCTCTACCGACCGGTAGACCCCCGCGGCGACGTAGGGGTCGGCGTCGGCCCAAGCGCGGGCGGCATCGAGATCCTCGAACTCGGCGACCACCAGGGAGCCGGTGAAACCGGCCTCGCCCGGATCGGTCGCGTCGATGGCGGGATGCGGTCCCGCCAATAGCAGGCGACCTTCCGCCTGTAGCGCTTCGAGGCGCTTGAGATGTGCCGGTCTGGCCCCGCGGCGGTCGGCGAGACTATTCGGCTGGTCGCTTGCGATGATGGCGTAGAGCATGTCAGTCGGCCTCCTGTTCCTGCTCGTTGTCCTGGATGTGGCGGGCGAGATAGAACGCCTGCGCGATGACGAAGACGATGGTCAGTCCCATCATACCGAACAGCTTGAAGTTGACCCAAAGCTCCTCGCCGGACTGGGCGACCTGGCAGAGCGCGAGGTGCGCGTCGGCGAAGAGGTCCGCGCACTGCGAGAGGTCGACGTCCGCTTCGCCGGTGGCGTCGAGCAAGGCCTGTCTCGCCGGGAAGAAACCGCTGCCGATATAGACGACATAGAGATTCGCCAGGCCGGAGACGATGAAAAAGCCTACCCACGCCAGGTTCAGTCGTCGCCAGATTTGATGCGGTACCTCGATGGCCTGGCTCATCATGCGTTCCACCAGGGTCTTCTCGCCGATGAACTGGCTGACCAAGAAGGCTCCGGCGAACAGCCAATTGACGATGGTGGGCTTCCACATGACGAAGATCGGGTCGTGCAGCGCAAGCGTGAGCCCGCCGAACACCACCAGCAGCCCCAACGTGACCAGGTGCATGGGCTCGGTGCGCTTGTGTCGAATGCGCGTCCAGATCACCTGTGCTGCCGAGGCGGCAATAGCGACGGCGGTCGCCACGTAGATGCCGTAGAGCTTGTAGGCGACGAAGAACAGGATGACGGGGAAGAAATCGGCGAGAAACTTCATGCTGGCGAGTGATCCCGATGAGGCCAGGTCGGTGATGCGACGCCGCGCTGATGCGGGTTGCCGGAGCCGGTGTCGCGACGACGGTTAATGCAAGCGCCGAGCGCCGACTTGGGCGTCATGGTAGCGTTGCATCACGATGCGCACGGCGGCTGGGTAGTCGAGGGCTTCCATCTGCTCCATGCCTTCGCGAAAGAAGCCGGCTGCGTCATCCGGCGCCTGTTCGATCAGTGTGCCGAAGGCGCTCTCCATCAGCGCCGGCTGCTGGGTGCGGGTGGCCACGATGGCGCGATTGATGATGAGCAACCGCCAGGCGCGTTGGCCCTCGCTGTCGGCTTCTGCGTCCGAGACCCGCGGCGACACCGCGCGAAAGACGTCGTCGATCATGCGGAAAAGGACCGCGAGTTCGGCCGGGTCGCGCAGGGCGTTGGCCAGCGCGGCGGCGGCATTGACCACTGGGCCGATGTGCGTGAGTTCTCCGCCACCACGGGCAACGCAGCAGGCCAGCGGCAGGGTCAGCCGATGCAGCGCGTCGGCCTCAGCGTCCAGCTGCATGCGACGCGCAATCTCGGCGAGCCGCGCGAGCAGATCGATGGCATGGTCGCCAAGGTCGCCCAGCGTCGGTTCAGGCCCGCCGGGGCCTGTATCGGTACCGCGTTCGCGCTGCTGCAGGGCGTCGAGCACGTCGGCCAAGGCGTCCGTGAGTCGCTGCTGTTCCGACGGTTCCTGCGCCGAGTCCGACCGCCTCGCGTCGTCGCGCGCGTCTTCGAGTCGCTCGACAAGACGCGCGACCTCGTCGCGGATAGAGACTGGATCGGCAAGCGGAAACATATCCCGCGAAGTTTAACAGCGCATCGACCCTGGCGTGTAGCCGTCTAGCGCAAAGCGGTCATCCGCCCGTCAGTCGATCGGGTAGAATGGCGCTGATGTCCAAGATACCCGACCTGCATACACACTCCACGGCCTCCGACGGCACCCTGTCACCGGCGGCGTTGGTGCGGCGCGCCGGTGCCGCGGGCATCGAGACGATGGCGCTCACCGACCACGATACGGTGGCGGGCATCGACGAGGCGGCAACGGCCGCCGAGTCCGTCGGCGTGACGCTGATCCCGGGCGTCGAGATCTCGGTCAGTTGGGGCGGGCGCACCGTGCACATCGTCGGGCTCGATCTGGACACGTCCTGCGACGCCTTGTTGCAGGGCTTGCAGGGTTTGCAGTCCCATCGCGTCTGGCGCGCTGAGGAGATCGCCCGCAAACTCGCCAAGGCCGGCTACGACGGGGCATTGGACGGTGCCCGCGCCTATGCCACCGGCGGGCTCATAGGGCGGACGCATTTTGCTCGCTTCCTGGTCGAGCGCGGCGCTGCCGATGATCTTCGCGGTGTCTTCAAGCGCTTCCTGGTAACCGGCAAACCCGGCCACGTGGCGGGTGAATGGACCACGCTCGCGAGCGCCGTCGGCTGGATTCGCGCCGCCGGCGGTGATGCGGTGATCGCGCATCCGGCGCGCTATGGCTTTACCCGCAGCAAGCTGAAGCGGCTGTTCGCCGAATTCAAGGAATGCGGTGGCCGTGGTCTGGAGGTGGTCTCCGGTAGCCACAGCCGCGACGATTACTTCGTCTTCGCCCGGCATGCCGCGGAGAACGGTCTGCTCGCCTCGGCCGGCTCCGATTATCACGGTCCGGACAATCCCTGGCTCGAACTCGGCCGACTGCCGGCGCTGCCGGATGGCTGCAGGTCGATCTGGAGCGTGCCTGGGTTTGGTCGTGCCGCGGCACCGGTGGGTGGGGTGTTGGTAGCGAGTAATTAGCAATTAGGAATTGAATTAGGAATTAGGAATTCGCACTAGCGACTGTACTCA
The DNA here is from genome assembly GCA_963695445.1 of uncultured Gammaproteobacteria bacterium. GTDB lineage: Bacteria > Pseudomonadota > Gammaproteobacteria > Chromatiales > Chromatiaceae > Thiohalocapsa. The sequence goes on along the minus strand of CAVOGV010000015.1, from coordinate 5,057 downwards.
TGGCAGATTTTATACAAATCCATCCCGACAACCCGCAGCCGCGGCTGATCGCCCGTGCGGCGGAGGTGTTTCGCGCCGGTGGCGTGGTGGTGTATCCCACCGACTCCTGTTACGCGCTGGGATGCGCCATCGGTGACAAGTCGGCGCTCGACCGCATCCGGCAGATCCGCCGTGTCGACGATAAGCACAATTTCACGCTGGTCTGTCGCGACCTGTCCGAGATCGCCACTTACGCGCGCATCGACAACAGCGCCTACCGGCAGCTGAAATCGTTGACTCCGGGTCCTTACACCTTCATCTACCTGGCGACCAAGCAGGTGCCGCGGCGGCTGTTGCACCCGAAGCGGCGCGCCATCGGTATCCGCGTCCCCGACACGCCGATCGTGCGTGACCTACTGAGCGAGCTGGGCGAGCCCATCCTGAGCACCACCTTGATCTTGCCCGGAGACGAGTATCCGCTGGACGACACCTACGAGATCCGTGAGAGCATCGGCCATTGCGTCGACCTGATCATCGACGCTGGCCAGTGCGGCACCGAGCCGACCACCGTGGTCGATATGACCAAGGAGCCGCCGGTTGTCGTCCGTGCCGGCAAGGGCGACACCGCATTGTTCGATGTCTAAGTCCCGCCTGCGCCGTCGCCACGGACCACTGCCGTTGCAACGCTGAGCATGACGCATGGAAAATCTTTCCCAGACCCTGTCGCTGATCGCTGTCGTCGCCATTCCGGTCTTGTTTGCGATCACCGTGCATGAGGCGGCCCACGGCTGGGTCGCCAATCAACGCGGCGATCCTACCGCCCGGCTGCTCGGGCGCGTCACGTTCAATCCGATCAAACACATCGATCCGGTCGGTACCATCCTGGTGCCGCTCAGCATCTTCTTCATGTCGAAGTCCCTGGTGGGCGTGCCGTTTCTGTTCGGTTGGGCCAAACCGGTGCCGGTGGACTGGCGACGGCTACGAGATCCGCGTTGGGACATGGCGCTGGTCGCCCTGGCCGGACCTGCCGTCAACTTGCTGATGGCGCTGGCCTGGGGGCTGGCGATCAAGCTCATGGCCCTGATCGTGCTGGTGGTGCCGATTCCGTCGGAGGTCGCTCTATGCCTACGGCGACATGTGCGTCATCGGCATCTTGATCAATCTGTTCCTGATGGCGCTCAACCTGTTTCCATTGTTGCCGCTGGATGGGGGCCGTATCCTGAATGCCCTGCTGCCGCCGCGCCTCGCTTTCCGGTTCTCGCGACTGGAGCCCTACGGCATCCTGATCCTGCTGGCGCTGATGTTCTTGCCCAACGGCCACCCGCCGGGGCTGCTCGGTGTCGTGCTGCGTCCGGTGGTCAGCACCGCGCTGGATCTCATGCCCGCGTCGGCCCTGGTGCGCGACCAATTCGAGATCTAACGGCATCTGACTTGCGCTGATTCAACCCTTTCAATCCGCCACAACGACCTGCAACAAGGCGAACCTACCTTGACCACAGTCTCCGCTCAACACGCCCGCGTGCTCTCCGGCATGCGACCCACCGGCAAGCTCCACCTGGGCCACTACCACGGTGTGCTCAAGAACTGGATCGAACTGCAGCACGAGTACGAGTGCTTCTTTTTCGTCGCCGATTGGCACGCGCTGACCACCGACTACGACGACCCGTCCAACATCCCGCAGGCCAGCTACGACATGGTCGTGGACTGGCTGGCGGCCGGCGTCAGCGCCGGCTCGGCGACCCTGTTCATTCAATCCCGGGTGCCGGAGCATGCGGAGCTGCATCTGCTGCTGTCCATGATCACGCCGCTCGGCTGGCTGGAGCGCGTGCCGAGCTACAAGGATCAGCAGGAGAAGCTCAAGGAAAAGGACCTGGCCACCTACGGCTTCCTCGGCTATCCGCTGTTGCAGAGCGCGGACATCCTGATCTACAAGGCCGGGCAGGTGCCGGTCGGTGAAGACCAGGTCGCGCATGTGGAGATGACCCGCGAGATCGCGCGCCGCTTCAATCACATCTACGGCCGTGAGGCGGACTTCGAGGAAAAGGCCGAGCAGGCCAAGCGCAAGATGGGCAAGAAGAACGCCAAGATGTTCGACAAGCTCAAGCGCCGCTATCAGGAACAGGGCGATCAGGAGGCCCTGGACGTGGCCCGTGCGCTGCTGGAGAGTCAGGGCAACATCACCCTCGGCGATCGCGAGCGACTGTTCGGCTTATCTGGAGGGTGGCGGGCGGGTGATCCTGCCGGAACCGCAGCCGTTGCTGACACGCGCCGCCAAGATGCCGGGCCTGGATGGGCAGAAGATGTCCAAGTCCTACGGCAACACCATCTCGTTGCGCGATGATCCGAACGAGGTGGAGCAAAAGCTGCGCACCATGCCCACCGATCCCGCGCGGGTGCGCCGGACCGACCCCGGCAATCCGTCGCTCTGCCCGGTCTGGCAATTCCATGAGGTCTACTCCAGCGACGAGGTCAAAGACTGGGTGCAGCAGGGGTGTCGCAGTGCCGGCATCGGCTGCCTGGAATGCAAACAGCCGGTCATCGAGGCGGTGCGCGCGGAACTGGCGCCGATTCAGGCGCGTGCCCGCGAGTTGGAAGCGCAGCCCGAGGTGGTCTGGTCCGCGATCAACGAGGGCTGCGAACGCGCGCGCGACGTGGCCCGAGAGACCATGGAAGAGGTCCGCCTCGCCATGTCGTTGAGCCAGGGCTGAGGCCGGGCTAAGCCCAGGCTGAGCGAGCAACTGGAAGGGGCCTGACACCAAGACCGCATGCAGACCGTCCCTATGCAGAACATCGACCAACAACCCGCCGAGTCGCCTCCGCGTCAGCAGGAGATGCCCTTCGCCGTGGTGCAGGGCACGCCGATGCTGACGTTGCCGCTTGGACCTCTACATCCCGCCGGACGCGCTGGAGGTCTTTCTCGATGCCTTCGAGGGGCCGTTGGATCTGCTGCTGTACCTGATCCGGCGACAGAACCTGGATATCCTCGACATCCCGATCGCCGAGATCACCGAGCAGTACATGGACTACGTCGAGCTGATGAAGGACCTGAACCTCGAGCTGGCCGCCGAATACCTGGTGATGGCCGCGATGCTGTGCGAGATCAAATCGCGCATGCTGCTGCCGCGTCCCGAGAGCGCCGACGACGAAGACGGACCCGCGTGCCGAACTGGTGCGCCGGTTGCAGGAGTACGAGCGCTTCAAGCAGGCGGCCCAGGACATCGACGCGCTGCCGCGACTCGAGCGGGATTGTTTTCCCGGTGCACGCGGATGTGCCCGCCGGACACGTGCCGCGCATTCCGCCGACGGTGGAGCTCGTGGAAGTGCTGCTGGCCCTGCGCGAGGTGCATGGGCGAGCCGACCTGTTCACCAGTCACCGGGTGGAGCGCGAATCGCTGTCGCTGCGCGAGCGCATGTCGCAGGTGCTGGAGCGGGTGCAGCACGGCGGCTTCGTGCCCTTCGTGGCGCTGTTCGACATCACGGAGGGCCGCGCCGGCGTGGTCGTCAGCTTCCTGGCCATTCTCGAACTGATCAAGGCCGCGACGCTGGAGCTGGTGCAGTCCGAGCCCTACGCGCCGATCCACGTCCGCTTGCGGCAGGCCGAAGCGTGAGTTCCGCGGGCACCCCGCCTGGTGACGCAGCAGACGGCTCTGGCGGAGCAGGTCGGCCAGGCGTCGGCGTGCGGCTCGGACCCCACGCGCGCGGTGCTCAATGCCCTTTCCGTGCGCCGCGCCGCCGGTCAAACAGGTCGTCGAGGGCGCCCTGATGGCGGCCGGCGGGCCGCTGACGGTTGACCAGATCCTGGGGCTGTACTCGGACGATCAGCGTCCGCCGCGGGATGAGGTCCGCGACGCCGTCGCCGCCATCAGCGATGATTACCAGGGACGCGGCATCGAGCTGGTCGAGGTGGCCGGCGGCTGGCGCATCCAGGTGCGTCGCGAGGTCGCCCCCTGGGTCGGCCGGCTGTGGGAGGAGAGGCCCGCGCGCTACTCCCGCGCGTTGCTGGAGACCCTGGCCCTGATCGCGTACCGTCACCCATCACCCGCGGCGAGATCGAAGACATCCGCGGCGTCGCGGTCAGTACCCAGATCGTCAAGACCCTGAGCGAGCGTGACTGGATTCGCGTCGTCGGTCACCGCGACGTGCCTGGCCGCCCGGCGCTGTTCGCGACCACGCGCCGGTTTCTCGACTACTTCGGGCTGCGGTCGCTGGAACGACTGCCGCCATTGGCGGAGATACGCGAGCCATCTTCTTTGCCGATGCGTTGGACCTGCAGGGCGGCGGCGACCTAGTGCGGACGAATCCGACGACGGCGGTCGCCCGCGCGGCTACCTGACCGTGATCCCAGCAGCCGACCGGCCGCCCGAAACCGTTCGCCTGCGGAGCCGAGCCCAGATCGAGTCGGGCCCAGTCGCGGCCGCATCTGAGCGAGAGCCCTCCAGCGAACAATCCGGAACCCGGCACGCCCGCCAGCAATGGCGCTGACCGCTACCACGACGCACTGCACCGACCAGCTCTGGAAGCAGACCAATGATCGACCGGCGTAGACCCCACCGGCCCGCGCCGCAATCCGCCGGCCCCGGCCGGCGAGCCGGTGCGGCTTCAAAAGGCCCTAGCCGAGGCCGGGCTCGGCTCGCGGCGCGAGATCGAGGGCTGGATCAGGGAAGGACGCGTGCGCGTCAACGGCCAACTGGCCAAGCTCGGCGACCGGGTGTCGCCCTCCGACCGTGTCCGCGTCGATGGCACCGACGTCAAACGTCGCGCGCCACGTAAGGCGCGGCCCGTGGTGCTCGCCTACCACAAGCCCGAGGGGGAGGTCGTCACGCGTCGCGATCCGGAGATCGGCCCACGATCTTCCGGCGCCTGCCGGGCATTCGCGATGGACGCTCGATCGCGGTTGGTCGGCTCGACCTCAACACCGCCGGCCTGCTGCTGGTCACCAACCATGACGAGCTTACTGGCGAATCGACTGCATGCCACCCATCGCGGCGCGTTGAGCGGGAATATGCGGTGCGCATACATGGCCAGGTCGCCGACGCAACTCTGAAACAGCTGGTCAACGGCATCGAACTCGAAGACGG